>NZ_CP110232.1:0-1200000 GCF_029144185.1 Vagococcus intermedius | reverse complement strand
TATTTTAGAGAAAAAATCGATGCGGGAATGTTAGGAATCAACTTAGGTGTTCCAGCTCCATTAGCTTGGTTTGCCTTTTCAGGTTGGAAAAATTCATTTTTTGGTGATTTACATGCTAACGGTAAAGATGCTGTTGAATTTTATACGCATCGCAAAGTAATGACTGCTCGCTATGCAGAAGATGATTTATAAAAGTTAAATTAATTAAGTTAGGAGAGAGTTCGGATGACATTTGATATAACAAGATTTATGGAAAAAGTCGTTTCTAAAAATGCGGGAGAAGTTGAATTTCATCAAGCTGTTCGTGAGGTAATAGAGTCTTTAGCTCCTTATCTCAAAGAGAATCCTACATGGTTAGAAGATAAATTGTTAGAACGTTTGGTTGAACCAGAAAGAGTGATTACTTTTCGTGTTCCTTGGATTGATGATGAGGATACTGTTCAAATTAATCGAGGATGGCGTGTGGAATTTAACAGCGCTATTGGGCCATATAAAGGTGGGTTACGATTTTCACCACATGTCACCCTAGGTACTTTAAAATTTCTAGCATTTGAGCAGATATTTAAAAATAGTTTGACATCGCTACCTTTAGGTGGTGGCAAAGGAGGAGCTGATTTTGATAGTACTGGAAAATCAGACAGAGAGATTATGCGTTTTTGCCACTCTTATATGACAGAGCTATATCGTCATATTGGCGAACATACGGATATACCTGCAGGTGATTTAGGTGTTAATAAACGTGAAATTGGGTATCTATTTGGACAATATAAGAAAATAACTAATGAGTTTACAGGCGTTTTAACAGGTAAAGGAATGGAATGGGGCGGTAGTTATTTCAGACCTGAAGCGACAGGATATGGCGTTGCTTATTTTTTAGATAATATGCTTAGAAAAGCAGGTAGTGAGCTGAAAGGAAAACGGGTATCCGTATCTGGTTATGGAAATGTTGGCTCATTTTTAATTGAAAAAATAACAGAGTTAGGTGGAACAGTAGTCACTATATCAGACAAGAAAGGGTACGTATATGATGAACAGGGAATTAGGGGCGATAAAATTGAGTTTGTTAAAAATTTATGGTGCCGTGACCATTTACCAGTTGAAGCGTATGCTAAACGTTATAATCTCCCTTATATTCTTGGGCGAAAACCTTGGGAAGTCGCAGTTGATATTGCGATCCCTTCAGCTTGTCAAAATGAATTGACGGAAGAAGATGCTAAGCAATTACTAAGTAATGGAATCATTTGTGTTTGCGAAGCTAGTAATATGCCAGTTACTAAAGAAGCTTTTGACTTGTTAAAGCAACATGATATTTTATTTGGTCCGGCTAAAGCAGCTAATGCCGGAGGTGTGGCTGTTTCTGGTTTAGAGATGACTCAAAATAGTCTGCGTTATTCATGGAAACCAATCGAGGTAGATCAAGAACTTAAACAAATAATGAGAAATATCCATGATAAATGCGTCGAATTTGGGACTGTTGATAATAAGATAGATTATGCTGTTGGTGCGAATATTGCCGGATTCCTCAAAGTAGCGCAAGCTATGCGTGATCAGGGAATCGTGTGATTGCCTGATTTAAATAAGTCGTCAGTCTGATAAATAACTTCTCCCATAAGAAAGGCGATTTAATATCATAAAATAGAAAAAATGAGATATCAACAGGTAGAGTCATAAAACGATCACTAATCACAATATCCGCCTTGCTAATATCAGTCTCATAGTTAATAAAGGTATTTGAAAAATAAAAATTTAACTGTTTTTTCACTGCTTGTTCAGTATAGATAGACTCTGGAAAGTGTAAAAATATAGACACTTTTGCAACAACAGGCGGTGAGAAATTAGTATGTAAAATACGAGAGATGCAAACGGTATAAGCATCTTTCTGTTTGATATCCCACTTAGAATATGATGAAATAATAGAACGGACAACTTGTTGAATATGTTGTTCTGTCTGGGAGTAGTACCGACTCTCTTCTTCAAATAATTGTTGTCTATCTCGGTATCTAAATTGATAAATATAGTCCATTGATAGTAAGTCTATACAAGAAGAAAACAGACAAATATAATAAAAGGTTTCAAAAAAGTTATCTGCTGAGATTGATTTAGGGTAAGCCAACGCATTTGTTTGAAAATAACGGATTATTTTTTTAGCTAGACGAATTAGTTCATTGTTCTTGATTTGATAAAGTTGATAGCCTCTAGTCAGTCGCTGGTCATATGATTCACTCGTGAGAATAATTAACCTTTCAAATAAATTGTAAAATAAAAGACTGTCAGATTGTTCCTCAAATAAATGCGAATACCTAACTAGTAAATTATTTTCAGTTACAATGTTGTTTAATATTTCAAAAATGTCATGATTTTTTATAATTAGGTTTTTTTGAAAAGCGTGTCGCGTACGGGCGATGGATAGGAGTTGAGATAGGGTATCGTGCTGTGTTTCATTTAAATTATGAGAAGTAGTTTGAAAGGTTTGTTGGTGATACAAAGCATTTTTATTGTCTAAAATAGTAAAACGAGTCAACGACTCACTAACCAAAAATAAAAAAATCACTAGTGTAGCTTCATCCCCAACTAGCTTTATTTTCTGATGCTTAAGGATCAGTTGGACGTGGTAGGGTGCTAGTTTTTTATTAATATCAGTTAGGCAGTTATAAAGGTAACTAGTTGAAATATTTATTTTTTGTGCTAATTTTACGACTGGGATATGGTTATTTGAAATGACGCTAGTCAAAATGGTAAATGTAATCGATTTTTCTAAAAATTGTTTCATCAGTAATTCAATTAACTGAGTTAAGGAAAATGATGAATGATTATAAAAAAGATAAAAAATTTTATCTTTTTTAGTAATTCTAATAGAGTGATTACTTAAGACTATTAACTCACTATTGAGATTTTTGATTAGTCGGTGAACAGAACTAGCGGATACTTTCAAAAGACTTTGGATATCCGAAGCCGTAAAATGAGACTTATTAGCAATAAAAATCAAAATTTTTAAACTATAACGTTCATTTTGTTTAAGGAAAATTGAAAACATAGAATCCCTCCTAGTGGATAACTGAAAGATCTAATGTATAAGATGAATGAATTAAAAGTCCATAAATTGGCAAAGGGAATGAGTAGATGATGGAGTATTTTCTACAGTATACGTCGAAAATTAAATTTCTACAATAATAATCTTTACAATAAATGTACTTTTAATATAAACTAGTGAGTAAGTTATAAGCATTAATAGGAGGAGGAAATTATTATGTGTACAGGTATTGGTTTCGTTACAAAAGATGGACAGGTGACGTTTGGTAGAACGCAAGAATACGCTTTACCTTTACCAGTTCAAGCAGCAATTATCCCCAGAAAATTTGTGTCTAAATCACAGCTACTAAGCCCAATTACTTTTAAGTATGCGACTCTCGCAGTCGTAATGGATGGGAAAATGGCGGATATGAATCTTCGCGATAAAATGTCCAAGGAAATGCCTGATTTGAAAAATATCTTATCAGAAACAAGTGAAACCGAACTAATTATGGACGGTGTCAACGAAAAAGGTTTAGCAGGTGGCTCCTTTTATTTTGGCAATGGCTACAATAAATACGCCGAATTAGAAACGATTCAAAAATTGAACAAAACGCCACTACGTGGTGAAGAAGTTGTGACCTACGTTTTAGCTAATTATTCGTCTGTTCAAGATATTAAAGAACATATCAATCAAGATGTTCAAGTTGCTAATGTTAAGAACTTATTAGGAGATGCTCAGCCCCAGCACTATGTCTTTTATGATCAAAGTGGGGCCTCGATTTCAGTTGAACCAGATCATTATGACGGTTTTACCATCACAGATAATAAAGTTAAAGTATTTACTAATACGCCTCACTTTGATTGGCATTTAAAGAACTTACAAAATTATACTGGACTGAGTTGTTATGCAACTCCTACTCGTAATATTGGAGAGCAAGAAGTATTTTCAGGAGGACTTGGAAGTGGTTTAACGGGATTACCTGGAGACTTTACACCCCAGTCACGTTTTGTCAGAGCCGCTATTTTACGTGATTTGATGGTAGTACCAGAAAATGTTGAAGAGGCATTGCATCATACGTATAATTTATTAAATCAATTTGATATACCTTACGGTGCAATTCGTAAAACGAGTCCCTTTAATCCTGAAGAGGAAACTATTCAATATACCCAATACACTTCAGCTTATGGCTTAAATCCAGAAAAATTAATTTTGACAATTAAAACGTTTGAAGACAATCAAATTTCTAGATTGGAAATGACTCCGGATCTATTTGAGGGTGAAAAAGTTTTAAGAGCAGCTGTTTCTAGAAAGGAATCGTATCATTTTTTAAAAATAGGAGTGTAATCAGCCATAGTCGTCTCATAATAATCAATTTTTATGAAAAAAATTATACTGTTATCTTAATAGCGATAAAACTATAAAATGAAGGATTTGCGTCCGCTTTCTAATGAGGCTAGTTGTTATCTCAAAAAAATGTGTATTTACTATAGCTAATTTAAATAGTAGTCTGTGTTAGTGACATCATGCGGAAACGTGATGTTACTGACTTTTAATGCTAATCTTAGCAAGTAAAGAAACCTTAATTTATCAACCCCAAAAACCACTTCAAGCTAACTTATTCAGTTATCATGAGGTGGTTTTTGGGATTTAAGATAGACATTGTATTATATAATCATGAGATTTATTTAATCGGTAATCTAAGTTTATTAAGATGAAAAATTTCTGAAAATATGAGATACTATTCTCTGTTGCTAATTGGATTTTAGTGACGCTAGGTGAAAAGAAAGAGGGAATGATTTGGACGTATTAATTAAGTTGTATCAACCGTTCTTTGATAAGGCGAATTGGTTGGATTTTCTAGGATCATCAAGTTCTTGGGTACTATTATTAACGTTAGTAGTAATGGAGTGCTTGTTGTCAGTTGACAATGCTGTAGTACTTGCCGCTCAAACAAAAACCTTAGATGACCCTAAAGATCGAAAAAAAGCATTGACGTATGGCTTATGGGGAGCTTATATTTTTAGATTTATTGCGATAGGATTAGGGACATTTTTAATTCATTTATGGCAAATAAAAGTATTGGGTGCACTCTACTTAGTTTATTTAGCTTATAAGCACTTTTTTGGCAGAAATAAGGAGCAGCTAGATCAACATGAAACATCAAGCAAAAAACGTGGTTTTTGGCAGACCGTTATTTCAATTGAACTAATGGACATTGCCTTTTCAGTAGATGCCGTTTTAGCATCTTTAGCAGTATCAGATAATCCTGTAGTCATTTTACTAGGAGGGTTTGTTGGTATCCTATGCATGCGTGGTATCGCACAAATTATAGCAAGCTGGATGGATAAAATTCCAGAATTAGAAGGCATGGCTTACTTCTTGATCTTCTTTATTGGTATCAAACTATTTTTATCAATCCCTATGATTGATATTGAAATACCAACAATGTTATTTGCTTTAGTAGTTTTCTTATCCTTTGTTGTAACAATTGCTATTAATAAATATCGCAATCGTAGCCGAGAAACTATCTAAAAGTAAATCATAAAAAGAACGTGTCAGACTTTTCAACAGTCTGGCACGTTCTTTTTATAGCGTATTAAACCCAAGTAGTGACATCATCTACAGGTAAACGGACAGAAGAATACCCATCTTCGTCTGCTTTACCAATACTGATAATCATCACTGGTAGGTAACGGTCAGAATCTAAACCAAAAGTCTGAGCCAAGTTATCGTGATCAAAACCACCAATTGGGTTGGTATCGTAACCGTAAGCTCTAGCAGTTAGCATAAATTGCATCGCAACTAGCCCAGCGTCTATTAAGACAATATCCTTTAGTTTTTCTTTTGACATATTATTATAAATGGGAGTAAACATCTCTAGCTGACGTTTTTTCACTTCTTCTGGCATCAATCCTTCTGCAACAGCTTGAGATAAAATTTTGTCTGCATTATCAAAATTATTTAAGTCTCCAAAAATTAAAATCATCGCAGCGGAAGTATCATTTTGAGTTGCATTAAATTTAACCAATGGTTTTAATTTCTCTTTGCCTTCAGGGCTGGAAATAACGACAAAACGCCAAGGCTGCATGTTAATAGAAGAGGGGGCAGTAATAGTATCTTTTAAGATAGCTGTCATTTCGCTTTGGCTAATTTTGACAGTCGTATCATACTTTCTAATTGAGCGGCGTCCCTTCATAATAGCTGAAAAATCATTATTTTTATAGATATGTGTTGTCATAGTTGACTAGCCTCCATATTATTTAAATTAGTAATTACTAATCAGTTGTCAGTTAATTGATTATAGAACAACAAATATAACATGAAGTATTTTTTTTGTAAATATACTGATCGCATCAAATAAAAAAAAGAAGTAGCATTTTCTACCTCTTTAATTTCTTTTTATTTTAATTGGATATTCGCTGTAAATTCTTGATAACTGGAATCATTACCCGTTTCATAAACAGTGTCAAAGGCTGTTTCTTGGTCTTCAACTAATTCTTCATCATGACTGGCACGCCACTCGACATTAAAATTTGTTAACTCTTCGATATTTTCTAATTCAGGTAGATTATAAATAACAAAACCTTCCTTTGTTTCACCAGATTGTACTTGTCCACCTATTTGGTCACTAGCTAACATGTTAGCTTCAACAATTTGTCCATTAATATTTAATTGTGATTGATCAGGATAAACGTCTAAAGGAATATCACTCTTATTATTTAAAGAGAATTTAACGCCAACTAAACCTTGACCTTCGATACCCGAATCTGCCATTACCTCAGGGTCCATCTTGACAACTGAGACCTCGCCAATGCTAGTTTCAAGACCATTCCAATTAGTATTCCAGTCTGTAGTATAGATTTTTTCATCTTGTACGCCTTCAGGTTCTGGAAGCTGTTCTTTCTTTTTTTTCATAGCTGTTTTTTTATTATCAGTCTGACCCTTATCATCATTTTTTGCTGACTGTTGCTCCGACTCATTTGTGACAGTTTTATTTTTATCGAGCTTCGCGTTGTTTTTCTTTTTATTGTGAGTGTTTTCAGTATTACTGTGCTCTTTATCGTCTTTCTGGGACGTTGTCTTCTTTTTCTTGTTGGTCTTATCTTTTAAAGGTGTTTCTTCTGAAGGTTCCTTCTTTTTAGTCTTGTTTTTAGAAGTGTCTTCTGTTAGATCTTGTTTCTTTTCTTCCTTGGGTTTGAGCGATGGACTACAAGCGGTAAGAACTAAGACAGCGAGTAGAGTAGCGCTTAATAATTTTATCTTTTTCAAAATAGTCTCTCCTATGCAATTATTCTAGAAATAATAGGTGTTTACCCTAGCATAATAACATATAAAGAAAAAATTTGTTTACAAAAAAAGTGGGTATTAGTATAAAAATAGTCTAATTTAAAAAAATTTTAGCTTTTTCAAGACGTTTTTTCACGGTTAGGCCTAAAATGCCCGCTCCAATTGCTTTTATAATTCCCGGTATAATAAAAGGGTAAAAACCTATTTTAATGGCTATATCCCAAGGCTGTGATGTTTGATACTTTAACCAAATTGTGCCAACTAATAAAGTCGCTAAGGCACCCAAACAATTAGCGTAACTAGCTTTGAAAAAGGTTATAGAATTATTATGTAGTAGGCTGGCTGTAATCAGTGTTGTTAATAAAAATCCTAATAGATACCCTCCGGTAGGGCCTAAAAAGACAGGCAAGCCACTTGAGCCACCAGCAAAGACTGGCAGACCAATTAAACCTAATAACCAGTATAATAAAAGAGCTTGTGTAGCGTTTTTAGGCGATAATAGGGTAGCTATTAACCCTACGGCAAAAGTTTGGCCAGTTAAAGGAATAGGGCCCAAAGGCAAAGTAAATTGAGCTAGTATCGCAATTAAAATAGCTGCTTGTGCATTAAAAATCAGATGTTTTAGTGGTGTTTTTTTCATAAAAATAACATATCCCTTTCTTGTTAACCTGTTTTTTTAAAAGGTTAACATTTAAAGAGAGTGTTTACAATATATTTCTATAAATAACACATTAAACCGAGATAAAAAACAAAAAAGACAACTCACACATGTCGTGTGTGAATTGTCTTTTTTGTTTAACGGAAATTTGTAAATTGTAAATCAATGGGTAACTCTAATTTTTTAGATAGTGCCATAACCGCTTGGAGATCATCTCTGCTTTTTCCTGAAACGCGAATTTGCTCATCTTGGATTGTCGCTTTAACTTTTAATTTGGAATCTTTAATCGCTTTTATTAATTTTTTTGAATTATCACGATCAATACCACTAACTAGCTCACCGTACTGTCGAGCATTACCGCCAAGGGCGTGTTGACTGTCACTAAAGTGAATATTTTTAGTTGGGACGCCGTGTTTAATAAGTTTACTAAACAAAATATCTTTGACCTGTTCAATTTTAAAGTCATCTTCAGCGACGACCAATAATTTACCATTTTCAATTGTTATGTTAGCGATTGACCCTTTAAAATCAAAACGATTCGTCAATTCTTTCATAGCAACTTGTACTGCATTTTTAACATCTTCAAGATTAATTTCTGAAACAATATCAAAACTTGCATCTTTTGCCATTATTATCCCTCCATATTTTTAAAATAAGTAAGAGTAGCTCTCTTTTATATTAGTTAAATAATAACATAGGCTAGATGTTAAAGTCATTATTATTTAAATTATGAGTTAGAAAATAATATTAGAACTTATCTTTTACCTATTTACTTTCCTTGAAAGAAAAGGTATGCTAAGCCTATCATTATCTATACCTATTTGCAATGATACTTGGATTATTTCAAATGACAAAAACTGTTAGCACTTCGTGCTAGCAGTTTTTATTTTTGCTGGCTAAACTTAATTACTCTATATTAAATTAGTTATCCTTTGAGTTGAAAATATTGCAGGTATCAGTTATTTTTATAACTATTCTTTTTTCATAAGAAAAGAAAAAAAGATTATTACTAAAAATGAGTGAAAAGTCTTTCCATAACAAAAATAAACTGCTATTCTAGGCTTGTAACGAGATGAAAGGAGAAGTGTTAGATGAAAAAAAATAAAAATTGGATTTTGCAAAATGAAGTATTTATGAAATTAGTTGTAATCGTAGCCACAGGCTTGTTATCTGCGGTCTCCCTTAATATGTTTTTAATACCAGCCAATGTTTTTTCAGCCGGGCTTAATGGTATTGCTCAGCTGGTATCAAGCGTATTAGAAATGTATGTCGGGATGAGTTTAAACACCGGACTCCTGATTTTTCTATTGAATATCCCAGTATTTATTTTGAGCTGGTTAAAATTAGGGAAGTCAGCGACTGTTTTTAGCTTTTTAACAGTAATTTCGATGTCTGTAGCAACAATGGTGATTCCTCAATATGTTGTGACTACTAATCCATTAATGAATGCTATTGTTGGTGGTGTGTTAGTTGGAGTAGGAGCTGGTTTTTGTTTAAAACTTGGTTTTACAACAGGGGGCCTAGATATTATTGCTCTTGTTATTGCTAAAACGACAGGGAAATCTGTTGGAAATATGATGTTCTCAATGAATTTATTAATTATTTTATTAGCAGGAACTATTTTTAGTTGGGAAAGTGCGTTGTATACCATTATTTCCATTTATTGTCTAACACAAGTGATTGATACCATCCATACAGGTAGTCAAAAAGTAACAGCCTTTATTATCTCAAGTAAGTCAGGAGAAGTTGTGGAAGAACTTAAAACAACTGTAACACGTGGTATGACACTTTTACCTTCAAAAGGCGGGTTTTCTAACCAAGAAAGTAGCGTTATTATGATGGTAGTAAGCCGTTATGAATTGTTCGACTTAGAAAAAGCAGTTTATACGGTTGACCCAAATGCCTTTATTAATATCGTGCCGACTCAGACTGTCATGGGAGCTTACTGGAATGAAGATCAACAACGAGCTTACTTAAAAGAAAAAGCAGCTCAAGCCCAAGCCCTATCTCAGGAAATGCATTAAAGTAAAAGCTATTCGTCTTAGAGGCGAGTGGCTTTTTATTTATTCTTGAAGTTGTGAGACTTTAGCATTTACAAATAATTAGGAAACAGTTATCATATGTTAGAGTAGAATAGAGGGAGGTTGACAAGATGAGCGAAAATACAGAATGGTCAACAGAACAAACAGATGAAATTAAAGATCGTATTTTAACTGCCTTAGAAACAGTTATTGACCCAGAGTTAGGGATTGATATTGTTAATTTAGGTTTAATTTATGAGGTAGAATTAGCCACAGATGGTTTCTGTACAGTGAAAATGACACTAACAACAATGGGTTGCCCATTAGCTGATGTCTTAACTGATAATATTTACCAAGCCCTAAAAGACGTCCCAGAGGTGACTGGTTCAGAAGTGAAGTTAGTCTGGTATCCTGCGTGGACAACGGATCGCATGAGCAGATATGCACGGATTGCGTTGGGAATAAGATAGGCGCTATAGCAATGTTTACAGAGGTTTTGATTAAAATTAAATGAGGGGAAAACTCAACTAGTATGGTGTCCAAGACTGGGATATTAAAACTTGGACTATCTAGTAAATGAGTGTTTTTTTAATCGGATACCATATTAAAATGACAAAAAACTAATAAACTCTTTCGTTAACTAATAAGTTAATGGAGGAGTTTTTTGTTATGGAAAAGTTGTTATTAAAGGATTTAGTTGAAGAAATGTCATTTAGTGATAGAGCTAGAGGATTATCACCAAAGACAATAAAAAAACATCAAAAAACACTTAGATTATTTTTTTCGTTTTTGGCAGAACAAAATGTAGACTCATTGAGTATGGTGACCGTATCTCACATACGTGGTTTTCTCATCAAAAATATTGAAGAAGGAAAAGCTGAAAGTTATGTAAACAGCCATTTACGTAGTGTTAGAGCGTTTTTTAGGTACTGTGTAGATGAGAATTACATGAGAGAAAAAGAGAACCCTTGCTTATACGTAAAATGGATAAAGGAGAGGCAAGTAATCATAAATACTTTTTCAGATAAAGAGGTAATATGCATGTTGAAGTTTGCGAGGCAACGAACTTTTAGTAGTGTTAAACGGAAGGACAAGTATCATTTGGGCTTACAAACGAAGTTCACCAATGAACGAAACTATTTATTATTATTATTGTTAGTTGATACTGGTCTTCGCATAAATGAAGTTATGAATCTGGAACATCAACATATTAAAGAATCACAAATTATTGTTGAGAATGGCAAGGGGAAGAAAGACAGAGTCGTTCACTGCTCAGCGCTTGTTTATAAAGAATATATGAAGTATTTGAGAGTCGCCTCTCTTTATTTTGATTATTATGATATAGTGAGAGAGAACTATGTTTTTATCACAAAGCATGATAAGCAATATAGCTATATTTCAGCAGAAAGAGAGATAAAAATTATCGGCAATGCAAGTCGTATTAGCCCTAACATTAGAGTTAGTCCTCACACAGGAATTTATCAGGGTTAAAAATTCAGTTGCGAAATATATGTAAAGACAATTTTGAAAAAGAAATAAATAAACAAATGCGTAAAAATTATGACTATCTTAAGGGAGATGGCTTTGACGTAATGCAAATGAATGAAATTGTAACAAGCGTGTGCGATTTGATTTTAAAAAGTTAATATAATTAGGTTAATAGTTTCAGATATATTTAAATTAAAGAAGAATTGAAAAAGATGGAAATAGAATTAACACGGTTTAAGAAGGAATATCTAAATTAGTGGATGAATGGGTGGTATTTTTAAATGAAAATATGAATGAAAAGTTGATTACATTATAATATATCCAATCATTTAAGAGATAGATACAAAAACATAAGATAGTTTAGAGCCCTTTTTTATAATTAGGGTTTATTTTTGTTCTTTTTAAGTGTACCCTATCTATACAGTAGTGGTTTGTTGATATATAATGGATTAAGAGTGCTCAATATACATGTTCATTATATAAAAATTAGAAACGAGGGACTTCGATGACAAAGATAGGATATGCTAGAGTTTCGTCTAAGGAACAAAATTTAGAAAGACAATTCGAATTGTTAGAACGTGCGCAAGTCACTAAAATATTTTTGGATAAATTAAGTGGGAAAGATAATAATCGACCACAATTAAAAGAGATGCTTAACTATATTAGAGAAGATGATATAATAGTTGCAGCAGAACTTGACCGCTTAGGTCGTAATAATAAAGAAGTTACGAGTGTTATGAACCAAATACAAGATAAAGGGGCAACACTTGAAATCCTTAATTTACCCTCTTTAAGCGGTATACAAAACGATAACTTGCGGAGGTTGCTGAATAACCTAATCATCGAACTGTTCAAGTACACGGCTGAGAATGAGCGTAAACAGATACGTGAGAGGCAAAGACAGGGTATTGAGTTGGCTAAAGAAAAAGATAAGTACAAGGGACGTCCTTTGGCTTATAGTTCTGATTCAACTGATAAACAGAAACGTTTAACGTATGAAAAGATAGTTGAGATGTTGGAGAAAGATGTTCCAATAACTCATATTTCTAAAGAGTTGGATGTGGCGAGGAATACGATTTATAGGATTAGAGATGAAAAATAAATTATTACTAAGGGATGGTAACATGGATAAATTTAATAATGAGACATTTAAACAAATGACAACAGATTGTATAAATGATGCTTTTTATGTTGAAGGAATTACTAATCGAGGAAAACTAAAAGTTATTCGACAATTAGCAGAAATTGTTTTGAGAAGAATTTTAGATTTTTCAGAAAGTGAATTTCTTACATTAGGTAGATCGGAGATAAGGAAATTAGTTAAAAAAAAAACTAATAATAATAAATTTTTAATAGATTCAATTGATAGTATTAAGCTTCTTGGTAATGATGCAACTCATACACAAAATGTTAATGAATTTACAGATAATGAGTTTGAGAAATCTGTAGATAGTTTATTCAACATGTACGCCTATTTATTAATTACCTATTTTGAGGAGTACGAATTTGGTTATAATAACCCTGTTATTAGTGCTTTTTCAATTCTTCCTCCAGTAATAAGGTTTAAAGTATTGACCTATTTAAATGAAAATAATTATAAAGATAATGTTTATGTTATTGATAAATTAGTGTTATCTATCTTAAAAACTAAAACTAAACAAGATGCAATTATTTGGATTGAAGATAGAAAAATGATTTTAGAACAAATGAGTTCAGTTTCTGAAGAAGCTAGAAAGAATTTAAAGAATAATATGGATAATGAAATGGCTGAACTTATAATAAGTAATAGCTCAAATATGTATGATTTATGCAAAAAAAAGATCGAATTAGTTAGCTTGCAAATAGAAATGAAAGGTAAAAGATACACTACTTTTGAAAATGCAAAGGGATTGTATAAAGAATTAGGAATTGTAGAAGGAAATATAATTGAAATAACAAAATTTAATTTAATAATGGAATTTTTATATATGGGTAGAAAAGAAGAAAAAGCTGCATATTAGGGAATAATTAATTTTGTTAGTTGATTTAAGAATTTAATAATATTTTTATTCGCTATAAAATTCTGATTTTATTGAGAATAGTTGTACTTTAAAAAGTTTAGGAGATGTTTTTATGGGAATATTTGATTTGTTTAAAGTAAATGAATATAAAAAAGAAATTGAATTACTAAAAAACGACTTAAATGAAGTAAAAAATAAAAGTTTATCTGTCGAGCAGATGACAGTTATAGAACTAGGTGAAGAAATATTAAAGCAACAAACAAGCATAAAAGAGTATGAACAAAAAATTACGAATAAACAATCAATTTACAGTAAAATAGTCAGCGATATAAGCGATAAGCAAGATGAGATAGATAATTTAAAAACGAAGTTTGTTGTACTTGAAGATGACCTCTTTATGGAATCGTTTGGTTTGTATACACCTAAGTATAATTTCGCTAGTGCGTTAGGTTATAAAGAAAAGCTGACTGATGTTCGTTCCCTACAGAAACAAATGATAAAAGATAAAAGTGCTGTAAATTATTCTGAAAATTGGACTGTGGACGGAAGTAAAGTTAAAGGAAGAAAAATGACAAATGATAATATCAAACAAATTTTAAGGTCATTTAATAATGAGTGCGAAGCTTCAATAAATAAAGTTAAGTATAATAATATTCAATCGATTGAAAATAGAATTAACAAATCGTTTGAACAACTGAATAAACTAAATAAATCAAATTTAATTTCGCTAACTGTTCAATTTTTAAATTTAAAATTAGAGGAATTATATTTAGCATATGAGTACGAACGAAAAAAGCAAGACGAAAAGGAAGAATTAAGAGAACAGCGTGAACGTGAAAGAGAAGAAAAAGCTTTACAAAAGGAAATCCAAAGTAAGAAAAAACTGATAGACAAAGATATTAAACATTATCAAAACTTAATTACTGATTTACAACTAAAATTAAAGTCCGCTGTTGGTGAGGAAGAAAAGAAATCGATAGAAGCCCAAATCATTGACTTGGGAGTTAAAGTCAAAGAACGAGAAGATGAAAAAGAAGAATTAGATTATCGAACGGCTCATGCATCAGCAGGCTACGTATATATAATTAGTAACATTGGAGCATTTGGGAAAGAAGTTGTTAAGATTGGTGTTACACGGCGAATTGACCCGTTAGAACGGATTAGTGAATTAAGCAGTGCATCCGTTCCTTTTAAATTTGATGTTCATGCACTGATTTTCAGTTATGATGCTTATAAGTTAGAATCAGAATTACATCACTATTTTGATTCTTATAGAATCAATAAAGTAAATAGTAGAAAAGAGTTCTTTAAGGTTTCTATTGGCAAAATAGAAGAAAAACTGGCTGATTATGGAGAGCTAACAATTGATTTTAGAGCTGATGTAGATGCAGAAGAATATCGAGAATCGCTTGCTGTAAAGTAATCTTTTCTAAATATGTATTTATATATTTAAAGAAAGTGAGGAAACTATTTTGTCTAATAATTCAGAGTATAAAGAAATTTTGACATTAATAAGAGATAATTCACCAAACTCATTAGAGTTAGATTTAGATACTGTCCACAGCAATTATTATACATATTTGATTAATCAAGGATATATTCATGGAGCTAAAGTTGAAGAGTATATGTCAGGTGCCATGGTATACGGGGCTAGTGTTTTTCTAACAGCAAGCGGGGAAGTATTTTTGGAACAATTACTTGAAGAAGCTAAGCCTATTAGAATGACTGCAAAAAATAGTTATAAAGAAATGCAAGTATTTTTAGAAAGAGTAGAAAACGATGATAGCGAGTTGCAGATTCCAAACGATAGAATGAGAGAAAAAGATTATTTCGATTTGGTTCAAGAAGCAATTTCTACAGGATTGGTAAAAGGCTTATCGATAAAATATGCATCGAATAAACCTTTTTTTATAAGACATGAAATGAGAGTCACTACAAGAGGGTTTGAGATTATGGAAAACGATTTTAAACAAAGAAATAATGAAACAAGTGGTACAGTGTTTAATTTTAATGGCGGTGATTTTTCAGGAGCACAAATAGGTACAAATAACATTCAGAATAATAATTATGGAAATACTTTGAATGAAATAGAAAAATATCTAAGTACACTTTCCGATAGTGAGAAGGTTGAAGCCGTTGAGATTGTAGAAATAGTTAAGTCTGAGAATAAAGAGGAAAGTGGAGCGTTAAGTAAATTTACCTCATTTTTAGAAAATCACCCTAAGTTAGTAGAGCTGACAGGGAAATTATTAGTTTGGGGTATGACTCAAATTAATTAAATAGTTTTAAAGTAATAAGTTTGGGGATGAAGCAAGCTTATATAGTGCTGAGGGAATAACAAAATATCTATAAGTGGCAAGCGTGGTTATATTGAAGATGTAAAGCTATAAATTGCCAACACAAAAGAACGAACAATCAAACAGGTGGAAAACCAGTGAGTATTTTTGTTAAGAAAGAGGGCAGTGTGAATATTACTGCTGAAGAGTGTGAAATTACGTTTAGACTATAGATTAATTGTTATTTTATTTGCATCGTAGTAGGAAAAGATGAATTTTATACGGATACTAACCTAAACAGAGTAATTAATCCTCTTCCTAGTATGTAGCCCAAGCCCAATTCCACTAGAATTCACACTTTTTTAATGGTAAAATAAGTATACAAATAAAAAGTTAACGAAAGAAATTTCATTACTTTTTTGTCATGAGAATATTGATATATCAATGTCCCTTAGCTGATGTCATTACAGAACAAATTTTAGAAGCTTTGAAAGAAGTCCCGGAAGTCACGGATTCTGAAGTGAAGTTAGTTTGGTATCCTGCATGGACGACTGATCGCATGAGCAGATATGCACGGATTGCGTTGGGGATAAGATAGCTATTACACAATAGGGGGAGCTCTTTCATTAGAGTAGCGAGCTCTGATGAATAGAGGCACTAACTACGAATGCTAACTATAAAAGGTTTCGTGAATACTAATTAGTTAGAGTTCTTACAGAATAATATGAGGAAAAACTTTTTAACTTTGGCTAAAAAATAAAGTTGAAAAGTTTTTTTAACTGATTATATAAAAATTCATTAATTATTTATTAGAGTCTTGTCCCGATATAATCTATCATGTATTTCTAGACTGGATTATGTTTTTCCTACACTTTCGAGTTAAGAAGGAGAGTGTTTTATTTTTCACAGTTAAACTAACTAAAGCGTACTAGTTTGTTAAAATTAAGCTTCGCCTGTATACTAGAGGTATTGATTAGAGAAGGGGTTTTGACAAGGATGTTTGATTTGACAGACTGTATAGGATTCATTGCTAAAGATGCTTCCAAAACAATTGTAGATGAGTTTAATAAGCGACTTAAAAAGAATGATATTTCAAATGCACAATGGACTGCACTTTTTTTTATTGGTCAAAGTAATGGCTTATCACAAAAAGAGTTGGGTGCTAAAACCAATAGTAAAGAATCTTCCATTGCACGTTTACTAGATAGAATGGAACAAGATGAGTTGTGTAAGAGAATACGAGATCCCAAAGATCGTCGAATTATTAGAGTCAGCTTGACTCCTAAAGGCGAAAAAATCAGGTCTTCATTGCTGCCAATTGGTGAAAAATTCCATCAAGATGCGATAAGGAACATTTCAGACGATGAGTTGGCTACATTTAAAAAAGTATTAGATAGAATGGTACTAAATTTAGTAAATACGGATGAAAATTAAGTTATTAAATATAAAAAGACTAGCAAAAATAACTTTTGTTAGTCTTTTTTGTATTTAATAAAGGGATGTAAATTAGACTATTTAAGGTAATTCTCCTCTTACACTTTACACAGCAAGTATTAGCGTGTAAAGTATGTCTTGTAGGGAAAGTGAATAATATCACATATCTAAAAGGAGAATGTAAAATGGCAAAAGATGTTAGACAAATGTTAAATGATTTTTCTGGTGGATTAAGAGAGTTATCAAGAACAAATGGGCAGCACGTCAAGGCATTTATGAACCTTTTGAATACCAACTATGCTGAAGGTGAGATGGATACTAAAACAAAAGAACTAATCAGTGTTGCAATCGCTGTTTATAGCCGATGTGAGTACTGTATTGTTTATCATACCTATAAAGCTTTTGAAGCAGGAGCAACAAGAGGTGAGATTAACGAATCGGCAATGATTGGTGTCGCTTTTGGAGGTGGCCCGACGATGGCCTATTCTGTTACCTTATTAAAAGAGTCATTGGATGAATTTGAAAAAGATTTTAATTAAATTAAAAACCGTTATGCCTTTAACTAGGGATAACGGTTTTTCTATTATTTGTTAAAAGTAAGAGAAGATGGAACTATTTGGCAAATTTTTTTAATGATTGGTTTCTTAAAAACATGTATAATTAAAGTATCACTATTTTGGAGAGGAATTATATGAAAAAACAAAAGATTCTTTTTTTATTAGTAGGTCTCGTTTTACTATCAGCTTGTTCTGATAAACCGAGTCAAACAAAACATAAACTTAGTACTGACGAAGGAAAGCCTTCGCATCAACTTAATAAAGAACCAGGTGTAAATAGAAGTCAAAAAAAGGAAAAAACATTAGATTCAAAAGAGAAAAAACTACCTGACAATCATTTAGAGTTATTTGAGCTGGATGATATAAAAAAAATAAAACTTTCCTATACAGGTTTTAATATATCATTAAAAACAACGGATAAAGCACAGTTAACAGTTAATTTATCCTCTCATGAAGAAGCGAATAACGATGAAAAAACAACAAAACAAATGTCCTCAATGTTAGAATTGAATCGTAAAAATACTGCCAAAGATAAGAAGGATGTCACTATTTATCTACCAAAATCTTATAAGGGGTTGTTACTACTAGATTTGCATAATAGTAACCTAGATATTGAAGATCAGCTATCATTTAGTAATTTTAAATTGTGGACGGATAACTCTAATGTAATTGTTAAAAATTTAAAAGCTGAGGAAACAGATCTGGTTTTAACTAATAGTAACTTAGAATCTGATTCAATTAGCAGTGATAAATTAAATATTGAAGTACAAAAAGGAAGTATTCGGACGTCAATATTAAAAGGGAATAACGTCACTGCTAATATTTCTAACGGCAACTTACTTGCAAAAAAAGTCAACGGTAAGTTGGATTTAGCAACAAGGAGAGGCTCTATTAAGTTAGGTGATATTGAGGGTTCTGCTAAACTTGTGACCGAACAAGGAACTATTATTGGAAATTTCAAAAAAATAGACGATAATGTTGAGTTAATTAGTCATCGTGGTGACATCAAATTATTCATTCCTAAAGAGATTGGTTTTAAACTAAGAGGCGTGACTGAAAAAGGAACTATTGAGACAGATTTTAATGAACAATTAGACATTAAGGATGGTCATTATCAAGGTGACATTGGGCCTAAGTCAGAAATTGAAATATCCGCCCAAGTAAATGAAGGTGGAATTGAACTTAAACGAAACTAAACAATCTATTTAGTCATAGCACTTGAAAAATCCTAAAGAGATGCGTAAAATTATATTTTTATAGGAGGAGTGTTATATTGCAAATTGATGTTAATTTATTCAGAGCTATTAATAATTGGGCACATAAAGGGAATGATTTGAACGAAATCATGGTTTTATTCGTTACATGGGGGCCTTCAGTTTTAAGCGCTTGGTTAGTCTGGTTCTGGTTTAGTTCAAGAAAAAAAAGAAAAACTAGGTTCAAAGTACTAACAGCCGTCTGCTCCTTTATTTTAGCGGAGGTTATGTATCTAGTAAGTAGTAGTTTTTATGAACAGTTACCTCCTGCTGAAACATTGCATAAAGTGAATGAACTGATTACATCTGAGATGAGTCAGTTATTCCCGAACAATAATAGTTTACTATTCTTTAGTGTCTGCTTCATCCTGTATAAAACTTCGTATAGTCAGGTCAGAATCAGTTATTTATTGATGATAGGCTGGTTAAGCTTGGCTAGAGTATGGGTCGGATCAGAATACCCGAGTGATGTGTTGCTCTCAATTTTTATAAGTTGGTTATCGGCGACTATTTGTCATAAAACCATCTATCGTTCTAAATTCATAAAAAAAATAGTTTATGCCTATGAGAACTTTGAACAAAAAATTCGTAAAAAGATAGGAAAATTAGCATAGCCAAAAAGACACCTCTGAAAAAGAGGTGTCTTTTTGGTTGATTTTATTGATTTTTTATAGTGATTCTCTGAAAAAAACGATAAAACACGAACATTATTTCGTTTTAAAGTGTTTAAATAGGTTAAAAGGTTGTAAAAAGATAAAACTACTTTTATAATAAGGTCGAGCTGATCAATAAACGAATTATAAAAGGTTCATTGGTTTTTTTGTTCGTGTATTAAACTATAACATTTTTAAGGGAGAGCTAATTACAAATGGATAAGTTTTTTAAGTTAAAGGAACACGGTACCACAATTGGAACAGAAATAATGGCTGGTGTGACAACTTTTTTTGCGATGAGTTATATTTTATTCGTTAACCCGTCGATTTTATCTTTATCAGGTATGCCGTTCCAAGCTGTTTTTTTAGCAACTATTATTTCAGCGGCCATCGGAACGTTGATTATGGGATTGTTTGCTAACGTCCCATATGCTCAAGCGCCAGGAATGGGGTTAAATGCCTTTTTCACCTTTACGGTCGTATTTGGTCTAGGTTATACTTGGCAACAAGCATTGGGAATGGTTTTTCTTTGCGGGATGATTAATATTGTGATCACAGTAACGAAAATAAGAAAATTGATTATTAAAGCTATTCCAGAAAGTATTCAACACGCCATAGGTGGAGGTATCGGTATTTTTGTGGCCTATGTCGGTATTAAAAATGCTAATTTATTAAGTTTTACAGGCAACCAACAAGCCATTACAGATGCTGTTATTGAGGGAGAAAAAGTCACTAATGTGTCATTAAATGGTGGAATTGTACCTAGCCTAGTTAACTTCAATAATACAGGTGTTATATTAGCTGTTATTGGTATTGTTTTGACTTTAGTTCTAGTCTTATTAGATATTAAGGGAGCTATTTTAATCGGAATTATTGCTACTACACTATTAGGTATATTGTTAGGGGTAGTTGATGTAAGTGCGGTGGACAGTCAAAAAAATTCTTTAAGCAATTCGATTAAAGAATTAGGGGTAACATTTGGTGCAGCATTTAGCTCAGAAGGATTACCTTCTTTATTTAAAGACCCAGCTAAATTACCTCAAGTATTGATGACGGTTCTAGCATTTAGCTTATCTGATACTTTTGATACCATTGGGACGTTTATCGGAACTGGTCGACGAACAGGTATATTTAGTAAAGAAGATGAAGAGGCACTGGAAGATAGCCGAGGATTCAAATCTAAAATGGATAAAGCCTTGTTTTCAGATGCTATTGCAACCTCGATTGGCGCGATTTTTGGAACCTCTAATACAACAACTTTCGTTGAAAGTGCCGCCGGAATTGGTGCTGGGGGGAGAACAGGGTTAACTTCGGTTGTAGTGGCTATCTTATTTATGTTAAGTAGCTTGTTTGCTCCATTTATTAGTTTAGTCCCTGCGCAAGCAACTGCACCTGCTTTAATTCTCGTCGGTATTATGATGATGGCCTCTTTTAAAGAGATTAACTGGTCAGATTTGGAAGATGCAGTCCCAGCTTTTTTCGCCTCAATTTTTATGGGGCTAACTTATAGTATTTCAAACGGGATTGCTGTAGGATTTATCTTTTACGTTATTGTGAAGTTAACAAAAGGAAAACATAAAGAAATTTCACCTATTTTATGGATCGTGACAGGACTATTCATTATAAATTTTATTATTTTAGCAATTTTATAAAATCATTTATAAATAAAAAGCGTGTCTTAATAGACAGCGCTTTTTATTTATAGTCATCGTCAGATTCTTTGGTTTTTCTGAATTGTTGAAATAATAAAATAAATATACCGAAAAAACAGGTTTCGATTAAAATACTGCGCCAACTAGACAATTTCGCTAAACCGGTTAAAATATTTCCGCTGTAAGCTACTAGAGCATAAAAGAACATCCCTATCAGACTTATTTTGATACGCTTCATCATATTATCACAGCCTTTTAATTTTATCATAGCATATATCTCAATAAAATAGGTAGCAAAGTAATGGATAGGAAGATATTAATAACCAGTTAGGTAGCAAATTGTGCTATAATAAATTATCGAGTTACGAAGGAGAATAGCATGCAAAATTTATTAGGAAATGTCTTTACAGGATTAATTACAGACGAGAATGAACAGGCGTATTTTGTTCAAAAAGAAGGTGTCACGTTTAAACTTGACAAAGCTGAAGGCGAACATGAGTTAGGAGAAGCTATTGAAGGGTTTGCCTATGTAGGGCAGAAACAAGACAATCGTTTTACAACAAATATCCCTAAAGTAACACAAGATCGTTGTGATTTTGGTGAAGTCGTAGCAACAAGAAGAGATTTGGGAGCATTTATAGATATCGGTTTACCAGATAAAGAAGTCGTTTTATCTTTAGATGAATTGCCAACAATGAGAGAGCTTTGGCCCAAAAAAGGTGACCGTCTGATGGTCAGCTTAATTAATGACAACAAAGATAGAATGTGGGCAACATTGGCTGACGAAACAGTCTTTCAAGCTATGGGCAAAAAAGTTCAAGCTGTTTATAAAGAAGATTTTCTAAATAAGGATGTTGTGGCAACAGCATTTCGCTTGAAAGTAGCTGGTACTCATGTCATTACTGAAGATAACTATTTAGGTTTTATCCATCCGTCAGAACGTTATATTGAACCTCGTTTAGGAGAAACTCAAAAAGGGCGAATTGTAGGGGTATCACCAGATGGGACGCTTAATATCTCACTAAAACCACGTGCACATGAAGTTATTTCGGATGATGCTATGATGATTTTAACCTTTTTAGAAAAATCAGCCGAAGGTAAAATACCATTTACTGATAAATCTACACCAGAAGAAATCCAAACAATGTTTGCTATTTCTAAAGGGCAGTTCAAACGTGCGTTAGGCTCGTTGCTTAAAGAACGCCGTATTAAGCAAGAAGATGGTTTTACTATCTTATTAAAAGGTAAAGATGAAACAACAGCCTCAAAAGAAACTAACTAATGATATGAACAGCTTCTTGCTACTATAAACAGAGTAGCAAGAAGCTTTTTTCTGTTATATTTAAATAGTTAGCAGAGAGGATTATTACTAGTAATCAACGAGTCGCTCGCCAAACTAAAAAGACCGCACCCATGACGGCGCGGCTGTCGAAACGAGAAGATTTCTCGTTATTTAAAAAATTTGTATTGAAGGATTTTCAATACAATGGTGGCTAGCGGAGTTGCACCGCTAATCTCAAGGTCGTCACAACTTATCGGAATACCTAGTTAATCTTATTTGGTTGATTAAGATGAGTAAAAGGAAATCCCCTTTAAATTGAGAGTCGCTTAGAGAAGATAGCTCAAATCACTAATCTTGCCACCTTAAGTTAACAACAGTATAACAAGAGTCCTTAATTATTAGGTTAAAAAGAGATGACAGTTAGAAAACGAATTATGACACTTGTAATAATCTTAATAAAAAAGCATACACCTGAATAAAAAGGTGTATGCTTTTTTATTTAATTTTTATTAGACCTAACAAGTGACAGTTCACCATCACGCATTTCATATACTTTATCACAATAGTCTAATAATCGTGTATCATGGGTCACCATAACCGTTGCTTTTTGCTTTTCTTTAGTTTCTCGTGCTAGTATTTCAACTACTTCAAAGGCTTTTTCAGAATCTAAACTAGCAGTAGGTTCATCTGCCAAAATAACACTTGGATTATGATATAAGGCGCGAGCAATAGCAACTCGTTGCCGCTGACCACCTGATAAATCAGCCGGATATTTTTGGGCCAAATCAGCAATACCTAAGTCTTTTAACAAAAGCATTTTATCCATCTTAGGCTCGTTTTTCTCACCGATTTTATCGACTAAAACAAATTGATCTGAAACGGTTAAAAATGGGATTAAATTAGATGCTTGTAAGATAAACCCAATTTCTTTTAATCGTAAAGAAGCTCTTACTTTTTCCTTTTCAGTACTTAATGGATGACCGTTGACTAAGACTTCACCGGTAGAAGGGGACTGCAATCCCCCTGCAATCGTCAGAAAAGTACTTTTTCCGGAACCACTAGGACCGATAACTGCTACAAATTCACCTTTATCTACAGAAAAAGAGGTCGCTTTTAAGGCTTCTATTTTTTGATTACCATCTTCGAATGTTTTGGTAACGTGACTTAACTCTAATAAACTCATCTCTATTTATCCTCCTATCGCTTGTAATGGATCAATTTTAACAATGGTTCTGACTGAAAATAGCGAACCCAAAATGGCAACCCCGATTAAAACCAAACTAAAGGCTCCTAAGAATAGGTAATTCGTTTGATAAGGGACAGCACTTGGTAAAAGAACTGCTGTTAAACTTGTTAAACTTAAACCAATCGCAACACCAATGGTTGCTAAAATAAAGGTTTGGGCAACATTACCACGGGCTATATAGCTAGTAGGAATCCCTTGCGCCTTCATAACACCAAACATATTTACCTTTTGTAGAGTTAAAACATAGATGAATATCCCAATAACAAAGGCTGCAATAACAAATAAAAAGCCAATCATTAAACCGAAAGTTAAATTTTGAGGCTTATAACCAGGAATTTTATTGATAAAGTCAGGCATATTGTAGATTATTTGATCCTTACTAGGACTTTTCAACTGATTGATCTGGTTATCTTTTATAATAAGAGCGCTCGCACGTTCCTGACGATTTGGATCTTTTTGGGTAAACTTAAGATCTTGCCAGTTAGCTAGAGACATATAAACAACAGGTGCTGTATTAAATTTACTATTGGTGGTGAAACCTGTTACTTTCAACTTTTCGTCACTATTAGATAGACTAAAAGTATCTCCAATAGCTATGCCGTTTTCTTTTAAACTATCGTCTACGACTACGTCATTCTTTTTAGAAAATACGTTTCCTTCAGTAATTTCAGGTGAAATAAATTGGTTCTTCATAACACCAAAAACTTGAATATTAACTTTATCACTTTGACCAGGAATTGTTGCAACACTTGTACTTTGTCCTAATGGGGTAACCTTTTTTGCTTTGACTTTTTTTGCTAAGGGTAAGTCAATTGTAGAGCCGGTTAAGTTCCCATTGGCCTCACTATTTAAGATGATACCATCCGCTTTCCAGTTATCAACACTTGTACGATTTGCTTGAGCTAGACCATAAGCTAGACCACCTAAAAAAAAGACTAAATAAGAAACAAGAACCATCACGCTAATAATCAAGATGAATCTGGTTTTTGAATGTTTTATTTCATTCCACGCTAAAAACATTGTACCACTCCTTTTTAATTTCATTTATCAACTGATAAATAAGATAATATCACTTATCAGTTGATAAATGAAATATTATGCTTAAAAAAAAGAGCCCCACCAATCTGGTTAGAGGGATCTCTTTTTTATTTTAATCGGTGCATAAGCCATGCAAAAAAATATCCGTCAATTCAGCAATGCGCTCGGTTTTATTTTGAACATTAAATTTGGGCTCTGGTCCAAACAACGGTGTAATACTAGAAATAACATAACGAGCTGCTGTTTTAACTTCAATTGAGTGTCGTAGTCGTCCTTCATCTTTTAATTTTTGGAAAAAAATTTCAAAAGGTTGATTGTAAGTTTGAAGACAAAGTTTGTAAAGTAAGGTTTGATTTTCAGGTTTTAAGTCACTCATGATATCGTGAATCATGAGTAAGATGTTAGTAGGGTGAAGGACAATCAAAGTTTCTATCATCTCACTTAATAAACGTTCATCATAATTTTTACAGGATAATAACTTATCCAGAGATTCTTTAACGTTGGTCGTCAGCTCTTTTATTACTTCTACATATAATGTTTCTTTATCTTTGAAATGATGGTAAAGTGCTGGTTGTGTAATACCAGAAGCTATGGCAATCTCGCGTGTTGACGTTTGTTTATAGCCTTGTGTCATGAATAAAGAGGTTGCTTTTTCAATAATCGTTTTACGCGTGAACAACATTTCTTCTTTTCTTGATTTTTTCATAATATCATCCTTTATTTTGAGCAGTACTATTAATTAATTAGTTAGCTAGCTGTTAGTGTCTTAAATAGTATTATAGCAAAGTAAGAAGAAACAACCAACTTTCTATCTTCAATAGCGTAAGAAATCTGACCATAACTAATTTGTGTGAAATGTCACAATAGGAATATGACATCCGGTTTACAAATCCGTCCTATAAATATCCATTTAATGAATTTGTTTTACAAAAGATAATATTTATTTTGAAATTAAGACCAAAATACTATTATTATAGAAAAGTCTGTGATATAATGAACACGTAATAAAGATTGAACTAATGAGGAGATGTTATTTTATGAAAGCAGCAGTCGTAACTAAAGATCATTCAGTGGAAATAATTGACAAAGAGATGAGAGCGCTTAAACATGGCGAAGCTCTAGTAGATATGGAATTTTGTGGTGTTTGTCATACTGACTTACACGTTAAAAATGCTGATTTTGGCGATGTCACTGGCGTTACATTAGGTCACGAAGGAATTGGTGTTGTTAAAGAAATCGCTCCAGGCGTAACTAGTTTAAAAGTAGGGGATCGTGTCAGCGTTGCTTGGTTCTTTGAAGGATGCGGACACTGTGAATATTGCGTAAATGGAAATGAAACATTGTGTCGTGAAGTTAAAAATGCAGGGTACACAGTTGATGGTGGTATGGCAGAGCAATGTATTGTCACAGCCGACTATGCTGTAAAAGTGCCAGATGGATTAGACCCAGCTGCAGCAAGTAGTGTGACTTGTGCAGGTGTGACAACATATAAAGCAGTAAAAGTTTCTACTATTAAACCAGGTCAATGGTTAGTCGTTTTTGGATTAGGTGGGCTAGGAAACCTTGCGTTACAATATGCTAAAAATGTTTTTAATGCTAAAGTCATTGCAGTTGATGTCAATGAAGCTCAATTGGAATTTGCTAAAGAACTGGGAGCAGATATGGTCTTGAACCCTATGACAACAAATGTTGAAGAAGAAATCCAAAATACAGTGGGTGGCGCTCATGCAGCAGTCGTAACAGCTGTAGCTAAATCAGCTTTTAATTCAGCTGTTAATGCCGTTCGTGCAGGTGGAACAGTTGTGGCTGTTGGTTTACCACCAGAGTCAATGGATTTAAGTATTCCTCGTCTAGTTTTAGATGGTATCCATGTTGTTGGGTCATTAGTCGGAACACGTGAAGATTTGAAAGAAGCATTTGAATTTGCTAAAGAAGGTAAAGTAGTACCTAAAGTACATATGCGTCCATTAGAAGATGTTAATGATATCTTTGATGAAATGGTATCAGGTAAGATCAAAGGACGTATGGTAATCGATTTATCATTATAAAACAGTCATAAAAATAAAAAACCTCTCTTAAATCAAGAGAGGTTTTTTATTTTTATGACTGTTTAAACATTTGACGAATAAAAGCAATAAATCGTATTAAATTTTAAAATAAATGAAAAATAGTTGTTTTTTCTATTAAAACTCAGCAATATACCGAAAGTAACTCAACATGTAACCGTTATATACTTAAATTGTACTCGGGTAGCGCTTTCAATATATAACAAACCTAAAAACGTACAAATTAAGTATTAGGAGGAAAAATTATTATGACATTAAAAGCAGGTATCGTAGGGATTGGTTTTATAGGGGTAGATCATTTAAAACGTTTAGCTAATTCTATTTCTGGTGTAGAAGTAGTAGCTGTATGTGACAATGTTCCTGGTAAAGCACAAAAAGCGTTAGATGATTTGGATTTAAAATTGAAAGACTATGATCATTTCCAAAAATTAATTGATGATCCGGAAGTAGAAGTAGTCGTGATTACAGCATCAAATGAAGCCCATGCTGATATTGCCGTAGCCGCTTTAGAAGCTGATAAATACGTTTTTTGCGAAAAACCACTGGCATTAAATGCAGATGATTGTCAACGTGTTATGGAAGCTGAACAAAAAACTGGTAAAAAAATGTTGCAAGTTGGTTTTATGAGACGTTATGATGCTGGTTATAAACGCTTGAAAGAAGTTGTAGACAATGGTGAGATTGGTGAACCGTTGATGTTACATTGTCGTCACTATAACCAAAGTCAAGTGGCTGATTATAAAACAGCACGTGCGATTTATGAAACATTAATTCATGAAATAGATGTGTTACATTGGTTATTAGATGATGATTATGAGCAAGTTAAAGTTTATTTCCCTCGTCAATCATCATTGGTTAAAAGTGATGACGGTCGCTTAAAAGATCCACAAGTGATTGTGATGGAGACAACTAAAGGTATTAATATTGTAGTAGAAGTCTTTGTAAATTGTCAATATGGGTACGATATTAATTGCGATATCACAGGAGAAACAGGTTTAGCACAGTTACCTAACCCTGCTAGCGTGTCAATTAGAAAAGATGCCAAAAATAGTACAGATATTTTAGTTGATTGGAAAGAACGTTTCGAAGAAGCTTATGATGTTGAATTCCAAGATTTCTTCGACCGTCTAAACAACAACGAAGATCCAACAGGACCGACATCTTGGGATGGTTACTTAGCTG
Source organism: Vagococcus intermedius (assembly GCF_029144185.1). Lineage (NCBI taxonomy): Bacteria > Bacillati > Bacillota > Bacilli > Lactobacillales > Enterococcaceae > Vagococcus > Vagococcus intermedius. The sequence continues at coordinate 1,171,894 of NZ_CP110232.1, read as the reverse complement.
CAATTACAGCAGATGCCTGTGTCAAATCACAAGTATCTGGTAAAACAGAATTAGTAAAAGGTGCTAAAAAACCAGAATTTTATAATGCGTAAACGCTAGTTAAATTTCGTATTTATAACAATAAAGAAGGTAAAGGAATCTACGGACCCCTTTACCTCTTTTTACTAATCAACTAATTTTCTAGGAGAGATAAAAATGAACGCAAAAATTTATCGTACAACAGAGACTATAAGACTACTTCAAGAAGATGTTATTTTTACTGAACGAACAAAAGATAACAGTAATATTCTAAAAGTTTTTCCACATAAAAAAAAGCAAAAAATACAAGGGTTTGGTAGTTCTTTCACGGAAGGATCTGGTGTATCATTTAATAAAATGACTGAAAAAACAAAGGAAAAATTATTGGATTTATATTTTGGATTAAATGGAAGTAGATACAATTTAGCAAGGCTACCTATTCAAAGTTGTGACTTTTCATTGAAAAATTATGAATATATCAAAGATGAGTCCGATTTGTTACATGAAAATTTTGATTTTTCTCATGATGATGAGTATATTATACCATTCGTTAAAGCCGCTCTTAAAGTGAATCCTGAGATAGTTTTCATGGCATCTCCTTGGAGTCCGCCTGCTTTTATGAAAACAAACCAAAATATGAATAAAGGGGGGGAACTGAAAGAAAAGTATTATGAATCATGGGCGTTAGTCATTAAAAAGTATTTAGACCATTATTTAAAAAATGGGATTAAAATAAAAAAATTATCTGTCCAAAATGAACCTGTTGCGGTAAAACCATGGGACTCGTGTCTTTATACGAATAAAAATGAATTACTTTTTGCTGCAAAATATTTGCGAACTATTTTAAAAGATAGTCCTCACGAAGATATTCAATTATATATTTGGGATCATGATAAAGATGGGTTGATTGATTGGATAGATCAATCATTTAGCTTAGACAACCAAATATATGCTGAAGAAATAGATGGCGTGGCTTTCCATTGGTATACAGGTGATCATTTTGAACAAATTAATTATTTAGCAACAACCTATCCAGATAAGGACTTATTGTTTACAGAAGGGTGCGTGCCGTTTAATCAAGAACCTATTAATAATCATGAACACGCTTATGTTTATATTCATGATTTGATTGGGAATTTCAAAAATGGGACAACTGGTTATATTGATTGGAATATTCTTTTAGATCATGAAGGCGGTCCAAATCATATGGGAAATACTTGTGAAGCGCCTATCCTATACCAAGCGGAAAAAGATAAATTATCAATTAACTTGTCTTATTACTACATCAATCACTTTAGCCATTTCATTGAAAATGATGCTCATGTGATTTTAACATCAAGTTATTCAAGTCAGATTGAGCATGTTGGTTTTATTAATCCAAATGGTGACAAAATTATAGTACTGTACAATAATGGTAGTGTGAGTGTTGATTTTAGAATAGTAGAAAATGAAAAAGAATGCTCTCTAAAACTTTCGTCAAAAGAAGTCGCTACGGTTATTTGGCAATAGGTGTACTCTTTTTCTAGTTACTATTTTAAATAGTAATTAAGGCTATCAACAAGGCTAGGTATCTACTATAATGAACTTGCAAACAAAGAAATGTTATAGTTATTTATATAGGGGAGATATGATATGAAAGTCTGTTTTGCTGATAAGAAAAAAGATCCAATAGATGGAAAACCACTGTTAATGTCGATAAGTAAAGTTGAGTCTTTTGAAGGTGTCTACAAGAGGTCTATGCATTTTCATAAAGATTTTTTAGAAGTCGTTTTAGTCACAAAAGGTAAAGGGGAATATTTAATTGATGGCCGTAGTTATCTAGTAAAACAAGGGGATTTGCTTATTTTTAATAGCTTAGTTGCTCATGATGAATATTTAAGACAAGATAAACTAGTAGAAACATATTGTTGTAGCATTACCAATATTTGTAAAAAAGGATTACGAGAAAACACCTTAATTCCAGATAATATATGTCCTGTTTTCGATACAGGTAAGCATTTCAATCGAATAAAGGTCCTAATGAGTCTTTTATTTGATTTGTTGCAAGATAATGACCCAATTAATAACCAGACAGTACAATCTTTATTTGAAGTCTACTTAAAGTATATTGAAGATAATCTTTTTAATCACTTCACTTATTTTAATGATAATGTTAGTAAAGACTTGATGCATCAAGTCAAAACATATTTAGAAACACATTATAATGAAAAAATTGCATTAGATAGTTTAGCACAGTTAGTGAATGTAAGTCCCTATTATTTAGCTCATCAGTTTAAAAAACATTACAATTGTTCACCAGTTAATTATTTAATTAAAATGAGAATCGGTGAGGCCCAAACATTACTCCAAAATACGAAATACAGTGTTACAGATATCGCATTTCGGGTTGGATTTAATAATTTAAGTCACTTTCAGACAACCTTTAAAAAACATACAGGTAAGACACCGAAAAGATATCGTCAAGATTATCAAAAAATTAATAAAATTGATTAATTTTATTTAATTAATGGATACTAACTATCTTTGTTGATAGGGAATAAAAACCCCCTCCTCTCTTAATAACATTATTAAGAGAGGAGGGGGTTTTTATCTGTGCTTTATCCTTCAATAGCTGTGTAGATAATTTCTTTTTTTATAAAGAACTCCTTGTACCTATCAGCTATATTATCCGATGAGATAATATGATTAACACTAGATAAAGGGCAATACGTTAAGAGGGTAGATTTGTTGAATTTAGACTCATCAACTACTGCAATGATTTCTGTTGAATTTTGACAGATTTTCTTTTTCATTTCATATTCTAAAGGATCTGAATTTGTTAAGCCGTTATCAATCGTTAGTCCCGTAGCTGCCATAAATGCTTTATTAATATTAAAATTAACTAACTCAGCGCTAGTATCTAATTCAACAAAAGACCGCGTCTTGTAATTATATAAGGACCCTATTACAAACAAGTTCGCGTTATGAAACTCAGAGCACACTTCAACAACATCAAAATTATTAGTTATGATAGTGCAATCAATATCCTTGTCCAAAAAAGTAGGGATTTGAGCTGCTGTAGTTCCAGAATCTATATATATAACGTCCCCTTCTTTGATGAGAGATGATGCAAATTCGGCAATATTTCGTTTCTGTTCTCTATGAAAATCATCGCGTTTTTCGTAAGAAACAAGTGGTAACCTTTTGGCTTTTATCCCACCGTATACTTTTTCAATCACGTCTCTTTCTACTAACTCATTAATATCTCGACGGATTGTATTTTTAGAAACATCAAACTCATCACATAGTTCCTCGATAGAAACTGTCTCTAATTTTAATACCATTTTTTCAATTTCATCTATTCTTTTGGATTTCAAAATAACCAAACCTCCTTAAAAATTCTTATAAATTCATTTATAGTATAACATAGATAGGGTTAAAACCAAGCATAAACACGAAAAACACCAACATATGTTGTTCTTTTTGGTTAACTCGTGATTACTTTATTGGTATAAGTTGTTGACTTTTTTGCGTTTTTAGATTATTATTTTAATTGTAAGAGTTAATCAAACATTGGAGGAATTAATATGTCAGAAAGAAAATTAAAGAATTATATTGGTGGAACATGGCTTGAGAGTGACACAACTAACTATGAAACTGTGTATAATCCTGCAACAGAAGAAGCTTTATGCGAGGTTCCTTTGTCAACAAAATTAGATTTAGACCACGCAGTAAAAATAGCGGATGAAGCATTTGAATCTTGGAAAAATACAGCGGTTCCAAAAAGAGCAAGAGTCATGTATAAATTTCATGAATTATTAATGGATAATAAAGAAGAATTAGCGAAATTAATCACCATCGAAAATGGGAAATCTCTTTCAGAAGCTTTAGGTGAGGTACAAAGAGGAATTGAAAATGTAGAATTTGCTGCTAGTGCACCAACTTTAATGATGGGAGACTCCTTAACATCTATTGCAACAGATGTCGAAGCAACGAACTACAAATATCCTCTAGGGGTTGTTGGTGGAATCACACCTTTTAATTTCCCAATGATGGTACCATTTTGGATGTTCCCGATGGCGATTGTTTGTGGAAACACCTTTGTTTTAAAACCTTCAGAAAAAACACCGTTGTTATCTGAAAAAATAGCTGAATTATTAGAAGAGTCTGGTTTACCAAAAGGTGTCTTTAACATTGTGTTTGGTGCTCACGATATTGTAAACGGTTTATTAGAACACGAGAAAGTTAAAGCGATTTCATTTGTTGGCTCACAACCTGTTGGTCAATATGTTTATCAGGAAGGAACTAAAAACTTAAAGCGTGTCCAATCATTAACAGGTGCTAAAAATCATAGCATTATTTTAAAAGACGCTAATTTAGATACTACCATTAAAAACATTATATCCGCTGCTTATGGTTCAGCTGGGGAACGTTGTATGGCCTGTACTGTTGTCACAGTTGAAGAGGACATTGCTGATGAATTTATCGAACGTTTGACACAAGCGGCAAAAGAAATAAAAATCGGGAATGGTTTGGATGAAGGAACGTTCTTAGGACCTGTTATTAGGAAAGAAAATCAAGAAAGAACATTTAAATATATTGAAAAAGGTCTAGAAGAGGGCGCTAATTTAATCTTGGATGGTCGTGAAAATTTACCTAGCGAAGGTTATTTTGTTGGACCAACTATTTTTACTGATGTGACAACTGATATGACAATTTGGAAAGATGAAATTTTTGCACCAGTCTTGTCAGTTATTCGTGTGAAAAACTTACAAGAAGGGATTGAGATAGCTAATAAATCAGAATTTGCTAATGGAGCATGCCTATTCAGTAATAACGCTAGTGCGATTCGTTACTTTAGAGAAAATATTGATGCTGGTATGTTAGGGATTAATCTTGGAGTACCTGCTCCTGTTTCGTTCTTTGCCTTTTCAGGATACAAATCTTCATTCTATGGCGATTTACATTGTAATGGTAAAGATAGCGTTGAGTTTTATACACACCGTAAAGTGGTGACAGCTCGTTATGGTCAAGAAGATATTTAAGGAGTGAGTCAAGTGAGTCGATTAAAAAGAGAAGTCATTAATTTTAAAATAGATGAAAACGTGACACTATTACAGCACATTTCAAAAGAGAATAGTCTTTTAAATTATGTCGAAGTACAAGTCTTCAAATTAGCTCCCGGTGGTAGCCTTACAGTTACTACCGAAGACCGTGAGGTCTGTGCAGTTGCCTTGACTGGAAAATATAAAATGTGTGAAGGCGAGCATCTGTTTAACTCAGTAGGAACTAGAAAATCTGTTTTTGAGCGAATTCCGACTGACAGTGTTTATGTCCCTTGTAAAAAAGAACTGAAGATTGACTGTTTAGAGCCAGGCAACATTATCTTATGCTATACCCCATCATCTGATAATAAAAAAATCACAACACTAATACGTGCTAATGAGAATTCAATTGAAGCGCGGGGGAAATATAATAATAAGCGCTTAGTGCATAATATTTTAGATGACCAAAGTGAAATTGCTGAAAATTTATTAGTCGTAGAAGTGTATACGGATTCAGCTAACTGGTCTAGTTATCCGCCTCATAAACATGATCAAGATAATTTGCCTCATGAGTCCTTTTTGGAAGAAACTTACTATCATGAGATGGATTCGGACAAAGGGTTTGTCTATCAGCGCGTCTACACTGATGACCGAATTTTAGATGAAACAATGGCTGTTTATAATCAGGAAATGGTGATTGTACCAAAAGGCTATCATCCAGTAAGCGTACCTGATGGCTATAATGGTTATTATTTAAATATAATGGCAGGCCCTACAAAAATTTGGAAATTTAATAACGAAAAAGACCACGAATGGATAATCAATCGTGACTAAGAAGGAGAGTTTTTCATGAGTAAAAAATTTGATTTTATCGCTATTGGTAGAGCAGCAATTGATTTGAATGCTGTCGAATATAATCGACCTATGGAAGAGACACATACTTTTTCTAAATACGTAGGAGGATCACCAGCTAATATCGCTATTGGTGCTGCTAAGTTAGGAATGAAAGTGGGTTTTATTGGTAAACTCTCAGAAGATCAACATGGGCATTATATAAAATCATACTTGGAAGACTCAAATGTTGATACAGGAGGAGTCGTCTTTGATAAAGATGGGCATAAATCAGGTTTAGCCTTTACAGAGATTAGAAGCCCAGAAGAGTGTAGTATTTTAATGTATCGAGACGAGGTAGCTGATCTATTCCTTACACCAGAAGAAGTTTCAGAAGAATATTTAAAAAATACGGAAGCTTTAGTAGTTTCTGGAACAGCTTTAGCCCAAAGTCCGTCAAGAGAAGCTATTTTAAAAGCAGTCGCTCTAGCAAAGGATAACGATATTAAGATTATTTTTGAGTTAGACTACCGTCCATATACATGGAAAAATCCAGAAGAAGTAGCGGTGTATTATTCTTTAGTAGCGCGTGAGTCTTCCGTAGTTATTGGAACCCGCGACGAATTTGATATGATGGAAAATTTAAAAGATGGTAACGATCACGCAAGTGCTGATTATTTATTCAATTATGAACCTGAGTTAGTGATTATTAAACATGGTGTCAAAGGCTCATATGCATTTGAAAAAAATGGGAAGACTCATCGAGGATACGCCTATAAATCAGATGTATTAAAAACTTTTGGTGCAGGCGACTCTTATGCGGCAGCTTTCATTACGGCTCTTTCTCATGGTAAACCAGTCGATGAAGCATTAAAATATGGGAGTGCTTCAGCAGCTATTGTAGTTAGTAAACATAGTTCATCTGATGCTATGCCTAACTTGGAAGAAATCGAAGCTTTAATTGAAAAACAATCAGAAAGTTACGGAAAATAAAAAAGGATAGGTGAAAAAAATGACAATTAAATTAGGAATTGCACCAATTGCTTGGACAAATGACGATTTACCAGAATTAGGTGCAGAAAACAGTTTTGAACAATGTATTAGTGAAATGGCTTTAGCTAGATTTACTGGGACTGAAATTGGTAATAAGTATCCTAAAGATCCTGATGTATTAAAAAGTTATTTAGCACCACGCGGTTTAAATGTTGCAAGTGCTTGGTTTAGTGTCTATTTAACAACGAAATCTTATGAAGAAAACGTGCCTGCATTTATTGAACACCGTGATTTTTTACATGCAATGGGAGCCAAAGTAATTGTTATATCTGAACAAGGTCACAGTATTCAAGGATTAGATAAACCAATCTATCAAGATAAACCAACTTTCACTGAGGAAGAGTGGGATAAGCTAACCACAGGGTTGGAAAAATTAGGAGAATTGGCTAAAGAGAAAGAGATGACAATCGTCTATCATCATCATATGGGGACAGGAGTTCAAACAACAGAAGAAATTGATCGTTTAATGGCTCATACTGATCCGGAGAAAGTATCTTTATTATTCGATACTGGACATTTAGTATTCTCAGGAGAAGACCCATTAGAGATTTATAAAAAACATCATTCACGAATTAAGCATATTCATTTTAAAGATATTAGAAAAGATAGAATGGCTGTGGTCAAAGAATCTAAGATGAGTTTCTTAGACGGTGTTAAATCAGGTGTATTTACTGTTCCAGGAGATGGCATGATTGATTTTTCTCCTATCTGGAAATTAATAGATGAAAATGATTACGAAGGATGGATTGTGGTAGAAGCAGAGCAAGATCCAGCAAAAGCCAATCCATTTTTATACGCTAAAAAAGCGCGTAATCATATTAAACAAGTAACAGGTTTATAGTCTATATAAGAATCGGAAGTTATGTTAGACAGGGCACAGGTAAGGAAGTGTTCTGTCTAATAATAACGAAAGGAGAAAAGGCACGATGGAATTAGATAGTAAGTCGAGAAAAAATCTTAGTAAGATAGCATGTATTTCAACATTTGGTGGGTTGTTATTCGGTTATAATACCGGCGTCATGAACGGAGCCTTATCGTTCATGTCACGTCCAGAGGAATTAAACCTAACACCTCTATCTGAAGGGTTAGTAACCAGCCTCTTAACTTTAGGTGCTGCTTTTGGTGCACTATTTGGAGGTAGGTTGTCCGATACATTTGGTCGTCGTAAAATGATTTGGTTTATGTCAATTATTTTCTTCTTAGGATCAGGTGCGTGCGCACTAGCTCCTAATACTACGATGATGATTATTGCTCGTTTTTGTTTAGGATTGGCAGTGGGAGCAGCGTCTGTAATAGTTCCTACTTACTTAGCAGAAATATCTACGACGGAAACGCGAGGTAAAATTGTCACTCAAAATGAATTGATGATTGTGGCGGGGCAATTAGTTGCTTTTTTAATTAATGCTATTTTAGGCACTTTATTTGGGGAAATACCCGGTGTTTGGAGAGTAATGCTTGTTGTTTCTATTTTGCCAGCATTTGTGTTATTTTTTGGTATGAGAAAAGTACCAGAATCTCCTAGGTGGTTATTTTTACATTCGACTAAAGAAAAAACATTGAGCGCTTTAAAAGTAATCAGAAGCGAAGAAGGTTCACGGGATGAATTAGAACGCATCAGTATTTCATTAAAACGTGAAAAAGAGAATGTAGAAAAAACTAAGTTAAGTTTAGCAGATTTTAAAATACCTTGGATGAGAAAGTTATTATTTTTAGGTATCGGTTTAGGTGTCATGCAACAGATTATTGGAATTAATATTATGATTTACTATGGAACCGTTATCTTAATAGAATCAGGTATGGGAGAAAGTGTCTCGCTGATTGCGAACGTTTCTAATGGGGTTGTATCGGTACTAGCGATTATTGTCGGAATGAACGTGATGCACAAAGTGGATCGGAGAAAAATGATTATAACCGGTATTATTGGGACTACTTTTTCTATGACAGCATTAACCGCATGTCTTTTCATAATTCCTGATTCAACGATGTTACCGATTTTTGTTATAGTTCTAACTGTTATTTTTATAGCCTTTTTCCAAGGTTGTATCGGACCAGTGACTTGGCTATTACTATCTGAAATATTTCCTCAAAAGATTCGTGGCCTAGGTATGGGGATCTCAACTTTCTTTTTATGGATTGCTAATTTCTTAGTAGCCCTAATGTTCCCAATCTTATTAGCTTCAATTGGCATCAGTTATACTTTCTTATTGTTTACAGTTTTTAATTTTGGTTCATTATTATTCGCAATTAAAAAAGTACCCGAAACAAGAGGGAAAACGTTAGAAGAAATAGAATTAGATTTTAAATTTGGAGTTGAGTAAACTAAAAGTAGTGTGCTAAATATTATATAAATAACAACAAAAACTTTTGTTAGCTAATCCTAACAAAAGTTTTTGTTGTTATTTATATGGCTAACTTATGATTGGTAGGCAATCATAAGTTAGCCATGTCTTCAAGAAGAAGCTCAAGAAAATCTTATATACACTTTCTTTGTTTCACCTTATTGTTGTTAAGTTATAATTGTCATATATGTTTAAAGATGGTCTACAATATTAACAAGTCTATTCAGCATTTGAGTAAGGTCTCTTTCTTTATTTTTTAAAGTAATAACATCAAATAATTTAATAAATTCTAGCTTAATTCAAAAGTCAACAATTATCAGTTTCATATCAAATCACCGGTTAAAAATTGTGCTTTCCCATCAGAAAACGACCAATCAGCATTGCCATTTTCTGTAAAGCTAATGATAATATCTTGTTTATTTATTTGATATGTTTGATGTAACGTTTCATTCACTAATTTATAAAAAGTTACTTTTTCGTGTTCACTACGTTGTCTACTAGTAATTTCAATCAATAAACGTTGACTAGTGCGAGTAAATCCTAAGCCGGTATCCTCTAATATTAAGAACGATTCATCAATTTCATTTAATACTTGATAACGATCTCCAAAAGGGACGTTGAAAGCTTTGACTACACAATTATGTATATCGTCCAACATATTTTTTAACAAGATAGGGTCATGACCTTTGACTACTGATACTTTAATTAATGGCATTTTAACATCCTCCAATAGTTATTTTTTACTACATATTTATCATACTATACAATTAACAGGAGTTAAAGTTTTTTGATTAAATGATGGTAACATCTTTGTTACTTTGTGGTTTTTAAAAGAGTTTTTGTTGACTAAAATTATATATTGTATTAAAATATAACTATAAAGATACTCAAACAATCATTTTTGGTAGCGGATACAATTGTTTCGATATCTCTAAAATTTATTTGAGAAAGTGAGAATGTTATGACCAAGACGATAAAATTAACAACAGCCCAAGCATTAATTAAATTTTTGAATCAACAATATATTTTTGTTGATGGTGAAGAATTACCATTTGTTGAAGGAATATTCCATATTTATGGGCACGGTAATGTATTAGGGATTGGTGAAGCTTTAGAAAATGATCCTGGTCATTTAAAAAGTTTTCAAGGAAAAAGTGAGCAAGGAATGGCTCATGCGGCGATAGCTTTTTCTAAACAGTCCTTACGTAAAAAAATTTATGCTGTTTCAACCTCTTCAGGTCCAGGATCAGCCAATCTATTAACAGCAGCTGGGACAGCATTTACTAATAATATACCTGTTTTATTTTTACCAGCAGATACTTTTGCTACCCGTCAACCAGATCCTGTCTTACAGCAGCTAGAACAACCTTCTAGTTGTGCTATTACTACCAATGATGCATTCAAACCATTATCTCGTTATTGGGATCGAGTTCAACGGCCAGAGCAATTGATGAGTGCTTTAATTCGCGCTTTTGAAGTGATGACAAATCCTGAAACTGCAGGACCTGCAACTATTTGTATCTCACAAGATGTCGAAGGGGAAGCGTTTGATTATCCTGTAGAATTTTTTAACAAACGTATTCATTATGTTGACAGAAAGTTGCCTAATGACCGTGAAATTGAAAACGCTATATCGATAATTAAAAATAGTAAACGGCCTGTTATCATAGTTGGTGGTGGTGCAAAATATTCTGAAGCACGAGAAGAATTACTAGAAATTTCTGAAAGATATCGCATCCCATTGGTTGGGACATATGCAGGAAAATCAACTGTTTCTTTTGATTTTAAATATAACTTAGGAGGGGTTGGGGTTTTAGGTACATCTGCGGCGAACCAAGTAGTTATGGATTCAGATTTAATTATTGGTATTGGAACTCGCTATAGTGATTTTACAACGTCTTCTAAGACCATTTTTAATTTTGAGCATTGTCGATTTTTAAATATTAATATTAGTCGTTTTCAAGCGTATAAATTTGACGCTGATCAAATTGTTGGCGATGCAAAAATTAGTTTAAAGAAAGTCATCCAAGATTTAGGTGAGTATCAAACAGCATATACAGAGGAAGAACTCACTAATAAGAAAGAAGAATGGTTATTAGAGCGCCATAGATTAAGCAATGTAACATTTAACCGTCAAAATTTCACTCCAGAAATAGCGAAACATTTTTCACAAACAAAACTCAATGATTATGCAGATACTTTAAAAACAGAATTAACTCAAAGTAGCGTGTTCATCAAAGTGAATGATTTAGTAGATGATAATGCGATTGTGGTAGCTGCGGCAGGGAGCATTCCTGGAGATATGCAACGATTGTGGAACGCTAGTGTCGAAAATACTTATCACTTAGAGTATGGTTATTCAACAATGGGATATGAGATAGCTGGCGCTTTGGGCGCTAAATTAGCTGCACCATCTCAGGAAAGTTATGCTTTTTTAGGTGACGGTAGCTTTTTAATGCTTCATACAGAATTGGTAACAGCTTTACAGTATGGGCAAAAAATCAATATTATTTTACTTGATAATTCAGGATATGGTTGTATCAATAACCTCCAAATGGAACATGGTAATGGGAGTCAAGGAACGGAGTTAAGAAATTATAATGACGAAATCATGACTATTGATTATAAAAAAATAGCAGAAGGTTATGGAATGACCTCTTATACCGTGACTACCATGGCGGAGTTGGAAGAAGCATTGCTAGATTCTAAAAAACAAAAAACATCGACTTTGATCGATATTAAAGTTTTACCTAAAACGATGAGTAATGATTGTGTAGGCAGTTGGTGGCATGTCGGAGTAGCGGATATTTCAAAAAATAAGGCAGTCCAGTTAGCAAGTGAGAAACAATTAGCAAAATTATTAAATGCTAAAAAATATTAAATTAAAAAGCTATTTAAGATATCAGTCTTAAATAGCTTTTTAATTTATTTTTTTAATAGAATAACACCAAAACATAACATTATTATAGCTAAAAAATCCTTGCCCGTTATTGGTATAACTGGTGAGCCAAACCATCCTAAAGTATCAATAAGCAAGGCAATGATTAATTGTCCGCACAAGAACGAGGAAATGTAAGAAGCATATCCTATTTTAGTCGGTAAAATAATGCTAGTAAGAACGATAACAGCACTAAAAACCCCACCACTAAACAGCCACCAATCTTTAACGTTGAACGACGTAATCATAATAGGAGATTTGTTATGTTTGTGCAGGGCGATAACCAGCATAATTATCCCACCAACTAAATTACTTATAGCTCCTGATAAGAAAGTAGAGTTTATTTTTTTATTTAGTTGATTATTCACAGCTGCTTGAATAGGAGATAAACAGCCTACTACAATAGCTATTAAAAGTAAGATAAAAGAAATCATCAATATTCAACCTTTCCTTTGACAATGGCAACTATCAATTGTTTAAAAATCAGTAATATAAATGAAATGATCGCTATCTTTTGCAAATAATTCCCATACAGCGAGTCAGTGAGTATTATTAATTTGGATTAGTAACCTTATTTTTAACTATTTTAGTCCTGAAGAATCTGCCATTCCCATTTTAAATTTATGACTTATAGTTATTTTCTTTCTTGTTACTATATAAACAATAATATGTTATCAATAATTAGTCAACATTTTAATGTTTATAACCACCAAGTTACCATGAAGTAAATAAAACTTAACCAAAAGTATTGATTTTTTCTTTTTTTAAGAGTAATATACTCATTGTAAGCGTAAGCAGTTAATTTTTAACACGCTTAACTATTTTGCTAATATTATGAGGAGGAACAAACATGTCAGCGATTAAATTAGGTATTATCGGGTTTGGGAGAATAGGAAAGGTTCATTATGAAAACATTAAAAATAATCCAGCCTATGATGTGACATTTATCTGTGATATCAATCAGGAAGCTTGTTCAAAAGAATCGCTCCCAAGTAGCATTGATTTTGTGAATGATTATACTAGAGTGTTATCTTCAGATCGAGTTGAGGCTATCATGATTTGTACGCCAACAGATTTACATCCTGAAATTATCACGGCTGCAGCTAAAGCTAAGAAAAATATCTTTTGTGAAAAACCAATCGGGTTTAACATGGACGAAATAATGCAAGCGTATACAGCAGTTAAAGAAAATGATGTTATTTTCCAATTAGGGTTTAACCGTCGATTTGATGAAGATTTTTTAGCAATTCATCAAACTTTAAAAAAAGTTGGAGACCCTCACATTTTAAAAATTACTTCTCGTGACCCAGAAGCACCTTCTATGGAATACGTAAAAAGTTCGGGTGGTTTGTTTATGGATATGGCCATTCATGATTTTGACATGGCTCGATATATGATGGGCGAAGTAACAGAAGTATTCGTTCAAGGTGATGCTTTGGTAAATCCAGATGTAGCAAATTACAATGATATTGATACAGCTATTATCTCTTTGAAATTTAAAAATAAAGCCCTTGGTGTGATTGATAATAGTCGCCAAGCAGTTTATGGTTATGATCAACGCCTGGAGGTATTCGGAAATAAAGGAATGTTAGCTAATGCTAACCATACTATAGCAAACACTGTTTATTCCTCTGATGAAGGTGTGGTATCAGAAAAACCTCAGTACTTCTTTTTAGAAAGATACCAACAATCTTATGCTACAGAAATGAATTATTTCGCCAATTCAATCATCAATGGCATTCCAGTTGCATGTACGATAGAAGATGGGATTATGGCTGTTAAAATTGCAATAGCTGCTAAAGAATCATTCGAGACAGGAAAACCAGTAGCCGTGTACGCCGATCTTATTTAGTTAAAATTATGATTACCTTTGTTCATCAAATGTGAATCAAAAAATAACCAAAAACGGTTAGGGGTCAAAAATAGGAGGGGTTAGCGGTGGATAGTAGTAAACAAAGTCAGAAGTTAATTATGAAAGTTGCATTAATTGTAACGATTGGAGCATTGTTATTTGGGTACAACACAGCAGTTGTCAATGGCGCTTTAGGATTTTTGGAGAAAGATTTTGGAATAAGCTCTTTCCAAAAAGGCTGGGTATCTTCAGCTTTAACCTTATCAGCGGCATTTGGAGCAGTTTTTGGTGGAACAATTAGTGATAAGATAGGCCGAAAGAAAACACTGCGGCTCATCGCTTGGATCTTTTTATTGGGTGCTATAGGTTGTTCATTATCTTTAAACTTTATCCAATTAGTCACTGCTAGATTCTTTTTAGGTTTAGCTGTAGGGTCAGCTTCAGCAGTTATCCCTATGTATTTAAGTGAAATTTCTAGCCCTGAGCAACGTGGTAAGATGGTTGGTTTAAATCAAGTTATGATTGTTGGTGGACAGTTTTTATCATTCTTAATTAATGCAATTTTAGGAAATATGTTTATGGATAACAATCAAGTATGGAAATTAATGATGGGAACAGCTGCTATTCCAGCGATTTTTATGTTAATCGGAATGACTAAAGTGTTTGAATCACCAAAATGGTTAGCTAAACAAGGGAAAATGGCTAAAGCAATTGAAATCATTAAAGGAATTTATAGCGGTGAAGAACAAGCTTACGAATTAAATGAATTAGAGAAAATCTCACAGCAAAACAATGATAATCAAAGTGAAACCAAAGGGAAAATCCCTGGATGGGCTATCCGAGTATTGCTTATCGGGTGTTCTTTAGGTGTTATTCAACAATTTGTTGGGATTAATGCCATTATGTACTATGGTACTGAAATATTAAATATTTATGGCTTTAGTGAGAGTGCAGCTTTAACGTTCAATGTATTAAATGGTGTCATTTGTGTAGTAGCCTCAATGGTAGGTATGCTAATTGTTGATAAATTAGGTAGAAAAAAATTGGAAAACATTGGCTTGTCTATTTGCGCAGTAGCGCTTGTCTTAGTCAGTTTAACCTCACAGTTATTAGCAGAACAAAGTTTTACACCTTACTTGGCGTTAGTACTAATTTTTATTTATATTTTTGCTTTCCAAGGAGCTGTTGGGCCCGTTACTTGGATTTTAATCTCAGAGATATTTCCAGCCAAATATCGCGGGACTTTTTCAGGGATTGCGGTGTTCGTCTTGTGGATCGCTAACTTCTTTATTGGGTTATTCTTCCCAGTCTTAATTGAAACGATTGGGATTAATGCCACATTCTATAGTTTTGCAGTCTGTGCCGTAATCGGGATGATTGTAGTGAATATTTTTGTACCTGAAACGAAAGGGAAGACTTTAGAAGAAATCGAACAGTTTTTTAATAAATAAACAATATAGTAATAGTCGAATGGAGTGTCAATTGAAATGGATAAAGTTAAAATCGGAGTCATTGGTTTAGGTCGCTTAGGGATGGTTCATACAGAACATTTAGTAACACTTATTAGTGATGCAGAGGTTATAGCCGTCTGCGCCGTGGATAAAGAGCAACTGATGTTTGCTGAGGAGAACTTTGGAGTGACAACTTATGACGATTATAAAAAAATGATCGATGAAGCACCTATCGATGCAGTGGTAATCGTTGCACCTACTGGGTTCCATCCTGAAATGACTGAATATGCTTTAAATGCAGGTAAGCATGTTTTTTGTGAAAAACCTTTAGGGTTAGAAATGCCAGAAGTTGAAGATATGGCTACGCAAATCAATGCTCATTCTGATTTGGTTTTCCAATTAGGTTTTATGCGTCGTTTTGATGCTTCGTATCGTCATGCGAAAGAAATTATTGATGCTAATGGAATAGGGGATATTATCTATATTAGAGCTTATGGAATCGATCCTATTTCAGGTATGGAAAGTTTTACTAAATTTGCTACGGATAATGATAGTGGTGGTATTTTTGTTGATATGTGTATTCACGACATCGACCTAATTAGATGGTATACCGGAATGGATCCAGTTGAAACTTGGGCTGTTGGTAATGATATTGCCGCACCACAATTAAAAGCTATCGGAGAATTTGAAACAGGGGTAGCAACATTACGATTTGAAAATAATATGGTAGCAACTTTGATAGGTGGTCGCCATGCGGCTCATGGTAATCAAGTTGAGATGGAAATAATGGGGTCCAACGGTTGGATTAGAATCGCTCAAGAACCAGAAAAAGATTTTGTAACTTTGTTTACAAATGCGGGCGTTGTTCGTCCAAGTATGCAAAGTTTCTCAGAACGTTTCGAAGAAGCTTTCATTACAGAATTAAAAGATTTTATCGTAAACGTTAAAACTAATTGTCAATCTGATATTTCAGTAGATGACGGCATTAAAGCTTTAAAAATAGCTAAAGCCTGTAAGGTATCGGCTGAAACAGGTGACGTAGTCAAAATAGAGTTGTCATAACTATTATAAAAGTAAAGTAAGGAGATTTTAATTTTGAAAAGATTGACATGTGGTGTAATAGGTGCAGGTAGAGTAGGGTTAATGCACATTGAAAATTTATTATCTTTATCAACAATTAACATCGTAGGTGTTTCAGATTTATTTATAGAAAATAGCAAAACTTATTTAAATGATTTAGGTATTTATAATTTGTATGCGGATTATGAAGAGTTATTAAAAGATGATTCAATTGAAGCAGTCTTTATTTTTTCTTCAACGGATACGCATGAAGAAATAACAATTGCTGCAGCTCGTGCTGGCAAACACATTTTCTGTGAAAAACCGTTAAGTATGGATTTGAAAGAATCTGCAAGTATTAATGTTTTAAGAGAAGTAACAAAAAATAATGTTTTATTGCAGATAGGTTTTAACCGACGGGTTGATCTACAATTTAAAACTATTTATGAACAAATTCAAGCTGGTGCAATTGGAGACCCTCAAATCGTGAAGATTACTTCACGTGACCCTGATTTATTACCACATGACTTGATTAAAAGGATTGGTGGCTTATTATTTGACTTTACGATGCATGATTTTGATATGGCTCGTTACATGATGCAAAGTAACATCGTGGAAGTTTATGCCAAAGGAGGGACATTGATAGATCCTAGTTTAAAAAATATTGGAGATGTTGATACCTTGGCGATTGTTTTAGAATTTGAAAATGGCGCCTTCGGTTTAATTGATAATAGTAGGCGGGCTGTTTATGGTTATGACCAACGAGTAGAAGTATTCGGAACAAAAGGTATGTTGAAAGCTGAGAATGTCTCAGAATCAACTGTCGAACTGTATACTGCTAAAAAACAAAGTATGAAAAATCCATTACCAATCTTTACGGAACGCTATCGTTACGCTTATAAAGAAGAAGTGAACCAATTTGTTGAAGCGGTGCTTGAAGGCTGTCCACTAGTGGCTGATGGTTTTGATGTTATAATGGCACAACGTGTGGCTACAGCGGCACAAGAGTCACTTTTGACGGGGAAACCAGTTAAAGTAGATCCATCTTTACCAATAATAGAATAACAAGAGATGTAAAAAACTGCCTAAATTAATTAGGCAGTTTTTTTACATCTCTTTATTTAATTTTACAATATACAGATAAACAAATAATTCGTAAAGTAAAAATAAAGAGATGAGAATGACTGTCAGCCATAAGGGTTGTTTAGTAAAAATAGAAATTACAGATAAAATTATTAAGATAAGATCAAGTAATCTGCCAGCTTTAGCCATTGCGATTGTTTTAATTTCACGATTACGAGGATCATTCATCTCTATCTCATACGATTCTATGCTTTCATTAGTTCTCGTTATTTTCCGGTAATTAATATACTTACCTAATGAGGCACCTACTAAACCAGCACCTAGTCCAATTAGAGAGCTATTTAACCAATCGCTACCTAAATAGCTACCTACGAGGATAAAAATAACACCAATTCCCCCTGATAGTACTAAATAGTTTGTTTTATTTCTTAACATCGTCATCACCCTCCTCATAAATAAATAATTCTTCTACTGTGACATTAAAATATTTTGCTAATTTCATCGCTAAAACAATAGATGGGTTATACCGATCTTTTTCAAGTGAACTAATGGTTTGCCTGGAGACACACATTTTTTTAGCTAATTCATCTTGGCTAATTTTAAGTTCTTTTCGATAGTCACTTAAATTATTTTTCATAGATGCGTTCCTTTCTTAAGTTATATGTAAAGCTAACTTTACATATAACTTACAACATTACCGCTCGCGATGTCAAGTTAACTTGACATATTTATGAAGTTATTGTGCATTTGCCTCATTATTTTCTCTTTTAAGTCAATAGCCAAATTATTTTCAAAAAGCTATAATCACTTATGAGGAAACGTTTTCTTAACAAAGGGAAGTTAGTTGTGATTAGAGTGAAAAAGAGAAGAGAAGAGGAGTGAAAAAGTATGGAAAATATAACTGTTAGTTGGATTGGTGCGGTTATCGGAATTATTATTGCTGTTGTATTAATCATGAAAAAGATGAATCCGTTATATTCTTTAGCTTTCGGAGCTATTATTGGCTCTTTACTCGGAGGAGCTAATCTAAGTGAAACCGTCACGATTTTAGTAAGCGGAACACAAAGTGTGATGGGAACTGTTGTAAGAGTCCTAGCTGCTGGTATTTTTGCAGGAATAATGATGGAGTCAGGAGCAGCAATCGCCATAGCCAGGACGATTGTAGCAAAAATGGGTGTCAAATT
Source organism: Vagococcus intermedius (assembly GCF_029144185.1). Classification (NCBI taxonomy): domain Bacteria; kingdom Bacillati; phylum Bacillota; class Bacilli; order Lactobacillales; family Enterococcaceae; genus Vagococcus; species Vagococcus intermedius. The sequence continues at coordinate 1,153,062 of NZ_CP110232.1, read as the reverse complement.
CGCTATCGTGGCACTAGCAATCGCTACAATGGTTATTACAGGTGTCGGCGTATTTATTCCTGTCGCTGTTTTAATCGTTTCTCCGATTGCAATTGAAATTGGAAAAGAAACAGGCATCTCTAAATTAGCCTTATTATTAGCTATGTCAGGTGGGGGGAAAGCCGGAAATATCATTTCGCCTAATCCAAATACGATTGCGGCTGCTGGAGGATTTGATGTTGAATTGAGTTCTGTTATGATGTTTGGTTTTGTACCGGCTTTAGTGGGACTTGTCATGGCAATTCTTTTAGCATCGCTAATAAAAGGGAAAGGCCCAAAAGTAACAGCCAAAGATTATCAGGAGGAAGATGAAAATTTAACATACCCTTCCTTTGCAAAATCTATTGTAGCCCCTATCATTGCGATTATTTTGTTGATGGTAGGACCTATTGGCTCTCTATTAGGAATTCAAGTACTTGCTAATATTTCAATTGATTCGTTATACGTCTTACCAATAGCAGGGGTTATTGGTTTAGTCGCAATGAAACAGAAAAAAGAGATGTTAAACTATATGACAAGTGGTCTTAACCGTATGACCCCAACAATTTTAGTTTTAATCGGGGCAGGCACAATTGGTGGGGTTATTACAGCGTCAGATTTATCAACTCAAGTCGTTGCATTCATAAACAATTCAGGAGTCTCAGGAACGCTTTTAGCACCGCTCTCTGGTATCTTGATGGGAGCTGCTACGGCCTCAACGTCAACAGGTGTTATTTTAGCTTCAGGTTCATTTGGTCAAGCTATCTTAGAGATGGGAGTCGTCCCAATTGCTGCTGCTGTTATGGTCCATACAGGCGCTACGGTGATTGATCATTTACCACATGGGACTTATTTCCATGTAACAGGAGACAGTATGAATCTCTCAATGAAAGAACGGTTTAGAATCGTCGGTTATGAAACTTTAGTAGGATTATCTATGACGATCGTTGCAACATTATTATATGGCTTTTAAGTACTAGGAGGATGATTAAGTATGAAAAAATTTGTCTTAGCACCAGATTCGTTTAAAGAAAGTTTGACAGCTAAAGAAGTGTGTCAAGCGATGGAAAGTGGATTACGACAGGCCTTTCCAGATAGTGACTATCTTCATATTCCCATGGCCGATGGCGGAGAAGGGACGATGCAATCCTTAGTTGACGCTACAGAGGGTGTTGTTAAAGAATTAGAAGTAGTTGGGCCTCTAGGGGAGACTGTTATTGCTAATTATGGTGTACTAGGAGATGGAATAACTGGTGTGATTGAGATGGCGAGTGCTAGTGGCATTCAATTGGTTCCAAAAGAAGCACGAAATCCATTACTAACCACTACTTATGGAACTGGACAGCTGATAAAAGCTTGTTTAGATGAAGGGGTTAAGCAAATTATCATCGGGATTGGAGGAAGTGCGACGAATGATGCCGGAGCGGGTATGGCAATGGCATTAGGTGCTTCCTTATTGGACGAAAAGGGGTGTTCGATCGGTTTGGGTGGCGGAGAATTGGGGAATGTAACCAACATCAATATTGATCAATTAGACAGACGTTTACATGAGGTTGATTTATTAGTAGCTTGCGATGTAACAAACCCGTTATGCGGTGAAATAGGTGCTTCTTATGTCTTCGGTCCGCAAAAAGGAGCGAGTCAAGAGATGGTAGCTTTGTTAGATGCTAATTTAGCTCATTTCGCTAATGTTATTGAAAAACAACTCAGCATAAAAGTTCTAGAAGAACCAGGTTCAGGTGCAGCAGGGGGTTTAGGTGCTGGATTATTGGCCTTTACTAACGCTAAATTAGAAAAAGGGATTGAAATAGTCACTAGATATACAGAGTTAGAGAAGCATGTGAAAGAGGCAGACTATGTATTTACTGGTGAAGGTGGTATGGATAGTCAAACAAAATATGGTAAAACACCTTATGGTGTTGCCAAAATTGCCCAACGGCATCATAAAACAGTAATTGGAATAGCAGGACATATTGGAGATGGGATTGAAGAATTATATGACGAAGGTTTCACTGCAATTTTAGGTATTGTCCCAAGTGCTGTTTCATTAGACAAGGCTTTGGAAACAGGTTTTAGAAATGTTGAACGTACGTGTGAAAACATAGGACGTTTACTCATCAATAGTAATAGAAAATAATAAAAAGACCACTAATTTTGGGGAAATTAGTGGTCTTTTTATGTTAAATAGCACCTAATCTTTAAAGTAATGGTACACTTAATATAAAAGAAAGTGAGCGCTAAATTAATAGACTCTAGTATCCTTATAATATAATTATACTTATCAAAAAAGTAGGTGGAAAGATATGATTTCGCAACAATTGGCACAGAAAGTAGTAAATAAAATTATGGAAGATGTTACATATAATATTAATGTGATGGATAAGCACGCTGTTATCATCGCAAGTGGGCAAAAAGAGCGAATCGGAACGATTCATCAAGGGGCTCGTAAAGTTTTGGAGACGAAAAAAAGGAATGTTATTCTTACCGTTACTGAGACAGAAAAACAAGGAATTAACGACCCTCTAGTAGTGGATGACGAACTAATAGGGGTTATTGGGATAAGCGGGGCACCTGATAAAGTCGAACCACTAAAAAATATTGTTAACACTTTATTTTATTTTTTGGTAGCGCAAGAATTAGAAATTAGTAGGGGACATGCTAAAGAACAGACGATTCGTCAATTTTGGGAGACGATTTTAAAACCAGAAGTTAGCTATAAACAATCTTTACAAAAAACAGCCCTAGAATTGGGATACAATTTAAGCAATCAAAGCCTGATTATTGGGCTTAGATTATCGACAAACAAGCCTGATGAGGCGTTGCTCAAACTAATTAACGAACGCTTATATACTCGTAATAAAGAGTCTGCAAAAAATGATTATTTCATACTATTTCAAGAAACAAAAGAGTCAACATTATCTGAATTCATAAATAAACTAGCCAGCGATGCACGCGTTTCATTTATTGCTTATTCAAGTTGGAATAATGATATATATAAGTGTTACACTCAAGCTAATGCTACAATGAGTTTAGCAACTATTTTAAATATAAATAACCAAATAATGGCACATAAAGACTATGGTTTATACACCACGTTAATCGCTAGCAGAACTGAACTAGGACATCATTCGGCAACTTACAGTATCGACAATGAATTAAAAGAGACGTTACAATCATATATCAGAAATAATGGTCAGATAAATGATACAGCTAATGAGTTGAACATTCATCGAAATACCTTAAATTATCGCTTAAATAGGATTGCTGAATTGACTCAAAAGGACCCACGTCATTTCTTTGATTTAAGCGATCTTTTATATGAACTTATTTTGGAAGATGCTTGATGATAATAATATGATATAAAGTGGAGATATACCGATATAGGAACACATGTTCTCTTGTCGGTATATCTATCAATTTTAAAACAAGGGAGTGCAAAAAATGACAACAGTTATCGCAATAAGCGGTTTGGAAAGTAGTGGTAAAACCGCTTTAATGGTCATGCTATCGAAGGAATTAGGCAACACCGAAATTATTCACTACAGCAGATATAAATCCGAAATAGATTATGAGACTTACTTCGACTGGCTAATTAATCAGGGTGACGATAGCAAAGTATTAGCGGATTTTATTGCTCTTAGAAATGAAATAAACAACCGTTTAAAAGCTGATAACGTGGACTACTTGTTAATTGACTATCCCTATGGCTATACCCATAAAGAAGTATCCAAATTATTGGACTATGTTTTTTATTTAGAAACGTCTTTGGATATTGTGTATGCTAGGCACTTATTAACTAATTACAAGGAGACGACAACTAGTGATATTTTAACAGATGCTAGATATTATATAGACTACGCTGGTGATTTGCTTAAATTAGAACAAGAAAAAGTCAAATCTTCTGCCAATTTAATTGTCGATGGTAACAAAGAAATGTCAGTCAAATTACAAGTTGTAACTGATTATTTAATTAAACAATCTTTGAATAACCAGGAAAAAATTTGGCAAGAAACCGCTCGGAATTTGCCAACAATCCAAACAGAACGTTTGTTATTACGTAAATTTGCATATGACGATGTTGAAGATATTTTATCTTATGCTTCTAATCCCTTAGTGACAAAAAATATGGATTGGAATGGCCATAGGAATTTAAAAGAAAGTAAGGTTTATATCAGAGACAGTTTAACTAATCCTTATGTAAAGGAGCCATTTATTTGGGCAATAGCACTAAAAGACTCTAATCGGGTAATTGGTGCTGTATCATTAACAATCGACACGACAAAAAAACACGGAGAAATAGGTTATTTATTAAATCCTGATTATTGGCACTTAGGTTACGCCTCAGAGTCAGTTAAACAATTGTTAGCGTTCAGCTTTACTAATTTGGGATTAACAAGGTTATTCGGGATATGTTTAACAGACAATTTAGCATCAGCTAACGTGATGCTAAATTGTGGAATGGCTTATGAAGGAACCTTACGCAATTTTTTAGAGATAGATTCAAATTTAAGAGATGTCGCTCTGTATAGCCGCATCAGTAAATGATTGACGAATACTGTCTTTAATAATAGCAATCCAAGCGCCATCATGTTTAACTAACGAAACTTCAAAAGGATGGCGTAGTTGAAGCAGTTAAAAAGTGGTAGTAAATTAGAGGGGATACTTAGTTATAAAAATAATATGTTTTTAGTTTACATAATATATATTATACAAAGTTGAGTTTGTGTTAAATTGGCTGTTTTGATTATAATAACTCGCATTCTCCTTCCTATTTATTTTTCACATGTTCCATGTTTATTTTTTGATTAGTTAGTAATAATTTTTATGCTTTTATAAAATTAAGTTTGCTCATAAAGAACTTGCCAACAATCTTCTACAAGTAGATCATCAAAAATAAATTTAGCATTTATTTGCTTACAGTGTTATGAATAAATACAGATCTTCAAAGTGTCTTAATGTCCTAGATTGAGTTTATGATTCGTTTTGTTAAATATGTTTAGTTATTTTCAACCAATCTTTAAAGTGTCTTGATCACTTAGAATGAAGTCTTTGATCATGATACCTTAATTATTTCAAATTACAAGTTTTGATTAGTCTTTTGAGAGTCTCAATCAATTGGATTCCAGCTATTTATAATAAATATAATCTGGAGCTATTAACTAATGTTTTATATTTAATAAGGTTTTGTATTTAATCTTGAGACAGTCTTGTTCAATTGGCTTGATTGTATTTAATAACCTTATTTCCGTTATTTTGAAATGACAAATAATGTTAGAAATCAATTGCTCCTACTTTGTTAGGTGCATTAATAGTTTTAATCTGTTTTTCTTTTCTTTTGCTTTGACTTATCATAAAAATTTATAAAAGTGTTTTTATCATAAATTTCACCTTTATAAATTTTTATGATAAAGGATAATTTATATATCATTATATACAGGTTCACAAATCGTTAGTAATATGAGATAATAGACACTTAATAATGAAAGATATTTCTAATAATAACTAACCTTTAATTTAGGTGTGGTTAGATTTAAAATACTTACAGAAGATTTAATCAAGGAGATTTAATTATGAAAAAAAATATTAAAATACCAAAATTTAAATTCCCCACCATTAGTCAGTTTTTCACACTCTTAGGTTTGATTTATGCTATCCCGGTAAACATTTTAATTGTAAGTGTTATTTTTGTTCATTCAACAGACCTATTTCGTGATCCTAAAGCTGAGGGTAATCCTTGGTTGTGGTTAATTTGTGGTATTTTGTACTTAGCATGGGCGATTTATACGATTAATTTAACATGGTCTCAATACAAAAAAGCGCCTAAACATTAAAAAAATTAGTCGAGTAACGTCAGTCCGGATCACCAATAAGTAAGTCATAAGTTAATTGCTAAGAGCGAGTCTTATTGTCTCTTTTAAATTGTTTAATATATAAGATACCTTGATTGGTCAACTGAGTTCCTTTCATCGTATAAATATATGTAGGCGTTAATTGACTTTTATTAAGATATATATACCCTTCTCTTTCTAATGCTAGTACCCCCTCTGTTAAGAAACGATTGGTAATACCTAAGTCATGCTCTCTAAAGGAGTCATTTCCTGCAACTAATTCCATTAAGATTCGTTGTTTCAGTTTTGTTAATAACATATCGGCCACTCCTTTAAATGAAGTTAATTAATAGGTATATTTTTATTATTGTAGCATGATGCCTATACCTGAGAACTTTCTTTAACTTATAATTCAGCTGATAAAAAGAGATTAATAAGGAAATAACGATGTGAAGGTAAATAACATTTGTTATTAAGACATATTTATCAAAAAATTAAAAAAGCTTCAATTACACCGTTTTAGTTAAGGTGTAATTGAAGCTTTTTTAGTAATTTATTTTTTCCAGCTGTCAACAATTTCTGAATGATCAGTCATCCATTTTCTTGCAGCATCTACTGGTTTGGTTCCTTTTTCAATATCTAACATCACAGATTCAATATCTTCTAATTCCCATTGGAAATTATCTAATACTTTATAAACTTCGGGATTATCTTTCTTAAGTCCTTTACGAACCATCGTTTTAATACTTTCTTCCCCGCCCATTGATTCACGAGGATCTTTCAAGTATTTCAAATCATAACGAGAAAACATCCAATGCGGAGACCATCCAGTAATGACTATCGGTTCTTCTTTTTTAATAGCGTTCGCTAACTCAGTTGTCATAGCGCCGTTAGAAGACGACATCACTTTCCAATCTGATAAGTTTGGATAACTATCTAATGTTTTTTCAGCCGCTGCCACGACGCCTGCGCCTGGCTCAATCCCAACAACTGTTTTATTCGCTTCATTTTTTAAATCAGCGATTGAGTCAACATCCATGTAAGATGGGACAACCAGACCTAAACGTGCACCACCATCTAAATTTGGTCCTAAATCTTCTAATTTATTTTTAAATTTATCATATTGCGAACCATGAGTCATAGGTAACCAAGCAGCTACCATTCCATCGGCTTCCCCGTTAGCAACAGCTTCCCACATGATAGCACTGTCTAGAGGCGTCATGTTAACATCATAGCCCATATCTTTTAAGACCTCAGAAACAACCGTTGTAGATGCAATCTCTGTATCCCATTCAACATAAGCCAAATTAACAGATTTTTGCTTAGTTCCAAGGAATGACGTACCTAGAGACCCTATTAGAGCAACAATAATGACTCCGATTACTCCAAATGTTATCATCTTTTTACGTTTAGGGTTAGTTACTGCCCCTTCTTTACTTGCTGACTTGTTTAAATTTTGCGTAAAACGATCCATAATGATGGCTAAAATTACTAGTGCTAAACCATTAACGAAGCCACTACCAACTTGTGACCGTTGCACAGCTGATAAGACTCCTTGCCCTAGACCAGGAGCACCTATCATTGAAGCTATGACAACCATTGACAATGCCAACATAATAGTTTGGTTAATCCCGGCTAAAATAGTACTCTTGGCAAGTGGCAACTCTAATTTAAATAATTTTTGTTTGCCAGTACTACCAAATGAATCTGACGCTTCAACTAGTTCTGTTGGTACTTGACGAATTCCTAGATTAGTCATGCGAACTGTTGGGGGTAGTGCGAAAATAACAGAAGCGAAAACTCCTGGCACCATACCAATTCCAAAGAATGCAACAGCTGGGATCAAGTAAACGAAACCAGGCATCGTTTGCATAAAGTCTAAAATTGGTGTGATAATACTTTGTGCTTTGTCACTTTTTGACATTAAGATCCCCGTTGGAACACCAATGATGATTGAGACAAGGCTTGAGATCACCACTAAAGTGACCGTACTCATTAGATCTGTCCAAAGACCTTGATTATAAATATAAAGTAAGCCTATTAAAGTAAAGGCGGTAAGCCCCCATTTTCTATTTGTAATAAAATAGGCTCCTAATGTTAATAATGCAATCATAATCAGCGGTGGTACGAATAGTAAGGTGTTAGTCATCACTTCCATAATCGTCTGACCAATAGTTTGCAAAATTGAAAATAGCCCTGAAAATGTATCTGTCAGCCACTCAGTAGCTGATGTTACCCAGTCAGCTACTGGAATTGGTTGTTGTAAGAAGTTACTCATTAGAATCCCCCGCTTTCGTTATGTTACTCTCACTTTCAGAATCTGTATCTGTAAGAGCACCAATCACACTACCTCTAATAACAACACCTATCAAACGTTCCTCTTCATCTACAACAGCGAGAGGTGTTGGTGAGTCATAAATCAAGTTGAACATATCTGTTATTAGGGTGTCAGGATGAACTTTTTTAACGTTCTTATCAATGACATCTTTAATTGTCAAATTATTTTTACGAGCTTCACGAGCAGACTCTGCTGTTAAACTACCTTTTAGTTGACGTTTACGATCAACAGCGAGTAACATACTAACTTCTTCTTTACGCATCCGCTGTAAAGCAACGTTTGGTCCATCAATTTCAACATTAGTTGTTAGTGCTGGCACCATGATATTCTGTGCGGTTAAGACTTTAGAACGGTCGACTTCTTCCACGAATTCACGAACAAATTCATTGGCAGGATTGGTTAAAATCTCTTCCCCTGTTCCAATTTGCATGATTTGGCCATCTTTCATTAAGGCGATACGATCGCCAATTCTTAAGGCTTCATTTAAATCGTGGGTTATGAAAATAATAGTCTTTTGTACTTTTGCTTGTAATTCGATTAATTCATCTTGCATTTCTCTACGAATTAAAGGATCTAAGGCAGAGAATGCCTCATCCATCAATAGTATTTCAGGATCATTGGCTAAAGCACGAGCTAAACCAACGCGTTGCTGCATACCACCTGATAACTGATCCGGATACTGATCTTTAAATGACAATAAGCCTGAATTTTCTAATGCACGTTCTGCTCGACTTGTTCGTTCCTCTTTGGAAACACCACGTACCTCTAAACCATATTCAGTATTTTCTAAAATTGTCCGATGTGGAAATAATCCGAAATTTTGAAAAACCATATTAATTTTATGACGACGTACTTCTCTTAGCTCATCTTTGTTCATTTTAGAAATATCTTGATCATCAATAAAAATATCTCCAGATGATGGCTCAATGAGACGGTTTAATAGACGAATTAAAGTTGACTTACCACTACCTGACAAGCCCATAATAACGAAAATTTCTCCTTCATTGACTTCAAAACAAGCATCGTAAACTCCAACAGTTGCACCAGTCTTGTCCATTATTTCATCTTTGCTTTTGTTTTCTTTGACCATCGCCAAAGCTTGTTGGCTTTTTTTACCAAACACTTTGGTAAGATGTTCTATCCGAACTTTACTCAAATATAAACACTCCTCTTAATAAATAACTCTATTTTTATCCTCACATATGAAAAAGTGACCATATAACCGTAACATTGTGTGGTCACTTTGTCAAAAAAATAAGACGTGATTTTGAAAATCACGTCTTATTTTCAATTTATTTACAAAAATTCAGGTTCTGGATAGAAATAATGACTCATTTTTTGTTGAACAAGTTCACTTCCAACGAAATAAATAGTATTACCGACACTCAATTTTGCGTAAGGGCCAGGAGATATCAACATCTCATCTTTCGTTTGAATTGCTACAATTGTTGCACCGGTTTCTTGCCAAATATTCAACTCTACAATACTTTTTTCTAAATAAAGAGCCTCTTCAGTTATTTTTAACTCATAAGGCATAAAAGGTAACATGTCATGGACTCTTGTCGTTTGTGTCACTAAATTTTTTAATAAACTTGAAAAATGGTTAAGTTCATCTTTTTGACGCTCAACACTTTTCATAATATCTTGACGAACCTCTTGAACAGATTGAACATTTTTATATTTTTCTACAAATAATCGGGCATTTTCTCGTGATGCCACATATGAACCGCTACCGTGCCGAACTTCCATAATTTCAAGATCTACCAGCACATTAATCGCTTTACGAGCGGTCTCTGGGGATACGTTGAAATTACTAGCTAAAGTCGAACGGGCATGTATTTTTTCACCAAATTTATACCGGTTTTCAACAATTCTTTCAGCAATTTCAATGGCAACTTGTTGGTAACGAGGAAGGGTTACGTGTTTCTTTTCAGGTGTTTTTTCTAACATGATTTATTCCTCACTTGTGATTTGACATAATTAATGATTAACTCTAATGCCGTATATTGTACCATTAATTGATATTGGAAACAAAGTCCTTCCTTATTATTTATAAAGATAACTAAAAAACCTTCCAATTATAATTATTGGAAAGTTTTTTAGCAGTTAATAATAGGTTATACCTCATCACCCATCTATTAACACCATAATTATTTTATTTTTTTACCGCCTGAAGCAATAATTTTTAATGGTAAACGTTTAGTTATTTCTTTAAAGTCCGAATCTGATCTCGATCCTTTCATCACAATAAAACTATCCTGATCAAGCTTTTCAACAGCTACGTCTACTAATTCATCTAAATTTTCGAACCATTTGATCGGTAGCTCTTTATTAATGGCTGACACTTCTTTCGTGACATTTTCCATCAAAGGTGAATAAGTCAATACATAATCAGCTCCTGAATCAGCGATAAAAGGTACCAACTCTCTGTGCATAGTTGATCCAGCATCACCTAAATCAGCAACTTGACTTATAATCAAGACTTTGTTCCCTTTGTAAGTTGGAGCAGCAGAGGTGAAGAATTTAATAGCATTAATCATTGATGGCATGGCTGCGTTATGTGTATCATCCATCACAGTTACTTTACCACCCTCATGATTTTGAAATTCGCGGTGCATCAAGTTACGAACTAGTGATTTGAAAGTTGCGAAACGTTGTAAGTATTTATCTGATGCAACATCCAGACCTAAGGAATCTAAAGTTAAAATTGTTGCAAAAGAATTTTCAATCATCCCATCAGAACCCATTGATAGGCTATATGATATTTCTTTCCCTTTAAACATAGCAGTGACTTTCGTCATATTGTCTTCCCAAACTTGTTTTATTAAGTAAATATCGGCTGTTTTATCTGTTAAGCTATAAGTTAAAATCGTAGCATTTTTAGCTTCAGCTTTTTTAATGAAAATTGCTAACTCTTTTTCCGGAGTACTGCTATTTAAAATAGCAGTCCCGTTTGGTTTTATTTCTTCTAATAAACCAGATTTTATTTCAGCAATCTGTTCATTGGATTGGTATCTAGCTAAATGCGCCCCTCCGGTTTTGGTCATGATAGCGATATCAGGTTGCACTACTTTGGCTAAATTACCATTACGTTTAGTTTTTATTAAAATTTCAGCTGAAATTTCAACAATCACATAATCAGGATTTCTCATAGCTTTAACTATATGATACGGTCCACTATGCCTATTATTATGGTTACCAATATTGGAAATCATATCTGGTTTATCTACCGTTAATAAATGAGTTATCATCTTTCTAGTAGATGATTTCCCAACAGAGCCGGTTATTCCAACTACTGGATTTGTATATGTTGGTCGGATATCTAAAGCAAGTTGATACATGAAATCTTCAGTATTAGGAACGATGTATTGCGGGATAGTATCTAGATATTCCTCGTATACTTGTTCAGTTATAATTAGCCCACAGTGTTCTTTTTTTTCCTCAAATCCATCCATTGACCATGATGGATAAGTGATAACCATAGCAACATTTTTAAAAGGTTTAACTAAGCGACCTGAACGATCAACCAATCTCGTTATATTGATTTCTTGAGCGATGTCAGGATTAGCAAAGTAACCTTCATATTTATTTAAAGTCTTAACAGTTAACATAGATAACCTACTTTCTTTATTTAATAGATATATTTTATTTATATAGTCGATAGTAGTTATGATACGTTATTTTTTTTTTTTAATAAAGTGTTTATCGATAGCTATCTTATCCTAAAATTTAGGTTATTTGATTGTTTGGATAAAACCTATTTCCCTCGAATAGTAAAGAAATTAAATAACCCTTTTATCTTTCAATTGCGAATTAAAAGATAAAAGGGTTATTTGTTAAATGATAAGTCGATCTTATTCTATTTGATCGTTATGCTTCTCTTCAATTGATTTAACGTATGTTTCTAAATCAGAGACATCTTTTAATGCCTTTTCTAATTTTTGATCAGTATCAGATTTATCATTATTAAGTTGATTATATTTTTCTGTCAAATTTATTTTTTCATTTTTTAAATCAGTTAATTGTGATGCCATATCATTGACTTCACCTTTTTTATTAGCTAATTCCTCTTCCAAACTAGCAATAATTTGATCGTATTCTTCAAATGCCTCTTGCGCTCTTGCTAATTCTTTTTTATAAGTTTCTGATTCTTCTGCCAATCGTTTTTCTAATTCTTGTTGTTTTAATAATTTTTGATCAAGAATAACATCACGTTCTCTAACTTCTTGTGTCTTAAGGTCTAAAGCATGCTGCAACTCATTTATTTTTTGTTGCATCACTTCTTTATTTTGGGTGTTAGTCGCTTTATCTTTTTTCAATTCAGATAATTGATGCTCTAATTCATCTGATGCTGTAATTAATTCTTCACGTTCATTTTCCAATGCTTTAACTTGAGTCTCTCTCTGGTTTAATTGTTCAGTTAATTCTATTTTTTCTTGCTCTATTAGGTTAACTTTTTCAGCTGCCTCACTTCGGTCTTTCTCAGCTGAAGTTAAATTATTAGTCAACTGATCTACTTCTTCTTGGGTTTTAGTTAATTTACTTGATTTTGATGTCAAGATCTTGTCAAGATGTTTGACAGAATCATAGATTGATTCAACATCATCTTCCCCGCCCCAGACTAAGAAAGTATTTGCCAGACTATAACCTCCAGTACCGATAACGATCAGTGCTGCTAAACTAATTAAACTTTTTTTGATTTTTTTATTACTCTTTTTCACAAAAAATCCCTCGCAATAACTTATATTTTTGGATATCCTTAGACTTACTATACCCCCTAAAAAAAAACAAACAATTCTTAAATTGCAGTTTGATATGCAAAAAAAAGTTAAAGCTTGTCGTAGCAAGCTTTTTTAAGAAATTAGATCACATGGCTATTCTAATGCTATTTTAATAAATTTTGATCGGAGGAAGAGCCTTTATTTAGAGAAAAAGACCTTAAGATTTAATAAAAATCTCAAGGTCTTTTTCTCTAAAAATAATCGTATAATGCTGGTTGGGCATCGTTTAGACGTTCTTTCATTAATAGAGAGTTTTCTAAGTTATTCACTTTGATAGTTTCTAAAAAAGTATGTGTCTCTAACGATGAATGAGACATCAAAACTTGTGTCCAAGACTGAATAGAACCGATTAAATCAGCATCCTTCTCTGGTGTATTTGATAGTTTGACAATACTTGTTTGATTATTTTTGATAATTAACTGCCATGTTCCGTGATTCCAAGTACAACTCTGATCTTCTACTGCTATCGATATGTTTAAGTCACTTCCATTTTTAAATGGATAGTGTTCAAGGAAATAGTCAAAGGAAACGATTTTAACCATCATGCCTTGTTCAATCGTTTGTTTGACAACCCTTGTATCAGGAAATAAGAGTGATAACTTATTATTTAAAGAAGCTTGATAGCGAAATGTTTCAAAAGTTCCACTGTGAGAGGCAACAAACGAGGCTAACTTTCTAGCTGTTTGAATAGTTTGATAACTCGCCTCGTGAATAACCATTTCAGAACCATTCATTTCATAAAGTAAATAACCAGTAGGATTATCTTGGTCATCAAATGAAACAGCAACTTCATGTATTTTTCGGTAACTTAACTTAGTTTCCCACCACCAGTCTTCTCTCTGGACACTGCCGTGTGCTAAAGCTAAACTGTTGTCATATAGTTTTTTGATAACAGCTCGCCATTTTGGGTCTTTTTTGTCAACTCGTCTGATATAACCAGTCTTTTCAATTGGTAATTTGGTTATATCAGAACTAGAAACTAAACAATCGACTGTTTCAAAAACGACTTCGTAGCCAAACTTACGATAAAATTCTTGTGAAAATGGTGCTAAGTAAGAAAGGAGAACTTTTTTTTCTCGTAAGTCTTCGAATACACTATTGAACAATTGACGAATACCGCCATTTCCTCTGTATTCAGGATAACTAGCGACATTACCAATGCCAGCCATTTTCATGATTTTACCATTGATATTAACTTCAAACGGAAAGGACATCATGTGACTTGTCAAGAGGTTGTTAGTCATTGCCCCCCAGTTATCAGTCGATTCCATCGATTTTAGTAAACGTTCATTGCGATCAGGAGAACCTGAATAATTAAACGCGTACTCACTTAAACGTAACATCTGCTCTTTATCGGGTAACTCTGTTATTTTTTTTATCATTTTCTTAACCCCTTTAAAATTCATAATGTATAGACCATTCAACAATAGTTTACCTGTAATTTTTTAAACTTGCAACTGATAAGGAAAAATTAACTTACTTCATATTTTTAGTACCTATTATAAAATAAGACTATTTCACAAGCATAAAGCTTTATCTTCATTATCAAGTTGTGATATTTTTATCATGTGCTAGTTAGCACTATTAAATTTAGGGGGCAATACAATGAAAATTGTTGTTGTAGGATGTACGCATGCCGGTACATCGGCAGTTAAAAATATTTTAAAAGAACAACCAGATGCTGAGGTAGTCGTTTACGAAAGAAATGATAATGTATCGTTCCTTTCATGTGGAATTGCTATGTATGTTGGCGGTATTGTGAAAGATCCAGCTAGCTTGTTTTATTCAAGTCCAGAGGAATTAACTAGTTTAGGTGCAAAAGTTAACATGCAACACGATGTGTTAGAAATAGATGCTGCTAAAAAAATAGTACGTATTAAAGATTTAATGACCGCAGCAGAAACGATTGAGAGCTATGATCGTTTAGTTATGACGACAGGTTCTTGGCCGCTTACACCACCTATTCCAGGTATTGAGCAACAAAATGTTTTATTATGTAAAAATTATAACCAAGCTCTAGAAATTATCAAACGCTCAGAAAATGCGAAACGAATTACTGTCGTTGGCGCTGGTTATATTGGGATCGAATTAGTTGAAGCCTTTGCACTTCAGGGGAAAAATATCACACTAATCGACGGATTGGACCGTATCCTTAATAAGTATCTTGATCAAGAATTGACAGATGTTTTAGAAAATGAATTGGTGAAGCAAGGCGTTACTCTAGCTTTGAATCAACAAGTATCTGAATTTTGTGGCGAGATGGGAAAAGTAACACATGTAAAAACAAGTCATGGTAAATACGGGACTGACCTAGTGATTCTATGTATCGGATTTAAACCAATGACAGAACTACTAGCTAACCAAGTTGATCGTTTACCGAATGGTGCGATAATCGTTAATGAATACATGCAAACAAGTAACCCTGACATCTTCGCTGCTGGAGATGCGGCTGTCGTTCATTACAATCCAACTGATGAACCAGCTTATATTCCCTTAGCGACTAATGCAGTTCGTCAAGGATTTTTAGTTGGTAAAAATATTGAAAAACCAACTATTGCTTATCGAGGGACTCAAGGAACTTCAGGCTTGCATCTATTCGGCTATAATATTGGCTCTACCGGGATGACAGAAGCTAGTGCTAAAGCTGCTGGTTTAAATGTACAAGCGACTTATTTTGAAGATAATTACCGTCCAGAATTCATGCCATCAACAGAAAATGTTCAAATGAAACTGGTCTATGATAAAGAAAGTCATCGCATTCTAGGTGCACAACTAATGTCTAAATATGATATTACACAGTCTGCTAATACCATTTCCCTAGCGATCCAAAATAAAATGACCGTAGAAGATTTAGCGATTAGTGACTTCTTCTTCCAACCACATTTTGATCGTCCTTGGAACTATTTAAACTTACTAGCCCAACAAGCTTTGGAAGATTTAGCATAAAATAAAAAACAACATTAGGTTTGAATAACCTAATGTTGTTTTTTTATTTTATAACCTGCTCTTTTTGAAAAACCCAAATATATAAACCATATAGCGAGTTAATTAAAAAGACAAAATACATAATCCCCGTTGCGAATCCGTCCGTATGATGCAGGCTAACCCAGACCGCGACTTGAAAGATGTTCGCTAAAACCCAAACAACAAAAGCATAGGTATATTTGCGGGCAGTGAAATACATTGCCAGCAACCCAACAGCCCCTGCTGTTGCATCAATCCATGAATTGGCAACACTTGCTAAAAGCAATAAAAAGACTCCGATTGTCGTTATTATTGCTAGGGCAACTTCTGTAGTTGGTAAATTAATCGTTTTACTATCAGAATCATAATTTTTACCAAAACGATACCAGAGATAAATACCAAAAATATCGAAAAGAATATAACCCATTTGAACAAGCGCCTCGCCTTTAATTCCATTATCCCACGCATTAATCATAAAAATAAAACTACTAATTAGGCCTAAAACAAAATTCCATTTATTACCTTTGGCGATTAAAAAAACGCAGGTCAATGCCATAAATGTTGCAATAACTAATAAAATATTACCTGTTCCTAGTGATGTCCAAGCTCCGATTTGTACCAAATACATGGCAATTAGCCATAGATAACTCTTATCCTTCATCCGGATTCCCCCTGCTAAACTTTTTTATTTTCTCATTAAATAATGCAGCCTCTCATAGTCATGGGGGCATTTTTTTATGATTTAATTTTTTTCCTGTCTTATCGTATCTATTTATCACCCTCACGTCAAGGGTTTTCTTATCTTTTTTTAGATTAGCCATAACTATATTAGCTAGTTTCACCTTTAAAATAACATTAAAGTTTTTTCCTTTTTTCTCATTTTTATTAAAAAAGTGATATTTTTATGGTTTTAAAGAAATTGCCCCCTATAGTTTTAACAGTCAAAATCGTTGAGAGAGGTTGTAAATCATCATTGTGCTCGACAACTACTTTAAATCCACTTGGAATTTGTTTAGCAAGGTAGTCCTCAAAAAAATCTAACCTTAAAGAGATGATTTTTTTGAGAGGATCGTTCTGTATGCCCAGTAATTTGTTCATCATAGCATTCCTCTAGCATCTCTTGCCTCTTTTTTGCACCCGAAGCTAACTGAACGATTCCCGAACATCTTTGCCAAATATTTTTTCAAGCAAGTAGGTTGCTAGTTGTTTCGTGATAGAGTCTAAATAATGATGTGAGTCGTCATCTGATAGCAATTTCGTTTTATCTTTGTACACTGTCATTTCATATTGTGCCTCCAATTTTCTAATCGCCCTACTCTTGTCTCACTCCTCGACTAAAAAAATGATACTAGTTAAACTAGTTAATTTGCTTAGCTAACTCGGTGATAACGTCTTCATTTGGTAATATTTCTGCCATCCCTTGTAAATTATCCCAAATAACCGTTAACTCCTATCTATTTGATAGGAATTCCCAACTTTAAACCGATTAAGATCTAACTTGATAAGTGATAGGATGGTTGAATTGTTAGGACAATACTTGTTGGTTTATATTAAAAAGACTGCCAACTAGACGATTTTTAACCTTAAAATGTGTTTTTTGAGCAATGTCTAGGACAAAAACAAAGGGATGCGAACGCTTGTTCTCGCTTCGTCATTTGCGAGCTTAAATATGTTTTCCATTGAAAGACACACCAAATTGACTCAAGATTCCCCCCTCTTTTAAATTAACCTGTTTACTTACCAAATAATCAAATCAGACCTAAATTTGGTTGAGATACGTGTCGAACTTGTAGGCAGATAGATGACTCAAAAATGCAATTCCCTCTTGGGCGGTTGCCGTACATTGCGTCTTTATCCTCAATAGTTCCTCCTATATATGCCCTAACCTTAGCAAACAATTGTGGCTCCTATAATGTGATTGTGGACAATTTGTTCGCTATAATACATTATAGGAGTTTTTTATTATGACAACCAGAAAAAGAGCGACAAGATACTCAGAAGAGTTTAAACAATCCATTGTATCTCTAAGCCAGACCGAGCGGTCTGCTAATTCACTTGCCAGGTGGAACTTGGGATTAAATCTATAATGGTTAAAAAGAAAAAGAAACCGACCGCTCACACTGAGTATGCCCAGCGTCCTAATCTAATTAAAGAGTTGGATGATAAATCGAGGGTCTTATTAACAGATATTACCTACATCCCTGTCAAAAATAAGTGGGTGTATTTAGCTAGTCTTTATGAACCTAAATCGCGAAAAGTTCTCGCACACCGTGTTATCGACCTATCAAGAAAAGACACAAATTATACCGGTCCATAAGGACCGCGTCAACGACAATTAAAGGGATGGAAACAGTCCATGCCTTATACAAAAAAAGTCGAAGAAATCTCTTCGACTTTTCAGTATGCGATGAACTCAAGCAACTAATGGGAATACCAGCTTAAAGTGGCCTGGTGAAAAGTGTTGGCTTTTCTTATTTATAACTTTGCAACAGAACCGTACTCTAGATAGTGAGTATTATATCTAATATACTTAAATATTCTTTTCTTCTAATCATAAGGAATCAACGCTAATGACACACCACCATGTTCATTAACTTCTATACTTCAAATAGCCGAAATTTAATGATGTTTTTTTGACTTGTTAAATCTCTCTACAAGTGTTTCATTGGCTTCTATATTGAGCTTTCTTGAAACCATATTGTTATTAAATACAAGGTCATAATCAGGGTTCTTTGGCTTAAATTGATTAACACCATATGCAACACTATTTGCTGGTACATCTTTAGTAATAATAGCACCGGCACCAATCACAGTATTCTCACCAATTATAATTGGTCCTAAAATTTTTGCTCCGTCACTGACAATAACATTATCTGCAAGTATTGGGTTTCCAATATTTTCCCAAATACTCAATCGTTTATTATAACGCATATTAGAACCAAGAGTCACATTTTGGTAAATCACTACGCCTTTACAAAGCTTGGCAGCTACGATGGTACATCCACGACCGTGATGAGCAAAACGAACGGTTTTATCCATTTCGCTACAATAAAGTTCAAAATTATAACGCCATTCTAGCAAATTTGCAGCTTTCTTAACTTCTTCCTTGCTATCAGAATAGCAGAATAGTTCTAATAATTCTTCAAATGTTTTATTTTCCATACGTTAATTCCTCCTACTGTTTCCGTATTAAAAGTTTTATTTATGTTAGCTTTAATTCTTAGTTTAAAAACAGTCTTCTAAACTGTCGTGATACTATTATAAGTAAATTAAAAAAACTAAATATCCAAGATGTAATGGTCAAGAATACAGTGAAAGTAGTTTGTTTTTAGGACTCAAAAGATAAATATAGAAGATATCAAAAACAGAACAAAACACCCCACAAATAATAATGAATGGATTGAATGATTGAACCACTCCCATTAAGATTGTAGGAGCTAACGTTCCTATCCATTTAGCAATGGCTATGGTAAGAGATTGTCCTCTATTTCCTTTTCTCATAAAGTAAAAATTAATAAACAACAAGGACATCGCGAAATTCTGTAAAAAGGCTGAGTATCTGGCCGCTTCTGGAACTCCATCAACACTGATCCAACCAAATAGTGAGATACCATTAATAATTCCGACTATAAATAAGATATAAAAATTTTGATTTTTAGAATAATCCTTTGAGAGAAATGTGAGTAGTATCAAAACCAAGTTGATGAGTATCATAATAGTTATTGTTGTATTATTCATGAAATGCTCCTAATTATTATATAGTAAAAATATTTTAATCAGATAATTTTCATAAATTATCTCTTTATAGTCCTCTTATCAAGGGACTTACAAATAAATCTAAATTCATTTAATTCTTCATCAGACATTAATTCAGAGTATGAATCAATGAGTCTTTCAACAACTTCATCAACATTTTTGGCGTCCATCATGGTTATTAATGATTGGAGCCTATTTTTTGTATCTTGAAAACACAGAGTATATTTTATCGCGACTATAAGTATTGTCTGGTTGTGCAGGTTTACTAGGCTTTAAAAGGTTTGATTTTTTTGGTAGTCATTATCCCTCAATCCTTTCTATCAGTTCATCTGTCACTTCACTATATAAGGCATGCACGTTCTTATCATGCATATCAAATTTTTTATTGATTTTTGGATCAATAATACCTGTAATATCATAACGTTTTAAGCGCTCCATATTTTTGATGATTGTTTTAAACATATTTTCTTCACCAAATTCTTCCGTTGCATTTTTAAGAACAGATTTATCAACGATAGCATTATTTTTTTGAAGCACTGGTAAAATACCTAAAATATCAAAATCTGTTTCATAACTGCCCATCAGTTCTTGTAGGTATTTGATGAATGCTTCAGCACCAATAAACGAACGCTCTTGTGTTTGAAGAACAATTACAATGTAGTCAGAAACTAAAACTGCAGAGTCAGTGAACGTTGATAATGTTGGCGGTACATCAAATAGAATGTAATCAAACTCATCTTCGAATTTTTTAATAATTTCAGCAAAATACGTTGAACTGGATGTAAACAAGTGACATTGCTATTTTAATCACATCACTTTATACTAAAGATAGTTAAAAATTTAGGAGAGTACCGATACACTTAGTGATGTTTACCTCAGCATTTATACTGAGCGTCTTCCTTACCTGGAGAATACATAAAAATACTAATCAGGAGGCGATTCATATGGTAGAACAATTAAAAAATTTATTAACGATAAGCCAAATGTGTGTAGCAACAACAGCCATTGATTCAATCCTTACCTTTGCGACAAAAAATTCTATTCTCGTATTCTCCTAAGTAGTTAACTCATGTTTTATTGCTATGACTCCTATCAACTGAAATTCTCTATTGCTCAATAACAAAAATCGCATAAGCTTTATTATATTGTAATCAAATCTAGCAAGAAGATACCCCATCCCAATAGGTACAATATAGATTGAATACTGACTACGTATAATGAAAATTGAAAAGAGAGAACCATGCGTGAACATGATTCTCTAGTTATAAAGCCATTTAAGATGGTAGCTAAGTTAATAAAAATAACCAATTAACCTGCTAAAGTTAAAGGTTGGTTGTTTTTTTGTCATTTTTAGCAATATCACAACTAAGGCAATCATAGCTATAGTATACATCTCTATATCTATAATTAAATTAATTGTTTCTAGTGCAGACAAATGCAGACAAAAGGCTTCTCCTTTCATAAATTTGACTGCTTATTCTCATAAATTTATGAATGATATTTTACATACTGGAATTCATATAAGCGTCTGTTATTTGTTCTGCTTCTGTCATGTAGACTTCCATCAATTTATCAGCCCACTCTTCATATTCCTCGTACTTACCAGACCCTTTTGTCATCATTACTTCTGCCATTTCAGAAATACCCTCATTAGATATTTCTGCTAATTTTGATACTTTATCATTAGATAGTTCTGCAAGTCCTTCTAACCCATCTTCATTAGCTGGCGCTTCATTATTATACTCATCTACCAACAGAGGTGCAGCCGCTTGTATTTTAGCCGTATAGTCATCTAAAATGCTTTGATAATCAGTATTATTTTCTGTAGATGAGGCCTCTTCAGTTAATTCATTGTCTTCTGATAAGTTAGAATTGTTTTTTTGCTTATCTCTGTTATCTAAAATTACCTCTCCCCCAACTTCAAAATATTTAAGAGTAGCATCATGATCAGGATTACCATCCCAATCATAAAAAGTTTTAACTCTTCCCATAGGATCGTTCAATTTAACGATGCTCCATCTATCCTCTCCACTTTCAGACATGCCTTTACTATAATTCCAATCTGATAAATCACCAAGTTTTAATTTCTTACCAAGTCTCTCTTCAACCTCTAACTGAGTATATGTTGTCAATAATTCTTTTTGATGTTTTGTATAACCGTCACTAGCTGTGAATCCAAAAATTTTTTTTTCTTTATCTGTCTTCTGTTGCTCTTCTTTCTTTTTTTCTTGTTCCCCTTGCTCAGCTTTGTCCTCTTGTTCAGTTTTTTCTTTCACCGATTCTGTTGTTTCTTCAACTGTCTCTTCACTAACAACATCCTGACTACCTGACTCATTGCTACAACCTACCATAGTCAAAACTGTACCTAACAATACACACCCAATAATACTTTTTTTCATACTTAATCCCTCCTATTTTAATCCTTTTGCTTAATTAAAAACGTTTTCTGTTTATAAGTATCTATTATCAGTTTAGTACAACAGCACTTAATTGTCATTGCATTTTGATGATTAATGTAATTTAAATATCGATTTAAACTATTTAATGTTTTGATATAACTATAAACGTCATATAATTTTAATTTATAGTGAAAAACATTACGCTTCTCTTTTCACCACTTACTTTACTCTTATAAAATAATTGAAATACAGTGTTTGGATCTATACAGGGATTAATACCAGACCCTATTCCGATTTGTATGTTGAGATCTTTTAGCGTTAAGTGACTTTCATAAAAACTCATCTTGTAATCAAACACCTTTATAAAAAATTAATAACCATCGTCAAAAATTCACAATTAGTCTAGAATAGTTCCCACTCTCTTAACCATCTCTTAGAGATTACTTGATATTATATAGGTAAGTTAGAAAGAAACATACGTGGATGAACCAAGGTGGTTTTTCTACTGGGTTAGGTATACTCGATGGCAATCCTTACCTGATTCAATCTGTAGTGTAGGTTCGAGTCCTACCTTCCACGCTGGTACCTTTGGGTACACCTTTTCGAGATCAAAAACTCCCAATTTTTCCACCTCAATCAGAGGTGGTTTTTTATTATTATAAGAAACTGTAAGCCGAGATAGATAGTTGATTAGAATATTATATAGACTTCTTCTTAAACTTATTTACTTATTTAGTAACGTAGTAAGGATGTGGAGGGTTTCCTTTTAACCACTTAACTATTTGAGTTCCTTATTTATCTCTTTATTGAAAAATCGTGACATTTTATTAATAATTGTGTATGGTAGGATTATTATATAAGTGTGGGTGAGAAGATGAATAGATATAAAGAAATATTTCAAGAATTAGAAGACAAAATAAAAACAGGTGAATTTGCTTCGGGAGAAAAACTACCTAGTGAAAATAAATTAGCACAAGAATATTCAGTTTCACGTGAGACGATCCGAAAAGCCCTCGTCTTACTAGCTGAGCAAGGTTATATCCAAAAGCAACAAGGAAAAGGGAGTATTATTTTAGATATTCCAACTTATGATTTTCCTGTCTCAGGCTTAACAAGTTACCATGAATTGACAAAAACACAGCATTTGCCCTCTATTACAAAAGTCCCAGTCTTCCACAAAGGACGGATTTGTAATGAAAAAGAACATCATCGACTATTTCCTTTTAACGAAACGAATGAACTATATACGATTATTCGACAAAGGGAGTTGAGTGGTGAAGTAGTCATTATTGATAAAGATTATTTGGATGCTGAAATTATACCAGATCTGACTAAGGATCATGCAAGTACCTCTTTATATCAATATATTGAGGATTCTTTAAAACTTGAAATTGGTTATGCAAAAAAAGAAATCACTGTTGAGCCTATTACAAGTGAGGATCAAGAATTAATGAGTTTAAGACCCACTGACAGTTGTGTTGTAGTGGTTCGCAGTCAAGTTTTCTTACAAGATACGCGCCTATTTCAATATACTGAGTCTCGTCATCGAATTGACAAGTTTAAATTTGTTGAATTTGCTAGAAGGAATAAAAAATAGACTAGCCTGACATACTTTAATAGCTGCTAATTAATAAGTAATGCTAGGGCTTGATAGGCTTGTAATGGAACAGCTCGAGAGTGGCTATCTGTCAGAGTCACCTCTGTGTCATAATTATTAATAAGTACCTCAGCAGTTTGCCATTCTTCCGGTAAATCATATGCGATACTATTAGAAGTAAAATTAGTTATGACCAACAGCTTAGCTGAACTATCTTCACGAATATAACTATAGCAACTGGTATTATCTCGATCAAATGCTTGATAATCCCCTCTGGAAATAACAGAATATGTTTTTCTTAATTGTATCAATTTTTGATAGTAAGAATAAATACTACCATTAGTTAACTCATTGTTAATATTGACGGTTTGCCAATTTTTGCCAAGCCCTAACCATGGTGTTCCAGTAGAAAAACCGGCATTGACTTGATTGTTCCAAGGTATTGGTGTTCGAGAATTATCACGAGACTTAGTCTGAATTATTTCTAGAGCATTAGTATTCGATAACCCTTCTTCTCTTAGTTTATCATAAGCATTTAGCGATTCAACATCTCTGTACTCATCAATCGACTCGAAGTAAGGATCTGTCATGCCGATCTCTTCTCCTTGGTAAATAAAAGGAGTTCCTCGGTTTAAATGGATGGCTGTTGCTAACATCTTAGCAGAGGGAACTCTTAGTTTTTGGTCATCTGCAAAGCGGGTCAAGGCACGTGGTTGGTCATGATTGTTCCAAAATAATGCGTTCCATCCTTCGGCTTCCGACATCCCTTCACCCCAATCGTGAAGAAGTGTTGTTAACTCATTGAAACGAACAGGGGCTTTACTCCATTTATTACCATTATCATAATCAACTTTTAAATGATGAAAATTAAATGTCATATCAAGTTCTTGACGATCTGGCTGAGTATATAAGATACAATTTTCTATCGTAGTGGCTGACATCTCTCCGACCGTCATCGTAGGGTATTTACCAAACGTCGCTTGATTGAGTTGATGTAAAAACTCATGGACGATAGGTCTATCTGTATATAAATATTTACCTACATCATCTGTTGCTTGGTGCAGCTCTTCGTCTTTTCCGATTAAATTAATAACATCAAATCTAAATCCTCTGACCCCTTTATCTAACCAAAATTGGACAATTTTCTGCATCTCTTCTCTAACTTCAGGATTTCTCCAATTTAGGTCTGCCTGTGTTTTATCAAATAAATGTAGATAATAATTATTTGTTTGCCCAAAGCGATTCCAAGCTTTTCCACCAAATTTAGAGTCCCAATTAGTCGGAATGCCACCATCTTTTTTAGCGGGGCGTAATATATAATAATTTTGATACTTTTCTTCACCAGCTAAAGCTTTTTGAAACCACGGATGATCGGTTGATGTATGATTTAAGACCATATCAAGCATTATTTCCATCTTATATTTGGTCATTTCTGACACAAGTTGCTCAAAATCACTCATCGTTCCGTAAAGAGGATCGATAGCACAATAATCTGAAATGTCATAACCGTTATCATGTTGGGGTGATTTAAAGAAAGGATTGAACCAAAGGACATCTACTCCTAAATCAGCAAGGTAAGGGATTTTTTGTATAATTCCTTGTAAATCTCCAACACCATCCCCATTACTATCGTAAAAAGATTTTGGATAAATTTGATACACTACTTTTTCTTTAAAATTCATTATGATTACCTCTACTTCATTTTTATTGTCTGTATATCTAGACAGTTAAGTCCTTACCTAGTCTAGACACGATCGATTTTATTTAAAATATTATGCTTTCTGAAAAACAACGTTAAGATGAAGGGGACTATAATAGCGATTAACATGCATAAGAAAAATGAAAAATAACCATGTTTAATCGATAAGATCCCTGGAATGCCTCCAACTCCAATACTGGCGGCTGTGACTTTTAACAGCGTACTCGTCATTCCTGCAATAGCCGAACCAATCATAGCCGCAACAAAGGGATAAAGATATTTCAAGTTTATACCAAAAATTGCCGGTTCAGTTACACCTAAATAACATGAAATAGTTGCTGGAATTGAAATTTGTTGTTCTTCTTTGTTTCCACGATGGGCAAATACAATGGCTAACACAGCCGATCCTTGGGCGATATTTGATAAAGCAATCATTGGCCATAGATTGGTAGAGCCATAATCAGCAATTAATTGTAAATCAATAGCATTACTCATATGATGTAAGCCTGTAATAACGAGTGGTGCATATAAGAAACCAAAAATAGCACCAAATAACCAGTTTAATGAGCTTGTTAAGCCGGCATTTACGACAAGTGATACCATGTTACCGATCTTCCAACCAATAGGCCCTAAAATGATATGAGCAGCTAAAATTGTTGGCACTAGAGAAAAGAATGGAACGAAAATCATCGAAATAGCTTCGGGAATGATTTTCCTAAAGAAACGTTCCAGATAACATAACAAGAATCCGGCTAACATAGCTGGAATAACTTGAGCTTGATAACCGATCATATCGATTTGAATAAAGCCAAAATTCCACTTAGGAATATCTCCTGCTGCTGTTGTCGCAACCGAATAAGCATTTAATAGCTGTGGAGAGACTAATGTCAAACCTAAGACAATTCCTAATATTTGAGTTGTTCCCATCTTCTTAGAAATAGACCATGTGATCCCTACGGGTAAAAAATGAAAGATAGCTTCACAAGGTAACCACAAGAAAGCGTTGACTCCTGCCCAGAATTGTGAGGTAGCCACTATCGTCTGGCCACCCAAAGCATCAAAAGGAATCGTTTCCAATATATTCCTAAAGCCTAGTAATAAACCGCCTACAATAATTGCTGGAATCAATGGACTGAAAATCTCTGCCAAAACAGCTACGGCACGTTGAACAACATTTAAATTCTGTGTGGCTGTCACTTTAACATTTTCTTTAGATACGCCTTCAATCCCTGAAATACTCACAAATTGATTATAAAATTCTGATACATCGTTGCCAATGATAACTTGGAACTGTCCTGCTTGGGCAAATACTCCTCTGACACTAGCTATTTCACCAATCGCGTCTTGATCTGCTAAGCTTGTATCGTTTAAAACAAACCTCATTCTAGTCGCACAATGTGTGACTGCTGCAATATTACTTGCTCCTCCTACAAGCTCTAATAATAATGCTGCATCATTTTTATAATTTTTCACTCATAACGCCTCCTAACTTGTATATACAAGATGATAATAAGAGTATAAGCGATTAAACTAAAAAATACAATCGTTTTCTTCAAGAGTTAACTCTAAAAATTGTCGATTTATCACTTTTATCTCTAAAATAGGGGGAATTCTACAAAAAAAAAACTACCGAAAAAACGGTAGTTTTTTTAATAGCAGCTAACCTAATAATGATTAATGCGTTCTCTATTAGCCATTGATATATTGCCTAAAAACCGGTATAGCGGCAAGATATCGGTTTTTTTAGGAAATTCAAATTTATAATTAGCATGACTCTCCTCATTTGACCGTTGATTCACATTTTTTAGATAGGTAATAGTAATTTCGCTATCATCTATACCAAAACCTGATGTTTCCATCTCAACTTCTACAATAGAATCTAAATGAATCGATCTGAAAGCTGTTTTTTTACCTGTTGCACCCTGTTTATCAACAAAAATAATTCGATGATTGGTAAAAATCAAAACATCTCGAACCAATTTATAACCTATCGTAATTTCTTCGTTATCAAATAAATAGAGACCATATTCCTCTGTTAACTCTTCTGTCGTTAATTCTGAATAGTTGCCAAGTGTCCCTTGCAGTAATTGTTTAAAATTGATCATTAACGATTCCCTCCTGGTAATTTTTCAATTTTTTTATTTGTTATAACTTGAAGCTAGTGATTTTGTGTAGTTATCAACGATATTATAATGAGGTTTTTCTTTTAAGCTCTGACGATCTCCGATTATTATAAA
Source organism: Vagococcus intermedius (assembly GCF_029144185.1). Classification (NCBI taxonomy): domain Bacteria; kingdom Bacillati; phylum Bacillota; class Bacilli; order Lactobacillales; family Enterococcaceae; genus Vagococcus; species Vagococcus intermedius. The sequence continues at coordinate 1,125,445 of NZ_CP110232.1, read as the reverse complement.
TTTCTCTTTTGCACATGTCATCGCGGTGTTAATAATAGCAGCTTCTTCAGAGACCCAATTTGGGGACTTATCAGATTTAGTATCAGTTCCACAAACAAAATAGACCACTTTAGCTTCTTTTTCTTGAAATGTTTGAGCGGTTCCGATATTTGTTTGTTTCCATTTTATTAAGATGTCACTTGGAATGTTAGGCAATTGATATTGACCTTTCCCCAGAAGTTGTTTTAAATTATCACTCACTGATTTAAATGGTGAAATAACAAAAACATCTTTAATTGCTACTTCAGTTGAAAGATATTCAACTAATACATTGGCATACTCTGGCACAAATTGTTCTTGGATGACACTCCCCTTTACGTTTACCCAATAGGCTTCACCTGTTGTTTTAATAGGTTCTTCTTCGGCTAAAACCATCTTATTTTCATAAGATAATTCATTGACGACAGAGAACATCGGTTCTTTAAGGCGTCTATTAACCCATAAAGGCGTACCGATATAAGTCCCATCTTGCTTATAAGTTCCGTAAGCATTCGCTTCATCTGCCAATCTTTGTACAGATGCACTTCTTCCGACATATTTCTCTTCCAAATCAAAGGCTTGCGATAGATTGTTAACAATCATATCATCCAAAGTTTGAATCGGTTTTAGTTGAGCTGAATCTCCCAGTGTCATCACATTTAACGAACGTTGGATGGCTCCAACAGCTTGCTGTGGTGATATTTGACCGGCATCATTAATTATTAAATTTTCAATAGATCCTTTACCTAATTCTTGATACAATTCCCCGATACTTTCAAAGGTTATGCTTATCACCGGAACAACTAATTGTAAAATATTAAAACAATCGATTAGTAACTCTTGATTAGCCGACTTGCTTCGATCAAACTCATAACGTTTACTTAAAATCTGTAAAGCTTGTTCTATCTGGTCTTGATTAGCCGCATTAAAGTACTTATGGACTTGTAGAGCCTTAATAAATAAAGTGCCACGATAATAATTTAATTTATCTGAAACCCAAGGTGTTTCTCTTTGACGTTCAGCATAGTTATCTTTTGACCAGTAGCTATCATCTCCAACAGTTATTTTATTAGTGGCGTCAAAATAAGCCTTACCTTCTTTGACAGCTTGTTCTAAAGCTGGAATTGAAGATTCAGTAGCTTCTTGGTCCTTAGCAGCTTCTTCTAATAACGCTTTGCTAGTTTTTAAACTCTCTTTTTTTATGATAACTTCTTGATTAGCATAATAAAGAGCTTTGCGAGCCTTTATATTTTCTGCTTTTTCTTTACCAAATAAGCGATGTTTCATCTTTTGAATCATGGAATCTAAAGGCAAGTTATCTACAACCACTTTGGACTGTTCAGCTGTTATGAGCGCTTCTTTAAGAGCTGCGCTTGCTTTGTCTACAAGTTCAGATTTTTCTTCATAATGTTTCACTGCAGCCAAATAAGCAACTTGTGTTTGTTCTAGCGATAAAATTGCTTTTTTATATTTTAAAATTTTGGCTTGTTCATTTTCAATTTCAACAATCGTTTCCATAAACTCAGATTTTACTTGTTCCCAAGTTTTGACCTTTTTTGAGTCATCATTAAAAAACAGTCGCATTGTTGATGATAAACTAGGTAACTCTCCTTGCTTACCACCCTCAATTAAAGTTGTTAAAACCGTATCAACTTTGTTTTTATTTCCAAAATCAAAAGAAAATAACCCCCAATGAGAACCTGATTCTGTTTGATTAATAATATCACTATATTCAGAAAAATAATCTAGTTCTTTCAATAACTCTTGATAGGTAGGTTCATTTTCGAAAGAGCTTACACTATGAGCCATCTTGTTAGTTAAGGGCAGTTTTTTTATGATGGTTTCAACTGTAGGATTGTTAGAACTTGCTACTGTCACGCCATAACCAATTAGATTAGGTGCAAGTTTTTTAGGTAAGAGTGTCTCGTCTGAAACATCTAACGCATTACGTGCAATAAATCCATCAGTTGGTTTAGCTAGGCCAACCATTTTAAAAGCGCGTTGTACTATTAAATCTGCAATAATATCCTTTATTAAAGTAACCTTACCGGTTCCTGTTGGCACATTTACAGAAAAAATATCATCCTTTAAGTCTACTGCTAAATTAACTGCGACTTGTTGCATTAAATTCAATTTAAATGGAATTTCAGATGGCCATCGACCCAAAGGAAGTTCATTAGGATGAATTAAGGGCATAAGCGTATCACGATTGTCATCAATATCATGATGCTGTTCTATTCCTTTAATAAACTTGAATAATCTTGGATTAATGCCGTCTTTTTTAATTTTTTTAAGATCTTTTAAATAAAAGCTATTCAAATCAGTTGGTTTATCTCGATCTGTTACACCAGCTAGAGTGTAACTAACAACTGGATATTTTAGATTTAAATTTTTCAAGTTAAAATAATTCATTAATAACAACTCAACTGAATGAATTACCTCACTGATAGCCACTTCCCTTTTAGAAAAACAGTCACGAATTTCTTGTTCAACAAAGAGATACGACTCTTGATAACTAGCCGTTATTTCTTGAAAGGACATGGTTTGATCAAGCGTTGTTTCATTTATTCTTTTTAGCAATAGCATCATATGAGGAATGACTAATGACCCCTCAATATACTGTAAATTGGTATCTATTTCAATTGAGGCGCTATATCGTTTACATGTATCTTCATCAAGACCAACATTATCATTTTTATAGTAGTGACGTAAAAATAGCTGTAAATCATAATTTGTAAAACAATTCAAATAAACAATTGTTTTTTTATCACCTGTCAAGGTTCCTAATTCAGAGCCTAATTGTTTTCGCTCCGTACTAAGGACGTTTAATCGTTGGTTTGATTTAAGGTCTTTATCACTAGGTAGCTCTCCAGCGCTTAAATATTCAACTAATTCCCAGGCGCTTAATACATTTTCAACTTTTCTCATAATTACCTCCTAAAACTACTTACTATCATCATACCATCTTTCCTCACGTAATAATAAAATTATAACAAGGAATATTGTCATTAATCCTCTTTTTGTTTACATAATATAATTATACGGTTATAAATCGTAAAAAAAACCATTGGTATGATTACCAATGGGTTTTTTTTATTCAAATACAAATTGATTATGATAAAGTTCCGCATAGAAACCTTCTCTTTCTAATAATTCTTCATGAGTTCCCTCTTCAATTACTTCACCTTGATGTAAAACGACAATATAGTCCGCATTTAAGATTGTTTTTAAACGATGTGCGATCACAAAACTTGTTCTACCCGCAATAATATTTTCCATCGCTTTTTGAATTCGACTTTCTGTCACTGTATCAACGTTACTAGTAGCCTCATCTAAAATGAGCAAATCTGGATTTGTAATAATCGTCCGAGCAATACTTATTAATTGTTTTTGCCCCACACTAAAAATATTGTTTTCATCACTAACGATAGTCTCATATCCATCTTCTAAACTCATGATGAAGTCATGAATATTAGCCTGTTTTGCAGCAGAAATCATTTCTTCTTCTGAGGCATCACGTTTACCAAACGTAATATTTTCGGCAATTGTACCACCGAAAAGAACAGATTCTTGTAAAACAATCCCAATATGTGAGCGTAGACTTGGTAAACTAATATCACGAATATCAGTACCATCAATTTTAATCATACCACCATCTACATTATAGAAACGATTCAAGAGATTCATAATAGTTGTTTTTCCTGAACCAGTTGGACCAACTAAAGCAACCATCTGCCCTTTTTCTGCTTTAATATTAATATTTTTTAAAATAGGTTTGCCAGCAACGTAAGAAAAATCAACATCTGCTAACTCAATTCCCTCTTTTAATCCCTCAATTTCAACAACATTATCTCGCTCAACTTCATCCTCTTCAGCAAAAATTTCATTTAAGCGTCGCGCTCCAGTAAAAGCCAACTGTAACATACTAAATTGTGATGAAATCTGAGTTAATGGCATATAAAACTGCTGCGAATACTGTACAAACATAACGATCAACCCTAAACCAGCTGCCCGATCCATGCTTCCATCTAAAACTAACCAGCTACCAAAGAAAATCACAATAGCCGTATTAAATAGGGCTAGTCCCTGCATGGTTGGAAAGAGTAGCCCTGAATAAACCTGACCTTTAAACGTTGCTTTCTTAACTTGTTGATTTAAACTATCAAAACCAGCAATTGTTTCTTCCTCTAACCCATTGGTAATAATCACTTTTTGACCAGAGATACGTTCGTCAACATAGGCATTTAACTCACCAATACTATCTTGTTGAACATTGACATGTTTACGTGCTTGACGAATAATCAAAATAGCTACTAAGATCGCAAATGGTGATAGAGCTAAGGTAGCCCATGACATTTGCGCATTTTCACGGAACATCATGATTAATACACCAATCATCATGGAAATATTAGTTAAAACTTGAATCAATGCTTGGTTCATCGTATTAGAAATATTATCTAAATCACTGGTAAAACGACTTAAAATTTCACCATCCTGATGGCTATCAAAGAATTTAATTGTCATTCGTTCAATTTTTTTAAATAATGAAATTCTCATCTTATTGGTTGACTTTCCTGTTACACCAGCCATTAAAATATTTTGGATAAACATGGCGATCCAATTCATTGAATATAGCATTAAAAGTAACTTTACCACTTCAATAAGAGGTGCTTTATCAGCTTTATCAGCACCTAACATCAAAGAGGTCCCAGCAAATGTAGCGAGCTCTTCCATTGATTTACCGATATATTGTGGTGTCTTCACTTGGAGGTAAGTTGAAGCAATGATTGCGACAATGATAATAATCAGTTGTGTTTTATATGCTTTTAGATAAGTCCAAAAGAAGCGAGCAATACTCGTTTGTTTTTTCATCTACACCACCTCTTTCCCTTTTTGAGTATCGTAAATTTCACGATAAACAGGACTTGTTATCAATAGTTCTGAATGTGTTCCTGTTGCAACTAATTTACCATCATCTAACACTAAAATATTATCGGCGTGAACAACTGATGATATTTTTTGAGCGATAATAAAAGTTGTTGTATTTGTAAGTTGTTGTGCTAACGCTTCGCGTACTAATTTTTCAGAACGAGCATCTAAGGCACTTGTACTATCATCTAAAACGAGTACTTTCGGTTCACCAATAACTCCTCGAGAAATAGATAGACGCTGTTTTTGTCCGCCTGAGAAGTTGGCACCTCGTTCTTCAACTGGGCTAGTGTAGCCTTCTGCTTGTCGATCGATAAACTCTTTCGCTTGCGCGATTTTTGAGGCTTCTTCTAATTCTGTTGTTGATGCATCTTTTTTACCATGACGCAGATTTTCTGCTATTGTCCCAGAGAATAAAATAGCTTTTTGTAACACCAATGCGACTGAATCTCGTAGATCAATTTTATTGGCATCTTTTAAGTTGACACCACCAATAGTAATGTCTCCTTCTGTTGGATCGTACATTCTAGCAATCATTTGAGCGAGAGTTGATTTACCCGAACCTGTCGCCCCAACAACGCCCACGACAGAACCGTGTTTGGCTGAAAAGCTAATATGTTCTAGTGATGGGCGCTCATCTCCGGCGTATTCGAAACTAACATTAGCGAATTCAACGTCTCCTGATTCGATGATTTCAGTTGACTCTTCATTATAAGTTACATCAGGTTCTGTATCCATAATTTCCTTTAAACGGGATAAAGAGACAAACGCACGTGAAGCCATCATCATCATCATTCCTCCGATAATAATAGACATCATAATTTGCATCAAGTAGTTCATGAATGAGGCAACCGCTCCGACTACTTCGATATCTTTAGCAGCTAAATCTGCTGAAAGAAAAATGGTCCCAATAATAGCAATACTTGAAATTAACGTAAAGGTTGGGATCATAATTGAAAATAAACGTCCAACAGCAATGGTATGCTGTGTCAACTTATCACTGACTTCTTCAAACCGTTTCGTTTCATTGTCGGCTTGAACAAATGATTTAACAACTCTCATTCCTGCTAAATTTTCTTTAGCAATCCCATTTACTTTATCTAGACTCTTTTGAATCATACTGAAATGTTTCCCCATTAATCCAAATAATCCCATAACTACTACAAAAACTAAGACTACTAAGACAATAATAACCCACCATAGTTGCGGAATAGTAAACATTGCTAAAATAAAGCTTCCAATAAACAATATTGGAATTCTAATTAATGATTGCATAATCATCATAACTAAATTTTGAACTTGTGTAACATCATTGGTTAAGCGGACAACTAAGTTTCCAGCTGAAAATTGTTCAATATTACTAAATGAAAATGTTTGAATTTTTTTAAATGTATCTTCACGTAATCCAGCAGATACTTCACGAGCTATTCGTGCCGATATAACTGTATTTACGACTCCTGCTAATAAACCTATTCCAGCCACAACAAGTAAAGTAATGCCAACTTGTATAACCTTATCTTTGTCATCTTTCATCACTTCTGTTAACACTTTTTGTAATAATTTTGGCTGCCATAGCTGCGACATTACAATGAAAAATGTCATTAATAACGAACCCAAAAGTGAGCTTTTTTGCTCTTTTATTTTATTTATTAGTAAAGACATATCAACCCTTCTTTCTATCTGTTTCTATTTTGGTACAGAAGTTTATCATACTTAAAATAACGGGCTTTTTCAAGTGTTTCACTATCATATTCCTCAATATTTCATGATTTTTTTGTGAATTATCAAAAATAAAAAAAGAACCTTAAAAAGATTCTTCTTTTCTTTTTTTAAATATAAAATAGTGACCTACTAAACCTAGACTCCCATAAATCATACCTAATGCACATACTCCTGACCAGCCAGCCATTTGCCAAGCTAATGAGCCGAGTAAAGAACCACTTGCACCTCCGATAAAATATGAAAACATAAAAATTGTATTGTTTCTACTTCTATTTTCATCACCTAAAGATTGGATTCTTGATTGATTGGATACCTGGGCACTTTGAGTACCTAAATCAAGTAAAATAACTCCGACAATTAAGCCTAGTAAATGGTGGCCTAGTAACCATAATACAACGAAAGATACTGTTTCGATTAACGTTCCTAAACCAACCCCAACTCTAGCTCCTTTTCGATCAGATACTTTTCCCATAAAGACTGAGGCTAAAGCACCAATCACCCCCACCAAACCGATATATCCAACTTCTTTAGACCCCATCTGATAGGTCGGACTCTCCATTAAAAAGACCAAGGTTGACCAAAAAATATTGAAAGCGCCAAAAATGAAGAAACCATTATAGGCACTTTCTCTTACAACCGCTTGGCTCATAAATAATTTTGGTAATGATAACATCAGTTCTTTATATGATAAATTTGACAGTGGTTTATTTTTGGGGAAAACTGCACTAACTAAGATTATCAAAAAGATTGCTAGTCCCACACCTGAAAAATAAACTGCTCGCCAACCATAATAAGCTCCGATAAACCCACTAAAAGTTCGTGATAATAAAATACCAATTAGTAAGCCGCCTGTTACAATGCCGAGAACAGAACCGCGTTCTGAAGGGTTGGCGAGCTGTCCGGCAAAAGGGATAATAAGTTGGGGAACTATTGAAGTCAATCCAATGGCAAGCATTAAAATCATTAACAGTGGGTATTGACTGACTAGACCAGTCAGCAATAGCACAATACTTACTAGGCTTAACATAAAAATAATTAATTTTTTACGTTCAAATATATCTCCTAAAGGGACAATAAATAATAAACCTAAAGCATACCCTACTTGACTTAAGGTAGGTGCTAACCCCATTTGTCCTACTTGAATTCCTAACTCACTAGCAATCATCCCTTCTAAAGGCTGAACGTAGTAAAGACTAGCTATCGAAATACCACATACTAATGCCATTATAAATGTTAATTTTTTAGACATTGTTACTTTGTTCTTTTTCAAAATACCACCCATTTCTAAATAAATAATAATACATATCTATCTTAACAAAAAATAACCTGATAAGCTTGGCTACTTTTAAAATTAATAAAAAAAAGCAAACCTCAGTTTGCTTTTTTAACTATTTATTTTTTTATCCCTAATGTGGGTAATCTGAGTTTCTTATCTAATGATTTAACTTCTAGTAAATCTAATAAGAATACAAAAACTGGAATACCAACTACTAGCCCCCAAACACCAAAGAAGTGTTCTGAAAACATCAAAATAATAAAAATATAAAAAACTGGCAAATCCGTTTTACTGCTCATTAGTTTAGGGTTTAAGAAATAAGATTCGAACATATGGATAACAGCAATCATGATAAGTACGTAAAAAACATCTTTAACTCCGCCCACCGTATAGCCAATTAAAGACAACGGGACGCAAGATAAGATCACCCCAGCAACTGGAACTAAGCTAAAGATAAAAATCATTAGAGCTAAGCTAAGTAATTGAGGGAAACTCATGATATATAATCCTAAAACAGTTAAACCAGTATTAACTAAAGCGATTAGGAATTGAGCTTCTAAGACCACTCCGAAAGTATTAACAAATTTTTTACCTAAGTAGGCAACATCTTGACTAAACCAACTAATTTTACTTGTTAAAAAAAGGCTGCTAAAACTTTTTACCCATGTTTCTTCAATGCAGAAAAAGAAACTTAGCACAAAAGACATGACAAAGGTCATTCCCATAGAGCCGATACTAGAGACATAATTGAAGATAACCTTTACTCCTGAGGTTAATTGTTCTTTGATTTCTGTAAAACTTATATTTTGACTGATCCATTCTAACAAGGAATTATCTGAATTAGGTTCTTGGTAGAACGAAATAACTGATTCAACCATTGAAATAGTTTGGGTGATTAGCTTAGGTGTATAAATAGTTAGCGCAAAATAAAGGAAAACTATAATAAACCCGTAAATTAAAAGAGCGATTATTTTTTTAGGTAAGGGTATTCTTCGATACACACCATTGACCAAACGTGTTATTAAATAAGTTAGAATAAACGTTAATAAAATCAAGCTAATAATATCTCTAATAAAAAATAAAATTGCACAAATGACTAATAAAACAACCGTTCGTCGTAGTCCGTCATTTTGCTTAAATTTCTCCCACAATGCCATTATCAAGCCTCCATCATATTTTAATGACTTTATTATCTCATAATCTCCACATTTAACAAGTTAAATCAGAGACTTTATCTTATCTATTTTTTATTTTTGTTGAAAAAACATGTATAAACGACACATATAACAAATAGTGTTTATTTTCTATCAGTTACTATTTTTTACACACGAGCAAATAAAAACAACTACCTAAAGGTAGTTGTTTTTATTCAGATTGGTTATCTGTTTGGTTATCTGTTACTTCCTCTTTAGGAGGATAAGCTGATTTAACGGTTTTATGAGCTGCTACAGGTTTTAGATTATATGTTGATAGATTATTCATAATTAAATTTGTGTAGCTCACAATGCCATCCAGTGATAAATGGACACCATCTGATACTAATAAATATGGCGCTTGAATAGCCTCGCTATGCCAGTCAGCTAATTTGATATTTTTGTGAGTCTCGGAAACCTCTGCTAACATTTGGTTCACTTCCGCTTCCCAAGGTTTTGGAACACGAGTATTAACGATTAAAATATTGGCACGATTGAATAGTGCTAAAAAATCTGTCAATTGTTCCACTTTGAAGGGGCTGTTAGATCCTAGTTCTAATATAATCACAGCATCTTCATTGTTATATTTTTTATATTTCTTCTCTACTAAATCATGAGCTTGATAAAGTTGACGACCTACTTCTGCATCAATTACAATACCTGGTATCGCTTCAGCTAATTGATTTTGAGCACCTAAAAGTACCGAATCTCCAATAGCTAAAACGCGTGAGATATCTTTTTTAGGAATGTCTTTTTTTACTTTTTCAACTTTTATTTTATCATGTTTAACTTCTTGGAAAAAAAACTTACCATTATTAATGTAATCGCTATTGACCCATAGTGCTGAAGATAATAAAAGAAGCAGTACGATTGAAATAGCAATATTTTTAGTATGAGCTTTTATAACTTTAGTATTTGTTATTTTTTTCAAGTAAGGAGTGAAGCCATATTTTCTAATTGGTTCTTCTAAATAGGTATATGACCAGTGTGAAATAAAAATTATTAAAATCAATTGTAAAATTATTAAACTAAGGTGTAACCGTCCCATCCCTTTTACAGGTGTAGTTAAAGCAATGATTGGATAGTGCCAAAGATACATACTATAAGAACGTTTACCAATCCAGACAGCATACTTATTGGAAAATAAAACAGCCATACGGCTTCCGGGATGGACCAGTACCGCTAGTAATAACGCGGCTAATAATGCAATCATTAAAAATCCACCATAATATAAAAATGTAGTCGTCTCTGATAACGAAATCGCCATTAAAATTAAAATTATTAATGAAATTAGACCAATAAAATCAATTATAATTTGCTCTTCTCGGCTTATATTATCTTCCAAGATAGTATATGGCCACAAGAAAGCTAGACTACAACCTACCGCTAGTGTAAATAAACGCGTATCTGTTCCATAGTAAACCCTGTCTAAATGACTTGGACTATATAATAGTGCCATTAATATTGCTGAGATCCAGCCGACTATGACTAAATATTTTAAGACATGTTGTCTTTTCTTTAACCACTTTATTAATATAACAAAAATTAAAGGCCAGAAAACATAAAATTGTTCTTCGATAGCCAACGACCAGAGATGCTTAAAAGGACTTGGGATGCCAAATGAGTCAAAATAAGGTATTTTTTCAAAAATATACCACCAGTTGCTGACATAAAAAAAAGAAGCAACTCCATCTTTCCAACTTTTATGAAAAACAGCTGGAAATCCTATTAAACAAATAATTAAGACAGAGACAATCAAAAAAATAACGGCAGGCATGAGTCGCCTAATTCGTTTTAACCAAAATTTTTTCAAATTTATATGTTTATTTTTCTGCCATTCTATCAACAGTTTACTGGTAATTAGATATCCTGATAATACAAAGAAAATATCTACCCCAATAAATCCGCCTGAAAAAAATGGAATTTGAAAGTGATAAAGCAATACAAAAATGATCGCTAAGGCTCTTAAACCATCGATACTAGGTAAATAATGACGTTGTTTATTCATATTCACCTGCAGCCCCCCCTTTTTTAACTATTCAATTATATGTAACATAAGCTTACAACCATCATTGGTTTAAACTGTTACTTTTGATAAAGGTTTCAAAATACTCAGCGAATTACCTCTAGTAGACAGAGATACGCAGTACATATTACATTATATCACTAATTTTACATTTGTGTAACAAATAAATGATTAGATTGTTAAAAATTACTTAAAACTATGTTTTTTTTCATAAAATAGTCATATTCAAGCTAGTATTTAACTATTTTCAATTTGACGATACTGTTCATTTAAATATAGTTAGACATTTAACATGACTAACTGTTTCTCTCATAAGACGATAGTCCTTACTCTTTCTAGATCTTTTAGCCTAATGAGATAATTAATTATAACTCAGCTATCGTTTATTTTCTTATTGGTTAATTAATGAACTTTAAATATTTCATTATCATTACAATGTTTCTTTTTGATTTCAAAAGGTAAAAAACTTATTTTTTCTATATGGAATGTAATCATTTTCTTGTAAAATAAAAAAGGGCTAGCAAGAGCCGACCCTTTTCAATTATTATCTAAATATAGTGACCAGGCATTATCAAAAATATCCATATTGTCCAAATAGCTAGTATCAGTTTCTAAATAATTACTAATTTCGTCATAAGTTATAGACTGTTTAGGAAAATTAATATCCTCTCCTATATTATTAGCTAATAGTGTTACTCCGTCTTTTTTATTAGGGTCTCTTAAAGTTAGCATATAATGGTAAAAACTTCGTGTCATATTTTTACTCTCCCTTCTCACGATTTTGTTTGTCTAAGGGTAAAAATATATTAAAACGAATATCATCATCTACTATATTCATTTTATCAGCAGCTAATTTCATACCATTTTGTAATTCAAACTGACTCAAATGTAAAATAATTGTTTTAGAAGAAGGCTGTACGTCTACCCACTTAGGAATCTCGTAATCACTTGCAACATATTTCATCACTTGAGTAATCGGTAAAGGTAAACTACCGATTGATAAACTTGTTGCTTTCAATTGAATATCGCCATTTTCCATGACGAAGGGATCAAAATATAGATAAAACTGCATGTCATGACCGAGAACTTTAAATGTCCCGTTTAAAAGAGCATTTTTTTCTAAATAAAATTGATATTTAATACCAGAATCTTTTAAAAAATCATTCAAATAATAACTTATAATATCATTGACTTGCGTTTTATTAAGTTGTATTTGAAAAGTTGGCTCAGTTGTAGTTGTTTCGTTAACTTTTGGTAAATTAACTTTCTGGGGTTCCGATACTCGAATTCCAATAAACAAACTAAAACCAAGTATTATACCTATTAATAGTAAGAAGCTAATTTTCCAGTAATTTCTATTTATTTTGCTCTCCGTCAGTTTCGTTTCAAGTGCCTTACTTTTATTAACTTCATCATCCAATGTATCAGTGCTCTTTCTCATTTGTTCCCCCTCCTATTTCAACAGCCATTCAGATTTTGTACGCATCATTTCTTTTGTTATTTCATTAGCAATTAATTGATAACCTAAATTATTTGGATGGAAATTATCTATGTCCGACATCAAATTGTTAAGACTTTTTCCTTGTGAGTCTGTAATAGACTCTGTTAAAAGATGATTGATACGCTTCCCTTGACTAGTCTCTCCAATTCCTATTTGACCATCTATTCCCTTATATAATACATCATTAATGGGTATAAAATAACTTGATGTTTGTGTTAAAAAAACCTCATTTGTTCCTTTATTCCAATAATCAACGACTTCTTGCAATAAAGTAACTTCTTGTAAATTCAAATAAAAAGGATTGTATATTCCAAGTTGATAGATTGGGGCATTTGGATTCAGTTTTCTTAATTCTTTTAGCAATTCTTTTAAATTATCTTTATAAGAGTCTCGTGGCTTTTCAAAAGAAGTCAAATCAAGCTGTTTAAAGAAATTTTTCTTTATAACTTTTAGTAAATCATTTCCACCTACTGATAATGTTATCACGTCTGCTTTGGTGATTTCTTCCTGTTGCTTATCATCTTTTTTTAATCTAGTTAGTATCTGATCGCTCCGGTCACCTGCCTGACCAAAGTTATGGGTGATAATAGTTCCAACTTCAGTTTCGCTACTAATATTTTGCTTAAGTAAGGGGACGTAGCCACCACTTTCTGTGCTATCGCCAATTCCTTCTGTTAAAGAATCTCCAAGAGAAACAATCGTAACTGTTTCTTTTTGTAACCTTTGAGGTTCATGGTGATTCACCTCTAACTTTACATCTGGCTTTGGGATGATAAGAGTAGCAAGTGACCATATAATAATCGCTGGCACACTAACTAATAAAAACATACCACTTATTTTTTTTATTTTAATCAACTCACGATCCCTCCAATTATTATTAGTTAAAAAAACAGATCACAAGTGATCTGTTTTTTATTCAGTATATAGCATAATAGCAAAGGCACCTTTTCCTGTATGAGTTGCAATGATGGATGAAGCATCTAAAATAGGGATGTGCATATCAGGATACATTGCTTGCAAGTCTTTTTTAAACTTATTTGCTAAATCAATATCAGCAGCATGAGTGATTGCCACCTGCTTCACATTGTTCATTTTTGCTAAATCGGCTTTTAATTCTTCAAACCACTTGCTAAAAGCTTTTGCTCCTCGACCTTTTGATAAGGTAACCAATTCAGAGTCCAATAATTGCATAACTACCCGAATATTGAACAAGTTGGTTAAAACTCCTGTCGCACGGCTCAATCGGCCACCTTTGACCATGTTATCTAATGATGCCACACCTATATAGAGTAAACTATTTTTTTTGATTTCTTGTACTTTTTCGATAATGGTTTCCTTTGATAATCCATCAAGTGCCATTTTTGCAGCTTCAATTACTTGGAAAGACAATCCTTGGTCTGTAAATGTACTGTTGATTACTGTCACATCACTTGTTGATAGCTGAGCAGCTTGTGCTGCAGTATTTACAGTGCCACTAATTAAATCAGTCATATGGATAGAGATAATCGAACTTCCATCCGCCCCTAACTCATCATACAACTGAACGAATTCTCCAATTGGCGGTTGGCTGGTTTTTGGTAAAGCAGCAGCGTTCTCCATCATCGTCATAAATTGACTACCTGAAATATCTGTATCTTTATAAATTACATCGTCTATCATAACTGATAGTGAGATAACTTCAATATTCAATTTTTCAGCTAAGCCAGGTTCCATATTACATGATGAATCCGTTACAATTTTTACTTTAGACATAATTTTATACTCCATCCTTTAAACAAAGAAATATTCGTTTCTTGATAGATACCATTAGCGATATCTGATATAGTTAGTATAACAGAAATAAAGGCGTTTTTCACTCATTACGTCCAGAAAAAAGGAGAGAAATGATGGTATCACTAGTTTTTTCTAAGAAATATTTAATAATTAATGAGATTTTGAATGCTGTTACTCATGGTATCGGTGTCATTTTAAGTATTATCGGGATGGTCTTTTTAATTATTAAAGGCATCCACATCAATTCTGTTGAACATATTGTCGCCTACTCTATTTATGGCATCAGTTTAATTTTACTTTTTTTAGCTTCTACCTTATTTCATAGTTTGATTTTTACAAAAGCTAAAAAATTTTTACAGCTAATGGATCATAGTTCAATTTATTTGCTTATAGCAGGAACGTATACGCCTTACTGTTTATTAACGATTAAAGGCAAACTAGGTTGGGCACTATTTGTCATTATTTGGGTAATGGCTGGTCTAGGTATTCTTTACAAATCGTTATTTTTAGCTAAAAAAGGAAATTCTGCCGTTTTTATTTATATTTTGATGGGATGGCTGTGTTTAGTCGCTGTCAAACCTCTCTATCAAGGATTGGGATTAACTGGTACTTTATTATTAGTCTTAGGGGGAATCGCTTATACGGTAGGTGCTCTCTTTTATCAAATGAAATCTGTTAAATTTATGCATGTTGTTTGGCATTTATTTGTCCTATTAGGTGCCGGTTTTATGTATTTTTCAGTTTTTCTAGAAACTTAGCCAACAGATAAAAAATAAGCATGTCCTAAGCTTAGGACATGCTTATTTTTTATCTGTTGGCTAAGGCTAACTCTAAGGTTTTATCGATAACTTCTGATTGCGCATCTACAATCGGATAATCTAAGTTCTTAGTTATTTCGTACATCAGTGATAATTCTGTGCAACCTAGTACTGCGACATCACACCCTACTTCATAAATCATTTTTTGTAAAATCTCTTCATAAAGTTCTTTATTTAAAAATTGGTGCTCTTTAACATCACGATAAATTAAGTCCATGACCATTCCTTGTATTTCAACGTCTGGATAGACTAGCTCAAAATGATCTGCCTCAAATTCTTTACCATAAATTCCTGAGTTGACAGTGCCTTGAGTCGCAAGTAACGCGACTTTGATTTTAGACCCATCTTCTTTTTGATAGATTTCCACTACTTTTTCAGCAGCGATTCTTGGCATGTGTAAGATTGGTGCTGTAGTCGCTGCTTGTAACTCATCATAAAAAGTATGAGCAGTATTACAAGTTAGTACAAAGAACAGAGGATTTAATAAATTTTGCTGTTTAATATCTTCTACTAAAGCCGTAACGGGACTATCTTTAGTATTATCAAGAATATAAGCCGTTCTATCAGGAACAGTGGCGTGATTAACTAGCATATAATTTAAATACTCTTGGTCAGTGTGTGCCACTGTACGGCTATTTAGTACACGAACGAAGCTTTCAGTAGCAAGAGTTCCCATGCCACCTAAAATTGTAAAGAAATTTTTCATGCTATCTACCCCTTGTTTTCTTTGAAATATTCTTTGTAACGTTTATGGTAAAGATAGAAACTATATTTCATAAGTGCGTAGCGCTTTAAGGCTGAATCTTCTTTATAAAAAACAGTTGTTCCCCATTTGCCATTTGCAATCATGTCTAAAGCATCTTGTTTATCCTGACCTTCTTTAACATAAGTCTTAACAATTTTTTTAGGAACACCCATCCATAGCATATCCCCATTACCATAAATTGTTTCAGTAAAAGGTTTATTCATAATACGATCTTCAATAATATAACGAGATAAATTATAACCATTTAACGTAACATAAAAACTACTACGTCCCTGACGTAAATTCATTTCGAACAATTTATATTCACCATCACGTGGATCATACTTCATATCAAAGTTTGCGAATCCTGTATAATTGATCCGTTCCAAGAAAGATTTGATCCGTTTGTAAATATCTTCGTTAAAGTCTGGTGCAATAACCACATAGTTCCCAATAGCATCAGGAGTTGGATCTTCTAATAAGGGATGTCCTAAACACATCATTCTAACATTGCTATCTTTATCAACATAAGCATTTAAAACGCGCATGCCCGAATCATCACCAGGAATAAAATCTTGACAAATCATCTCAGCTGTATAGCCTGCTTTGTAAACGCGACCTAAGATCAGGTCTAATTCTGCTTGATTTTTAATAGTAAAAGCTTTTTTACGTCCTTCAAAATCTGCATCTAGATACATCACACTATCCGCTGGTTTAAGAGCTACAGGAAAATCAAAAGGAACTTTGATAGATTCCCCCTCTTTGACCATGTCTTTTTTGATGATCAATGTGTTTGGATAAGGTAAGTCATATTTTTCACATGTTTCGTAAAAACTAACTTTATTAGCAAGCGTTTCAAATAAATCATGATCAATTGCTGTACAAATAAAGTCTTTACTTAGCTCTTCACGATGTTTAGAAACTAATTCAGCATAGCCATCCCCACAAGGAATTAAGACGTATTTGATATCAGCATTCGTCCGATTTTTTACAACAGTACGCATTGTTTCGATAAATGTTGGATCATCGTGAAATCCCGGAAAAACGTTGACGTTTACTAATTTACTATATTTAGTTGGCGCTAACGCTGCTGAAGAATACGCCTCTGAAACAATTCCGAATTCCTCATAGAATGAACGAGCCATACCATAAACATTGATATCGCTCCCTAATAATACAGGTTGGAAGTGTTGTTCTATTGTTTGTGTCATTTTAATACCCACTCTCTATTAACTGTTCAACAATTTTGAAGTCTCCAGCATAGGGTAAACGATTGCCATCAATAATTTGATATAAATCCGAACCTTTACCTGCTAAAACAACAACATCATCTTCATTGGCAAGTTCCATTGCCTTAGTAATTGCTTCTTTACGATCAATAATGATAATATCTTCTACTTTTGTAGATAAATGAGCTTTAATTTCAGCAATAATATCTTCAGGTCTCTCATTACCAGGATCATCGGTTGTTAAAATAGCAACGTCCGCTAACTCAGATAAGACTTTTCCGAAATCATGGCGTCTTGAAACTCCTTTACCACCAGTACTACCAATGACAACATACAACTTACTAGATGCATGTTCTTTTCTCACGAATGATAATAACGTATGCAAACTTAAGTAATTATGTGCATAATCAATATAGACATGAACGCCTTTATTAGAAACTGTTTTTTCCATGCGACCAGGTACTTTAGCAATCGCTAAGCCTTTAGACATATCATTTTTATCGGCACCGGTTAATGCTGTAGCAATCATGGCGCTTAAAGCATTTCCTTGGTTGAAATCCCCCATTAAATTGATTTGATAATCACCGTTTAACGCTAACTCATCATTTAGTGAACGAACTAAAAACGCTCCTTTTTCACCTGAGATAAACTGATAATCTGCCTCTTTAGATTCATCACTATAGGAAATAACTTTATCAGTAAAACTTTTACTAGTTTCTTTAAGGATGTTATAAAAATCTGAATTTTCATTTAAAATAATTTGTTTTGAATTTTTTAATAACTCACGTTTACAATAGAAATAATCATCAAAATCTGGATGCTCAATTGCCCCAATATGATCTTCTGAAATATTTAAAAAGATCCCAACATCAAATTTCAAATTATAAACACGTTCTGTTTTATAAGCTTGTGATGAAACTTCCATCACTAAGTGTGACATGCCATTTGACACAGCTTGACGCATCATGCGATATAAATCAACAGATTCAGGGGTCGTCAACAAGGATTTGATAGGTGTTTTACCATCTAGCACAGTTTCCATCGTTGATAATAACGCTGTTTTATTATCAGTGGCTTCATCTAAAATATATTTACAAAAATATGCTGCTGTCGTTTTCCCTTTTGTTCCTGTATAGGCGATAATCTTGAGATCATGTTGTGGATAACCATAAAACGCCATACTAACAACAGCCATAGCTCGTTTCACATCTGTTACAATAATCCCAACAGCTTCTGTCGAGATATCATAAAATTTTTCAGAAATATAAAAGTCTGCTCCTTTTTCGATAGCTTGCTCTAAATAAAGCCCTTTAAATGCAAGTCCTTTACAAAAAAATAAAGATCCTTTTTCAATCTGACGTGAGTCATATGTGATATGAGCCACAGATTTTGTTTTAACATTCTCAGGTAAATTGTAATACCATTCATCTGAAATGACGATTTCTTTTAATAATTTATGTTCAATTAATATTTCAGTTATTTTATTTAACGATATCATTTATCTATCACTGCTCCTCTACTTTATTGATTATAGCACACCATAACAGGGGTTGTGAACAGTCGCAAGTCGATTTTTCCCTGTAAAAGCGTTTAATTATATGTTATTTCTTTTCTTAAGTTATATAAAAAAGACCAAGAGTTTATTCACACTTGGTCTTTAAAAAATTTTTTAGATGATTTAAGCGACAACTGGTTTCGTGCCGTCAATAAAGAAAATTTTATACCACGTTAAGAAAGTATAGATTGTCCAAATTTTACGACGTTCATCATTTTTTTCTTTAAAATTGTCATCTAATAACGCAATAATTTTATCTTGTTCGAAGAATTCACCAACAAACTCTTCATTAAACATTTCTCTAACTTGTAAGTAGAATTTCTCCGTACGTAACCAATCTTTAATTGGGACTGGGAAACCTAATTTTTCACGATCAGCCCATTCATCAGGTAAATGACGATTAGCAGCTTTACGGAAAGCATATTTCGTATTTTCAGCATTTAGTAAGTGTTTTGTTGGTATTTGTTGCGCTACTTCCATCAAACGGACATCAAGTAATGGCACACGTAATTCAATTGAATTAGCCATACTTAACTTATCTGCTTTTAATAAAATGTCTTTAGGCATCCATTGATGTAAGTCTAAGTATTGCATTTTTTTCACTTCTGATAAATCTTTCACTTTTTTATACTGGCGGTTAACAATTTCTTTAATTGTTTCACTTTTTTGGAATTCCGGTTGTAAAAAGGTATCTGCCTCATCTTCTTTAAAAACTTCAGCTTGTCCGATGAAGAAGTCTTCTGCTGGTGCTAGTGACGTATACATATGCATACTACCTTTAAAGTTTGGTGCTTTTTTGATAGTTCTAGCAATTGAATAACGTGCTTTTTTAGGTAATTTTTTTAATGATTCTGTAAAGACACGTACCGGTTTTGAACGTGTATTAAAACCATAATTTTGATAACCAGCAAATAATTCATCCGCACCTTCACCTGATAAAACGATTGTTGCATCTTTAGCAGCCATTTCTGATAAGAAATATAAAGGAACACAAGAAGGGTTTGAATCTGGTTCATCTAAATGATATTGAATCAAAGGGAAGTATTCAAAAGCTTCTTCGCCTGTCACTACTTTAGAAGTATTATTTAAGCCAAGTTTGTCAGTTAAACGTTTTGCTTCATGTGATTCATTATATGATTTGTCACCAAAGCCAATTGAAAATGTATTATCTGGACGTAAAACAGAGGCCACGTAACTTGAGTCTACCCCACTCGATAAGAATGCACCAATATTTACTTCACCTGTAGTATGGGCCTTAACAGACTCATCAACTGCAGCATCAATCATGTCAACAGCTTCTTCTAATGACATGTCTTTTTCTGAAAATTCAGCATCCCAGTAACGTTCAATTTTTAGTTCTCCATTGGAGTATGTATAATAGTGTCCCTCAGGAATACGATAAACATTTTTGAAAAATGTTTCTTCTAACGCCGAGTATTGGAATGTCATATAAGGTTTTAGCGCTTTTTTATTCAATTCTTTAACAAAGTCTGGATGTTCTAAAAAGCTCTTGATTTCTGAACCAAACATGAAAGTGCCATTCATTTCAGCGTAGTAATAAGGTTTGATCCCAAAATGGTCGCGCGCTCCAAATAATTCATTTGTCTCACGATCCCAAATAGCAAATGAAAACATTCCACGTAGTTGTTTTACAATATCTTTACCATATTCTTCATAACCATGTAAAATAACCTCAGTATCAGCACTTGTCTTAAAAATATGCCCCTTAGCTTTTAAATCATCACGAATTTTTTCATAATTATAGATTTCACCATTAAAAATAACTACTTTAGTATCATCTTCGTTAAAAATAGGCTGTGATCCACCCTCTAAATCAACAATACTTAAGCGACGAAATCCTAAAGCTACATTATCATCTGTAAATTTCCCTGAACTATTTGGTCCACGGTGAATGATAGTTTCCATCATATTTTCGATAATTTCGTCTTTGTTTTCTCTAGTACTAACAAATCCAACAATCCCGCACATAACACATCTTCCTATCTATTAAAAAATATTTGATTTATTTGATTTATATTTATGACCATTTTAGTGACATCATAAACTCTTTATGGAGTATAACACACTTTTTTTAGCCCTTCAACGCTTACAACCCTGTTCATTTTTATTATTAATGAAAACTTACAAAAGCTTAAAGGGACTTATTTTCACTTTAGTCTTAATGATTATAATACCCAGATCCTTTTTTTTGAGCTAGTATTCGATTAGTGTAAAGATATTGATAAACGTTAGAAAGCTTGATAAGACGCTTTTTTAACAGCATATATAAACGTACTTGATAAAAATAAGTTGTGAGATAAACATCATACAGTCTATTCTAAAGCTAGTAAGACATAGAAAGGACTATACTAAAAATGAAATCCTTACCCAAAATAAGCATTATCTTTCTAAGCGCCCTCTGCTTAGGCGGGATTTACTATCATCAAGAAATCAAATCCTCATTAGAACGTTTTAGTTACAAACTAAACCCAGCCAGTGGTATTGACTATATTGATAATGAAACAAAATTTAATGATGTATTACATCACATCGTTGAAGGGTCAAAAGGTTTAATTATTTCTATTTTATATGATCAAACCAGCCAGACATTCACTGTCACTATTTCCGATGAAGTGGTCTTTTTAAGTGATCTTCGAAAAAACAAACTGATTACATGGCTACAGCCCAAACTAAAAGAAGCCTTTGAAAACAGCACATTTTCCACTGATAAATTAAGTAGTCCAGTCATAGCTAAGGTGTCACTAATTTATGAGAATACAGCAATCTTTTGTCGTACAACTAACCTTGATCATGACATTATTTTAAGCAAAAATTAATTCTTTGGGGATGTCCTGATAGTAAAATTTCCTACTTAGATGTTTTTTGACTCTGATCAAAGTTTTTTCTATCTCAACCCGTTGACAAATCGCTGCCGAACGTAAAATGTGTGATTCTCCTGTTTCAATGTTTAGCCTAATGATAGCCCAATCGTCTAGAGTGGCAGCTTGTGCCAAATATACTAATGGTAATAAATAATAATCTACTTCGTGACTTGATTCATGATATTCCAAAAGTTTAAATTTTCCACCCATTACGATTCCTCCTTTTTTCATTTGACTTCTTAATTTTATTTTAGCATAAGTTTAGTCTAAGTTCCTTTTATAGGTCTTTATAAAATAAAAATAAACAGTTAGAATAAATTATTCTAACTGTTTATTTTTATTTTTTTTGATACGTTTCAAATGAGTGTTTATATTTATTTTTATCGTTAACAATTCCTTCACTGATGTTTATCATTGTCCATCTTTCGGTATCTAAATCTGGCATCCAGGTATCACCGTCAAAGGTATCATGAATAACTGTTCGATAAACAACTGTGCAGTAAGGTAATAAACTTGAAAGAACATTTGCTCCCCCTGTAATAAAAGTAATGCCTTCAAATTGTTTTGAATAGTTAACTACCTCATCAACTGAATGCATTAAACTAACGCCTGCTGGAGCATCATAGTTTAAATCACTTGTTAAAACAATCGTATGTCGATTGGGTAGAACACGCCGATCCATTCCTTCAAATGTTGTCCTTCCCATAACAATTGTATTATTTTCTGTTGTATTTTTGAAAAAAGCTAAATCGTTTGGTAAATACCATGGCAAGGTTCCTTTGTTTCCTATCAATCCCGCTTCATCTTGTGCCCAAATCGCTGCTAACATTTTTTCTCCTCCTAACAAACCTATCGTTTTTTAGCTCAACACTGCTCTTTAAACAGCAATTGGTGCTTTAATAGCTGGATGTGGTTCATAGTTTTCCAAAGTAATATCTGTTACGTCAAAATCGAATACGGATGTTTTATCACTATTTAAGACTAAAGTGGGAAAATCTTTTACTTCGCGATTTAATTGTGTCTCCATTTGCTCGAAATGGTTACTATATAAGTGAGCATCACCTAGTGTATGAACAAACTCACCTACTTCTAACCCAGTTTCATGCGCAATTAAGTGGGTTAGTAAGGCATAGCTTGCTATATTAAAAGGAACACCTAAGAAAACATCAGCACTACGTTGATACAGCTGACAACTTAGCTTGCCATTTGATACATAAAACTGAAACATGGTATGACAAGGTGGCAAAGCCATAGTAGGGACATCTTCTGGATTCCAAGCAGAAACTAATAATCTTCTTGAATCTGGATTTATTTTAATCATCTCAATAACATCTTTTAATTGATCAATCGTTTCACCAGATTTAGTTTGCCAATTGCGCCACTGAGCACCGTAAATATTTCCTAAGTCACCATATTTTTCTGAGAAAGCTTGCTCTTTTAAAATACGTTCACAGAATTTTTTTAATTCTTCTTGATAAACCTTATTAAATTCAGAATCTAGGACTGCTCTGCGACCAAAATTAGTCATATCAGGACCTTGATAATCTGAACTCGTGACAAATCTTTCAAATGCCCATTCATCCCAAATATGATTATTGTGTTCCAACAGAAATCGAATATTGGTATTGCCTTTCAAAAACCACAACAATTCACTTTTAATTAAACCAAAAGGTACTCGTTTAGTCGTCAGTAAAGGAAAGCCTTGGCTTAAATCAAATCTCATTTGATGACCGAATATGCTTTTAGTTCCCGTTCCTGTTCTATCTGATTTTTCATTACCTTCTGTCAAAATTTTTCTACCTAGCTCTAGATATGCTTGTTCCATGTCCCTCACCTTTCAACTACACTATTAAATTTTTATCATCACTAAACGAACTCGCTTAAATATTCCCAACGTGTCATTTTTTCTTCTAATTCTTCTTCAGTTGCGCTAATTTTATTTTGTAATTCTTGTAATTTAGTGAAGTCACTCCCTTGATGATTCATCTCTTCTGTTAATCCCTCAAGTTTTGTTTCTAATGTTTCAATGTCACTCTCAATCGTTTCCCATTCTTTTTTTTCGTTATATGTCAACTTTGTTTTTTCAGCAATCATTTTTTCTTGAACTTTAGTTGCTTGAAATTCCGCCATCACTTTTTTTGTTTGCAAATTATGTTTTGCTTCTTCTTTAGCTGAAGCTAAATACTCCGACATCGTTCCAAAGTACTCAGAAATAATGCCATCACCTTGAAATACTAATAACTTCTCTGCTACTTTATCTAAGAAATAACGATCATGACTGACGGCAATAATTGCCCCATTAAACTGCTTAATATAATCTTCTAAAACAGTTAAAGTATCAATATCCAAATCGTTAGTCGGCTCATCCAGCAATAAAACATTGGGTTGAGCAATTAACAGTTTCAACAAGAAAAGACGACGTTTTTCCCCACCTGACAATTTTCCAATAATAGTTCCATGACTCGATTTGGGAAATAAAAATCGTTCTAGCATATCTGCAATACTTGCACTACTTCCATCAGCTTGCTTAACTTCTTCTGCCACTTCTTGCAAGTATTGAATCATGCGCTTGTTAGGATCCATGTCTTCATTTACCTGTGTATAGTATGCAAGTCTAACCGTTTCCCCGATTTCATAAACACCATGTGTTAACTCTAAGCGCCCAGCTAAAATATTTAGCAATGTTGATTTTCCTGCTCCATTTCGACCAGTAATGCCAATTCGGTCACGCCCTTGTACCAATAAGTTGAACTCATTTAAAATCGATTGATTGTTAATTTCAAAGCCACCATCTTCAATACTCAAAACTTTTTTACCCAGACGCTGACTCCCTAAAGAAATTTCTACTTCTCCATTCTCTTTTACTTGATGTAAATTTTCTTTGAGATCTGTAAAACGATCAATTCGTGCTTGTTGTTTTGTACCTCTAGCCTGTACCCCAGCACGCATCCAAGCTAATTCTTGTTTGTATAATTGTTTGCGTTTATGTTCTTGCGCTCGTTCAGTTACTTCTCTTTCCGATTTAGCAGCAAGATAGGCTTGGTAATTTCCCTTATACTCATAAAGCTTTCCAAAAGATAATTCAAAAATACGGTTAGTTACCTTATCTAGGAAATAGCGATCATGAGTTACCATAACAAGAGCACCTCGATACTGTGATAAATACGATTCTAGCCATTCAATCGCTTTGTAATCCAAATGATTGGTAGGTTCATCTAATAATAATAAATCTGGTTCTTGGATTAAAACTTGAGCCAAACCGACCCGTTTTTTTTGACCACCAGATAACTCTTTAATTTTTTTTGAAACATCTGTAATTCCTAACTGAGTTAAGATCGTTTTAGCATGAGTATCTGCAGTCCAAGCATCTTCCTTATTCATTTTCTCCTCTGCACGTGTATAATTCTGCTGGTACGCTTCATTACTGCCATCTATTGCCAAATTGACTAAGGCAACCTCATAATCATGAACTGCTTGTAATAATGGAGAATCACCTTGGAATACGGCCTCGGCTACGGTTAAATTCTCATCAAATTCTGTGTCTTGAGATAAGTAGCCAATATGATAATCTTGAGGACGTTTAATATCACCGCTATCACCACTATCCTTATCAGCTAATATATTTAGAAGACTTGTTTTTCCTGTTCCATTGACACCAATTAAACCAATTTTATCTTTCGTTTGAATTAAGAAAGATAAGTCATCAAATAATGTTTTTTCTCCATATGTTTTGGTTAAATGATCCACCCGTAATTCCTTCATATTATTACCACCCGTTCATTATTTATCCTGTTCATTTTAACAGATATGACTACCCCAGGCAAATACCAGAATTGGTAAGTTTTTGACATAAAAAGAGACAAAACAATAAATGTTTTGTCTCTTTTTCGTTAACTGTTAAACTTTTTAAAATTTATCTTTATAAATATCAGCCACATTTTGGTCCGGATTGATGACAATATAAAGTTTTCCATCAGTTGAAATTTTTGTAGATTGGAATTTATTATCTAACCCTTCTTGACCTGGAGTTCCTTTATCTTCGTAAGGGAAATAAATTAAATCTTCACTAGCATCATCAAAACTAATTGCCATTTTTTCAATGTCTTGATATTTTAAAGCACGTTCGAACATGCCTAACTCTAATCCACCTAAATTAATATCATCTGTTTGAACATGATCTGCTTCTTCTAAAATTTCAATTCTAAAAGCTTCACACGGGTTAATCTTTTCGAAGTCACCACCGTTAATACGGCCAAAGCTTGTAGTTATTTGTTTAATCCATAAATCACCAATATTTTCTCGATTAATTGTCCATGTTTCTTTATTTCTGAAATAAAATCTAAAGCTTGTCATTTGTTTAGTCATTGTTCTTAGCCCCTTTATCTTTTATAAGTTCATTATATCACAAAGTTTTTATGAATGCATTATTTTTTATGAAATTTTTCACAAATTTTTTTGAACATTAGAGACGCGCAAGGAATTTATCGACATCAATGATAGCTCGTTGATGTCGACCTTTAGCCAAGAGATGCTCTTTGTCGTTTACAGTAAAATCAAACGTCATAATATTTTTGACGTATTCAACTAACTCAGCCGTCACAGTTACTTCCGAACTCATTTTAGAAGCTGCTAAATGCTGCATCTTGACGTCAATCCCTACCGTTGCTTGCGTAGCATTAAGTTGTTGGGCAACTAGCTCCTGACACGTATTTTCAGCGAACGCAATTACAGCGGGGGTCGCTAATACATTCAAGCTGCCGGAACCCATTGCCTGAGCAGAATCTGTTGCTTTAGGAATAAATTTTTTTACTAATACTTTCATTGGTCTGACTCCTTTTAACTTATTAATTAATCACCACAACGTGTAGCCAAATCTAATAACTGGATTTTTTCATTCGGGATGTTACCAACAACGACTTCTGTTTCTAATTTTGCTAGTACCTTACCAATCCAAGGACCTGGAGGTCGATTAAAATGATTCATTAATATTTTACCATCAACTGCTAAATCGTGACTATTTTTTATTGCCAAATTTTGATATTTTTCTTCTAAAATTGTGAAGTTTGTTGCCTTATCAAAATAACATAAACTTTGCTCAATCAGGCGGGCATTTATCAAACCGATTTCGAATAATTTTTGATTATTCCAAGGTTGAGTTAATCTAAAATTTAAGCCTACTAATAATTGAGTAACTTGTTTAATCATAGCATTTGATAGTTTCCACTCACTTAATATTTTTCGACACTCTTTTGGGTCTACTTCTAACATATGAAGCACAAGTAACCAAACTTGAGCTTCTTCGCTTATCTGGTAATTTGGTAGTGCAGCTAATTTTTGTAGGTGTAATTTTTTGTCAACAAACCCTGGACAGTAGTTGAAACAATTAGTAGCGATAAAAGGTAGCAAACCACCCACTCTATTTTTTCCAAGCATAAGCTTCACAAACTCAACATGAATGCGTTCAATAGAAATTTTAGATAACAAATCACTCAAATCAGCAATAGCTACTAATGTTTCTTTCTCAATTTTAAAATCTAATTGACTGGCAAAACGTAACGCTCTCATCATCCTTAAAGCATCCTCGTTAAATCGCTCTTGTGCAACGCCTACTGCTCGAATTAATTGTGACTCTAAATCTTTAATCCCTTCAAACAAATCAACAATTTCTCCTACTTGATTCATCGCTAATGCATTTATCGTAAAATCACGTCGTTTTAAGTCTTCTGATAAACTTCTAACAAATGTCACTTGGTCAGGACGACGATAGTCCTGATAAGTAGATTCTGTTCTAAAAGTAGTAATTTCATACTGATCCTCTTCATGTAATACCAAAACCGTCCCGTGTTCTATCCCAACATCAACTGTTCTCGGAAAGATCGATTTAACTTCTTCTGGGTAAGCACTTGTAGCAATATCAACATCATGAATTGCTTTGCCTAAAAGAATGTCACGTACACTTCCTCCAACAAAATAAGCTTCAAACCCAGCTTCTTCCAATGATTTAATAATTGGTAATGCTTTTTTAAATTCTACAGGTATTTTTTCTATTTTCATTTATCTCCAACTCCAAGCTATTACATTACTTACATTACTTATGCACTTATTTTAGCTGCTTTAATTGTGTCGTTAATTTTAAAAACTCCTCATGATTCTCATTTTCCAATGATAAATCAATCGCCTCAAGAAGCGTTTTTTTTGTAAATTGTACCGTTAATTGTGCCAATTCCTCTTCTATAGCTAAGATATTCCCTTCATTTAACGTGTCATTCCAACGACAAAATGGATTGTCCTCTAATACTGCTAGGTACTGGCTTACTTTCCAACGATCTGGTAATTCAACTTCTAAATAAAGTACTTCTTTCCAGTTAATACGTATTTCATGAAAAATCTGATCAGCATCTGTAAAAAGATGCTGTTTCAGATGAAGTGTCATTGCTTCTTGTCCATGACTATTAGTTATGACAAGTCCCCGGGGTGTTTTAGCCGCATGCTCAACCACAGCTATCTTTTTCAAGATAGCCGGATGTTTTTTTAAATAGTTGAGAATCCAATATACCTCACGTCTTTCAAATTGAACACTCTCGCATAACCATTCTAAAAAAGCTATTTTTCTTTCAATTTTTTCCACTGCTTTCCCCCCTTGCAAACTTTAATCAGCCAGTAATAAATCTTGAACCTCAATATCTTCTGGGACATGTTCTAAGTAATGGGTTAATAAGTGAGTCGCTTTTTCTAATTGTCCTTCTTCTCTTAAAAACAGACCGTAATCTTTTAAGAATTCTGGCTCATGTGCTAAACCTTCTAAAGCTTTCTCGAAATAAGTATTAGCTTCAGCATACTCTTCTAAGCCATTATGAGCTTGTGCTAGGCTCCAATAGGCATGAACTTGATTGCTATCAGTAAACTCTGATAAGGTATCTATTACGTCCTCAAAACGGTCATCAGCTAGTAATAAGTTAGCCAACTTGATAATAGAAAACTCTTTATCTTCTTCCAAGGTAATGGCTTTTCTTAAATACTCCTCAGCATCTGGTAATTTACCTATTCTAAAAGCAGCGTCTGAAGCTAAATGATATAAATCAACTGAATAAGGGTTATGTCGTAAACCATCTTTAATAACTTCCTCTGCCTCTTGTAGCATTTTCTCATCAAGCATCGCGCTAGCCAGAGGTAAGTATAATCCTTCAAATGCCGGATTTAAAACACGAATTTTCTGTAATAAGGCAATCGCCTTCTCTCGCTCTGCTAATTGAATATAGGTAATGGCAAGCTGAAATTGACGTTGATCTGTATCGTCGTCCTCAACAGAGGCCTCTAGATAGGGAACGGCTTCTTCAAATTCCCCTAACATGCTTAAAACGGTTCCTTGCCTTTCATTTAAATTGACTTCTGGAGGTAACGCTGCTTCCATAGAAACTAACTCACGATATAAATCGTACGCCTCTTCATATTTATCCATTGTAAAGTATAGCTCAGCTAAAGCTAATAATAAGACAGGTTCTCCTGGTAATAATTTTTGAGCTTCTTTTATTTTCTTTTCACTGACTTCTGGGACTCCAATCACTTGATATAAATCAGCTAAAACAATTAAACTTTCAACATAGCTGTCATCTGAGTCAGGAATACTTTCTAATAACTCGAATGCTTTTTCTATTTGATCATTTTCGATTGCGATTTCAGCCAATGGTATTACTAAACTATGCTCCGTTGGAAATGCTTCAAATAATTTTTCGAAAATTTGTGCTGCCTCTTCCAAAAAACCGGCAGCTAATAATTGCTCTCCTAATTGGACTAAAACTTCAGGTTCATCTTTTTTTAAGGCTTCCTCAAATTGTAATTGCGCCTCTATTAAATCGCCATCTTGAATAGCTTCTAACATTTTTTCGCTATATGTTGTCATCTTTTTTCCCCTTTGTTTTTAAAATGAAATAATTATCTCAAAAAAAACCAGTGTTCACCTTCAAATAATTACTTCATAAATTTTTCTATTAGTTTCATCCATTAAAGTATATTCTAAAATAGCTTTAAAAGCACTTAAAAAGGCTAGTAAGAATTAACTTACTAGCCTTCAAAATAACACTGCGAACTATTTAACTGCATCTTTCAATGCTTTACCTGGTTTGAATGCAGGTACTTTGCTTGCAGGGATATCAATTTCTTTACCAGTTTGTGGGTTACGTCCTTTACGTGCTGCACGATCGCGCACTTCGAAGTTACCAAAACCGATTAATTGAACTTTTTCTCCGTCAGCAAGTAATTCTTGGATTGTAGAGAATACTGCATCAACTGCAGTTGTAGCGTCTTTTTTAGTTAAGTCAGCTTTTTCTGCAACTTTTTCAATCAATTCTGCTTTGTTTGCCATGTTGTTTTTCACCTCCTGAAAAGAGATAGATGTTTTATATATTTGACATCTTAATTCCTCATTTTTGAGTGGTCCAAAAATGGTTGAAAGAATGAGTCACTCAATCTTTCATAATCAAAAATATCACAGGAACGTCTATATATCAAGGTATTTACAATATTTTAATCAAAATATCGTAAAAATTAACTATCCTTTAAAATAAATTGCAGAATCACAACAAGTGTGTTAAAATGCGTTATTTTCTGCGTCGAGCGATAATATGGATTGGTGTTCCCTCAAATGTGAACGCACGTCGAATTTGATTTTCTAAGAATCGTGAATAAGAAAAATGCATTAACTCTTCTTCATTCACAAAAACCACAAACGTTGGTGGTTTAACTGCGACTTGAGTCGCATAGAATATTTTCAATCGACGACCTTTATCTGTCGGTGTTGGGTTAATTGCCACTGCATCCATAATCACATCGTTTAAAACAGATGATGGAATACGCAAGTTTTGATTCATACTGACTTTTTCAATCATATCTGGTAATTGATGTAAACGTTGTTTCGTTTTAGCAGAAACAAATAAAATTGGTGCATAATCAAGGTACTTGAATTCTTTACGAATATCTTCTTCAAATTCCTTCATTGTATTTGTTTCTTTTTCGATAGCATCCCACTTATTAACAACAATAACCATACCTTTACCAGCTTCATGTGCAAAACCAGCGATACGCTTGTCATATTCACGGATACCTTCCTCTGCATTAATTACCATTAAAACAACATCTGAGCGTTCAATCGCACGCATCGCACGCATCACACTATATTTTTCTGTTGTTTCATAAACTTTTCCACGTTTACGCATGCCGGCTGTATCAATCATAACAAATGGTTGACCACTTTCAGATACAAATTCAGTATCGATGGCATCACGTGTAGTGCCGGCTACGTTTGAAACGATAACGCGATCTTCTCCTAACATCGCATTAATAATAGATGATTTACCTACATTAGGGCGACCGATTAAACTAAAGCGGATCGTACTATCATCATCCTCTTCAATTTCTGTTGAGAAATGTTTAACTGCTTCATCTAAGACATCCCCTAAGCCGATACCATGACTTCCTGAAACTGGATACGGTTCACCTAAACCTAATGAATAAAATTCATAGACATCAGCACGCATCTCTGGGTTATCAACTTTATTAACTGCTAAAATAACCGGTTTTCCTGATTTATAAAGCATACGCGCTACTAATTCATCAGCATCTGTTACCCCTTCTCGAGCGCTTGATAATAGAATAATAACATCAGCTTCTTCGATGGCTATTTCAGCTTGATATTTAATTTGATCCATAAATGGTTCATCACCGAGATCGATTCCTCCCGTGTCAATAATACTGAATTCACGACCTAACCATTCTCCTGTTGCGTATAAACGGTCTCTTGTTACCCCTGGCGTATCTTCTACAATTGAAATACGTTCTCCAGCGATTCTGTTAAAAATTGTCGATTTACCTACATTTGGACGACCGACAATTGCTATTGTTGGATTTGCCATGTGACAATCCCTCCTTTATAATTCCAAAGCTCTTTAGTAGTTTACCCTATCAAGTCACCTCTTACAAGTCTAATCATCGATAAAATAGCTAAAGCTGTTAATAATTAACTTGTTTTCTCATTTTTAAAGAAAATTACATGAAAAAAAGAGCCGAAACAATAGTTTCAGCTCCTATCATAATTAATCTTCTTGTGATTTTGCTAAGACATCGCCTAAGATATCTCCTAAAGAAAAACCGGTCACCTCTTCTGGCATTTCGTAGGTGTCTTCAATCACGACTTCCTTTTCAGTAGCGGGTTGTTCTTCTAGAGCTTTGATACTTAAAGCGATACGGCGTTCTGCCGGGTTAAGCTCTAATACTTTAACTTGTACTTCTTGGCCTTCTTGTAAAACTTCATGAGGCGTAACTACATGTTTGTGAGAAATTTGTGAAATATGAACGAGCCCTTCGATCCCTTCAGCAACCTCAATAAAGGCTCCAAAACTAGTCAGACGTTTCACAACTCCAGTTAAGACGTCTCCTTCAGAAATTTTAGTTTGTATTCCTTCCCAAGGTCCAGTCTGAGTTTCTTTAATTGATAACGAAATTCGCTTCTTGTCATAGTCAACGCCTAACACTTTAACATCTACCATATCACCGACTGTCAGCACATCTGATGGTCGAGACACATGGCTATGTGAAATCTCTGATACGTGAACTAAGCCATCAATGCCACCCAAATCTACAAATGCTCCAAAATCAGTAATTCGAGCTACTTGACCTGTTAAAATATCTCCAGCAACTAGTTTATCTAGAACTGCTTGACGTTTAATCGCTTTTTCCTCTTGAACAATAGCCTTACGAGATAAAATTAAACGATTTTCAGATGGCTCTATCTCCATGATTTTAAAACTTAAAGTTTGTCCTTGATAATCTGAAAAATCTGAGACAAATTGATCCGATATCATAGAAGCTGGTACAAACCCTCTTACTCCTAAGTCTACGACTAGTCCACCTTTAACAACTTCCGTGACAGGTCCCTCAACGGGTGTCCCTGCTGTATATTCTGCTTCAATCTTTTCCCAGATTTTTTTAGCATCTAAACGTTTTTTAGATAATAAATAGCTACCATTTTCTTTATCTTTACCGATTGTTGTAATAACTACTAAATCTAAAATATCACCAACTGTTGCGACAGTTGAGATATCCTCTACTTGGAATGCAGTCAATTCGTTAGCTGGAACAACTCCTTCAACACCTGTTCCAAGAATGCTAACAATTACTTGTTTTTCTTCTAACGCAAGGACTTCACCTTGTACAATATCTCCAACTTTAACATCTTGAACGCTTTCTAGTGCATTTAGCATTGATTCTTTGTCATTTTCCATTTGAATATTTTTGATATCTGTCATGACTTTATGCCCTCCCTATCAACAATTTTATTCTTTTATTGTATCTTAAAAAGTTAGGAATTTCTAGGTATATAACTTAATTTACATTCCCTAGTTCTTTACATCGATAACTGTTTTAATTTCTCTTACAACTTCTTCGATTGTCAAACCTGTTGTATCAATCTTAACGGCATCACTTGCTTGAACTAATGGAGAAACAACTCTTGTAGAATCTTTATAGTCACGTTCTTCAATCTCTTTTTTTAATGTTTCAAAATCAGTCATGATTCCTTTGCTAATATTTTCTTGGTAACGTCTCTCAGCTCGTTCAACGACACTGGCTACTAAAAAAATCTTAACTTCGGCATTAGGAAGCACAGCTGTTCCAATATCACGACCATCCATAACAATCCCACCTTCAGCTCCAAAACTTTGCTGTTGACGAACTAATTCTTGGCGAACAAACTCTTGAGCTGCAATTTGAGATACTAAGTTTGTCACCTCTGGTAGGCGTATTTCTTCTGTTACATCTTGATTATTCAAGAAAACTAACTGACCATGATCACTTTGTTCAAAATGAATTTTACTAGCCTGCACGACTGTCTTTACCTGACTTTCATCAGCAGGATCAATTTTATTTTTTAATGTTGCTAGAGTGATAGCCCGATACATCGCCCCAGTGTCCAAATAGATATAATTCAATTGTTTAGCTAAGATTTTAGCAACTGTACTCTTACCAGCAGAAGCTGGTCCATCAATTGCAATACTAATTTTTTTCATTTTGTATCTCCTTTAATTCCAAATTTACCTAGTTAATTATATCATAATTTTCTTATACGTCATTCCTCAAATAAAAAAAAGCTACCTCAAAGGTAGCTTTTTTTTATTATTTTTAATTAAAATTAACTTGTTGACCTACAGTCAAACCATTATCAGTACCAATCCCATTAGCTGCGCGGAATTCTTCAACTGTCATCCCATTCTTTCTAGCTAATGAATACACAGTATCTCCCGGTTGAATCACATGTGACCCACCTTGTTGAGCTGCTTGTTCTGCTTGTTGAGCCGCTTGTTGAGCTGCTTGATCAGCTGCTTCTTTTTCAGCGTTTTTAGCTGCTTCTTCAGCCTGTTTAGCTGCTTCTTCAGCTTGTTTAGCTGCTTCTTTTTCAGCTTTAGCTTGCTCCTTGGCTTGTGTTTCAGCTTGTTTAGCTGCTTGATCAGCTGCTTCTTTTTCAGCTTTAGCTTGTTCTTCAGCCGCTTGTTCAGCAGCTTTTTGTTGTTCTTCTACTAATTTAGCTTGCTCTTCTTCAGCGGCTTTAGCTTGCTCTTCGGCAGCTTTTTGTTGCTCTTCTTCAGCAGCTTTAGCTTGTTCTTCTTCAGCAGCTTTAGCTTGCTCTTCTTCAGTAGCTTTAGCTTGTTCTTCTTCTTCAGCCTTAGCTTTTTTTTCTTCTTCAGCTTTAGCTTTTTTTTCTTCTTCAGCTTTAGCTTTTTTCTCTTCTTTAGCTTTAGCTTTTTTCTCTTCTTCGGCTTTAGCTTTTTTCTCTTCTTCGGCTTTAGCTTTTTTCTCTTCTTCGGCTTTAGCTTTTTTCTCTTCTTCAGCTTTAGCTTTTTTCTCTTCTTCAGCTTTAGCTTTTTTCTCTTCTTCAGCATCTTTCGGTTTAGACTTAGCTTCTTTGTTGATAATTATTTCATCATCTTTAGGTGCTAATGTTTGCTTTGTAGATAAATTAAACATATATACCAAAACCAAGGCAATCGCTAACAATAAAATAACTAAAATAGAAATAAAAGCACTATTTTCATTTTTCTTTTTGCGTTTTTGCGATCTAGAACCTCCCGATTCATCTTCATAAATTGGCTGTTCCCACGGTTTTTTGTCTTTACCCATGACTTTTTTCCCCCTAAATAAATTCTATTAATAATTCTAACATAAAAAAAGAAACTAAGTAATTCCAATTTTTATATTTTGTACTATTTTTGGGAAGCGTCTTAAATAAAAGCGCGCATTCTTCCAAAAAAGCTACTCACTCACAATTCTAGCATAAACCGTTTAAATATCCTATAAAATAACTAACATTTATTGATTAAAATTTATTCATTATATGTTATTAATTAACCTATTTTCAGTTTATTAGTTTATAATGATTAAAATACGATATTATTTTATCTTTAAAATCACGCTGCACATTTCGTTTCTTTAATTATTGAGTACCTAGATAATGACCAATTGTTTTGTTGGTTTTATTATATTATAAAGGAGGTTGTCATTTATGAACGTTACTTTAATACCGGAAAAATGTATAGCTTGTGGACTCTGTCAAGTACTAGCACCTAATAAATTTGATTATACTGCAGAAGGAATTGTTATTTTTTTAGATCATCCAGAAAAAACAACCCAGATTATTTCAGAAAATACAGATGACGTTTTGAAAGCTTACAAAGCATGTCCTACTCACGCTATTACTATAAAAAAAGAACATGATTAATTATTAATCATGTTCTTTTTTTATTTTTTTATATATTGTTTTTTTAGTAAGGCTGGCAGTAATCGCTCGTGAATACCTAAAAAGAAAACTGTTAACAGGCTTCCCTTGATTAAGTTGAATGGCGCCACCCCTATAATAACATATTTGATAAAACCCATTCCTAAATCTAAATGGACGAATTTCAAGTATAGTGGGAGTGCGATAGTATAATTGACTATCATCATAGTAACGGTCATTACTAGCGTCCCAACGATTAAAGCGCTTATTAAGCTTTTTTTTGAATGTGACCTTCTACTTAAATAATAGATGGGTAACACAAATGATAACGCAGCAAAAAAACTCGTAGTATCGCCAATCAATGCCCCCACATCTCCTCCTGTTGTTAAGAAATGTAGCAATGATCTAATAAAAGCTGTCATAACAGCAGCTCCTGGTCCAAAAAGATAAGCACCAATCAAAATTGGAATCTCACTAAAATCGACCTTCATAAATGGAAAAGCCGGAATTACTGGAAAAGCGATAAACATAAGTAAATAACCTATTGCTGCTAGCATCGCAATACTTACTAGCTTATGAGTCTTATTTTGTTTCATATGACATCCTCCTAAAAGGACTCATCTCAGGAAAAACTATTTGATAAAACTTAACAACTTCTACTATAAAAAAACCACTCTCACACACAGGGGATCTGTAGGCAAAAGTAGTCAATAGTCTCATTTGAAAGTATTATCAAATAAGCTCTATCTTCTTCTATCCAGACTATACTGTCGGTATCGGAATTTCACCGATTCAGCCATCGTTTATTTAAAAACGACAGGTAGTGGACTATACCACCGGTCGGGAATTTCACCCTGCCCTGAAGACGAACCTTAAATATTTTATTGTTCGTTATTATTATAACAATTTTTTAATAAATAGCAATAACTTAGCACTAGTTTATTCAACAAATCACAAACGGAGTGTCACCTTTCAATGGGCATTGAAGCGATAACCTTTTTGCCACTTAGTCTCGATGCACTTGCTAACTCGTGGAGAAAATATTAGCAGTTTATTTCTTAGTTTTCTGATAGCGACATCGACATTCCGTTCTTTCCCTAAATAAGAGTAACCCCAGACTTCTTTTAGTAATTCTTCTCTTGAAACGATTCTTGCTTCATTTTTAACTAAATAGGTCAAAATACCATATTCTAAGTGGGTCAAGGCTATTTTTTTTCGATCGATAAAAACAGTTCTCTCCTTAAAGTCAATCACTAGCCCTACTTTGGAACAGTAAGTTTCCTTCGACAACAATAAGGGGGACTCTTGATAATAGTAACGTAATAACCTAGATGTCCTCAATGAAACTTCACGACTACTAAAAGGTCGTGTTAAATAATCATCTGCCCCTAATTCAAACGCTTGAATGGCTAATTTGGCATCAGACAAATGCGATAACACTATTACGGGAATGTTGGAAAGACGCTTAATTTCCTTAAGACTGGTAAAATCAGCCTCACAGCCTAAGCTGATATCCGTGATAACTAGGTCAATTTTTTTGTGTTTGAACTCAAAAAGACCGTCAAAGTAACTAGTGGTTACTTTGACAGCCATACCTGCTGTTTCTAATTCATCTTTTAATAAAAAACCGGTGCGTTGATTAGAATCAAGGATTAAAATAACCGGTGATGCCATCTCTCATGCACTTCCTTACTTGATAAATTATTTTGATAGCTCGATTAATGCATTAATTTCTCTTTTACTTAACGAACGATACTGGCCTGGCTTCATCCCGTGTAGATTTAAATCACCATATAATTCTCGTTTTAATTTAATAACAGGATATCCAACTGCCTCAAGCATTTTTTTCACTTGATGGTTACGCCCTTCATGAATCACTAATTCTACGATACTCGTTTTCTTAACATTGTCTGTTGAAATAATATTATACTCAGCTGGTGCTGTTTTGCGCCCTTCGATATTAATTCCTTTGGCTAAAGGTTTTAAATCTTGAGGGAAGGGAACACCTTTAACTTTGGCAATATACGTTTTATTAACTTCGTGTTTTGGATGAGTTAATTTATTAGCAAAGTCTCCATCGTTTGTTAATAACAACAAGCCCGAGGTGTCATAATCTAAACGCCCTACTGGGTAGATACGTTCTGGGACTCCCGCCATAAAATCAGTCACCACTTTACGACCTTTGTCATCTGAAACTGCTGAGATAACCCCTCTTGGTTTGTAAAACAAGTAATAGACATACGATTCTTCTGTAATAGGAACGCCACGAACTTCGATTGTGTCACTACCAACAACTTTTACACCCATCTCTGTTACTGTTTTACCGTTAACTTTTACGTGTCCTTCGCGAATCAATTCTTCTGACTTTCGTCTTGACGCTACTCCACTTTGAGCTATAACCTTTTGTAATCTTTCCATTCTAAACATTCTCCTCATTTTCTTCGATTTCTTCATCGATGATTAATTCTTGTTGATTGTCACTTTGCTTTAAGTTTGCCCCATCTAGTCCTTCTTGGAAATTAGCAAAAAATAAATCACTTGGGAGTTCTTCTTCGGTCATCTCTTCTTCCATTTCTCTAATAGAAGGGAGCTCTTCTAAAGATTCTAAGCCAAAATAATTCATAAAATAGTCACTTGTTCCATACAAAATAGGTCTACCTGGACCGTCAACCCGCCCTTTTTCAACAATTAATTGTCTAGCAACTAATTTTTGGATGGCCCCTGCCGATTGAACGCCACGGATTACATCTATCTCAGAACGCGTAATGGGTTGCTTATAAGTTACAATCGCTAGTGTCTCTAAAACGGCCTGTGATAAAGTATTAGACAAAGGTGATTGAGCAAATTCTTTAACTGTTTCAGCATAGAGCTTTTTTGTAGTTAAAACAAAGCGATTACCTACCTCCAATACATGTAAAGCCGATTGGTTATTTACTTCATAATAATTCCGTAATTTATCTATTTCCTCAAAAATTTTAGATGTTGGTATTTGCAGTAATACTGCTAACTCCTCAACAGAAACCCCCTCATCCCCTGATACAAATAAAAGTGCTTCAATTTGACCAATAACTTCCATACTTAACTCCTACTCATTGTCTTCGATTTTAACTGATTGTTTAAACAGTAAGATCGGTGCATAATTATTCTCTTGTTCCGCGATAACTTGACGTGATTTAATTAGCTCTAATAATGCCATAAAGGTTGTCACAATTTCACTTTTAGTATATGTGGTAAATAAATCAGAAAAGGGAACTCCTTGCCCACTATCTACATACTTAACTAGCTTTGAAATATAACTGATTTTATCTTCAATCGTCTCATAATCGTTACTGATAGTTGTTTCTTGCGTACGATAAGTCTTTTGACGTTCTAACACATCATGGAAGGCTAAGAACAAATCGATTGTCGAGACTTGATGTGGTTCTAAGGGCGGTAAATTTGCTGTATATTCTGATAAATCTGCTGGATCTTTCGTAAAATACTGTCCACGCTGTTCTTCTTTTTCATGTAAAACAGTCGCAGCATATTTAAATTTACGATATTCTAATAACTGCTCAACCAAGGCAGCTCGTGGATCCTGTTCTTCATCTTCATACTGCCCACTATCATCTACAAGTAACTCTACTTTAGGCAACAACAACTTACTTTTGATTGACATCAAGGTAGCCGCCATCACCAAGTAATCACCAGCAACCTCTAATTGGAGGTGTTTCATCATCTTGATATAATCCATATACTGTGTTGTGATTTCCGCAATAGGAATATCATAAATATCAATTTCTAATGTTTTAATTAGATGCAATAATAAATCTAAGGGTCCTTCAAAAACATCTAATTTAACGCTCAATTTATCCATCTGTTGACTCCTCTATAGCAGCTTGATTCCAAAAATTTATTATAACACAAAAAAAGTAGCTGGTAGGCTACTTTACTAAAAAAGATTGGCCGGTTACGCTCTTGGAAAATGAGTTTTATAAACATCTGCCATCCGCTGTTTCGTAATATGAGTATAGATCTGTGTTGTTGAAATATCTGCGTGACCTAGTAATTCTTGCACCACCCGCAAATCAGCTCCATTTTCTAATAAATGGGTAGCGAAACTATGTCGTAATGTATGGGGGGTCACTTCCTTTTCAATCCCCGCAGCTTTCACATGCTGCCCTAAATTTTTCCAAATTCCTTGTCGACTGAACCCTTGCCCACGATGATTTAAAAATAAATAAGGTGACGTAACGCCTGGCTTAATCAATAAAGGGCGACTTTTTTCTAAATAAATATCGATCCATTGAATTGCAATATCCCCCAAAGGAATAATCCTTTCCTTATCTCCTTTACCAATTGTTTGAATCAATCCTAACGATAGATGCATGTCGTCTAGTTTTAAGTTGATTAGTTCTGTTACCCTTAAACCTGTCGCATACATAACTTCTAAAATAGCACGGTCTCTAATACCAAATTTATCAGTCGTTTTAGGTGTTTCTAATAACGTTTCAATTTCTTTTAACGACAAAGTTTTCGGTAATTTTTTGGCTTTTTTTGGTGTCTCAATATGTTGCATAGGATCAACATCCGTATATCTCTCTTGTTTTAAAAATTGATGGAATTTACGTAAACTTGATACCATCCGTGTAATCGTAGCTGCTGATTTATTTGCGTCACTCAATTCTTTTAAAAATGATAAAATAAAATACCGATCCAACATATCCCAAGTTGTGACATTATTTTTCGTTAAGTAGGCCATATATTGAGCCAAATCACGTTTATAACTTGCTATTGTATTTTCAGATAGCCCTCTTTCAACTTTTAAAAAATGAACATAATCTTTTAAATCGTTGTCCATAAAGTAATTCAACTCCCTCTTAATTAATCGAATCTTACGTTTAGCTTCTCTTTACTCAACAAATATCCTAGTGCTAGTTTATATTAATTTGGTTAAATCAATCTCAGTCAAAACATACAGACTAGTTGATATAGGTAATAAGTTTGTCCTTTATGACTAATAATACCACCTGTTAAGAGCAAAGGCATCCCTTACCCTAACATATCATTATATAATATTTAATGAACAAAAAAAATACCGATAACCAGCTAGTATCGATACTTTTGTTCTTATTGCGTGCGTTGACATTGCTTGCATACTCCATGAAAAGTTAAACGGTGATCTTTTACTAAAAATTGGAAACGTTTCTCAACAATTTTTTCGACATCTATTAATAAATCATCCTCAACTTCTTCAATTCCACCACATTCTAAACACAATAAATGATGATGAAAATGCTGTGCCCCCTCTTTTCTTAAATCATAGCGCGATACGCCATCATTAAAACTTATTTTGTCGACTATTCTTAAGTCAGTTAACATTTCTAATGTACGATAGACAGTTGCTAGACCAATGTCTGGACTTTTTTTCTTGACCAGCATATAAATCTCTTCTGCTGATAAATGATCTTTGTCATTTTCCAATAAAACTAACACTGTCGCTTCGCGTTGAGGCGTTAGTTTATAGCCACCATCATGTAATAATTTTCTTATTTTCGTTAACATTGCACTAGTATCCATCTCGCATCTCCTTAATTAGAATCATTATAAAGAAGCGCAGTAAGAGGCTGTCTCTATTTATAACCATTATAAATTACCGCTTTGCTTTTTGCAACGATTCTCAATTAGAATATATGATGGATAAAAAAAACAAAACCACCTGATGAAAGATGGTTTTGTTTTTTTACTAATTAGCTTTTTTTACTTCTTCAAATTTATCTAGTCCTACATAAATCTCTTGAGTTAAAATATTGCGTTTTGTTACTTTTATACGATAAAAATGGAAAATAAAAACCAAAATATTGGCTCCAAGAGAAAGCGCGCTGGCTACAAACAGTGCGGTACTGCTATGCGAGCTCTGTACGGCAAATTGAGAATCGCTCACAAATGCTGGGAATGACATCGTAAACATCATCCAAAAAGCAAGGGTATGCGCTCGGTGTTGTAACCACGCCCCTTTTTTTATGAAAAATGCTGGAATTGTACATGACAGTAACAAAGCTAAGCCTGCATAAAATGAATGATCTGATACACAATTATAGACGTAGGCAAAGTTCCACAAATCGTAAGCGATAATCCAAAACCACATTTGATCAGCCCAAACCATGTCTTTTTGCTTATTCTTACTTACTTGAATCCCCATCCACCCTGAAATAGTGATGATATTCAAGATACCAGCAACGCCATTCATGATATTCCAAATTCCGCCATTCATAAATACGCCATCTACTACGCCATGTAATGAATATACTTGGAAATCACGAATAACTGCTTCTGTAATATTCAAAGCTAAAATAAGTGGTGGAAACATGAGCCAATACTTATTGTTTGAAGCGCCTTTAACATAACGGATAACCCAAAAGCCTAAACAACCCGCTAACGCCGAATAAACTTTTACCCAATGAAACCAAGTGCCCGTGCTACTACCAGCCCCAGCTGTTGTTGGCCAAACAAATAATGTTAAAACAATTGGGACAAGCGTAAACATTATTAACGCTATCCATTTGTTCAAACGACTGATCTCATTTAATCCAATTAGTGCACCTAATACAACTAGCCACATTATCGCCGATTGCCATGGTATGTGTTCATAAAAAAACATGTTTAATTCCTCCTAATGAAGTTTATTATAAATGAAATAATTCTACTTCATCATACTGTTTTTTGACAGATTAACCATGAACAAATTAATCAAAGTGCCCAATTTTTGTGCAACTATGTATTATTGCCCAATTTCCTCTCAATCGTTAGAAAATATGACTCACGGTAAGGTAATTCTCTTAATCGCTCCTACTATCATACGCTCGATTCTTGCGACCAAACATTCTTTTTCTTCCCTCAAATTAATCAATAACCATTGAATAATTTGAGCAACAATCGCACGGCCATAAAAATCTGCAATTTCTGAGCGTGTCGTCGGCGATACTTGATAAGAAAAACATTCCTTTGTCATAATCTTAATTAACATACTATAAGTTATTTGGTATAAAAAAGATTCTAGACGGTCTCTACTTAAAGAGTGAAACGTATTTAAACAAAAACTACGATTCTCTTCCGTATAATTAAGGACTTGCATCAATCCTTCTTGCCAAGTATCAATATCTTGAAAACGCCCTAAACCATTCACTACCTCATTATCATAAGTCCAAGCTAATAAATCATTAATATCTGAAAAATGATAATAAAAAGTATTCCGTGATAAATGAGCTAGTTCGGTGACTTGACCTACTCTAATTTTATCTAACGGATAGTGAGTCATTAGTTCCTTTAGTGCTAAAGATAGCGCCTGTTTTGTAACATAGCCCTGTTCCATCTCTCTTCTCCTCTATTTTTAATCGCGATTAGCCCTTCTGGTACTATCTAAAAATAAAAAAGCCACAAACCATTGTGACTTTTTAATTATCAAAGAGTTCGCCTTTTATAATACGTCTATAATAATGAATTTTTTCTTCCGAATCAACCACTAATTCACCAATTGTATATTCAGCATAATAAGTCATTAAGGCGGCTTTAATAGCCTGACAAACGGCTTCTTTCTCATTTTCTAATTTCCGTGGGAATTTTAAGCCCTTAACAAAGATAACTTTACTATCATCAGCGCCTTTTTCTGCTTGATTAATAACAAAGAAAAAAACATATAGACCATGATATACTAAAGTGAAATAACGAGGCATTTCATATATAAAGGATATATGTTGGTTAGACAATGATACCAAATAAACATCTTCATTTTCATTGACTGTGACATGATTTGGGGTGATGCCAGCTCTCGATACTGGATCAATTAACGGTACCATACTAAATTCTAACCGATCTTCTGGTGTAACCTCTCTTTTTATAAATAACATGTTAATCACTTCTTTCATTTCCCATTACATAATATGGTCATTTAATATAACTAGACTATAACTCTATTGATACAAAAATATCAAGTATTTTTTATGATTATTTGATGGTTCATCCTCATAAAAGTAAGTATCACGTCCTAAAAAATTTAAATATATGGGTTGCCTTCTCCAAACCAGGAGATAATCCATATTAAAATGTATACTAATAGTTCTTATTTCACGCCTCTTACCTTGGGTTATTTTGTCAGTAAAACGGCTATTAAACCACATAATCTCTATGTTATACTAAAGTATAATAAGAAACGTACTATATAAATTGAGGTGCTAATAGTGATAAAATTTTTACATATAGCAGATTTACATATGGATCGCTCTTTTGAAGGTATCAGTGACTTACATCCTTCTTTTGCAAAAAAACTACACACAGTTAACGATCAAGTACTAAACAGTATTTATGAACAAGCCTATCAACAGCAGGTCGATTTAGTTATTTTAGCGGGTGATAACTTTCATCAAACAACATCAAGCTTGGCTACTCAAAGAGTATTCACTAATTTTTTAACCCGATTACAAAATATCAATATCCCTGTTTGTCTAATCTTTGGTAACCATGACTATTACGATAGCAAACGCTACTGGTTTGATTTTCCAGACAATGTGACCCTATGGAATACCTCTGAGGTACAAACACACGATTTTACTTCTTCTAGTGGTGAGCGTGTTACGATTTCAGGCTTCAGTTACACCTCGCCTTGGTTAAATGAAGATATGACAACCTATTTCCCTAAGAAACAACCTAGCCATTCTGACTACCATATTGGGATTTACCATGGGAATCGCGGCACTCTCAATAAGGCTGAACAACAACAATATGCCCCTTTTTCATTAACT
This sequence comes from Vagococcus intermedius, assembly GCF_029144185.1. Classification (NCBI taxonomy): domain Bacteria; kingdom Bacillati; phylum Bacillota; class Bacilli; order Lactobacillales; family Enterococcaceae; genus Vagococcus; species Vagococcus intermedius. The sequence continues at coordinate 1,081,239 of NZ_CP110232.1, read as the reverse complement.
TCCCTCTTAGAAAAAAATTACGATTACTGGGCGTTAGGTCATATTCATGTTCCGACCATTTTAGATGCTAACAATCGCGTTGTTTATCCAGGTACACCACAAGGCCACAATCGTAAAGAGCGACAGGTCAAAGGGGTTGTCCTTGTTGAATTAGATCATAATGAGAGCAAGCTAGAGTGGTTGCCTGTTAATCATGTTTCCTATGAAAAAAAAGTTGTATCTTTAAAATCATGTCACGATCTATCGCAAGTTCAACATATGTTAATCACACTTAGTAAAGAAGTCTTTGCTGGCCGACGCACTGAGTTACTATTCTTAGAACTTAGTTTAACTGACCATGTGCATTTTTCAGAGGAATTAAAAGCTAAACTTACTTCCAATGAATTAGCTGAGATGATTCAACAAGTTGTTGCTATTGAAGAACTAACTATCAGTAAAATTGCTTTACAGCACAGTAAAATAAATCAACTAGCTGATTTAAAGCCCATCCAATTGCCAATTTATCCATCGCAAATTGAGGCAATTATCCAACATTTTACCGATGAAGAAATTTTCAATGATATCACATCAGACCTGACTAATCATAAATTATTTAATGAATTGGTTACCCTTGATGAAGAGTTACGGAATGATGTTATAGAGGAGATGAAAACTAACTTCTATCAAAAAATAGCCCCAGGAGGACATTGTTTTGAAAATAACGAAAGTTGAAATTTTTGGTTTTGGTAAATTCAAAGATAAAACAATTGAGTTAAATACAAGTAGTCACTTGATTTTTGGTGGAAATGAGGCTGGAAAATCAAGTTTGTACAATTTTATAAAATACATCTTTTTTGGTATTGAAAAAGGAACCAAAACTCGGCGTGACTTTAAACCTAAAAACACGCCGAGTTTATACGGCGGCAGAATTACCTTTGATACTGCCGACCATAAACAAGTAACGCTTACACGCCTTAATAATCAAAAAGATGGTATCAAAGCTAACGTACCTTTAGTTCAACTTCCATCAGGTCTGACCGGACAGGACCAATTGTTACATGATTTAATAAAACCACTTACAAAAGCGTTATTCATCGATGTTTATAGCTTCCAACAAGAGCAATTAGCTGATTTAAATAAGTTATCTACGCAAGAATTACAAGAAACACTAATGAGTATCGCCTCTTCTGGTTCCCAACGTTTATTTCAAGAAAAAGCCGCACTCATGAATCAAAACAGAGAACTCTTTACTAAAAATGGCAACAAACCTGCTATTAATCAGACAATGAATAAATTATTAGAAATAGATCAAGTGATTTCTGAAAAAGAAAAACATGAAAGTCGCTATCACGCTGCAAGTCAGCGACTCTTAGATTTAGAACAACACGTGATTGATAAAAAACATATTAGAGAGGAACTTCTTGACTTAAGACGACAATGCTTGAATCAAATTGAACATTTTGATACTTATGACAAATATAAAGAGTTACTAACTCTTTATACAAAAGAAAATATTAAGAATTCTACCCCTCTTACTAGCGATGTCGATTGTTTGACAAAGTATTATCAAGAATGGTTGACTCTTCAAAATGAAATTAAGTATATAAAAAAACAGCAGGACCATTCCGAAGAGGCGTTGCTCCACGAAGGAAGTCAAGCCTTTGTATTTTATCAAAAAAATAAAGAGCAATTAACCGAAATTATAGAAGCCTATCCATTAGTCACAGAAATTAAAGGGAAATTAACTGTAGCAAAAGGACGCCTATTAGCTACTAATACCCAAATCGATGACCTACAAAAACAATGGGGGTTCGATCCTTCTGTACCTCCAAAAGAGATTTTGGAACAAGAAAGAGATGAGATACGGCAAATTAATCATAAGTTTGAAGCTCTTGCCTTGGAGGAAGAACAATTAATCGAAGATATTAATCACTTATACCGAACTAATTCATTTCTACAACAACAACTAATTGAAAAAGAATCAAATACTGTCGCAACTGTACCAATAGAAAATAATCATAATAAAAGCCTATTTTTTGTTCTATCAAGCCTCTCTTTAGCTATCATTATTTTTGTCTCTACAACCGGATCAGTACGCCAAGTAAGTTTATTATTACTTTTAGTAATTTCCTTAATCATATCTGTTGTTTTACGAAAAAAACACAGAAAATCGAAAAACAAGGATGAGCTTTTTTCTAAAGAAGAGCATACTTTGACAAATAATTTATTGGACAATCAACACAAAATCAAAACTTTAGAAGAGCAACAAAAACTACTACCAAATAAAAAACAAGCTCTTTCCTTAGAAATGAGTCGCTTTGTCCAACGACTTAATCTTGGTAACTTAGATAATTTAATAGATGTCATACGTTTTTCAGATAAACCGCAAGAATTTAATCACTTGTTAGCAGAAAAAAATAGGCTTGTTGATAATATAGCTACTTTGGAATCCGAATTAATTGCCTATCAACAAAAAGCTAAATTAGCTCAAGATTGGGTCCCTCTAGCTAATTTAGATGTTATTAATCAATTAGAAGCTATCACTGAATTTTCGCATTCTATGGAAAAATATGAGCGTGAAAATGCTGATGTGACTCTTTCAACTATTAATGAGCGTTTAAGGGTAAATGACTGCCAACAAAAAGAACTAACCGAACGGGCGGCTCCTTATTTAAAGAAATACGATTTAGACCATTTAACTGCTGTTCCTACATTTCTAGAAAAAAACAAAAAATTGAATCTTATGCAAGAAAAAATTGCCTACTATACTGAGATTCTAACACCTGTTTTCGATTTGGAAGACCAGATAGATAAAAAAAATATCCATGCAAGTCTAACTATTCTAAATCAAAAATTAACACTCTTAAAAGAAGAAATTGATGCTGATCATTACCAAGAAACACAACTTAAAGCAAGTGTTGATGATCTAATTCGAAATGGCACTTTGGCAGAAGCTTATCAGAAAAGATCTCTTCTAATGAATGAACTAACTGAATTGGCAAGTCAGTGGCTAAGTAACAAGTTAGAAGACCAGTTGTTCTCAGAGTTAATTCTTGAAATGAGTGATCAAACTTTACCTCAATTACTAGAAAAAACTAGTACTTACTTAAGTCTTTTAACCAGTCATAATTATTCAAAAATTGAATTGTTAGAAGATGATACCCTTTCCATTATCAATAAAGACGGGATGGCATTTAGACCACTGGATCTCTCGACAGGGACCAAAGATCAGTTGTTTATGGCACTTCGCCTAGCTTTTATTACTAGTAAAACGCCTTCTAGTTCACCTATTATTATTGATGACGGTTGGCTTCATTATGATAATGAACGTAAAAATAATTTATTAGACCTACTAAATAAAGAAGTCGCTCCTTTTTATCAAATTATTATTTTAACTTCAGATACAGCTATTTATGATTACTATCACAAAAATAGACTAGCCATAACCACTTTAGATTAAATAAGTTATCAACAAAAATAAAGCCTACTTTACACTATAGTAAAACAGGCTTTATTTTTGTTGATTTCATAACTATTTTATTTATTCAAATGTTGATCGATTTTCTTTAATTAGACCTAAACGATAGGCTGACATCAGTTTTTTCAAATCTGAAATTTGTTCAAGTAAATTAGCACCAATGTCTGTCTCTAAAACACGTTTACGATCATTTTCTTTGAAGACAATTCGTCTAGTTGATAATATATCCTCTTCATTTGTTATGGCTTGAAGTTTCCCTAAAAATGATTGATGAACAGCCAATTCCATTCCATATGAATTGTATAGAAGGGTGTATCCTGCAATACCTGTAGTCCGTTGATAGGCTTTCGAAAAGCCCCCATCGATGACGATTAGTTTATTATTCCCTTTCATCGGATCTTCTCCGTCTCGTTCTTTAATAGGCGTATGCCCATTAATGATGTGACCCTTATCATCATCTAAACCAAACTCTTTTAAAATATTACGACAGGTTTTTTCTTCCTCGCGTAATTTGTAGTAAGGATTTTTGTGTTCCTTATGCAAGTTTTTTTCTTTTAAGTAATACCTTTCAAAGGTAGTCATCTTATCTTTGCCAAATAAGGGAGAGGTTTTTCCTGTCCACAAGTACCAAATTAAATCTAAATTTTCTACTGAAGATTTAGTTTTTTGATGATAAGCCTCACGTATAGCTTGTTCGAATTTATCAAATAATACCTTACCTGACAAAATTTCACCGTCTAATTCTACCTTTAAAAAGTCACCATCTTTTGTCAATGGAACACATCCATGATATAACAAATTATCGTTATAAGCTAAGTACATACTCCCTTTGGCGATTAAAAAGTCCATATGTTGCTGTAATTTATCACATTCTTTAAATAGCTTAACTAAATGCTCTACAACATGTGCCTCGTCTTCATTTAGAGTGTAAGGATCATTTGGATTAATAGTTGGGAAATACGCCTCAACTAAATCATAATTTTCACCATCAATCATTATACTATTTTGTTCATAATTAATTTGGTTTAAAACCAAACGATCCGTCATTTCAAATTCTGGACGACGTTGAATAATCTCCCCTTCTAATTTAAACTGAATAATCGCCATAGCCTGTTGCATTTTTGCCATTTGTCTTAATTCATTTTCATCGTAACTTAATTCCTCTTGATTTATCTTCGGTAAGTATTGAGTGTTTATTTTATCGTAATATTTATCTGCTAAATTGACGAGTGGTCTTAAGGAAATACCATAGCTTTCCTCTAGAATATCTAAATTATCATATCTAGCTGAAATCCTTACCACATTGGCAATACATACAGCTGAACCGCATGCAGCTCCCATCCATAAAATATCATGATTTCCCCATTGGATATCGACTGAATGATAGTCCATTAGATCATCCATGATTTTATCCGGAGCAGGTCCACGATCAAAAATATCGCCTACTACATGTAGGTGATCAATTGTCAAACGTTGAATCAAATAGCACATTTCAGAAATGAATTGATCCGCAATATCTAGTTCAATAATTGTTTCAATAATGTTTTCATAGTAATTCAATTGATTTTTATGCTTAGTCGAGGTAAATAATAACTCTTCAATTATATATGAAAACTCTGGCGGGATAGATTTTCTTACTTTAGAGCGGGTATATTTAGAAGAAGTGACACGAGCCAACTCTATTAATTGCTCTAAAATTTGATGATACCAACTAGCACGTTCTAAATCGGTATTCATTGCTTGTGTTTCTAATTTTATCTTCTCTTTTGGGTAATAAATCAAGGTCGATAAACTGATCATCTCTTCTTGGCTCAATTGATTTCTAAATGTTGATTTTATTTTATTTTTAATATTTCCTGAACCATTACGTAAAACATGTTGAAAAGCATCATACTCGCCATGAACATCACTTATAAAATGCTCAGTTCCTTTCGGTAAATTTAAAATAGCTTTTAAATTAATTGTTTCAGTAATGATACTTTGAGATGTTGGAAATTCCTTAGCCAACAATTCTAGATATTTAATATCTTCCATAACAACCACCTATACCATTTTTATTTTTAAACCTATTATCAGTTTCTTGATAACGTTAACATTTACAATTCTATCATGTTACACCTTACATTAAAAGGTAATCTAACCGTTTGTTATATTTAACCTATCTTTAAAAATAAAAAAAACATATATACCAATCTTAAGAATGAGTGTGAATCAGCATCTTGTTTACATAATAAAATTATACAAAAAAAGTAAGGTAATAATTATTACCTTACTTTTTTTGTATGTCGCCCTCCCGAGTGCTTAACAGTCAATAAGACTGTCGTTAGATCGATAATTTTGATCAGTAACTTAAATAAATATGTTTGAATTAACGTCATAATTAATCCTATCAAGAAAACAACTGCTGTCGAGGCTAACATTTTCCAAATAAAATTAGTATCCTCTAATACTGTATTGACCTTTAAAACATCTTTCCATAAAAAGCTTGCGGCATAACCATCAGCTAACAAGTAACACCCAACTATATTAGTTGATAATAGGCTGAGTATCTTTGATCCGGGTAGTTTTATTCCTTTAAACATCATAAAAATTAATAGTGAAAAAGTAACTGCAAAAAATGAATTCGGACGCCAAAAATAGGCTGTATCAATTGGAAATACTGTTTTTAACAGCGTTAAATTTTGATTCATTACCAGTAGAACTGAAATAAAAATGAGTGTTAAGACAATCAAATATATAAAACTCTTCCAAAATCGATTTAAAAGCTTGATACCATACAATCCGATATAAGCCCCCAAATATTGCATTGTCACCAACCAAATTAAGCGATTATAATATAAAAATGCTTCTGAATTATTTATCATAATCCCAACATAAGTCGGAATTAAACTAAAAATTATTAAAAGAGTGATGAGTAATCTTTTCAACTCTTTTTGAGATAATAGCTCGGCAATTCTTTTCGTAAAAGGTGCCAGTAATAACAATAAAATAAAAATAGTAGCAAACCAATACGTGCCATTTAAAATAGGGAAAAAGTAACGAAAAACATCTTTAATAGAATTTAATTCTATCCCACTTTTTTTTCCAATAATTGCAACAGCTAATAAATTAAAAGATTCTATATAAAAAACATTTTGAAAAAAATATCGCCATTTAAATTCGGATTTAACTAATAAATAACCTGAAATAATGGTAATTAAATTAAAACCAATCTCACCAATAATCAGCATCCCATTAAAAAGACTTCGATGACTCCCTTGGTAACTACCGGTTGCGCCACTTTTATTTAACATATAAAAAAAAGTAACCATAAACATTGCTAAAAGACTCAACACGGCAATGTTTCCATGTTTTTTTTCTTTTATCAAACAAAAACCTCCTAATCTAACATGATTTTTCTATTTATATTATTTTTAACTCTAAAAAATATAATTTTGTAAACATAAGCTGGAAAAAAACTGTATCTAAACAACTGATTTATCAGCTCAAATCAAATGTTACCATGGTATTAAGAAGAAGTTTGTCCAATTATTTTAAAATAAAGCGGAAAAAGAAAGTAACAGATAAAAAAACAGTTACTGAGGACATCAGCAACTGTTTTTTGTTATTTAAATAGGGTCTTCACTTTACTCTCACCATCACCTGTTTTTTCCAACACTAATTGTTGTCCGATTTCATCTTTCATAGTGGTTACATGAGAGATAATCCCGACCATCCTTCCGTTATTACCAATACTTTCCAAGACGGTCATTGCTTTACTCAACGTTTCATAATCAAGAGAACCGAATCCCTCATCAATAAACAATGCGTCAATCCTAACCCCTCCCGCATTTTCTTGAACTACTTCAGCTAAAGATAAGGCAATCGATAAGGCGGCAATAAAACTTTCTCCTCCCGATAGAGTATCTGTTGACCGCTCCTCATTCGTAGCATGGTCTAAAACATTAATCTCCAAACCTGTTTGGTTAGCCCGACTCGCTTTTTCTTCCTTTAATACAAATTCATACCTAGCATTACTTAGTTGAGGCATATAATAGTCGTTGGCATATTTTAAAACATCAGATAAGAATGCCTGTAAAACATACCGTTCAAGGGTCAATCGGACAGAATTCTCTCCCATTATAGCACTGGTTAAACTATCTAACTGTGTATATTCCTCGTGCCTTAAGTTATAACTTTTTAATAGCTGTTCAGATTTTTGATAACTTTTTTCAATTTTATTAAATCTCTCATCAACGGTGGCTTTATTAGTTAGAAGTTCTTCTTTTTCCAATCGCAAAGTTTGAAGTTGAGCTTCGATTAACAGTAAATCTGGCTGGTCTTTAGCTGATGTTTTCATCCTTAGTTCTTCAATTTCATCTGTTAATTGTGAAAGACGGTTCTTATAACTCTCCACTTCTAACTTAAGTTCATGAAATTCTTGTGTTCTAGATAACTTAATTAACTCTACTAAGTCACTATCACTTTTGACGAATTCAGTTTCGTTGATTTTATGATGTAATTGATCAGTGGCTTTTTCTATAATATTTTCTAGTTCACTTAACTCAGCATGATGATGTTTGATTTCTACATCAACTACTGATACCTTTTGTTCCATTTTAGATAGTTCATAGCGTATTTTTTCAACAGCCTGCTCATAATGAGTGATTTTATCCTCCATTTTTTCAAGAGAAGCTGTTAATTCTGCGTGGCTAGCTAGATTAGGGTGTTTTTGGGTCAATTCTTTTATAGTTTTTTCTTCATAGTCTTTGGAAAGGGAAAGTTTTTGTTCTTCTTGACATACCTTCTCCTTTTTATCTAATAATACATTTAATTTTTCTTGGCTTAATTGCATATTGTCAGTGATATCATCTCTACGTTTTGTCAATTTAGTTAGTGTATCTGTTGTAAGTTTAAATGTCATTAAAACTCCCTCTTGGTTATAACTAGCTGGCACTGTTAATCTAGGGAATTTTTCATGCCACATTGTGGCGAAATAGTCATAACTACTAGACAAGTGATGTTCGCTATTACTAATTGTCCCTTTAAGCTCACTTGCTTGCTGCCTCAACACATTCAACATAACTTTTTGTGCTGCTATTTGTTCTTCCAAACTAATAACTAGTTTTTGTGCTTGTTCATATTGCTCCACCGCTTCTTTAAAAGAAGTATTGCTAATACTTGTAACACCTTTATCCAATAAGGGATGTTCTAAGGAACCACAAATCTGACAGGCTTCTCCTACTTCTAATTCTTGCCTCAATTGTAATATCATCAATTCTCGGCGTTCCGTCTCTTTATTAGAAAAACTAACTTTTGCTTCCGTTAACTCTTTTATCAATTTGATTTGCTGGTTGTCTTCTTTCTTGATTTTTTTAGTTAATTCCTGTTCTTTTGTAAGAAGCTCAGCATGTTTTTCAGCAACCCCTTCGACATTTTTCCATTCTACTAACAAACGATTATAATTAATCGATAATTCTTGAGGATCATCTAAACTACTTAATAATTTAGATAAATCAGTTATTTCCTCTTGCCTAAGACAACATTCTTGAGTTGTTTCATTTAATTTTTCTTCTATCTCTTTTTGTTTCCGACAATAGTCTACCAAATTATCTTTTGATTTTTCTAAAACTTGAGCTGCTGGAATAAATACTACCTTATAATTTTCAACTTCTTTTTTTAATTTAGAAATATCTGGGCTACTTTTTGAAAGATTTTCATGCTTTTCTTTTAATGCGATCACTGATTTCTTTAGTGTTACTTGCTCTGTCAGTTTGTCTGATAAAACTGCCTGCAATTTCTCTTTTTTTTCGACTGCCTTTTCTTTTGATTTTAGAGTGTCGCTTAAATCAAATGCCCATTTTAACTTTAAATACTCAGTTTCTTTTTTCACTACATTTTCTTCATCTTTAAGTAAGTTTAGGCGTTCTTTGTTATATGCCTCTAACCGTTCAAAGGATTGAATTAAATGAACTGCTTCTGTATATATTTGCTCACTTTCACTCACTTTTGTGTCACTTGCAGCTAGTTGCATTTCGAGTTCAAGTTCCTGTTTTCTTATTTTTTTTAAAACTTTATTTAATAAAAGATGTTGTTCACTAGTTGTTCGACAGAGTTCAAACTGTTCTTTAAAGTCTTCTGGCCATTCCACGTTGTTAAAAATACCCGTAAGTTCTTGCTCAGTCATAGCTCGTTCTTTATGAGAAAGCTTATGTTTCGTTTTTAATTCAATCATAAAGTCATCAAATATCTTTGTGCCAAACAGATTTCTCAAAATAGTTTCCTTACTATCGCTCTTAGCTGCTAAAAATTTTCTGAAATCATTTTGTGGTAATAAAATAATTTGCCTAAACTGTTCAGCTGTCAAACCCAATAGTTCTTGAATAAACTGGTTAACTGCTTTTTGTTGCGAATACCCTATCCCTGTTTCTTTCCCATTAGGGGCGCTCAATTCAGATACCTGTTGTTTTGTTTTTGCTTCTACCAAGCCACTCTTTTTAACACTTTTACCTTTTAGCCATTGTCTTGGTGAGCGACTGATTCTATAAAATTTCCCATTATGTTCAAAGGTCAAACTAACTGACGTTTCGTCTGTTTCTGTCGCAAAATCACTTCGCATATCCATAGGATCACGAGAGCTTGTTCCTGTACCAAATAAGGCATATGTCATGGCATCAAAAATAGTGGTCTTACCTGCACCAGTATCGCCACTAATCAAAAATAAAGAATTATCGCCATCGAATTTGGTAAAATCGATCACTGCTTGACGATGTGGTCCAAAAAAGTTCATTTTTAATACTAGAGGCTTCATTGATTATTCTCCTTTTTATTCAATGTTAGTACAATGTCTTCAACTATTTTCTTCTGACTTTTAGTCAGCGAATCGCCACATGTCACATCAGCATAAAAATTTTCGACAACTTCTTCTATGCTCCGACTCGTTCTTACTTTAAATTTTTTATCCATTTCAGTTAATTCAATCGAAGGAAGGTGGTAGGTCAGTTCAACGATATCTCCATAAATATCGCTTAACTTTTGCCGTATATGTGAGTCACATGACCGACTGGTTAATTTAATACTAAAAAAAGCACTTCCTTTTGTTGGCTGTTGCGTATAAAATGCTTCAGAAATAAGTTCTTCAAAACTTCCTTTCAGGACAATTAAATCTTTATTCGGTTTTATTTTATGGAATTTCAAATAGATTGTACCCTCTTCACTTAGTTCAACAATATAAACACCCTTCTCATTTTTGGCCTCTTTGGTATTAAATTTAACAGGTGAACCACTATACCTAATATGCTCATCCGGGCTAGCTTGCCAAAGGTGCAGGTGTCCTAAAGCGACATAATGGAATTTATTAAAATGTTCAGCTGATACACTATTTAATCCACCTACTGTTGAAGTTGTCTCACTGGTTAGTTTGTAATCAGGATTTTTTTTACCCGTTACGTTAAAGTGTGTTACTAATACTTGTTTTTTATTCGGGTCAAACTTTTTTTCTAAATCCTTCACAACTCGTGCCATAGCGTGGTTAATTGTTTTCATCTCTTCAACATCTTCGACGCCATAATAGATACGTGCATCGATTGGATCAAAAAATGGTAACAAAAATAACTGAATACCCTCTATCTCAATTGGCTGAAAGGCTTCTTCTAATTTTGTGTGTAGAAATAAATGGTTTTCTGCCATCCACTGGTTAGCAAAGTTTAATCGATTTGCCCCATCGTGGTTACCACTAATAGCATAAATTGGAAGTTTCTCAATTATATTTAATCGTTCTAACATGCCATCAAAGGCTTTAATTGCCTCTATAGGAGGAATAGCCCTGTCGTATAAATCACCTGCAATAATAACACCATCCACATCTTCTTCTTTAGCAAGTGTTAGAATTTGTTTAAAAGCATATTCTTGTTCTTCTAACAAGTCAAATCCATTAAGCTTTTTGCCGATATGCCAATCAGCCGTATGTAAAAATTTCATTCGCTGTCTCCTTTGAATTATTATCATTTTATTATAACATAGCCAATTAACAGACTAAAAATAAGACTCTCTAATCTATTTTGTGATTTTCGCATGGGTTTCTTTTATTAACTATGATAAAATAAAAGAAAACTGTGACAAGATAAAGGAGCATTATCGTGAAAAAAATTATATTTCTAATAGTTGGCCTTCTCTTGCTAACAGGATGTACACACTTGCCAGAAGCAGAACATCCACCTGTTGTAAGCTCAAAATATACGAAAGATTATCAAAAAAAGAAACAACAGGCGACCAAACCAAATGATAAAAAGTCCAAAAGCCCTTCTAAATCAAGTGATTCTTCTGACTCAGAACAACTACCTAAGGACTCTGCTGACATCGATACTCGTTATCCTGATGAACGAAAGAGTTTGGTTACCATTGGAGGGTTAACAAAAGAAGTAGTTGATACCATTTCTGATGACACTATCCAACAATCCCTTACTCAGGCGGACGATTTAGTTCAGAGTGGTCAGTTGGATCATATGACTGCTTTTATCAATGATATAACAGCCACGTTGGATGAAACGACGGACTCTCTTGATCGCACGATAGATGATATGGATAAAAGTCTAAAGGACGATACAGAGGATAGTGAACCTAATGATGAGAAGCCCTATGATACTGACCAAGAATTAAAAGAGAAGGATGATAGCCATCCTATGACAACGCCTGACCAAGCAGTTATGTCGGTTGTAGGCATTTATGGTGATTCACCTGAGGGGGCTAAGTATGTTCAAACTGGCTCGGGAACGGATGAAACAGGACAATCTTACCAAATCGTACAATTAATTCCCGAGGGACAGGATGTAACTAGTGCGACTAGCTCGTACCGTGTTTACGATAATGGTACTGTCTCTACCAACTAAACGTAAAAAAAGCGTGCTGATTTAGATTTCAGCACGCTTTTTTTTTAACGTTATTTTTATTTTCCAACCTAATATGTTAGCTGAAGCTTAAGTATTTTAAGCCGAGCATTATTAAAAAGATTTCCATCCGTTCGTTAAGGAAGCTTTGATTTATTAATCGGTTCCATCACTTTTGATTATATTTTCATATCGATAGAAAGGCTATAGCCTTATAGCCATAGCCTAGAGACTATCATTTTCAAAAAGATATTTTTTATTTAAAATTGTATTTCTAGTTTCAATTAATAAATTAGTCGGATCATTAACGTCAACAAACTGGATATAGAGTGTAAATGTGAAGGCATCGCCTTTGACATGGGAGCCAAATTGTAACCCAGTCTCACGATATGCCATCATTTCCTCCGTTAATGGGTATAAAACAATCACTGTTTGTACCTGATATTGATGAGCATACGCAAACATTTGATACATGTCTGCTTGCGAAATCCCATAATTTTTCCTAGGATTATTTAATAATTTTTTCCATTTAGCATCTAAAACAGCGACAGGTTGTTTCTGATTATCGTAAACAACAATATCTGGACGCAACTTAAAATGATCTGGATCATCAAATAGTCTGTATTTACTTTCTTGACTCTTTATTGCTAAGTGATCGCGGATAATTAATTTTTCGAGCTCTTTACTCACAAATGATTCAAATAATTTCTCCATAGGAAAAAGAACAGCTTTTACACCAGTCTCGCCATTAAAAGAAGCAAACCCTTTTTCTTCTAAAAAAACGCGTGCCATCCCCAAGGCCTTTTTATAATGAGAATTTTGGCGATTATAGCAAATTGCTTGAAAATCTGCTTTATAATTTTGTGACTCTTGAATTTTGTCGAAAACAGCTAAAAATTGCTTGATTTTAATTTTATTTTTCCGACTAGTTGTAAGGGATAATAAGTAGTTTAAAGAACTTTTAAGTAATTTATTTTCACTAATATTGCCACTATACTCTTCGGTTTCCACAAAAAAACGTTCTTTGCGACTATGGTTATATCTAATTTGCTCTGTCACTAACAATTTCCCTTTGAAAAATTTTTGATTTTCTACACTTTGTAAATATGTACGGATTAAACCACGTTTAATAATAGGCGACACAACTTGTAAATAACTCATTATGTAAATTTCTAGTAACGGCATCTCTTCTGCTGAATTATTCGCTTGATTAAAAATTTGATGCGGAATATCAGCCATTGAATTGAGCATTCTTATCAAACATTTTTTGGTTTCTTCAATACCCGAAGTTCCATGGATTTTCGGTAGAATCTCTATTTGGAAGTTGGGCGATAGTTGAATTGTCCCCACAAAATTTTGAGCTTGAACAACTTTCCCCACGCCTCTTCTTGTCGTTAATTTGAAAAATGGCATGTCGCTAGTTAAATTCTGATTTTCCAAAATAAAATGCTCTAGCTCATCAAAATAACGTGCGTCAATATAATGATAATTCCTTTGGATAGGTAAGTCCTTATTAGGGCTGATATAGTGAAATTCTTGAACGCTTAAACATGTCATCTTTTTTCACTTCCTTACAATATCCCACGATATGCTTCTATTTTACTTAATGCTGTTTTCTGAGTTTTATAACTCACTTCATCAAAAATATCAACAGTCCCTTTAAATAAGCTATCCAACATGACTTGCTCATTACGAATAAATTGACAGTCTGGAGATTTCGCATTATCACCTAAAATATATTGGATTTTTTCATAATCATCATAAAAATATTCTTGTAACAAGGGTAAGATGGAAAATTCAAAAATTTTGGCTAAACGATCTAAACTAGGATTACTTTTTAAAGACATAAAATAGGCTTGTCCTATTAAATGATCACGATCATATAATACTTCAATCCGCTTATTCATAACCTCTAGTAATTCAGAAATCATAATCCCTTCGACAGAAATACCTGCTAAAGCTTGATAATCTGGCATCATTTCAAAGAATGTAAACCTACGTCTCAATGCAGTATCGATTAAAGCAATTGATTTGTCAGATGTATTCATTGTCCCAACAATATAAATATTGTCAGGGATTGAAAAGGTTTCTTGTGAATACGGTAAAATCACTTGTTTTTCTTCCGGCTGACCTTCTCGTTTAGATTCTTCTATTAAGGTAATCATCTCTCCGAATATTTTTGCTAAATTCCCACGGTTAATCTCATCAATAATAAATACCATAGGCAATTTTTTTTGACGTGCTTCATCACAAAAGGTTTTGAAAATACCCGAAGCTAATTCATACTCTAGTTCCTTTTGGTTCGCATTCTCTTGATTTAACACAGGTTTTATTCCTTCGACAAATTCCTCATAACCGTAAGCTTGATGGAATGTTGTAAACAGGATGCGTTTCTCGGCTACTAATTTTTGATAACGAGCCAATACTTTGGTGTAGGCTTCAGCTTGAATTAATTCTAAGGGCTGATTTTCTATAATTGCTACTGCATGATTAACCGTATGATAGGTTTTCCCTGTACCTGGTGGTCCATATAAAATAGTATTTTTAGAATACAACGTGGTATTTTTTTGTCCTGTTCCTGTAAACATATCCTGTAATTCAAAAGCTGTAACAGGAATCCTCAATTGATTACGTACTTCTGTTAAATAATGATAATGAGTTGATCCAAATGGACACTGTCTTTGTAAAAACGAAATAATATTATCTAGCGTTAATGCCTCAGATGTCAATTCTCTGACATAATCAATTGTGGTAAATTGATCCGATTCTTCGGGAATGTTATTATTTGGCCATAATTTGACCGTATTAGCCACAGTTTGTAAATAACGACCATAACTTGAAAACAAAATTCCTTTTAAGTATGGGTTTTTAAGAGTCTCTTTATCTGTCGCTAAGTTTAACTGCTCAAAAGTCTTGCTCAAATCTTGGTCTTGATCAATCTGACTCTGGCTGATAGCGAGTAAGGTAAGCAATGAATTCCAAAATAATTTATCTTTGTCATTATTTATTTTAATACTACTAAAAATTCTGGCTAAAAAAGCTTTATCTTGTTTTAGCAATTCAGTAAATTCGGTCTTAGATAACGATCCAATTGTTTTAACCTTGGATGTTCCTTTATTTTCAATCTCGCATAAAGCATTCGTTAGATAATCATGAAATGGTAATAAACTGGCGACTGTATCTTTTAAAATGTCAACAGGATTATCCGACTTCAAAAGGGACTCTTTTTCGATAATCGAAACTAGTTCCACTAATTGGTTTTCTTTAAACACTAACTCACTTAAACTTAAATCGCGAGTCAAAGAACTATCTGGCAACTTAAAGTAGAAGTTTTCAGCTAAATTAGAAAAATTTTCCTCAAAATAGTTTCTCATAACACCAGATGATTGTTTGATGATTTGATCTTTTAATTTTTTATTCAATATCTCTAAAGCAACTTCAAAAAATATTTTATTATCATTGCTTAAAATAGCATTAATTTTAATAGCTACTGCTGGTAAAATTTGAGAACCTTTTAATAATAAATCAGTTTGTAATTGTGAACTGAATAGACCAGTTTCTCCCCAATCACTATTACTGCCAACCTCTAAACCATTAGCTTTAGCACAGTATTGGGCAATTTTATTCATTTTTTGTTGGGCATTTCTTCCTGCTAATTGCCCCTCATCTGGAAAATCTTGTTCAATTTGATAGGTTTGACCTCCAAAGGTTTCCAAAAAGAAGAATATATTGTTTAACTCTTGTTTCGACATACATCCTACCTCCAAAATAGCTATTTTTAAACTAACATCAGTTGTCAGTACCACACATTATAGCATGACTTTTTTTATCCTCACACTATTAAATAGACATTTTTTGAAGAAAAAGAGCAAAAAAAGAACTTATACAACAAAAAGTTGTATAAGTTCTTTTAAAAATAAGTTATTTTAAATTTTCTTTTTTTTCATAACGTGAATACATCACTAGTGCTACGATTGTAAAGAATGTAGGCCCAACTACTGACCAAATTGTTTCTGACAAGCGACCATTCATCGCTGGGTTAATGATTGTAAAAACATTCGCAAATCCTACTACAAAAGTTACCACATAAACTGCTATTTTTGTAGCAGTTTCCGTTTTATAAATTTCAAAAGGTTTATGTATTTCTTTTTTCTTTTTAAAACTAATAAACGCAATAGCGATAAACATGTATGGTAATGTCATTGAGACATTTGTCATTGCGATTAAAATATCGAAGAATGCTTTTGCGTTGTTACCACCAAATGAAACTAACGCCATAATCAAAATAACAATTGCTGCTTGAACACGCATGGCATTAACTGGCATACCCGCTTCATTTGTTACGGTCCATGACTTAGGCCATAAAGCTTTTGGTGTCCCTTCAATCAATTGTTTTAACGGTGAGAAGATTAAGGTAAAGAATCCACCGCTTAAAGCTAAGAACATTGAGATACCCATATAGCGACTGACCCAAGCACCAATTGTCATAGCCGTTGCCTCACTGACACCCATTGCTAAGCCCAATTGATACCCCATATTTTTCATCATAATATATGAGACGTTCCCCATATTCACTTCGACCCCATTCATTGCTGGGAAATCATTAAATGCGAACGTCCAATTTGTGAAAACTCCTGTCACAAAAATTCCAATTGCATATCCGACAGCAATAACAATTGCTGCCCAAATAATTCCTTTAGGGAAAGTTACTTCAGCATTTTCTGTCTCATCTACTACTCCTGCTACAGCCTCTAAGCCACCATAGGCAAAGATTGCGAATACTAAGAAGCTAAAGATCGAAATAATACTGCCGTATTCTGGATTTGGTGATGTCACCATAGCTGAAGCAGTAACTGGTTCAGCAAACTGCCCTTTGTTTAAAATTAAAATAATAAAACCGACGATAAATAACACAACATTAATTAAGGCGACTGCCGTTCCACCAACTGATGTTACTTTTTTTATTTTATCTAATCCTTTAGATGAAATAATAGTTAAGGTAATAATCCAAAGAATACCTAAAATACCAATAGTTTGAACACCATTCAAACCAAATAGACTCCAACTTTGTGTTTTATCATCACCGAAAATAGCATTTGATAATGGGATCCATATACCAATCCCCACATTGACCATCCAAATAATATAAGAAGCATACCACATAAAGGTAACAACAAAGGCGTATTTAGGCCCTACAGATGCTTCCATCCATGAAAAAATACCGCCCTTACTATCTTTAAAGGCTGCACCGTATTCAGATAACATAAATGCATACGGAATGAAGAAACAGACGGCTCCTAAAATATACCACAAGATTGATGCATACCCCATCAAGTAAAAGGCTTTAGTGATATTTGTAAAACCGAATACTGATGTAAAAATCATCAAAATAAGTGCTGATAGCCCCATTTTCTTTTTCGACATGAAATTCTCTCCTTCTTTCTCTATCTGTTGATTTTTATTACTTCTTCATTATAATTCGTAATATAAAAAAAATAAGCGAATAACTCTAAAAAATTAGCTAATCCTTATAATTATAATGTTCAGTTTGTTTTTTATCATCAAATTATTATTTAAAATTACGCCATTAAATTAATAGGCACCCTGTAAAAAGAATCATCGATATAAAAAATGATATAGCTATTGATAACAGTGAATTTAACTCCCCTTTTTTTAAAAATATTCCCTCAAAAATATATTAAGTTCTTCAATAAAAAAGCAATAGATAGATATGCAAATTAGATTTTTTTAATTTTGTAGAAACTTACTCTAATTTTAACCCCTTTTTAAAGCGCTATCCTTTTCCGTTAATTCGCTTTCATTTGTTTTTTTTTAGATGTTATTGTCAAATAACACTAACATTCTAAGAATAGTTTAATAAAAAACATTAGAATTCTACTACATTTATTTATTCTTCCTGAAACTTAACACTCACTATTATTATCTAAGATGTCAACTAATTAAAATATCTGTTATACTTTTGTTAAAAGAGAGGTGACTACTATGAATTTAAGTGACGTTCAAACAGTCTATTATTTGCTTCATCGTATGCAGCATAAACTAGACGTTGAAAAAAAAGTAGATTTTGAATTAATTGTCGATTATAATGGGCAACTAATTACAGCTGAGTTTTTAACTTTAAATAAGAATAAAAGTGCCATTATCAAGGAAAGCTTTGATTATGATTTTGATGTGGAAGAAACTATTATCAATACTGGCTTTCCCAATAAAGCAGCTCTTGAATGGGATAAAATTCAGTATGATTCGTTTATTTCGACAGATAAAGTATTTAAAAGACCCGATTTACTATTACAAAATCTTTTGAATTTTATAGCAACTTTAGAAAAAACTGAAGCAGATAACATGCCAATTACCAACGTGATTTCTAATGTGAATTATCTTGCTACTAATACATGGCTAGATTTTGCAGTATTGGATGATACTACCTATAAAATTATATCTTTAGTTGTTAATTAAATAAAAAGTATCGGTGAATTATCACCGATACTTTTTATTTATTATTTTTTACGTTTTATCGCTGCAATAATAATTGCAAGTGCTGCAATAGTACCTGCAACCAATCCTAACATTTTAGTAGTCTTATTAGACTCTTTTTTGTTTTTTTCTTGAGGATTAGTACTATCTGATTCCTCAGTTTTATTTACTTTAGGTGTATCATCTTTACTTACTTTCTTTTCAGTTTTACGTCCCAACTCCGGTGCTTCAATTTGTTTATTCTCTGCGGCTAGTTCTTTAAAATAATTAACAAACGTAGCGGTATCTGTATCCATTGCTGTAACAAGTTTACCTTTGGTAAAACTCTTAAATCCATCACCACCACCAAATAAAAAATCATTAATGATGATATTATATTTTTGATCATCCTTAATATCATTTCCATCCATATCAGTTAAAGAGGTTATCTCGAATTCATCCCCGACCCCTTGATAGGTCATTTTTAACCCTGCAATTTCTAAGAAATAATGTAATTTTCCATTTTTGTGCTGTTCATTTAGTGCTGATTTCAGATCTTTTCCTGTTATTTCTACAACTTGTAAGATATTCCCAAATGGTTGCACAGCTTGGATTGCTCCCCATGAGACATCTCCATTTTTTTGTACAATCAAATCTGCTCTAATCCCACCATCGTTAGTTAACGCAAAATCAGCTTGAACTGGTTTCCCATCTGCATCTTTAAGTTCACCTTTATTAGCCATTTCTAATTGAGCATCGGTGATTAAGTTACCTAGCACTGATTCGTTATGTGAGTTGTAATCTTTCGAAATAATCGCATCTCCCTCTTCATTTTTAGTCGTTGTAGCTAAGTCAGCTTCGACCACTTTTGCTTCTGTAATAGGTTTGATTAACTCATTGGCCTCATCTATAACGGCTTGAACCTCAGGATCGCGCTTGCCCTCTCCAACTTCTGTATTCGTTTTCACTTCAGCGCTTGGAGTTGTAATAAAATCTTGGGTTGAAGGGTCTAGTTCGCCCTTTAAATCAATATAGGCTTTCCCTTGAGAAGTACTTTGTACAACTCGAACATCGTTATTCTTCGCTTTTACAAGACCATTGGTAAACTGATGGTTATGTCCAGCGAAAATAACATCAATACTATTTTCTGGATCTAACTTGTCAACTTCTTTCATAACATCAACTACTTCACCTTCTACCTCACCCTTGTTGCTAGTTGCTGCAATATGAGACACTACTACAATAGCATTTACTCCATCTTCACGTAATTCTTTAGAGTATTTTGCGATAGTTTCTGCTTCATCCAACACTTCAAAATCTTTTGTATGTTCAGCCAATACTAAATTAGGAAATTCCGAAGTTATAATACCTAGATAAGCTACTTTAACTTCTTGTTCTCCTTCTCCGTAGGTTTTGATTGTATACGGATTAAAACCGTAAGGAATGTCACCTTTTTTTCCATGGTCTCCATCTGTTTTATTCTCAATGTTAGCGACAACAATTTCTTGGGTAGACGGAACTCTTGGGTAGGCTTCAAGAACATTCCATAAATCATCGTCCATATTTTCCCCAAAGTCTTCTCGTTTAGGCGCTTCACCATTTAAAATACGTTTAAATTCTTTTAGACCTTCATCAAATTCATGATTACCTAGGGTTCCAATAGAAAAATTCATAAGTTCAAAAGCTTTAATTGTAGGTTCGTCTTGTAATAAAGCTGAATTCGCTGGACTACCTCCTACTAAATCCCCACCTTGTAACCGAACAGAAACCCCATCTGGATATTTTTCTTTAAATTCTGATTCAGCTTCATTCAAATGAACAGCTAAATTTCCTAACCGCCCAACCCCTTCTTTGGGTTCACCTTCTATAAAAGCAGTCCCCACAGAATCAATTCCTCCATGAAAATCATTGACACCTAACATTTGAATCGGAATGGTGTTATTAGTTTCCGTTGCTTCCATCTTACTGCCAACCATTCCCAATGCTGTGCTACACAATGTTACCAATAATACTTTTTTTGAGACACTTTGCCATTTTCCCATTCAAACAAATCCCCTTTTAGTCATTATTTACAACAACATAATATTAACATTCGGAGTAAAAGTATTCAATACCTTTAGAAAGAAAGCGCAAACATTTTTTATTGAAACGTTTTAACTCTTTAATGTTCGGATTAAAGATATTGTTAACAAATAAAAAAAGTAGCGTAATAGCTACTTTTTAATAAATAAATTTTAACTTTTCGATTTGGAATAGTTCTATCAAAATTTTATTCGCTGTTTCGAATAAGAGTTTGTAATCTTGAATATGATCAGGTGTTTGAATAGTCAAGTCTTGGGATTTATAAATTAACTTATCGTATTCTTCGGTTAAAACAATTAATTTTTCCTTTTTTCTAAACTCTGTAAATTCATCCATCATATTAACTTTAAATTCTTGTTTAAACCCACTATATAAAGCTAAACTCATTACAACGGAGGAAACTGTCAACCCGTCCAATGTCATAGTACTCTCACCTATTTCAAGTTGGTAACTAGTACTCTTGACCGTGCCACAAGCATTACATCCACCATTTGTTAAGTCTACTGTGCTACTTAATACTACTTCTTCCATATCTAAAATCTCCTTTTTTCAATCCATTCTTTATTTTAACAAAAGAAGTTGATTGTGCAAAGAAAAACAAGGATTTATTATGTTATACCAACTATTTTTATTAAGGTGAATGAGTCGTATCATAAACATCTAGTTTGTATTCTTTGATAATCGAAATTAACTTATCACTGTAATCAGGATCTGTTGCATAGCCCCCATTTTGAATAGCTTTGGCAGCAGCTTGATAATCTTTAGCTGCGATAGCGGCCTGATAGGTTTGTCCTGTTAAGAAATAACTGTGATCTAAGATTGAGTCATCCAAAGAATCATAAATTTTAAATGCGGCTTCTTCCGTTTGCATCTTACCATCTTGAAATTCCTGGGTAGGTAGGACAACATGTTGATCATCCTCTGATGCTTTAATTCCAAATAAATTATTCGATTCTCTTGATAGCTGACTTCTCCCCCAATCCGACTCCAAAATAGCTTGCGCAATAATTATACTAGGAAACATTTGAAATTCCATACCATATTTTTTAGCAGGAACGGATATTTCATCAATAAACTCTGTTTTATACGGTTCTGTTTTAGCAATTTGGAATGTTGTTAAATGAGATATAGCCGTAGTAATTCCGCTAATCATTAAGAAACCAAGACTCCCGATCATACTTACAAGTAAAAAAACTTTTATTAATTTATTCAAAAAATTATGCTGAGACATTTCATCACTTCCATCTTTGCTTTGTTTAATTTTATTATCCTTAAAATTTAGATTGAAAGCAATAGTTCTCTATTTTTCACTTAGTCATTCAAGAATTCTTAAAGCTTATTTAATAAAGTTAAAGGTGGCTACTAATTTAGTAGCCACCTTTAACTTTATTTTTTAAACAATGAAACAGCTAGAGCCAATGCTTTTCCACCATAAACGGTCGACGGTCCACCGCCCATTAAAATAGCTACTTCGATAGTTTCTGATATTTCCTCTAGTGTCGCTCCCAAATTAATACAAGCTTTAACGTGAGATAAGATACATCCTTCACACCTAAGTGCGATTGCTATCCCTAATGCGATTAGCTCTTTACTTTTTATATCTAAAGCACCCTCTTTAATTGTCTGCTTTTTCAATTCATAAAACTTAGTCATAACTTCTGATGATGATTCGGTTAGCAACTTATAGTTATCGCTTAACTCTTGATACTGATCGTTATAATCTGTCATATCTGTCCCTCCTTAGTTTTATTCTTACGCCTTTATCTTACCTTACGTGCTACTTTTAACCAAATAAAAAGCTATCCCGTAGAGATAGCTTTTATATGTTTACAATTTAATTTTTAAAGCGTGTTTATTATGATACAGCATTTCTTCAAATTTTATCTTAGGATTGACTGCCACGATATCTTTAAATTCTGCTTCGGTTACAAAATCTGGTTGCCAAAATGTTTTTTTATTATTTGTTTGAATTGGCAAAATGTATAGTGCCTCATCTTCCAAGTGCCATTTGACTAAGTAACCAAATGGAAGAGCTTTATGCTTAGCATATTCGCCATTGCTATTAAAAATACCATTTCCGATACTATAAAGAACTGGTGTTTGGTTTATCATTTCCATCGGTTGAATTGTGTGTGGACCATGTCCGACAATCAAATCAACACCCGCATTTACAAGGGTCTCCGCAGCCGTACGCTGATTAGTGTCAATTTGTTTGAAATCGACACCCCAATGAGCGATTGTTACAATTTTGGCATGGGGATTCTTTTGGCGATAAGCTTTAATTTTATCAACCAGACGACCTGTTAAACAAGCTACTCCCGATTTAGTACTTTTAGCATAAAAATCATACATAGCATAGGCTGGTCTTCTGTACCAATAACCATTAAAAATGGCAATCTTTTGTTTTTTATGAGTTAATTCAACATAATCTGTTGCCTCTTCATTAGTTTTGCCTGCCCCAACGGTTAAAATCTTTTCTTTATTGAATAAATCTAAGGTTTCATCTAAGGCATCAGCTCCAAAATCCATGGCGTGATTAGTTGCTAAAGATACCATATCAACGTGACGGTTTTTTAATTCTGCCAAAGTTGGATCAGCATCTGCATCCAAAATAAACTCTTTGATTCCTTTTAAATTACCTTTAGTAGGATCAGCAAATACTGCTTCAAAATTAATAATATTAAACTCTTCCTGTGGCATTTCACGAGCTACTTTTTCAAAAGAATAGCTATAACCATGTTCCGTTAAGCCATCTGGAATACCGCGACGACTTCTCGCTCGAGTGTAATACTCTCCGAAATAAGTATCTCCCAAAATATTAATAATAGGTTGATTTAATTTGACTGATTTATCCTTAGTATGGGGTTTCTTTTTAAAAGAATAGGTCGTGATATAATCATCAACAAAAGCATCCGCATAGTGAGCACGGTCATTATTAATAAAACCAACATAAGAAATTTTGTTATTTTTATTAGTTAACACTAATCCATTTGTATTATCTTGCCCCCAATACATGACGGCTAATGTTTTACCAAACTTAGAAACCTGATTATTTCCATCCCTGACTGCCCCTTTGTAATAAACACTACTTGTATTTATTAAAGATAAATAATGATACGGGATTGTTCCAAAAGCTTCCCCCATAATAGCCAAGTCAGTTAAATACACTCGTTGAGCAAATTTACAGCGACGCCCTGAGATATTTTTAACTGCTAAGTCATTTAAACCTAACTCTGAAGCCACTTTACTTAAGGTCGCACTGGCTTTCTTATTAGAACCATAGACATGCTCGGCTAGTGTAATGATCGCATCTGGCGCATTTTTAGCTGTAGCCAATCGTAACAAGTCATATAATGACAGTTGTTGCCCTTTGGTCAGTCCAACTTTATCGGCGCTTGTTTGCTTAGAAAAATCTTTTGTTACGTCAATCATCGTATCAATCTTAAGTTTTTTACTAGCAATTTTTCTTAACACATCATAATACAAGACTAGATTTGCCATGCCATAAGTTGAAAAGTGTTTATTTTCTGTGACTTCTGTTGTAGACGTATAAGTAAATTCACCTAACCCTGATTTATAATAATCTAAATTCTTTATAAGAAAAGGCGTCATTAAGTGGATATCGCTATCCCGACGAGACCCTTTGACATAAATAATTGTTGCAGAATCAATTTCTTTAGCAATCGCTTCAGTCATATCTTTAAAAGTATTAAAATGCCCACCAAATAGTTTTTTTGGAATCTCTGTACCTAAAACATCAATTTCAGGGCCGTAAGTATATACTTTCGTAAAATTATCATTGATAATTTCAGGTAATAATTTTTTATGTCCCTCTTCTGAAAGTCCTCTTAGTCCGATAATTCTACCTAAAGCAACTATTTTTTTCGTCCCTTTATTACATTTATGTGCAGCAGCAAAATTTAAAAAGTTTTTCATCGACAGATACTGAGCGTTCTTTGTATCATCAATAATTGAGACCTGATGTTTCCCAGCTTCCGTTTTAGATAGTTGAAAGGTTTGAGAGGCCTCCACATCTTGAGCTAAAAAATCGATTAATTCTGGAGTGATAGTTTCTTCTAATAAACTTAATGCCGCGATACTCGCTGTCAAATTAGATAAATTCCCTCTATCCAATAAGGCAACATCAATTAAATAGTTTACCTGGTTAATTTTATCTTCAATTTTATAACGTGACTCTAATTCGTTCATGTAAACTTCTTTAATCTGAAAATCAGCTTCTTCATGGAATCCATAAGTATAAATGTTTGACGTGTATGTTTGAGTAGTTTTCAATAAGTAATCAAAATCAGTAATATCCCGACAAAGTAACATATTTCCTTCGTTTTTAAGTGCATAGGCGATGCGTGTCTTCAAATCAATTGTTCGATTGGCATCTAATCCACCTTGACCGAAACTAATTTCTGTAATAACCCCTAAATCAACAGCTACATCCTCCATAACCCCTGCATCAACTGGTCCATAGTTCAGCGCATTCATAGCAACTTCTACTACACTAAACTTAGCTTCTTCAACTTCATTTAAAACAGTGAGTTTCACTCCTGTTCTAGAATTATGATTACCTGCCGTTCGAGTCACACTATTATTTTGTTCCAAAGCATCAGCAATTAATTTAGTTGTCGTTGATTTCCCCACTGTTCCGCTAATAGCTACACGTTTAGCTTTTGATTTACTTGCATTATTTACGAAAAGGTCGTGCATCAATTTGTATGGATCTTCAACTATTAATTGTGGTAAATTAGTTTTTAGATCAGGGATCTTATGTTGAACAACCACTGCAGCTAAATCATTTTCATATTTTTTTAAAGTTTCATGAGTATCCTACCATTTAGCATAAACACCTGTGTTTTTAGTCCCTCTCAACCAGGTCTCTTTATCCATTGCAAAGAATAAAGTCTTCTTGTCTGTACGAATTTTATCATAGTCAATTGCAAAATGATCAACTAATACCTTTTCTTTGGGACGTCCATTATGCCAGGTACCTTCAACAAAATTATTTAATTCTAAAATATCCATTTCACTACTATCTCCTTTACCAACATTATATAGTTAACTGTTACTTACTTGTAACCATTACTTTTTATAATATGAGTATACGATAGATAATAACTAAAAATTTTATTTTTTATCTGTTTATTTAAGAATTTGGAAAATAAAAAAAGACCACTTATAGGTGGTCTTTTTTTATTCTGTTAACTGATTATTAAATTGAGAATTATCTTCCATTGGTAGATTGCCATCCATATTAGGGTTAGGTTGAGGTGAGTAACTATTCTCAACCTGCGACTCAACAGGTGGCATTAATGACGTTGATTCTTCCGTAGAGGTATTCAGGTTATTTTCTTGTTCAATATTTGAATTTGGTATACCAGTTGCTGGCGTATCTGCTGTATATTGCTCGATAATACTTGTTGGATCTGTTTCAGTATCATAATCATTATTTTTTTTAGATGTTTTTTCTTTGGGTAACGGTGGTTCATTTGTTCTAGATATTATTTTTTTATTTTTAGCATTTAAGACAATCGATTCTTCGAAAGGACCGAAGACATCAACCATGACTTCTGAGCCTTTTTGATACACTTCCGCATGACCTTCAACAGATTCCCCACTTGGATGGACAAAATTCAAATAATGAACCGTCTTCGTGCTAGTTTTTTGATCGTAATAAACATTGACACTCTCTAAATCAAAATTGATGTTACTAGCTAACAAGTAATACATTGCGTTATCTTTTCTCACTTTTCCATCTTCTTTTTTTTCATCACTCAGTGATTCTAAATCTATTTCCTTCTTTTCTTCAATAGCTGGCTTATTACTTTTCTCAATTAATTGTTTTTCTTCTTTCGTTTTATCGCCACAACCTGTCATAACAAACAGGCTAACTAATAGTAAACTTATCCATTTCTTCATACGGTCACTCCTTTATTTACTCTGATCTGGTTATATCATTAATATTATATAACTTCTATTAATTAAGCAAGGTAAGTTTGTTCTATAGATAATTTATAATAATTTCTCTATTTTCCATTTTTTAAAATTATCGTTAAAATAATAAAAAAGTTCATTATAAAAATAGATATACTACAGTTAATCGATAAATAAAAGAAAAATAAGAACCATTAAAGGAGAATTGACATGCGAAAGAAAAAAATTATCGTTGGAAATCGCTTCTATAATAAATATAAAACACTAGATACTGCGCTAAATGCCATTGATAATCAAGGGATCATTGTACTGCCATCCGGAACATTTTCATGTTCAGAATTTAATATAAATACCAAAAAAATTACAATTAGAGGACAAGACAACACCGTTATTCAATTGGTAGAAGGGGCCAGCATTCGATTAGATGACTTTTCTGAACTTGTTATAGAGAATTTAAAAATTGTTCAAACTGGCACAGTCCCCTTACTGGATTGTTATAATAATAGCCAGCTTAAAATCAACAATTGTCAGCTTGAAGGGGCTGCTATGATGAACCATCATACAGGACAATTCGCACCTGTCATTAGCTTACATAAAAGCACGTGTCAAATTAAGCAGACAACATTTAATAGTCAAATAAATGATGGTATCTTGGTCGATCAAAGTAACCTTTCTGTCATAAAATCTAATTTACTTAATACTGAACGTTATTCTATCAACGGTTATGATTCTGAAATTAACGTTATGGATTCAGATATAAGATCTGTTTATCTTAGTCGTTCTAAATTTGTCGGAAACTCTAATAATTTCAAACAGTCAATTTCTTCTT
Source organism: Vagococcus intermedius (assembly GCF_029144185.1). Lineage (NCBI taxonomy): Bacteria > Bacillati > Bacillota > Bacilli > Lactobacillales > Enterococcaceae > Vagococcus > Vagococcus intermedius. Next base: position 1,053,590 of record NZ_CP110232.1, on the reverse strand, counting down.
TATTTGCTTTAAAAGCTGAGAATAATAGTCAAGTTGACCTTGAATTAACTACTTTAGAAAATTGCTATAACGGTTTTTATCTTGGTAAAAATACAACCCTTACTAGCAAGCAACTTGCTAGTGCCACCATTCATGAACATTTTCTATTTATCGGAAAAAATGCAGTGGCTTCTTTGGTAAATGGTACAGTAAAAAAACAACTTGATGAAAATTTTTATAATAGCTCTACTAAGCCATTTATAGATGTTCAAGGTGGGCAACTCTCAATTGATAATTACGAATTTTTATCGATTAATGCAGAATTATTAACTGCTAAAAATGCCGATATTACGTTAAATAATATTTCTGCTGTCTGTGACGCCCATTCCCTAATTTTAGATAATACTGTCGCTAAACTATGTAAGGTTCATACTGATGCTAATATTATTTCTGATAATTCCAAAATAGCTTGTCATTCGTGTAAAATTATCTCTGATACAACCCCTTATAGTTTTATTTTACACAATTCTAGTGTTTATAATGTGTTTAAAAATGAAGAACATCTAGAACCTTCAGCCATTTATTCGGTTAACTCAGATACTCACTTTAATCACCCGGTGAAAATTTATAACGAAAATAATAAAATTCAAATTGATCGTCTATTATATGGCAACCAATTTGAAAAACTTCATGATTACACTGACTCTAAAAAACTGCCATTTGATTTTTCAATAGATGTTATTTAAAAAAAGCAAAACCATTATAAATGGTTTTGCTTTTTGCTTTTTATTTTTTAAATTTATCTAACATATCATTAGCTTTACTTGATACTTCATCTACTTTTTCTTCAACCTTATGCTTAGCCTCGCCGACTGCTTCTTGAACTTTACCTTTTAATTCTGTACTCTCATCACCTGTAGCTTTTCCTAATGTTTCGTTTACTTTACCTTTTAATTCATCTTTATTCATATACAATCTGCCTCCTTCTAGTTGATAGTTCTATTATGATGCATTTATTGATTAAAATCAAAAGATACGTATTATTTTAATAATAATTTTTTGTTTTTTAAACGAAACAATAAAAAAGAAAGCTGAAAATAACAGCTTTCCTTCTTTATATTAAATAATTGCTAAGTATAACCCTGCAGCTAGAGCTGCCCCAACTACTGGCCCAATGACTGGTACCCATGAATAAGCCCAATCAGATGTTCCTTTATTGGCAATGGGTAAAATTTGATGTGCGATACGTGGCCCAAGGTCACGAGCTGGATTGATGGCATAACCTGTCGATCCACCTAATGATAGCCCGATTGCTAAAATTAATACTCCGACAACCATCGGATTAACACCTGCGGCAAACTCATGTTGCGTGAAAGCTAGTAAACCAAAAACTAAAACAATTGTGCCGATAACTTCAGTAATAAAGTTAGCTGTATAATTACGAATAGCTGGTCCAGTTGCAAAAGTTCCTAAAATAGCTGCCTGATTTTCTGTTTCTTGCCAATGTGGTAAATAAGATAACCAAACCAAAGCGGCTCCTACAATACCACCTAAAACTTGTGCAATGATAAATGGTACTACTAAATTCCAACCTATATTACCGGCAATCGCCATCCCGATTGTCACAGCTGGGTTTAAATGCGCTGGTCCCATAAAACTAGAAGCATAAACCGCAATTGTTACAGCTGTCGCCCAACCCATTGCAATGACTATCCAACCTGAAGCCTCAGCTTTACTTTTCTTCAAGTTTACTGCTGCACAGACCCCATCACCAAGTAATACTAAAATCAAAGTGCCTAAAAATTCACTGAATATTTGTGCTGTATCTCCGCTCATTATGCTCGCTCCTCTTTTAAATTTATTAAATCAGAAGACGCTATAACTTCTTCTAATTCTTCTAAGTAAGTTGTTTTTTGTTGATCTGACCAATTGAATCGTGCCGCCATAGCATCTAAGACAGGTTGTTTTAATTGATCTAACTCATCTCTAATAAATAACATATAATTTGTTCGGCGTACTAAATAGTCTGCCGGCGTTAAAATCATTTCTTCCTCCATAGCATAATGTAAACTTAAAGAATCTTTTAAACTCATCCCTTCAAATGGTTTGAAGTCAGCCATAACTTGATACAATTGTATCACATTAGTTCCATATAAATCAGCTAAATACTTGGCATCGGCTTCTTCTAATCCCGCTTGAACGCCTTTAGAAACTAATTCATTTAAGGTTTCTTCTACTAAAGAAGGTGTCATTTTCCCACCAGAAACTTGATATTTTTTTGAATCAATCAATGTATAGGTTAACTGATACTTTTCCTCTAAAAGCTGTTGAATTAATTTCATGGCTCCTTCAGCCATTTTACGATAATCCGTTATTTTGCCACCTGATAAGGTAATCAAGCCATCTTTTTCCTGTGTCAAATCACTTCCACGTGAAACTGCTGATGGATTGTTCCCACTCTCTGACAAACTACTTTCCATATTATTTAAAACATCTTCCACGTCAGAACGAGCTGCTTGCTGTTGGTTAAATCTAGTGACAACCTCTAACACTTTATCAAAACTGTCATCTGAAACTTTCCCATTGTTTCCGCCATTATAATCAGAGCCACCATTGGTCGAAATTAAGGGACGTAACCCAACCCAACTAGACTCAATATCATTTAATGTTAGGTTAGCATTAGGGTAACGGTGGTTGACTACCTCTAATAAATAATCAACATCTGCTTGTTCAACGACAGGTTTTTCATAATCCCCTTGATAATCCGTATCTGTTGTTCCAAAATATGTTTTATTTTCTCTTGGGACAACGAAAAACATTCTGCCATCATTTTTACCTGTATCTAGATAGGTTGGCTGAGGAACTTTCAACTTACTGTTATCCACTACTAAATGAACGCCTTTAGTTGGACGAATTTGTGTAGGCATATCATTATGCTCTTTTAAATTACGAATTTTATCGACCCAAGGACCACTTGTATTGATTACCAGTTTAGATTTAATTTCAAATAGCTCACCTGTTAATAAATCTTGAGCTTTAACGCCTGCAATCCTATCGCCTTCATATAAAAAGGCAACAGCTTTAACTCGACTTGCCATCAACCCACCATCATGAGCTGCTTGTTTGATATTTTCGATTACTAAACGAGCATCATTATTTTTAAAATCAAGGTAAACGCCGCCACCCAGTAACCCATCGGCACGTAAATTCGGTTCTCTTTCAAGAACTTCTTCTTTGCTTAATGTATAGTTAGCGTAGGTACTGCCTGTCACATTTGCCAAATGATCATATAAATCCATCGCAATTTTCACAGAAAACATGTTAAATGTTGAACTGGGCTCATCGTAAATAGGTAGTAACATAGGAGCTGGTTTGGGAATATGTGGCGCAATCCCTTGAACTACCGCTCGTTCTGTAACAGTATCAGCCACTACTTCGACATCGAAATTTTTTAGATAACGGATACCCCCGTGAACTAATTTAGTCGAACGTGAAGAGGTCCCTTCAGCAAAGTCTTGCATTTCAATTAAGCCGGTTTTCATTCCTGAAGCTGAAGCTTGAAGAGCTACCCCGGCCCCTGTAATTCCGCCTCCGATAATCAATAAATCCAACTCCGTTGTTTGTAATGCTTTCAACGTTTTTTTACGTGTTTCTTTTGAAAATGCCATGGTTTTTTCCTCCTAAAAATTAAATTGATGTATGCTTGAATGCCTGTGTTGCTGCAACTGCTTGTTTCCAACCGCTGTATAAGTTTTCACGTTTTTCTGAACTCATTTTCGGTTCAAAAATTTCGCCAGCTTCGTAAAACTCTTTTATTTCATCTAAATCCCGCCAGAATCCAACCGCTAAACCTGCTAGGAAAGCTGCACCTAGGGCTGTTGTTTCCAAATTACTTGCTCTTTGAACAGATGTGTTTAAAATATCAGCCTGAAATTGCATTAAATAATCATTGTTAGCTGCACCACCATCTACTTTTAATAACGGAATATCTATCTCAGTGTCTGTTCTCATTGTATCTAAAACATCACGTGCTTGATAAGCGATCGCTTGTAGTGTTGCTTTTACAAAGTCTTCTCGTGTTGTCCCTCTTGTCATACCAAATATAGCACCACGAGCAGCAGAATCCCAATACGGAGCTCCTAATCCTGTAAACGCAGGGACAACGAATACTTCATCATTACTTTCTGATTCACTAGCAATAGCTTCAGTTTCAGCCGCACTTTGAATCATCTTCAAGCCATCACGTAACCACTGTATAGCAGACCCTGTCACAAAGATACTACCTTCTAAAGCGTAATACACTTTTCCGTTAATGCCATAACCAATTGTCGTCAACAAATTATTTTGAGATAATTGAGCTTTTTCACCTGTATTCATTACAATAAATGAGCCTGTACCATAAGTATTTTTAACCATGCCTGGTTCGAATGCCATTTGACCAAATAAAGCAGCTTGCTGATCTCCAGCCATACCTGATATAGGGACTTCACTTCCATAGAAATGGAAACTTTGAGTATAACCATATATCTCAGAATTAGAACATGGTTTTGGTAACATAACTTTCGGAATATTCATTAAATCTAAAATTTCTTGATCCCATTCTAAATCATGAATATTAAACATCATAGTACGACTAGCATTTGAATAGTCTGTCACATGTGATGCACCATCTGTTAATTTCCATACTAACCAAGTGTCAATCGTGCCAAATAATAAGTCTCCTTTTTCGGCGCGTTCTTGAGCCCCTTCAACATTATCCAAAATCCAGCGAATTTTAGTAGCTGAGAAATAGGCATCGATAATCAGTCCCGTTTTTTTATGAATCATATCGGCATAGCCATCGGCTTTCAATTGATTCGCAATACCAGAGGATTGTCTTGATTGCCATACAACGGCGTTATGAATAGGTAAACCTGTTTTTTTATCCCAGACAACTGTTGTTTCCCGTTGGTTAGTAATACCAATTCCAGCTATATCACTAGGCTTAATACCTGATTCAATAAGTGAACCGGCAATGACAGACTGAACTGAATTCCAAATCTCATTAGCGTTATGTTCTACCCAACCATCGTTGGGAAAATACTGCGTAAATTCTTTTTGTGAACTACCAACATTATTTCCTTTTTTGTCAAAAATAATTGCGCGAGAACTTGTTGTCCCCTGATCAATCGCCATAATATATTTAGTATCTGTCATATCTAAAACCCCTCTTTTTTTATTTTTGTAATCGCTTTCTTTCTATAGACCTATCATAATCATAATCCTTAACTTAAAAATGTCAATTTTTTATTATTCGTCATTTTTTTTGACAGTTTTTTACTAGAATCCCTATTTAAAGAGATTTATACTGATTAATAATTTAAACTATTTATTAATTTAAACTTATAATCAACGTTAATAAAAATAAAAAAGATGGGATTCCCATCTTTTATTGTCTTAAATCATTAATTTTTTGTTTTAAAAAAAGACGATCGTATTTAGAATAGCTATTAGAAATCACTACAATTTGTTTGGCATCTTCTAGCCGATGATATTTCAAAGTATTGGTAATGACAAGATCGTAATTTTTTTTAGTGCTAAATGTTTCAACACTGACTCCGATTAAACTAGCTAAATCTAATTTTATCAATTGTGTCAAAATCTCCGCATGACTTTCAATCATGTCCAATTCAATCGCAATTCGTAACTCTTTGGCAATTTTAAAATCAATCATAGCTAGAATATTTAAATAATCGTGTTTAAGTTGATAGTGCAAATCATCTGAGCTATTTGGTGTCTTAGAAAAGGCTTCTAAGGCTTTTGCTAATAATTCTTCTACCAATTCAATTGTAATTTTTTGGTTTAAATTGATAGTTTTTTCCCTAAAATCCCACTGTTCTGATGTAATGATAGCTCCTTCAAAAAAATAAAGTAAAGAATTTGCTTGAGATAAATAATAAGTGATTTGTTGTTCTACTTTAATTGTCGGTTTTTGAGGTAAATATTCCAATAAAATTCTTTCTCTCAACATCGTATCCATCATAGCATTAGGTGTTCGTCGGCCTCTCAATAAATCATATGAGGTAAAATCTTGATAATGAAAAATAGACATGCTCGCAACAAATATAAAATGAAGCATGCTCTCCTCTTCAACTACTTCAATAGAGTAGCGACTTGTGTATAACAAAACAAATTGCCTTACTTTTTTATATAACCAATCGCTTTCATATAAGAACATTTTTTTTCTGACTTTACGATAGACTTTTTTAGTGTATTTGATTCTTTTTTTACTGATCATTAACCATAAGCCTATCCTAGTATAACTATATGATGGTAATTTCATGGTCAATGTTTTTTCTAGCGATTGGATTAAACGCATATTATGTTCCGTTAATACTTTTTCACTAAGCTGATGATAGGGCGTTGCTGCTTGATACATTAAAAAATAAAAATAACGAATTTGTAATTCTTCACCTAAAATATTCCCATTTTTTAATTGTATTTTAAATTCTTTTAACAGATAATTGATTTCTTTTGTTTTTCTAAATAAGGTCGATTCGCTAATCATTAAGTCATGAATAATGTTAAATACCGTAAATTCTCGGTGTTTAAAAGCATAATCTAAAATTTGGTACTTTAACGATTGCTTTAAATAAACAGAGTAGATTGCTTCTATACTGAAATTTGGCTGCCTTTCAATGACAATTAATGCCTCATTAACTGTCAAGCAATAATTGTCTCGAAACTCTCTAAGAAAGAAAGTTATCTCATCTAAGGCTCGGTCTAAAGTTGGTTTATTTAGATTCAAATGTTGTCTCAATTCAATATGACTAACAGTTCCTCCTAAGGCGTCAATCTTTTTTAAAATCGTGAGGTGCTGTATTTCTTTTTTTTCTAAAAAATCCTCGATCTTCATCACAATCACCTAGCTTTCTGAGCAACCAACTTGATTAGTTATATCAAGTAGCGGTGTAAATAATGGGTTGAAGAAGTAATCTTTTTGGACTAAATCATTTAACGTGTGCCCTGATTGGATCGCAAAAGATAACAAATTAATTTTCTCCAAAATATTTTCTCGGGAGATAAGTTGTGCTCCTAACACTATCTGTTTTTCTTGACTATAAATTAATTTAATTTGGACTGTTTTAGTTTTATCTAGCAAAGATAGTGGTAAAATCATTACTTTTGTTTGAATAGCTTCTTCAAAAAAAACACTTTCACTCTCAGTCATACCCGAACTAGCCAAATAATAACCAAAGACATGAGTTCCAATTGTTCTAACAGTTCCTACAAATTCTTTTGACCGTACTTCTAAATTCTCAACTGCTAAAATAGCAGAACGGACTGCGTTATTTGTTAACGGGATATAAAAGGAGTCAGACGATAAGCTATATGGAATTTGAATACAATCACCTATGGCAAAAATATTATTAACAGAGGTCTGTAAGTAATTGTTAACCCAGATAGTACCATCTTCATGACAGGTAACATCTTTAGGTAGGTAACTAATATTAGGTGTGACATTTATCGCAAAAATGGCACCGTCACATTTAATATGCCTTTTAGAGGTAATAACCACTGTTTCTTTCTCAGTCTTTATAATTTCTTTAACTGACTCATTAAGATAACACGTCATTCTCTGATTGCTCATTGCTCCATACAAAGAAGTGAGCATGTCATCATCAAAATATTTTAATAAAAGACTAGGCATGCTTTCTACTAAACTGACTTTTTTATTCTGAACACTGAGAGCATTAGCCATTTCTATTCCAACTTGGCCACCACCAATAATAGTGAAATGTTCTCCAGAATCTACTAATTTCAATGCTTCTTGGGCAGATTTTTTATCTTTATATTTAATAACACCCATGTTGTCAATGCCTACTATGTGAGATTTTACCTGGGAAGAACCTGTTGCTAAAATCAATTTATCATAAGACCACTCAGTTACACCTACTGCAGTCACTGCTGTAACTGAATTGTTACTAGTACAAATTGAGACTACTTGCGCTCCTAGTTGTACATCTATTCTTTTCTCAGTCAATTCGATAACGTTTACAAATTTGGCTTCATCTAAATTTTTTAAATGTCCACTCAAAAGTAAAGGTAAGGCGCTCGGAATGAATCCGATTTCTGTTTCTTTTTCAATTAGCATAATTGAAGCTTTTGGGTATTTATTTCTTGCAGCTATTGCTGCTGTGACACCCGCAAATGAGCCACCAATAATAATGATATTCATAATTTCCCTTCCCTTCTTCATAAAAAATAGCAAAAGTTCCGTAAAAGGTCAATGCCTTATACACAATCATAAAAAGCATTCAAAACTTGTTTGAATGCTTTTTAGCGATCATCTCTTTTGACTTACACCAATAGTATAAGGAGATTATGGTGTGACTACTCTATTAAAATATTTTCTCACCACTAGACATTATCCCCTTATCTATTTGGTATTTCACTGCATTTTAAGGTTGCTTTTTCTTTAATAAAAACAATATCTGCTCGATATTTAATTTCTTCCATCGTAAATGTAATTGGATGCTGACTAGTTATAATCTCAATTTCTCTATGGTTATTTTCTCCATAATTTTCAATCCATGAGATAATGTCCATCTCAGACATTGGATGCTTTAATGTTTTTTTGGGTGTTATCAAAAAATTACGCTGCTGTTTAGCCTCATTATTACCCTCGGACATATTAATTACCCCTATCTTTAATTAGCTGTAGTAACTAGTTCTAATTCCACAGCTACTATTTATTTAGTAGCTAAATTTAATACTATGTAGTATGCAATATTCTATCATAAATAACCTAATTAATAAATTAAATATACATTATTTAATATTTGTAACATTTATTTTGATAAAAAAAACGACCTAATCATATGATTAAGTCGTTTTTTTATCAGATAATTCCAGATTATCTTCGATAATTTCTGCTCTTTTATCAATAATTTTAATGCGGCTAATATTAACTTTATCCATTGACATTACCTTCATCCTTAAACCTTCATAGTCAAACGTGAAACCTTTTTCAACATCTCTTTGATAAGTGTCAATGATAAAACCACCTAAGCTATTACTATCTAAATCATCAGGGAAAGCGACATTAAACTTGTCAGATACATCATTTAAAGCAATTTTCCCTTTAACAATGTACTCTTTATCACGAATTTGAATAATCATTGCTTCTTCGCGATCTTGTTCATCTTGGATATCACCAACAATTTCTTCTAAAATATCTTCAATAGTAACTAAACCACTTGTCCCCCCATACTCATCTGAAAGAATAGCAAAATGCTTATGTTCTTTTTGCATCTCTGTTAATAAGGATTTCACTGGCATGGATTCAATCACAATAATTGGTTCTTTCAATAATGTGTTAATATTCGTTCTATCATCTTTCATATATGCCTTAATTAACTCTTGAATCGTCACATAACCAATGACATCATCTTTTGTTTTTCTAATGACAGGAAAACGACTGTGTCCCTTCTTAATTGCAAATTGCAGCGCCTCTGCTACAGTTACACCTTCATCAATCGTCTCCATATCTAAGCGTGTTACCATAATTTGTTTTGCAATAAGTTCATCAAATTCAAAGACATTATTCAAAAATTCATACTCATCTTGATTAATTTCGCCATGGATAAAACTTTGATTTGCAATTAAGCGCAATTCTTCCTCAGAATGTGTCTCCTCACCCTCGCCTGTTAGAGTTAGACCAAATAGTTTACCAATACCATTAGCAGATGAATTTAGTAACCAAATGAATGGAAAGGTAATTTTATAAAAATAGTGCAATGGCTTCACTATAGCTAAAACTACCATTTCAGTTTTAGTAATACTAAATGATTTCGGTATTAATTCACCTATTACGACATGAACAAATGTAATTAATAAAAATGATAATACCAAAGATATCACTTGCATCGCTGATGCTGGTAACGGGATATAATTCAACAACGGCGCAATCAGTTCGCTCATCGTACTCTCACCTAACCAACCAATTGCCAAGGATGTCAGGGTAATTCCTAATTGACAGGCACTTAAGTATTCATCTAAGTGCTTAATGATATGTAACGCTAATGTCGCTTTTTTGTTGCCTTCTTGTTCAAGTGACTCTAAGCGACTTTTTCTGATCTTAACAAGTCCAAACTCCGCTGCCACAAAAAAAGCAGTCAGCAAAATCATCACTATTAAAATCATAAGTCTTCCAAATAACATTTATCTATCTATCTCCTTTTGAGCTAATACTTTTAATTAGCATACCAAGCTACAAATAAGTAACCTATTATAATATATCATATTCCCGATTACTCACAAAATAATATTTTATTTTTTTGACTAATAAAAAAATAATTTAACGACATTATCTTACTATTACCACTAAAATTTATAAAAAACGACTCCCCTTATGATAGTTAGTCGTTTTTACTTATTATTTAATTAAATTGTAAGTCAAACACACTGGTCGTTTAGTATGTGGTTCAATTACGATATCTGCCTTAATTTGAAAAACTTCTTCCAATACTTCTGGTGTCATCACATCACTCACTTCACCACTTGCGATAACACTACCTGATCTAACAGCAATTAAATAATCTGAAAAACGTGCGGCAAGATTCAAGTCATGTAAGACCATGACAATCGTGGTTTTAGCCGAAATATTTAACTCTGCTAATAGCTCTAAGATTTCTAACTGATGTGCTAGATCAAGGTAAGTGGTTGGCTCATCCAGTAAAATTAGTTCCGTCTGCTGGGCCAAAGCCATTGCAATCCATACGCGTTGTCGCTGCCCGCCAGATAGGCTATCTATCTCTCTAAGCGAAAAAAGTGTTAATTTTGTGACATCTAACGCCCATTCAATCATCTCTTTATCTTCATTTGTCAGTTTGCCAAAACCTTTCTGATAAGGAAAACGACCATAAGCAACTAACTCATATACCGTCAAGCCACTTGGAGCACTAGGGGTTTGGGGTAAGATCGCCATTTTTTTGGCTAATTCTTTCGTTGGCATTTTATGAATGTCTTCACCATTCAAATAAATACTCCCTTCTTGTGGTTTCATGACACGACCAATCGTTTTTAAAATAGTTGATTTGCCGCAGCCATTTGGACCTATAATCGAAGTTATTTTTTCTGCTCCAATACTTGCAGTTAGCTCTTTTACAATGACACTAGTGTCATAGCCAATCGTCACATCATTAATCTCAATTCTTTTCATAATTCCTCCTAATCTGTTTTTGTTAAAAGATATAAAAAGTACGGTGTACTAATAATCGTAATAACTAAACCTGTTGGCATATCCGAGCCAAAACTAATCATATGTGTCAAAGTATCTGCGACTAAAATAATCAAGCCACCCAACATTGCAGCTGCAGGCAGATAAATTCGATGGTTACTACCTACTAACTTTCGTGCCATGTGTGGGGCAATCAATCCTACAAAAAAGAAGTTACCTCCCAGCGCAACACTAGCTGATGATAAAGCGATAGCACTTAATGATAATTTGAAAAACTCTTGTCTAACAGATACTCCTAAACCAATAGCTGTTTCATCACCTAAATGGATTGCATTTAATACCTTAGCTTTATACAAAGTCCATATCAACAATATAATAATAATCGGAAATAGAATTTTAATATAACGCCAATCATCGCCCCAAAGATTGCCTGCCTGCCATTTTTGCATGAAATCCATTTGACGATCTTCTAACCTTAACGTGATAAACATACTCAATGCGCTGTAACCACTCCCTACTGCAACACCTGTCAATATCAAATTGGTTGGGGAACATAACTTGCCTTTTTTAAAAGCGAGCAAAAAAATAAATAACGCAGAAATCAAGCCGCCAATAAAGGCTAGTAAAGGAATCGCATAAGGCGATAGCCCACTATCGTTAGAAAACCAAGCGATATATACTAAAACAAATAACCCTGATCCTGAACTAATCCCTAAAGTCCCCGGGCTAGCCATATCATTTTTTAGAAGACTCTGCATGATACTCCCTGAGACTCCCATTCCAATACCTACTAGTGTGGCTAAAAAAATACGGGGCAGCCGGAAATCATAAATAATCATTTCTTGTTGCTTTGTCCCTTTACCTAGAAAAGTTTGCCAAACTTCCTGTGGCGTTACGCCCATTTTACCTGTGTTGGTTCCAATTAGCGCAATTATAATCATCAGAATACCCAGAAGAATAAGAACATTCTTTTGTTTTTGATACAATTTGGTCATTTTCATGCTTCAAATTCTCTCCCTTGCTTCCGGACTAAATATAAGAAAAATGGTACGCCAATTAATGAAAAGATAATACCGATTGGGGTTTCAAAAGGTCGATTAACTAATCTTCCAATTAAGTCAGCTATTACCGTAAGTAACGCTCCGTATATAATACTAGCAGGTATTATATAACGATAATCTACTCCTACCAAATAACGAACTAAGTGTGGGACTATTAAACCGACAAATCCGATTGGACCGACCAAAATAACTGACAAGCCTGTTAAAACTAAGACTATTAATGTTGTCACGCCTTTAACTACTCTAGCATTTAAACCTAATCCTAAGGCAACTTCTTCGCCTAAACTTAACATTGTAATATTAGGGGATATTATGATTGCACCTAGTATTCCTAACAAAAATAAAGGTGAAATTATCATCAATTCAGACCAACTAGCTCCTGCTGTCCCTCCAGCAGACCAGTAAGCAAGCGATTGAGCTAAGTGATAGCGAATTGATAAATAAGAACTAAAAGCGCCAAAGAGCATCGAAATAGACATTCCTGCTAAAACTAAACGCTGTGGTGTTAAACCACGTTTCCCAACTATTGCAATAAAGTAAGTCAAGCCTGTGGTGACACCCGCTCCTAAGCAAGCAAATAAGATAGATTCTCCATAACTTCTTTGAGGATAAAAAGCTAGCGACAAAGCTATAGCAAATCCTGCACCAGAACTGATTCCCATCAATCCTGAATCAGCTAAAGGGTTTCGAGTAGTACCTTGCATTAAAGCACCACAAACTGCTAAACTAGCTCCGACTATAATATCAGCAAGTGTTCGAGGAAATCTCAGGCTCCAAATAATTTGATGATGCGTTTGGCTGGCATCAAAATGAAACAATGCTTGCCAAGCACTTCCTAATTCTATCTCTGCAGCTCCTAAAGCTAAAGAGGAAAGAGTACTGATTAATAATAAAATACTACCTAAAATCATATAACGTCTAAAATAATATGATCCTTTTTTGTCAACCCTTTGATTATGGGTCATAGTCATCACCTTCTTCAATAAAATAAGCACGCCATACTGTGCTAACTGAATAGCAGAACTAGATAACATATTAGTTCTGCTATTTATTAAAACAGTTACTTAATTCTGCTTATGAGACAACAGGTACGATATTCTTTAAGGCAAAATCAATCTGAGCCGTTAAACTTGCAACATCAGAATAATAAAATAAACCTGTATAGTTACTTGAAATAGTAATTACTCGCTCATTTTTTACAGCGGGAATATTTTTCCAAATCGCTGTCTTTTCAAATTCAGATTCTTTTTCTTCTGGGGTAAACCAAATAGCATAATCTCCAAAATAATCGGCAGCTACTTCATAAGACAATGCCCCTCTAGTTTCACCTGTTTTTGTGACTAACTCTATTAATTTTTCTGGTTTTTTCAAGCCTATATAATCATATAGGAGTGTGCCGCCACGAGAAGCTGTTTCATAAAAAACGCTACTTGAAGGGCCAGGCCAATCTTGTGAAATACTAAAAGTCTTATCTTTAAAAACATCTGTCGAAAATTGTTTTTTAGCAGATGCTAGTTTAGTCTCAAAAGTTGTGATTGCTGTTTCGGCTTCCTTTTCACGACCTAAAACATGACCTAAAAATTTCAGTCTTTCCAAAGGGGAGTCCGTTCCTTCTGAAACAACTACAACAGGCGCAATTTTAGAATATTTTTCAAAATCTTCTGGACTATAAGTTATGATAACATCTGGTTTGTATGACATTATTTCTTCTTTCTCCCATTTTTTGATAACAGGAATATCTTTTATTTCTTCATAAAAAGGCATTGTTTCCTGAGCCCAACCAGAATAAGCCACAGGTTTGACACCTAATGTTGTCACATCACCAACATACCAATTAACAAGAACACGTGCTGGTTTTTCTGGTACCGTTACCTCACCCATCTCAGTTTTTATTACTTTTACTTGCTCTACTTTTTTTGGCTGATCACTTGCTCCGTTTTTTGTATTTTCGGTATTTCGACATCCTATTAACCCTAAACTTAGTATTAAAGTCCCAACTGCTAATGCTAATTTTTTACCAACCATCTTTTTAGCTCCCTTAATCTATATTTTATTTTCTATTAATTAAATAATTTAAGCAAAAAAAATTTTCACCAGTTCTTGATTCTTATCGGAAAATTTATCATTGTGAGAAGAAACACGTGCTCTATTAAATGCAGACGGTTCTATATACATTTTAATTTGATTCACCGCATTTACCGCATCGTGAAAAGCTCCGGCGATTAAATGAACTTTCCCATCATAACTGACAATATCTCCAGCCGCATATATTCCTTTGACTTGCGTTTCGCCATAAGAATTCGCTGCCACGTAATGCGTTTCTATTTTTTCTAATCCCACCGAACTATTTTCAAATAATTCGTGTTCACTTTCAAATCCATGGTTGATAACCACTTCATCTACTAAAATAGTTTGTTCAACAAGTGTATCCTTTTGTTTGATTATTACCTTCGTAATTTTATCACCGTCTTCATTAGCAGTCAGCTCTATTATTTCACTATCTAAATGTAACATAACAGAATTATTATTTAAACGTGTCACTTCTGACTCATGTCCTTTAAGTTCCCCTTGACGATAAATCAAATGAACTTGCTTTGCGATTGGTTCCAATAGATTAGCCCAATCAATTGCTGAATCACCGCCACCAGATATGACAACTATTTTATCCCGCATTTTTTCCAGACCTTGAATGGTATAGCTTAAGTTACTCACTTCATATTTCTCAGCACCTTCAATAGCTAGTTTCCGAGGATTTAAAATACCATAACCAGTCGCCAACATAATTGCTTTAGTAAAATGTTTATCTCCGTTTTCTGCAGTCAAAATGAATAGATCTTGTGTTCCTCGGTCAATTGAAATGATTTTGGTATTTGTTAAAATTGTTGGATTGAAAACTTTGGCCTGTTCAACTAAATGTTCAATGACTTTCCCAGCTGGGCTAGGTGGTAAGGCTCCTATATCCCAAATGATTTTCTCTGTATATACGTTTAATTTTCCGCCAAGTTGAGGACTGGCTTCAACAATTTTAGTCTTCATTTCACGTAACCCACTATAAAAAGTACTAAACAGACCTGCAGGTCCACCACCAATAATTGTAACATCGTAAATATCTGCTTGTGTCATCACTAACCTCTCCACTCTTTTAATTGATATTGATAATCATTATCAATTAAAATTATAACTAAGTTAGTTGGCAAATACAATCATTTCGTGAAAATAGCTACAATTATCTAAAAAACGTCGGTATCTATTAAAAAAAACAGTGGCAATCACCACTGTTTTTTTTATTTTAATGATAAAGTCAACACTATTCCAAAATGATCACTTATAATTGGCGTCTGTTTCCCATCAAAAACCACCCGATACTCCTCCACATGAAATTCTGATGAAATAAATCCATAATCTAAACGTAAATTTTGAGTATTTTCACTCCAACCATCGATTGCTTTAGAAACTGTATGTTCTCCAGTTTTATTTTTCGCTACTTTAAAAACATCTTGCAACTCAGGTTTAGTTCTTTTTAAATAATCATATCCTTCTCCACAATTGTCTGCTGGATTATTAAAATCACCCAATAATAATAACGGTGACGCCATCCTCGTCATTTTTTCGATTGTTTGGTTCCATTCATAATAAAAACCTTCTTCTTGCTGATTTCCTAACCACCAAGAATAGTGACAACTAAATACAACCAGTTCTGTCTCGCCCAATACTGTCCGTCCTTTTAATATACGTCTAGTATGAAAATCATCTATATCACTTACCTTAGATACTAAAAAATCATCTGGCTGAATAGGATTTTTAGAAAGAAGCGCAGCGCCTTCATGATAACGATCATATCCTAGATGGCTGACATTCCAAGACCAATAATAATTAACACCTAATTTTTTTAATTTTTCAACGACTTTTAAAGCAAAGTTATCTTGGTGAACAATAGGTTGGTGGGAAATCAATGGTTGAAAATAATCATCTAAAGTCGCTGCCTTAGTAGTGATCAGTTGGTTTACTTCTTGTAGTGCAATAATATCAAATTGTTCTCTCTCTATAGTTAAAACTAACTGTTCCAGTTTCTCTAGGGCATTTTTTTCCATCCAACTATGACAATTTAATGTTAAAACTTTCATTTTTGAGTCTCCTTAATTTTAAAAATAAGCGATCAAGTCCTATTTCACTTGAACGCTTATCTGATAGTTTAGTTTATACTTTTACGTAACCAATTGGTGTTTGCTCTGTCTGATAGCCTGTTGTAATTAGTTGATACTCTTTGATAATATTACCATTTGTGAAAACAGCAATTACAGTTGTTGCTTTCCCTTCTGAGCGCATAGCTGCTATATTGGCTTCTACTATCGCTTGTCCTGCGGTCACCTCTTGTCCTTCTGTCACAAAAACCTCAAAAGCTGGTGTTTTCATATCAACCGTGTCTAAACCAATATGAATTAAAATTTCTAGACCTTCTTTTGTAATAATTCCTAACGCATGTTTAGTTGGGAATATAGTTGTAATGACACCATTAACAGGTGAATAAATCAGCCCATTTGTAGGATTTACTGCAAAACCATCTCCCATCATTTTTTGTGAGAAAACTGGGTCTGTCACTTCTTCAATGGGCACTACCTCTCCAGCTGCAATCGTGACTAATTCAGTTGTGATAATACGCTCATTAGTCATTTTACTAGACTCTTGTTTACTTAATGAGGGAGTCGTCTTAAAATCAGATATAGGAATTTCTACACCTGATTCTAACAAATCTTGAATGTCAGATTTCAAAACATCGGCTTTAGGTCCATATACCGCTTGGACACCATTGTCTTTCATAATCAATCCCATAGCTCCAGCTTTTTTCCAATTTGTTTGATCCCCAACTAACGTATTTTCCTTAACTGTCACTCGTAAACGTGTCATGCAAGCATCGACATCAACAATATTGGCACGCCCACCTAACAAATTAATAATATCTATAACTTGCTGATTTTCCGTCAACTGCGGGTTAGCATTCTCTTCACTCTCATCCAACATATCAACCTCATAATTACCATTGCGTCCAGGTGTTGCATAGTTAAATTTTTTAATTAAAAAATTACTGATAACGAAAGTGAATATACCAAAACCTATGACTGCTAAAATATAATTTAAAAGATCCATGCCAAGTCCTGCTTTAAAAATTAATGGGGTACGTGTTAATAGTTCAATATTGCCGAAAGAATGAACTCTCAATGAAATAATATCAGCCATTGCAAAAGCCAACCCCTGAATGAATGCATAAATAACATACAATGGAACTGCGGCAAACATGAACATAAATTCAATCGGTTCTGTCACCCCTGTTAAGAAAACTGCCAAGGCTGCTGATAAATACATGGATTTATATTTCTGACGCTTATCTTTATCAACATTACGATACATAGCTGCTGTTAACCCCATTAAAATGCCTGAGGCACCTATCATTTGGCCAACTTTAAAACGAGCTGGTGTCCAACCAGTTAAAACCTCACCGTATTTAGTTAAATCCCCATCTGCTTTTAAATTAACCAAATCAGTAGCCCAAGCTAGCCATAAGGGATCTTGTCCAAATACTTGTGTCCCGGCTTGAGCACCTGATAGTATCTCATAAGTTCCTCCTAATTGAGTGTAATTAATTGGAATGGTCAGCATATGATGCAGGCCAAAAGGTAGTAATAGACGTTCTAAAGTACCATATAGAAAAGGTGCTAAGATTGGCGCTGTATCTTGAGATGTTGCTATCCACAAGCCAAAGTTATTAATCCCGGCTTGGATATAGGGCCAAACTAAAGCAAACATAACTGACACTAGTACAGACCAAGTAATTACTACAAAGGGAACGAAACGTTTCCCATTAAAAAAAGATAACGCTTCTGGTAACTTACGATAATTATAATACTTATTAAAGGCCATAGCTCCAACAAACCCAGCTATAATCCCTACAAATACGCCCATATTTAAAGCGGGTGCCTCTAATACACTTGTGAAAAAACCTTTGACCATAATTTTGGTGCCAAACAAAGTATGAGTAAATGCTTTATCATCGGCTAACATATCTCCAGTCACTCCAAAGATAGCACCCGTAATACGATTAATTAAAATGAAAGCCATACCAGCAGCAAAAGCACCTCCCGCTTTCTCTTTTGCCCAACTTCCACCAATAGCTAAAGCAAAAAGCAAATGTAGGTTTCCAATAATTGCCCAACCAATGCTCTCGACAACATTACCTGTTGTCACTAAGGCGGCTAATTCTGGATTAATCAGTGGTACTGTTTTACCTAAACTAATCATTAGTCCTGCTGCAGGCATAACTGCTACTACAACCATTAAAGCTTTTCCGAATTTTTGCCAAAACTCAAAATTAAACACTTTTTTCATTGTTTTCCTCTTTTCTGATTTGCATTTAAACGACTTTAAAAAAACACATCATTTTTACGCAATCGGTTTCTTAGACTTCTTGATGAAATTATACGTTGAAACCTTTTTTTTGTAAACCCTTAATTTAAATATAAGTTCTGGTAGTAGTTGTAATAACGATTATTCTTTTAAACGACGATTTAACTTGTTAATTATTTGGTATAAAAAAACTCACTATTGACGAAGCAACCGATTGCGTATATGATAGCACTATATTAAATATTAAACAGTGTATAGGAGGAATAAAATATGCAACAAACTAAAAGATTATTCGATATAGACCCTTGGAAGATCGCCTCAACCACTCTCGATAAGACTCAACGACGTCTCCAAGAATCTCTAACAAGTATTGGCAATGGTTACATGGGTATGCGCGGGAATTTTGAAGAAACCTATTCAGGCGATCATCATCAAGGAACTTACTTGGCTGGTGTTTGGTACCCTGATAAAACACGTGTAGGCTGGTGGAAGAATGGTTATCCTGAATATTTCGGAAAAGTAATTAATGCGATGAATTTTATTTCATTGGAGTTAATACTTAACGGGCAATTAGTCGACTTGGCCACGACCTCTTATGACGATTTTTATTTAGAATTAGACATGAAAAATGGTATTTTATCACGTCAATACACTGTTATCACACCTAAAACAACTGTTCGGTTTACATTTGAACGTTTTTTAAGCCTTGATAACCCTGAATTAGGTGTGGTTAAATTTAGTGCTGAAAGTCTGAAAGGAAATGGTTCTTTATCAGTAATTTCGAAATTAGATAATAATATTCACAATGAAGATAGTAATTATGATGAAATGTTTTGGGAGGAACAAGCAATCAACGAAGTGGTAGATCCCTTCAGTTACCTTACAGTGCGTACTATTCCAAATGAGTTTCAAATCGAACAGTTCACTGTGACAGCAGCTATGACACATATCTCGCAACCTGAGGTAAATCCGATTAAGACAACCGGACCTTTAGTAACAAGTGAGATTTTTGAGTTTGATTTACTACCTAATCAACCTATAACTTTAGAAAAACGAATTGCAATAATTACAAGCAGAGACCATCCTCAGTCAACACAATTAGCAAAAGCAACTGCTATTTTAAATAACTTAAAAAATAATACTTATTCAGACTTACGTCAGGCTCAAGATATTGCATGGGCTAAACGTTGGGAACTAGCAGATGTTGTTATCGAAGGCGACGAAGAAGCACAACAAGGTATTCGTTTCAACTTATTCCAACTGTTCTCTACCTATTATGGCGAAGACGAGCGATTAAATATCGGTCCTAAAGGTTTTACAGGTGAAAAATATGGTGGAGCTACTTATTGGGATACCGAAGCTTATGCTGTCCCACTATACTTAGCTCTAGCAGATTCTTCTGTTACTAAAAATTTACTTAAATATCGTCACAATCAGTTAGCACAAGCACAACATAACGCTAAACAACAGGGACTTGATGGCGCGCTTTATCCAATGGTAACTTTTACTGGTGTTGAGTGCCATAATGAGTGGGAAATTACCTTTGAAGAAATCCATCGCAACGGCGCAATCGCCTACGCTATTTATAACTATACAAATTATACAGGTGATACTAGTTATTTAGAAACTGACGGGCTTGAAGTGTTAATCGAAATTGCTAAATTTTGGGCAGATCGTGTTCACTACTCTACAACCAAAGGTAAGTATATGATTCATGGTGTGACAGGACCAAACGAATATGAAAATAATATTAATAACAATTGGTATACTAACACGATAGCCGCATGGGTTCTCCGTTATACTTCCGAAAGCTATTACAAGTATAAAGAAATCACGCCTCATGTAATTCCGGAAGCGACATTAAAAAATTGGGAAGATATTATTACTAATATGTATTACCCTACTAATGATGAGCTAGGTATTTTTGTTCAACATGATACTTTTTTAGATAAAGAATTAATCGCAGTCAATGACTTAGATCCTAAACATTTACCTCTAAACCAAAAATGGTCATGGGATCGTATTTTACGCTCTTGTTTTATTAAACAAGCGGATGTCTTACAAGGTATTTATTTCTTTGGAAACCACTATACCTTAGAGGAAAAGCAAGCTAATTTTGATTTTTATGAACCAATGACTGTTCACGAATCATCTTTATCCCCTTCTATCCATGCTATTTTAGCAGCTGAATTAGGTTTTGAAGAAAAAGCTGTAGAAATGTACCAACGAACTGCTCGCTTAGATTTAGACAACTACAATAATGATACAGAGGATGGTCTTCATATTACTTCTATGACAGGTAGCTGGTTAGCGATTGTCCAAGGGTTTGCTCAAATGAAAACATTTGATGAACACTTAAGCTTTGCACCTTTCTTACCAAAAAAATGGGAAAAATATGAATTTCACATCAATTATCGTCAACGTTTATTGAAAATATGTGTTGATGATACCGTGACATTGACTCTTTTACAAGGTAACCCACTAGACATTACACTCTACGGTAGTCAAGTTACCTTAACAAATGTTTTAACCGTCCCTACTCAGTCTGTTTAATAGTATAAAATAATCAAAGAAGATGTTTGTTGCTCAAAATAGTCAAACATCTTCTAGTTGAATTTGAAAGGATGAATCTCAATGTTTAAAGGGGTATTATTTGATCTGGATGGCGTCATTACAGATACCGCAGAATACCATTATCAAGCATGGAAATTACTAGCAAAAGAATTAGGAATAACAATTGATCGTGATTTTAACGAAAGTCTAAAAGGGGTTAGCCGAGAAGATTCTTTAAAACTGATTTTAAACCATGGCGACCAAACAAATAAATATACATTAGAAGAATGTGCGAGATTGGCTGAAAAGAAAAATCATTATTATCTTAGTACTATTCAATCTATCGGTCCCAAAGATGTCTTTCCAGGTATCTTAGCATTACTTCAAGAACTAAAAGCACATCAAGTGAAGATTGGTCTAGCCTCTGCAAGTAAAAACGGACCATTCTTACTTGAAAAGATGGCCTTAACATCATTTTTTGATACAGTTGCTGATCCTGCAAAAGTTCCCTTTGGGAAACCTGCGCCTGATATTTTCATTGCAGCCGCTAAGGGTTTAAATATTCAACCTGAAGAATGTATTGGAATCGAAGACTCTAAAGCGGGTATACAAGCTATCATTAAGAGTCGTGCCTTACCTATCGGGGTTGGCACAACCAAAGAACTTGGTGCCAATATTCCTTTGGTTACAAAAACTGATCAATTAACATATGATTACTTACACAACACTTGGAATAGCCATCATGATTAGCAGTCACATAGAAGAAAATTTTTATCAAAACATCAGCAAAATCACTCTTCAAAATGGCACTATTACCGCTAGTTTTTTGAATTTTGGTGCCCGAATGTATGAGCTTTTCACGCCAGACAAAAACGGTGTAACTGAAAATATTTTGTTAAGCCTTGATGAGCCTAAAACAATCTTGAATGATACAGCATTTTTCGGTGCTACTGTAGGTCCTGTTGCTGGACGTTTGAAAGATGCTCAATGGAAGCATTGGAAGTTTAGTAAAAATAATGGTAATCATCATATACACGGAGGAAAAAACGGTTGGTCGCAACAGTATTGGGACTATCAATTATTTGAAACTTCAACTACTGTTGGGGTTCTCTTTCGTTTAACTGATTATTTATCAGGATATCCCGGTCCCATATTAGTAACTAATTGCTATGAATTGAGTCATAATTCTCTATCAATGACAACGGTGTGTCAATCAAAAGCATTGACACTTATCAATCCTACTAATCATAGTTATTTTAATTTATCTGGCAACGGAAAGCGAGATATTACGTCTCATCAATTAACAATCGCTGCTGATAATATTTTAGAACTGGATTCTGAAAAAATCCCTACTGGAAGACTCTTGAAAGTTTCGGGTACGCCTTTTGATTTTACTAAACCAAGATATTTAAACGAGGTATTCGAAGTACTTCCAATTGGTTTAGACGATGCTTTTATCTTACAGCCTCAAACAAAAAAACAGTTAATACTCTCTGAATCTCTTAGCGGTCGACAACTAACAGTAGCAAGTAATCGTCAAAGTATGGTATTATTTTCTACGACTGGGTTTGATGCAAACTTTATGGTAAACGGAAAGCCAATGCACTCCAACTATGGTCTAGCAATCGAACCACAAGAATTACCGGATGCGATACATCACCCAACTTGGGGATCAATCGAATTATCTCCAAACCAGACCAAAAGATTTAATACCACTTATTCATTCTCTGTTGAAAGATAAAAAGGAGTGTCACTATGACGGTTACTGTAAAAGATGTTGCAAAAGAAGCAGGTGTCGCCACATCGACTGTATCACGGGTGATTAATGATCATCCAAGCATTTCAGATAATACTAAGAAAAAAGTTAGAAAAGTAATGGAAGAAATGGGTTACGTGCCTAATATCGCTGCACGAAATTTAGGGAAAAGAACGGCTAATGCCATTGGCGTAATTCTGCCACCACTAGATTCTAAAGAAAGAATTGGTAATCCTTTCTATTTGGAAATGATCAATGCTATTAATGAAGAAGCACGAACTTTTCAAGTGACTATTTCAGTTGCGACAGCAAAAACTTTTGACTTACTTTTAGAAAACGTTCGCTTGATGCACCTCCAAAAACAGGTTGATGGGTTTATCTTACTTTATTCTGACAGTCAAGATCCCATAATTGATTATTTATATAAAAATAATATCCCCTTTACCTTAGTCGGACAACCTTATAAGAATGAAGAAGATATTGTTTATGTTGATAATGATAACCAATTATTAGGAAAAAATGCGACTGATTTTTTAATAGAAAATGGACATCAATCCATTCTATTTGTTACGAATACAACTCATGAAAATTTATATTTTGAACGCTACTTTGGTTATCAAAAAGCGTTAATGTTGGCTAATCTACCTTGCTATCCAGCTGTTTCTATGGAAACAACTGCTGATTTACTCAATTTCGAAAGTCTATTAAAAGAAACTAGCGCGACAGCTGTCGTTGTAATTGATGATATCTTTGCTCTTAGAGTAATGCAATTAGCAGAGCTGTCAGGTTATCGGGTACCTGATGATTTATCTATTATTAGTTTTAACAACTCTATCTTCGCTACCCTAACCCATCCTTATTTAACGAGCATTGATGTCGAAATTACCCAACTAGGGAAAAAAAGTTTACAAAAAGTAATGGAACAGCTACACCATACCAATGCAACAGGAGTTCGTATGGTCATCCCGCATAAATTAATTAAAAGAGAAACAGTTCTAAAATTAAATTGAAATTGAAATTAAATAAGACAAACATCCTCTTAGCCATCAAAAACTGGTAAGGGGGTGTTTGTCTTATTGCTACTATAGTAATAAATTAACTAATCGTAAATTTTATCAAATAAAGTGGCCACCTTATTTTTTAAGTTTTCTGCCTCTTGATAATACGCTTCTAGCGGTTTTTCTGACTCGCTTACTTGAGGGACACCTGCCTCAAGAGAGGCTAACATATCTGCCACATCTTTTTTGATTACTTCTAAGTCTTGTTCCTCTTCATTCATAATAAACAGTCCTCCTCTAATTTTCTTTTGTTATTATAACAAAAGAAAATTAGAGGTTAAATCATTTTTTATAAAAAGGTTATTTTTAACTATAAATAAACCAAATTGTTTATGATACAACTAATTCTAAAGCGTATTCTTCTTCACAAACGTCTTCGATTGTGACATTTTCTGAAATTAATTCAGCTTCCAAGCGATCACGCAAACTAGTAGCAGTGTCCTCAATACTCGCAATAACACTACGGTAAAAAGTGCAGCCTGATTCTTTGAACTTAACTCTATATATCATATAATCATTGAAATGTTTATCAACGTTCATTATTATCCTCCTATTATAATAGTCATTCGTTAACTATTCCTTTTATGATATAATTGTATCTCTCACTAAAACTTGGTGATTATCTTTTTATACACAAAAAGTTTCATATACAGATATTATAATCTGAACAATTTTTATCACATGAAGAAAACAGGAGGCAAACTATTGTTAGATACACCGACACAATTAGATTATTTTAACGAATTAGACTTTAAAAAAATAACCGTTTATCATCACATAATAACACAAGAAAAAATTACGATTCATGATCTCTGTCAATTAACAGGCTACAATCGTTCCACTACCACTCGCCTAATCAATAAAATAAATGAAGATTTAACAGAATTAGCATTAGACTATTTTTGTATTATTAAAGATAAATCAATTTATTTCAGTCCTGATTTTAAGGATAATGATCAACATAATCCTGAGAAACGTTTATTATTATTTTACCTTAATAATTCAATAGCCTATCAGTTAACATCTACATTGGCTAGAGAAAAGAAAGTGCACATCTTTAAATTGTGTTCAGACCTATCGATCTCCCATAGTTACTGCTTAAAAGAGCTACAGAAAGTTAAAATTATTTTAAAACAACTTGGATTGACTCTCACCAAAACAGATAATTATTATACAATTATTGGTGATGTTACGTGTAAAATAATGATTAATTATTTTTTCAAGACTATTACATACGATCACACGGAAGAATTATTTCAGCAAAGCATCCTAAGACAAAAGCCTTTAAAGCTTAGAAAAAATTTCACATCCGTTTCAAACGACCTAAAAGGATTTCGGTTGATAAAATTAGAAGAGGCTTTTCTTGAAAATAAAGCTGAATTTGATACTTTTCGCCTAAGTGAACCTTCAATAAAAGATATAGCTACGTCTCTTTTCAGTTTTCAACCTTCCTTTATCAACGTTAGAAATGAACGTTTTACAGATGATCAATTGATTTTCATGGAGCTTGCCTTACGGTCCAATGTTTATGAAGTTATTAGTAAAGAAAATAGAATTATGTCAGGTTATTACCTAATGAAAAAACATAATCATCACCCCTATGTAATAAAAGCACGTTTTATTATCGATAGTTTTCTGGAATTCCATCATTCTCAGATTGATGATGATTTTTATGCAGAAAGTCTTTATTTTTTCATTTTGAAAATATTTTTTTCATTTGAAGTAACCTTAGATATCAAGACGAATTTTTTCAGAACAATCTTGTCTTATAAACAGGATACATTTAAAAATTCAGCCATAATGACGATGACGCGTCAATTTACTGAGAATTTATTCAAAGAAAATTCGTGGGAATTTAATAGTCCGAAAGAGCAATTTATGATTGAAAAATTATTGTCCACCATTGCTATTCATATTTTAAGCAAGCAAGTTAATATTTATATTGATACTATTAAAACACCTGATGTAGAAATGGTCTTAAAAAATGAATTAAATGAAGTATTATCTGAACGTTCATTTAATATCACTAATGATTATGAATTAGCAAATCTTGTCATTATAGATTATCCCATTTCTGATATTTCTGACAAGAAAACTATTTTTTTTAATAATCACTTATCTATTGCTTCACGTAAGAAACTTGTCATGGAGATCATGACTTATTATTATGATCTATTAAGTATGGTTGATTATTAGAAAACATCCCCATCTTTAACAGATAGGGGTGTTTTGTTTTTTAAAATGTTCTTTAAATAGACTATCAATCATAATCTCATCATTCGTTCGGTAACATATGATACACTATTTGTAGAAAGCGCTTTATTTTTATGGAATCTATTGGAGGAGATTTAATGAAAAGAATGTCTCAATTATTATGTCTATCACTAATCTGTTTATTTTTAAGTGGGTGCCTTAATCAATCGAAAAAATCTTACCCTCACTTATTTGATGACTATACTGTAAAAAAAAATTTAGCTTTAGAAATTGATACGGATGAACGCTTGTTAAGCAAAGACACAGATTTTAACGAATTAGCCTACCATTCTCAAGATAAGGCTGCAATTATTACCCAATACAACACCTATCCCCAAAATTTTCAAGACGACACCTGGCAAGGCTTGCATATCGAAATAGATACAGCTACTTTGCTACAATTAAAAGACTATAAATCACGTGATAATACTTCCTATGAAGCTGTTTTACTTGTTCATTTTAAGTTTAATAGTCCTGAGCGTGATGTTGCTATCTATCCTAATAACAGTCTTTTAATCATCGGAGAGAAACAAGAGGTTGAAGCTACCCTTGATATGGGCTACTGGGATGGCGAAATTTTAAAAGGAGTATCGAAATCAGGATACACACCTTTTTTTATAAAAACGTTAAACATAGAGCAATTAAAAAACGCAAAATTATTAGTTAAGGCTAATTATCTAACTTCAGAATTTTTAGATCATGAGTCTCAACATACTTATAATATACCTATAAAATTTGACTAATAGTCCTTATATACTAGATTAGACTAGTAAAAAACTAACTCCTATTTAGAGAGAACTACTCTATATAAATAAGGGGTTAGTTTTTTTATTAAAGCGCTTTATGAGTTAACAGTTGCATTTATCAACCTTTTATTAAATGTATATATAATTTTCATTAAACTTTCATGAAAACATATTATTTTTTTCAAGCAAACCCTCCTTATTCTTTTCTGGTATGCTACTATTACGTCGTGAACAAAAACACAAAGAAAGAGGCGTTGTATTTATGGATATCATTATTTTATTTTTGATGACTAGTTTGTTTTACATGTTAATTGTCAAAAAAGATACATCTTGGAAGGTAATTATGTTGTGGTTTGTCCTTATTATTTTATCACTAATTTTATTCAAGCTTCACGCAACAAGTACATTACCAATTAGCTTATAGGAGGAATTATAATGAATATTGGAAAATTTATTAAAGAAAACATTAAATTCTTAGGTTTCTGGCTAGCTGTTGCTTTTATCGGCGCATATATCTTGGTAATCAGTGGAAGTATGGGAGCACAATTCATTTTAGGTGAATTGCCATGTCCATTGTGTGTTATCCAAAGATATAGCATGATGTTAGCTGTTGTCGGACCTATTTATATTATTGTATCAACATTAAAAGGTGAAATTAACATCCAAAAATTTGCCATTGGATACGGTATGTCAATCATTGCTGCCTGTGTCGGTATGATTTCATCTGTTAGACAAATTTTATTACATATCTCACCTGAAGATCCTGGTTTTGGTGGAGCTTTCTTAGGTATCCATTTCTATACCTGGTCTTTAGTAACATTCTTTATCGTTATTGTCTTTTGTGCAGCTAACTTAATCTTTGCTGATAAATTAGTTCCACCAGCTGACGAGATTACACCTTTCGTAGGGGTAGCTAAACTGGTTGTTTGGGTATTCTTCGTAATTGTAATCATTGCCTTTATTGCGATGATTTTCCAACAAGGATTTAACTTCTTGTTACCTGATGATCCAACTGAATACCAACTATTCGATTTATTCAAATAAAAAAGAAGACCCTAGAGGTCTTCTTTTTTATTATTTGATGATTGTATTCATCACCACAATAGAAGTTAATTTATTATTAATCGTTGAATCTAGTCCTGTTAACCTCGCATTGAAATTTTCCTGAGTTTTTCTAATATCGTCAAATCTTTCAAGTTGGTTTTCGCTCAACATTTTTTGAAACATCCCAACATGCTTTTTATACGCATCGCTTCTGCTCATAATTAAAAAACGAGTATCTTCTGTTAATCTAAGTTTATGAGTCTCCTCAAAAGGAAGGTTAGATGTACTAAATAAATAACCTTGACCATTGCGAAAGCCTGAAAACACTAAAAATATCTCTGCATCATCTTTTTGATAAACGACCTCTTTAATAATACTTTCTAACTCTTTAAATGCGCAACTATTTGTTGTAGGTTTTTCCAAGACATTTTCAATTCTTTTAAATGTGTCTATAAAAGAGTCTCTTGACATCCTACCATTTAAAGAAACTACATACTCTTTATACTCACGAGGTTTTCCATATAATAATCGATCCTCTTTGTCAAAAAGTGTTGTGCCATCTGAAACCATGCTAACTCCTAATTTATTTCCAACTACTGTTATCAAGGACACCTCATCACGACCCTTCCATTTGATTGTTGATGCAATTAATTTAAGAAATCTGTAGTAAGCTTCAACATAGTTGCCAGACTATATTTAGCTAATTTCTCATCCATTAAATTGCTTTTTTTTTCATATTGCAAACTAGCTGCTCCTATTAAAGACATAACACTAGGTGCTAGTTCCCTATATCTCGTAAAAGAATTAGCAGTATTGAGTGATTGATCTGGAGCTAAACTATCCTCAGATAGATTTAATAAACTTTTCTTAAAATTATTGGTCAATTTAAGATTATTGATCACCGGGTTTAAACCAGTCTCTATATCTGGTCCATATTTAATTTGACAACCATATTTATCAGCTTGCTTAGTAATTATCTCTTTGGTCTGTTGCAAACTAGTTATCCCTTCCTCTGCATTAAGGAAGGACAATCGCCCTTTAATTCTAATTAATCTAGGGATAGTTCCCGGCACTACAGGCGTATTGATTTGTGTAATATCTAAATGAGTAACTTCGTTATTACATGTTGACAATAGCTCTGATATAATCATTGATCCAGCTAAAAGTGCATTAGCACGCTCCTGTCCCCTATTTTCAATGTCGACAGACAATCTTCTTTTCCCTCTCATAACAGGTCCTGGAGTCAAACTACACGTTCCTGATTCTAACTTTTCGGTCAAATGCCAGCCGTAAATAGCATCAATTGGCCATTTTGATAGACTTTGAACCATTTTAAAAATACCGGTCCCATTTTTTTCACTATCTTCAAAAATAAAGATGACCTTACCGGTCCAATCAGATTGCCAACTTTTCAAAATATGGGCTGTTGCTAACATAGTCGCTATATTTTTCATTTGATTTTCAAAATGTAAAGTACTGTCGTTATCTATATAAGATACTTTTGTATCATTAAGTAAGTGACGATCAAGTCCGCTTCTCAAAGCAATGGTCTTACCTGGCTTTCCACTGTCTAATACAGCAAAAAAACCAGTATTTGAACTTGGATAAATCGGTAAATTTAAGGTAGCTAATTCTTTTTTTATAAAATCACTAGTGACCTTTTGCGATAGCCCTTGTTGCTCATTTTCCAAAAAAAAAGCTGTTTGATATAAATAATTTTGAAAAGCGATAACCGTTTTGGTTATCAATTGATTGGTTATCATCTTAATTTCCTCACTTCTTACCGAGATAACTTATTTAAAAGACATCCAATACGCATAGATAGATACTTAATAAAATGCCTAGTCTCTCTTTATGCTACTATTGTTGCTTTTTAAAAGCCATAATGGTCATTATTTTCTTAAATAGAATACCTAATGTCGTAAGTTTAAGCTAAATACTTATCTCTTGTCAAATAAAAAAGAGACTACCTGAGTAGTCTCTTTTTTTGAAATGCTTTTTAATACCAGTTATTTGACATCCAGAATTGTTGTGCATTTGACCATGAACCATAACGTTCTGATACATATTCATCAGCTGCACGTTCTTGTCCTTCAGGTGATGTTCCATATTTTAATAAATTTTGTCCTAATTGGTATTTACCATAGTAGTAACCATTTTGAGCGGTATAGCTATTTGTTGATTCTCTCATAGCAATCCATGCTTTTGCATCGGCATCACTACCACTTACATTTGAAACTGGTGCTTCTTCTTTAACCGGTTGTTCTTCTACAACAGGTGCTACATAAGCTTCCTCTTGAACTGGTTGTTCTTCTACAACAGGTGCTACATAAGCTTCTTCTTTAACCGGTTGTTCTTCTACAACAGGTGCTACATAAGCTTCTTCTTTAACCGGTTGTTCTTCTACAACAGGTGCTACATAAGCTTCCTCTTGAACTGGTTGTTCTTCTACAACAGGTGCTACATAAGCTTCCTCTTGAACTGGTTGTTCTTCTACAACAGGTGCTACATAAGTTTCTTCTTGAACTGGTTGTTGTTCTACAGCAACTGTATATACATCTTTTTCTGTAGGACCTGCTTCTACTACCGCTTCCATTTGAGCTTCAGGTACTGTTACTGCTTCTTCTGGGTTTGCTACTTCAGGTTTTGTCGCGATATCTTCTTGAGTTGCTGGCTTAATTGTTCCATCAACTGATAAATTTAATTTTTGACCTACAAAAATTAAATCAATATTTTTAATGTTATTCACTGTTGCTAATTGGTCAACTAAACTAAAGTCACCATTTAAACGATATGAAATTTTTGATAAAGAATCATCTTGTTTTACTGTATAAATGCTATCCGCACTAGCTTCACTTGCAAATAATCCACCTGCAACTACTCCACCTAATACTGCTGTTGATACTAATAATTTTTTTACTGACATGTTTTAAATTCCTCCAATGATTTGAGAAAGTATTCTCTCTCGTTTCGACCTACTTAATGTAACATAGAAATATTACAAAAGTATTACAGTAAGATATCCATCTCTTCACAGAAATTATGTAGTGAAATATAACATTTCACTAACTTGAAGAACTAAAATTGAAATTTTATTCAATTTCAGTTTTTTATACACTTTTATAAAAAAAACGAAAAACCTATAGAAACAACGTTAAAACGTTAACATCATTTAGGATTTCAATTGTATAAATTCTCTTTTTTTCTTAACTTCTACACCATTAAATTTTATACTTATGTTACAAAGGTTCAAATACTTAATAAATAAATGAACTTCTCTTTTATTTTTAACCCAAAAAAGCTAATTCAGTTGTTTAAGTCAACCAAATTAGCTTTTTTAAAGTTGTTTTATTAGTAAATGCCATGTCTACTAGATAATACTGTTATTTTATCTTATTTTTTATAGATAGTCGTCACTAATGTATACAACTCTAAGAACTCTTGCTCTTTAGGGAATGTTTCCAACTGGTTATTATTAACTTCTTTCATTGCTTCTTTTTTTAAAAAATCTAAAATCTCAGTTTTAGAAGTATTTTCTTCCATTTCAATAAAATTAATCGCCTTAGTTATCATTTCTTGATTACCAATTAAGGTTTTTTTTCTGCTAAAAAAACTTTTTATTCCCATAAGACAAATTACTTCCTCTCACATTTTTACCCATATCTAAATAAATTCTATACTATAGTAGGTTTTATTATATATCATGATTGGTTATTTTACCCTTTCTAATTACTTTAAGTTCGTAAGACAATTACTTATTGTATTACTAAATATCGTATTAACTATCCCCTTCTCTATGAAAGATTGCAACTAAAGAGTCTACTATATAGTTCCAATCTTCTTCTGAAATAGTTCGAACATCTAGCAAAATTGACTCTTCCTTAATCCTCGTTATAATAGGAATATCTTGCATCCTCATAGCATGTTCTAAGTGATTCACACTCATATCACTTGGTATTAATTGTAAGGCGATTGACTTTAGAGAATCACCTGGATAGGCACCGCCACCTACTTGAGATCTAACTGGGAATAAGTTTATTTCAATCGGCAGTTTTTTTTTCTCTAACTGTGCTTGCCAATTTTCAGCTGTTATTTCAAGAGTTCTTAAAGAGGTTGTTAGCATTTTTAAGGTTGGGATTGCATTTAACGCTACAGCCTCGTCTTGGTACAATTTAAACGTTGCTTCCAAAGCTCCCAGAACCATTTTATCGACTCTCAAACAACGAGTTAATTGATTTTTTTTTATTTGATTAATATAGTGTTTCTTCCCTATGATAATCCCCGCTTGAGGGCCACCTAAAATCTTATCACCACTAAAAGTCACGATGTCTGCTCCTGCTCTAATTGTCTCATTAACTGTCGCTTCGTGGCTAAGACCATATGGACTCAGATCGATAAATAAACCACTACCCAAATCTTCAACATAAGGAATCCCTTTGGATGCTGCTAAATTTGCTAACTTTTTACTCTCTACCATCTGACTGAACCCTATAATTTTATAATTACTTGTATGAACTTTTAAAATAGCGCCTGTATTTTCAGTTGCGATTTCTTCAAAATCATAATAATGTGTTTTGTTGGTTGTCCCAACTTCCTTAAGAATACACCCGCTTGCTTGTATAACATTAGGTATTCTAAAAGATCCCCCAATCTCAACTAGCTCACCTCTTGAGACAATGACTTCTTTATTTTTAGCCAGTGTATCTAACACTAATAACACTGCTGCGGCATTATTATTAACAACTAAAGCGTCCTCTGCACCTGTCAGTTCTTTAATAATTGTTAGCAAATGATCATAACGCGAACCTCTCTGTCCTTTGTCGATATCATATTCTAGATTGGTATAACCAGATGTAACTTGAACTATATTCTCTTGAACCTTTCGGGGTAGAATCGCTCGACCTAAATTTGTATGTAAGACAATCCCTGTTGCGTTAATCACTCTTTTCAAATTAACCGTCTGTTTTTCTTTAACTTTACGAGATATTTCAATCATTAAATTATGAATATTTTCTTCTTTAGTAGTAGCAAGTACTTTTGTGTTACCTAATAAAAATAGCTGTCTTTTTAAATTGATACTTTCACGAATTACTTCTATTAATAATAGTTGACCAATAACAGTTTGATAGTAAGCCATTTGGGGTTGTTTTAGTAACTCACTTACAGAAGGTAACAATGCCAGATTACTTTTAGTCACTTCTTCACCTTTTTCCTTACCTGATTTTTTTCGCAATAGCGTCTACCGCTTCAATAGCATAGTCAATTTCTTCAACCGTTGTAAAACTTGAAAAAGAAAATCTAACCATTCCTTGTTCTATCGTTTTAAAAGTTTGATGAACAAGGGGAGCACAATGACTTCCCGCCCTTACAGCAATCCTATATTCATCCCACAACAGCATCGCAATGTCACTTGCATTAACCTGACCAATATTTAACGCTAAAGTTCCAATGCTTTGCGTATCTGAGCCGTATAATGAAATGCTATCCATCGACTTAAAAACTTCTCGCATCTTAGAAGTTAACTTGATTTGTTGGTTCCACAACTTTTCAGGTGTTTCATCAAGAACATAATCAATTCCAGCTGATAAGCCTATTAAACTATGACTATTCAAGGTGCCTGCTTCCAAACGATCTGGTAATTCTTGAGGATGTTTTTTAGAAAATGACAGATTACCACTCCCGCCTGATACTATTCCTTTTATTTGACTATCTGATTTCACAATAAGTCCTCCTGTTCCCTGAGGACCATACAAACTTTTATGACCCGTAAAACAAAATGCGTCAACTTTTAACCTATCAAAGTTAAAGGGAACTAATCCAGCTCCTTGTGAGCCATCAACAATAAATAACAAATTATATTTTTGACATAGTTTAGAAATAAATTCAAGATTAACAATATCGCCTAAAACATTTGAGACTTGTGTGCAAACAATTGCTCGTGTGTCTTCTTGTATTAACTTTTCGAACTCTTCATAACATAAACACTGCCTGTCTTTGTCATAATTTACAAATGACAGGTTCACATTTCTTTGACTTAGTTCATAAAGAGGTCTTAAGACCGAATTATGCTCTAAAACAGTTGTAATAACATGACAGTCCGAGGGTATCAATCCTTTAATAGCAATGTTTAAAGCCATTGTTGCATTCTGGGTAAAAGCCACAGCAAGTTCATCGCTTGCACCAAATAAAGAAGCTATCTTCAACCGCGCTTCATAGACAGCGCTAAAAGCATCAATCGAATAACTATGTGCACCTCTGGCTGGATTTCCTACCTTCTCTGATGTAACAGCTTCAAAAATAGCTTCTCCAACTTGTTTAGGTTTTTTTATGGTAGTTGCCGCGTTGTCAAAATAATACATCTGTAAATAACACCTCCTTGTTTAATTAAACTCATTTAAGACGGTTAATTGCTCACTATCAGTTCCTTTTTCAGACTTTTTTATTTCAAACACTTCGTAACCTTGTCCAATTTCTTCGTTTAATAAAGTCAGAACCTTTTTTTTCAAATTAATGTCAACTTTATAACTCAAGCCACATCCCGCTCTTAAATTACCAGGTGTCGGGATTAATCGGCCAGAAATATTCACTTGTTTCATTAATTTTTCCGTTTTAATAGCATAGTGAGTCGAATCAAAAACAATCACTAAATAAGTAAGCATCACGTCACCTCCTAAGATGGTTTAACCACTGGGTACAAACGCATATTTTCAATAATAGCGTACATATTTGTTATCGTCCCTACTTCAATATCATCTGTTACACCATAGTAATCAGCGCATAAGCCACATGACATAATATCGACTCCCGCTTGTTCTAATAAATGTAAATCAGCTACTGTTTCCGAGTCTTTTAACCCTAAATAAATTCCTTTATTGTATAATAAAACTTTTTCAGGTAAGACATCTTGTTCTGTTAAGGCGTATAAAAAACTTTTAATCAAAAGTTTGCTAAGCTCTGTCTCACCTGCCCCCATCATTTCAGAGGAACAAACGACGATATAAGGTTGCTCCTTTTTATAATTATATTTAGATTCTTCTATAGTAATATCAGTAATATCCGAATCCGTCACTAATGAATTCTCTTCTTTAAGTAAAAAAACATGATACAAATTGTCATTTTCCTTCACAACTGATACATTTCCCCCCAGTTGTTCTGCCATTTTCACTAGATTTTGTGTCGCAATAAGATTATCAACTAAGACTTCAACTTTATTCGCTTTTTTCAAAGCTCTCTTGGTTTTGATAACCGGTAGAGGACAAGCGTCTCCCAAACAATTAATTTTTTCCAACTTATAGACTTCCTTTCTATTGTTTAATTATAAATAGTAATACCTACCTTATTTTTTTCTATAACTTTTCCTATCAATGAAGCTGAGACCCCTGCATCTAACAAAGCTAATAAAAGTTCGTCAGTCTCTTTCTCTGTTACGCTTAACAACAGACCTCCCGAAGTTTGGGGATCATATATCAACTCCTCGACAGCAAATTCCTGAGTTATATTTTCAACTTGATTAGAAAATTGATTTCTATTTCGTTGTCCACCTGCTGTGACTAAACATTCTTTAGCACATTCATATGCCTCCATGATATACGGTATTTTGTCAAAATAAATATTGGCACTATAAGCACCTGCCAACATCTCTAATAAATGACCTGCCAAACCAAAACCGGTCACATCTGTGCAACTATTGACGTCATAGTCTACTATTACCTCTGCTGCGTACTTATTTAAAGTTTGCATCGCTTCAGTCGCTTCTAAAAAAGCTTTTTCTGAGGCTTCTCCTACACTATAAGCTGTTGTGATAATCCCACTCCCGATTGGCTTAGTTAGTATTAAGTTATCATTTAATTGGCAATTATTATTTTTTAAAATTTTATCAGGATGAATTAATCCAGTCACAGAAAGGCCATATTTAGGCGTACTATCATGGATAGAGTGTCCTCCAACTAACACACCACCTGCTTCTTTAACTTTTTCAGCCCCACCTTTTAATATTTCTCCTAACATTTCTAGATCATAATTTTCCGGAAAACAAACAATATTCATCGCAGATAACACTTCTCCGCCCATTGCATAAACATCACTTAGAGCATTCGTGGCTGCAATTTTCCCATAAAGATATGGATCACTGACCATCGTGGGAAAAAAATCTAATGTTTGAATAATTGCTAAATCATCTGTCATTTTCAAAACCGCAGCATCATCTGATGTATCAAAACCTACTAACAGTCTTTCTGAAGTTGTCTGAGGTATCTTAGTTAAGATTTTATTCAAATCTCCAGGCCCAATTTTGGCATTGCACCCACCACAAATCATCAGTTTTTCTTTCATTATTCAATCTCCTCTTAGTTTAAGACTTAATTTTCCTAATTTACACGTAGAACTTACAACTCGATGATAACGCTTACAAACAATCTTTGCAATGCTTCTCACAATCTTTTTATCTACCTTCCAAAAAAGAAAGCGTTGTCATTCTGTTGGTAGTTATGGTATACTTATCTTGTTAAATGGGATTGGATGGGTTCTGGTGTTCCCTCTGGTCTTCAAAACCAGCATGAGGAGTTAAGAGCTTCTTAGGTGGGTTCGATTCCCACACTTTCCCGCCAATTTTATTTAAATAATCAAAATAGATAGTATATAATAAAAAAAGTCTCACCTCTTTTAAAGGTGAGACTTTTTTATTATTCATAGGACGCTAATAGCATAATCTTTTATTTTAAACTACTACTTTTAAATTTACTTCGTGGGAAATAATCATTGACACCTAACTACTACAAGGTTAAAATTAACCGCGTGGTCAGTTTTTGTTTAAAAGGAGGCATTATCTTGACAAAAGGAGATAAAACTAAAAAAATTATTCTTGAAGATTGCTTAAGCTTATTAAAAACATGTGATATTTCTAACTTCACCTTGGATTTATTGGCTGATAAATCTATTTCAACCAAGAGTGGGATTTTATATCATTTTACTAACAAAAATAATTTACTCAACACCTTGGCTGATGCTATTGCTCAAAAATTTACTAAAAATTTTGAAGAAGTTGCTAGGACTTACCCCTTGAATGACACTTTCAAATATCACAAATCATTTATAGAGTGTTCTAAATCAGATTTATTGGGTGAAACTGAGTATAATTTAGCCATCATTATCAGTCAATATACACACCATGATATGTCTGACTCCTATGTTAGTTTATTAGAAAAGCTGGCGTATGACAAAGTTCCTTCCTCTCAATCCAATATCATTCGCATGACTATCGATGGTCTATATTATTCACGCTATTTAAATAATATGCCTTTAGATGATTTGGAAACCTTGGAAACACTTAATTATTTATACACTTTTTTGGAGGAAAATCAATAATGAAAATAGCTTTTTATTTGGGAGGGTCTATCTTGTTTGAAGTACTAGCAAGCTCTTCTCTAAAATTAACACGTGGCTTTACAAAATTACTACCTAGTGTGCTCGTTGTCGTGAGTTACGCCATCTCTTTTTTCTTTCTATCACTAGTCCTTCAATTATTCCCTCTTGGTGGTGCTTATGCCATTTGGGGTGGAATTGGAACTATTTTAACTTGCTTAATTGGAGTCTTACGATACCATGAACCTTTAAATTTTAAGAAGATAAGTGGGATTGGTCTGATCATTTTAGGTGTGATTGTTTTAAATTTATATGGAGGTGTCCATTAGGTGACTGGTTACTATTATTTAATTGGTTCGATTATTCTTGAAGTTTTTGCAACAACTATGCTGAAATTATCTGAAGGTTTTTCAAACTTACTCCCTTCTATTTTACTAACCATCGGTTATATCGGAGCATTTTATTTTTTATCTCTTTGTTTGAAAACATTACCCTTAAGTGTTGCTTATGCGATTTGGACAGGGGCGGGAACGATTTTGACAGCCTCCATCGGTGTCCTTCTTTGGAATGATCCATTCAACATGATGACTGCTTTTGGCTTTACTTTAATTATCTTAGGTATTATTTTTTTAAATAGTCCGACTGATACTAAAAAAAACACTTAATAAAAAGGGAAAAAGACTTAACATTACTGAGCGGTAATGTTAAGCCTTTTTTTGGATAAAAATCTGTTAGTGGTGTGTTATGTAATAATAATAACACATTAATATTATTTTTGTTTATCCTGTTTTTTTAAAAAAACAGCAATATGTAGAATTTTTTACAAAATAGTGACTTATTTAAATAAGATACTCTTTATTTCATTACATCAACGACTAACATTTTTTACTTTATTCAACTAATGATAGTAAATATTCTTCTTCCACTACACTTTTAACTGTAACATCTTCATTTTCTAACTCTAATTGAAGGTTATTCATCAATTGTTCCTCTGTCATCTCTAAATCACTTACAATTGTTCTATAAAAAATAACGCCTTCTTTTTCAAATGCTACTTTAAATCCCATATGATCATTAAAATGCGAGTTAATTACCATTGATATCCACTCCTAAGTCTTATGTTGATTTAACTTTTAATAAAGCAACGTTAAATCACTAATAGGTTAATAATATCAATTATATTAAGAAAAAGGATTAATATTTTCTTAACTTTATATTGTTAAAATATGAAGTTATTTTATAATTTTTATATCTCCAGCAAAATAAGCTTGTTGTTTCATGTCCACTATCTCATTATTTTTTAGTGCTAATACAATAAATGTTTCATGAAAAAGACTTGAAGCACTAGGGATAACTACTAAATTATTCTTAAACTGTACCCCACCGTTTTCTAAAAATCCTTCTATGTTTGCTTTATCAAGATCTAAGTAGGGATTGATAACTACTTCATCTATAGCCTTTCCTTTAGAAAAATTGTCGTTGATTCCACTTGCTAGTTGGATCATAAAAGCTTCATCGTCAGATTGACCACTTAATCGCTCTATTTTTTTATCAAAATTTGCTAATTGTTCTAATTCT
This sequence comes from Vagococcus intermedius, assembly GCF_029144185.1. Classification (NCBI taxonomy): domain Bacteria; kingdom Bacillati; phylum Bacillota; class Bacilli; order Lactobacillales; family Enterococcaceae; genus Vagococcus; species Vagococcus intermedius. Next base: position 1,014,582 of record NZ_CP110232.1, on the reverse strand, counting down.
TTACTCCCAATATCTTGATAAGAAGGTAAAGAAAGGACGTAATTCTCATCATTTATTATTTCTACATGGTAACTATCATCAGGATCTCTTATTATTACTACATCTAATTGTAAATCAGATGTTAAGCTAATTAAACTAACTTCTTCTTCCTCTATTATTGCTTTATAGGGCAATTGAGTACTATAAACCTCTTCATTGACAGCCACTTTAAAATAACTAACCATCTCTTTGATAATGTGTAAAAAGGTGATTGTCTCCGTCTCTGTTACATCTGTCACTTGTACAAAATTATTATTTTTCATATCATAACCCTCACTTAATCAAATTTCTTTTTTATCATAACATTTTCTAATCCTTTTAACCATCGCTTTTGATAAAGATAAACTATTATTATTTTAGTGTACTCAACTTGTCTATTTCTGTCTATTCCCTTTATTTTGTGGTAATATAGCTATAATAAAAGTTAAATAGCATTAATTTATTAAGGAGTGCGAATTGTGTTTTTATCTAGACGTCAAAAATATGAAGAAATTAAAACTCAGTCACTATTACAAGATAAGCAAAAAGAACTTGCCATGTTGGAATATGAAATAAAACAATTACGTGAAACTAAAGAAAATCTTGTTGAAGACATCTTTAACCATCAACAATTAAATGATAAACTAAAGCGAAATATCGGCTTCTTTAAAAATTACTTGCATGATATTCAGCATTTTTTACTTGCGACAGAGTTAAAATATATTGATAGTTTAAATGGGCTTGAATTTGAATCCTTTATTTCTGACTTGCTTGTTAAGCTTGGATATACGACTCGAGTCACCCCTGCCTCAGGAGACAAAGGGGTAGATATTATTGCAGAAAAAAGTGGCTATCTATTTGCTGTCCAATGTAAGCATTATTCTTCTAGTGTAGACATTAAAGCTGTTCAAGAATGTTTTACTGGTACGACCATTTATGATTGTGATTTTGGTATCGTTTGTACTACTAACTATTTCACAGCTCCTGCCATGGCGGCAGCAGAGAAAACTAATATCGAATTATGGGATAGAGATTATTTAATAGAACTACTGAAAGAAGCTTTTGTAAAAGTAAATGTACCTGACAGTATTTTAGCAGATGATTTTTTCTATACTCACGATCATGACCCTTCCCCCTTAGTAGTAGCTAAAAAAAATGAAGAACTAGATAGTCTTTATGACGATGCCGTAAACCTAGTTATACGAGAAGGAAAGGCCAATGTCTCGCTTTTAAAAAAACAATTAAAAATTGGTTATATTCGGGCAGATCGCCTCTTAAAGACAATGGAATCACGCGGTATCGTGGCGTACGATGACCAAACAAAACAAAGAAAAGTAATTATTAAAAATAATATTTAATAAAAAAAGACGAATCTTATCTTAAAATAGATAATGTTCGTCTTTTTATTGTAGAAACTTTTGATAATTAGTGTAACATAAAGTATAAAATTTTTGATATTCCATCACAGGTTGACAAATTTTAGCCACTCGATTGGTTGATAAAATAATACTAACACTAATACTTAAAATAAATAATATAAAAAAACTAAAACTAGTTAGTGGGATGCTACTAATATCAGCCGCGCGCAAAGCTTTTATTAAAAAACCATGCAGCAAATAGGTATATAAGGTGTTTCTCCCCCACCTACTAAAAAATAATCTATATTTAGGTATAATAATGAAAAAAGCCAGCATTGCTAAAAAACTAAGACTATAGATATACAGTCTCACAATAAAACCTAATGATGGATTTTCTAAAAAGTGATCATAAGATAATGAGCCAAAAAACCAGTATTTGTTCATTTGGTCATTCTGTTCAACTAAAAGAGCTACTAAAAAAAACAAACCTATGGCGATTAACTTTGGCAGTCTTGATCGGACGATTTGAATCGCCCTTGGTGTTGTATAATGACCAATTAAAAAAAATGGTAAGAAAACTAATGTGCGTGAGATACTCAATTCTTGACCAATGAATGGGACATATCCAACCAGTCCGCTCATAATAATTGAAAGTAAAATACCAAGAAAAGGGGATAACTTACCAAATAAAAATAAACTCAATTGCCAAAAGAACATACTCAGAAGGAACCATAAAGACCACTCAGGTACTAATAACTTAAAGTTGAAGCCGTTTGATAACCCAATGCATGCATAAAAAATACTGTACAATATTTGAAACATGAGATAAGGAAATAATAATTTTTTTGTGACTTTTAGTAAATAATAAGGTTCTTGATACTTTTTACTAAAATAACCAGATATGAAAATAAACGACGGCATATGAAATGTAAAAATAAAATAATAAAGATCTTCTAACAACCAATTTTTACTTATAAAAGGCTGTATAAAATGACCAAATACCACAAGAGCTATTAAAATAAATTTAGCATTGTCAAAATAATAATCCCTGTCATTTGAACGTTTCTCAGTCATTAATAACCTCCTATTTTGTCATAAGTTTATCAATAATTAACAATTTTAAATTACTTTGACTTTTTTAACAAGACACAGTACATTACATTCTGTTTACTATCTTATGACACGTCTTTTGAGGCATAGTAAATTAATCATCTTGCTGTCTTAAGGTGAAATAAATCAAAGACAAACTGATTGTAACAAAAACGAAAGATAAGACTGATTCCAGTTCAACCTTTTCGCTTATTTTTGGAAAAGCCCATTTTTTTTCACGGTTACCATTAAAAAAAGAAAAATTTAACGCATCTAAACGTTTGCCTTCTTTGCCAATTTTGCCTAAGTTTCCTAAATAACCTTGATTACCTTTAAGTCCTGTATTGCCTTGCTTACCAGAATTGCCATTTAAACCATCTAATCCTTCTGATTTAACCTCATCTGAATCAGAATCTAAGTCATAATTTTTTTTCACTTTTTTTCTATTTCCTTTTAAGTCTGAATCCGGATCATATGCCATTTCTAAAAAGCTCGCTTCTGCAAGTAATAGTGACTCACTTTCGATTACCTCAATGATTTCATCCATTCGTTAGCTTACCCCTTTAACTCTTACCTTTATCTTTTCTATCTTAAGTTTAGCTTATCACAAAAAAAAAGCAAGTACCTGATTACTATACATAATATAATCAAGTACTCACTTTACAACCTAAATTATTTTTTTATTGCAAATAGATATTTATTTATCTGTAATGATGATATTAAATAACGATACATCAATAATTCTAAAATCTCACTATCCAAATGAGGTAACTGACTTTGACATTCTGTCAATCCCTCTGTAAATGTATTACTAAATTGACTACTCTCTTTCTCTAATTCTCTTTTTGTTACTTCAATATATTGATAGTCAAAGCTTATTTTTTGTTCTTCTGAAAGCGAAATATATCCCAATAGTTCTAAACTTTCCATAAAAATATTAGGTCGCTTAACCCTATCGTAATCAGTCTGATTTTTAATTGTTCCAATAACTTTTCCTACCATTTCACAAAAGTAATCTGGATTAACATCACCTAATAACTTAGTTAAGTTATGAGATACAGGTGGCAGCTTCATCTGATTTTCTTTAAAATAGCTGGCGTATCCCAATTTTGATGGGCTATCTAAATAGATAAAATTATCTGTCCGTAATAAATGATAGTCTTTATAAGGTTCAGAAACTCCTTCTGCTGCCAAATAAACTTGTTGAGGCAACTTCGCAAATTCGATGAAACACGCTAAACTAGTAACACTATTATGAGATAACTGATAGATTAATTTATCGCAAGATGATGTCACTACTTTTTCAAGTTCATACCACCCAGTTCTATTTAAAAGTGGCACACTAAAACGATAACGACGGTCATACCTTTCTAAAATCCCTTGAGACACAAGTATATCAATATCAATAGGAAGGGTTTTCCATTTAGGAAATTGTTTTTTTATAGTTGCCAAACTCGCTTCTGTAACATTTTCATTTATCATCCAATTACATAAATTTGTTATTTTTTTTACTAATTCTTCTGATATATGACTACTTTGATAATTTAATGACAGTAATTGATAATTTTTCATTAACCGGTCTCCTTATTGCTCTAGACTCATAATAAAAATAGCAATCTGTTTAACAGATTGCTATTTTTATTTTATTTAAATGCGTCTGTCAATTGTGGTACAACTTGTTTTTTACGAGAAACAACGCCTGGCAAGACAGCAGTATTATTCTCTAATTTCACATTAAAAGCACTTTCTACTTTATCCATACCATCCCCAACAGCTAAAATAACAGAATCGCTATCTAAGATGTTAGTGATCACTAATAAGAATAAATCATATCCCTCAGCTTTATTTTCTGCTTCCATAGCCGCTTCTAAAGTCGCTTGTCGCTCTAATACGTCATCAACATCTACTGTGTTGACTTGACCAATACGAACGCTCTTAGTACCCATTGGGAAGCTTTTAGCATCCATTGAAAGTAACTGCTCATCAGATTTAGTATTTAAGTTAGTCCCAGCTTTTAACATTTCTAATCCATACACATCTAAATCAATTTTAGCAATCATTGATAATTCTTTAGCTGCTTTAATATCTTGTTCTGTACATGTTGGTGATTTAAATAATAACGTGTCAGAAATAATAGCTGATAACATTAGCCCTGCAACAGCAGCTGGTATTTCAATGTTATGTTCTTTATACATTTTTAAAATAATAGTATTTGTACAACCGACAGGTTCTGCACGATAAAATAATGGGTTACTTGTTTCGAAATTAGCGATACGATGATGATCAACTACCGCTAAAACTTCCAAGTCCTTGATATCAACAACACTTTGTTGAGCCTCATTATGGTCAACTAACATCACTTGGTTTGTTTCATTTCCAGCTGTTTCAATCACACGAGGAGCCTCAACTTTAAAGTAGTCCAAAGCATACTGTGTTTCTTCACTAACTGGTCCCAAAGCTACCGCTTCAGCGTCAACTCCTAATTGTTTTTGCAAATAAGCAAATGAAATTGCAGATGTAATAGCATCTGTATCTGGATTTTGATGACCAAAAACTAAAACTTTTGACATAATAAAAACTCCCTATTCAATATTTTTTTTATTATTATTTTTTAAACGAGAAATATAATCTTCGTCTTTAACATAATCTTGAAATACATTTAAAAAATGAGCAATTCTTGGAACATTCATCTTCTCTTTTCTAAAAACAAAGGTTAAATCCATTGTAATTGGCGGATTAAAAGGTATCGCTCGTAACTCGCCCTCTCTTTTATGCGCTTGAAAAAATGAACGTGGCAAGGCTGTATTGACCCCTGTTTCATTACTAAATCGAAACATTTGTTCTGGTTTAGTAAAATGAGCAACACTTTCTGGTTTTTTCATATCAATTGACTCAAAAGCTGATTGGATTACTTCTGATACAAAATAAGATTTGGGATATGTGACCCATGGGTATTCTTGAGATTCTTTATAGGTAATACTTTCTTTTAACTCTAGTTCTGCATCATGATGTAAAAATAATAATTCATCAGTAATAATATCAATGGACTCATACCCTGACCATTTATTTAAAACACCGCTTGGTAAGTATAAAATAGCTATATCAATTTTATTTTTTTCAAGAAATTCCCAGACTTCTCTACGTCCTACCATAAAAAGAGTCACTTCAACATTAGGATATTCTTTGAAATAATCCGTAATAAAACTTGTAAGCACACAATCTTCCACGGAAGCAGAAATACCAATAGTGATTTTTCCTTGTGTACATGAGTTTTCATCGTGAATTTTTTCAGTTGCTTCGACTAAAACATCATAAATATTTTCAACGGCCTCTTTCATGATAATCCCAGCTTCTGTCAAGGATAGTTGCTTACCTGCTGTTCTAAATAATGAAGCACCCACTTTGCTTTCCAATTTTTTAATTTGTTGCGTCAAAGCTGGCTGAGATATGCCTAAAAGCTGTGCTGTTTTAGTATAATTAAGTGTTTCGGCTAACTGTAAAAAATAAGCAAATGCTCTGGATGAAATCAATTTATTAGGATGTTCTTTCACTTGATAACCCTCTTTCTGAAAAATGAAAATCCGTATTCATTGTATCATAATTCAACTCAAAATATTAGTTCTTTCACGATTTTTCATACTTAAAATTCTCTATAAAACTAGAAAAACAAATCGATTCTAGATTAACCTAGAATCGATTTGTTTTTTACTTTCCTTTATGCGTTTCATACCCTTTATAATCAGCAACATGTAATAATTTTTTAGCATTTTCTACACGCTCTTTTTCAGGTGGATTAATACCTTCAAGTGGGTAGGTTAAACCTAACTCATCCCATTTGAATTTACCCATAGTATGGTACGGTAATACTTCTACTTTATCTACATTGTTAAGTGTTTTAATAAACTCATCTAAACGGATTAAAAATTCATCATAATCTGTTCTTTCTGGTACTAATACATGACGAATCCAAACAGGCTGATTAATTTCAGATAAGTATTGTGCCATTTCTAAAATATTATCATTAGACTGTTGTGTTAAACGTTTATGACCTTCTGCATCAATATGTTTAATATCAAAAAGTAACAAATCAGTATATTTCATTAGTTCAGTAAATTCACTAATAAATGGTTCTTCTCTCGTAAAAGGTTTTCCGCAAGTATCGATTGTCGTATGGATTCCTAAAGCTTTCGCTTTTTTAAATACATCAATTAAAAAATCCATTTGCAACAATGGCTCTCCACCACTAATGGTGATGCCGCCTTCTTCACCCCAATAACTGCGATATTTCAAAGCTTCTTCAATCATTTCATCAGCTGTCACTTCACGCCCCTTGCCAATTTCCCAAGTATCTGGATTATGACAAAATTCGCAACGCATACGACAACCTTGTGTAAAAATAATAAAACGAACACCAGGACCATCAACGGTTCCAAAGTTTTCTGTTGAATGTATACGCCCTACTACAGGTTTAGTCATTTCGATTCCCATCCTTATTATAAAAGGGATGACTAATTAGTCACCCCTTTAAAATTATGTATCTATTATAACAGATGTTTCTAGAAATTACATATGATCGTGTGAAGTTCTTGAAATAACATCTGCTTGTTGTTCTGGCGTTAAATCACGGAATTTAACAGCATAGCCAGATACACGGATTGTTAAGTTTGGATATTTTTCTGGGTTAGCTTGCGCATCTAGTAATAATTCATTAGTAAATACGTTCACGTTTAAGTGATAACCACCTTTATCAAAGTATCCATCCATAACGTTACGTAGATTATTAATACGAGTGTCATCATCTTTACCTAATCCGTTAGGATTGATAGTTTGAGTATTTGAAATACCATCTAAAGCGTTAGTGTATTGTAAACGAGCAGTTGAGTTCAATGACGCTAAAAGACCATGTTTCTCTCCTAGGAATTTACCATCTTGATAAGATGGATTTGCTCCTGGTGCTAAAGGTTTACCAGCACGACGGCCATCAGGTGTATTACCAGTAGCTTTACCATAAACAACGTTTGAAGTGATTGTTAATAATGATGTTGTTGGTGTAGAGTTACGGTAAGTATGTTGGCGTTTGATTTGAGTCATGAAATAATCTAAAATCCAGTTAGCGATCTCATCAGCTTCTTCTTGATCATTTCCGTAAGTTGGGAATTCTTGAGTTGGTTTGTAATCAATAGCTAAACCATTTTCATCGCGAATAACTTCAACGTTACCATGTTTGATAGCCATTAAGCTGTCTGCCGCATGTGAAATACCTGCAATCCCTGTTGCGAACGTACGTTTTAAATCACTATCCATAAATGCTAATTGAGGCGCTTCATATGCATATTTATCATGCATGTAGTGAATAACATTTAGAGTATTAACATATAATTCTGCTAACCAATCCATAATATCTTTATAGCGTTCAATAAATTCGTTGTAGTCTAATTTATCGCCAGTCATTGGACGGAATTTTGGTGCAACTTGAGCTTTAGTCATTTCATCAACACCACCGTTGATTGCATAAAGCACAGCTTTAGCTAAGTTAGCACGAGCTCCGAAGAACTGCATATCTTTACCCATAACTGTTGCAGAGACACAACATGCAATCGCACAGTCATCTGATCCCCAGTTAGCGCGCAATAAGTCATCATTTTCGAATTGGATTGATGATGATTCTTTAGCAATTTTAGCAGCATATGTTCTGAACCCTTCTGGTTCGCTTGATGAATATAATACTGTTAAGTTTGGTTCTGGAGAAGGTCCCATGTTTGTTAATGTATGTAAGATACGGAAATCGTTCTTAGTAACTAATGAGCGTCCATCTAATCCCATACCAGCGATTGATAAAGTAGCCCAAATTGGGTAACCAGAGAATAATTGGTTGTACTCTGGAGTACGAGCAAATTTAACCATACGCAATTTCATGATTAAATGATCAATCATTTCTTGTGCTTCAAATTCAGTAATGACACCTGCTTCTAAATCACGTTGGATATAAATGTCTAAGAATGCTGAGATACGTCCGATAGACATTGCCGCTCCATTTTGTGATTTGATTGCTGCTAAGTAACCAAAGTATAACCATTGAATCGCTTCTTTAGAATCAGTTGCTGGTTTAGAAACATCAAATCCATATGAGGCTGCCATTTCTTTGATTTGTCCTAATGCACGATATTGTTCTGAAATTTCTTCTCTTAAACGAACAACATCATCTGTCATAACTTTGTTACCAGTATTGGCATGATCTTTAGCTTTTTGAGCCATTAAGAAGTCAACACCATATAAAGCTAAACGACGGTAGTCACCGATGATACGTCCACGTCCGTAAGCATCTGGTAAACCAGTAATAATTTTATTTTTACGTGCTGAGCGCATCTCAGGTGTGTAAGCATCGAATACACCTTGGTTATGTGTTTTACGGTAATCTGTAAAAATATGAGACATTTCTGGATCAATCTCATACCCATTTGAAGTCAAAGCGTTGTTTGCCATGTTGATACCACCAAATGGCATGAATGCTTGTTTTAATGGAACATCAGTTTGTAACCCAACAATTGTTTCTTCTTCTTTAATTAAATAACCAGGTTCATGTGATGTGATTGTTGCAGGGATATTAGTATCCATATCGTACACACCATTTTTTTCGTGTTGTACATCAAATAACTCTTGTAATTTTGTCCATAATTTGTCTGTACTTGGTGCAATCGGTTCTAAGAAACTATCATCACCAGTGTACTCTGTGTAGTTTGCTTGAATGAAGTCTCTAACGTTAACTTCTTCTTTCCATTGATTGCCTTTAAAGCCTTTCCATGCGTCCATAATTAATGGCCTCCTTTAATTTATATGAATAAGTCATATATAACAGGTTTATAAACATAGTATAACACAAGATAAAAAAATCACAATAGAAAATTGCTAAAAAAATGCATGCTTTTGTTTTTTTAATATAAAAAACACTACAAAAGCTGTCATATCAACGTTTTATATTTGAACATTTTTTAACAAACTATCAAAAAAAAAGGCCGTTTCTGTTCCTCAATCTTTTTATAACTGTACTAATACAGACGATTTTTAAGTTGAATTTTCTATAACAGAACTATCTTTTGTAAACGTTTAACCTACCAACAATAAAACGTTTAGCATAAAAAAAGTGAGCAACCTGGCGATTGCTCACTTTTAAAAATCATAAAACAATAAAACGTCTTAAATTCTATTCGTTATTTTCACGAAGTTTAGCTTGGATAACCTGATGGATATCAAAAATCTGACCATCTTTTTTCTCATCTCCAATAAATGACCCATTTGACGTTCGATCACTTATCGGAAAATCGTTTTCTGACACACGGTAACGTGTGTTATTTTGCGTGGTAATATCTAACTCAGGTTGCTGACTAGAAGGTGTCATATATACAATACGGTGTGGGTGGGCTTTTAGTTCCCTAATTACCATTAACCCCCTCTTAGCTCTACTCAATGGTGGTATTTCTTGGGCGAGCATTCGCTTAACTGCGCCACGTTGAGTCACAATCGTCACTGCGGTATCACCATCAGGAACAACTAAAACGCCATTCACGACATAATCATCTTCTTTGAGATTAATTGATTTGACGCCTGCTGCTCTAGCTCCTACTACTGGTACCTCGGCTAAAGGATAACGTAACCCAAAACCTTTAGTAGTTACTAAGAAGACATCTAATGGGTCATCATCTTTTACTAAGTAACAATTTACAATTTCTTCCTTCTCATCTTTTAAATTCATACAAATAGTTGGACGACCCTTGTATGAACGCCAAGGAGAGAAATCTACCATCTTCGTTTGTTTAATTAAACCATAGCGACTGATAAAGACAAAGGACCTAGTTTCAGACAGTTTTTGGTAATCAAACACCGCTATTATTTTTTCATCTGCCGACAAACCTGAAATTTGTTGAGAAATATGTTCCCCAACATCCTTCCAACGTAAATCTGGTAATTCGTGGACTGGACGATAAATCATATTCCCTTGATTGGTTACAATCAAGACATGTTCTAACGTATTTAATTGCTTACCAAAAACTAAATAGTCCGTTTCTTTCATTCCAATCTCTTCAGGACTAGAGGCGCCATAAGAACGCAAACTAGTTCGTTTTAAATAGCCTTCGTTTGTAACAGTTACCATCACTTCTTCTTGAGCAATTAAGATTTCTGTATTGACAATAATTTCTTGAATTTCTTCTTCAATCAAGGTCTTACGTGGCGTTGCATAATTTTTTTTCACTTCACGTAATTCTGTTTTTAAAACTGTTAAAAGCGTCTCCTCATCATTCAAAATAGCTAATAGTTTAGTAATCGTTTCAGCTAGCTCACGAGCTTCTTCTTCTAAGGCAGTAATGTCAGTATTAGTTAAGCGATATAATTGAAGTGAGACAATCGCCTCTGCTTGTTCTTCAGTAAATTGATAGTTAGTTACCAAATTAACTTTAGCATTTTTTTTATCTTTACTAGCTCTAATTGTTGCAATTACTTCATCTAAAATTGACAACGCCTTAATAAGGCCTTCGACAATATGTTGACGTTTACGTGCTTTTGCTAGTTCAAACTCACTACGACGAACAATCACTTGTTTTCTATGCGTTACATAGGCCTCTAAAATTTGCTTCAATCCTACTTGTTGAGGTCGTTGAGCATCGATTGCTACCATATTGAAATTATAGTTGACTTGCAAATCAGTATTTTTAAATAAATAATTCAAAATACCCTCAGCGTTGGTATCTTTTTTCAGCTCTATAACAATCTGGAGTCCAGTCCGGTCGCTTTCGTCACGAACCTCCGCAATTCCATCTACTTTTTTGTTTAAACGAATTTCATCCATCTTTTTAACTAAATTTGCTTTATTAACCTCGTATGGGATTTCGTTAATAACAATTTGTTGTTTGCCACCTTTTAGTGGTTCAATTTTTGTAACTGAGCGTAAAACAACACGTCCCTTACCTGTTCCGTAAGCTTGTTTTAGCTCTTTTTTACCTTGTAAAATACCACCCGTTGGAAAATCTGGTCCTGGAATATAAGTCATCAACTTATCCAAGGTTGCATTAGGATGATCAATTAAATAAATCGTACCCGCAATAATTTCACCTAAATTATGTGTTGGAATTTCTGTGGCATAGCCCGCTGAAATCCCTGTTGAACCATTCACCAATAAATTAGGGTATTTTGCCGGTAAAACTGTTGGTTCTTTTTCAGTATCGTCGAAATTCCAAACAAACTCCACAGTATCTTTTTCAATATCGGCTAATAATTCACCGCTCAATTTGGATAAACGAGCTTCTGTATAACGCATTGCAGCTGGTGGATCGCCATCCATACTACCATTGTTACCATGCATTTCAATTAAAACATCACGTAATTTCCAATCTTGGCTCATACGAACCATCGCTTCATAAATACTACTATCCCCATGAGGATGGTAATTACCCATAATATTTCCTACTGATTTAGCAGACTTACGGAATCCTTTATCAAACGTATTGCCATCTTGAGACATCGCATATAAAATACGGCGTTGTACAGGTTTTAGACCGTCTCGAATATCTGGCAAGGCACGTTCTTGGATAATATATTTTGAATAACGACCAAAGCGGTCACCCATCACATCCTTAAGCGCTAGCTCTTGAATATCATCTCGTGCGTTCATATTATCTCATCTCCCTACTCGTCAAACTCAAATAACCTTATTTCTTTCAAGATCTCTTCTTGATTATCTTTTGTTTCAATCTTTTCTTCGATTGGTGTTACTTCTGCTACCTCTTCTTTATTCTCTAAAATACTGCCTTCTTCTTCCATTGTAAAGGCAACATTATTTTCAATCCATCGACGACGACGATCAACTTTATCACCCATTAAAGTTGAAACAATCCGCTCATTACTTCCAGCTTCACCGTCTTCTTCATTTAAAGTGACTCGTATAAGGGTTCTAGTCTCAGGATCCATTGTCGTCTCCCACAATTGATCTGCATTCATTTCACCTAACCCTTTATAACGTTGAATCATGTAGCCCTTGCCCATCTTTTCAGTAATCTTAGCAAGTTCCTCATCTGTCCAAGCATACTCAATAACTGCTTTCTTCCCTGTTCCTTTTGATACTTTATATAATGGAGGTAAGGCAATATAAACTTTTCCAGCTTCCACTAAAGGTTTCATAAAGCGATAGAAAAAAGTTAATAGTAAGGCTTGAATATGAGCACCATCGGTATCTGCATCAGTCATAATAATCACTTTATCATAATTACAATCTTCCAATGAAAAATCAGGTTCTATTCCTGCACCAATTGTATAAATCATCGTGTTAATTTCTTCATTTTTTAAAACATCTTGAATTTTAGCCTTTTCTGTATTGATAACTTTACCTCTTAGAGGCAAGATTGCTTGGAATTTACGATCTCGACCTTGTTTGGCCGATCCCCCAGCAGAGTCTCCTTCGACTAAATACAATTCATTTCGTTTAGGATTACGAGACTGAGCAGGTGTCAACTTCCCTGAAAGAAGAGATTCACCTTTACGTTTCTTTTTACCTGTTCGGCTTTCTTCCCGTGCCTTGCGGGCTGCATCACGAGCCTCACGCGCTTTAATCGCTTTACGAATCAACATTTGACTTATGTCACTATTTTCTTGCAAATAGAAAACCATTTGGTCACTAATGGTCGATTCGACAACGGAACGAGCAAGAGGCGTCCCTAACTTCCCTTTTGTTTGACCTTCAAACTGTAGCAAGTGTTCTGGAATTCTAACAGAGACAACACCCGTTAACCCTTCTCTAAAATCACTACCTTCGAGGTTTTTATCTTTTTCTTTTAACAAACCAACTTTACGAGCGTATTCATTAAATGTTTTAGTTAATGCCGTTTTCATACCAACTTCATGTGTCCCACCATCTTTAGTTCGGACATTATTAACAAATGATAAAATATTTTCTGAATAGCCATCGTTATATTGAAAAGCACACTCGGTCTCAATGCCTTCTTTTTCTCCGGAAAAGTAAATAACTGGCGTTAAATCATCTTTATCTTCATTTAAATACGTAATAAATTCTTTAATACCTTCTTCAAAATGAAAAACCTCTTCTACAGTCTCATCTTGACGTTCATCACGGATTGTTATTTTGACACCTCGTAATAGGAAAGCTGATTCACGTAACCTTTCAGCAAGCGTTTCATATGAAAATTTTGTCGTTGAAAAAATAGTTTTATCTGGTAAAAAATGAATGAATGTTCCATTCTTTCTTGATGTTTTTCCTATTTTTTTCAAGGTACCTTGTGGTTTACCCCCTTCAACAAACTGTTGTTCATACTCAATGCCCTCTCGAACGATTGAAACGGTCAGCCACTCTGATAAAGCATTTACTACGCTGGCACCAACACCATGTAAGCCACCTGATGTTTTATAACCTCCTTGCCCAAATTTCCCTCCGGCATGTAGCACCGTGAAAATAACTTGAACCGTGGGTACTCCTGATGCATGCATTCCAACAGGCATCCCGCGTCCAAAATCTTGGACACTAATACTATTATCTTTATGAATCGTAACCTCTATCTCATTTCCATATCCTGATAATGCTTCATCAACAGCATTATCAACAATTTCATACACTAGATGATGCAAACCACGTGAATCAGTCGAACCAATATACATACCTGGTCTTTTACGAACTGCTTCCAGTCCTTCTAAGACTTGAATGGAAGCATCATTATACTCATTATTTATTTTTTTTGACATTGTATAACTCCCTCATATCAAACTATTGCGTTAGCTAAAAGCCTGATTTAACTAGGCTTTTACTACACCATGATTCATCATACTCTAAATCCTACTATTTGAAAAGAGTTTTCCATCTTCAAAATTGTGAATTTTCTGTTAGTTTGTTTTTTTAAAACAAGCTCTTTCTATAATTTAGATGAGTAATCGTTTATAATAGAATTGATAATGATTAAATATGGAGGGTCGATAAATGAAAAAAATATTAATATTTGGTGGCACTCGCTTTTTTGGAAAAAAAGTAGTCACACATTTCCTAAACCTTGGTTATGACGTCACCATTGCAACTAGAGGGACAACCCCTGATAGCTTCGGACAAGAGGTTTCTCGCTTAATTATTGATCGAGGGGATTATTCACACATTGGATGGAAAGAGATTCAAAATCAACATTGGCATATTGTATTTGATAATATTTGTTTTACACAAAATGATGCTAAAATTGCTTGTCACTATTTGACAGATGTCCAACACTACTTAGTTACCTCAAGTTTAGCAACCTACCAAGGGGAAGCTTCGCTTGATGGCTATAAAGAGAGTGATTTTATTCCTGAAAATTACCATACTGAAGCTACCAGTGATAGTGATTATGAATATGGTGAAGGAAAACGCGAAGCAGAAAGTTATCTCGCTCATAATTATCCTGGTAAGGTAACTTATTTACGCTTTCCAATTGTGTTAGATGATGATGATTATACTGAACGTCTTCATTTTTACGTGAAAGCAGCCCTTGCTAAAGAAACGATTGTCTTTCGTAGAAAAACGGGTCGTTTTAGTTTTGTACGCGCTTCGGAAATTCCAAGCATGTTAGAATTTATTATCCTTAACAACTTAACTGGTCCTATTAATTTAGCTTCTGATCAGATTTATTCGACTAAAGACTTTATCATTGCTCTAAAAATGGCCCTTAATTTAGATGAATTAACAGTCATTTATGATTCAACTCAGACACCTTCACCTTTCTCAAAATACGATGAACCTTTAGATACATCACTATTAAAAAAACAAGGATATTCAGTGACAAGTTTGGATTCATGGTTACCCTCTTTAATGACAAGACTGGGTGAAGACGAAATAAAAAAGACTAGTAAACGTTAATAGTTTACTAGTCTTTTTTATCTTGTTTACATATCTAATTTTTTTAAATCAAAGACGATTTTATCGCCATCTTTTAATTTGTACTCTTTAGCCCCTACTGTTGGTTGCTCTCCGTTTACTTCATATAACCAATATTTTTGTTCTTTGTCATTTTTCTCATGACCATCAATAGCTGAAATCATACCATTTTCTTCTAAAATATCAAACTCATTTTCCATAACATCTTGTAGAAAATCGCCTTCTTTAAATGATAGTTCTTTAGATGTAATTTCTTTATCATCTTCATTTAACGTGATTTTGAATTTACCTTCTTCTTTATCTGATTTTGTCGCTTTTTGCTCTGTCTTAGGGGCTGATGAATCTGTCTTATTGCCAGCCTCTTCTTGTTTACCACACCCTGCTAAAGCAAGACCTGCTAAAGCAACCATCATTAATTTTGTTAAATTTTTCATTTTTACCGCTCCATTCTTTTCTTTTTATCTATAGTTAACATCAACATTAGATGTTAATACCGTATTTCATTTTGACACGTTCGATTCGTGTCCCGATAGCTGTATTAAGTATATTTAAAAATGTCACGTTAGCAATCAAATAACTAATTGTAAAAGGAATCGCTTGTGTAATCACCACTAAATATCTTTCAATACTGAAACTCCTATCCATTGATAGAACTGTCCATATATCCATTAATAGTGAATATGAAACACCTACTAAAATGCCCAGTAAACTCAGTATCACTCGATTTTTTTTAGCCAATTTTGCAATAAAAGGCCAACCTGCGATAAATCCTACCAAACCATAAGAAAACATTTGAAAGGGAGTCCATGGTCCTTGCGTAAAAATCATATTAGATATAAGTGGCGATAAGGCACCTGTCATAAACCCTAAATCAGGACCTAAATAAACACCTGCTAAAATGACCATTGCTGCCATTGGATTTAGTGCTGGTAAGAAGAAAAAAGCTGTTCTCCCCACAACTGCCAATGACACCATAATAGCTAATAAAACAAGTTCTCTAGACGTACTTTCTTTTTTTTCATATGCTATAAAAAATGGCACACACATCAATATAACAATACTCATTGAAATTAAGTTATACTGTTTGTCGCGCAAAATAAAAAAACCAAAAATAAGTAGCATAGGGATTAAGATAAAATAAATCGCAACGTTTAATAATTGTTGGTATTTTTTCATTTGTTGTTCCTCTCTTCTATGCGGCAAAAATTGACAATATCATCAACTGTTATCGCTGAAGGATACAAATCTCTAGCTATTTTATTAGCTGGGGTTGTGTAAAAATAATTCGATGAGAAAAAACCGACAGGTGTGTTTAAAGACACTACTTGTTGATCAAAAAATAAAGCACACCGACTGGCATATGCAGCGGCAAATTCAGTATCATGGGTGACCATAAAGATAGTTTTACCTTTGGCTTGTAATGTTTTTAAGATATCCCCAAAATTATTTTTAGCATGCGCGTCAATTCCTTTGGTAGGCTCATCTAATAAAATAAATTCTGGATCCAATAATAAAATTTTACCCAAAGCAATTTTTTGCTGTTCACCGCCACTAACATCATACGGATACCGTGATAATAATGACTGAATCTCTAATAAAGATACTATTTCTTCTATTTTTTTATTAGTATCCTCTTTACTATACCCTACTGACTGACACAGATTTTTATAATCATCCTCAACTGTTTCATCAATAAATAAAGCTAATGGATTCTGTGGCAAGACGGCTAACTTAGTTCCATAAATTTCAGATGGTTTATACGAAGCTAAACGTTTTCCAAATAATTTAACGCGACCTTCATAAGCTTTATGAATACCACTCAACACATTAAGTAGCGTACTTTTTCCAGACCCATTACCACCTAATAAACAAAATATTTCTCCTTGATGAACCTTTAAATTAACATCAGTTAAGATATCTTTTCCTTTACGATTATATCTGAACCAAATATCAGATAATTCTGCAATAACGGGGGCCGTTAGTTTTCCTTCACTATCAGAATCTTGTTGCGCAACCACGTGTCCTTGGTAATGCTTTTTTAAGAAGCTAATTCCTTCTTTTACATTTAATGGTGGGGTGTCTGGAATATTCAAATCATAATAGAGTCTTAAAGAAGCTGGAAAACCAGCTAACATTTTTTTGTTATTAAGCGTCTTTAACATTTCTTTCCCAACCACTCGCGGCGTCCCCTCCAACACGAGATGACCTTTATCTAATAAAACAATTTTAGTTGCAAGGGAATAGAGCTCTTCTAAGCGATGTTCGACGATAACAATAGTAATATTCATTTCTTGATTTAATTGGTGTAATGTTTTCATAAAGTCAGCTGCTGCAATCGGGTCTAGTTGAGCTGTTGGTTCATCTAAGATTAAAATATCAGGTTGCATAACCAATACTGAAGCCAAATTTAATATTTGTTTTTGCCCTCCGGATAATCCAGCCGTATCCTGTTTGAACCATTCATGAATCCCAAAATAATTAGCCATCTCCCCAACTCTACTTCTAATTACTTGTGGTGCTACTCCCAGATTTTCTAAACCAAATGCTAACTCGCTCCAGACTTTATCTGTCACTATTTGTGTTTCAGGATTTTGCATCACAAATCCGATTTTAGAAGCTGATTCATAATCGGCCATCTCTTGAACCGGTTTTCCTTGATAATAAATATCACCTGTCACGTTACCATGAGGTGCTAACTCTCTTTTTAACAGTCTTAATAAGGTACTTTTCCCACTACCTGATTCACCACATACGACGATGAACTCCCCTTGTTCTATTTTTAAATTTATCCCTTCTAAGACTAAATCATGTTGCTTTGGATAAGAAAAATTCAAATTTTTGATTTCAAGTAATGCCATTTCACTCTCTCCTTCAGTTCTACTAATAAGGGAACTAGCATCAATAAGCTGATTGTCAAATAGCCGATTGCGCCCTCGATAGGTTCTACCATTTGTCTTAGTCTTGGATAATAATAAAAACTAAATGTTTGGTTATTGATAAAGTATAAGGTTGCCATCATTAAGCCAATCACTAAACTTAAAAACCAAATATCTCGACGTCTAAATTGATAAATTGTAAAATTAGTCCTGTTTTTCAGACCAAATCCACGTGCATTCATCGAATCAGACGTATCAATCGCATTTTCTAATGCCCATGATAATAAACTATTAAACGTATCTTTACCATGAAGCATTTGCTGCTTTTTATTATCTGTTACAGTTACACCCAACCCTTTTTGAGCGCTTTGAATTGTTAAGAGTTGCTTTTGAAATAAGGGGATAAAACGCATTACCATAGAAATAACTAAAGCAATTTTAGGTGCCCATCGACCAAATAAAAACACAATTTTATCTGAACTTAAAACTTCATTAATCGTTTGAAACCACAATAACACTGCTGCCATCATAATCCCAAATGAAAAACCATAAAAAAGGGCTTCCCATGTAAAAGAATAATTAAATACTTTACCAAAAAGCTCAACAGACCAATTAAAAAGTTCTGTTTTACCACTATGTACCAATAAAAAATTAGATATAGCTGATACTAAACAAACTCCAATAGCTAATCTGATATTTTTTACTAAACGATTACGATCAATCGTTAACAGACAAGCTACTAAGGCTCCAAATAAAGAAATCCCTCGAACAATTGGGTTAGTAGTAAACATGGTAGTCGTTAATACTATGACATAATACAATAAACAAATAACTGGATGATAGGTTGCCAAAACATTTTGATTTATAAAACGCATACCACGCCTCCTTAGGATCAAATAAAAAATTATACAAAAAAATGACCATTCTTAAGAAAATGGTCATGTTATACAACATACTTAAAACCGATTTCCCACAATACTTATTCAATTACACTCATAAAAGTCTGACTAATCTAACCAAGTAGATATACAGTAGGCGGGGGCTGTTGAGGAATTTCACCTCATTTTTTATGAATACATTAATAACACTCCTATTTTCCCTTAATCAGTAACAAAAGTCAATTGAAATCCGCGTTTAAGTCGTTCCTTTTCTGTCACATTCACAAATAATCACTTATCTTTTATTAATCTCTTTCAGAATGATTGTTCATTTTTCCTATTCGTGGTAAAATAATGGCTAGTTTATATTTAATAATTAGAGGAGTTTTGACTTCATGACAATTTTCTTTATGGTTATCATCGGGTATCTGCTTGGTTCAATTCCTTCTGGTGTATGGATTGGCAAATTTTTTTTCAAAAAAGATCCTCGTCAATTTGGCAGTGGTAATTCTGGCACTACTAATACCTTTCGAGTTTTAGGTAAAACAGCCGGTACTACTGTTCTTTTGATGGATATTTTAAAAGGAACTTTAGCCACTTGTCTCCCTCAACTTCTACACAGTGATATTAATCCTCTATGGATTGGTTTGGCTGCAGTTATGGGACATACTTTTCCAATTTTTGCTGGCTTTAAAGGTGGTAAAGCAGTTGCCACTAGCGCAGGAATGTTATTAGGTTATCAACCTTTGTTTTTTATTTACTCAGCCTCAATTTTTATATTCTCACTATTAATTACAAGTATGGTTAGTTTAACAAGCATGGTTAGTGCAGTATTAATCACTCTATCCACCTTTGTCCTACCATTTATTTGGCCGACAGTCTTACCAGAACTTGATTGGTTACTGATAATAATCGCATGCGGGCTGACTATTTTTATTTTCATCCGACACAGAGAAAATATTAAACGGATTTTGAACGGAACAGAAAGTCGTGTTCCTTTTGGCCTAGGTACCAAAAAAAAATAACAGCACTGGATAAAAGATGATGCTTATCTTAAAAGTATCATCTTTTTTGTTTGTTATTAATGAAATAAAGCTTAGTTTATCTGGAGTCAGGTGCTATACTTGAAGTGTTTAAGGGCATAAAGAAAGAGGGAAATGATATGATTATTGGAATACCAAAAGAAATTAAAAATCATGAAAATCGTGTAAGTCTCACTCCTGATGGTGTCAAACAACTGATAAGTTTTAATCACTTAGTCTTGGTAGAAACTCTAGCAGGTGTCGGATCGGGATTTTTAGATACCGATTATCTTGATGCAGGTGCCACACTTGTTCAAACACCCGAAGAAATTTGGTCAGCTGAAATCGTCATTAAAGTCAAAGAGCCCCTTACTAGTGAATATCATTTTCTAAACGATCATTTAATTTTATTTACCTACTTACATCTCGCTCCTAATCCACAGTTAACAAAAGCCTTGCTTGATTCTGGTACTACCTCTCTTGCTTATGAAACAATTCAATTAAATAATAAAAACCTCCCACTATTAATCCCAATGAGTGAAATAGCTGGAAGGCTATCTGTGCAAACTGGTGCTCATTTTTTAGAAGAAAAACCTGGTGGAAAAGGTCTTTTGTTATCCGGAGTTCCCGGAGTTGCTAAAGGATCAATTGTTATTATCGGAGGAGGAACAGCCGGTGCTAATGCAGCCCAAATTGCAGTAGGGATCGGTGCTAATGTGACTATTTTGGATATCAATCCTCAAAGACTCGCTCAACTTGAAAACCAATTTGGAACTAAAATTCAAACACTCATATCTACACCACAAAATATTTCGAAAGTCGTTGCCACTGCTGATTTAGTTATTGGGTGCGTCCTAATTCCTGGACAAACAGCTCCTAAGTTAGTGACAACTGACATGGTTAAAAATATGACAGTCGGTTCAGTAATCATTGATGTTGCTATCGATCAAGGTGGGATTTTTGAAAGCATCGACCATACAACTACCCACGATGAACCAGTTTATATAAAATATGGCGTGCAACATTATGCTGTTGCTAATATGCCAGGCGCTGTTCCTAAAACGGCAACTAATGCACTAGCGAATGTGACCCTTCCTTATATTTTACAGCTAGCAAATCTTGGTTTGAATGCTTCACTACATGCCAATGAAGCTCTCCTTAAGGGACTCAATACTTATCAACATCACTTAACTAACCTAGATGTTGCTACGTCACAAGGCCACGATTACGTTGATCCTTTGACATTATTCTAAAAAAAGAGACTTCAGATGATCATCTGAAGTCTCTTTTTTACTGTTATTTAAGAGTAATTGTATAGTCAGATAAAAATGTTTCATTTTTATCCAAACGATTAATTCCTAACTTATCTTCTAACGTCCCCTTAGTAGACACTGTATCAGCAATACCGCACCAAGGTTCAATGCAAACAAATGGGGCATCCTCTACGTTCGGACTCCACAGACCCACATAAGGCATATCAGTATACGATAACGTAATACTATGAACGGATTTATCCGAACAAATACTTATGCTTTGAGAACCAGGTGTTTCAAAAATCAGTGCATCATTTTTAAACAAATCATGACTAATCGCAATATCTGTATTAGTTTGACCTAATGTTTTATTTTCCAAATCAACATATGGACCGACTAAAGGCAGTTGTATACGTGATTTTTTAGGAGCGAAACGGAAATAATAATCAGTAAACTGGCTTGTCTCATCTAGTGGTAAATTAAAAGCTGGATGACCCCCTATTGAAAAATACATAATTTCAGTAGAGAGGTTCCTTACTTCATAACCACAAACTAAACTCGAGCCTTCCAAATGATAGCTTAGAATCAATTCAAAATCAAAGGGATACATTTTTTTTGTCGTATCAGAGCTTCTTAAAACAAGTGATAATGCCTCCGCTGTTTGTTCATAAACTTCAAAGTCTAAATCTCTTGCAAATCCATGCTGCCCCACATCGTAAGAGTTGTTATTATAAACATATGAATCATTCTTTAGCCGTCCGACAAAAGGAAACAAGACTGGTGCCTGACGTGCCCAAAACTTAGGATCCCCCTGCCATAAATATTCGATTCCTGTTTCTTTACTCTTCAAACTCGTTAGCTCGCCACCTTTTTGTTTAAAAGATGCTGTGAGTTTTTCATTCTCAATTGTCCAGTTCATTCCTACTCCTCTTTCTCCAGCATATTAATTATTTTTTATAAAATGTAGCGACTTAAATCTTCGTCTTTCGCAATATGCCCTAATTTCTCATCTACATAATTTTCAGTGATAACAATGTCGCCCATTTGCATATCTGAGGCTTCAAATAATAGGTCTTCCAATAATTTTTCTAAGATGGTATGTAAACGACGTGCACCAATGTTATCCGTTTCACTATTAACATCATAAGCTATCTGAGCAATGCGCTCTACAGCTTCCATAGTGAATGTGACATCAATATTTTCTGTTCCTAATAGTGCAATATATTGTTTGACGATTGCATTATCTGGCTCTGTTAAAATTTTAACAAAATCATCAGCACTTAAATCATCCAGCTCAACACGGATTGGAAAACGCCCTTGAAGTTCTGGAATTAAATCACTAGGCTTACTTAAATGAAAGGCCCCTGAAGCAATAAATAAAATATGGTCTGTTGAAATCACACCATATTTAGTTGTTACTTGCGATCCTTCGACAATTGGTAAAATGTCTCGCTGGACACCTTCTCGTGACACTTCGCCTGATTGTTGTGAACGTGATGTGATTTTATCAAATTCATCGATAAAGATAATTCCGTTATTTTCAGCTAACTTGATTGCCTCACTGTACAAGTCACCTTTATTAATTAATTTATCAGACTCTTCTCGGATTAAAATATCTCGTGCTTCTTTCACCGTTAGCGTTCGTTTAATACGTTTTTTAGGTGCAAGAGAGTTCAGTGTATCTCCTAGATCAATCCCCATTTGTTCTAAACCGTTATTCATCATTGGGGCTGCTTTTTTAGGTTCATCAATTTCAATTGAGACCTCCCGCGATTCTAAATTACCTTTAGCTAACTCTTCAGCAATTGTTCGGCGGTTAGTTTTAATCGTTTCGTTAACTTCTTCTTTTTCTTCTGTTTGACCAGCTTGCATAGAATTCACCATTTGCATCATAGCCTCAAATTGGTTGGTTGACTTTTTTTGTTCCTTTTTAATACCAGGTACTAGTAATTTAACTAAGCGATCCTCTGCTTGTTTTTTAGCTTGTGCATAGACTTGACTGTGTTGCGTTTTTTCTACAATCTTGATACTTGCTTCAACTAAATCACGTACCATTGATTCAACATCACGTCCTACATAACCAACTTCTGTAAACTTAGTCGCTTCAACTTTAACAAAAGGTGCTTCAATAATTTTAGCTAATCGACGTGCAATTTCTGTTTTTCCGACACCTGTTGGGCCAATCATTAGCATATTTTTCGGTGTTACTTCTTGTTGCATATCTTCGTCTAGTAACATGCGACGATAACGATTTCTAAGAGCAACTGCTACTGCTTTTTTAGCTGTATTTTGGCCAATTATAAATTTATCTAATTCACTTACAATTTGTTTTGGTGTTTTGTTTGTATTAGTCATTATTTTACCCCTCTATAATTCTTCTACGATAATATTATGGTTTGTAAAGACACAAATGTCTCCAGCGACATGGAGTGCTTCTCTTGCGATGTCTCCTGCTGATAGCTTGTCATGCCCGTGACGTTTCATCGCTCTAGCTGCTGCTAAAGCGTAATTACCACCTGAACCAATAGCTAAGATGCCATCGTCTGGCGCAATCACTTCACCTGTTCCAGATACAACTAGCATCTCTTTATCATTCATCACGATCAACATAGCTTCTAACTTTTGCATCATTTTATCTGAACGCCATTCCATTGCTAGTTCAACAGCTGCACGCATCAAATTTCCTTTATATTCATTAAGTTTTGCTTCAAATTTGCCCTCTAGATTGAATGCATCAGCTACGCTTCCTGCAAAACCGACAACAACTTCGCCATTATAGATACGTCTAACTTTTTTAGCTGTCCCTTTCATAACAACAGACTCGCCCATTGTTACTTGACCATCTCCAGCCATTGCAAATTTTCCATCTTTTTCAACTGCACATATCGTTGTTGAATGAAAAGTTGTATATCCCATAATTATAATCCTCCTGATTAACTAAGCCCTCTATTAATTCACCTATTACCTAATTAAGCTCTAGGATGAAAATTACGATAGCTTTGTTGTAATTTTTCTTTAGTCACATGCGCATATATTTGAGTTGAAGCCAAACTTTCATGACCTAATAACTCTTGAACAGTACGCATATCTGCACCATTATTTAATAAGTGTGTTGCGAAAGTATGTCGTAACATATGCGGATGTATTTCAGTAGTCAGACTACTTTTTTTGATAATTTGTTTTAAAATATACGTAATACCCGCAGGTGTCAACTGATCACCACGATGATTTACAAATACATAAGAGTGATCTTTTTGATAATGCGTCATCAAACTCGTTCGGCTTTCTTCAAAATAACGGATCAACGCAGCTTCAATATATGAACTAAACGGGACATAGCGTTCTTTATTTCCTTTACCATGGATTAAGAGAACATTGGTTTCAAAATCAATATCTCTCAATTTTAAATTGGCACACTCGCTTACTCGCAAACCTGTCCCATATAATACTTCTAGCAAAGCCGCATCTCGTATAGTTAACGGTTCGTCACCTGATACTGTTTGAAATAAAGCATCTACCTCTTTTTCATAAAAAAAGCGTGGTAAACGTAATTGCTTTTTTCGCATCTGTACATAGGAAAAGGGATTGGTTAAAGTTGCTTCTTGTCTCAATAAAAATTGATAAAAAGAACGTAAACTAGATATTTTTCGACCAATTGAGTTACGACTGTACTGTTTATCATACAAATATGAGAGATAAATTCTAACATCTTGATAAGATACTTCTAGGTAATTTGTCTCACACGTTTCATGTAAAAAAGCTAAAAAGTTTCTTATATCTTCTTCATACGCTTCTTTAGTTTTTAGCGAATACTGCCGTTCGACAACTAAATAATCTAAAAAATCTTTAACCCAGTCTCTACTCACTCTACTCTCCCCACTTTCTAACACAAAGATAATGTATCATAACAAAAATTTGAATACAATTAATTTAATATAAATTTGCTCTTTTTTTCATAGTTTGTCACATTTTACTCAAACTTTAGGCTAAATAAAGTCACCAAAAAAACTACTAACAGAGTATTAGTAGTTTTTTAATCATCCTTTAAGACATGTTCGACCAGATCTTCAAATGCAATATTAGCACTAGTGTACACGATAACCTTTGATTCAAAAGGCATTAACTGATCAATTAAATTACCTCGTTTCACTTTACGATACTCTTTTTCTGCCTGTAATTGTTTTTTCATGTCATTAAAAGTTTTATCAAAT
This sequence comes from Vagococcus intermedius, assembly GCF_029144185.1. NCBI lineage: Bacteria > Bacillati > Bacillota > Bacilli > Lactobacillales > Enterococcaceae > Vagococcus > Vagococcus intermedius. The sequence goes on along the minus strand of NZ_CP110232.1, from coordinate 988,982 downwards.
TTATTATCATAAGCTATTTTATTTTTCACATTATTTAATTTTTCTTTAAAAAAACCTGAGACTATTTGCCAGCGATTTTTGTACGATGGCGTATCTAATACGACAATAATATCTGCTTCAGAAAAATAGTTATCAAATAACTCGTCAACACTACTTTCAAAAATCCAACTACTACTCAATAATTGTTTAGTTAACTGAGCCTTGGCTGTAGCACTATCTTGTTCTAATTTCCCTGTATCATCTTTTAGCATAATAGCATTTAACTCATAATGCGGAATATCAAAATTTTGTGCCAAGGCTACAGCTAACCTAGTTTTCCCACAACCTACTGGCCCAACAATATGAATTTTCATAATAACACCTGTCCTTATTTTTTTAAGACTCGTTTATTAGTATACGTTATTTAGATAGGAAGTGAAAGCTTGTTTTTCACATTCTAATAAAAAAAGCTCAGTAAAATACTGAGCTTTTTTTATTAATTTTTATTTGAAACTATTTTTTCAGTTGCCTTTAGTGCACGTTCTGCAATTGCCGCGTAACGATCTTTCTTATCACGGATCTTGGTTGGTAGTTCTGGGAAAATACCAAAGTTAGCATTCATTGGTTGAAAATGTTTGCCTGCCGTATGTGTAATATAATACGCCATGCTTCCAATTGCCGTCTCGCGTGGGAATTCTATTAACTCTTCTCCTTTGGCTAAACGAGCTGCGTTCATCCCTGCAACCATACCGCTAGCTGCACTTTCAACATATCCTTCCACTCCAGTCATTTGACCTGCAAAGAACAAGTTTGAGCGTTTACGTGCTTGATAAGTTGGTTGTAATAATTCTGGAGAATTCATAAAAGTATTACGATGCATAACACCATAACGTACAATCTCAGCATTCTCTAAACCAGGAATCATTTGAATAATTCGTTTTTGTTCTCCCCACTTCAAATGAGTTTGGAAGCCAACAATATTAAAGAGCGAAGCTGCTGCATTATCTTGACGTAATTGAATGACTGCATATGGACGTTTATCAGTTTTAGGGTCTTCTAACCCAACAGGTTTTAGAGGTCCAAATAACATTGTTTTTTCTCCACGATCAGCCATTACCTCAATTGGCATACAACCTTCAAAATATTTTTCTTTTTCAAACTCTTTTAAAGGTGCTACTTCTGCAGTGATCAGAGCCTCACGGAAAGCGGTGAATTCTTCTTTGTTCATCGGACAATTTAAGTAAGCTGCTTCTCCCTTATCGTAACGTGACTTTAAATATACTTTATCCATATCAATAGTAGATTTTTCAATAATTGGTGCAGCTGCATCGTAGAAATACAGGCCTTCTGATTCGGTAAAGGTAGCTATCTGGTCTGCTAATGCCTCTGAAGTTAAGGGACCCGACGCTATAATGACAATTCCCTCAGGAATTTCTGTCATCTCTTCGTCTAATACTGTGATATTAGGGTGATTACGAACTCTGTCGGTTACCATTTGAGAGAAATTTTCGCGATCGACTGCTAAGGCACCTCCGGCTGGCACTGCGGTAGCATCAGCTGAACCGATAATGACAGAATCAAACTGGCGCATTTCTTCCTTTAGTAAACCAACTGCATTTGTTAAATTATTCCCCCGCAATGAATTCGAACATACTAATTCTGCAAATTTATCCGTATGATGGGCAGGTGACTTTTTCACCTTACGCATTTCATATAACTTAACTTTTACGCCTGATTCTGCGGCTTGCCATGCTGCTTCACTACCTGCTAATCCTGCTCCAATAACTGTTACTGTTTGTGTTGTCATTATCTCATCTCCTATTATTTCAAATAAGAAACGACAGGTCGCAACGATCTGCCGTCTCATTTTTATTTTTGAATATCTTCTTTGTAGTCACAATCACTACATAAAACTTGTTTTCCGCCCTTAATTTTCTTCTCAACTAAATAATGAGAACATTTTGGACAGTCACGACCAATCGGTTTATCCCATGAAGTAAACTCACATTCAGGATAATCACTGCAACCATAAAACAATCTATTTTTCTTTGATTTACGCTCGATTACCTCTCCTTTTTTACAAGTAGGACATTTTACACCGATTTCTTTAACAATTGCTTTAGTATTACGGCAATCAGGAAAATTACTACACGCATAAAATTTACCGTAGCGACCTAATTTAATAACCATCTCATGACCACACTCTTCGCAGTCAAAACCCGCTGGTTCATCTTTGATTTGGATTTTTTCCATATTTTCCTCTGCAGAATCTAACTCAATTGCAAAAGGTTTATAGAAGCGATCAACGACCTCTTTCCACTGTTCTTCATGTTCCGCGATTTTATCTAAATCTTCTTCCATTTGAGCCGTAAAATTGATATCAACAATCCTTGGGAAAAACTCAACAATCAAACCATTTACGATTTCACCTAATTCCGTTGGTTCAAATCGCTTGCTTACCAATTTAACGTAGTAGCGTCTCTGGATAGTTTCAAGGGTTGGTGCATAAGTTGAAGGGCGTCCTACACCATTCTCTTCAAGCGTTTTAATTAAAGTTGCCTCACTAAAACGTGCCGGTGGTTGAGTAAAGTGTTGCTTACGTTCTAAATCAACTGCTTTAACTTCTTCACCCTCGTCTAATTCTGGTAGGATATTTTCTTTTTCTTCTTTGCCTTCATCATTTCCTTCAATGTAAACTTTCATAAACCCAGGAAATTTTATTTTAGAACCATTGGCAACAAACATAACCCCATTTTGTTCTAAATTGACCCGCATAGTGTCTAAAACGGCAGAGGTCATTTGGCTAGCAACTACCCTAGACCAAATTAAGTTGTACAATTTAAACTGATCCTTATCTAAATATTGCTTGACAGACTCTGGAGTTCTTAAAATACTAGAGGGACGAATCGCTTCATGAGCATCTTGAGCTCCTTTTTCTTTACTTGATGTTTCTTTAAAGCCAATAGCGTATTCTGCTCCGTACGTCTCCTCAATAAAACTAGCTGCTTCATTTTTAGCAGTGTTAGACAAGCGAGTTGAATCGGTACGCATGTAGGTAATCAAACCGACTGTTCCTTGTTTCCCTAAGGCGATCCCCTCATACAACTGTTGCGCAACCATCATAGTTTTACGTGTTCTAAAATTCAATTTTCTGGCTGCTTCTTGCTGTAAGCTACTTGTAGTAAATGGTTTTGCAGGATTTCGTTTACGTTCTTTTTTAGTGATTTTAGTAATAGTATACGCATCACCTTCTAGTCGATCAGTGACAGCTTTAACTTCTTCAGCAGTTGCTAGTTTAGTTTTTTTACCATCTACACCATAAAAAGACGCTTTGAATTTTTTCCGTTTTTTAAGAAAATTAGCTGCAATACTCCAGTATTCTTCAGGCTCAAATTGGCGAATTTCTTCTTCTCTTTCTAAAATAATCTTCAAAGCAATTGACTGAACGCGACCTGCGCTCAAACCTTTTTTGACTTTCTTCCACAAAATTGGGCTAATTGAGTAGCCCACTAAACGATCCAAGATACGACGAGCTTGTTGCGCATCAACTAAATCAAGATTGATTGAACGTGGTTCTTTAAAAGCGGCCTTGACAGCCTCTTTAGTAATTTCGTTAAATACAACTCTATTTTTATCCTCTAAGTCCAAATCTAACAAATGTGCCAGATGCCAAGCAATAGCTTCCCCTTCTCTATCCGGGTCACTTGCAAGATAAACTTTTTGTGCTTTTTTTGCTAATTTCTTTAATTCTTTAATAACAGGTCCTTTACCTCGGATTGAAATATAATGGGGTTCATAATTATTTTCAATATCGACACCCATCTTACTTTTTGGTAAATCACGAATATGTCCAACACTAGCGACGACTTTATAATTCCTACCTAGGTATTTTTCGATTGTTTTTGCTTTAGCTGGTGATTCCACGATTACTAAATATTTATACGCCATGTAATTTACTACCACCTTTATTTATTCACTTTGAATCATCGCATTGATTATATTTTCATATATCGAATCGTTACAATCTTATGCCATATTCCAACTGTTTGTCAACAATAGATGGTTATTTACCTCAAAAAATCAAATTTAATTATAAAATTCTTCTAAAATATCAGAGAAACAAGTCACGCATTTAGCACCATCTTGAATCAGTTTGTGACACCCTTCTGAAGATGGTAATAAAATGTTGCCTGGTACAGCAAATACCTCGTGCCCCATATCTAAAGCTAATTGGGCAGTTATCAAACTGCCACTCCGTTTTTTCGCTTCTACTATACATGTCCCCTTACTAATCCCTGCGATAATTCTGTTGCGAGATGGGAAGTGAAAAGGAAGTGGTCGTGATGTCCTGATATACTCTGTTATGATTAAGTGGTTGCAAGCAATCTCTTCATGAAGTCTAGCATTTTTTATTGGATAAACTGTATCAAAACCACACCCCACCACGGCGATGGTTTTGCCTTTTGCGATAATAGTTTCCTCGTGAACATAGGTATCGATCCCCAAAGCCATCCCGCTAACCGTCACAAAACAATTGTCTACCAAACCGCGAACTAATTCTCTAGTCACTCTTTTTCCGTACCAAGTAGCCTCTCTAGCGCCTACAATTGCTATCGATTTATACTTTAATAGATCAATATCTCCCAGGTAAAAAAAAGCGGCTGGAGGATTATAAATTTCACGTAAGGTGTTCGGATAATCATCATCTAAAATAGTAACAAATCCCCCACATAAATACTCCATATACAAACTATCTTTTCTATTAAAAATCATCTCCATACTTTTTAAGAATTTAGTTAGTTTCGGTGCTGCTATCTCTGCTAATCCGGCTATTTCTCTAGTCGTCATCTCCCAACAATTACACTCATCAACTTTTGAAATCAATTTCAAAAGTTTAGCGTTACTCAAATAGTCAACGTGCTTCATTAAAAAAATAAAAAACTTTAAAGAACTCAAAAAAAACACCCACTTTCTACTAGTCTTATAATAAAGATAAGTAAAAAATTGATGTTTCATTTTTATTAGTTTAAATATTTTTTTACCGGGGCAAATGTTTCACGGTGAATAGGACAGGGGCCTAGTTTTTCAAGACCTTCAAGGTGTTCTTTCGTCCCATAACCTGCATTATTTGCAAAACCATAGCCGGGGTACTTGGTATCAAAAGATTTCATTAAACGATCTCTTGTTACTTTTGCAATAATACTTGCCGAAGCAATGCTGACACTCTTAGCATCACCTTTAATAATGGATTCTTGAGGTATTGGAAGGCTTTCTAATTTCATTGCATCAATCAATAAATAATCCGGTGGAAATGATAATTTTGCTACGGCTAACTTCATAGCTTCCTTCGTCGCTTCATAAATATTAATTTTATCAATGATTTTTTCATCGATAATTCCAATACCTACCGATACAGCTTGTTCTAAGATTAAGTCGTAGAACATATCACGTTTCTTTTCAGATAATTTCTTTGAATCATCAATTTCTAACAATTCAAAGTCCTTTGGTAAAATAACAGCTGCAGCCACAACTGGACCCGCTAGTGGTCCGCGACCCACCTCATCGATACCGGCAATCATTCTATAGCCTTTGGCTTGTGCAGCGTGCTCATAAGCCAAAATCATTTCTGCTTTTTCTTTAATCTGAGCCTGTTTAATTTGATTGATTTCCCAAGTTGCTAATAACTTTTGAACACCTTTACGGTCATCTTCCTGTAAAGCTCTAAAATAAGAATCCGTTTGGCTTGTAATACTAGCTAATTTCTCTTTTACTACTTTAATTGAATCTTTTTTAGTCATCTAACTCATCTCGCATCTCATCATATCGGTCCAAAGTAAAACGCCCAACCATGCCATTTCTGATTTCTTGAATAATCATCGCACTAGCACGGTCATAGTCATCCCTGAATCCTCGTTTTTTAGTTATTAATAGTAATTGCTCAACTGTCGGTAACGCTAAATCCTCATCAGTTAATTGATAACGTTTTTTTAAATCTTCAGGGTAATGTTTCCCTAAAAATTCTAAAGCGTATAAAGTTAAGTCATCCAGATGTAATAAATTATCTTTAATCGCCCCTGTCACTGCTAATTTGCGACCCATTTCTTGGTCCTCAAATTTAGGCCATAAAATTCCTGGTGTGTCTAGAAGATCCATATCAGTTCCAGCTTTTAACCACTGTTGACTTTTAGTAACACCTGGTTTGTTCCCAGTTCTAGCAATATTTTTTTTGACCAAACGATTCATAAGCGTTGACTTACCAACATTTGGAATTCCAATAATCATCGCTCTAATCGGTTGAGGTTTAATCCCTCTTGCTTGTTGCCGTTCTCTTTTTTCTTTTAAAACAGTCTTACAGGCAGGAATAATTTGGTTAATCCCTTTCCCTTCATGAGAATTAACGATAACAGCTGCAAACCCTTTATTTTCAAAATACTGACGCCATTTTTGATTTTCACGAGGATCAGCTAGGTCACCTTTATTTAAAATAACCAATCGTGGTTTTTGTTGAACAATTTCATCCATCATTGGATTTCTACTTGATAAAGGTAAACGGGCATCAACTAACTCGATGACAATGTCTACAAATTTTAATTTTTCTGTTACTTCTCTTCTTGCTTTGGCCATATGACCTGGAAACCATTGAATCGTCATGTGAAACACTCACTCCATCTCTTATCTTACTTTATTAGTTTAAAATGCTTAATTGGATAATAAACCATCACTGCTTTTCCAATAACCTCAGATTTTTTCACTTCACCAAATGATCGACTGTCTTTACTAAGTCTTCGATTATCCCCTAAAACAAAATAGGCATCTTCCGAAATGGTTGGTTTTTCTAACAAATCCAACGTATCAAAATTAGTTGTGTATTGGTTGCTGCTGCGTTTTATCTTTGCTTGACCTAAAAACTCTTCATCCACTATTTTTTCATTTACAAATAATTCGTCATCAATATATTGAATTCTTTCACCAGGCATACCAATAACACGTTTAATATAAGTCGCCCCATCATTTTGTTTGAATATAATGACATCAAACCGCTTGATTTCTGAAAATTTTTCATAAACTAATTGGTCATCTTGCTTTAATGTTTTAGCCATTGAATTACCATCCACTTTCATGGGAATAAAGACAAAACCACGAATTAAAAAGACAATCACACTAGCTAAAACTATCATTTTTGTCCAATAAAAAAAATTTTCGACAATCTTATCTTTCATACTGTCCTCCAATCTCACTTAATTACATGATAATAAAAAATATAACAGATAGCTACTATTTTAAAAAAATAAATGGTTTTCATAATAAAAAAGCTACCATACAGGTAACCTTTTTATTTTTTCATCAGCAATAATACTTCGGAGACACTTTTTTTGTACGCATTATCATTTTCACTTATTTTTTTAGCCAGATGTGCTTCTAGCGCATTTGCCGTCAGAGCATCAATCTCACCTGTCATTTCCAAATCGTTTGCTTGTTGGAAGCTCTTAACTGCTTCTAAAGTAGAATCAGTATATTCTTCTGTGTCTGGCTCTACTTCATAATCTAACCCACTTAATATGCCATTAATGTTCTTGATAACAGGCGCGACCATCCCCAAACTATAAACGGTTCCTTTATCAATTGGGGCTAAGTAAGCATAACTTGGATAATCTGCCTCAATTGTCGGTTTTATTCCTTTTTTATGAATCCATGTCCCTTTAGGTGTTAACCATTTATTTGTAGTTAGCTTTAAATCACTATCTTCCGATAAAGGTTGAACTGATTGGACAGTTCCCTTACCAAAGGTTTTTTTACCGACAATGGGGACATCGGCAGACTCATTTAAAGCTGCGGCAAAAATTTCTGAGGCACTGGCACTATTCCCATCAACTAAAACGACTGTCGGTTCTGTTACTTTAAAGCCATTGTCTAATTCCTTACCTGCCACCCACGTTTCTTTATCTTTTTCTTTATTCTCAAATTTGACAATTGTTTTTTTATCTTCAAGGAACATACTACTCATAATAGCAACTTGGTCCAATAAGCCACCAGGATTATGTCTGACATCAATGACGAATCCTTTAGCTCCTTGCTTTCTTAAACCTTTCACGCCTGCTTTTAGCTCTTTAGCAGTTGTTTCAGAGAAATGGCTGATAGAAATAATTCCAATATCTTTATGATCCTTATCTATTTCTGTTGTAACAGAATCAATTACAATACTATCACGTTCCAAGGTAACATCGAAAATATCCGCTCCTCTTTGCATAGTCAATGTTAATTCAGAGCCTTTTTTCCCTCTTATTTTCTCAATAATTTCTGATAAAATTTGGCCTTTAGTCTCTTTTCCATCTATCTTCAAAATAATATCATGTGCTTCTAATCTTGCTTTTTCTGCAGGAGACCCTTTAATTGGTGGTTCCGCAATAATAGGTTGCTCATTTTCTAGTGTCATCGTGGCACCAATCCCATCAAAACTACCACTAATTGTCGTGTTGAGATCTGTTAAATCTTTACCATCAACATAATCTGTAAAAGGATCAGATAAGGCAGATGTCATCCCTTTTATCGCTCCATCTACTAGCTCTTCTTTTTTGTAATCACCCACATATTGTTGTCGTATGGCTTCATATGATGTATTAAACTTTTTCAATTCTGCAGCATGAGGAAATGCTGCTTCGAATTGGTGGCGCTCCTTTTCATAGGTCATTTCCGCCAATTTATAAGCACCACCACTTGCGATAACTGCCACACAAACTAGCGAGATAATATATTGTTTATATGAAATAAACTTTTTATTTTTTTTCATACATTCACGCTCTTTCTTTTGACATATTTTATTAACAAGACAAAAAATATTGCCCACCACTAATACTCATCTTGCTATTTTTATAAAGTCATATTTTATTTTACCACATGTGGTCTAAAATAAGCTTATTTATCTTTAAAACAAAAAGCCTCGTCATAATGCATGACGAGGCTACTATTTTTATTACTATTTAGCGTGTGATGTTAAACCACTTGAAACGATACCGTGTTGAGGATCAACTGTGACTAAGGTATTATCTGGGATAATACCAGTAGCATCTGTAGCGCCAACAACAACGGGAATCCCTTTAGCAATACCAACAACTGCTGCATGAGAAGTTAAGCCGCCATCTTCAACAATTAAAGCTCCTGCTAAATCAATTGCTGGCATGTAGTCTTTATCGGTTGTTTTAACAACTAAGACACAGCCTTCAATCGCTTTTGAATTAGCTTCTTCAGCTGTTTCAGCAACCACCGTTGTTCCAACGAATGATTCACGACCAACACCTTGACCTTCTAATAATTTAGAACCAATTAATTGAATTTTCATTAAGTTAGTTGTGCCACGTTCTCCAACTGGAACACCTGCAGTAATCAAGATTAAGTCGCCTTCTTTAGCAAAACCTTGTTCTTGAGAAACCTCTGTTGCTAAATCAAACATATCATCTGTTGATGATGGTTTGTCAGTAACTGTTGGGAATACGCCCCAAGCTAATGATAAACCACGCGCTTTACGTTCATCAAATGTAATCGCTACAATATGTGATTTTGGACGATATTTAGAAATCATACGGGCTGTATGACCTGATTCAGTTGCAGCAACAATTGTTTTAATCCCTAAATTACGAGCTGTATGACCAACTGATTGTCCGATTGCTTCTGTCATATCTGATTTGCCATATTTTTTAAGTGCGAATGCATCTTGATCAACTAAGGCTTCTTCAGTACGTACAGCAATATTATGCATTGTTTGAACAGCTTCAACTGGATAGTCTCCAGCAGCTGTTTCACCTGATAACATAATAGCATCTGTTCCGTCATAAATAGCATTAGCTACATCGCTTGCTTCGGCACGTGTTGGACGAGGATTATGTTGCATAGAATCTAACATTTGAGTCGCTGTAATGACAACTTTACCGATTGCATTACATTTTTTAATCATTAATTTTTGTGCAACTGGAACTTCTTCAGTTGGAATTTCAACCCCTAAGTCACCACGAGCAACCATTAAACCATCAGAAACTTTTAAAATATCATCTAAATTATCAATACCTTCTTGATTTTCGATTTTAGAAATAATTTGAATGTGAGTCGCATTATTTTCATCTAGAATACGAGTAATTTCTAAGACATCGCTTGGACGGCGAACAAAGCTAGCTGCGATGAAGTCAACATCATTTTTAATACCAAATTCGATATCTGCTGCATCTTTTTCAGTAATACCAGGTAAATTGATAGATGCTCCAGGAACGTTAACGCCTTTTTTACTACCTAGCAATCCTTCATTTTTAGCGATTGTTACAATTTCATTAGCTGCTGTATCAATTTCAACAACCTCTAAATCAATTAAACCATCATCTAAAAGAATGTGTGAACCTGGTTGAACATCTTTGATTAAATCCTCATAAGTCACAGAAAATTTTTCTGGAGTCCCTTCAACTTGTGTCATAGCAATACGAACAGTTGAATCTTTGACGATAGTAATTTTTGAACCGCCAGCCATATCATGGGTACGGATTTCTGGTCCTTTTGTATCTAAAAGAATAGCTACACGTTTTCCAGAAATTTTTGAAGCCTCACGAATGTTTTTAATACGATTACCATGCTCTTCGAAGTCACCGTGTGAAAAGTTCAAACGACAAACATTCATTCCAGAATTCATTAATTCTACTAGCATATCTACTGTTTCACTAGCTGGTCCAATTGTACAAACGATCTTAGTCTTTTTCATTTTAAAAACGCTCCTAATATTTATTGAGTTTATTTTGATTATAATCTTAATAACTATATACCTACTCTAATAATTACCTACAGTGAAATCTCTTTATTAATTGTATATAAAGACATGTCTGGTTGGTGTTTACCTTGTTCAAGAATTTCGATAATATCACTTGCCACGATGTCATTATTACGAACACCGACACACAAGCCTCCTCTACCTTCTTTAAGTAACTCAACAGCATGCCAACCAAATTTGCTTGCTAATACGCGGTCTTTAGCAGTTGGTGACCCCCCACGAACAACATGACCTAAAACAGAGACACGTTCATGAAAATCCCCATACTCTGATAATTTTTCAGCAAATTCATGACCTGGCATAACACCTTCTGCCAACATAATTAGGCAATGCTTTTTACCACGCTCACGACCTTCAGTGATTTTTGCTGCAACATCTTTCATGTCATATTCTTTTTCAGGTACGACAATGACATCTGCTCCACCTGCAAGACCTGCCCACATTGCAATATCACCAGCATTACGTCCCATTACTTCAATCACAAATGTACGGACATGTGATGTGGCAGTATCACGAATTTTGTCGACAGCATCTAATACTGTGTTGATAGCTGTATCAAAACCGATTGTGTAGTCTGTTCCTGGAATATCATTATCAATTGTTCCTGGAATACCGACAGCTGGATAGCCATGTTTAGTTAAAGCCATAGCACCATGATAAGAACCATCTCCACCAATCACAACTAAACCTTCAATTCCGAATTTTTTTAATTGCTCAATCCCTTTTAATTGTCCTTCTTGTGTTGCAAATTCTGGATAACGAGCAGAGTATAAGAATGTTCCCCCACGTTGAATAATATCCCCAACATCTGCAATCTCTAACTTGCGAATATCACCCGCAACTAAACCTGCGTAGCCATAATTAATACCATAAACTTCCATTCCATCGTGGATAGCTTTACGAGTCACGGCTCTGACAGCTGCGTTCATACCTGGTGCATCCCCACCACTAGTTAAAATAGCGATACGTTTCATTACAATTCACCTCGATAATTATTTAAAGTCAATTTATTATATTTAATGTTCTAAATATTAATAAAACTTCCTTTTTATTTTACCATTTTATCCAGAAAAAGTCTTTGAAAAACAGAAAATACTATGAAAAAAAATGAAAGAAGCTTATCTATAAGTTATTACTTAAAGACAATATTACCTTTATTCACTATACATGATAACTCATTTTTCAAATTAATGCTCTCATTTACCCAAAATTCATCACTTAATACTAATTTTTGAGCGTTTTTTTCAAAATATAAGATGACTGGTGTTATCCCTGGATGCTGTTTAAAAATCCCTTTTAATTGAATTAAAAGAGTCTCGCTTTCATCTGCCTCTTCGATTTTGAGGTAACAAATTTTAGGACCAAGTTTATCTTGATAATCTTCTGCAAATTCAATAGAATCAGCTACTACTTGCAATGCCTTATCAAATTTACTACGACTAACTTTCCCTTGAACTAAAATGACTTTATCCTTATCTAGACGTTTACTTATTTGGCGGTAAGTTCCAGGAAAGATAGTAACAGAGGTCTCACCTGACGCATCGTGCCCATCAACAAAGGCCATTTGTTCTCCTTTTTTAGTCCTAATAATACGAATGTTTTTAATCAACAATAGTAATTTGATAGGAACTTGCTCAGTCAATTGCTCAACGTTTTTAACATTTTTCATGATTTTTAAGGTTCTAAATTCATCGACAGGATGACCAGATAGATACGTACCTAGATAAGATGCTTCTTGCTCTAGTTTGTCTGGGATCGAATAATCTTCGATTTCTTCCTTTTTCAAACTCAAGATAGATAAAAGATCCATACTTCCCCCACTATATAAGATATTTTTTATAGAGCTATCTAAATCTTCAACCAGTTGGCGACGATTACTGTGTAACGCATCAAAAGCCCCGCTATAAATTAAAGGTAATAAATTTTCAGTTTTTAGAAATTTTCGATCTATTCTTAATAAAAAATCATCAAATGAAGTAAAGTGGCCATTCTCTTTTCTAATATTCAAAATATTTTTAGTAAAATCTGAGCGAACCCCTTTTAAGGAATTAAACCCAAAAATGATTTCTTCTTTATCTAGATAAAAGCCATAATGACTTCTATTAATATGAGGGCCTTTTATTTTTAGACCAAAACGCCTTGCATCATTGACATATTCTTTAATTTTACCTAAGTTATGGCGGACAGAATTTAATAACGCCACAAAAAATGGCGTGGGGTAGTGAACTTTTAAATACGCTAACCAATAGGCAATAAAAGCATAAGCCATAGCATGAGATCTGTTAAAGCCATAGTTAGCAAAACGTTCAATATAATCATAAACTTTATTGGCTACCGCAACATCATAACCTTGTTCAAGAGAACCTTCTACAAAGTGTCGACGTTCATCATCCAATACGTCTTTTTTCTTTTTACTAATAGCCCGTCTTAAAATATCTGCCTCACCTAGACTGAAACCAGCCATCTTAGCTGCAACTTGCATAATTTGCTCTTGGTAAACGATGATGCCATAAGTAACACCTAAAATTTCTTGTAAACTTTCATGAGGGTAGTCAATTGGCTCCTCACCTTTTTTTCGAGCAACAAACAAATCAATATTTTCCATCGGACCTGGGCGATATAAAGCATTCACTGCCGCAACATCTTCAATCGAAGTTGGACCTAATTTTCGCAACACATTTTTTATACCAGGTGATTCGAATTGGAAAACCCCAACGGTGCGTGCTTGTCTAAATAATTTTAAGGTTAATTCATCATTCATTGGAATATCTTGCAAGACTAACTCTTGGTTATAAACTCGTTTAACTTGTTGCACGGCCTCATCTAAGATAGATAAGTTACGTAAACCTAAAAAGTCCATCTTTAACAAGCCGATTGCTTCCACATCATTCATTGTAAATTGAGTCAATGGAATATCTCCTGTCCCTGATTGTAACGGAACTAACTCAGTTAAATCTTGATCACTAATGACAACACCTGCAGCATGTGTTGAAATATGACGAGGTAGGCCTTCTATTTTTGAAGCTACCTCAAAAATCAAGCGATTTTTTTCAGTCTCATTCACTAATTGTTTTAGCTCTTTTGATTGTTCAAGCGCTTCTTTTAACGTTATCTTTAACACATTAGGAATCGCATTAGACCATTGATTTGCTTCATTTTGTGACAACCCAAATACTCTAGAAACATCTCTAAGAGCCATCTTGGCAGCCAATGTTCCAAATGTAGCAATTTGAGCTACGTGATGATGCCCGTGTTTCTGACTAACATAGTTTAATATTTCATCACGACGATTATCAGGTATATCTAAGTCAATATCTGGCATTGTATAACGTTCTTTATTTAAAAAACGCTCAAATAAAAGATCGTATTGAATAGGGTCAACGTCTGTTATATGTGTCACAAACGAGACCAACGAACCTGCCGCTGATCCTCGTCCTGGTCCAAAAGCTATTTTTTTGGACCTTGCAAAATTCATAACGTCCCAAATAATTAAAAAATAATCAACAAAACCCATTTCCGTAATAACTGACAGTTCATAATTTAAGCGATCTATGTAACGATCATCAGGATCTTTAACTCTTGTTGGTAAATTATTAAAACAAATTTCACGTAAAAATTCAGCACCGTGACGTCCTTCAGGTACTTTGTAATGAGGGAGAAGTGTTTGATCAAATTTCATTTCAAATTGACACGCTTCCACTACTTTTGAAATAGTTTCCCCAACTGTAGATAGATCACAATTTTTTAGGCGTGCCACAAAATTATCCGGTGTTGGCAAGTAGTATTGTCCCGTCTGTTGGATGGTGTCAGTACTCAATTTTGTCCCTGCTTCAATATGCTCCAATACCCTTAATGAAAAATCATCACTTGGATTTAAATAACGTACTTCATGTAAAGCAACTAACTCGATGTCAAAACCCTTTAGGAAGTTCAACCAACTCATTTTGCGTGGCTCTTCTTCATTTACAATAGATATTCCGCCATACAGTGACCCGTGATCGACTAAGGTTTGTAGGTCTGTTAAAGACGTCTCTAGTTCCGATGATTGTTGTTGGAATAACCTTCCTATATGGGACGTATCATCACTGATAATTACTACCAAATGATGTAAATAATTTTTTATTTGATTAAAATAAAAAGAGTCTGTCTTTGCTCTCTCCATCTTTAGAGTTGAAATTTTTAATAGATTTTGATAACCAATTTCATCTTTAGCTAATAAAATCATTTTGGAATCGTACTCATCTTGACGACTATAACGATAACGAATTGTTAGCCCTATCAAAGGTTTAATCCCAACCTTTTGACAGGCTTGATAAAATTCAGCCACACCATGCATAACATCTAAATCAGTAATTGCAAGTGCATCATAACCATAGTTTTTTGCCTTTTGGACAAGTTCTTCAATTCTATTAGTACTGGCTAACAGCGAATAAGCTGTTAAGACTTGTAATTGAGCAGTAGCCATTAGTGACTCCCCCTTTCCCCTTTTTTAGAATGCTTATATTATACCATGAAATCTAACATTGGTTACTTTCAAACTTGTGAAAATAATCGTAATATACTTTAATTTATCGTATTTTTATGCTAAAATACGATAGTGAAAAGAGGTGTAGCATTATGCGTCATGTCGTCGTATTATTTTGGGCATTAATTTTAGGTCAAATCGTTGCCTATCTTGGAGCCGCCCTTAACCATGGTTTGTATAACTTCCCTCAAGCAGTAATGGGTTCAATTTTAATTGCGATCGTTACTATCCTAGTTGGTGAAGTATCACAACCTTCTAAAAAAGAAGTTAAAAACTCATAAAAAAGAAGCAGCGTAGCTGCTTCTTTTTTATTTAAGTATAATCAATATGCTTCCCTATCGTTCCTTTAAAATTGTACAGTGATAACCCAATATTTATTAGTATAAAACCTGCCGTTCCAATGAAAACTCCTGAATAACCAAAACCAGTCGCAATCGTTGACCCGATCAAAGGACCTAAGACTTGTCCAAAATTTTGGGCCATTTGATTATAACTAAATATTCGACTAACGCCTTCTTTAGGTGTTAACTTACTGATAATTGAATTAATTGATGGCATTAAAGCTCCTGTCGAAAATCCCATCAGAAATCTTAAAACACCTAACTGGAAGGGCGTTTTTACAAAAGCCATGGGAATAATGCAAAACATAAATAAGACAAGTCCCACTAATAAGACATTTTGATTACCATACCTATCTCCTATCTTACCTAAAAAAGGCGAGGAAATAAAAGCTGACACGCCTGCAATTGAGACAATCATCCCACTTACAAACAAGATATTTTCTACACCGCCGCCTAATTCTCGGATATATAAAGTTAGAATAGGACTAATACTCGTAATTCCAATCTGTAAAATTAATGTTGTTATAAATAAACCATACAACATAGATGGATCTTTAATTTTACCGATAATATCCTTTGTTGAAACAATATTTTTTTTAGCAATAGGCTGAAAATCTTCTTTCACAAAAAATATAGTTAACAGCGTATTTAAAAATAAAACACTTCCTGTAATAATGAACACATTTTGCATACCAAAAGCTTCTGCTAAAGCACCTCCCATTAATGGGCCAATTAAACTCCCAGCAACTGCTCCTGTCGCTAATGTTCCTAAAGCCCATCCATTCTTCTCCATGGGGGCTTGAGAAGCAATCATTGCTGTGGCATTGGGTACATAGCCAGATAGAACACCTGTCATAAAGCGCATAATGAGTAACCAATAAACATTTGGTACGAAAGCTAACGCCCCCATAGTAATGGTCATCCCAGCAGCCGCCCTAACCATCATCAACTTTCTACCTTTACGATCTGCTAAATTGCCCCAAATAGGGGCAACTAGAGCTGAAGCCAAAGCTGTTACACTAATAGCTAAGCCAGCATAAAACTCAATCTTAGATTTTGGCGCTCCTAATTCTTCAATATAAACAGGAATAAATGGCATAACTAAACTAAAACTTGCTCCTGTAAAAAAACAACCTAACCACGCAATATAGAGATTTCGTTTCCAATCAACTTGCATTATACCGCCTCTTTTTTATTAATAGTTTACTATTTAGACATCGTTACTCTTCCCTTTAACTTTAACATGTTTTGAAAAATTAGCCATCTATTTACTCTTCACTGTTTTTTAATCTAAAAAAAGACAAGTGAAAGTCCCACTTGTCTTTTTTTGAAATCACCTATACCTGACATAATGAAATTATTTACCACACCATGCAAATACAACTGCTTTTTCTCCAATATGCGTCCCTACGACTGGCCCGATATGCCCAATCTCTATTTCAATACCTGGGAATTTTTCTTCCATCTCTTTTTTTTCCAACTCAGCTATTGCTAAACTATTAGCATGAATAATAAAATATTTTAATTCATCTTTTGTTTTTTTATGCTTTTTAGCCATTAAATCTTCAGCACGTGACAAAGCTTTTTTAGTTGAACGTATTTTTTCAGAAAGAATAATATTGCCATCATCAAATTTTAAAATAGGTTTAATTTTCAACATGCTTCCAATTAAAGCTGCACCATTTTTAAGACGACCACCTCTTACTAAGATATTCAAATCATCGACTACTAAAAAAGCATCTGTATGTTGTCGAATAAATTCAAGCTTTTCAAAAATCAGTTCAACTGATGCACCCTGTGCAACCATTTCTAAGGTCTTACTTACCATATATCCCATTGGCATACTTGTAATTTTAGAATCGAAAGGTAAAACTTCAATTTCTTCAATACCCGGTGCCATTGCAATCAAATTATTCACAAATCCTGAAATACCTGATGATAAGTGAATACTAATAACTCTTTTATACCCTTCTGTAGCTAACTTTTTGTATAATTCTAAAACTTCACCTATCGAAGGTTGTGATGTTGTCGGGAATTCTTTACTGTTATTTAATAACTCATAATAATCATTTGCTTCAATATCAATACCCTCATTATAAATCTTACCATCCAAAATAACAGGGATTGGGATAATGTACAAATCAGGATGCTTTCTTAATTCTTCCGAAAGATAGGCTGTACTGTCCGTAACAACTGCCGTTTTCATATATATACCTCACTTTTTCTAAAGCTTACATAACTTATACTATACCATATGTTACGTACTATGAAAACAATTGAAACTTTCCAAATATAAATTTTATACTATTAATGTAAAAAACCTTCCACGGCATCTTGATTGGCCAGTTCATCAATCTCTAACACACTTCCAGCATCCGGATATTCACCGTAACCCCAAGTCCCCTCAACGGGAATAACCATTTTTTCAATAGATGATTTGTGTTTGAAAATAAAATGTTTGCCAATTCCTGGGTATAGGCGTCCTGGAATATTAGTTGTCATATAGCCTTGCATCTTTCCCATCGCCTTAGGTATTCTAAATAAGTTAGCAGCTTTAAATCCTTGATCAAGTAACGCATTCATCACTTGTTGTTGTCGACGGACTCGTCCAAAATCACCCTCTTCATCTTTTCTGAATCTGGCATATTGTAAAGCTGTATGTCCAGTCATTTTTTGTTTACCTGCTTCAATTTGCTCACCGTCTACTTCGAGAGTTTTTTCGGCATCAATAGTTAGTCCTTTAGGAGCTAAGGTATCAATAATTTTTGAAAAAGTTGCAAAATTTACAATGCCATAGTAATGTATCGGTAACTTAAAATTAGTCGTAATAGTCTGTCGAACTAATTCTGGACCACCAAAAGCATAAGCCGCATTTAGTTTGTTATATCCTACTTCTGGAATATTGACATACGTATCACGCATAAAAGAAATAACTTTAGGTGTTCCATTTTTAGTATCATAACTGACCACCATAATCGAATCCGATCTTCCACGCTCATTGCCTCTAGAATCACTTCCTAATAATAAAATATTAGTTTGAGAACCCCTTACCTTCTCACCTTTAAAATCAGTTACCTCAACTTGAGAAAAATCTTCATCATTTTTAGCTTCACGCTTACCTTGTGAAAATTCATAGAAACAAAAAGCTGCCACCATCACGACGATAAATAGTAGTGATTTAGCAATTGACTGTAAGATACTGGGTCTCATATTTCCATTATTTTTATTTGGTTTTTTCTTAAGATCGCTAGCTACTTTTTTTTCTTTTTTCAATGATTCAGGGTGACGCCGATCCATCCTTGACATTTTAAACACCTCATTTTCAATTTATATATTCTTATTTTGTCATATAGAAAAAATTATGTTGAACAGACTGCCCGCTTGATTTTGATACGATTAACAATGCTTAAAAAGCGGATCGTTTAGACCCGCTTTTTAAGCATTACTTTTTTTCAAAAAAAATTCAATTTCCGATACCACTTCAGTAGGTGTCTTGCCTGTTGTATCAATCACCAAATCAGCGACCTCTTGATAATAACTTTGTCGCATCTCGTAACGTTCTTTTAATTGAGCCATTTGGGAGACAGATGCTAGGGGGCGTGTATTATTTTTGTCCGAAATTAATCGGATTTGGATTGCCTCAAAAGTAGCATCTAAAAAGACTACAACATGTCCACTTTCTTTTAATAGCTTACGGTTGACACTTTTTAAAATAATACCGCCACCTGTCGAAATAATCGGCGCATACTTAAGCAAGTCCTTTAAAATACTAGTCTCTGCTTCTCTAAATAGTTCCTCACCAAAGACATCAAAAAATTCTGGTATACTTATCTCAAATTTGTTGACTAAATAGTCGTCAGTATCGAAAAAAGTTTGTTGTGTTATTTCTGAAAGTCTTCTACCAATCGTTGTTTTCCCTGATGCCATAAAACCAACCAACACAATATTAACTTTATTCATTTAAAAATCCTTAACTAATAATGTATTTAAATCTTCAAAAAAACGGGGATAAGATACTGAGATAGCCTCAGAACCTTCTAAGGTAACCGTTCCTTCCTTTACTAAGAGGCTAGCGATTGCTAACATCATCCCTAATCGGTGATCGCCATGGCTTGATACTGTAGCTGGTTTAAGTGGTGTTGGCCCATTAATAATCAAACCATCTTCTGTTGGTGTAATATCTGCTCCCAACTTAGCTAGTTCACTTGCAGTAGCATCAATTCGATTAGTTTCTTTAACTTTTAACTCTTCTGCATCGCGAATAATGGTTGTTCCTTGTGCTTGCGTAGCAACTAAAGCTAGTATTGGTAATTCATCAATTAAACGAGGGATGATCTCACCTTCCACAACTGTTCCTGTTAGTCGGCTACTTCTAACAACCAAATCTCCTAACTGGTTATGTGGGTCAATATTTATTTTTTCAATGTCTGCTCCCATTGCATTTAAAACATCTAGTAAACCAGTTCGACTTGGGTTAAGTCCAACATTTTCTAAACAAACTTGGCTATCAGAAGTCAACAACGCACCGGCAATGAAAAAAGCAGCTGAAGAAATATCTCCTGGTATCTCGATTCGTTGTCCCAATAACTGTTGAGGACCAATTATTCTAATTTGGTTATCAAATACCTCAATTTGACCGCCGAATTGTTTAATCATCTCTTCTGTATGATTTCTTGTAGCAATACGCTCTTTGATGAGTGTTTCACCTTTGGTTTGTAATGCAGCAAATAAAATAGCCGACTTAACTTGAGCACTAGCAACTGGCATGTCATAACTTATCCCATCTAACGGTTGACTTTTTTTGATTTTTATCGGAGCGTACTCCGTTCCAGAATCACCTGAAACTCTGGCACCCATACTATTAAGTGGCGTCATCACACGCGCCATCGGTCTGTGATTTAAAGAGTCATCTCCATACAATGTTGCTTCCACGCCCGCACCAGCAAGTAATCCTAAACCTAGACGCATTGTTGTCCCTGAATTACCGATATCAATTGGTTGAGAAGGATTTTTGAACCTACCAGCTTTTCCATAGATCGTAATAACAGTATCTTTTTCTTCAATAACCACACCTAAAGACGCACATAATTTTTTAGTGGCCAAACAATCTTCGCCAGGTAAAAAGCCATGTATTTCGGTTTTTCCCTCTGCTAAAGCACCAAACATAAGGCTTCTATGTGAGATTGATTTATCGCCAGGAACTTTTATTAGACCAGTTAATTGTCTTTGATTAGTTATTAACTTCATGAGATGACTCCTTCCTATTACTATATTTTCTTTAAAATTGACGAGTATATTCTCGATACTCACTTAATTCTTTTTTCAAACGCCCGAACGAATCACTATCAAATTTATTCAATAAAGCATTGGCTATTTCTGTTGCTACAACAGCTTCAGCAATAACACTAGCAGCTGGAACTGCACAACTGTCAGAGCGTTCAACACTTGCTTTATATGTTTCTTTTGTTTCAATGTCAACGCTAGCCAATGGTTTATACAAAGTTGGAATAGGCTTCATCACACCACGAACAACCACTGGCATACCATTGGTCATCCCTCCTTCAAATCCTCCTAAGTGATTGCTTTCACGACGATAACCGACTAGATCAGACCAAGTTATTTCATCCATAACTTCACTCCCTGGCAAACGAGCTGCATCGAAGCCGACACCAAATTCAACCCCTTTAAAGGCATTGATACTCATCATCGCTTTCGCAATCTTACCATCCAGTTTTTGATCCCAATGGGTATAACTACCTAAACCAACTGGAACATCACCTACAACTACCTCTACTACGCCACCAACTGTATTGCCCTCTTTTTTAGCCAAATCAATAATTTCACGCATTTTAATTGCTGCAACAGCATCTAAACATCGAACATCAGATGCCTCAGATTGATCTTTAATCTGTGACATGGCTAAATTTTTAGGTAACGTTGCTCTGACCCCTCCGATTTCAAGAACATGACTGGCCACTGAGATATCTAATGCTTGTAACAATACTTTTGATACTGCCCCGATAGCTACTCGCATAGCTGTTTCTCTAGCTGATGATCGCTCCAGTACATTTCGTAAATCTTGATGACCATATTTAATTCCACCTACTAAATCAGCATGACCAGGACGCGGGCGCGTTACTTTTCTTTTCTTTTTTTCCTTTTCAGAAATTTCAGTTTGGGACATCACAGATTGCCAGTTTTTCCAATCTTTATTTTCAATTACTAAGGTTAAAGGTGACCCTAAAGTCAAACCATGACGTAAACCTGATGTAATTTTAACTCTATCTTTCTCAATCAACATTCGACCACCACGACCATAACCTACTTGTCTACGTGCTAGCTCTTTATCAATATCATCAATACTTAAAGGTAACCCTGCTGGTAATCCCTCGATGATAGCTGTTAACTCTGGTCCATGTGATTCCCCTGCTGTTAAAAATCTCATCAACATACTCCCTCCTTTTAGATTAAATAAGTCCGCACCTCTGAAATCGGTACTTTGATGATATTTGCTTCACCAATTTTTTTTAAAACAATTAAACGTATCGTATTTCCTTGCGCTTTTTTGTCATGAGTTATTGCTTGAAGAATCGCTTGATTCAATTCTTTTGGATAAGATAGTGGCAGCCCAAACTGTTTGAGTAGCGAAATTAATTGTTGAGTAGTGCCTAACTGCGTTAATCCTTTTTGTTCAGCTGATTGACTTATTTGTACCATTCCCATCGCAACTGCTTCACCATGTGTAATGGTGTTTAGTCCAGAGCTAACTTCAATACCATGACCAATCGTATGACCAAAGTTTAAAATAAGTCGCTCACCTTGATCCAATTCATCGGAGGCCACAACTTGAGCTTTCAACTGACAACACCGGCCGATAATCTCTTCACTATTAGCTAAAAATTCAGAAAGTGTTCCGCATTTTTTTAAATATTCCCAAAGTTCACTATCCATAATAGCAGCCATTTTGATTATCTCAGCTAGCCCTTCACGAATACGACGAGCTTCTAATGATTTCAATGTCTCTAAATCAATCAATACCCCCTTCGGTTGAGCAAACGTTCCAATTAAATTTTTAGCAACCTTAGTATTAACTGCAGTCTTTCCTCCGACACTACTATCTACTTGAGCCAGTAGGGTCGTTGGTACTTGTAAAAAATGCAAGCCTCTCATATAGGTTGAAGCAACAAAACCAGTTAGATCACCTACTACGCCACCACCTAAGGCAATTAGACCATCAGTTCTGGTAAACTGATGGTCTGCTAGCCAAGCATAGATGGTTTCTGCCATTTCTAAACTCTTACTGCTTTCTCCTGGCACGATCGCATAACTTATAACATCAAAACCAGATAATTCTAACGATTGTGTGACCTCTGCTAGATATAATTCTGCCACAGTCTGGTCAGTAATTATTGCAATTTTTTGTTGTTTCCACATCTTGGAGACCCATTGCCCAATTTTGGGTAATAAATTTCTACCTAAGGTAATTTCATAGGAACAATGATTCAGTGATACGCTAACCTCTTTCATAGCCCTAACATCCTTTCTTAACTAAACGATTATTATTAGCTTAGTTTTTCTTTGTCTAACGCAAACTACTCTATTTCTCTTATCTTCTGCATGGCTTCTACCATAACATCTACTTGTCTCATCATCTTTAGATAGGTATCTTCTTTTAATGATTGGGGGCCATCTGACCACGCCTGCTCGGGCGTTGGATGGATTTCAACAATCATACCTGAAGCCCCTGTAGCCACGCTAGCCACAGCCATCGGAGGGATATATTCCCAAACACCTACACCATGACTTGGATCTACAATGATGGGAAAATGACTTAATTTCTGGATGATTGGCACTGCACTCAAATCTAAAGTATTGCGTGTCGCTGTTTCATAAGTTCTAATGCCTCTCTCAACAAAAATAATATTTAAATTACCTTGACTTGCGATGTATTCTGCTGCGTGAAGCCATTCGTCTATGGTCCCTGATATACCTCTTTTGAGTGCTACTGGTTTTTGCGTCTTGCCAATTGCTTCTAACAAACGGAAATTTTGCATATTACGTGCTCCGATTTGGATAATATCAGTATAATGACAAACCAATTCTAAATTTGCTTCATCCATTACTTCAGTAATCATTTTTAAGCCGTAAGCATCTGAGGCTTGTCGCATATATTTTAAACCTTCTTCACCTAAACCTTGAAAAGCATAGGGAGACGTTCTTGGTTTAAAAGCCCCACCCCTAAGGATTTTCGCACCCCCAGCTTTAGCAATACGCGCACATTCCATAATTTGGTCTAAACTTTCTATGGAACATGGTCCTGCCATGGTTATAAAATCATTTCCACCAATCACTACATCGTCAACTTTTACTAAAGTATCACTTGGATGGAATTCGCGACTAGTATACTTATAACTACTGGTCAATTCATGAATTTCTACTTGTTCCAAATACTCTTGTAATAAAATTTTTATTCTATCGATTTGACCGTTAACGACTCCAAATATTGTCTCTTTTCCATAACTTTCTTTAATTTGAAAGGTCGTTGATTTTAATAAATTTAATACAGCTTGACCCGTTTGAGGTGTGGCATTTCTGTTCATCTTGACAATCATTTTTTATTCTCCTAACATTCTCTAACATTTCCCCTGAAATTCTAATACTTCTTTAACTTTATTAATTGGCATCTCTTTTCCAGTCCACAAGTTAAAAGCCACAGCTGCTTGATGAATCAACATACCTACGCCATTAATTGTTCGGCAACCTTTATTCCTAGCAGCTGATAATAATGGCGTTTCAAGCGGTTGATAAACAATATCCACTACGATAGTACGATCATGTAAGGCATCATAGTTTGGTAAAAATTCTTTGACGTTATTTCCTTCCATACCTACGCTCGTGGTATTAATTAAAATATCACTGTCTGACATGGCTTCAAAAACTTTTTCAGAGTCTGCTAAGGAGATACGCTTTAAAGTACAGGCAGTACTTCCTTGAATTTCTCGTAATTTATTAACTAAACTTTTGATCTTATTAGAATCTCTCGTCACTACAATGAGCTCTTCTGCCCCCTCTAAAGCGGCTTGAACGATGATTGCTAAACCGGCACCACCAGCTCCAAAGACAATTATTTTTTTTCTAGCTACCTCAACACCTTCAGCTTTTAAGTTATTGATAAAACCAATCCCATCAGTGTTATAGCCAGTTAAGCAGCCATTTTTCTGTACGACTGTGTTAATTGATCCGATTAATTTTGCCTCTAAGGAGTGTTCGTCGACTAACTCAAAGCCTCTTAGTTTATTTGGCATCGATAAATTACACCCCAATAAATTAAATAGCTTCACAGCGGCAAACGCCTCCTCTAATTGATCTGCTGTTATATCAAAAGCTAAATAGACAGCATCAATACCTAATAGCTCAAAAGCAGTATTGTGAATTAACGGAGATAAACTATGACTAATTGGACTTGCCAAAACTGCTGCTAACCGTGTGTGACCGGTAATCATTAGTGGATTTCCCATCAAATCCTCCTCTTTTCTATTGTGATACATAAAAAAAGACGTTTACCAGTAACTATTACTTGGGGTAAACGTCAGCACGGTAATACTTTTTACTTTTAACTCTAAAAGTATAACTATTATTAAATTTCAACGGCTACCCTAGTAAAACTACCTGACAGCAGCCTGTTGAAATCCCTATTTATATCAATTTATCCTAGTATATCGCTACTTAAAATCATTGTCAAATCAACTATTTTTAGGTAGACAATCACTTTTATCAAAATACATTTCTATCGTTATCATCTTAATTTTGTAACATTTTTAAAATCTGATTAAACTCTTCGTTTGCTTGTTGATAAGCTAGTGAGGTTGAATCATTACTAGACAGAATCCCTAATAATTCGTCACGTTTTAATTCTAAAACTAGCCGGTTTTTCTCAAGAGGAGGCATCTGATTAGGAAGTTCATCCTTAACTTCCATTACTGCCTTATTCTTAATCTCCCATGTTTTATTTGTAATTTTCTCTCTAAAATAACGATCATGAGACACTACAAGTAAGGTACCATTATAGCGACTCAATACTTTTTCCAACGTCTCTCTGGTTTTAATATCTAAATGATTAGTAGGTTCATCTAACAATAAAACATTCTTTTTAGAAATCATAAATTTTAATAATTTTAATTTAATACGTTCTCCCATACTTAACTCTTTAATTAACTGATCCCATTGTTGTCGATTAAAACCTAATTGAATTAGCCACGTTAAACTTTGACTTAAATCTTGACGTGATACGTCTAAATAATCAGAAATGGTATACCCATCAGGAAAATCAAAAACATCTTGACTTAAGTAGCCAATATCAGCAAAATCCGACCTCCAAATGCTACTGTCTTTAAGTATCGCTTTTATAAAAGTACTCTTACCTGCCCCATTTTCCCCAACAATCGCAACACGTTCACCAAACATAAGATTAACATTAATATTATTTGCCAATAATTGGTCCTCTTGCATTAATTTAAAATTCTCTATTAAAAAAGCCGGTCCTTTTTTTATTTGATTTGTATCTAGTTCAAATTTTATCTCATGTTCTACTGGCAGTGATTCAATGCCTTGTTTGGCTAACTTATTCTCTAGCCTTTTTTTAACAGATTTTCTCTGGTTATCCATACGCTTAGCTTTAGAACGATAAAACTCTTTTGGAAATTCCTGTTTTGTTGACTGAGCATGTGCTTTATTAGACCAATTATATAGCTGTTTCATCTCTCGTTCTACTTCTTTTGTTTCTTTTACTTGTTTATCATAAACCTTCGCTTGCCTTTTTCGATCATGTTCTCGTTGTTCAGTAAACTGGGTATAATTACCGATATAGTTTTTTAATTGTTTGTCTTCTAATGACCAAATTTTTGTAGTTAATTGATCTAAAAAATAACGATCATGTGAAACAATAACCATTGTTCCACCATAATTTTTCAGTGACTTTATTAGGTCCTCTACACTTTTTTCATCCAGGTGATTAGTTGGTTCATCTAATAGTAACAACTTACTCTCCTCGCTCAAACAGGCCAAGAGCCTTTTTTTAATTTTTTCTCCCCCGCTTAAGACACGATACTCTTTTGATTGCCTCCAACTATTGCTTAGATTAGTCCCTTTAAAATAAGTCTGTTTTGATTCATAAAACTCTTCTGTTTCCTGTTCTAAATAAGCTATTCTATTCGATTCTAAGTAATAATTGGCTGAACCGGTATATGCTTTTGTTGAAAGTTCCCTTGCCAACAACTTTAATAACATACTTTTTCCAGTACCGTTTTCACCAACTATACCAATAATATCTCCCTTATGAATACTTACTTTGCCTACCTCTAACATATCTACCTGATATCCTAATACAATATTAGTTAATTCTATTAATTTTGTCATATTATCACTAACCTTTCATCAAAAGGAGGATAAAAAAATCCTCCCAAATTTCAATTGGAAGGATTAGTTAACACACAGTGGTCACTAAAAAATGACTAAAAAAGCCTTTTTGACCACATTCTATTTTTATAAAAGTGCATACTAATCCTATTGTTTAACATAAAAATGTTTATTGATTCAATAAGATTAAAACTTCATGCTCTTTTACCTCATTCTTTCTTAATATATTTAAAATATAACAGATATATATTAAAATGTAAATCACTAACTTTCTTAAGTGCATTCTATTTATTCAATCATGTTATAATAACAACAATTACTATGTATTTGAAAGGAGTTTTTTAATGGAAGTTATTATTACCTTATTATTTGTTATACCAACTCTACTTTTTGGATATTGGCTTTATCAAAGACCGACAAGTTTATGGACAGGTTTTTACTTTCTTTATTTTTTAGGAGGGCTAACTGTGATATTTTTCTTAGTATTAGAAAAATTCAATCGAACAATAGCAATTATTATTGCGGTTCCCGCTGCTCTCATCCTAGTAGCAACTGCTCTTTTTGGTATTTATGCTATGATTATTGCTTTATTTTGGAATGAACGAGTATTACTAAAGCATGAACGATTATCACTCGGTAACTTATTACCGTTAATCCTTGCAACTGGACTAATCCTACTAGAAATCCTTTTATTTTTAATAGGTAATAAAATCAATAATGAGTGGATTCTAAAAGCCTTTGGCTTTATTAATCTCTCAGCTTTATATTTTATGCTACTTTTCATGCTCTACACACTCACGTCAATTTTATATAATCTCTTTCCTATTACTTATAAAGTCGATTATATTATTATACTAGGCGCAGGGCTAAATAAAGATAAAGTAACACCTTTACTAGCAGCACGTATTGAAGCTGGGGTTAAACTTTACTATAAACAAGTCAAAAAATGGCAACATCATCCCACTATTATTTTATCAGGTGGTCAAGGCAGTGACGAATTAATCTCTGAATCATTGGCAATGAAGCATTATATAGATGATAAAAACTATCAAATAAATAACTTGTATTTAGAAGAGCAGTCCACCACTACTCGTGAAAATTTGTTATATTCCCAGCAGGTAGCGTGTAAAAAAGATGCTATTACTGGTTTCCAAAATAAAAAAGTTGTCGTTGCTTCTAATAATTATCATTTACTCAGAGCCGGTAAAATTGCTAAAGAACTGGATTTAAACATTCGTGGAACAGGTGCTAAAACTAGACTTTATTACCTACCCACAGCTTTTATTAGAGAATATATTGGTTACTTAGTCATGAGTAAACGCATGCACATCATCATGATTATTTGCTTATTTGGTATCTCACTACTGCCCTTTCTTTTAACACTATTGATAAATTTGATTAAATAAAAAAAGCAACCGACATGTCGGTTGCTTTTTTATAATAAGATAGCCTTCACCATAAAATATAAACATGCTAACAGAGCGAAAATACCAATAAAGAAAATTGTTTTAGCACCCGGTTTCTTTTTCTTACCGATAAAATTCGCTAAAACCATAAACAATAAAAATAATAAGAATGATAATAGTGATAAGGCAATCGTTTTAAGTTTATAAAATGAGCTACTTTCTAATTTTTGAGGCTGGTCGTGATCTTTTGTTTCACTTTTTTTTATGCTTTTAGCCTCACTTTTTTCCTTTTTTTTCTTAGATACTAACTCAACTGGCACAGCTTTTTCTTTTCTATTTGCTATAACAGACTCACGATTTGATTTAAGGCTTAACTGCGTTCCTTCTAACTCAAATTCTGGTTTGTTGCCTTTTTCGACTAAACCAACAAGTGGCTCTAATACTTTTACTTGTTGTGGTAAGGTAAGTTCATCACCTTTATCTACTATCTGTTTATAATCATAATCCTTAAATGCCTTTTCAATCAAGGCGTTCCCGATAGGATGCCTCATTTCCTCACCATCTTGATTTTCCCAAGAGCCTACTCCTAAAACAACTTCAATTAAACGCGTCTCATTACGCTTAGCGGTCCCAATGTAACCAAAGCCTGCTGAAGGACTTGAGCCTGTTTTTAAACCATCCATCCCCTTAATACCATACTTAGCGCCTTCTACCGAAAACACATAAGTCTCAAAGGTTTCTTCATACTCTGTTCCAGGCAATACTGTAACTGTTGGATTTTTCGTAAACTCTAACACTTCAGGATATTTTTTTAAAAAATGATACGTTAAAATAGCTAAATCTCTCGGTGTCGACAAATTGTCTCCATCAGGATCGTACCCCTTTGGGGAATAATGTCCTTCAAAAGAGGCCGCAGTTGCACCAGATGAATTATAATAGGTGGTATTTTTCATTCCCAATTTCTGAGCTGTCTCATTCATCAAATCAATAAAAGCTGCTTCATCATTATTAGAAATGAAATTAGACATCATCACCGTCGCAGCATTCGAAGATGGAATTAACATCAACGTTAAAATATCTGCAATGCTATAGTCGACACCTAAGACCATTTTATTATTACTTAAACTATATATATTACTAATATCAACAATTGTTTGATCTACTGGTACCAGTGTTTCTAAAGTGAACGCACCTTTTTCAATCGCTTCAAATGCTAAATAGGCGGTCATCACTTTGGTTATACTTGCAATACTTAAAGGCGTATCAATATTATCTCCCCACAATATTTGACCTTCCTCTGCCTCAATTATTATTGAGGCCTTGGGTCGGAAACTATCATCAATTTCATATCCAGCTTCACGCGTGAGAGTCATAACATCGTCTTGCGCTAAACTTATCATCGGCTTTATAAATAATGCGATAAAAGCTACTAACACCATAGTCCTTATAATAAAACTTTTCTTTTTCAATCTCCTAAGCCCCTTTAATATTTTTACCACTTAATATTAAACTATCATGCCCTTTTTCACTTGTAAATAGATAATTATTTCTAATTTTTTTTAAAATATAATAATTTATAAGTAAAGAAATGGTTGTCCTGTTACTAATGTATAAGCTGTTAATATCAACGTTATGGCAAGAATCAATGTTCCTAACATAAAGCAGGCAATCGCCTCCGAACGTTCTTTTTGCTGGAAAATTTTTGCTAGTGTAAGAAAAACAGCACTTACTAATAATAAAAGAAGTGGGACGATATACTGACCAATTCTTTTATTTACTTTCCGTTGATGCTCAATTTCTGCTTTCTGTGCCGCTGTTAAAAATTTTTTATACGTGACACTAGGTTGTTTTAAACCCTTACTTATTTTTTTGAATTCTGGTTTGAGCACCACTTGATTTCCTTTAAACTCAAACTCTGGCTTTTTATCCGTTCTGACAAAGCCCGACAAATCTTTTTCAAGGACGATTTTTTTCCCGTTAATTTTTCTAACCCCTTTTTTTAACACTTTTTTAACACTGAAGTCGTCAAACATTTTTTCCATCAAAGCATTTCCTATACCAAATCTGACTAGCTCTGATTGAGGGTCTGTCCAGTCACCAACTCCTAAAAACACCTCTATCATCCTAGGGTTTCCTCGCTTAGTTGTCCCCACATGTCCAAATCCTGCTGTAGGACTAGAGCCAGTTTTTAAACCATCTGTCCCTTCCAAACTGAATAATGATCCCTCAACAGAATAGACATAGGTACTAAAAGTTTCTTCCATCTCTGTTCCTGCCATAACTGTCACAACTGGTTTTTTTGTATATTCTAAAATTTCTGGATATTCTTTCAACAAATGATATGTTAAAAGAGCTAGGTCATGTACAGTCGAGGTATTTTCACTCATTGCATCAAAGCCTTCTGGATTGTACAAACCATTAAAAGCACTAGCTGTGGCTCCTGATGAATTATAAAAATTTGTCCGGTTCATTCCTAATTCTTTTGCTTTTGTATTCATCATCTCAACAAATTTTCCTTCGTTATCATCAACCAAAAAATTAGTTAGCATAACAGTTGCTGCATTAGATGATGCCATTAAAATAATTGATAACAAATCGGATACTTTATAGTTTGTACCTGCTATCAAACGATTATTACTTAATGAACTAATGTTAGCAATCTCAGCAATTTTATCAGATACAGTTAAACTCGTATCTAAGGTGATTTTCTTCTGAGATATTGCCTCAAATATCAAATAAACTGACATCAATTTTGTGATACTTGCTATTTCATGCTCCAAATCTGGTTGATCTGACCATACAATATCACCTGTATCAGCTTCAATAACCATTGATGCGGCTGGTCGATAAAAATCATTAGCTGGATAACCGTATGCCGCTGAAATTTGCATAATATCTTGTGTCTCTCTGGCTTCTTTTTTTCCCGTTTGCTTTTGAGCAATCTCTTCAGGATTTTCTCTAGAAGTCTCTTCTACTCCTGTTACATTTACAAATGGTTCTTCAACAGCATAGCCTAATAAAGGGCTTGCAAAACTACTCAACATACTAATTATTACTAAAGCCACCATAACCTTACTTTTTCCCATACTAAAACTCCTTACCCCATATTTTTACTCTCACTCTATATCATTGTATTTTAATCAAAAAAAAATTTTGAATAATATATTCAAAATCTTTTTTTGTGATAATACTTATTTTATAACATCTTTCAATTCGTCAATGATGTCCGATTTTGCGTTAGCCTTAGCTTTATCAGGCATCTCTTCGACACTAGTTGCTTCATCATTAGTCGTTCCATTTTCTGCGACCTCAGGAACGTCTTCACCGCGTTCTAAACTATTTAAATAATCTGCTAAATATAAATCAATCTCTTTTTCAGAGGTTAATTCTTTCCGACTTGTTTCTTTTTTATTTTCAAAATGAATTAAGGTGATTTTATTATCTACTTTATAAAATTTTTGAGTCTCTTCTACATCGAAGATAATAGGATATAAATATAACTTTCCTGTATAATTAGACATTTTACGTTCATTGTTTACTGCTATTTCAAATTTAGGATACAGCTTATTATTTTGGTTAAACATTGCAATGGTGATATTTTTTTCACTAGCTATCGTCTCACCCAACTCATACGGTCTAATTAATAAAACATTTTTATCATTAGCAAAATGGTGATCTACTAAAGCCTCTGTTTGCTTCCAAACAATTTTTTTATGAATATTTGGTACAACAAATGTTATAAATAAGCTTGCTAGAACGATACTCAAAAAAGCTAAAATAATTAATTCTTTTTTATCTTTGACTATCTGTAAAAACCTCGCTATGATATCACTATCAAGTTTTTTACTATTGCTATTAGGCTTTTCTATCTCATGATTGATGTTTTCATTAGGAGTATTTGTAGTACTACTCAGCTCTTGAATTTGATCAACTGATTTTTCAATACTGTTAGTTGACTCCTGAATTTGACTATTCGGCTCTTCAACAGTATTATTAGACTCTTTAATCTTCTTAAATTTATCCATACACGTCACCTTTACTCTGTTATAATAATAGTATACTCATTGATGATAAAAAAAGAAAGCTTATTTATTAAAACAATTGTCCGATTTTAAAAAAAGTGACGAATTTTAAAATAAAAAAGCTATTTACCTATATAACAATAAAAATATTTTTAGAAACGAGGAATTCTCATGACCTTTGACGGCGTTTTTACTCATGCCATGATTAACGAATTAAATAACACAGTCTTAAATGGACGATTATCTAAAATACATCAACCTTATGATAATGAAATTATTCTAGTTATTAGAAGCAACGGAAAAAATCATAAATTATTATTATCTGCACATCCCAACTACGCTCGTATGCAATTAACAAATATGGACTATCAAAATCCCTCTACTGCACCAAATTTTTGTATGTTGATGAGGAAATACTTAGAAGGAGCTTTATTAACTAAAATCGAACAAGTTGGTAACGACCGAATCGTTCATATGTCCTTCTCAAAACGAAATGAACTTGGTGATTTAGAACAAGTTAAATTAGTTATTGAATTGATGGGACGACATAGTAATATTATTTTAATTAATGAACATGAACAAAAAATATTAGACTGTATTAAGCACATCGGTCCTGGACAAAATAGCTATCGGACTTTATTACCTGGAGCAAGTTATATCTCCGCCCCAAGTGATAGCGAACAGTTTGATCCTTTCACAGTTGAAAAAACGAAATTATTTGAATCCTTAGTAACAGCACTGGCTATCGATACATCTTTTTTACAAAAAAAATTCCAAGGAATTGGTCGCCCTACTGCTACTGAATTGGCGCAACGTTTAGAAGAACAGCCAAATAACTTAATTCAAACTTGGCGAGACTTTTGGCAAAAAATTGACGAACAACCTTTACCAACTTTATCGATATTTGAAAATAAAGAATACTTTACCCCGATAACTTATAAATCATTAGGTCCTGAAGTGTATACCTTTCCTTCTCTTAGTGAACTTTTAGATATGTTTTACGAAGGCAAAGCCGAAAAAGAACGTTTCAAACAGCAGGCTGGCGAATTAGTTAGAACGATTGAAAATGAGGCTAAAAAAATTGCTACTAAATCTAAAAAATTGGAAAAATCTTTATTAGAAACTGAAAATGCTGAAGAATATCGACAAAAAGGAGAGTTATTAACTACATTTCTACATAAGGTGCCAAAAGGTGCCAAAAAAATCACTTTAGAAAATTATTATGAGGATAACTTACCCATTACAATTTCTTTACGTGAAGATTTAAGCCCTTCTCAAAATGCCCAAAAATATTTCCAAAAGTATGGCAAATTAAAAAATGGCGTTAAGATTATTCAAGAACAGCTCGAAAATGCTAAGAAAGAATACAACTATTTAGAATCTGTCTTATCGCAGTTAGAACTAGCTTCCCCAATGGATGTTGATATTATGCGAGAAGAATTAATTGCTGAAAAGTATATTCGACCAAAACGTAAAGATATTCAAAAACAAAAAAAAGCCAAAAGTAAACCTGAAAAATATCTTTCTACAGATGGGACACCTATCTTAGTTGGAAAAAATAATCTTCAAAATGACCAACTAACATTTAAAATTGCAGAAAAAAACCAGATATGGCTTCATGCAAAGGATATTCCTGGTTCACATGTGATTATTCAATCAGCCGATCCTTCCTCTCAAACCTTGGAAGAAGCTGCGATGTTAGCTGCTTATTTTTCTAAATACCGCTTGTCCGCCTCTGTCCCTGTTGACTATGTAGCAGCTAAGCACGTCAAAAAACCTAATGGTGCAAAACCAGGTTTCGTTATTTATGACAACCAGCATACTCTATTTGTCACGCCAGATAAACAAAGCGTTGAAACGTTAAAAATTTAAAAAAGATAATGTCCCTTACAAATAGGGGACATTATCTTTTTTATTATGGGATATTCTATTCTTACATGTCCTCGCCACATCTCATCCTCACAAAATCTAAAAAACTTATGATCACACTATAAGTTTTTTATCAGCAAGTACCTCACCACTTAAAACAGACACTACACAAGCTTGATATGATATAAAGAACATCCTTTATTTAAAATCAAATTGCTACACCTACTATCTATAAAATAAGTGATTTTTGCTAGAATACTCTCTCAATTATTTTTTTGACGTAGACGTACTAGAAGCAGTCTTCACCTTATTTAAAAAAAGACACTGAAAGAAATAGATATGATAATAACGTACAAGAAAAAACGTTGCTCAAAGCAGCTCATTTAAGGGCTACTTTGACACAACGTTTCTATAAAATAATGTCGTTTGTCTTGGTAGGGTCAAATAGCATTAATCTAGTTAAAAACTTCTCTAAATCAAATCTGATCAATACTTGCTTCCCATGTTATGGTTAATGACAACAGAATTAACAAATGACATAATAGCAGCAACTAAAACAGCTGTCCCGAAACTTGAAAAACTAAAACTCTGTTCTCCTAATAAATTAGCAGTTAAACTAAGTATCGCTCCGTTTATTATAAAACTAAACAAACCGAATGTAAGTAACGTAATTGGTAAAGATAACAAATGTAATATAGGCTTAACCAACGTGTTTAAAACTGATAAAATCACACTTGCTACTATAGCAGTTACAATACTTCTAACATAAAACATATTATTCGGTAAAAGCATTGAAAGAGAGATAAAACTTAAAGTATTAACTGCTAATCTCTGAAAATAACTCATTAAAAATCGCTCCAATCATCCTCTTCAACCTTCTCTGCTTCTTTTCTTGGTTTCATTTTCTTTTCACTTTTAAATTCCTGATTATCTTTATAACGATGAAACCCTTGATAAGGATTCTTAGTACGTCCATAATCTTGATAGTTGTCACTAGAAGGACTTGAAGGAATTACCAACATCAATAAAAAGTACAAAACAAAAGGTACGCCCGCAGACATAAAGGTCATAATTATATATATCACACGAATAATAGTTGGGTCAATTCTTAAGTACTCACCAATACCACCTAAAGCACCTGATACGACAATATTATTTTTAGATTTAGTTAATTTTCTACTCATCTTCATCTCTCCTTGCTAAATCAATTTAGCATCTTTCTACTTATGCTTCGTCACTATCTTTCAAATAAATACTACCCGTTGTAGTACTTAAACTCAAGTAAACTGTTTGATTTTCATTAAAACGACGAAACTGTAACATTTGATTAGTTTTTTCATTTTTTTCACGAATAATGTCATAGTGGGCCATTCTATTTTTTATACACCCAATACTAGTTTTAGCTAACCCTTCAATGCCAATATCTTCTGGTACTGCTACTTTAATAGTCCCATTGACAACTTTAGCTTCGATTTTTTTCAATTTTCTTTTTGAGCAGTAATTTTAATATCACCATTTACATTCGAAATTCCAGCACTTTCAATCATAGATTGGATAACGAAATCACCATTTACTGACTCTGCCAATAGATCCATAATAGTACTATCTTTTACAACAACATTCCCATTAACACCTTCTACTTCTAACATCGTTGCCGTCACATTTTTTAAAATCATATCACCATTAGTACTCTTTAAAAAAATATCTTTCGCTTCTAAGTCCATGATATCCACATCGCCATTTAATAATTTAACTGACATGTGATCGTAAACTCGTTGTGGTAAATAAAAATGTAAGTCAACTTTAATACGTTTATTAGGTATTTGAAATGATATAGTATCATCATCTACGCAAATTTGGCTTCTTTCTAGAAATGCCTCAAAAGGAGTATCTGCTGTTATTTTACCGTATAGCTTAACATTAGCCTCTACTTTAACATCTTCAGACTCCCAAGTACTAAACATTACTTGCCCATTGGCTACCTTAACGTCTATTAATGACGCACCTGTTTGAGGATAATAAAATTCATGTTGGAAACTATTTGATGTCATACCAGGGACTTTTATATTAATATCTTTCCAATCAACATTCTCGTTGACGGTATCTGAAACAGTTCTAATAGTATCTTTTACAAAACGTCCTAATTGCACGCCTGCAACGCCCATCTTTCTACCAAAATGCGAACTTGCCTCACCAAATTTTTGACCAAATTCATTGAATGTTTCTTCCAAATCTTCTGTGAAATCAAAACGTTCATTTTTTTGTTCTTTTTCAGCTTCTTTCTGTTCTTTACGCAAGCTTGATAATTGTTCTTCATAATTTGACTGTTCTGATTCTAGTTCTAATTTAGTAGCAGTTAAATCTTGCAACTCACTTTCTAATTCAGCTTGTTTCTGACTTTGCTCTGGCGTTAATGCTTCAAGTTCTTCAATAGTATTTAAGACCATTAGTTCTTCCTGTTTTTCATTCATCTCAAGTTCAAGACCTTTTATTTCTGCCGTTACTTCGTCTAAAGAAACCGACGCCCGATTAGCCTCTGTTACTAATTCATCTAGTATTTTTTCTAAACGCTTTCGGTCCGCCTCTTCAGATTCGACAAGTTTTTGAAAAGCTTCTTCCTGTGCAGTGTCAAAATCAGGGAGCTCTGAAAGCTCTGGCTCTGCCTTTTCAACTTCATCTTCAGATAGGGGTGTTTGCTTCTTAACATTTATTGCTTCTTTTTTAACAATTTTTTCATCTTTCTCTGTTGCGATATTTTCTAATAGGACAAGAGCTTCCTCTGTCGTAATTACGCCTTGTTTAACTAACTCAAATACTCTTTCACGTTCTTTCATAATAATAGCCTCCTTAGCTAAATAGCACTTCTTTATTTAATAGAAGTTTTCTTTACACTCTTATTATGCAACGAGATGGTAAAAATGTCATAGGACTTAAGATGGATTTATTTATCATTTGATAGTCTTAGCTTACTTAGTCCTGATGGAAAAATTGAGCTGCTTCAACTGCTCTACGCCATTTGTCATAATAAAGATTACGTTTGGTTTCGGGCATGTCTGGATAAAAGCTACCATCAACTTGCCAAATATGACGAATCTCTTCTGTGTCTTGCCAAAAACCTGTCTTCAATCCGGCTAAATAAGCTGCTCCCATAGCAGTAGTTTCATTAATTAGTGGTCTAAAAATAGGAATATTTAACATATCTGCTTGGAATGCCATCAAAAATTCATTTTTTGACGCCCCCCCATCTACTTTCATCTGAGTAATAGCTAAACCTGTTTCTTGTACCATTGTCTCCACAACATCTTTTGTTTGGTACGCTATACTCTCTAAAGTAGCTCTAGCAAATGTCTGGCGTGACGTCCCTCTGGTAACACCAAAAATAGCCCCCCTAACATTTGAATCCCAGTATGGTGCACCCAAACCAACAAAGGCTGGCACTATATAGACACCTTCATTACTAGCAAGTTCATAGGCCATTTTCTGCGTATCAATCGAATCTTTAATAATTTTCAATCCATCTCTTAACCACTGAATTGCTGAACCTGTAACAAAGACACTCCCTTCCAAAGCGTAGCAGACATCTCCCTTATCATTACACGCAAGTGTTGTTAAAAGTCCATTTTCTGAGTTAACAGCCTTATCACCAGTATTCATTAAAATAAATGAACCTGTGCCGTAAGTATTTTTTACATTTCCTGGTTCAAAACAGTTCTGACCAAATAGAGCTGCTTGCTGATCGCCTGCTACGCCTGTAATACGTACTGGATCTGAAAATACGTGGTAGTATTCTGTTTGACCATAATCATCTGAAGATGCCTTAACTTCAGGTAAAATAGCTTTAGGTATTCTGTATAACTCTAAAAGCTCATCATCCCAAACTAACTCATGAATGTTAAACATCATCGTTCTTGAGGCATTAGTATAATCTGTTGCATGAACTTTCCCTTCGGTTAGTTTCCAAATCAACCAGGTATCTATGGTCCCAAATAATAATTCACCATTTTCAGCTCGAACACGTGCTTGGGGTATTTCATCTAATAACCACATAACTTTTGTGGCTGAAAAATAAGAATTAACTTTTAAACCTGTTCTATTTCTGATAAAGTCTTCGTGGCCATCCTTTACTAACTTATCTGTGATTTGGTTTGTTTGGCGCGACTGCCAAACGAGTGCATGGTGAATGGGCATACCCGATTCTTTATCCCAAATAACAGTTGTTTCCCTCTGGTTAGTAATGCCAATACTATCAAGATCACTAGGTTTAATCTGCCCTTCTTCCATGACTTTTGTAATAACATTCAATACACTTTGCCAGATCTCATTGGCATCATGTTCTACCCAACTAGGTTGTGGGAAATATTGAGGAAATTCTTCCTGAGCTTTAGCCACATCGTTTCCCTCTTTATCAAATAAAATGGCACGAGTGCTA
The DNA here is from genome assembly GCF_029144185.1 of Vagococcus intermedius. Classification (NCBI taxonomy): domain Bacteria; kingdom Bacillati; phylum Bacillota; class Bacilli; order Lactobacillales; family Enterococcaceae; genus Vagococcus; species Vagococcus intermedius. The sequence goes on along the minus strand of NZ_CP110232.1, from coordinate 950,192 downwards.
GTAGTTCCTTGGTCAATTACTAAAATATATTTTTCCATACTAATTCCTTCCGCTATCAAATAATAAAATTAAGTAGTTTTAGTTTATAATACTTTAACTAGTATGACAATCAACTAAAGATAATTTTCCTACTACTTTTTAGTTTTCAATCTGGCAGCGTGTAAAAAAAACGAAATGCATCTTGTCTATTTTTATGTTATTCTAATTTTAAATGACATAATAATTTAGGAGATATTATTTATGAATATTAATCAAATCGCCTTTTACTCCTCATTAACTAAATTTTTAGGTGCTACCCTTGGAGAAAATTATGAAATAATTTTCCATGTATTGGAAACTGATAATTACCATATCGCGGCAATTGAAAATAACCATGTTAGCGGTCGAACAGTCAATTCTCCTATTACAGGTTTCGCTTTAGAGTTAATCAAGTCAGGTACTTACATTGATAAAGACTTTGTAACTGACTATAAAACTCAAACTGTTAATGGGACGAATTTGAAAGGGTCTACTTTTTTTATTAAGAACGAATACCAAGAACTAGAAGGAATGCTCTGTATTAATCAAGATACTCACCGTTATGAAGAACTTTCTTATGAACTATTAGCTTTAGCTGGTTTAACGTCACACTCACTAAATGATTATCCTCGTCCTTGTCAAAATACGCCAGAAATCCTTAAAATTGATTCGGTCGAAATTTTAGAAGATTCAATAGAAGGAATGATTTATGCTATTGTCTCACCAGACTTATTAGAGCAAAAAATCATTTTAAGTAAGGAACTAAAATTAGAAATCATCAAAACATTAGAGGAAAAAGGAGTCTTTCAAATTAAGGGCGCTGTAGCCCGTGTGGCAGATATTATGAATATTTCTGAACCTAGTGTTTATCGCTATTTAAAAATTCTTGAAACAAAAGAGTAAAAAAAACTCACAATATAATATTGTGAGTTTTTTTTACTCTTTTGTTTCAATTGATTGGCTGAAGGCTTCTTTATCAAACGTACCTTCCCACTTGTCAACCATAATAGCTGATACCATTGAACCGGCCACATTTAGCATAGTACGCCCCATATCAATAATCGGGTCAATACCAAAAATAGCTCCAATACTTGCAATAGTATGACCGTAACCCAAACCATTTAAAGTTACCGTTGCGGCAACAGTTGCCGTTCCAGGAACACCGGCAATTCCAATTGATCCAACTGTTACTACCACTATCACTAAGACATAAAAAGAAAAAGTCATTTCTGTCCCAACAGCTGATGCAATCAATACCCCTAACATGGCAGGAAAGACACCAGCACAGCCGTTCATTCCGACAGCGGTCCCTAGCGTGCCAACAAAATTGGAAGTTTCTTTTGAGACCCCCATGTCATTTTCTAAGGTTTTAAGTGTATAGGGCAAAGTCCCTACACTCGAACGTGATGAAAATGCAAATAACAATGTTGTGAAAGCTTTCTTATAAAAAATAATCGGGCTTACACCTAAAACTAACAAAATAATTACATAGATAATTAACATAATGATAACGCCTGTATATAACGCTAAAATGAAACCTAACATCCCTGTAATAGAATTCAAACCATTAGAAATAATAGTGTTTCCAACCAAAGCAACAACACCATACGGCATTAATTTAATAATATTAGTTAATACTGAGTTAACCGTTACCTTTAATGAATCTAATAAGGTAACAAATGGCGCCACTTGTTCCGGTTTTTTTACTTGTAAAAACCGAATAGCACTTGCGAAAAGCGCTGCAACAATTACAACTGAAACGATACTCCCATTGTCTCCCATAACGGCCATAATATTATTTGGTATTAAATTCAAAAAAAACTCAGGAAAACTTTGAGCGGCAATGTTCCCCATTGATTCAACTTTTTGTTCTGCTAACTGACCAGCAAAATCTGCTCCTTTTAAGTTATATAACTTAACGACTAAAATGCCTACAGCTGCTGATACTGCTGTCGTACTTAGTAGAGAAAAAAAAGTTTTACCTGTCAAAGTTTTTAAACGCTCCCCTTGCACATCAACCACAACTTTAATGATTGATAAAAAAACAACAGGAATTGCTAATAATTGAACTAACTTCAAAAATCCTGTTCCAATTAACCCATACCAGGTTGAAATTTCAATTCGGCCAAACTCTAAATAGGTCGTGCTATCGCCACCAATTAAATCAACGATTATCCCGATACCTAGTCCAATAACTAGCGCAATAATCATTCGTTTTGAAAAGTTTACTTTTTTATTTTTTAATCCTTTTAGAAAAAAAATTGCTACAATTAATAAGAAAATTGCTCCTATTGTATAAAAATTGCTAACCTTCAAAAATTGCGTGAAAAACGGCTCGTTTATCATTATCTAACATCTCCTTTTATTTGGCGGTGTTGGCTGCGACGTTAATTGCTTCCCAAGTTGAAGCAAATGGCGGTGCATAAGCATAATCGATAAAACCTAATTCTTTCGTTGTCAATCCTGCATGAATAGCGGTTGTTAGCCCTGTAGCTCGTAAAACTGTTTCATTTTTCCCGAATAATTGTGCTCCGTATAAAACAAATGTCTCAGCATCATAAACTAATTTAATCATGATTTTTTCTTGGGTAGTGTAGTAATTAGAATGATTGTTAGTTTCAATACAAGTCGTTTTATAATTTAAGCCTTTTGCTTTAGCTTGCTTTTCTGTCAAACCAGTACTGGCCGCTTCATAAGCACCTGCCTTGATCGCGCTACTTCCTAATGCCCCAACGTAAGCTTGCATATCAGTTTCATCAACGGCTATATTAGTCCCCACAATTCGACCTAATTTATTAGCAGTGGTAGCTAGTGGAATATAACTGTCTCCTAATAAACGATGAGGGACACTTGCACAATCACCTGCTGCAAATACATCAGGAACAGAGGTCCGTCCATATTGATCAATCACAATGGCCCCATTTGGCAATGTTAAGAAATCCTGACGAATAAAGCTGGTATTAGGTCTAAAACCGATTGCTACTATCACAGCATCCGCTGAATAATTTCCTTTGTCTGTTTTAACTGAGACAACTTTTCCCTTATCATCCAGAATCAACTCTTGTGCCATTTCCTCTATATGAACTTGAATGCCTTCTTCTTCAATCGCCCCTTGTAGTTTTTGAGAAAATTCAGGGTCAAAAGGCCCACTCATAATAGTTGAACCTGCCTCAATCAGATGAACATTTTTCCCCTGTAAGGCTAACTGATCAGCGACTTCTACTCCAATAAACCCTCCACCGATCACTACAATATCCTTAACGGATGATATTAGTTTTTTTAAACGATCAACATTTTCAAACTTAGTAATAGTGTAAACATTCTCTGCTTCTATCCCGTTTAGAGGCGGCACAATTGGCTGTGCACCTGTAGCTATCATCAAACGATCATATTGTTTTATCACAACGTTATCTGTTTTTAAATTAGTCATTGTCACTGTTTTAGTCACAAAGTCGATACTTGTTACCTCGTGTTCTAACATTAAATTAATTCCTGATTTTTCCATCTGTTCAGGTGTTCGGGCAAACATTTCTGACTTATCATCAAATTGCCCCCCTAAATAATAAGGGAGTCCACATGCGCCAAAAGAAATATAATTTTCTTTTTCAATAACTGTTACGTTTGCTTCACGATTTGTCCGAGCTGCTTTGGCTGCCGTACTCATACCGGCAGCAATCCCACCAATCACAACAATTTCCATAACTTTCCTCCACTATCTTAATAAAATGAAAAATTAAGCCCCTTTATTCACGATAAACTCAATTTCTACTAAGGCATCTTTAGGTAATTTAGCTACTTGAAAAGCTGAGCGTGCTGGGAATTCTGTTCCAAAATAAGAACCATAAACCTCATTAAATACGCCAAAATCGTTTAAGTCTTTTAAAAAACAAGTTGTTTTAACCACTTGATCAAAGTTAGCACCCATTTCTTCTAAGACTAGTTTCATATTTTCCATTACTTGTTTGATTTGACTTTCAAATTCACTTGATGGAAATTCACCAGTGTTACCATCAACAGGTAATTGTCCTGATACAAAAACTAAATCGCCCACCTCTCTATAAACTGAATATGGTCCGATTGCTGCTGGAATTTTTCCCATTGTTATTTCCTCCTTAAGTTTAAATACTTCTTAAATACTTCTTAATATTACTACATATAATAAAAAATAAAAATAACAAATACTGAACCTCTGTCGAACTTATTTAAAATAGTCCGTTTAATAAATAATTATCTTTATAATAATTTTTTTACAATTGGAATTTACCACACGAAGAAAGCGTTGTCAAGTTGAAGATTAATGCTGGCGCTCTTTTTAAAATCCCCCCACACCAAGCTTAAGAGATTCTTGTTTAATTATGAGCAAATCAACTTGAATTATTAAATTTTTCTAATAGTATTAAAAAAATTATATAAATTTATTTCATCGGGAACTGTTGACAAGCGTTTTCAAAACGTGTTATTTTCGTAGTGAAAGATTTTTATATTTGTGATAATTTTTTTTATCACAAATAAGTCGTAACTAAAATGGAGGAACTCATAATGAATATCAATACTAAACTGTTACATGGTTACCCTGTCATCGACTCTGAAACAGGTGCCTCTTCAATTCCTAAATACCAAACATCTACTTTTCATCAAAAAGATGTCTTCAATCACACTGGTTATAGTTATAGTAGATTTGCTAATCCAACTGTCGATGCGGCTGAAAAGTGTATTGCTGCTTTGGAAAATGCCAAGTATGGCTTAGCTTTTTCATCCGGAATGGCTGCAATCAACTCGGTATTATTCTTATTATCAAACGGGGATCATTTAGTATTAGGTAAAAATATTTATGGCGGAACCTATCAAACCGTTACAGACTTCTTATCTCGCTTTGGTGTTGAATGTACCTTCGTAGATGAATCCAATGTAGGGGAATGGGAAGAAGCAGTACAAGATAACACTAAAATGTTCTATCTTGAGTCCCCATCCAATCCCTTATTAACAATTACCGACTTAGAAGCGGTTGCTAATATTGCCAAACAACATGGTATTTTAACAGCTTGTGATAATACCTTTATGACGCCACTAGCGCAACATCCTTTAGAATTAGGGATTGACATCGCTATCCATAGTGCTACTAAATTCATTAATGGACACAGTGATGTTGTAGCAGGATTGTTAGCTACCAACAATGAAGAAATCTACCCACAGTTAAAAACCCATCAGAAAGCACTAGGTGGGACACTAGGAACTGAGGACGCTTGGTTATTATTACGTGGCGTTAAAACAATGGGGTTACGCATGGAAAAATCTGTTTCTAATGCGTTACAGTTAGCTGAATTTTTAGAATCAAAAGTACAAGTCAAAACTGTTTATTACCCAGGTTTGGCCTCTCATACTAATCATGATGTTCATATGAAACAAGCTAGTGACGGGGGAGCTGTTCTTTCGTTCGAATTAGAAAATACTGATCAAGTCAAAGCACTATTTGATAATTGTCAAGTTCCAATTGTCGCTGTTAGTTTAGGTGGCGTTGAAAGCATCTTATCTTACCCATGGATGATGTCACACGCGTGTATGCCTGAGGAAGAACGTTTGAAAATGGGCGTAACACCTACCCTGCTACGTTTTTCATGTGGAATTGAGGATTGTGACGATTTAATTGCTGACTTAGATAAGTGCATCAACTAAATAGTAAAAAAGGAAGTAGCTAATAGCTACTTCCTTTTTTAATCGATTTCATCATCACGATTTGTATTTAATTCTAAGATCTTACCTGTTTTCAAATAGACTATCCACTCACAAATATTAGTAACATAATCACCTATTCGCTCTAAAAACCCCGCAACTTGTAAGTAATCCGTCCCACCAATAACTGTATTAGGATTCTCTTTCATTTCTTTGATAGTCATATCGTAGATTTCTTTAAAGTACGCATTGACCTCACTATCACTTTTAGCAATTTCTTTTGCTCTTTCAGCATCTTCATTGATGTAAGCATCCAAGACATTATCGACCATCAGTTTTACTGCATCCGCCATCTCTGAAATTTTTTCCTCAACTTCAATAATACGTGCATTCCCTTTAACCCTTATCGTTGATTTAGCAACAGATACAGCATGATCGCCAATTCTTTCTAAATCAGAACTTGCTTTCATCACGGTAATAATAATTCTTAAGTCTGTTGTAACAGGTTGTTGTAAGGCAATCATTTCCAAACTCTTTTTTTCTAATTGCACTTCTAACTCGTTAATTTGTTGATCCTCATCAATAACCCCGTATGCAATTTCTTTATCATGTTTGATAAAGGCTTTAACCGATTTAAATACAGCTGTACTAACTAATTGTCCCATGCTATAAAACTTTTGATGCAAATTTTTTAAGTCATCTTCAAATTGTGTGCGTAACATGATTTTCCTCCTTAACCAAATTTACCTGTAATATAATCTTCTGTTTCTTTTTTAGTAGGATTCAAGAATATTTTTTTAGTTTTATCATACTCTATTAAATCGCCATTTAAAAAGAAGGCTGTTTTATCAGATAATCGTGACGCTTGTTGCATATTATGTGTCACCATTATCATTGTATAATCATTCTTTAATTCATACAACATATTTTCAATTTTACCACTTGAAACAGGATCCAACGCACTAGTTGGTTCATCTAATAAAATCACTTCTGGTTTAACTGCCAACACCCTGGCGATACAGACTCTTTGTTGCTGCCCTCCTGAGAGTGACAGAGCACTTTTATGTAGCTTATCTTTAACATCGTCCCAAACGGCAGCAGCCTTTAAGCTTTCTTCTACTATTTGGTCTAACTCTTGGCGATTAGTCTTACCTGCTAACCTTAAACCATATATCACATTTTCATAAATCGAAAAGGGAAAGGGATTCGGTTGTTGAAATACCATGCCAACTTGTTTACGTAACTCAACAAGATCAGTCTCTTCAGCATAAATATTTTTATTTTTAAATGTTATATCACCCTTAATCGTCACATTGGGTATCAAGTCATTCATACGATTGAGCGAGCGTAAAAAAGTTGATTTACCACAACCGGAGGGTCCGATTAAAGCTGTAATTTCACCTTGATTAAAGGCCAGATCAATTCCTTTGAGTGCTTCTTTTTCACCATAAAACAGATGTAAATCTTTTGATTCAATGATTGTCATAGTCTCACTCCTACCCAAAATGTCCTGAAACATAGTCTTCTGTTGCTCTAACCTTAGGTCTTGTAAAAACCTTTGCTGTTTCGTCGTATTCTAATACATTTCCCATATAGAAAAACGCCGTATAATCACTAATCCTAGCGGCTTGTTGCATGTTATGAGTGACTATTGCTATCGTATAATCTTGCTTCAAGTTTATCAATGTTTCTTCTACCTTACTGGTTGAAATTGGATCTAACGCACTGGCTGGTTCATCTAATAACAAAACATCTGGTTTCATTGCGATAGCACGTGCAATGCATAAGCGTTGTTGCTGTCCACCAGATAAAGCTAGAGCACTCTTATGTAGGTTGTCCTTCACTTGATCCCACAAAGCAGCTTGTTTTAAGCTAGATTCTACAATCTCATCTAATTCTTGCTTATCTGTTAGACCATGTTGTTTCAAAGCAAATGTGATATTACCATAAATTGACTTACTAAAAGGGTTCGGTCGTTGAAAAACCATCCCAATATGCTTTCTCATTTCATAGACATCTACTTTAGAACTATTAATATCAATCCCTTGATACATAATTTCACCTGTTACTTTAGTCCCACTAATCTCATCATTCATACGATTAAGTGACCGAAGATATGTTGATTTCCCACAGCCTGACGGACCTATTAATGAAGTTATTTTATTTTTTTCGAACTCAAGACTAACCCCCTTAATCGCTTCATTTTGTCCATACCAGACGTGTAAATCATTGGTAGCAATCGCGACTTTTTGATGCGCGTCAGTTAATTTTATAATGTTTCGTTCATTTAAATCATATTCTCTCATGTTATAGACTCCTTATTAGGCTGATGTCATTTTTTTATGTAGTTTTTTCCCTAAAAATCGAGCAATCATATTAAATAGTAACACTGCAATAATTAACACTGCTGATGCACCGGCTGAAACTTGGACACCATCAGGCATTGTTCCCTCACTATTGACTTTCCAAATATGGACAGCAAGCGTCTCGGCTTGTCTAAAAATATTTAATGGACTAGAAATACTTAAAGGATTCCAATTTGAAAAATCTAAGGCTGGAGCACTTTGCCCCGCAGTATAAATCAAGGCAGCAGCCTCACCAAATATACGCCCTGCGCCTAATATTAACCCTGTTAAGATACCTGGTAAAGCTTCTGGAACAACCACTTTAATGACTGTTTCCCAACGAGATAAGCCTAAAGCAAGTCCCGCCTCACGCTGTGTAAAATGAACTGTTTTTAGTGACTCTTCCACATTTCGAGTCAATAATGGTAGGTTGAAAAAGGTTAAAGCTAATGCTCCTGAAATAATCGAAAAACCTAAACCTGCTTGCACAACAAAAACTAAAAAACCAAACAAACCGACTACAACAGATGGTAACGAACTTAAAATCTCAATAGCGGTTCTAATCATGTCTGTAACCCAGTTTTTGCCCGCGTACTCCGATAAATAAATCCCTGCACCTAATGAAATTGGCACACTGATAATCATAGTAATTAATAACAGATAAAACGAGTTAAATAACTGAATACCTATCCCGCCACCTGCTTGAAAGGTTCGAGACCTTTGGGTCAAAAATTCCCAACTAATATGTGGGACTCCTCTAACTAAGATATATAGTAATAAGCTAGCTAATATCAAAACAATAATACTAGCAATCGCATATAATATTCCTGTTGCTAATTTATCAGCTTTTTTTGGCGACATTATTTCATTGCCCCTTTCTTCCCAATTAATCGAATCATAATATTAAAGAATAGTGACATTAATAATAGTAACAACGCTAAGGACCATAAGACATTATTTTCTAAGGTTCCCATAATAGTATTCCCTATTCCCATTGTTAAAATACTTGTCAAAGTAGCCGCAGGCGTTGTTAAATTATGAGGCATTAATGCAGCATTTCCAATTACCATTTGAATCGCTAAGGCTTCACCAAAAGCACGAGCCATGCCGAAAACAACTGCTGTTAAGATACCTGGAATAGCCGAACGAAGAACAACTTTATATATAGTCTGCCAACGAGTTGCACCTAAGGCCAAAGAAGCTTCACGATAATGTCTAGGGACAGATTTTAAGGCATCTGTCGTCATCGAGGTTACTGTTGGCAAAATCATTACAAATAATACGAAGGTCCCAGCTAATATCCCAAATCCACTCCCACCAAAAATAGATCTAATAGCAGGAACGATTACTGACAATCCGATAAAACCATAGACAACTGAAGGGATTCCTACTAATAATTCAATAACTGGTTGTAAAATTTTAGCCCCCCACTTAGGAGAAATTTCTGTCATGAAGATAGCTGCACCAATGGCAAAAGGAGTAGCTACTAGCGCTGAAAGTATTGTTACAGTAAACGAACCCAAAATCATTGGCAAAGCTCCAACTAGAGGTTTACCATCCTCTCCCAAATTACCCGGGCTCCATTCTGTTCCAAATAAAAAATCAAAAATATTGATACCATCTTTAAAAAAGGTTGCCAAGCCTTTGCTTGCTACGAAATAGAAAATTGCTAATACTACAGCAACAATAAAAGCAATACATAAAAAGCTAATTGCCTTCCCAATTTTTTCTAATTTAGCCTTCTTTGATACTTTTAGTAAATCATTACGGATATCTTCCAAGATAAAGCCTCCTATTCATCTCACATAATTCTTGGTTTTAATGACGATACTAGGATGATCATAATCACTTAGCCAATTTTAATAGTTATTATTTGCTGACAGAAGTAATTTCACCATCTGAATGACGCTCAATTTCCATTTTATCAACCGGAATGTAGCCTAATTGTGGTACAACTTTTTGCTGAATCTCATCTGATAACATATAATCTAAAAATTCGGCTGTTAAACCAGTTGGCTTTCCTTTTGTATACATATGCTCATATGACCAAATTGGCCATTTGTTTATCATAACATTTTGATCTGTTCCTTTAATCTTATCAATCGACAAAGCATGAACCTCATCTGTTACATAAGAAAAAGCAACATAACTGATAGCACCTGGTGTGGTACTAACAATTTGTCTCACCATTCCTGTTGATTCTTGTTCTTGTGATTTAACCGCTTGTTCGCCCTTTAAAACAGCTGCTTCAAAGGTTTGACGGCTCCCGCTCCCCGAAGCGCGATTGATAATCACTATGTCTAAATCATTACCGCCAATTTCTTTCCAATTAGTGACCTTACCTGTAAAAACTTGTTTCAAATCTGATAAGCTAATATCTGTCAACCCAACTTCTTTATTTACAATAGGGGTTGTGCCAACTACTGCTACTTTATGATCGATCAATTCCTTTGCATTTATCCCTGTCTTTTCTTCAGCAAATAAATCTGAGTTACCGATTTCAACAGCGCCAGATTGAACCTGACTCAATCCTGTACCACTTCCACCACCTTGAACATTGATAAATTTCCCAAAATTTTCGCCACTATATTGCTCACCAGCAGCTTCTACTAATGGTTGCATCGCAGATGATCCTACGGCATTTAGTGATTCGCCATTATCTACTTTACAACCTGACAATAACAGCACTCCTAAAACTAGATAACACAGATGGATATATTTTTTCACTACTTTCCAACTCCTATCTCTACACTAATTACTTATGCTTCGATAACCTTTTTCTTTAATCAAATTTTAATGTTTGGCTATCTGATATAAACATAATGCCTTTGAAAGCAAAAAGCAAGCTTTATATTTATATACACAAAAATAGTGAAAATAACCTGTAATTTACAATAGAAGATAATAATTCTCTAAGAATAAACAGTGAGTATGATAAGTTATTTGGCTGATTAGACATTTAATAATAACAATATGGTATAATATGTATGAAATGTTTTCTTTTAAATAGATTGGTAGGGTAGTTCAAGCAATTATGGTTATTTCCCCTAATCCTACCAGAAAAATTGAATATATTGTCGGGTTAATACCGACATAACCTACCTTCCATTTATTGAAAACCATTTCACACTTCATATAACTAATTCCCCAAATCTGTTTATGAAGTGACATTATCATCCCTTATAATAGAAAAAGGACTCCGACGGGAGTCCTTTTTCTATTATATTTATAAAATGAAATGATCATTTAACTGTTAAGTAGATGATTATATTCTTAAAAAACGTCCCATTGAAAAAATTGAACCAATTGAACCAATCACTATCCCTAATGCTAACATTCCCAAATTTATCTTTAAAATCAAGCTATTAGGTGCAAGTAGCGTGTAACCAGCATTAAATAATTCACTATTCAATAGAACATAAACCTTAGGATAAATAACAGACATTAAAATCATAGGAATAATCGAGCCTAAAATACCAATCCAAGTCCCTTCAAAAAAGAATGGCCAACGAATAAAACTATTTTTAGCTCCTACCAGGCGCATAATTTGAATCTCTGGTTTTCTCATCCTAATACTTGTTCGAACTGTATTAGAAATTAGGAATATCGCAACTACTAACAAAATAACTGAAGCAATTAAGCCCCACTTTTGTACCCCTCGAGAAATCATCATGATTTTATCGGAAGAAAGTCCACCGTAATCCGCTTTAAAAACATTATCAAAATCTGAAATTTCTTCTTGAATTTTTTTAGATAACTCTGGCGTTTTTGGGCTAACTATAAAAACATCGTGTAGTGGATTATCTTCACGTGTAAACAGATTCCAACTATCTCCCATAGTTGTGACTAGACGGTCATACTGTTCGTCTTTTCCAGAAAATGTGACTGTTTTAACATCATCCAAGTTTTTCAACTCAGTTTCTAATTTACTAAGTTCTTTTTTACTTGTCCCGATTTCAACAAAAACTGAAACATCAACAGTTGATTCAACATCTTTTGCTAATTTTGTAACGTTTAGCATAACAGATAAGAAAATACCCACTCCAATCAAGGTTATTGTCACAGCACTGATTGATGCTATCGAAAGCCAGGCATTACGTTTTAAACTTTTGAGACTCTCACCTAAATGACGACATAATGTTCTAATCATCGTAACCATACTCCCCTTCGTATTGGTCTCTAATAATTTGACCTTCTTCAATGGCAATAACTCTGTGGCGAATCGTATTCACAATTGTACTATTATGTGTTGCCATTACAATTGTTGTTCCTTGCGTATTGATTTTTTCCAATAACTTCATAATTTCCCAAGAATTTTCTGGGTCTAAATTTCCAGTTGGCTCATCCGCAATTAATAGTTTAGGAACATTGACAATAGCTCGTGCGATCGCGGCACGTTGTTGTTCCCCACCAGAAAGTTGACTTGGGAAACTTTTGGCTTTATGGGACAATCCTACTAACCCTAAAACCTCATTAACACGGCGACGTATTTCGCGTGGACGCTTGCCAATGACTTCCATCGCATAAGCCACGTTTTCATATACAGTTTTTGATGGAATCAATTTATAGTCTTGAAAAACAATCCCAATTTCACGTCGTAACAAGGGAACTTTCTTATCTTTTAATTTCATTAAATTGTAGCCACATACATTAATTTGTCCACTTGTCGCTTTTTCTTCACGGTACATCATTTTAATAAAACTAGACTTTCCGGCACCACTTGGGCCTACGACATACACAAATTCTCCAGCTTCTACCTTAACTGTTAAATCTTTAATTGCTGTGGTGCCATTGGAATATTTTTTTCTTACATTCTGCATTTCAATCATGGATTTTTCTCCTATCTTTCAATAGTAATCACACTACTTTTCTTTTTAGTACTGATTATTATAACATTATTTCAGAAAAAAAGTTTTACAAAATTATTTCATATCCTCTATGCTAACTTCAAGCGTAAATAGGCATCAATAAACAAGTCTAAATCACCATCCATAACGGCTTGCGTATTTCCCGTCTCAGCGCTGGTTCTATGATCTTTAATCATAGAGTATGGATGAAAGACATATGATCTGATTTGTGATCCCCAACCAATCTCCAATTGTTCGCCCCGTAAAGCTGCTGCTTCTTGTTCTTGTTTTTCAACTTCTAATTGATATAGTTTAGCCTTCAACATACTCATAGCTTGTTCTCTATTTTTTAACTGCGATCTCTGCGCCTGACTTGATACAACAATACCAGTTGGCTCATGGGTTAATCTAACCGCAGAATCCGTTTTATTAATATGTTGTCCTCCAGCACCGCTAGCTCTAAAAGTATCCATCCTAATATCGTCGGAATTCACTTCAATTTCAATATCATCATTCAATTCAGGCATCACATCAACCGAACAAAAAGAAGTATGCCGTTTCCCAGCAGAATCAAAAGGAGAAATTCTAACCAAACGATGCACGCCTTTTTCAGATTTTAAATAGCCGTAGGCATTATAACCCTTGATTAAAAGCGTGACACTTTTGATGCCTGCTTCTTCTCCAGCAGTGTAATCTAGGTATTCGACACTAAACTCATGATTTTTGGCCCAACGTGTATACATTCTAAGTAACATATCACCCCAATCTTGGGATTCTGTTCCACCTGCTCCAGGATGTAGCTCGATAATCGCATTATTTTTATCGTATGGCTCACTTAATAATTGTTGTAGTTCATAAGCTTGCAATGCCTGCTCTAGTGCCTCTATCCTTACCTGTAGTTCTGTTTCTAATTCTTCATCAGGCTCTTCTTGCAACATATCTAGCATAACTGCCAGCTCTTCTTGTTCATCCGCTAGGTTGTTAAATGCTTGAAACTTATTCTTCAGTTGATTACTTTCGTTGATGACAACTTGGGCTGCCTCATTGTCATCCCAAAAACTTGGGTATGACATTTGATCTTCTAAATTAGCAAGCTGTTCTTCTAGGGCATCTAAGTCAAAGAGACCCCCTAAAATCATTTATTTTCGTGCACGCTACCTCTATATTATTTCTTAATTCACTTATCTCTATCATATTTTCCTCCCTGAAAACAAAGCAAATGCGGTTTGGAATTAACCAAACCGCATTGACTAACTAATTAAACTTCTTTACCATGACAGTTTTTAAATTTCTTACCACTACCACATGGACAGAAATCATTTCTACCAACTTTATCTGAAGTAATTGGTTTTTTACGTTGATCTGACTCAACACGACCTTGTTCTGCGGTTGGTTGTGCTGGTTGACCTTGAGCAACTTGTTCACGTTGAACATTTTGTCTAATTTCTGATTTCATAAATAAACGTGTTACTTCATATTCAATTGCGCCTATCATTTCTTCAAACATGCGGAAACCTTCTTGTTGATACTCAACTAAGGGATTATTTTGACCATAAGCACGCAACCCAATTGATTCTCTCAATTGATCCATTGAGTCAATATGATCGGTCCACTTCATGTCAACAACTCGTAAAATAACAACTTTTTCAAATTCTAATAACTGACCGTCTCCATTTAAAGCCTCAACTTTTTTATTAAACTCATTACGAGCAAGATTTAATAAATAAGTTTTGATTTCATCTGGTTTTTTCTTAACGATGTCACCTAAGCTAATATCATCTTCATGAACTAAACAACTACTTGCAAAATCAACAATGCCACCTAAATTCCAATCACGTTTTTCAGGTGCTGTCGTGTGATCTGTCACCACACGGTCAATCGTTCTTTCAACCATTCCCATTAGCTCATCTGACAAACTCTCTTCTGCCATAATTACATCATTACGTTGACCATAGATGATTTCGCGTTGTTCACGCATCACATCATCGTACTGTAAGACATTTTTACGTGTGTCATAGTTATTACCTTCAACACGTTTTTGAGCACCTTCAACTTGTTTTGTGATCATTTTACTTTGAATAACTGCATCTTCTTCAGCAATTTTAAAACGACTTAACATCGCTTGAACTTTTTCTGAACCAAAACGTTTCATCAAATCATCTTCTAATGATAAATAAAATTGTGTCACACCGGGATCTCCTTGACGACCGGCACGTCCACGTAACTGATTATCAATACGACGTGATTCATGTCGTTCAGTCCCAATAACAGCTAAACCACCTAATTCTTTAACGCCTAATCCAAGCTTAATATCCGTTCCACGACCAGCCATGTTAGTAGCGATTGTCACCGCTCCTTTTTGACCAGCATTTAAAATGATTTCAGCTTCTTTAAAGTGATTTTTAGCATTTAAAACTTCATGCGGAATATTTTCTTTATTCAATAATTCTGAAAGTAATTCTGACGTTTCAACTGCAACAGTCCCGACAAGAATCGGTTGTCCTGTCTGATGACGCTCTTTAATATCCTGCACAACTGCTTTAAACTTACTTGGTAAAGTAGGATACAGTAAGTCAGGACGGTCATCACGTGCTATCTCACGGTTGGTTGGGATTTGAATAACTTGCATATTATAGATTTCTCTAAATTCTTCTTCTTCTGTTTTAGCAGTACCTGTCATACCTGACAATTTATTGTACATTCTAAAGAAGTTTTGATAAGTAATATTGGCCATTGTTTTGGACTCATCTTCAATCTCTACACCTTCTTTTGATTCAATTGCTTGGTGTAAGCCATCTGAATAACGACGACCTTCCATGATACGACCGGTAAACTGATCAACAATCATAATTTTGCCATCTTCAACCACATAATCAATATCTAACAACATAATATAATTTGCTCGTAAAGCATTGTCTACATGATGTGTTAGAGCAGTATTTTCAATATCATATAAATTATCAATTCCAAATTTTTCTTCCGCTTTTGAAATACCTGTTTCAGTTAACGCAATTGTTTTTGACTGTACATCGATTTTGTAATCCACATCAGCTTTCAACCCTTTAACAAAGTTATCTGCTCTAGTATACAAAGCGGTTGATTTTTCAGCTTGGCCAGAAATAATCAATGGTGTTCTTGCTTCATCAATCAAGATTGAATCGACCTCATCAACAATTGCATAATTTAATGGACGCTGAACCATATCATTGCGATACACTACCATGTTGTCACGTAAATAATCAAAGCCTAATTCACTATTGGTACTGTATGTAATATCACAAGCATATGCTGTCCGTTTTTCATCTGATCCCTTAGCATTTAAATTAAGTCCTACTGTTAATCCTAAGAAATTGTATAATTCTCCCATTTCACTGGCATCACGCGTCGATAAATACTCATTGACAGTAACAACATGTACCCCTTTACCTGTCAAAGCATTTAAATATACTGGCATTGTCGCTGTTAAAGTTTTACCTTCACCTGTTTTCATCTCTGGAATATTTCCATCATGAAGAACAGCTCCACCCATTATTTGGACTTTATATGGATATAAACCAAGAACACGTTTGGCTGCTTCACGAACAACAGCAAAGGCTTCTGGTAACAATTGATCTAAAGTCTCACCTTGAGAAACACGTTTTTTAAATTCATCTGTTTTTGCTTTTAAATCTTGATCGGTTAAATTAGACATCTCATCTGCATGTTTATCGACCTTATTTGCTATTTTTTTTAAGCGTTTTAAGTCTTTACGGTCACTTTCAACCATTTTTTTTAGAAAATTCGCCATTCTAGTCTTCCCCTCTTAATATAAATAAAACTATTTCATTTTATCTACGTTCCTATTCATAGTTACTTTGAATCTATCTCTCTCATTCTAGCATTATTAGATTGAAAAGGAAACTATTTTTAATGACTTATTCCTTTTAAACACTATCCATTTTCCTTGTAAATGCTCACTTTTATATACAATTTTTTATGCAAATCAAAAAAGACCAAGGCTTGTACGCCTTGGTCCTTTCTTAATTTGTTTCAATTAAACCATACTTGCCATCTTTACGACGGTAAACGATGCTTGTTCCATTTGTTTCAGCATCTTCAAAGATAAAGAAGTTGTGTCCTAACATGTTCATTTGTAAAACAGCTTCTTCGCTATCCATTGGTTTAAGTGATAGACGTTTTGATCTGACAATCTCTAAATCTGACTCTTCTGACTCATTCTCTGCTTCTCCTTGAGAATTTAAGAAAACTGCAGCCATTTGTGTGTCGATATTTCCTTCACGTTGTTTACGATTAATTCTAGTTTTAAATTTGCGGATTTGACGTTCTAATTTATCTACAACTAAATCAATACTTGCATATAAATCATGAGATGTTTCTTCGGCTCTTAAAACGATATATGGTAAAGGAATTGTCACTTCCACTTTAGCATTTTTATCTGAGTAAACTTTCAAATTCACATGAGCTGTTGCTTCTGGAGCTTTATCTTTATCGAAATAACGTTCTAATTTAGAAACTCTCTTTTCTACGTAATTTCTAATGGCATCAGTTACCTCAATATTTTCTCCTCGAATGTTAAATCTTAGCATAACAATTACCCCTTTCGTTTACCGTTTAAAGAAACTTTGAAGGACCACTCTTTCTTTAAGTTTCTTTCTACCTGTATTATAACCAATAATAAATTAAATTACAATTAATATACTTTTGTTTTTGTCATTATATTCTCTTTTTACATTTTTATTTAATCAATAATAAAACGTTATCAAAAAGGAGTTGTCTAGCTTCTCTATCATTTCTTATTTATGGCAAGTTTATGAGAGCTATCTTGCTAAAGAAAAACTTTTAATGATAACTGGGTGTAACTTTTTAAGACAATCTTTAGCATGATGAATAGTTCGTCCTGTTGTATAAACATCATCAACAACTAAAATTTTCATGCCTAAAAGTTGCTTTTTATACCGCCCAATTACTTTCTCATTCAATTCAAAGGCTTGCTTCGTTTCTAGACGTTCTTTCTTAGTTTTTGCTGATTGAGATTCTAATCCTTCGACTTTTTTTAATAATGGTATGAACTTAACACCCGCTAAATCCAACAAGTGTTCCACTTGGTTAAACCCTCTTTTTTTGAACCTCTCTCTATCCAAAGGAATAGGAACGATTAGCCATTCCTGTTTATCCTGAAAATATGCTGCTATGTCTTTAGAAAAACAAGAAGCTAGACGTTTGTCACCTAAAAACTTATATTTCCTAAACCACTCTTTCATTGCGTCATTGTAAAAAAATAAACTATCATGAATAAATAACTCATCCTCGTAAATTCGCTGCCATTCTTGACAATCTTCACATAGTTTTTCCAGACAGATTTGACCACATTTTTGACAACCTTCGTAACTGCTTACCAAGATTAATTCTTTTTGACATATCTCACACCATTCCTTGATTAATAAGCTGTCACCTAACAAGATTTC
The DNA here is from genome assembly GCF_029144185.1 of Vagococcus intermedius. Lineage (NCBI taxonomy): Bacteria > Bacillati > Bacillota > Bacilli > Lactobacillales > Enterococcaceae > Vagococcus > Vagococcus intermedius. Next base: position 931,847 of record NZ_CP110232.1, on the reverse strand, counting down.
ACCAACAAGTACTTGTTGATGAAATCTATTACCACACCCTAAACAATCCATCTCTTATCCCCCTAATCCAGATAATTGATTCATTTTTTTTATTCGTTTCACACATCTCATCATGGCTAGCGTCTTTCCATCATGGATAAAATAAACAGCTCCTGTTGGATGTGTAGCTTTTCGTCCTACCCTTCCCGAAATTTGTACTAATGTTGCCTCTGTATAAACATCATGATTGCTCCCTATTACCATCACATCAATATCGCTAAATGTGACACCCCGTTCTAAAATAGTCGTCGTTAGTAACCAATCGATGGTCCCAGCTCTCATGTTAGTTACTTTAGCATTTCGTTGGCTATCGGCGGAATAAACAGCGCTAATATTTTTATGTGGAAAATATTTCATTAACACCTGCTCAAAACGATGCATCCATAAAATGTTAGGGCAAAAAATTAATAACCTACGATTTTGTTTTACTTCGCTTTCAAGTAGAGTATAAACCTTACTTAAATTAAAGTGTGATAACAGAACTTCTCTCCAGCGCCATTGCCATATCAATCGTGGGGATGGTAATGGAAAACCATGATACCTACTAGGAAGAATTACTTCTTCTATTTCACCTGTTTTTGTAGTATTTAATAGTTTTTTCCCAGGAGTTGCTGTCAGATAAATAACAGCTGCCTGTTGCTTTTTACAATGATTAATTCCATACTGTAGCATCGAATTATTAACTAAAGGAAAAGCATCCACCTCATCTATTATCAACACATCAAAAGCATGATAAAAGCGTAACAACTGATGGGTTGTGCAAATTACAAAAGGTGAATACTGATAAGGAACAGTTTGATCGCCATATAATAAACTGATAACGATATCTGGAAAGACGCTAGAAAATCTTGGGTATAACTCTAAACAAACATCTACTCTCGGAGAAGCTATGCAAATCCTGGCTCCATGTTTTAAAGAATGTTCAATACCACTAAAGAGCATTTCTGTCTTACCTGCACCAGTAACGGCATTAATTAATAATTTTGTTTTGTCAAACATCGCCTTTTTTATTTTTAAGGAAACAGTTTGTTGTGCTTGAGTCAGTTGACCTTCCCAACATAAGTTAATCTCTTGTTTGTTAGCAACAGGTGCACGACATTCTTCAAAATACAATAATTGGTTACTTGTAACACGACCTAACTGAATACAAGTTGAACAATAATAATAAAAGTTATTTTCCTCTCCCAGCCTCACATCTGACTTTAAATGGCGAGTGCCACACCTTACACATTCTATTTCTGTTCCCATATCAATCATAGCTTTTTCTGAGTTTATTGATAGACTTAGCGCGTCCTCTTTCTGTTCCAACTCCATCTCTTCTAAAAGCAATCTTCTTCCTGTTAATTCCAGAACAACCTCCTCCTTTTATCTTATATATTCGAAAAAAACAAATAATTTCATTTATATTATTAGATACTAAAAGAAAAATAGCTTATACTAAAGTTATCATTAATACTTCTTTAGAAAGGGTGAATTATTTGAAAAAAACAACTAAACTTTTATCCACGGATGGACAAACCAAATTAAACTGTCTAATTTGGGATAATACTGAATCAGCACCTAAAGTGATTTTACAAGTTGTTCATGGTATGGCTGAATATATTGAACGTTATGAGTCTTTAGCTAATTATTTAAATCTTCACAATATTGTTGTTGTTGGTCATGATCATTTAGGTCACGGTGATTCTTTAGCTGATGAGACCCATATACGAGGTTATTTTTCTAAAGGAGATAGTCCTAAAATATTGATTGAGGATACTCATTTAGTAACAAATATGATAAAAGAATATTATCCTGAGGCATCACTTTTTATTCTTGGTCATAGTATGGGCTCATTCATTGTTAGAAATTATTTAAAAAAATATGCACAAGATGTAGATGGTGCCATTATTATGGGCACCGGTGGTCAGCGACCAGAATTGAAATTAGGCTTACATATTACTAGTAAACTAAATTCATTAGCTCCTAAAGTAGTAAACAGTTTTATTGATAAAATTGCTTTTGGAAATTTTTCAAACTACTTTCCGGAAAAACGAACTAGTTATGATTGGTTATCAAAAAATAAAGCAAATGTAGATGCTTATATCGCTGATCCTAAACTTGGTTTTACGTTTACAAACAATGGATTTGATACACTTTTTCAACTAACAGAAAATGCAACTAAAGATAATTGGGCTGATTCCATAAGGCGTGATCTACCTATCTACATCGTAAGTGGCGAACAAGATCCAGTTGGAAATTTTGGGATTGGTCCACAAGATCTAGCTACCGATTTATCGAAAAAAGATTTTAAAAATGTGACATTACAACTTTACACCTACTTAAGGCATGAAATTCTTAATGAAGCAGAACACGAATTAGTTAAAAATGATTTAATTCGTTGGATCAATTTACAAAATAAAAAATGAAGCTAACAATAATGTTAGCTTCATTTTTTATTACGGTGTATTAAAGTAATAAACTTCAATGCCTGATTTTTTTATGATATTTATAAAGTGAGACGGTCTATCAAATAACGGCTTTAACGGAATTTTTTCATCACGATTGATAATAACAGTAGCTTCTTCAGGTAGTTCAACACCATTGCCGTCAAACTCTACTTTTATTTCCTCACCATTTTTCATCTCAAGAGTAATTTTACGATAACCTAGGGTTGTCACTTGATGCGGATTTTTCAAGTCTGGCTTTCTAATAACTGCCTTTGTTTCTTTGTTGAAAAAATGCCCAATCCGCGTTTGTCGCACACTTCCATATACTAAATCATTATTTTCATGTTTATTGTCAGCAGTCACTGGATAAATAATGCGTCCTTCAGATTCTATCGTACCTTTCACGTCATCTTGTACTGTAATTGGAAACTCTAAATATGGTAACATTTCAATCCGACAACGTTGGATTGTGCTTAAAGGAATCATTTTCCCATCTCTCAGTATTAAATTTTCCCCATCGAATACACCTGTCATCTTTTCCATATGCTCCATTGATTTCACTCCTAATCATTTATCTATCTGCTACTATCATACTACTAATAAAGATATGAAGGCAATTTTTATTCAAGATACTATTTAACATCTTATGAAATAACCTTCCCTTCTTGCTATTAATCTAGACAGTGTACTATACTAAAATTAGGAAATTTTAGAAAGAGGTATTTTTATGTTAACGCGATATTTGACAGTAAAAGAAGATGGTACACATGAAACTGAAATAAAAAAATCTCGTTTTATTTGCACTCTATTTAGGATAAAAACAGAAACAGAAGCAAAAGAAATAATTCAGGCAATAAAAAAAGAACATTGGAAAGCAAGTCATAATTGTCATGCCTATGTTCTTGGAGATAACAGCGACTGTCAACGAAGTAGTGACGACGGTGAACCTAGTGGTACGGCAGGCATTCCAATGCTAGAAATCCTTAAAAAAAGAGAGTTAATAAATACATTAGCAGTAGTAACACGTTATTTTGGCGGGACTGAGCTAGGAAAAGGTGGCTTAATCCGAGCTTATGGTGGTGCTGTTAATGAGGCGCTTGACTCTATCGGAATTGTTGAAGGTAAATTACAGCAAGAAATAATGTTAACAGTCGATTACGCTCAACATAGCAAAGTAGAAAATTTTCTAGCTAACTCATCCTATGATTTAAAAGCTACCGAATTTACTGACAAAGTTATTTTAACTTGTATGATTGATGAAAATAAATTATCTGCCTTCGAAACCGATATAACTGAATTATTAAACGGGCAACAAGAGCTATCCCTTGGGGAAAAATCTTATTTTGAAAAAGATTACCTTGGCTAAGACTAAAAAAGCACACATAGTTGAACTGATTATGTGCGCTTTTTTAGTCTTAGTAATATCTATATCTGTCTGTCACTATTTTTCTAAAATAAATTCAAAGCGATTGCCAACATATTGAGAGCGAACATATTCAAATGGTTTGCCATCTTTAAAATAAGACACTTGTTTCAGTCTTAAGATCGCATCGCCTTTTTTTATATCTAAGTATTCTGAGATACGTTCTGAAGAAACCATAGCAGTCACTTGTTGAACTGATTTTCCAATATCATGACGTGCACTCTTAGTTAAGGTTTGATATAAAGATTGCGTTATTTCTTTTTTTTGATAAGTCTTGACCAAATCATATGGGATGCTAGTTACTTCAAAACAAATAGGTAAATCATCCGCATAACGGATTCGTTCCATGCGAATAATCTGTTGATTTGAATCTAAAGCTAGTTTTTCCATCTCACTTGAAGTGGGAGTTGTTACAAAATAAGAAACTGTTTTGCTAGATGGAATTTTTCCTTGTGCCTTCATAATATCCGAGAAACTAGTAGTACCTGTCATGGTTTCTTGGACTTTTTCTCGTGCGACGTACGTCCCAGAGCCAATCTTTCTTTCTAAAATCCCTTCATCGGCTAGTGCTTGTACAGCTTGTCTCAACGTCATACGACTAACCCCGAATTCAATAGCTAGTTCACGCTCTGAAGGTAAACGATCGCCAACTTCCCATTTCCCTTTTTCGATTTCTTCACGTATTTGGTCATGTATTTGAATATATACAGGTAAATTTTTTTTACTCACGATTTACTTCCTTTCTCGTATGTAATCATTGGTCTATCATCGACCATCAAAAGAATCGTTGAAATCACAACCCTCATTCAAAGAATATTATAACTGGTATACCGAAAACTTACAAGAATAACCTAAAAAAAACAAGACTAAAACTAGTCTTGTTTTTTAAAAATCAATAATTTGAGAAGTTGAAAGCAAAATTAATTTAACACCCGTTACATTTTTTTGTTTAGCCTCACTTAGGGCTTTTTTATATAAATGTAATTGCCCACTATATTTTTGTTTAATACGAATCAGTTCTTCTTTACTAGTAGGATTCATTACATGATCCGTTTTGAAATCATAAAGAATCAACTCATCATCAGTTTCATAATAGCCATCAATAATACCATGAATTAATATCTGATCATGCTCTTTTTTGGGATATTCTTTAAAAATTTGATTTGCTGGTAGCAACATCGAAAAAGGTTGTTCCCGTACAACAGTCCCTTTTCTACTTAACAATAGTTGACCAAACTCTGTTTGAAAAAAAGCTAATAAATGGTCAAGGCTAATCTCATCAGCCAACTTTTGCGTTAATGACTCTGTTCGAACCAATTCATCAATCAATGCTATTAAACTTTCTTTAGTCGGTGTTTCATCTAACGAAATCAATTGCATCACCAAATGTGTGCCTGTTCCAATTTCTGCAGCAGTTAATTTTTTATCACTTGTTAAAAAGTTTGGTTTAGCTAAAGAGTCCTCAGCAAACCTATTTACAGTTTGGGCAGTCTCTTTACTTAAATCTAACGTTAGCAAATTCACTCTATCAGGATCTTCAAATACTCTTTTAATCTCTGAAACGGACTGATAACTTGCTGTTTTAGTTGCCATGTCATGTTCATAATGATAATCAAGTAACCCTTTAGCTTCAGATAATAAACTTTTCTCTTCTGCTGACAAGTCAACAACTGCTGATTGATTCGTGATTGCCTCTGAATCATCCTCCAACTCGACTTGAGACATCTTACCACTAATTTGACGTAAATCATCTAAATTATAAAATGTGATACTAAAGTTAGCAGGATGTTCTAAGACAGATGTTATTTTTTTATTAGTAGGATAGTCTGTTTGGTATTGATCCATACTACGATGGCGCATCAAGGACATCCCTATCCAATCCATTAAATTGTTACTTTTCAAACGCAATTGGTCGGATAGAACAGCACCTTCTTCCATACCAGCAGGACTCCATTTTTTAATCATTGTCTCTTTATCTTTATAGGAACCAACTAAGATTAATTTTTCCTCAGCCCTTGTTAAAGCAACATATAGTTTTCTCATTTCTTCTGACAACAATTTTTTACGTTTTTCATTACGAATTCCGCTAAATGGAAGTGTGCGATAACGTAAACGGTCATCATCAATATAATGTATGCCTGCTCCAAGATCAACATCGAAAATATATGGTTTATTTAAATCCATCAAGTTGAACTTACGTGTTAAATCTAAAACAAAAACAACTGGAAACTCTAAGCCTTTTGAGGCATGAATAGTCATCACCCTCACAGCATCTTCCTCATCACTTAAGTCCGTTGGTTCAGCTAAATCTTTATCTTTAGATTGCATTTTTTCAATAAAACGAACAAATTGAAATAACCCTTTAAAACTCATCTCTTCATAACTAGTTGCTCGCTCATATAAAGCATGTAAATTAGCTTGACGCTGTTTACCTGCTGGCATACCACCGACATAATCCAAAAAACCAGTTTCTTGATATATACGCCAAATTAACTCCACAAGTTGTTGGCGTCTTGCTAGTTCACGCCACTCTAAAAATAATTCATGAAAATTAGCTAATTTATTAAGTAACTCCGTCTTGTTAGTCTTATTTTTATTAATAAATTGGCACATTGCTTCATAAAAATACCCATTAGGATAATTAGCACGAATTAAAGCCAAATCATTTTCCTTAAGTCCTACTATAGGGGAGCGTAAAACGGAAACTAGCGGAATATCTTGAAATGGGTTGTCAACTATCGTCAATAAAGAAATCATTATTTTAATTTCCGTTGCTTGGAAATAATTTTGAGTATCGTTTACCCTTAAAGGAATTCCCATATCTTTAAAAATATCTAATAAGACTAAATTATTTTTTTTGGTTGGTGATAATAAGACAATATCTTTGTAGCTAATGGGGCGATTAGTCTTTGTTTTTTTATCAAAAATTGGTATCTCATCTCGCACCATACTTTGAATTTTATTTCCAACCATTCGCAATTCACCTTCGGTTTTATCATCAATCTGAAAGTCATTCCCTACATCTTCTACCTCATCACCTTCGTGATCCTCGTTACTATTTTCAAAAATTAATAATTCTGTCTTAAAACGTGCATCTTCAGGAAAATCTTGATAGCCATTAACTAATTCCGCGGCCTCATCATAATCAAGCTGACCCACAGAAGGGTTCATTAATTGTTTAAAGATTAGATTGGTAAAATCCAACACCTCGTGACGAGAACGGAAGTTTTCGGCTAAGATAATTCTACGCCCACCTTCATTCCCACCAAATTTGTTATATTTATCGATAAATAAGGTTGGATCTGCTAAACGAAAAGAATAAATTGATTGCTTAACATCTCCCACCATGAATAAATTACCATGCTCAGAATCAGCTTGCCGTAGCCAGTATAAGATACTTTCTTGTAATTTATTTATATCTTGGTATTCATCAACTAAGACTTCGTTGAATAGACTTCGATAAAATGTTGAAGCCTCACTTCCTTGCCAATTTTCACCATCAAAACTAGCTAAGATACGTAAGGTGAAATGTTCTAAGTCATTGAAATCCACTAAGTTACGTTCTTTTTTTCGGGATGAGTAAGCTTTATCAAAGCGATAAGCAACTTTTGCCATATAGGCAACTAATTCATAAGATTCTTCCATAACTGCTAACATTTTTTTAGGAGGGACTGCAAAAAAATCCTTACGCCATTTTTCGATAATATTTTTATTTTGATCACGTAAGTTTTTAGCCTGATCTTTTACATATTTCTCTTCATCCTCCAAATTTCTTGGTGTTGAAAAAGTTGGGAAAATCACTTTATTATTAATATAATCATATGCATCTTCCAAATTATCTTCACTCAAAAAACGGAGAATAGTTTGCCAATAACTTAATTCATCTTGTGCCAATTGTGTCAGTTTTTCAAATTTTTTTTCACCTTCAACTAGTCTTAAAAAATTCTCACCACGATTAATTAATTGCTGTGTTTCAGCCAAAAAATTAGGTTTTAAAATTTCTTGATAGACAGGTGTCTGAGTGATACTGCCATCTGTTTGATAAGCAAGAGATAGTGAATCTAACCAACCTTTAGGACTCGGGTTTGCCCGTGCGAAATCATATAAAGCAAAAATCAGACGCATCAACCCTTCATCCGAACGATCACTAGAAAAATTAGCTGTTAAATGATAAAAAATCTCTTGATCTGATTCATATAACTCTTCTCTCAGTTCATCCCAAACATCTTCTTTTAATAGAATCATTTCGGTTTCATCTGTTAGCAAACGAAATACGGGATCAATATCAATTAAATAATAATATTTTCTGATTACTTGTAAACAAAAAGCATGAAGCGTACTAACATTAGCCGTTGGTATTAATGATAATTGATGAACGAAGTGCTGTTTTAATTCTATTTCACTTTCTTTTGTGATAGCCTCTTGTAAAGCACTATGAATACGTTGCTTCATCTCTTTTGCAGCAGCTTCTGTGTAGGTTACAATTAGTAATTCATCCACATTGATACCAGCTTTTATTTTCTCAATAACTCGCTGAACTAAAACAGTCGTCTTTCCAGATCCTGCAGAAGCCGACACTAATAAATTGTCGCCACCATCATAAATAGCTTGCCACTGACCATCTGTAAAGTGACTATTATCTGGTTTTAAAGGAATATTATTTGTCTGTGTCATCTAGCATACCTCGCTTATTTTCTTTTTCGGAACATGGGGTCATTTTCTTTATCGCGTCTGCTTTTTTCAGACTATCAATTCTTTTGTAATTATTTTCTTTTAACAATACATCAAACTGACAAACACTTCTAAACGGACAATACTCACAGGCCACTCTTTTTTTATCCCGGTAGGCTGGATTAATAGCTGTTTCTCCCGTAAAAATAGCATTACCTGCTTTTTTAAAATTTTCACGGTTATGTTGAATCAGTAAATCAACCTCTTCTTCTGACACAAATTGTGTTGATTTGTAACCTTTTTTAGTTTCTTTATAGGGAAATACTAAAGAACTACTTCCAGAAGATTTTACAGTCGGGTCTAAGGTATCTAATAAGTTCTCATCCTCTAATAAAATACCTTTATAAGAAAATTCTTTCAGTAACTGACTCTCTAACTGCTCCTCAGAAGTTCCTCCCTCTAAAATCGGATTTTTCACTTGTAAATAAAAAGCCCCTGCTGGTTTAACACCTTCTGTTCCAATCAGAGAAACCGCATTTTGCAACGCAACATCTAAGTAAGTAATCATTTGCATGGCTAAACCAAAATAAGCATCACGATAATCAAAGCTATGATCGCTTGACTTATAATCGACAACGGCTAAATAAGTGTTATCCTTAGTTTCAATTTTATCTAATCGGTCAATTTTACCTCTAATCTCCATTTTCTTATGATTGTCTAATGGTATGAGTAAACTATTTAACCCTTTTTCCTGAACTAACTGACCAAACATAACTTCAGTTTTCACATTTGAAAAACCGGCAATTTGACTTTGACGCTGTAAACCACGACTCACTCTTTTTATTGTTTCACTGAGTTGATAACGAATATAATTCATTCGATTACTTGCCGTTAAAATAGTAAATTTAGCGTCACCTAAAATTCTTTGTAACACTTCTTCTGTTAGTTCGGTTAATTGACTTGTTGTCAATTCGCTTAATACTAACTTTTTAGTAATTAATGCTTTAAATAAATGGTCCAAAGCATCATGATAAAAATCACCCGTAGCCGCGGGACTCAATTCAAATCGATCACGTTCTCTTAATTTTAAGCCATAGGTCATAAAATATTTATATTGACATTGGTTAAAGTTTTCAATTTTAGAAACCGAACCATAAATTGTTTCGCCATACAAAGACGTTACTAACTCTGGCTTTAATGGCTCCGAAATATTCTTATGTTTTAAACTTTTGAATATTTTTCTACTTAAAAGGTTATACTGAGGTTGTTTGCCAAGGATTGTTTCTAGTACTTGCCAAGTATTGGCTATCTCTTGTTTCTCTTCCAAAGCCCGCCTTTTCAAATTGACCAAATCTGTCAACAAAGTTCGGTATGTACCAATCTGATTCAAGGAAAAATGCTCAACACTTGGGCTATTGTATCGTGGTTCAATTTCCAAATTAAGTGCGTGTTGTATAACATTAACATAAGGAGATGGTTTTATTTCTTTTACTCGATCATTTGATCTCGGGTACGTGATATATAATTTGCCATCTGTTGAATGAAAAGCTAGATACGCGATATAAGGCTCTTTTGCCAAATCAGACTGCGTATTTTTACTTAAAAACTTGCCATCTGTTAATGAATTTGAAAACAGTTGTCGTTCATCATCTGATAATAATGTTTTATTTTCAATTTTTTTGGGTAATACATTATCAGTTGTACCAATAACAAAGGTAACTTTATTTTTTTGAGCATGGATTAAGTCTAAAGAAGAAACCGTTACTTGATCTAAGGTTGTTGGTACTTTACTGTAAGTCAGCCCCTCTAAACCAGTTTTAATTATCATATAAAAATCATCAAAATTAAATACTTCATCACCCAATATTTTGACATAATCATCTAATAAAATAACAAAAGCTTGCCATGTTTGTTCATGAATTTTTGCCTGATCCAAATGCCCTTTTTCAATGTCTTGGTCACGCCAATATAATAATTCTCGCTCAACACCGCTCGTCAATAAAAAATCATATAATAATTTGGCGGCCTCTAACCCTGTTTTAGCTTGGTCTAGCCTATCGTAAAAAGGAACGAGATAATCCCTTATGTGGCGTCGGATAACATTGGAACTTTCTTGACCTTTTCTATTTTCATCAAGTCGCTCCTCTGACTCTTCAAAATCGTATTGAACATAAACCCAATCTTTTTCTTTAACCCAAGCATGACCTTCGTAACCATAAGCTAAGACAACATTTTCCGTCAAATCAACCTGTGAACGATGACATTGTCGTTGATATTGCCAGTCTTTCAATGATAAGAGACTTTCTTCTTGAGGAACAAACAATTCTGTTCTTAAAAATCGCATGATGTCACTGTACCTAAAGTAACGTTTTTTAATTAAAAATAATGTTTCTAAAAACTCAACTAAAGGATGATGTCTCATCTCTAATTCACTATTTAAATAAAAAGGAATTTCATGGCTAGAGAAAACAGGTTCGATTAAAGCCTGGTAACTCGGTAAATCTCGGCTTAAAATCTCAATATCTTGATAACGGCAATAGCCACTTGCAATTAATTTTCTAATTTCTTTCGCTACTTGACTGATCTCTGCAAAAGGTGTTTCACTTTCCCAAAGATGGACACATGACTCAGATAGTTGATGAACTTCTTTATTAGGGGTTAACTTCTGTGACTCTCTCCAAGCAATATCTAGTTGGGTTAACGGTTGAGATTGATCACATTTCAAATGGTAATCTCTCAATAGTTTCACTTGATTATGGCGAGCATATTGATATAATTCATAATACAGTTTTCCCGTATCAAAAAACATGTCTAAGCCCTCTGGAGGTTTGGTGACATGGGCTCTATCTAACACTAAATCAATTTTTACTTCCCCAGCTTTTCGAATAAGTATCTCAACTAATTCTTTTTCTCTGGCAGTGAAACGTGAATAGCCTGTAATAACAAACATCATATTGCTTAAATCATAGTCTTTTAGATACTCTGCTAAATAGCTGATTGACTGTGTCATACCAACTTGTCTTTGACCTAACTGTTGGCAGTAGACTTGATATAATAAGTAAAATTCTTTTAGTTTTTTCTTAAAATCATTTTCTTTAGCTGTTTCTCCTAATTCACTAAGCAGCTCCTCGATATCAGGTTCCTCAATTTTACCTTCTTGTAACTCACTAAATAACTCTGCTAATTGCTTAATAAAACCTGGCTGACCTACTTCTCCTTTAAAAACATGAAGATTTTCTGCTTCATCTAACAAGACTTTTCTTATTAGCATATGATTACCAGCTTCCGTTAGCTGCTCGTCTTGATAATATTCTGTATTTTGTAAGAAATACCAAGCTAGACGCGTAAAACTAAAAACTTGTAAGCGCATCATCGCCATTGTTTTGGCTTTGTTGAAAGGTGACAATTTATGTAAATCATTTAAAACAGCTACCTCTGTTTCAAATTTGACATGGTTTGGAACTAAATAAAAAACTTGATTGTTTTCATCTTTAATTAAAAAATCTCGAGCTCGTTCAACTAAAGGTTCTTCGTGATGACAACTTGCCGGTCCGTAGATAAATTCTAATGCCATTTACTCACATCCTTCTTTTGTGATAAATTAAGTGTATCATAATTACAAATAAAAACGCCTATTCTAAGCAAAAATGATAAAAAAGTCACTCTCTAATCAGTTAGAAAGTGACTTTTGAATTAATTTACTTTACCAAATTTACTTGGTGGCCAAAATGAAAATTTAACATTTCCAGAAATATCTTTCTCATCAATATAGCCAATCAATCGGCTATCTTTAGAAATTTGACGATTATCTCCCATTACAAATAATTTACCACTAGGAACTACTTCTTCATCAAATAAGGTGTTCAGATCAAAGACACTTGTAGCAGAACCATCTGGTTTAAGAATTTTTGTTAGATAATCTCCCATAACTAGTTTATCTTTATACTCATCCAAGTATGGTTCAGAGACTTCTTTGTCATTGATAAATAACTGGTCTTTCTCAAAACGAATTTTATCGCCAGGCAAACCAATCACACGTTTAATATAATTTTTCCCCTTTTGATCTGGGGCAGGAAACGTGACAATATCAAAACGCTCAATATCACCTTGCCTTAAAGCAAAAACTCTTTCACGATTTTCCATTGTAGGATCCATTGATTTTCCAGATACGACAACTGGGGTCACAATAAATTTTCTAACTAACATCATCACTGCAACCACACCAATTACCCAATAAATAGTGCTTAAAATTTCTTTTTTATTCAAAATTAGTTCCTCCTGATTTTGTTAACTTTACTTGTTATATTTTAGCACAAAATCTTTTATAATTCTTATGTTATATTTTATTACCGATTTTTTTCATAAAAAAATCAAAAAAAACTAAGGGCTTCCCCCTTAGTTTTTTTCTCTTATAATGAGTTGTAAGTGGCCACAACATTTTCAGTTGTGAAACCATATTCTGGTAATACTCTTGAAGCTGGTGCACTTGCACCAAATTTATCAACAGTAACCGTTTTGCCTTCGAATCCTACATAACGTTCCCATCCAAATGATGAGCCCATTTCAACTGCGACACGTTTAGTGACAGCTTTTGGTAGAACTGATTCACGGTAAGCGGCATCTTGCATTTCAAATAGATCCATACTTGGCATTGAAACTACTGATACATCTTTACCTTGTGCTGCTAATTCTTTTTGAGCTTCAACAGCTAGAGCAACTTCAGAACCTGTCGCAATTAAAATACCTTCTGGTTGATTGCCTTTTTGAGCAGAGATAACGTAAGCTCCTTTAGCAACACCTGCTTCAGCTAACTCTTTAGAATTTTCTAAAACTGGTAAATTTTGACGAGTTAACGCTAAAACTGTTGGACGGTCAGTAGATGATGCTGCAAGTTTCCAAGCTGCACGTACTTCGTTACCATCAGCTGGGCGTAATGTTGTCAAGTTAGGCATACTGCGTAAGCTTGATAATTGTTCGATAGGTTCATGAGTTGGACCATCTTCCCCAACAGCAATTGAATCATGTGTTAAGACGTAAGTTACTGGTGCACCTTGGATTGCTGCTAAACGAATAGCTGGACGTAAGTAATCTACGAATACGAAGAAAGTTCCACCATATACGCGAGTTCCACCGTGTAATGCAATTCCATTCATAGCTGCTGCCATTGCGAATTCACGAACACCAAACCAGATGTTGCGTCCTTCGTATTGACCAGGTTCAAAATCTTTCTCTTCTGCCATCATTGTATTGTTTGATGATGATAAATCAGCAGAACCACCCCAGATAGTTGGAACAGTTTTAGCTAATGCTTGAATCATTTGTTTACTTGTAATACGACTTGCAAGAGCATCATCGCCTACTTCAAATGTTGGCATTTCTGAATCCCAGTTCTCTGGTAATTTACCAGCATAAGCATCTAAAAATTGTTGCGCTAATTCTGGGTACTCAGCTTTATAGCTAGCAAATAATTCATTCCACTCAGCTTCAGCTTTTTCGCCTTTAGCGTTAATTTCTTGTTTGAAACGCTCTTTAACATCAGCAGGTACTTCAAACTCAGGTGTATCCCATCCGTAAGCTTTTTTAGCTGCTTCAATACCGTCAGCTCCAAGTGGGGCACCGTGAACTTTGTTTGTTCCTTCGTTTGGCGCACCAAAACCGATGATAGTTTTGATTTCGATCATTGTTGGTTTTGTTGTTTCAGCTTTCGCTTCTTCAATTGCTTTAGAAATAGCTTCTAAATCGTTACCATCTTTAACTAAGATATGGTGCCATCCAGTTGCTTCAACACGGCCTTTCACATCTTCAGTAAATGATTTATCTAATGGACCATCTAATGAAATATCATTTGAATCATATAATACGATTAATTTATCTAATTTCATGTGTCCTGCCATACTCATTGCTTCTTGTGAGATACCTTCCATTAAATCACCATCTCCACAAATAGCATATGTGTAATGATCTACGATTTTCAAGTTTGGCTTGTTGTAAGTTGCAGCTAAATGAGCTTCAGCCATCGCAAACCCAACACTCATAGCAATGCCTTGGCCTAAAGGACCAGTTGTTGCTTCAACACCATCAGTGTGATTTACTTCTGGATGTCCTGGAGTACGGCTACCCCATTGACGGAATCCTTTTAAGTCATCTTGGTTTACATCGTAACCCGCTAAGTGTAATAAGCTATATAACATTGCTGAACCATGACCAGCAGAAAGAATGAAACGGTCGCGATCTACCCAGTTTCTTGACGTACTTGGGTTGATTTTTAAATGTTTAGTCCATAAAGCATATGCCATCGGTGCAGCCCCTAATGGTAATCCTGGGTGACCTGAGTTTGCTTTTTGGATAGTATCCATACTTAAGGTACGGATTGAGTTAACGCCTAATTCATCAATTTTATCGAACATGAATGTATTCCTCCTGTTTTTAGGTTATTTTTACCTTAAAAAGTTATAGGTCTATTTTACCTTTATCTAGGGTAAATTGCAATCACTAAATAAGCGTTTACCTATTATTCTTCAATATGACGGTTGTGTAACCCTTTATCTTTTTGGATACTTTTCAATTTGTCTGGTGTGACATCTTTACCTTCTTGGTCGACAACTTTCATGCCCTCAATATGATTACGCATTCCTCCGCGGAAACGTTCTAAATACTCCTCGCGTAAGGCTTTTTGTTCGTTTTGTTCCGCTAAAGTTAACCCCTCACCTTTAGCTTTATTTGCCAATTCATTAATACGTGCCATTTTTTCTTTTGATAACATAAATTAATTCCCTCCTAATTTCCTTTATACTAGCTTATTTTTTTTAAAAAAACAACTAATCAAGAACACTCTAGCAAACATACGAACATCTGTTTGATTTGTCCTACTCTCTATGATAAAATTAAGCTAATTAATAAATTAATTAAGGAGTCCTAATATGACAAAACCGAGAGAATCAAGACAACCTGAAATTTTAACGTATATTTATAAACACGTGACAGAAAAAGGATATCCACCTACTGTACGTGAAATCGGAACTGCAGTTAATCTCTCCTCAACTTCTACTGTCCATGGTCACTTATCACGTTTAGAAAAAAAAGGGTTAATTCAACGTGACAAAACCAAACCAAGAGCTTTAGAAGTCACTCCTTTAGGTTTAGAATTAATTGGGATACAAGATGACTCAATCCCAGTTTTAGGGACGGTGACCGCTGGTGAACCGATTTTGGCTATCGAAGAAGCTTCAGATTTCTTTCCTCTACCACCTAACTTACACAATGATGATAACAATTTATTCATGCTAACTATTCGTGGAGAAAGTATGATTAACGCTGGCATATTAGATGGTGATCAAGTCATCGTAAAAAAACAAACCTCAGCTTCTAATGGGGATGTGGTCATTGCGATGACCAATGACTCAGAGGCTACTTGTAAAAGATTTTATAAAGAAAAAAACCATGTTCGCTTACAACCTGAAAACGATACACTCGACCCCATCATTCTTGAAAATGTTAATATCTTAGGGAAAGTAGTCAGTCTTTACCGCGATCATATCTAAAAAATAAGAGCCGTACTACCAAAAAAATGAGGTAGTACGGCTCTTATTTTAAAATTTATTGATAATATCATCTACATTTTTAATCATGACAGAGATCGTTCCGTCCGGATTATTTATAAATTCAATCAACTCTTTATCTTGATACACATCTATAGGGATAGTCAGTTCAATGCCATTAGCTAGTTTAAGTTTTTGTTTACTATATTTTTTTTCATACTTAGGAACATTTATCGGGACATCTTCAACAAACTTAGTCTGCTCTACTCGTTCTAAATAGTCAGCTTTGGCAGAGTGATTTCCTTCAAAAACAGCTTCTGCTATTTTTTCATTGCTCAATTTCCCTTCGGTCTCGATACTTTCATACACTGCTTGTTGTACATTAGAAAAACTAACATATTTTTCTTCATTGTATTTATCTGCAATTTCTTTAACCGCTTTTTTTACAATTTTCAAATTGTCTTGAACCGTTGGTGTCACCTCTGCTTTTAAAATTAAGTCCGATAAATAAAAAGTTTTTTGTCCATCAAATGAATATTTTTTTTCGATTAATTCGAATTCTAACGTGTCTAGATTAATCCAAAACCCTTCTTCGACTTTTTGGGTCACATTCGGCAAGATAGTTTGGTTAATAATTAAATTATTAAATAAATTTTCACCTTCATAATCAACATAATGGGTATAGGCAGGTTTGTAATTTAACTTAAATACACCAAAATATGCTTGATTGGTTTGTTCTCCGATGAAACAAAGTAAATCCCCGCCAGGTATTTCTTGACCTTGTTTTAAGCAGTCATGTAAAATCATGGCTACTGCTTCACTTTGTCCGATAAAATCTAAACTAGGGTCTCTGAGAATTGCTACAATATCGTTATTAGTCGGTAAGTGCCCTGTTTTTAAATCAGCTGTTTGAAATTTTTTCAAGCAGCCCGCCAAATATGTTTTGACCGCATAGTCACTAAGCGTTAAAGGTGCTTTCGAACAAATCAACGACCCGCCTTCTAAATCTAAGATATGTAAAACTGCTGTTTTTATTTCCATTTAATTACTCATCCTTTTCTAAACTCTAATACTATTATCTAAGAAAAGACCAATTGGAATCGTCCAATTGGTCTTTTCCAAAAACTATTTAGTTTTCTTGTGTTAGCTCTTTTCCTAGACCAATGATAAACTCTCGCAATTGATCTTTAACTTCAGGGTGTCTTAAGCCATACGTGATACTTGTCTTCATAAATCCAAATTTATCACCTACATCATAGCGCTCTCCAGCAAATAAATAAGCTAATACTTGTTCGGTCTGATTTAAAGTATCAATAGCATCAGTCAATTGGATTTCACCACCTGCTCCGGGAGCTTGATGGTCTAAAATATCAAAAATAGCTGGTGTCAATAAGTAACGACCAATAATAGCTAAATTACTAGGAGCGTTATCAGGCATTGGTTTTTCCACAAAATAATCAACCTCATATAGGCCATCTCGTACTTCTGAAAGTGGGCTAATAATACCATACTTAGATGTCTCTTCACGAGGGACTTCCATTACAGCCAGTGTTGCCCTTTTTGTTTCCTCATAATTATCTATAAGTTGCTTAGTCAAAGGCAGATCATCTATCATTAGATCATCCCCTAACATTACAACAAATGGATCATCACCTACAAAAGTCTTCCCTAAAGAGACTGCATGGCCTAACCCTTTTGGTTTAGATTGACGCATAAAATATAAGTTGACATCCGTTGTTTCTTCTACTAATTTCAATAACTCTAGCTGTTTTTTATCTTTTAAATTCGCTTCTAATTCAAAATTAGCATCGAAATGATCTTCAATAGGACGTTTAGCTTTACCAGTAATGATTAAAATATCTGTAATCCCTGAAGCACGAGCTTCCTCAACAATAAATTGGATAGTTGGTTTATCAACTATTGGTAACATTTCCTTAGCCATTGCTTTAGTAGCTGGTAAAAATCGTGTTCCTAAACCCGCAGCTGGAATAATCGCTTTTTTTACTATTTGCGTCATCAGATATTTCTCCTTTAAAAACGACTCTAATAGGGATTAAAATTCTTCTTCAGATTTACCATCACGTAACATGATTTGACGAGCTGCTGTTTTAACATCTTGATTTTCATAAAGAACACTATAAATCGCTTCTGTAATCGGTAGCTCAACATCTAATTCACGAGATAATTCGTAGGCAGCTTTAGTAGTTGAAACACCTTCTACAATCATCCCCATATTGGCTAGTATTTCTTCTAAGTTGTGCCCACGACCTAGTAAATCTCCAGCACGCCAGTTACGTGAATGAACACTTGTACATGTTACAATCAAATCCCCTACACCACTCATTCCGATGAAAGTTAGCGGATCGGCTCCCATTGCAACCCCTAGTCGACTAATTTCAGCCAATCCACGGGTCATAATAGCTGCTTTGGCATTATCCCCAAAACCTAATCCCGAAATGGCACCTGAGCCAAGAGCAATAATATTTTTTAAAGCGGCACCCGTCTCAACACCAATTACATCCGTGTTGGTATAAATACGGAAATAATCGTTCATGAATAAGGTTTGAACATATTCCGCATATACTAAATTTTTACTTGCAGCTGTAATAGTTGTAATATCACGGACTGCAACTTCTTCTGCATGACTAGGACCTGATAAAACAACAACATCTTGACGCTTATCCTCAGGTATCTCTTCTAATAAAACTTCTGAAATACGTTTATGCGTTACTTGTTCTAGTCCTTTACTCGCATGTATAATAACAGGTTTTGTGTCCATAACCGCTACTAAATCAGACGCAACTGATCTAATCGCTTTCGTCGGAACAACAAATAAAATAGCATCTGCTCCTGTCACTGCAACAGCTAACTCAGTAGTTGCTTTCAACCCTTCGGGTAAAGTGATTGTTGGCAAATAATTTTTGTTAGTGTGTGCTGTATTAATTTCTTCTGCTTGTTCTTTTTTATTGCCCCAAATAGTCACATCATGCCCATTTTCTACCAATACTTTGGCTAAAGCTGTTCCCCATGATCCAGGGCCTAAAACTGCAATTTTTTGCTTCATTTTATGCATTTCCTCCATCGTATTTTTCTAGAATCCATTGGGTTAATTCTAACATAGAATGGGTCTTTTTGTTAGGATTATACTTGGCAATCTCTTTTTCTGATTTTTTAGACCAAGTAACAAAAACACTAGTCACACCTGCATTGTGAGCTGCTTCAATGTCATGAGAGTTATCGCCAACCATTATACAGTCAGACGCATCTACTTTTAAAGCGTTCATAGCAACCTCCAAAGGTTCAGGATGAGGTTTAAAATGGGTATAATCACTATTCCCCACAATCACATCAAAATAAGTCGTCAAGTTTAACAAATCTAAACCACGGATCAAGTTAACATTACTTTTTGTTGAAACAATCGCTAATTTAAGACCTGCCTTTTGAAGTGTCTCAAGTGACTCTTTCACATTAGGAAACGTCGTTAAAAGTTCGTCATGATGGTCACTATTGTAAGTACGATATTTTTCGATCATTTCTTCTGAATTATTTGGAAAAAGCTCTGTTAAAACTGCGTCTAACGATGGACCATTAAATCGCTGAACCGACTCCTCATCATATTTCCCAGGAAAGGCAGGGTTTAATACATGTAGAAATGAATCAGTAATCAACTTATTACTATCTGCTAAAGTACCATCAAAATCAAATAATACTGCTTTTAAGCTCATTCTAAGTTATCCCCCTTTGCTTCTGTCATAATATGGTGGGTTTACTTTAGTTCGGCGATAAATGAATAACCCTAAAGAACTGATAAACAAAATGACTGATAATAATTGTGAAATGCGAATAGCCCCACTAAAAGCCCATAGACTATCTGTTCGCATCCCTTCAATGAAGAAACGTCCTAACGAATACCACATCACGTAACTTAATACAATTTCGCCTTCTTTGAAAAAATTATGCTTGTGACGCAGAGCGAGCAACAGAATAAAGCCAATCAGGTTCCAACTGCTTTCATATAAAAAAGTTGGATGATGATAAACCCCTTCTATTTGCATATTAGTAATAATAAAATCAGGTAAATGCAGCGATTCTAAAAAATGACGGGTTGTAGGACCACCGTAAGCTTCCTGATTCATAAAATTACCCCAACGACCAATTGCTTGGGCAATAATCACACTTGGTGCTGCTATATCTAAAAACTTCCAAAAAGAAATATAACGTGAACGAGTAAAGAAATACATGACAATACCTCCGGCCAATAACCCACCGTAGATTGCTAAACCACCATTTCTTATTGCTAAAATTTCTGCTGGATTTTGAGAATAATACTGCCATTCAAAAGCGACATAATACGCTCTGGCCCCTAATAAAGACAGCGGCAGTCCCCAAAACATGAAATCAATAATATCATCTTCTTTAAGCCCAACTCTGACGGCTTCACGGCTAGCTAACCAAACAGCTAACATCATACCTGTGACAATAATGACACCGTACCATTTTACTTCTAACCCAAATAAATTAAAGGCAACGGGGTTAATTTGTGCTAAAACAGTCATAACTTATTCCTCCTTTGATTACCTATACTTGATCAGAGTTCTCTTTAATCAAAGCCGATAAATTATTTTCAAATGTTTTAGTTGCGTCATATCCCATTGTTTTTGCACGAAAATTCATCGCTGCTACCTCAACAATGATTGCCACATTTCGTCCTGTTTTGACGGGAATAGAAATTTTAGGAATATCAACATTGGCAATCTGCATGGTTTCATTAGCACCACCTAGGCGATCAAACTGTTTGTCCTTACTCCAATTTTCCAAATAGACAACTAACTGAACTTGACCATGAGGTCTGACCGCACTAGCACCAAATAAATTCATAACGTCAATGATCCCAATTCCTCTAATTTCAATAAGATGTTCTAATATCCGAGCAGGCTCACCAATAATCGTACGTTCATCTTGCTGATAAACGTCTACCCGATCATCCGCTATTAACCTGTGCCCTTTTTTTATTAGTTCTAAAGCAGTCTCGCTTTTACCAATCCCACTATCTCCTTGAATTAAAACACCTAAGCCATAAACTTCTACCAATACTCCATGAATAGATGTTCTTTTTGCTAGCTTACTTTCTAAAAATGTTGAAATAACACCAGAGATACGCGAGGTCGTCAAGGGTGATACCAAGATAGGTGTTTGGCGTTCCTCAGCTGCCTCAATCAACTCAACCGGCGGTTCAATTCCACGAGCATAAATAATAGCTGGGGTCTCCTTATGACACATACGACGCATAACCATTGCACGTTCTTCTGGCATCATTTTTTCTGAAAATGCTGATTCTTTACGCCCGAATAACTGGACACGATCATGGGGATAATAATTAAAATAACCTGTTAGTTCTAAACCAGGACGTGAAATATCACTTGTAATAATTTTTTTATCTAAATAGTTTTCACCACAAACGACTTCTAATTGTAGTTCGTTTACTAATGTTCTTACTGTTACAAACTCTGTCATACGAAACCCTACTCTCATCTTTAATGTATTTATTTTATCATTTTACCCCTAAAGTTGCTAGTTTATCTCATCACTAGCCCACAGAAAAAGAACCCCTCTTAAAGGAGTTCTTACTCAAAAGTATTAAGCTGAATAACCACCATCTACAACTAATTCAGTTCCTGTAATATATGAGGCTTCATCTGATGCTAAAAATAAAATAGCATTAGCAACTTCTTCGGGTTGTCCTAAACGTTTTAGTGGAGTATTGGCAACCAGAAAATCCATCGCCTCTTTATGCTCCTTAACAGCGGCTGACATGGGCGTTTCAATGACACCTGGATAAACAGAATTAACACGAATATTAAAAGTTCCTAATTCAGCGGCTGCAGCACGAGTGACCGCTCTAACTGATCCTTTTGAACCTGTATAGGCATTAATTCCTGCTCCAATTAAAGCCGTATAAGATGCGGTATTCACAATGACACCTTTACCAGCTTCTTTCATCAAAGGCACGACTTTTTTCATCCCAACAAAGGGTCCCCAACTATTAATTTTATGCTGCAATTCCCAATCAGCTTCAGTTGTATTCTCTAGTCCTTTATCAGATGAAATTCCCGCATTATTAATTAAAATATCAATACGTCCATAGGTTTCCATAATTTCTGCAATAACCAGTTCCCAGTTATCTTCAGAGCTAACATCTAGTTTTTTTGTAGTAACGTTAGGCACATCAGATAGATACTCCATTGATTTTTCATTGATATCACAAACAATCACTTGAGCTCCCTCTTCTAAAAATCGTTGAGTTGTTTTTTCCCCAATACCAGATGCTCCCCCTGTGATAATGGCTATTTTACCTTCTAAACGTTTCATATAATCATCCCCTCATCTCTTAATATGATAATATTATAATATTTTTGCGGACGTTTTGTACAATATAAACACTTACAACAAATAAAATAGCCCCCTTAAGGGGGCTATTTTCATAACTAAGCTAAATTTTCTCCATTGGTTGCAATCACTTGTTTGTACCAGTCAAATGACTTTTTCTTGCTACGCTTTAAAGTCCCATTTCCTTCATTATCACGGTCAACATAGATAAAGCCATAACGTTTTTTCATTTCACCTGTGCCAGCACTCACTAAATCAATACAGCCCCAACTTGTATAACCCATTAAATCAACGCCATCCAATTCAACTGCATCTCTCATCGCTGCAATATGCTGACGCATATAATCAATACGATACTCATCCGATACATAACCATTTTCATCTGGTGTATCGATTGCACCTAAACCATTTTCTACTACAAACAAAGGTTTTTGATAACGATCGTATAACGCATTCATCGTTGATCTAAATCCAAGTGGATCAATTTGCCAACCCCATTCACTCGCTTCTAAATATGGATTTTCAATAGAAGCAAAAATATTTCCTTCTGTTTGCTTATTAACCTCTGGATCAGTTGATACGGTTCTTGAAGAATAATAAGAAAATGAAATGAAATCAACGGTATGTTCTTTTAATAAATCAGTATCTCCCTCTATAAAAGGTATCTCAATCCCTTTACGTTCCATTTCTTTTAAAGCATAGGTTGGATAGGCACCTCTAGATTGAACGTCAATAAAGAAATAATTTTCTCGATCCGTTTCTAAAGATTTAAAATAATCTTCTGGCTTACATGTGTATGGATAATTTAACCCTGCCGCTAGCATGCAGCCAACTTTATTATTGGGGTCCACTTCATGAGCAATTTTAGTAGCCAACGCGCTGGCTACTAACTCATGATGAGCTGCTTGATATTTAATTGCTTCTTGATTTTCTCCTTCTTCAAAATAAAGTCCTGCTCCCATAAATGGCGCATGTAAGATCATATTAATTTCATTAAAGGTTAACCAATGCGTCACTAAACCTTTGTAACGATTAAAAAGTACACGACATAAATTCTCATAAAAAGTCACAAGTTTACGGTTACGCCACCCACCATATTCTTTGATTAGATGCATCGGACAATCAAAATGCGTAATTGTAACTAGCGGTTCAATCCCATATTTATGGCATTCTTTAAATAAATCTTCGTAGAAAGCTAATCCTTCCTCATTTGGTTCAGATTCGTCTCCTTTAGGAAAAATACGAGACCACGCAATGGATAATCGGTAAGTCTTGAAGCCCATTTCGCCAAATAAAGCAATGTCTTCCTTATAACGATGGTACATATCAATCCCTTCTTGTGCAGGATAAAAATGATCTTCTTTAAAATCAAAATTCTTCACTTCTCCAAGTAAAATTGGGAAACGATCTTTACCAATCGGCACAACATCAACATTGGCTAAACCACGGCCTCCTTCATTATAACCACCTTCACATTGATTGGCAGCAGTTGCGCCACCCCATAAAAAATCTTTTTTAAATCCCATAACTAACATCCTCTCTATATAAGTATAATTAAACTAATCCTGTTAAAATTTTTTCACCTGATTGGATTGTTGACTCCTCGCTCGTTATAATATCTAAATAATCATTGGTATTCGTAATAACAATTGGTGTTTCTAAGGAATACCCTGCCTGGCTAATTTTTTCAATATCAAATTCTAATAATAATTGTCCTTGTTTCACAGCTTCACCTTGCTCAACATGGGCTCTAAAAAATTTGCCATCTAATTGAACCGTATCCATTCCGACATGAATTAAAAGTTCCATCCCATCTTCTGATGTCAAACCAATAGCATGTTTAGTTGGGAATAAAGTAGTAACTGTACCAGAAAACGGTGCTACTACTTGACCTTTAGTTGGCAAAATTGCGACACCTTTACCTAGCAAGCCCATAGAAAAAGCTTGATCTTTAATCTGACTTAACGGCATAAAGTTACCAGTTAAAGGACTCATAATATCTTGTCTACTTGCCTTATTCTTAACTTGTTCTGTTGGCTGTTGAACCACACTATCATCTTTCCAAAAGAAATAAGTTAAAGTGAAACCAATAACCATTGACACAATAATCGTGATAAATGAAGCGTACATGCCTGTGGCATCATTTGTTTCAGGATTGATATAATTTACAACACCAAAAATCCCCAGACCACCTGATGTATAACCCTTAGCACCCATTACCCCCATAACAGCACCACCAGCAGCGCCACCAATCATTGAAAATACAAAAGGTTTCTTACGAGGTAAGGTAATCCCGTAGATAGCTGGCTCAGTGATACCACACATACCTGAAATAATAGCTGGGATACACATTTTTTTGTCTGTTTCATTTTTAAATTTGAAATACATCGCCATCACGACAGCTGTTTGAGCAAAACCTGCTCCAAATGTTCCGGTTAAAATAGTATCGTAACCGTACATCCCTAAATTCATTAACGCTAACGGTATTAAACTCCAATGTAGACCAAAAATAACTAAGACTTGCCAGAAAAAACCTACTAAAATCGCTAACAGCAACGGAGAAAAATCATATAACGATTGAAACCCGCTTCCTAACAGATTAGATAGTCCTGTAATAATTGGGCCAATTACTAAGAAACCAATTGGTAAAGAAACAAGTAAAATAAAAAATGGAACAAAGAAAGTTTGGATAACTTCTGGTACAATTCTTTTAGCTATTTTTTGCACATAGCTTGCGAACCATACAATCACTATTACCGGAATAACACTACTAAGATAATCATTAGGAATAAAAGGCATCCCTAAAAAATTACTATAATAATCTGCCCCTAAAAAACTTCCCATTGCCTCACCAGCAGATAAAGTTGTTTTCTGAATGGCTGGATAACACAGTGCAGCCCCGATTGCCATCCCAACATATTGATTTACTTTAAACTGTTTGGCCGAAGTTGCCCCAATCATAATAGGCATAAACATAAATATAGCATCACCTATGGCGTTTAATACAAGATATGTCCCAGATTCCGGCGTATATAAACTTAAAAATAAGAACAGAGCGTTCAGACCTTTAATCATTCCAGCAGCTGCTAAAGCACCTAAAAAGGGTTGGAAACAGCCACTAATCGTATCAATCAAACGGTTGAATAAAGTTTGTTTCTCTTCATCATTGTCGTCTTCAATTTGATCCACACCTAACCCTGTTAAAGCTAGAACTTCGTCATAGACTTGAGGAACATGATTTCCGATGACTACTTGATATTGACCCCCACTTTTCATGACAGTCACAACACCCTCCATATTTTTCAAATAATCATCATTGGCCTTAGCCTCATCTCTTAATTTAAAACGTAAGCGGGTAATACAATGAGTCAAACTTCGGATGTTATCTTTACCACCAACTTGTACAACTATTTCTTTTGCTAGTTCTGAATATTTTCCCATGATAATAATTCCTCCTAATAGATATTAGCTATTTATTAGGTTTAGCCAACTTAATGTCACTATCCAATTATTACTGATACACTGATTTATCCTAAACCTCCTATCTAATGTAATAAATTTATGATCAAAGATTTTTAATCTTCAATTATCTGGTGTACTAATACTTTTTGACACAATTTTAATAATATGAATCGTCAAATATAATTGCTCTTCTTTTGAAACAGTATAATGATACTTTGTTTCAATAAATTCACTGATTTTTAAGACACATTCATAGGCTGTCCCATACTTGTGCTTAACAATATCTAATAAATCATCTTCTTCATCTGCTTTATAAGCTGTTTTAGAAATAAGTCGATAAGAGAAAAACTGTAAATGCGAAATAAAGCGAGTGAAATAGACTGACTCTTCATCAAAATTTATCTTATAAAAATATTTAATAATATTAGTGATTTCCTGCATGAGCAAGGTCATCTTCTCCATATTATTTGTCTCATATCCAAGCTGAGAATTAACAAGATGTAGCGCGATAAAGCCAGCTTCATCCTCTGATAGTTGAACCTTTGTCTCTTGGTAAATTAAGGCCGTTGCTTCTATGCCTATTTCAAATTCTTTAGGAAAAAAGCGTTTGATATCCCATAAAAGAAAGTTCGTTACGCTGATGTTTTCTTCTTTGCGGGTGATTGCACTATATAAATGATCCGTCAAGCCAATATAAACTGTTTCGTTTAAAACTGTCCCTAGTTTATCTTCAGCTAAATTTATAATTTTATCTGCAAGTTGGAAAAAATCTAGCGGAATGTGTGTGATTAGTTCTTGTAACTGGTTTGATGTTTTGGGGTCAGTTAATTTATACAATTTATCTATCTTATCCTCTAAGACTAAATCGCCTACTTTTTTTTGAAAAGCCAACCCTCTTCCCATCACAATAATTTCCTCCTGTGTCTCATTTATGGAGACAACAACATTATTGTTCAAGATTTTTTTTATAAGCACTGTTCCGTCACCTCACCTCTATTGATCGATCCTATAAGAAAAACCTAATTCATAACACTTAAAAGGATATAATAATCCCGTTAGTGTAATAAATTAGGTTTAGCTTGCCTTACGCAATAACTATCCAAAGCTATCTGTTTTATAATATACCATTAATATACGATAACCTTAAAGCATTGTCAACGGTTTCATGAAGATGTAGACGAAATAAAAAAATCACTATCTTTTTAGATAGCGATTTTTTTATTGAACGATTAATGACCTTTCGAACGCCATTTAATGGCATGTTGAGTTGGATTAGTAATTTCAACCCCCACTTCTTCCGTTAAAGCCTGTGGGCTAGCTGTTTTTTTTGCAATGGGGTCCTGATTGATTTTTACTTCTTTTGCCTCTTTTAGTGCTTTATAGTTATGATAAATTTTTTCTTTTAACCTTTCAACATTCATAAATAACCTCTCCTTTTTGCTCATCGTTAAATTTATATCTTAATTATAACTTTTTTAAGCAAAACTTTCACGTTATTTAATTATTTTTATAAAATTCTATCTATCTTTACTGATAGTTTAAATATGCGTCCGTTTAAATAAAGAGGTTTAGATGACTCTTTTCTGCATCCCCTAAATAAGCTGCCACGCCACCGTACTCTACAGAATCCATCAACTCATCTTTAGAAATACCCATAATATCCATACTCATGGTACATGCGACAAATTTAACACCAGCGTCTTCCGCATTTTTTATCATCTGCGGTAACGAATCAACATTTTTCTTTTTCATAACATCTTTAATCATTTTTGATCCCATTCCTAACATATTCATTTTAGAAATAGGTAAGCGATTAGCATGTTTGGGCAGCATTTTATCGAACATCTTAGCCATACCCTTCTTCGGGACTTTAACATTTTCTTTTTTTAGAATACTTAATCCCCAAAAAGTAAAAAACATTGTCACTTCTTTACCCATCGCGGCGGCTCCTGTGGCAATTATCATTGAGGCTAAAGCCTTATCTAAATCACCACTAAAGACGACCATCGTCGCATTATTATCCGACTCAATCAACTGTGATCCTCTATCTTGATTCAAAGAACAAGTAACAGGATCGGTCGTATTTGACTCCTTACTTTTTTGTAAACGAGCAATTACCCGGTTAGCAACAATTTCATTAGACAGTAAGTTATTATTGGTACTATGACACCATGCTGCTATATCGGCAGAAAAGCCAAAGTCACTAGCAACTACTTCTAAAACCTCACCTGGGACTAATTTATCCATCGTTTGTTTAACTTTTAAGATAGGACCAGGACACTGTAGCCCACAAGCGTCGACCTTAACAACATTTTCTGTCGACACTTGATTAACATTTGTGGAACTCGACACTTTTAATTCCTTTTTATGTTCCCTATTAGGATTAGCAGTTGACTTAGTTAGTTGATAAATTGACTGTTTGTAAGTTTTATAACCACCATCAATATTTTTAACCTCAAATCCATTCGCAATTAAAATTCGACAAGCATTATAGCCTCTATGACCTACCTGACAATAAACATAGATAATTCTGTCTTTTGGTAGTTCGTTTAGTCGTTGTCGCAAGTTAGATAATGGAATAACCATAGCACCATCAATTTTACCTATAGCAACTTCGAACTCCTCTCGAACATCTAATATAAACGCCTGCTCTTTTACTAATTTGGGCACATCTGACCACTGGATATTAGTCACAATCCCTTCTAGAACATTTTCAGCCATATAACCTAAAATATTCACAGGATCTTTAGCTGAAGAATAAGGGGGAGCATAAGCTAATTCTAACCCTGCTAAACTACGAGCATCTTGTTGATAATGCATAGCAGTGGCAATCACATCAATCCGTTTCGCTACACCCTCACTTCCGATTCCTTGTGCCCCTAGAATTTTACCATCAGGTGAAAATAATAGTTTTAAAGCAATGGGAGTTGCCCCTGGATAATAGCTAGCATGTGAATTTGGATGGCAATGTATGGCTTGATAAGCTATTTCTTGTTTAATAAGATTTTTTTCATTTTGACCAGTTGAGGCTACCGTAAGCTCAAAGACTTTAGCTATAGCAGTACCTAATGTTCCAGGATAGGCAACTTTCTTCCCAAATAAATGGTCTGCTACTAAACGACCTTGTCGATTAGCTGGCCAAGCTAAAGGGATAAGAGTATCTTTACCTGTCACATAATCCGAGACTTGGATGGCATCACCAATCGCATAAATATGAGGTCTACTTGTTTCAAATTGGCGAGAAACTTTAATCGCATTCCTCATTCCTAACTTTATTCCAGCTTCTCTTGCTAGTGTACTCTCAGGTGATACTCCAATAGCTAATATTATTAAATCTGCTGTCAGTGTGTTACCACTTTGTAAAATAATTTTATGACCTTTATTTTCAAAATGGGCAACACCATCGTTTAAAACGACATTAACTTGGTGAAGATTTAATTGCTGATGAATAATTTGGGCCATTTCATAATCAATTGAAGGCATTACCTGTTGACCCATTTCAACAAGGGATGTTTCAATCCCTCTCTCAACTAAATTCTCAACCATTTCTAGACCAATAAAACCGCCACCAATTACCACAGCAGTTTTCACTGACTTATGTTCAATGTGTTCTATAATACTATCCATATCTGGTATATTGCGAAGTGTATAGATATTATCTGCCTCTTTTAAACCATCAAACGGCGGAATAATTGCCTTAGCGCCCGTTGATATAATTAATTCATCGTAACTTTCTTGATAGGTTTCCCCTGTTTGATGGTTAATAACTTCTACTAATCGAGCATCAGGCAAGATTCTTAATACCTCAGTCTGAATTCTGACATCAATACGATAGTTATCGGTCATACCGTCTACTGTTTGTAATAATAAATCATCGCGCTCTTGAATAGTTCCACCAATATGATAAGGTAAGCCGCAATTAGCAAAAGAAATATAAGCTCCCTTTTCAAATATAACTATTTCAGATTCCTCACTTAATCTACGTATACGTGCTGCTGCTGTTGCACCACCAGCAACCCCACCTATAATAACAATTTTTTTATTACTCAAAATAGTCCCTCCTTAAATACCCATGCGGGTATTAGGATTATACCCCCTCAGGTATATTAAGTAAAGAAAAAAAGTACTCGCTTTCAAACGAGTACTTTTTTCATTTAATTAAAAAGTTGTCATAATTAAATTAATATTCAAAATAGTTAAGGCAATTGTGACAAACCAGGCTAAAGATGTCATCCATAAAGAATTTTTAAATTCACCCATAAACTCCTTACTGCTAGTAAACAGGGTTAAAGGAATCATAGAAACTGGTAGGGCGACACTTAAAAATACTTGTGTATAAATCAACAATTTTTCTACTACTTCCTCTGTCCCACCAAACATTATAATACAAATAATCACGGGTATCACTGCTAGTAAACGCGTTATCAAACGTCTAGCCCAAACTGGCATCTGCATTTTGATAAACCCTTCCATGATAATTTGGCCTGTTAAAGTACCTGTAATCGTTGAGTTCTGACCAGAAGCTAATAAAGCAACTGCAAACAAAACACTCAACACTGGTGAGGCAATAGCACCTACAATTTGATTGTCATTAAGAGCACGATAAAGTGAGCCTAAAGTTGTGAGGTTATCTCCTTGTCCAAAAAACATAGAGGCACCTAAAACTAAAAGTAAACAGTTAATAACGAATGCCACTAACAATTGCAAGTTAGAATCAATGCCGGCAAACTTAACTGCTTCTTTGATTTCTTCTTTGTTATCACGATCATATTTCCTTGATTGAACAATTGAAGAATGCAAATACAAGTTGTGAGGCATAACTGTTGCACCTACAATACCTAATGCTAAAAATAAAGCACCTTTATCTGTAAAAACTTGCTTCTGAGGAACAAACCCATGCATCAGATCATTCATATTAGGCTGACCTAATATAACTTCATATAAGAAAACACCCAGAATAGTTAGAATCAATGTCATCACAATTGCTTCAATTTTTCTAAAACCTAAACGTGTTAGCATCAATAAGATAAATACATCTAGAACCGTAATAATAACTCCTAACAATAATGGAATTCCAAATAATAAATTTAGAGCAACCGCACTCCCAATTACTTCTGCTATATCGGTCGCCATAATGGCTAATTCAGTAATGATCCATAAAATAAACCCTAGTTTACGACCTGTTTTCATCCTCGTAGCTTGAGCTAAATCCAGACCTGTCACGATCCCCAACTTAGCCGACATGTACTGAAGTAACATCGCTATTAAACTTGAAACCAAAATAACTGACAGCAGTAAATAGCCATATTGTGCGCCACCAGCAATTGATGTTACCCAGTTACCTGGATCCATATAACCTACTGCTACTAAGGCACCTGGACCAGAATAAGCTAATACTTTCTTAAAAAAGCTGGCATTTTTAGGTATACTGACCGAATTATTAATCTCAGGTAAGCTTAGCCCATTTAATTTTTCTGTTAAAAAATGTTGATGTTCTTTATTGTTTGACATAGTACTCACTCCTTTATTCATTCAAACCTTTTTCGGTATACCTAAACTTTAAACTTGTTAATCCTAAAAATCAAGTTTTTTAATAAAAAAAGCTGAAGATAATTATCTTCAGCTTTTACGTTATTAAATTTTAGCTTACATTTGTATCTTTCTTGACTACTTTGTAATTTAATTGAAAATAAGTTTAATTTCAGATTACTTATCTAAGATTAACTTTCCTCATTTTACTTCAAAAAAAAAGACATCCTAAGATGTCATAAAACTGGGCTAGCTGGATTCGAACCAACGAATGACAGAGTCAAAGTCTGTTGCCTTACCGCTTGGCGATAGCCCATTATTTAAATGGAGGAAAGTGGATTCGAACCACTGAACCCTAAGGAACGGATTTACAGTCCGTCGCGTTTAGCCACTTCGCTATTCCTCCAAAATCGAATTTATTAACCCGACTACAATATAATACAAAATTTTCGTGAAACTTGCAAGTCTTTTTTAATTTTTTTTAATTTTAAATTTTCCAAAAAAAAAAAACTCGGGGTGTTTTAAAACTGGGCTAGCTGGATTCGAACCAACGAATGACAGAGTCAAAGTCTGTTGCCTTACCGCTTGGCGATAGCCCAATAATAAAAGGGGCGACTGATGGGAATCGAACCCACGAATGCCGGAGCCACAATCCGGTGCGTTAACCACTTCGCCACAATCGCCGTATAAAACAAAATGGAGGAAAGTGGATTCGAACCACTGAACCCTAAGG
This sequence comes from Vagococcus intermedius, assembly GCF_029144185.1. Classification (NCBI taxonomy): domain Bacteria; kingdom Bacillati; phylum Bacillota; class Bacilli; order Lactobacillales; family Enterococcaceae; genus Vagococcus; species Vagococcus intermedius. The sequence continues at coordinate 899,636 of NZ_CP110232.1, read as the reverse complement.
AACGGATTTACAGTCCGTCGCGTTTAGCCACTTCGCTATTCCTCCAAAAGCTAGGATAATTATCCCTACTACACTATAATACTCATTTTTGAGAAACTTTCAAGCTTTTTTATAGTATTTATTCATTTTTTAAAATAAATGGATAATTTTTATAAAATAACAATTTAATAAAAAAAACTCAAAACTGGGCTAGCTGGATTCGAACCAACGAATGACAGAGTCAAAGTCTGTTGCCTTACCGCTTGGCGATAGCCCATTATTTAAATGGAGGAAAGTGGATTCGAACCACTGAACCCTAAGGAACGGATTTACAGTCCGTCGCGTTTAGCCACTTCGCTATTCCTCCAAAATCGGGGTTTATTAACCCGACTTCAATATAATACAAAATTTTGTGAAAACTTGCAAGCTTTTTTATGATTTTTTGTCAATTTTATTGAAAAAGATTCCAATGACTAATCAAAACTTCATATCCTTCATCAAAAGACTTCACATATTTAGGTCCTTCACCCTCGATATTTACTACAAATTTACGTTCCTCAAGTTTTTCGATTTCACCGATAACTTTTTTTCCAATTGTTAATTCATGAACTTCTGCTGCTTGCCCTTTAGCATTTTTACTTTTTTCTGCAACAGCTACTTCGATATCTTTATTTTTCTTCATTTTACATCTCTCCTTGTTCGTCTATCTTATACAAGATACCACAATTTCAGACTATTGTTAACTAGATAGTTGCAGAAATGTTGGATAAGTTTCATAATAGGTTACTAAGGAGGAGATATATGTTAACAATTTTATTAAATGCCCTCAGTTTATTACTTATAATATTAGCCGGCTACACGTTAAAACGAGTAGGATTAGTAAAAAAAACAGATGGTTTTATCTTATCAACAATTATTATGACGATCACTCTACCGGCTACTATTATTATTGGGCTAAATCCTATGAAAATGAGTAATACCTTTATAGAACTCTGTATTATTGCCATAATAATGAACTTTACACTTGTTTTTTTAGGGAAGTATCTTTGGAAAAACCAGCCACAATTAGATAGAATTCTTTTAATGTATTGCATTACTGGATATAATATTGGAAATTTTACGCTGCCTTTTGTTCAGAGTTTTTATCCCCAAGCAATTCCCTATCTTTTTATGTTTGATGTGGGAAACTGTATCATGCTAGCCGGTGGTTCAAAAATTTTAGTTGAAAGTAGTCAACCTACTTATCAGCCAAATCGGGCGATTAAACTTTTAACCGCTACATTATTTTCATCTATTCCATTTTTAACCTATTTGTTTATGTTTATTTTAAAAGTAACTAATATAACTCTTCCATCCGTCATTATCAATATTTTAGAACCTTTTTCAAAGGCAAATGGCTTTTTATCACTATTAATGATTGGAATTTATATGGAATTGTTATTACCAAAAAAAGATTGGCTTACCGTCAAAAAAATTCTTATTTGGCGCTATTTTTTTGCTATAATATTAGCCTGTGTTTTCTATTTTATTTTACCTATTAATAATCAATTACTTAAAATTGTTTTAACTATTATTTGCTTGGCACCTATCCCAACATTCTCTGTTATTAACAGTGTTGAAGCAGGCGTCAAAGAAGAAACAGCCGGATTCATCTCATCAATCAGCATTATTATAAGCTTAATTTTAATGACTGTAGTCATGTTACTACTAACATAAAAAAACACTTATCTACTTAGATAAGTGTTTTTTTATTACCTATTCATTTGATAAAATGTAGCGACTGCACCAATTAAATTCGCATCATTTTTAAATTCGCACATCTCAATCTTAGGAAAGAAATCAGTAATACCATGGTGATTAAACAATGTTTTAACACGTTTATCTATCTCTTCTTTTAAACCTGGTTTAGCGGATACTCCTCCGCCAATAACAATACATTCTGGATCCATCGTAAATTGAATACTAAAAATTGCTCGAGCAACATAATTATAGAAATTTTCTTCTTCTTCTTTAGCAAGTTCATCTCCAGATTGAGCAAAAGCAAAGACTTCTTTTCCTGAATATGTTCCTTCGGCTACACCTTTACGTTGACAATAGCGATTTGCCATTTTAACAGCTGTCCCTACGGCACTAAATGTATTATCTTCATCCATATAAATTAAACCGAATTCGCCACCATATAAGTGAGAGCCTGTCTCTACTTTTCCATTTTTGATAACAGCACCACCTACACCTGTACCTAAAACAACAAACAGCACATCTTTTAAATCTTTAGCAGCACCTTTCCATACTTCGGCTATCCCAGCTGCATTCGCATCATTTTCTAATGAAACTGGTAAATCAAAAAATGCTTCCAGCTCTTCTTGAATAGGGAAATGATGAATATATGGGATCGCGCTAATGCCATTAATAACGCCCTCAGAGCTGTCTACTGCCCCTGGAGCACTAATGGCGACTCCTTCTAGCTTTTCGCCTTCATACGTCCCCTGTACCGCTTTCATTTCGTTTTTTAACTGAGCCCATGTACTTGGAGTTGGAAATATTCCTTGTTGCTCTAACTGCTCATTTTTCCATAACGCATGTTTGACACCTGTACCGCCCCAATCAAATACTAATACTGACATTTTAACCCCTCATTTCATTTAATTATCATTATTAGTATAACTCATCTAGACCAATTTCTCTAGAATTATTTGGTCTTTTAATAACTGTCCTTCTTCATAAATAGGTTCATCATAGTGTTTTAAAAAATAATCTTTTACAATTTCTGTCACATGAAACCCACAAGATTTATATAAGTTTAAGGCGGGTGTAGAGGTTTCACCAGTTTTGACTCTCACTTTCATCCCTTTATTTTCAGATGCTCCTATGAGCTTCAACATGTCGTTCAGCACTATTTTTCCTATACCACGACCTTGAGCATCCTTAGATACTGCTGTGTTCATAATTTCATAATAACCATTATCCTGCCTTTTAATAACAACAACACCTAGAGTCATCTTATTTTCTTGATAGATAAACACTTGCGACTCATAAATATATTTTTCTATCATTTTTTTGTCAGGATCTGCCAACAATAATAACTCCCAAGGTAATTCTTGTTTCTCGCTAACTTCTATTATCATCTTATTTTTCCTTTCTATCATATGGTCCATGATATTCTTCATCATGATTTCTTCTGAGACTGAATTTTAAAGGAATATAATCAATTCCGCCTTGAATAAATGGATGACATCTTAAAATTCGTCCTAGCCCCATTAGAAAGCCTTTAAAAGCCCCATGGTAATTAACAGCATCTACCATATATTCTGAACAAGTCGGATGATAGCGGCAACGTCTAGGTAAACCTGGTGAAATATAACGTTGATAAAATCTAACTGGGCCTAATACAATACGCTTCATTCAATATCCCTCCATTACTTGATTGCTATCATTATCCCAAATTTTACGGGTGATTTCTATTAGTTTGACTCATAATAAAAAGCCATGGCAAATGCCACAGCTTTTTATTATTTAAAAAAATCACGAATGTGAGTCCACGTTTCTTGTTCAAAAACCTTATTCATTTCACCATCACCAATCATGCCATACCCAATCATTAATCCAATAACAAATAAGGCAATTAATAACACAATAATTAATAAAATTTTGAAAACTTGCTTTAAAACGTATTTCGTTGAACTCCCCATAACCTAATCTCCTTATTAAACTGTTTGTTTTTCAGGTGTTGAAACTTTAGCTGGATTAACACGTTCAATATTTGCCCCTAAAGCAGCTAATTTTTTATGGAAGTCATGATAACCACGATCTAAATACTCAAGATGCGTTACTTTTGTTTGATCTTCCGCTACCAAGCCAACTAATACTAACGCCGCAGCTGCACGTAAATCAGTTGCTGCTACTTCTGCACCATGTAATTGTTTACGATTATAAATATAGGCAACATTATTGTCGATTTTGAACTCTGCTCCCATTTTTGCCATTTCGATTAAATGTTGATAACGATTTTCAAAGACCGTTTCAGTTACAACACTTGTCCCCTCAGCTACAGCTTGTAGCGCACTCATCTGCGCTTGCATGTCCGTTGGGAAACCTGGATGAGGCAATGTTTTAATATCTGTCGATTTTAAAACTTCAGGTCCTACTACACGTATCCCCTCTTCTTCTTGGGTAATTTCTACACCCATCTCACGTAATTTAGAAATCAATGGACTATTATGTTCTGCCACTGCATCCAAAATTAAAACATCACCTTGGGTCATTGCTGCAGCAACCATAAACGTTCCTGCCTCAATACGATCTTGAACAATCGTATAGTTAACCCCTGTTAATGACTCAACACCTTCGATTGTCATTGTTTCAGTTCCCGCACCAGAAATTTTAGCACCCATTTTATTCAACATGTTAGCTAAATCTTCAATCTCAGGTTCACGAGCAACATTTTCAATTATTGTTGTACCTTCTGCTTTAACTGCGGCCATCATAATATTTTGAGTTGCTCCAACACTTGGGAAATCAAAATAGATATGTGCGCCTTTCAAGCCATGTTCAGCGTAGGCTTCGATATAGCCATTTTCTTGTGTAATTGTTGCACCTAAAGCTTCAAAGCCTTTTAAATGTAAATCAATTGGGCGTGACCCAATCATACAACCACCAGGCATTGCCACACGGGCATGCTTATTACGGGCTAATAACGGACCCATGACAACGATTGAGGCTCTCATTTGACTAACATATTCATATGGCGCCTCAACTAATAATTGACCTGTTGCGTCAATTGTTATTCTATTTTTTTCTTGCTCAAATTTAATTGTTGTATTTAAATGATGAATAACTTCTTTCATCATAAAAACATCTGATAAAACTGGGACATTATCTAAAACCGTTGTCCCTTTATCTGCTAATAAACCAGCAGCCAATATTGGTAAAACTGCATTTTTAGCCCCTTCAATTTTAACTGTTCCTTTTAATTTGTTGCCACCACGAACAAGAATTTGATCCATTTTGTTCCCTCCAAAGATATTTTCAAGAAATTTTTCATTTAGTATAATAAACGCTCGATTATATTATACTATAGTATTTTTTATATTCAACCCACTATGAGAGCATTGTTAACAAAAAGTTTTTTATTAATGTTAAGCACTCCATAAAAAACGAACTTGCAGTAAAGCCGATTACAATCGCAAATAACACCAATATCATCCTAATTTGTGTAGGATTTGCTCGTTTAAAAAAAGTTTCTGTTTTAAGTGACTGTAATGACCAGAAAGCTAAGTAAACAAATGCGAAATGGCTAGTTAGTCTGACGATTGCTTCTATCCCAAAAACTTGCATTATTTTCGCTTCCTTTCATCTTTTATTTTCATAAACATAATCGCAATGTACAGTGTATCACAAATATACAATAAAAAAAAGAGCAGAGTCTTGATAGACCTGCTCTTTTTGATTATTTTTTAGATACATTAATACGATTTATAGCTCTACTTAGTGCAACTTCAGCACGACGTAAACGATCAATATCTTGTTCTTTTTTCGCTTCTTCAATCCGAGCTTCTGCACGAAGTTTCGCACGTTCTGCACGAGGAACATCAATATCAGTCGATTTCTCAGCACTGTCAGCAATAATAGATAATACGTCATCACGAACTTCCATTATTCCACCATTTGTTGCAATGATATCTTGTTCTGTCGTTTCGCGTTCTTTTTTAACACGAACCTCATCAATTGCCAACGGTGCAATAATTGGTGTATGACCTGGCATAATTCCCAACTCACCATCTATTGTTCGAACGACAACTAATTTAGCATCATCACAAGTATAACTAAGACCGTCTGGAGTAACTATCTCTACTTTTAGGTAAGTCATAGTCCTACCCCCATTCTAATAACCTAATGTTTTAGCTTTTTCAATTACATCTTCAATGCTACCAACGCTTCTGAATGCTTCTTCAGGTAATTCATCATGTTTACCATCAAGAATTTCTTTGAAGCCACGGACAGTTTCTTTAACTGGAACATATGAACCTGGTTGACCAGTAAATTGTTCAGCCACGTGGAAGTTTTGTGATAAGAAGAATTGGATACGACGAGCACGGCCAACTAAGACTTTCTCATCATCTGATAATTCATCCATACCTAGGATAGCAATAATATCTTGTAATTCACGGTAACGTTGTAAGATATGTTGAACTTCTGTCGCTACTTTATAGTGTTCAACACCTACAATTTCAGGTGCCAAGGCACTAGATGTTGAAGCTAATGGATCTACCGCAGGATAAATTCCCATTTCAGTTAGGCGACGCTCCAAGTTAGTAGTGGCATCTAGATGGGCGAAAGCAGTTGCCGGCGCCGGATCGGTATAGTCATCCGCTGGTACATAGATCGCTTGGATAGACGTAATTGACCCTTTTTTAGTAGATGTGATACGTTCTTGTAATTGACCCATCTCAGTTGCAAGGGTTGGTTGGTAACCAACGGCTGACGGCATACGACCTAGTAAGGCTGATACCTCTGAACCTGCTTGTGTGAATCGGAAGATATTATCAATAAACAGTAATACATCTTGCCCTTCAACATCACGGAAGTATTCCGCAATAGTTAAACCTGTTAAAGCAACACGCATACGTGCACCTGGTGGCTCATTCATTTGACCAAATACCATAGCTGTTTTTTCAATAACACCTGATTCTTTCATTTCAAAGTATAAGTCGTTCCCTTCACGAGTACGTTCCCCTACACCAGAGAATACTGAAATACCACCATGCTCTTGAGCGATATTATTAATCAATTCTTGGATTAAGACGGTTTTACCAACACCGGCACCACCGAATAGTCCAACTTTACCACCTTTTAAATACGGTGCTAATAAGTCGATAACTTTAATCCCTGTTTCTAAGATTTCTGTACTTGTAGCTAATTCATCAAAAGTTGGTGCTTTTTTATGAATACTACTTTTTTCACAGTCATCATCGAATGGTTTTTCTAAATCAATTGTTTCACCTAAAACGTTAAAGACACGTCCTAATGTTTCTTTACCAACTGGTACTGAAATTGAAGCTCCTGTATCCAGAACTTCCATTCCTCTTTGTAACCCATCAGTTGATTCCATAGCGATTGAACGGATTACTCCATCTCCAAGCTCTAGGGCAACTTCTAAAACAACTTTTTGTTTAGAATCTGCTTTGTAAACAACCAAGGCATTATTAATGTCTGGTAGTGATTGATCTGATGAAAATTCCACGTCGACAACGGGACCGATAACTTGAACAATCTTGCCTGTATTCATTTCACATTCCTCCCGTTATTACTCTAATGCCGCTGCCCCACCAACGATTTCCGTAATTTCTTGGGTAATCGCTGCTTGACGGGCACGGTTATATGAAATAGTTAATTCGTCAATAATATTTTTTGCATTATCTGTTGCACTCTTCATTGCAGTCATACGCGCCGCATGCTCAGCTGTTTTTGCATCTAAAATAGCACCATAAACTAGACTTTCAGCATATTGAGGTAATAACGTATCTAAAATAGCATCAGCACTAGGCTCTAAAATGTATTCTAATTCATACGTTTTTACTTCTCCTGCATCTAAATCCGAAATTGGTAACATTTTTTCTGCACGGAACTGAGAAGCTAATGAGTTAACGTGATGATTATAACAAACATAAAGTTCATCAAATACTTCGTTCTCATACATTTGAACAGCTGCTTTAACAATCTTACGAACTTCATCAAATGTTGGTTGATCACTTAACCCACGTAACTCATAAGCTATATTCATACCACGGTTTTTAAAGAACTCGGCTCCAGCACTACCGATTGCCATCATGACATACTCATCATCACTGCGGTGGTCTTCGCTTAAGATAGACAACGTTTGTTTGATAACTGAGCTATTGTAACCGCCTGCTAACCCTTTGTCAGCAGTGATGACAATATAACCGGTTTTTTTGACTGGACGAGAAAGTAACATGCTATGGTAATCTTCACGATTCAAATCACCTGTAAAACCTGAAGCCGCATCGTTTTCGATAATTTCCAATTGTGTCGCAGCTAAGTGTGTCACAACTTCACGTACTTTAGTTGAGTAACGTTGGAAATTACGAGAAGATGATTCAGATTTATTTAATTTAGAACCTGAGACCATTTGCATAGCACTAGTAATTTGACTGGTTTTCTTTGTAGAGGCAATTTTTCTTTTGATCTCAATTAATGATTCAGCCACACAAACTCACCATCCTTTTATGCGTTAGCTGTGCTCTCGCTAGTTACTTTGCTTGATGCACTAAAGATTTCTTTGTATTCATTGATTGCAGCATCAAATGGTGCTGTCTCAGGAAGATTTTTAGTGTCACGAATGTGAGCAAATAACTCTGGATGATTATCATCGATATAGTCAAATAACTCACTTTCAAAACGTAAAATATCATCAACTGGAATACTATCTAAGAAACCATGAGTCAGCGCATAAAGAATCGTTACTTGTTTTTCCACAGCTAATGGTTTATGTAAATCTTGTTTTAAGATTTCGACAGTACGACGACCACGATTTAATTTTGCTTGAGTAGCAGCATCTAAATCAGAACCAAACTGAGTGAAGGCTTCTAATTCACGGAAACTTGCTAAATCAAGACGTAATGTTCCGGCAACTTGTTTCATTGCTTTAATTTGTGCAGAACCACCAACACGTGATACTGACAATCCAGCATCTACGGCTGGGCGGACACCTGAATGGAATAAATTATCTTGTAAGAAAATTTGTCCATCAGTGATTGAAATAACGTTTGTTGGGATATAAGCAGAGATATCTCCTGCTTGTGTTTCAACGAATGGTAAAGCAGTCATAGAACCACCACCTAAATCGTCACTTAACTTAGCTGCACGTTCTAATAAACGTGAATGCAAGTAGAAGACATCCCCTGGATATGCTTCACGACCTGGCGGACGTCTTAATAGTAATGATAACTCACGGTAAGCTGCTGCTTGTTTTGATAAGTCGTCATAAACTACTAAAACATGTTTACCATTGTACATGAATTCTTCACCAATCGCTGCACCAGCATATGGTGCGATATATAACAACGGCGCTGGTTGAGACGCACTAGCTGTAACAACAATCGTATAGTCCATTGCACCATAACGTTTTAATGTTTCAACTTGGGTACGAACAGTTGATTCTTTTTGACCAATTGCAACATAAATACAAATCATATCTTGATCTTTTTGGTTAATAATAGTATCAATTGCGATAGACGTTTTACCTGTCTTACGATCACCGATAACTAATTCACGTTGTCCACGACCAATTGGGACTAAAGCATCAATTGCTTTTAAACCAGTTTGTAATGGTTCGCCAACTGATTGACGTTGCATAACACCAGGTGCTGCAGCTTCAATGGGACGAGTTTTAGTAGTTTTAATGTCCCCTAAACCATCAACTGGGTGTCCTAATGGATTAATGACACGTCCAATTAAGGCTTCCCCAACTGGAACATCCATGATTTTACCTGTACGTTTAACTTTGTCACCTTCACGGATAGTTTCAAAATCCCCAAGAATGATAATCCCAACATCGTTGGATTCAAGGTTTTGAGCCATTCCGAATGAACCATTTGAAAATTCTAATAATTCACCACTCATAGCGTTTTCCAAGCCATAAGCACGCGCGATACCATCACCAACGTAAGTTACAACACCGACCTCGTCCACGACTAAAGCATCGGCATAATTGGCGATTTGTTGTTTAATGAGCGAACTAATTTCTTTTGCTTTAATGCTCATTCATTTTCACCTCTTTTTTCTCTTTTACCTTACTTAAGGAGCTCTTTGTGCATTGAAGCTAATTGAGTTCGTACACTGTTATCTATGACTTTATGAGCCGCTGTGATAACCAAGCCACCTAAAATATTAGGATCTACTTTCTTACGTAAAATTACTGTTTCATAATCAAAGCTCTTTGCAATTTTTTCTTTTAATTTTTCATCTTGTTTGTCTGATAATTCAATAGCAGATGTGACATCGGCTAATAGAATACCTTTATTTTCATAGTATAAAAATTCAAATTCTTCAATAATTTGAGGAATCTCTTGCATACGGCCATATTCATAAATGACACGTAAAAATTTTGATACCGTCTCGCTAAAATCTTTATCTAAATCATGTAAGATTTCAACTTTTTCAAAAGGTTCCAAGCGATCATCACTTAGAATCTGACCAAGTTCTGGAACATCTTCATACACGTCACGCAAAACAACTAATTCTTGATACGTTTCATCTAAATGTTTTTCTTCTTTAGCTGTTTCGTATAGAACTCGTCCATATCGTCTGTCAATCGTTAAATTTTCAGTCTTCATTTTGCGTTCCCAGCCCTTCAATATAAGAATTAATTAAATCATCATGAACATCTTTATTTAATTCTTTTTTCAATACTTTAGTGGCTATTTGAATAGATAAATCGGCAACTTCACGACGAGCTGACTCGATGATTTGCTCTCTTTCAAGAGTCATATCACGTTGTGCTTTCTCGCGATAATTTTGCGCTTCTTTTTTTGCATCTGAAACAATACTATTAGCACTGTTTTCAGCATTTTCTTTAGCTCTTTTGATAATTGCTGCAGCTTCTGATCTGGCATTTGTTAGCTCATCTTCAGTTTTTTGAACCAAAGCATCTGCTTCTAATTTTGCTTGTTCAGCACCATCTAAATCACTTGCAATTTTATTTGCACGTTCTTCAAGCATGTTGCTAATTGCTTCCCAGGCAAACTTCTTAATCAAAAATAGTAGAATGATGAATGACAAACTGACAAAAGCCATAGTCGTAAACGTAGTTGTTGGTACATTCCCAATAACTAAACTGTTAATCATAATCGCTCGCACTTCCTCTCCCATTTATACCGATTGAGCTGTGCTTAGTTTTTAGATCTTCTTATAACACGCACATTGCCCTAATTAGCATTTCATTGTAATAGAAAGAAAGCAGAGACGGTTGTCCGATGCTTTCGGCGTCCTGCCTTCGTGTTTTATTTTATAAGAAAATTAATAATAAAGCGATAACCACACCTAGAATTGGCACGGCCTCGATCAAACCAACACCGATAAACATTGTTCCTTTTAATTCACTTGACATTTCTGGTTGGCGTGCCATACATTCGATTGTTTTAGAAATTACTTTACCATTACCATAAGAAGCTGCGATGGCTGATCCGAATACTGCGATTGATGCTGCGATGAAATTCATATTATATTTCCTCCTAAATAATCTTGATGATTATTGTTTTTACTTTTTTTAGTTTTTAATTTGTTGACTCATTACTTAAATTAGTGCTCTTCTGCGATTTTGTGAGACAAGTAAACCATTGATAACGTGACAAACACGTAAGCTTGGATACCGCCGATAAAGATTGAGAATCCAATCCAGATCATTTCCAGTGGAATCATCGGAATGAATGTCACTAGCCCTTTGCTAGCGCCAGTATTAGCGATAAGAGTTAATAGTACCTCACCTGCATAAATGTTACCATACAGACGCAAACCTAACGTTAAGACGTTAGTAAACTCTTCCATCAATTTGACTGGCATTAAAAATTTAACTGGTTTGAAAAAGCTGTTATCGATATAGCCTTTAAAACCAAATTTTTTGGCACCGAAATAGTTAGTTAACAAAATAATCATTGTTGCCAACGTTAATGTCACTAACGGATCGGCTGTTGGACTTTTCCACAAACTGATTTCTTCTCCCTGAGTGTTATGAATACCGATTTTTGTCACTAATCCCAGAATATTAGAAACGAGAACAAATAGAAAAGATGTAAAGGCCAATAAATGATAATTATTAACTTCTTTACTTGGTAAATTACTTGCTAAAATATTTCTAACAAAATCAATTACCATTTCTAGCAAATTCTGTTTCCCTGTTGGTTTCAGTTGAAGATTTCTAGAACAGTACATCACAAAACCAAAGATGATTATGCAAGTCAATAAAACCATAGAACATACTGTTACATCAAAATCAAAACCTGCAATATTAACAATCCAGGATGCTTCCTTCATATTACTTCACCTCTTTTCCAAAGAGAAGATTTCGTCACAACAAAAATAATAATTGAGCAAGCAACTATAAGTTTTAACTTATCAATCTATTACTTATTGCTGTTTAACAATGATTATAATACCACCATTGTTAGAAAAATACAAAGTTTTTTCATGAAAATATAGATAAAACCTTTTTTTTTTTTGTTTTACCATATAAGTTAAGTATTTTTCTCACATTCATAAGTTAAAATGCTAGTAATTGCCATCTTCCTAGAATATATTATTGATGCTATTTTCATGCTTCTCTCACATTATTACCTATGTCCGCCTCTATCGTAACAAAGTTTTATCTTTTTTTAAAGAATTATGTGAAATAATTCGTCAGTTTTAGCCCTTTTGACTCTTTTGTTGAAAAATAACTTATAAAAAACGTTTTTTTCCTAGAAAAATAAGGGTTTTATTAATTAATGGACCTATATAAAAAAGCTACCTATATGTAAATATAAAAAATCGTATAGGTAACTTTTACTTTTTTTCACACAATATTAACTTTAACGATTTTTCAGTGTTCGTTCAATCTCCCGATTAATGTCACGACGTTTTAAATCTTCTCGTTTATCATAAGACTTTTTACCTTTAGCAATCCCTATTAAAACTTTAGCGTAACCATTTTTAATATAGACTTTTAATGGAACAAGGGTTATCCCTGCATTTTTAGTTTCTCCTACTAGTCTATCTATTTGTTTTTTTCTCATCAATAATTTTCTGGTTCTCAGAGGTTCATGATTGAATAAATTTCCTTGCTCATAAGGACTTATATGAACATTATGTAAAAAAACTTCACCATTTCGTACCTTGGCAAACCCATCTTTTAAATTCATTCGACCAGCCCGAATTGCTTTGATTTCAGTCCCTTGTAACACCATACCTGCTTCTATCGTATCTAAAACAGCAAAATCATGACGTGCTTTTCTATTTTGAGCAATTAATTTACCTTCGCCTTTTGGCATATGACCGCCTCCAACTATTTAATCTTTTTTTTCTTACGGTTACTTTTATTTTTCTTTGCTACTTCTTTATAGAAAGGTTTTTTACCTTTTTTATTTCCTTGCGTGCCTGAACTTTTTTTAGCACCTTTTGGTTTTGTATTTAATTTTACTTTCAATTTATCGGTATCTGGTTTAGACGTATTGTTACGTCTCCCACTTCGACGTGGTCTGCCGGCCTGTTTTGGCAGTGTGATTTTTTCTTGGTCTGTAACCTCTTCAACAGAAACCAACTCAAAGTCAATCTCTTTTGTTTCTGGATCTGCTTTTGTTACTTTAATGACTACTTTTTGGCCAATTCGATACGTTGTCCCAGTTCTTTCACCAACTAAAGCTAAATGACTTTCGACAAAGTGGAAATATTCAGGTAACTTACTAATATGTATCAAACCTTCAACTGTATTAGGCAACTCGATAAACATACCAAATTTAGTCACCGAACCAATCACACCTGGAAATTCCATTCCAACTTTATCCATCATATATTCTGCTTTCTTCATAGCATCGGTATCTCTCTCCGCCTCAACAGCTCGACGCTCCATTTGAGAACTATGAATAGCAACTTCAGGAAGTAGTTCCGACCACTTAGCTTTTGTTTCTTCAGCTACTGGTTGGGTTAAATAAGATTTAATCAAACGATGAACCATTAAATCAGGATACCGACGAATAGGTGAAGTGAAGTGAGTATAATCCTCGGCAGCTAAACCAAAATGTCCAACTGGGTCTTCACTATAACGAGCTTGCTGCATACTTCGAAGCAACATTTTGTTTATAACTGCTTCCTCAGGTTGATCTTTGACTTGATTTAAAGCCTTCTGAAGTTCTTTTGGAGAAATCTCTTCTTTTGTTCCTTTAACTAAAATACCAAAATTAGTTGCAAACTCAAAGAAACGTTGAATTTTTTCTTCTTTTGGTTGCTCGTGAATCCGATAAATAAACGGTAGTTTTTGATCATAAAAATGTTTTGCAACTGTTTCATTTGCCATTAGCATAAATGATTCAATTAAACGTTCACCTAACCCTCTTTCACGCAATTCGATTCCTTCAGGATGACCCATTTCATCTACCAAGATTTTAGCTTCACGATCTTCAAAAGAAATAGCACCACGTTCAATGCGCATTCCTTCTAAAATTTTATGTAGTTCACCCATTTCTTTAAACATCGGAACTAAGGCTTCATATTTTGCTAAAGTTTCAGCATCTTCATCTTCAAGAATTTGATTGACTGCTGTATAGGTCATACGTTCTTTAGTTTGAATAACACTTTGAAAAATATCATGACTGACAACATGTCCAGATTGATTTATTTCCATTTCGCAACTCATCGCTAAACGTGGAACTTGTGGATTTAATGAACAAATCCCATTCGATAAACGATGGGGAATCATAGGGATAACGCGATCAGTTAAATAGACACTCGTTGCTCTGTCTGCGGCCTCTATGTCCATTGGACTACCTTCTGTCACATAGTGAGATACATCAGCGATATGTACTCCCAAAAAGTAATGACCATTATCTAGTTTTCTGACAGTGACGGCATCATCTAAATCTTTTGCATCCGCACCGTCAATCGTCACTAATAATTGATTTCGGCGATCCACCCGTCCTTCTAAATCTTCTTCTGAAATAGTATCAGGTACTTCGTCTGCATGAGACAAGACCTCATCAGGGAACTTAGTAGGAATACCATGTTGCATCACAATACTCAAAATATCCATACCAGGATCATTTTTATGACCAACAGTTTGTTTAATCAAGCCTTCCAAAGCAGTAGGAAAACCAGGTTCTGGATAATGCGTCACTTCAACCACGCATATCATGCCATCAACAGGTTGAACACCCTCAGCTGGGATAAATATTTTATAATTACTCATTTTTTTATCTTTTGGAATAACATAGCCATATAAATCAGATTCTTGACGCTCATCTTCATTGTATGCCACAAATTCACCGACAACTTGAGTCATGGCTCTTTGGATAATTTCTTTGATTTTTCCTTCCGCTGTCTTTCCTTCTAAATGATTAGCTGGTTGAATAATATCTAAAGCAACTGTATCTCCATTTAGAGCGTAACCGGTATGTTCTTTAGCAACATAAATGTCACTTTCTTCCCCTTCGACTGTTACAAAACCAAATCCGCGTTCATTTGCTCGAAAAGTTCCTTCAATTAATACCTCTTTCATCGGTAATTTAACCTTGCCTTTTTTAGTAAAAATGATGCTTTTTTCTCTCTCCATACTTGCAATTGTATGAACAATTAATTTAAAATCCTCACCTTTATTAAAACCTAATCCGTCACTAATCTCTTCTACTGAAAAACTTTTTTTAGAGTTAGTTTCCAAAAAAAGAATAATTTTATCTTTTATTGTTTCTTTCATTTTATCTCCTTTTTGTACCACCTACCTCATTATTAATAATTAATAACTAGTGGCACCATTTCAAATTATTTAAATACACTAAAATATCTTCTTGCAATTGTTTTTTTTCTGGACCAACAGTGATAACGTGTCCACTTTCTGGATACCACTTCACTTCTGATTCCGATTGTTTTAATTGCTCTTCCACAACATAAACATCATCGGGATTCATCATCTGGTCTTTCCCAGCTTGAACCAGTAATATTTGTTGGGTTACATGAGGTAAGTTATCAAATATTTCATTGATAAAACTATTCAACTCACTCAATTGTGCTATTTGCTTTTCTTTTACACTTGGCAGGCGTCTTACAATCTCAGACTCCGTTGCCCCATCTTTTTTCATCACAAACTGTGCATAGTCTAAAAATGTGGGAATTATATTTGTACTTGCTCCTGGATTTAAAGGAGTACACATCGGTCCACCACCTATAACATAATCTGGATAAGAAATGATCCCTTTCATTGCAAACATTCCGCCCATTGATAAGCCCATAATTGCTACCTGTTCGAATCCTTGCTCTTTCATCCAGTTAATACTATCTTCCAAATCTTTTAACCATGAATCTGGCCCTTCCTCTAAAATATCTTCTGGGCGCATCGTACCATGACCGGAAAATAATGGTAAAAGGACAGAGTATCCTTCATTATTTAAATAACGACCTAATGATCTTACGTCATTTGGACTTCCTGTGTAAGCGTGTAAGAGGATAATTCCTCTTGGACCCCCTTCAAAATATGTCGTTTTCGGTAGTAACATTTTCTTCTTCATTATCCAACCACTCCAATATCTTGTTATTTAATTAGAACTCTACCTCTATTGTACCTAAAAAAGCCTCCTGTTCAAAACAGGAGGCTTTTATTTTTTACTTAGATGATAAATAGGCTAAAACTAAAGCGATTGCTACCCAAGACACACCTAAAACAGTTGTTGCCTTTTGCATAAAAGCTTCAAACCCACGCGCTTTTTGTTTACCAAATAATTGGTCCGCGCCTCCTGTAAAAGCACTAGCTGCACTATTTTGTTTACTAGGCTGCATCATAACAGCAATAATGATTAAAATTGATAGAACAATCATAGCTCCTAATAAAATATTATACACGTGTTGAAACCTCCCCTGATATATCCATATTACTATCTTATAAATTCTAGCATACTTTATAAAATAATACTAGCAATCTTTGATAAGACTCCCATTAAATAGTACCATAAAACTCAGAATATATATAAAAAAGTCCGCTATATAAGAAGCAATGAGCTACTTACTCAAACAGTCTGGTCGATATTGTCTAATTAACTTCTTAACAAGATCATGGGGAATAGCATGATACTTATTTCTATTACGACCTACCATACTTTCTGCTGCAAACAAGGCATTTAAAATAGATTCTTCAACTGTTTCAACCACTGCTGTGTACAACGAATCAAGACAATCATCACCCAATACCACCATGCTACTTAAACTTGTCGTGTAGGCCTCTTCATTTGCGGTTGAGAAGGCTAAAAAAATATCACCTGATCCATTTTCACAACCCCCTCCTAAATTGCCTATACCAATAGATACACGCTTACATAGCTTAGTTAATTGAATAGGTGTTAAAGGCGCATCCGTTGCTAAAACAACAATAATAGATCCAGAACCGGGCTTTGGCGCGGGGGACTCTACAGAAGCTTGATACCCTTCAATTCGTTTTCCAATTGGAACGCCATAAACTTTAAATTTTTCTCTTGATCCATGATTTGCTTGGACTAGAGCCCCAACAGTAAAGGCTTTCCCCTCAATTTTAACTACTCTAGATGACGTCCCTGTTCCTCCTTTAAAACCATGACATTTCATACCGGTACCACCGCCAACATTACCTTCTGATACCATTCCACCTTTAGCACAAGATATTGCTTTCATTACATGTTCTTCTTTGACATGAAATCCATTAATGTCATTTAACATACCATCCCAGGTTTCACCCACAACAGGATAAAAAAAACTACAATTTTTAATTTCCTGCCCATTTGATATAAGTGGATAATAAAACTTATTTGTTACCATCCACTTGGCCAGTGTATCTCGAACAATTCCAACGCTATGAGTATTGGTTATACCTATCCCACCATGTAAGAATCCTGAATCATCAATCCAGTGCGAACCTGTCATTTCACCATTTCCATTTAAATCATGTCTACCAGCAAAAACAACACTTCGTTTTTTTCCCCTAGGAAGTATAACAGTTACTCCTGTCCTAGCAAAATCAGAAAAATCCCCTTTATAGTCACTTTGGCTACCCATTAGGATAGTTTCAAACCCAACCTCTACCCCTTCAACATCTGTTATCGCATTAAATTCTCCAGTCTCACCAGATAAGATGAATCCTTCTTCTCGAAATCGCTTTTTCAAATAAATCCCCCCTATTTAAATCTATTTTCTCAAGCATACCATGTATACGCTATCATTACGATAAAAAATAGAGAGAGCTAATCACTTAGCTCTCTCTAAAACGTCTATTATTTTTTTCTTCTGAAGAACACGAATGCACCAGAAGCTGCAACTAAAGCTGCACCTAATCCTAAAGCAACACCGTTAGACTCTTCACCAGTTTGTGGTAATTTACCTTGGTTAGAACCTTTTCCGCCATTAGCTTTAGATCCGTTAGCACCTTTTCCTCCGTTTTCGTTAGATCCGTTTCCACCGTTTCCATGTTCACCATCTGAATCTGAATCTGAGTCTGAGTCTGAGTCTGAATCTGAATCACTATCTGAATCTGAATCACTATCTGAATCTGAATCACTATCTGAATCTGAATCTGAATCTGAATCTGAATCTGAATCTGAATCTGAATCTGAATCTGAATCTGAATCTGAATCTGAATCTGAATCTGAATCTGAATCTGAATCTGAATCTGAATCTGAATCTGAATCTGAATCACTATCTGAATCACTATCTGAATCACTATCTGAATCTGAATCAGACTCACCAGCTACTTCTTGTTTAATCACTTTACTATCATGTTTAGTTCCATCTTTATCTTTACCATGCAATTGAATAGAAACCTGTTGGTTTTCTTTAAGCCCTTTTGGTAAATATTCAGATAGGTCTATATATTGTTCTTCACCAGGCTTCACTGGAACAGTAGCAATAATTTCACCATTAACTTTGATTTCTAATTCATATTCTTGTTCATTATTAGTGGGTTCTTCTGGAATCGTTACAGTTATTCCTTTATCGCCTGCCTTAACTTCATCAAATGATGGGTCTACTATTTCCCAGTCTTCATCTACGACTGTCATTACCGTAATTTCTGATTCTTTTTCATCTTGTCCTTGTTTTTCTGATTCCTGGAAACCAGTTGTAAAAGCTTCAACTTTTTCACCTACTGCAAGGGGATGGATATTTGAAATATCAAATACTTTAGTTCCGCCTTCAGGACCTGTTTCAAATTTTCCAATTTCTAATTTGCCTTTTCCATCTTGTTCGGGTAAATATACTGTCGTTTCATATGTTCGGTCATTCAATTTACTTTGTCTCGGAACCGTTACAGTTACCTTAGTATCGCCTTTAACACCTTGATCAATATTAGGAGCTATGACTTCCCAATTTTTATAATCACCATCACCATCATCTAGCGGTTTAACAATTTCAATTGCTCGACTACTTGTTTTTGTTTTAATCTTTAACGGTTCATTTTTTTCTTGTTTAGTTACATCTTCCGAACCGGTAATAACAGCTGTGATTTCATCATTTACATCTAATGTATCTGATAAGTTAATAAACCATTTTTCAGGTCCACCATCTAAGCCTTGTGTATAAATTTCTTCACCATTGACAGATACTTTTAATTCATAACTTCTATCTGCTTGTAAATTTTGCATTGGTGTTGAACCAGTAATCTGAGCATCCCCATCTAGCGCTTCATCAATAACTGGTTCAAATACTTCCCAATCTTCAAAACTTATAGATTCACCTACTGTATAATAACTTGCTTTTGAATATTTTGTCGTTTTATCACCGTTGACGTTAATTTCAGTTTCATCACCACGAACTATCGCTTTGATGACATCACCATCTTTAACGCCATCACCAAAGTTATACTTCCAGTCACCACTTTCGTCCATTTCTACATCTTTAAAATATTCATCATTAATATATAGTTCTACCACATATTCAGTTTTATGTTCATTTTTAAAATCTTGCAGTCCATTTCCAATAACAATTTTACCTTCAGGATCATCACTTTTAATAGTTGTCTTTTCGACTTTATTTTCAACCCAACTATCTTCTAAAAATGTTTCGCCACTTAAACTATACTTACCTTTAGGCGAACTATACAGTAAACCTTTACTATTAGCATCTGCCTTATACGCAAATGAAAAAATATCTTCCCGTTCAACAAGTTTGGTTGTTGAATCACCATGCCACTCGTCTAAATTAATTGTAATGCGTGCTGAAAAAGAATCTCCTTGACTTGCTTTGAAATCTTTAGGATATTTAAATCTAATTGTATCTTTAAATCCTGTCGCTTGACCTAACCAGTTAGTCTTTCCAACCATTTTTAAACTTTTTGCAGGTACTGAGGCTACATTACCACTAGGATATGTAACTTCTACAGACACATACTGTAAAAAATTATTATTTGTTGTTGCATTAACTGCTTCAACAATTTTTTGTGGAATAGTTAATTTTCCATAAACAGTATCTCCAAAAAGTATTACACCACTAATAGAAGAATTCCATTTTTTTAATTCTGTTTTAGTGCTAACAATAATATTCCCACCATTTTCATCAATACCAGAAATAGTATTAGTTAAACGTCCATCTGAATAAGTTGACATACCATCAGTTAATTGATTCAAAGCTTCTTGATCTGTCACCCTTACCTCAGCTGCTTGTGTGGATGTAAAATTTTGTGTTGCGCTTATTCCCATGCTACCTAAAATTGCTGTGGTTAATACTAAATTTTTTGCCTTTGTTTTATGGCTTGATTTTTCAGCCATTCGTTTTGTATAATCTATTCTTTTCATGTTTTCCTCCTATGTAAATGAACTATCTATAACATATAAATAGCCCCCCTCTTTTTGAAGGTTACCTTATTTTACATAAAAAAAAGTTTAATAAAATAAATAAAAATGTGTTTTTGTTTATTTTATTACAAAAAGACAATAGACGATATTTTCATAAAAAACACTATTAGAGACTTAATTCTTTTACTTTACTTATATTTATAAATAAAAAGTTTATACCTTCCTATTTTAACTCGTTTAAAAAACTAAACCTATGAATTAAAATATTTTTATAAATAAATAACATCTATAAAGACAATAATGGTTTAATAGTTGTTTATCAATCTACAACAATCCATATGCATATATATTTCGTTTACACCAAAAATGCATTTTGGTGTGTTTTTGTATTTAAAATAAAAAAACACCGCTTAGCTTATATGTTAAGCAAGTGTGTAAGTTGATTTATCTATTTTATTTCAATACTTCTAACTAAACTTACAACGTTTACAATCATCAATTCTAACGATTCCTTACATTTAGTTAAAATCCAATCCATCACAATACCACAAAAACCATAAGATAAAAATTCAGCATAAGATATCTCATTATTATAGGCAGTTCTGTTCCCACTAAAATATTTAGTGAAAAATGATTTAAAAGCTTCATAGAAATTCTTCTGAAACACTTCTCTATCAAAATTTAATATATTATAATACATCTCTTTGTTAGTTGAAATTTTCAATAAAAATTCTGATACTATGCCAATCCAATTCTCTTGGGTAATCTGAGTTTTAGATAGACACCCAAAGGTTTCAATTTGAAAAAAATAACTTAAAAGATCACTTTTACAAGAAAAATGATAATAAAATGTTTGACGATTGCACTCACAAAATTCTGTTATTTCTTTTATATTTATTTTTTCAACCTTTTGTTCTGTTGCCAACTGCCCAAATGTCTTAATTATTTTATTTTTAGTATCTAGAGAGGTAGCCATAATAATAAATACTCCTTTATGTAAAGATGATGTCCACTTATACTCTAGCATATTTTGCATAAAAAAAACTTTAAATAGCACTATAAAAAAACCACAAAATTTAATTTGTAGTTTTTTATGATGCTATTTAATAAAATTAGCTTGTCTTAAATATTCTGTCGCTCTAACTATATTACTTTCATTAAGCAAAATAACTGGTCCTGTACAGCCCATACCACTTTCTGCATAAATGTTATTTTCCCATAAAATACGAACGGCATCTTCCAGTTCAATCACATCAATGCCTGTAATTTCAAATGTGACAATCTCTTTGGACGGTACCAGAACCTCAGCTTGGGTAGGTTCATTATTGTCAGATAAGCTATCAACAATTTTTTTTAAACCGGCTTGGTTAGCTGCCCTATATTCAGCAGCTACACATTTAATTAAATCTCCTTTGACTAACTGGTAGGCATATGCCATAGCATTGGCAATAACTGGTGCGCCACTAGCCCGTGAAATAATCAAAATGTTTCTATTATGATTAGATCCTACACCTGGGCCATAACCATAACCAGTTGTCTCAAATTTCCCTCCACTAGTGTTAGCAGACATTAACTTCATGATTAAATTTCCTGTCAGGCTATCACATACCATCACGTCTACAGTTCCTGTTAACATGTCATTCCCACGCATTACACTGCCGCCATCACTACGATCACTTTGACCAAAATTAATAGCATATCCTTGATCTGTCATCTCACGTAAACTTCGTTCAACAGCTCGAGCACCTTCTATATTTAACACTCCAACCGTCGGTTTCCTAATGCCTAAGCTTTTAGCGACAGAAATACCATTAATTGTATTTAAAATCATAGCCTCAGTCCGATTAGTACTAGTCGTACCAGTCGTTGTCGCTATAATCATCTCTTTACCGTAAGCTGGTGTGACAATACGTCCAACCGTAGCTACTCCAATGGGAAAATTATAGTGTAAGGTGATGCACGCCGACAAATAACCATTATCTAACAATTCTTCCATTTTGTCATACGTCGCCTGCTCGGTATCAGTAGCAATTGTTTCAGCTTCTGGCCAATCTACTTTTGAACCTATCACGACAATATCAAAATTGGTTTGACGTGAAGCCATTATGACAGCTTGATGCATATTAGCTAAACCTAATTCACTTCCATCAATTGTTAACCCAATTCTGACTTTGGGTTCTGCCTGTCCTATTTCAACATAATCTGCTAAGTCTAACAATACTTCTTTAATTACTTTATTTAATTCAGCCATGTTAAGCCCTCCCCTATTTATTAGTCAGACTTTCTGCAAATTGACGTAAAGTATCCGCTACAACTGATTTTACTTCTTCTTTCATATCCGGTCTATTATCCTCTATGAATTTACCGTCATTTCGTTCAATAATTATGGATACACCATCAAACAAATTGGTCATTCTCCCCAAGAATAAAGAGCCTTTTCCAACAATCATTGCTCGTGTCTTATCACCTGTCATTAAATCATCTAAAGCGTAACCTAAGTAAGGAACACCACTTGGAATATGTCCCTGTGTCGGTGCCCAGCCTGGCAATGATTTCTCTTTAACAAAATTCATTAATTCTTTTTTTTCTAATTCTTTCCTTAAAACCCCAATCGCAGCTATCATTTTTAGATTAGCTTCAGGAACATCACCTGCACCCGCCGGTTTCGTAATATCAGGATTTTGCATTTCAACCGAATAGGCATCTATATCATGAACGGTATAACCAGCCTTATCTAAAGGTCTAGCTACCAAAGCTGTAGTAACAGCTTGTGGATTGGATCCACTAGAAACAGTGTGACGACCTACCAAATCAGAGCGTAAAACCGGATGAAGGCCGTCATTTTCGCCGACTAAAACAGCAAATGCACCTAATACATCTTCTAGTATAGGTAAGCCTTTACCGATATGTGATTTTCCGTTCATTCCCAATTTAGCCGTCGCTCCACCTGCTAAAATAACCACATTTTTAAACGTACCTGAACTGACATGTGACGCTGCCGTAATTAAAGCATGCGTCGGGGCTGCACAAAATCCTCGTAAATCAGAACCCGTTGCATTCAAACAGCCGGCTGATTCAGCAATTGCCTTAGCAAAGTTCCCTCCACCTCGCTGATTCATATCACCACAAGCTTCTTCGCTACATTCGATAACATAATCAATATCTTCTGGATTAATCCCTTTAGTTTTAATAAGATGACGAAGAGCAATTACTCCACTAGCTTTTACCACCAAATTTTCTAGCATAGTATGTGCAGTCAAATTAAGATCAATCTCGTGTGCCCTTAAAACACAGCCTACTAATTTACTATTTAAATACAAGCCTTCTGCGTGGTTTTCTTTTAATTGTTCTTCTAACCACATAACAGTAACTCCTTCTTTGATTTTGTCTAAATCATCTAAGAAGAGGCCTTCTGTTGCTAAAGCATTTCTAACATTACTCGCAAATTCTTTTTCCAAATGAACTAATTCGAACACATCACAAATTTGCATCACACCATAAAATTCATGTTGGGGCATAATTTCACCTAACTTACCATATCTTGTTCCTTTATAAGGCGTATTAATCCAAGGCTGAGGTAATTCTTTTAAATTTTTAGGAGGTAAGTTTCCAATATAAGTTTGATTAGGAGCATAATTAATGACATCATCATAACTTCTTAAATGGGTATTGAAATTCTTTAAATAATCACTATCTGGATTAACTATCTTCTCTGTCGTTTGAGTTGTCCCATTTTTTTCAACCATATCCGGTGTATGAACTAAAACGTAGCTCGCACCTTTTAATGTTGCATAATTCATGAATATTCCTCCTCATTAGATAAAAGGCTAGAAGATAAACTCTAGCCTTCCCTATTACTAACAGCTTTTATCTAATAATACTAGATATATTTTTTAATCAACTCTTCTAAACTATCTCTCGTAATATCTTCTTTAGTCAATTCTGCTACTTTTTCACCTGCTTGATAAATTGTAATCACCGGCAATCCCATAATTTTATGTTTAATACAAAAACGGCGAACTCCTTTTTGAGAAGTATTAAATTTAGTAAATTTTAATCTATCGCCATATCGTTCAGACATCTCTTCAACCATCGGCATTAAGGCGATACAAGTCTCGCAAGTCTCTCCCCACCAATCAATTAGTACTGGTTTTTCAGAATCAATAACCTCTGTTTCAAATAACTCCAATGTAAGTTCTAACATTCTGATTCCTCCTTATAATTATTAATTTAATTCATTTGTCTCTAAATAACGTTGTGCTGAAAATGCTGCAGTAGCACCATCTCCACTTGCCGTAATGACTTGTCTCAATAGTTTCGGTCGAATATCCCCTGCCACAAAAACTCCAGAAATACTTGTTTCTAATAAGTCGTTTGTGACAATATATCCTTGATCTGTTAAATCGAGCATTCCTTCATAGAGTGCGGTCGTTGGAACATAGCCAATGAAAACAAAAATACCAAATGTTCCATCTTCATCGTCAGCTTCCACTACAAATGTTTCATTTGTTTCAGTATTCCTAAGAGTCATAGCTTCCACTAGACCATCGCCACTTATTGCCTCTACTACGGTATGGTACATGTAATGTATTTTATCATTTGCTTTTGCTTGTTCGATTGCAATCGCCGAAGCGGTTAATTTATCTAAATTTTGAATGAGTGTCACTTTTCTAGCGAAACTAGTTAAAAATAAGGCTTCTTCTACAGCTGAATTACCTCCGCCAACGACGTAAACTTCCAACTCTTCAAAAAAAGCACCATCACAGGTGGCACAATAAGAAACACCCTTACCTTTAAATTCTATTTCACCTGGACAACCAATTTCTCTTGGTACTGCCCCGTTAGCACAAATAATGCTTCTTGTTTGAAATATTGTACCGTCTGAACAACTCACACGTTTCAAACTTCCTTCTAACAACAAATCAGTCACTTCTTTGCCAATAATAATTTCAGCACCAAAACGTTGTGCTTGCTCTGTCATACGTGCAATCAGCTCAGCACCTGATGGCTCTTCCCCTGCTCCTTTTACTGCACCTGGGAAATTAGCAATTTCATGTGTTAAAGCAATTTGTCCACCTAATTTTGTTTTTTCTAATACTAAGGTCTTTAACCTAGCTCGTGCATTGTACAAGGCAGCTGTTAAACCTGCAGGGCCGCCGCCAATGATGATGACATCATATATCTCAGCCATATTTTAAGCCTCTTTTCAGGATTTTTTATTTTAGACTATAAGCCTACTAGTAATAGTAGGCTTTGTTCTTCTATTATTCAAAAACTGTTTGCTCTGTAATCGGGGTTTCTAAAGCAGTTAGTGCTTTTTCAACTAAACTATAACGCAATTTATACTCTTCTTCTGCACTTAAACTAGGATTACCTAAAGGATGTGGAATCGCTATGGTTGGCACAATTCTATTAGCACCGACTGTTAATGAAATTGGGACAACTGTACACATATGAACAACTGTGATTCCTGTTTTTTCAATTTCTTTTACCATTGTTGCACCGCAACGAGTACAGGTCCCTCAGGTTGAAGTTAAGATAACTGCTTGAACTCCTGCAGACACTAATTTTTGCGCATATTCAGCTGCATATTTTTTAGAATTAGCAACTGATGTCCCATTGCCAACCGTTGTATAAAAATAATTATGTAAGCTACCAATTCTTCCTTCTTTTACAAACTGGCGTAACACATCAACTGGCAAAACACGATCAGCATCTTTATTGGCAAATCCCGGATCATAGCCACCATGAGCTGTTTCATAAGTATCCTCGGTTAAATCTTCAACTCCTGTTATATCGTATTCACCATATTTTGAAGCGCTTGACGATTCAATATGATCAGGATTCCCTTTAGGAACAATCCCCCCTGAGGTAACTAATGCAATTTTAGCGGTTGCTAAATCTTTAACTGCCTCAGCTGGGTCAACATTATCAAACTCTGGCATCGGAAATTCTGTTACAAATTCTTCACCTTTTAACTTTTGTAGTAACATATCAACCGCTCTTTTTGAGCCACGTTCTTCCGCTTGATAATTTTTACGGTGTCGTACATGATAGCCATCTATTATCGGATCAACGACTTCACCTTTAGCTAATTTATCAATCAAGTGTGTCATTGATTTGACTGACTTACGCATAGCCGCAGCAGATTTTCCAACAGGGACAATATAAGCGTCCTTTTTATAAATATCTAAACCGGGATTTTCTTCATACATACCCGTTACTACAGGAATCTTTAATTCTTCCATGACGCCTTTTCCTACTGCACCACAAGCAACACCATATCGACCTGCATTAAAAGCTGGACCAGCAATTACTAAATCCGGTTCAAAGGATTGAATCATTTCTAATACTATTTTCAAAGCACTGTCCATATTTTCTCCAAAATAACTATCACCACATACAACCGTTCCAACTATTTCAATATCATCATCTAAGGCTGCGGTAAATGCTAAACCAGGACCAATAATTTCTGCTTTTTTAAAGGGTTCTTTATTTGCAAATTCTTCACCACCAATTCCGGCATAAAATTGGTTGATATAATGTACTACTCTAAATTTAGCCATAATAACCTCCTTTTAGACTTTTTATCTCATAAAATGATTAAATAACTATCCTTAGTCAAATTTCCCGAATTCTTCACGAATGCCAGACACTTCTTCGACTATTTCATCCACCTCCAACACCATCTCCATCATACCAATTTGTTCCTCGTACTTATCTGCATCAACAAAGTCTTTAAACTCAGACTCCAGCACATGATAGACGGATAAGCCTAGTTGAACATTTGTTAAAGGTCCGGCATACGTAGGATCTCCGTTTGTCACAGTTTCAGCAGCTAGACCAGCGGCTTCATATTCTGCGGCACCAATTAATACGGCAACATTCTCTGCTCCATATTTTTCAGCGGCTTCTTTTACTCTTTTTTGGTTTTCCAAGTCCATGGCCCCAGCAGCCGTTCAGACAAAGCACTCTGTTGATGAAAAAACGACCTCTGCACTTGTCCCTTTCAAACATTCTTCTACTGCTAAACCTGGAATACCATCACGATCTCCGATTACTAAGACCTTTTTATTATCTAATGACATATCAATTTCCTCCTCAATAATTAATTACCTTTTGCTGACATTTTATTAAATCCCATTTCATTTGTCGCACCTGTAATTGCTTGTATTTCAACTTCAATACTACCATCTTCTTTTAAACTGCCGTCAAAACCTCCAGCAATCGAATTAACATAATCTGTTTGTCCGATTAGACGTTCCATTGGAGGTAAAATAATTGTTTCATTAGCATTTCCCCCTGTCACGACTGCTGTAGCAAGTTTATCTGCATCAGCTAAGGACTGACTAGCACCGTCACGTCCTGCATATTCATCGGTCACAATAACTGTTTTAATTCCTTTTTCTTCGACTTTTTTACAATTCATAATCAAATCAGTATCAGGATTGCCAAAACCTTCTTGTGTAATAATCACACCATCTAAGCCTAGGTAATCAGTCAATTTTGCCACCATATCACTAGAACGCTCCTTGTCGGCAAGGTAAACTGTTTCGTTTGTAATAATAACGCCAACAAAGTTTAACTCTTTGCCGTGCTTATTATATAGGTCTTCAATCACTGGATTATTTAAGTGGTGATAGGTTGTATTTTTATCACAGGCTGATACACAATTACCACTTAAAACTGCCCCATCCATCACCTCTGTTGGATACAGAATAGTTGGAATGACATGCTTCATATCGGCACCGTAAACATATGTATCATGTAATAATCCTTGTGTTTGTAACATATAAACATAACCTACTTTAGGTAAATCTGGGTATTGGGCGACCTGTTCAAAAATTGGTAATGTTTCATAAGTAATGATGTCATCTGGTTCGATATCATGCCCTAAACGCCCTAAAAAATCAGCTACTCTCAAGCCTGCTAATCGTGCTGCCTCTTCATAACTATGAGGTTCTAAATTTTCTTTTGGTTCTAATACCAAACAAATATTTATCAACTCTGAAAAAGGTGTTTTCTCTGCACCTGGTCCAGTCATATCAATAATTCCTTCTTGAAAGCCAACAATTTTACCAATAGTTGTAACAGCACATCCTTTTAAGACATGTGTTCGACCACTTCCAACAAGCGATACTTTATTAATAACACCTGGAAACACGCCACTTGCCGAGTTCACTTTGCACCGTGGCTCGATGACATCTTTAACTGGTGTCATTCTAATACTTTTACCAGGATTAGCGATTTCAATGTGACAACTTTCAATTCGATCATCTTCTAGAACGATGGTTTGAATTTCTTTTTCATTAATTGAAAGACTATTTGATGCAATATTTGAGAATTCTGAAAGTACCACTTCATTGATTTTGATGTTTCCTAATTCTAACTTCATTCCTTCACCCCATTTCAATTTTTAAAGCTAAAAAATTGATCTTGCATTAACCTAGTTGCCTCACAGTTCCTCGCATCACCTCCCTTAATGACGTAATAATTAAAGCGCTATACCAATCCGTTGGCACGTACTTTGCATAATATAGAAGTCAATCCAAGCAAAATCCTTTAAAATTTTTTCTGACCAGTTAGGTCTTTGATGGATTTCATTGAATTTGTCATAAACCGCTTGAGCAGACTCTATCATCTCCAAACTAGCCAAATCAATCATTCTTTGTTTTGATTCTTCTAGAATAATCGATTTATATTTTGTTTCATTTGGTTTAATACTGCCACTCAACGGATGAGTTACCAATATCATTTTTTCATCAACTATCAGTGCTCTAACAAGTGATAAGACTTGAACGTACTCTATCTCTTTAAATCTAATTGGAACATTTGTCATATCACTAGTAATCATTGGATTATTTGTCACAATAAGCATTAGTTCACCCCACGCTAACTAGAGCTAGTTCTAACCAAAAACACTTATGTCTAAAATAGACATGACATGTTTAATTTGGAATAGACCTAACTCTGTTAATTATATTTGAATGTTGTCTCAGATTCATAAGCTTCAATTTAGAACAAACCTGTTCAATTGAGGACCGGTATCAGTCAAACTGAACAGTCAATAGTTGATAACTCATCATCTTAAACATCCCTTTCCTCTTGGATTAAATTAAAATTCGCCCTTCACCTTGACGCTTAGTAATATGTTGTTTGTCTAGGTATTCTAAAAATAAAATCGAATACTTACGACTCGAGCCCATTAAATCTCTAAAATCTCCGATTGTAATCGTTGTATTATCTTTTAAAAATAAAGTAATTTGATTCAGTGCTTGTTCATACACTTGACGATGGATAACAATAGTTTGATTAAGGTAAATAAGTTGGTCATTAGACATTGAATTTAGAATATCTTCGGCATTTTTAGAAAAGGTTACGAGTTCTTCGTAAGGCTGGGGAAGTAACCCTTGCTTTAAAATCAAGTCCTCTAAAGCAACTCTTTCATTTCTTAAATCCTCTGTGCAGGTCACTTCGAACTCTCTGATTTTTATAAATTCATCTTGACGTACTATCTTACCATCTTTAATTAACTTCCCCATTATTTCTTCTAGCTCTTTTAATTTAAGCATAGGGATTTTTTCTCGAAACTCTTCTTTAGGTATCCCAGGACTAAAGGGATTATCAGTATGATAGTCACTTGTTAGCTTCAAAATCATCTGACTACCTTCTTCGAAATGAGTTGTCGTAATAAAACCGGGACCGATTACCTTGATTTCATCTTGTTCTATTAACTCACCCAAAGCTTCTTGAATCAAGATTCCGCTTTTATTTAGCTCACTAGCAATTTCTTTTAATGTTAAAACCCATTTTGTATGATTTTTCAAAACATCTCGCACAATATCTGCTAATTTACCGCTCTCTTTTATCTCTAAACTGGCTAATATTTGTTCATTGAAACGACGATGCTTGGCTGGGTTTGCCTCTAAAACAACTCCGCCAGCAATCGTTGTGACAGGTGAATAGGATCTTAAAACCAAACGATCCCCTTGTTTGACTGCGACTTTCTCCTCTAAACGTAATTGAATAAATCCTTCCTCCTCGGCATGGATTGCTTCTACGCCTAAAGGAACAACTCGGGCAATCACCTCTTTCGTTCCGATATGGACATGTACACGGTCCCATAGTTTTAAAGCAAACTTATCATTATTTAAACAACGGACTTTAACATCTAACATCCAAGTTGGTTCAATATTATTTTTTTTAGTCAGAATATCACCTCGTCCAATATCCTTAACCTTCACTTTAGTTAGATTTAAGGCTGTTCGTTGCCCTGGATAGACTGTCTCACAAGGTTCTTCGTGTACTTGAAGAGAACGAATCTTACACTTTTTTTCCGATGGATAAATAATGACCTCATCACCTACACTCAGCCTTCCATCGATTAACGTCCCTGTCACAACTGTCCCAAAACCATTTATTGAAAAAGAACGATCGACATTTAAACGTGGCAAACTGTGGCTCTTCTCAGGCCTAATCACTTGCATAAACTTGATTATCTCCCTTGTCAATAAAGGTATACCAAGGCCAGTCACAGCATCTGTCAAAATAAAAGGTGCTGCTTGTGGAATTAAGCTCAGTAAATCTTGCTTAATATCATCTACTAGCATGTCACGAAACTCACTGTCGACTGTTTCTGTTTTAGTAATAGCAACAATAAAATCCTTAATACCTAATAAGCTTAAAATAGCAATATGCTCTCTAGTTTGAGGCATAACACCTTCATTAATATCAACAACAAGTAAAACAAAATCAATGCCCGCAACGCCTGCTAACATATTTTTTACGAATTTTTCATGACCTGGAACATCAATAATCCCTAACTTATTATCGTGATTTAAAGTTAGATACGCAAAACCTAAATTAATAGATAACCCTCTTTTTTGTTCTTCTTTAGTTGTATCCGTTTGAATACCTGTTAACGCTTTGATTAGAGTCGTTTTTCCGTGATCAATATGCCCAGCAGTCCCCATCACTTTATAATCCATCCGCTCACCCTCACTATCGAAAACTAAACTGTCACTGCCTACCGTATCTCTATCTATGATTCGAGCTCAAAAAGAAAGCGTTTTCTTTTTGAGTTAAAAGAATAAGTTGACGCTAACGACAACTTCTCTTTTCACGCTCATTATATCACAATCCTAGTCTTTAAAAATAGCTTTCTTATTAAGAAAGACAGAATCTTATCGTATTCTTATTTGGAGAATTTAGCAGTCCAAACGATGTTTATCTTATTTTTAATTTTTAAAAATATTTCACAAATATAAAGTTATCTTTATGTCATGGACACCTATTACATTAACCATTTTATTTTAAAATTAGTTATTCAATCGTTAATAACTATTATAGATAATATTGAACGTGATGT
This sequence comes from Vagococcus intermedius, assembly GCF_029144185.1. Classification (NCBI taxonomy): domain Bacteria; kingdom Bacillati; phylum Bacillota; class Bacilli; order Lactobacillales; family Enterococcaceae; genus Vagococcus; species Vagococcus intermedius. Next base: position 867,785 of record NZ_CP110232.1, on the reverse strand, counting down.
TATCTATTTCTAGTTTATTCCCCATTATTTTTTAATATTTGTCTCTCACATCTACATAATCTTTGATATTTAACCCTGCTTCTTTAAAACTACTCATATTCTGAATCGTATAACATGCTGTTTGAATAAACTGAAAGAAGAAAGGACAACCTGAGCCTTCACCTAATCTCATTTCAAAGTGAAATAAAGGCTCTAAGCCTAATTTTTTAATTGCCAATTGGTAGCCTGGTTCCATTGAGACATGTGAGACAAAGGTATAGTCCAGAACAGCCTCAGAAAAGGTCAAGGCTACTAATAAACCAGCCATCGAGATAACACCATCTACGACACACGGAACTTGGTGCTTCGAACAGGCGATAAAAGTACCAGCAATAGCTAAAATATCATATCCCCCTACTTTTCTAGCGACATCCATCCCATCTTTAAAGGGCTGATGATACACCAACGCTTTTTGAAGTATCTTTTGCTTTCTCCTAACCCCTTCCTCATTTAGCCCTGCACCTAAGCCAATGACTTCCTCCAACTCACTATCCAATAAGAGAGTGATGACAGCTGCTGAGGTCGTGGTATTACCTACGCCCATTTCCCCGGTCCCTACTATATTCCAACCTTGTTTAATTATTTCTTCTGTTTTATTTATACCAGCTATTAGTGCTCTACCTGCCTCCAATCTTGACATCGCTGGCTCTTTGTCAAAATTCTTTGTACTATAGCCAACTTTAAATTCACACTGTTCAGATATATCTGTCAAACAGCCTATATCAACTACTTCTAGTTTGCTACCAGTTTGTTTCGTTAGTAAATTAATGATAGCTCTGCCTTCTAGCATATTTTTTCCTACTTGATAAGTAGTTGAAACTGGATTACTACTCACACCAGACTCACAAATACCATTATCCGAAACATAGACTAAGACGCCAGGTTTGTCTACATTGACCTTGCCTCGACCAATCCCATATATTTTTTGATATGTTTTCTCTAATTGTCCCAGAGCACCTGGTGGGACAGCTAAATTATTACAATAAGAGCTCGCTAATTCTCGGTATTTTTTATCTGTTGGCTTGATTGACTGACAATAGTTTTGGATAATTAAATCTGTCTCTACTACTTTTTCTGGTTTAAATAGATAGTTTGTCACTATTAATCTTCCTTCCCCTCATTTTTATAAACTACCTCTTATTTTACACGCCTTATTATTTTTTAACAGTATAAAAAAATAACCCGACTAGATTGACTAGTCAGGTTATTTTTATAATAGTTTATTTGTTTCTTAAGTTGTAGAAAGCTTGTAGACCTTTATATTGAGCAGTTTCGCCTAATTGGTCTTCAATTCTTAATAATTGGTTGTATTTAGCAATACGGTCAGTACGGCTAGCAGAACCAGTTTTGATTTGACCAGCATTTGTTGCAACAGCAATGTCAGCGATAGTCGCATCTTCTGTTTCACCTGAACGGTGAGAAACAACCGCAGTGTAACCAGCTTCTTTAGCCATTTCAATTGCTTCAAATGTTTCTGTTAACGTACCAATTTGGTTAACTTTAATTAAGATTGAGTTAGCGATACCTTCTTCGATACCACGAGATAATTTTTCAGTATTAGTTACGAATAAATCATCCCCAACTAATTGAACTGTTTTACCTAATTTTTCTGTTAAGTGTTTGAAACCTTCCCAGTCGTTTTCATCTAAGCCATCTTCGATAGAAATGATTGGGTATTTAGAACATAAGTCTTCATACAAAGCAACCATCTCTTCTGATGTCAAGTTACGGCCTTCTGATGCTAATTCATATAAACCAGTTTCTCTGTTATAGAATTCTGATGATGCAACGTCCATACCTAAACGAACGTCATCGCCAGGTTTGTAACCAGCTTTTTCGATTGCTTCGATAATTACTTCTAAAGCTTCTTCGTTTGAACCTAAGTTAGGAGCGAATCCACCTTCATCACCTACAGCAGTACTGTGGCCTTTTGATTTTAAAACAGCAGCTAAGTTATGGAAGATTTCAGCACCCATTCTTAATGCTTCTTTAAATGTAGGAGCACCTACAGGTAAAATCATGAACTCTTGGAAATCAACGCTGTTATCAGCATGTGACCCACCATTGATGATGTTCATCATTGGAGTTGGTAATACTTTAGTATTGAATCCACCTAAGTAGTGGTATAAAGGCATTTCTAAGAAGTCTGCTGCTGCACGAGCACAGGCAATAGATACACCTAAAATAGCATTAGCACCTAATTTAGCTTTGTTTGGAGTACCATCTAATTCGATCATTAATTTATCGATATCCATTTGATCTCTAACATCGAATCCGATGATAGCTTCAGCGATGACATTGTTTACGTTGTCAACTGCTTTAGAAACACCTTTACCTAAATAACGGCCTTTATCGCCATCGCGTAATTCTACTGCTTCGTATTCACCAGTTGAAGCACCTGAAGGTACCATTCCGCGACCAAAAGCTCCGCTTTCTGTGTATACTTCTACTTCGATTGTTGGGTTACCACGTGAGTCTAAGACTTCGCGAGCGTAAACGTCTGTAATAATTGACATGTTTAATTCTCTCCTTTAGGTTTTGAGTTTTACCCTTCCATATTAGGTTAGGTATATATCTAAGGTATTTCTACCATAGTTAGTAAAGTAATCTTTTCTACTATGATAGTCATAAGGCCTTAACTTCATTGCCTTATCTCTATCATAATATTTTTTTAGCAAACTTGCAATTTTTCAACCGTGTTTCACTTGATTTTATTGTAAGTTATTTTTTAATTAGCGTTTCACCAGTCATTTCAACTGGTTTAGCCACACCTAATAAGTCTAACATTGTTGGGGCTACGTCAGCTAAACGACCATCTGTACGTAATTCAACACCTTTTTTAGTAACAATCACTGGTACTGGCACAGTTGTATGAGCAGTATGTGGGTTACCTTCTGGTGTGGACATTGTTTCAGAGTTTCCGTGGTCAGCAAAGATAATTGCATAACCATCTTTAGCTAAGATACCATCTACAACACGACCTAAATTTTCGTCAACCGCTTCAATGGCTTTGATAGTCGGCTCTAGCATACCAGAGTGACCCACCATATCAGGGTTAGCGAAGTTTAAGATAATCGCATCGAATTTATCGTTTTCGATATCGGCAACTAATGAATCTGTTACTTCATAAGCGCTCATCTCAGGTTTCAAATCATAGGTTTCAACTTTAGGCGAGTTAATTAGTGTACGGCTTTCCCCTTCAAATTCCTCATTACGTCCACCATTCATAAAGAAAGTAACGTGTGGGTATTTTTCAGTTTCAGCAATACGTAATTGTTTTAAACCATTGTTAGATAAGACTTCGCCAATAACATTTTTCATTTCCATTGGTGGGTAAGCAACTTCAGCTACAATGCTTGGATTGTATAAGGTAAACGTTACTAGCTTAAGGTTAGCTAAATGATTTTTACGCTCGAAGTTATCCCATTCAACGTCAGTGAAGGCATTTGATAATTGAATCGCACGATCAGGACGGAAGTTAAAGAAGATCACAGCGTCATTATCGCTAACTTTCGCCACAGGCTCTCCGTCTTTAACAATAACAGTTGGTACGAAGAATTCGTCATTAACGCCTTCAGCGTATGACGCTTCGATAGCAGCCACTGGATCAGTTGCTTGATTACCTTCACCTAATACTAAAGCGTTGTAAGCTTTTTCAACACGTTCCCAACGTTTGTCACGGTCCATTGCATAGAAACGACCTGAGACAGTTGCAATCTCACCGTAGTTTAATTCTTCCATTTTAGCAACTAGTGCTTTCATGAAATCTAAACCAGATGTTGGTGCAACATCACGTCCGTCTAAGAAGGCGTGTACGTATGTTTTCTTAACACCTTTTGCTTTAGCTGTTTCAAGTAAAGCATAAAGATGATTTTGGTGACTGTGAACGCCACCGTCAGATAATAACCCGAATAAATGAAGAGCAGAGTCATTTTTAATTGCATGATCCATAGCATTAATTAAGGCTTCATTTTTAGGAAACTCTCCGTCAGCGATTGATTTATCAATTCTTGTTAAGCTTTGATAAACAATACGACCAGCCCCAATATTTGAATGACCTACTTCAGAATTACCCATTTGGCCTTCTGGCAGACCTACGTCTAAACCAGCCGCTTTAAGCGAGCTGGTTGGAAATTCATTCCAGTAACGGTCGAAGTTTGGTTTATTGGCTTGTGCCACAGCATTCCCAACAGTTTCGTCACGTAGACCAAAACCATCAAGAATGATGATTGCTACAGGTGCTTTACTCATACTATTTAACAGCCTCCAATAAAGCTAAGAATGAATCAGCTTCTAAAGCCGCCCCACCTACTAAAGCTCCATCAATATGTTCTTCAGCCATATACTCTTTAATATTTTCAGGTTTTACGCTACCGCCGTATTGGATACGTACTTTATCGGCAACTTCTTGACCAAATTTGTTAGCAATTGTTTCACGAACAACGCCACATGTTTCATTAGCATCCGCTGCTGATGATGATTTACCAGTACCGATAGCCCAGATTGGTTCATAAGCAACCACTAAGTTAGCTACTTGCTCGTTAGTTAAACCGTCTAAAGCATTTTCAACTTGACCTTTAATCCATGAAGCTGTTTCGCCAGCTTCACGTTGCTCTAATGTTTCACCACAGCAAACGATTGGTGTCATATCATTAGCAATGATCGCTTTAGCTTTTTTATTAATATCTTCGTCAGTTTCGTGGAAGTACTCACGACGTTCTGAATGTCCAATAATAACGTATTGTACACCTAAATCAGCGATAGCTGCCGGTGAATTTTCACCAGTGAAGGCGCCAGCATTTTCAAAATAGCAATTTTGAGCTGAAACTTTTAATTCAGTTCCTTTAGCTGCTTCAGCTAAACTTTGTAAGAATAAAGCAGGTGACCCTACTACTGAATCAACTGCTGAGTTAGCAGGGATGTTATTTTTAACCGCTTCAACAAAAGAAATTGCTTCTGAAGCAGTTTTGTTCATTTTCCAGTTTCCGGCAATAATTGGTTTACGCATTTATATGATCTCCCTTTAGATAGTAGTCATCCTATAAGTTGAAATAGCCTATAGGACAACTAGCTTTTATTTAGTCTCGTTTACTTTTCAGTTAACGCAGTTAAACCTGGTAATTCTTTACCTTCTAATAATTCTAGAGAAGCTCCACCACCAGTTGAAATCCATGAGAATTTATCAGCACGACCTAAGTTGATTGCAGCAGCTGCTGAATCGCCTCCACCAATGATTGATGTTGCGCCTTCTTGGGCTGCAATAGCATCCATAACTGAGATAGTTCCTTTAGCAAAATCTTCATTTTCGAATACGCCCATTGGACCATTCCAAACAACTGTCTTAGCACCTTCAATTGTTTTTTCAAACAATTCGATAGATTTAGGACCAATATCTAATCCTAGGAAGCCTTTATCAACTGCTTCCCCTTCAGTCGCTTTCATTTCAGTATACCCAGCAAAAGCATTAGCTTCGATTGAATCTACTGGTAAGACTAATTTGTCACCAGCTTTTTCAATTAATGATTTAGCCAATTCAACTTTATCTAATTCAACTAATGAATCGCCAATTTCAATCCCTTTAGCAGCAAAGAACGTATAAGTCATGCCACCACCAACGATAACTTTATCAGCTTTTTCGATTAAGTTTTCAATAACACCAATTTTATCTGATACTTTTGAACCACCTAAGATTGCTACGAATGGGCGAACTGGGGCTTCCACAGCTTCTTTGATAAATTTGATTTCATTTTCCATTAAGAAACCTGCTGCTGCTTGAGAAACGTTTGATGAGATACCAACGTTTGACGCGTGAGCACGATGAGCTGTTCCGAAAGCGTCATTGACAAAGATGTCATCGCCTAAAGCTGCCCAGTATTTTCCTAATTCAGGATCATTTTTAGATTCTTTTTTACCATCAACATCTTCAAAACGTGTGTTTTCAACTAATAAAACACCGCCTTCTGGTAAGTTATTGATTGCTGTTTCTAAAGCTTCTCCACGAGTTACACCTGGTACAAAAACAACTTCTTGACCTAATTTATCAGATAGTGCTTTAGCAACGGGGGCAAGTGATTTACCTTCTTTGTCAGCTTCTTCTTTAACACGACCTAAATGTGAGAATAAAATAGCTTTCCCACCCTCAGTAGTGATGTGTTTAATTGTTGGAAGTGCTGCTGAAATACGGTTATCATTTGTGATTACGCCATCTTTTAAAGGTACATTAAAGTCCACACGAACTAAAACTTTTTTACCTTTTAAGGCTAAATCTTTGACAGTTAATTTTGCCATAGTTGTGTTCCTCCTCATGTCTATCATTGAAATAAAAAAACGAGGAAGCGCGATGCTTCCCCGCCTTATGTAGTAAATTAATTACAATTCGTTAGAACAGTGAATTAACCTAATTTAGCAAAGTATTCTAAAGTACGAACTAATTGTGCAGTGTATGACATTTCGTTATCATACCAAGCAACAGTTTTAACTAATTGTTGATCGCCAACAGTCATAACTTTAGTTTGTGTTTCATCAAATAATGATCCGTAAGTCATGCCTACGATATCTGAAGAAACGATTGGGTCAGCTGTGTAACCGTAAGATTCGTTTGATGCTGCTTTCATTGCTGCATTAACTTCTTCAACTGTTACTTTTTTGTCTAAGATAGTTACTAATTCAGTTAATGAACCAGTCGCTACAGGAACACGTTGAGCTGCTCCATCTAATTTACCGTTTAAGTCTGGGATTACTAAGCCAATAGCTTTAGCGGCACCAGTTGTATTAGGGATGATGTTTTCTGCTGCTGCACGGGCACGACGTAAGTCTCCGCCTTTGTGAGGAGCATCTAAAGTATTTTGGTCACCTGTGTAAGCGTGGATAGTTGTCATTAAACCTTCAACAACACCAAATTCTTTGTTTAAAACGTCAGCCATAGGAGCTAAACAGTTAGTAGTACATGAAGCACCTGAGATAACTGTTTCGTCACCTGTTAAGATATCATGGTTAGTGTTAAATACTACTGTTGGTACGTCGTTTCCGCCTGGTGCTGAGATAACAACACGTTTAGCTCCACCTTTTAAGTGAGCTTCAGCTTTTTCTTTAGAAGTAAAGAATCCAGTACATTCTAAAACGATATCAACACCTAACTCGCCCCATGGTAATTCTGCTGGGTTAGCGTTAGCTAATGTTTTAACTTCTTTTCCGTTAACTAAGAAATGATCTTCTTTCACTTCTACTTCACCGTTGAAACGGCCTTGAGTTGTGTCATATTTTAATAAGTGAGCTAATTGGTTAGCATCAGTTAAGTCGTTAATTGCTACTACTTCAATACCTTCTACTTCTTGAATACGACGGAAAGCTAAGCGTCCGATACGTCCAAATCCATTAATCCCTACTTTTACTGTCATGTGAGATTTCCTCCTTTAGAAAATCGAAAATTATTTTATTTTTAAAGAGTTTCCTCTTTTAAAATCTCATTTGCGGCACTTTCATCTGTTATTAACCATGTTTGTTTAGGTGCATGTTTCATGTAAGCATCAATTGCTTGCGCTTTTGATTTGCCTCCTGCTACTGCTAAAATGTAAGGAATTTTTTCCAAATCTTTTAACTGTAACCCAATACGAGGTATTTTGTGAACAACTTGGCCATCTTTATCAAAGAAATAACCAAATGATTCAGAGACTGCGCCTTTATCTTTCAACATAACTAATTCTACATCTGTCATGCCTCTTCTTGCTGCCATGTGTAAAGCGCGACCGATACTATGAATCACACAAGTTGATTCATCAATCAATCCTAATACCTGTTGAACAAAAGGCTCTTGTAAAAGTGATTGATATGTCTCATGACTCACACGCTCTGGTACATATAAGGGACGTGTTGTGCCTCCGGTCTTACTCGCCATCATTGCACTAACTGAGTTAGCTTGGATCCCAATTGTTTCACCAATTCCTCCACGTGCTGGCACAAAAATATTGTTTCTAATATTGCTATCTAAATCAGTCATATTCTCCGCCACAGCTGCCATTGTTGTGCCACCCATTACAGCGATCACATTTTCTTTATCTGGCAAAAGCGTTCTTAACGACTGTGATACAACAGAACCAAAACTAGCTAATACTTTATTTTCATCATCGCTGTTACCAGCTACAATGATACAACGTTCAACATTGTAATAATCCGCCAATTGCCGTTCTTTTTGTTGCATTCCTGAATAATGTCCCATTAATGACTCTAACCCTACTAATACCGTTTTACCAGTTGAAGTAATCGTCATGCCACTTTTTGAGGCATCAATCAAATGTAAGCTTTTTAATAAATCTGTTTCTGTCCGCAATACTCGCTCGGTCATCCCCATCTTAACAGCTAATGTTCTGCGACCTACTGGAGCCATCCAATCGATTGCTCTTAGAATAGTAAAGCGCTCTTGAACTACCTTAATGAGGTCTGGAGCAATTGCTTCAATCAATTCTAATTGGTTTTCCATCGCTGAACTCCTTTATTAATGTTGGACGTTTTTTGACCCAGTGCGTCGTTTCACGACCCATGTAGTGTAAAAAAAAGATAAATTAAATCTAGCAACGTTTGTTATGCTCTATCAACTTACGAATTTATCTTACCATCCTTTTCTTTTTTTAGCAAGTTTAAATAACTAATTTTTAATTGTGAATACCATAAACTTGCTCCTGTTATCTAAAAAACATAAGGTAACTCTCTCCTTGAAAAGAGTCATTACCTTATGTTTTTAATCAAATCTTTTTCTTTTACTTGAAGAAGGAATTCCTAAAATATCGCGATATTTTGCGACTGTTCGCCGTGAAATATCAACCTTTTCACTGGCCAATAATTCGACAATTTTTTGATCGGATAAAGGTTTTTGCTTATTTTCTTGCGCAATTACTTGTTTTATTTTAGCTTGGACAGTTGAGGCCGAAACATCGTCCTCTCCGCCTGACTGGACTAAAGCTGTCGAAAAGAACGTCCTAAGTTCAAAAACGCCAAAACTAGTTTCCAAGTATTTTCCATTGACAGTCCGACTCACTGTTGACTCATGCACTTCTAAAGTTTCTGCTATCTCTCTTAACGTCATAGGATTTAAAGGTCGTTCCGGCTTCAAGAAAAAGTCTTTTTGCCTTGTAACTATCTCTTTTCCTACTCTTAAAATCGTATCACCTCGCTGTATGATACTTTTTTGAATCCAATCAAATTCGGCTTTTTTTTCTTTTAAATAGGCAGCTACATCTTGATCCTCAACTTGAGACATTTTATTAAAGTAGGCTTGCTGAAAAATGATGCTAGGCGCACCACTTTTAGTCGATAGAACAGTGAGATCATCTTTTGAAATCTTCACAACTAAATCGGGTCTTATGTACTGATCAGATATCTCACCAAAAACAGTCCCCGGTGTTGGCCTAAGCAATTGTACATAGTCATGGACTTCTTGAACCATTCCTAAACTAATATCATATCGTTTAGCAATTTCTTTCCATTTACGATTGGCAAACTCTTCAAAGGTTTCTTCGACTATTAAATAAGCCAAGTCAGGTGCCAAATCATCCCTTTCTATCTGTAACAATAGACATTCTTGTAAGTCTCGTGCCCCTACTCCTGCTGGGTCCAACTGTTGAAGTAACGTTAAAGCGTCCAATAGTTGGATATAACTAGCACCGGTTTGTGTCATAGCTTCTTCCAAGGTAACTGTTAAGTAACCGTTAACATCAATATACTCAGTCAAATAGATAATCAATTGTCTTAGATAAGTATCACGATAATTTAAATGAATTTGATCTAATAATGATTCAAATAATGATGTGCCATTATTAGGTATTTGATTTAAATAATTAGTATCTTCCTTGCTATCATATGTATTGAATACAGCACTCGAATTCGATAACATATAATCAGTTGAGACATTGACTTCCAACAGCGGATTTTCTAATGCTTTATTCTGAATAAATATTTGTAATTCATCAGTATTAAATTGCAAAATTTGAATGGACTGTTGTAATTGCTGTGTCATAGCCATTTTTTGAACTTGTGTTTGTTGTTGTGTAAAGCCTTGATTCAATTTCATTGCGCTCACCCCTTAACCATATTGTTGAAATGATAGTATTATTATAACATATAAAACCTTACTTAATATGAGCGTGACGTTCTCTCATAATTAAAATTAAGACTAACTTATTAAATTTATACTTGCTATTTAATTCTATTTTAGATAAACTATTGAGTGTAATGCGCCCTTAGTGTAGTGGATATCACACAAGATTCCGGTTCTTGAGACAGGGGTTCGATTCCCTTAGGGCGCATCTAATTAGTCGTTTGTAGATAAAAAGTGTGACACGCCTAGGCGTGTCACACTTTTTTAAGTTGATTTCGCTTTTTTATTTAGATCGTAAACGGCTAATATTTCTTTCAAAGCATCCCGTTCTGCCTTAGTCATTGTCCGTTCACTGTCATTTTCTTTCCCCTGTAAAATAATCTTTACTTTTTTTGACTCTGCCATATCACGTAACATTGTTATCTTAGCTTCATTTGGCGAAACATCTACCCACTCCCAAACATTCTCATCTCGATCAATCTTGGGCTGACTGGCTACTAATTCATAATGTTCCTGGTCAGTTTCTATCGTAATTTCTTTCAGATTTATTTCTTTCTCACCAGCATAAGAAAATCTTAACCAAATATTCATATGCATACTGTCTGGTGGCTTACCGATACTACTTATATATGGAAAAACCTGATTACTTTCATGCTCATTTTCCAAGTAACTGTTATAATAATAAACTATATTACCTGAATCTACTACTTTGTCTAATTTTTCCAAGGATGTATCTAGTTTCTTATATAATTTAGCTTGTTTCTCTTGTTGTTTTTGTAAAAGTACCACAGGATCTAAAGAAGATAAATCAATATCAGACTTAGGTGGTGTTTTTTTCTTTTTTTCTTTCTCTTGAGGCGCTAGATGACTTGGGGCATCCTCACCAGATGTCTCTGTTAGATCCATACTTTTATCCGAAGAAGCCTTCTCATTGAATTTTAAGCTAGCTTTCTCTCCTTTTAGAAGTGCCTCTGCTTGTGTGACAATATTTGATAAATCACCAGTCATTAACAATCCTAAACAAGCAATCATAATTAAAAAATTGGTCGAAAAATGTAACAAGCCATTACTAATTTTCTTTAAGACGTAAGGATTAATTGCGTGAATCATTCCTAATACAGCGATTACTATTAAAGCTATTAATAACAAGACAGATGTCTCTGTCCCTAATGTAAGATGTCTATAACTTACAAATAATGTAATACTAAAAAAAATAAAGATACATAACCTCTTTAATAAAATCCCTAAATAATTCAATCCTCGTCCCTCCAATCCCTCTCTACAGTTTACCTAATTTGTTGTGCAATTAATAGTGGTTTTTTACTAAAAGTCTAAAAAAAAAATAATAATAATAACATTTTTGCAAAAATTAAATAATTATCTAGCAAATTTTAGCCCACTAGCAATTTCCTTTTATTAAAATTTCTTTTAGACGAAAAAAAACAAAAAATTAATACACTTAATTTGACCTTAACTGACCTTTGAAGTATACTTAATAAGTAGGCATCAAACGCCTTTTATGTTAGAATGATAAAGATATTTTAATTCACATATACAGGAGGAACTATTATGAATTTAATCCCAACAGTTATCGAACAATCTTCTCGTGGAGAAAGATCTTACGATATCTACTCACGCTTATTAAAAGACCGTATTATCATGTTAAGTGGTCCTATTGATGATAATGTCTCTAATTCAGTTATTGCTCAATTACTATTTTTGGATGCACAAGATGCTGATAAAGATATCTTTATCTACATTAACTCCCCCGGTGGAAGTGTCTCTGCTGGATTAGCGATTTATGATACGATGAATTTTGTTAAAGCCGATGTTCAAACAATTGTACTGGGTATGGCAGCTTCAATGGGAAGTTTCTTATTAACAGCCGGTACGAAAGGTAAACGTTTTGCTTTACCGAATGCAGAAATTATGATTCACCAGCCTTTAGGTGGCGCTCAAGGTCAAGCAACTGAAATTGAAATTGCAGCACGCCATATCTTAAACACACGCGAACGTTTAAATAAAATTTTAGCTGAGCGTACAGGTCAATCTATCGAAACTATCGCACAAGACACAGATCGTGATAATTTCATGTCAGCTGAAGAAGCTAAAGCCTATGGTTTGATCGATGAAGTGATGGTCAACAGCAAAGCTCTAAAATAAAAAGAAAACCACTAAAGTTATGACTTTAGTGGTTTTCTTTTGGTATCTAGCTTGACTTAAGTTATAATAAACCTATTAAATTGTCTAAAGGATGTGTTTTAAATGGATACAAGTCAAATGAAAGCTGAATTTTTAAAAACGTCAACTGGGATTCAAGTTGGTGATTCAAATGCACCTGTTCAACTTATTGAATTAATCAACGTTCGTTGTCCTTTTTGTCGCCAATGGTTCGAAGAAACCAATGACCTACTCATGACCTATGTCACTGATGGTAAATTGTGCCGTACAATTAAACTTTTTGATAAAGAAAAACCAGGATTAAAACCAGGTAATGTCATGCACCGCTATATTTCTAAACAAGATGGTTTATTAGCTATCACACAGTTAAATAGTATCTACGAGACACAAGATGAGTGGGGAAACTTAGCGGACTTGACTGATATTGCTGAATTTGCCGAAGAAAGATTGGCTCTTTCTGAAGATTATCAGCCTGAAATGGTAGAAATAATTACCAATGAAGCGACAAAAGCCAATATTCCTTTTATTCCAACCATGATTATCAACGATACGATTTTCGATCAAAAAATCACCCTTGAGGCTCTAAAAACACTGATTGAAAAATAAAAAAAAGCTTGAGATTAACTTCTCAAGCTTTTTTAATTTCTTAATTTTTCTGCGTACTCATTTATTTTACGAATACGGTGATTAATCCCAGATTTGGAAATAGCACCTGAGGGAACCAGTGCGCCTAATTCTTTTAGACTTACTTCAGGATGCTCCAGACGCAATACCGCTATTTCTCTTAACCTTTCAGGCAAGTGATTTAAGCCAACCATTTGATCTATATATTTTATATTTTCTATTTGTTGAGAAGCAGCATCAATGGTTTTACTTAAATTAGCTGTTTCACAATTTACCATACGATTAACCGAGTTACGCATATCTCGCACAATTCTAACATCTTCAAATTTTAACATGTTGGTTGTAGCACCAATCAAGGTTAAAAAATCAGAAATATCTTCCGCCCCTTTTAGATAAGTTATATAACCGTTTCGTCTCTCTAATGTACGTGCGTTGAGCTTATAATACGTCATCATGTCACAAATATCTTTACTGTGCTGTTCATATAGTGAATATATTTCTAAATGATAACGACTTGTTTCTGGATTATTTACTGAACCACCTGCTAAAAAAGCACCTCTTAAATAAGATCTCATCTTTTGAGCATTTCCCATAATAGAGTTAGAAACAGTATCGGTAAACATCGAATTTTCAACGATATCTAGATCCGTCAATACTCTTTGTGTATCTTGTTTTAATCTTACTATATAAATATTATTTTTTTTAAGTTTCATTTTACGACGAACCAACAATTCACTTTGGACATTGTAATGCTCACGTAATAAGGTATAAATTCTTCTAGCTGTTGCCGCATTTTCTGTCTGTACATTTAATACAAAATGTCGATTAGCTAGGGATAAGGCACCGTTCATCCGAATTAGTGCGGCTAACTCAGCTTTAGCATGCTCTCGATGAACTTCTAAAGTAGTTAACTCTTTTTTTACATCAAATGCAAATGACATAAACCTTATCACCTCTTTCTTTTTTAATATTTCGCTCCAAATACTAGTCTAAATAATTCTTCGACCACTTTTTCACCATCATGAAAAACACCACCATTGCGTAATTCAAGAAAATCAGCTGAAATAACCCGACATCCCTCATCACGGAGCCCTTTAAAGTCATGAATAACTTGCACCAAATACTCATCATATGTTTTTGTATCCATATAATTTTCAGGGACTTTTTCAGTATTAACTAAAACCGTATCTATAAATTTAGTTTTTAGATGTTGGTGTAACACTTGGATATGATTAGCATCTGAAAAATGTTCGGTCTCCCCTTTTTGAGTCATAATATTGCAGATATAAACAACCTCGGCCTCTGTTTTAGATACGGCCTCACCAATCTCTTGAACCATCAAATTAGGTAAAATACTTGTATATAAACTACCAGGTCCTAAAACAATCATATCGGCCTCTTCAATCGCTTTTATGACCTTACGTGCCGCTTTAGGTTTATCGGTATTATTAGTATTTGTTACATAAACATGATTAATTTTTTTACGGGTCTTAGCAATTTTGGACTCACCTGAAACTGTCATACCATCTTCAAATAAGGCGTGTAACGTCAACGGTTCTTCTGAAGCAGGATAAATATTACCTTCAACATGCATAAAAGTTGAAAGTAAGCGAATAGCGTCATATGTGCTTCCTTTCATTTCAGACAAGGCAGCTATGATCAAATTTCCCACTGAATGATTCGCTAAGAACTCATCCTCTTCTCTAAAACGGTATTGAAAAAGATCTTCATATAACTGAGGCATATCTGATAATGCTACTAAAACATTTCTCAAATCACCAGGCGGTGCAATATTGACAGATGATCTTAGCGTCCCACTACTCCCACCATCATCTGCCACCGTTACAATCGCTGTAATATCAGCACTTTCACTTCTTAACCCTTTCAGAATAACAGGCAAACCAGTCCCACCGCCAATTACAACAATTTTTGGTTTTCTGATTCGGTAAGTCTTCATGAACGATTCACCGTCTCTTTACGTTTATCTTTATCACGATGAGTCACATTTACAGGATAATCCGCTTTTAATAGTGCGTCTCCTAAACGTTTAGTTAAAGCGACTGAACGATGTTGACCACCTGTACAGCCAATCGCAATCGTTAGACTTGTTTTTCCTTCTTTTTTATAACCAGGTAAAATTGATACGACTAGTTCTTCAAATTTACCATAAAAATCCTCAGTCTCATCAAATGACATCACATAGTCATAAACATTGCTATCTAAGCCTGTTAAAGGTCGCAATTCATCAATATAATGAGGATTAGGTAGAAAACGAACGTCCATCACAATATCAGCGTCAATGGGCAGGCCATATTTAAAACCAAAAGAGACCATCTCTACTCTAAACATCTTAGTATCATGACTACGAAACTCTTTAATTAAAATTTCACGAAGCTGTCTTGGACTTAAATCAGTAGTATCTACCACTAATTGTGCATCCCCTTTGATTTCTTCCAATAACCCTCGTTCTTTTCTAATTCCCTCTGTAACTAAACCGTCCATTGCAAGCGGATGTGTCCGACGTGTTTCTTTATATCTTGAGACAAGTTCTTCATCAGTCGAATCTAAAAATAAGACATTTGTATCAATCATCTTAGTATTTTCAATCTCTACTAACATATCTTGAATTTCTTCAAAAAACGTACGCGAACGTAAATCTATTACTAAGGCTATTTTAGTCACTTTACCTGACTCTTTAATTAACTCCCAAAATTTAGGAATAAGACGTGGTGGTAAATTATCAATACAAAAGAACCCCATATCTTCAAAACTTTGCATAGCAACTGTTTTACCTGCTCCACTCATTCCTGTAATAATAACTAACTGTAATGTATCTACCATAATCGTGCTCCTTCCAATTTTCCAAATAAGCTTAACACACCCGGGCGTATCATGTCAACTTTTCCGGGCGTATCGACTCTAACTTAAATAAAAAGTACCATGGTATCCTTCTAGGGATTGCCATAGCACTTTTTATTATTGACTTATTTAGATAACACTTTTTTTAAATAGTGACCTGTATAGCTTTCAGGAACTTCAGCAAGAAACTCAGGTGTGCCCGTTGCCAAAATAGTTCCGCCACCTTCACCGCCTTCAGGACCCAAGTCAATTAAGTGATCCGCTGTTTTAATCACATCTAAGTTATGCTCAATGACTAAGACCGTATTACCTGCATCAACTAATCTCTGTAAAACTTCTAACAAGCGAGCAATATCATCCGTATGTAAGCCTGTTGTTGGTTCATCTAGAATATAAAAACTGTTACCTGTTGAACGTTTGTGAAGCTCACTAGCGAGTTTCATTCTTTGTGCTTCCCCACCAGAAAGGGTTGTTGCTGGCTGTCCTAACGTCACGTAGCCTAAGCCCACATCAACAATCGTTTGAATTTTGCGTTTAATCTTCGGAATAGCTTCAAAAAAGACGACGGCTTCTTCACAGGTCATTTCCAAAATATCAGCGATAGACTTTCCTTTATAATGGACTTCTAATGTTTCAGAATTGTATCTTTTTCCATGACAAACCTCACACGGAACATACACATCTGGTAAAAAGTGCATCTCAATTTTAATAATTCCATCGCCCCGACAAGCTTCACACCGTCCCCCTTTAACATTAAAGCTAAAGCGTCCTTTTTTATAACCACGTATTTTTGCTTCATTCGTTTGCGCAAATAAATCACGAATATCATCAAAGACACTTGTATACGTTGCTGGATTACTTCTTGGTGTTCGTCCTATTGGACTTTGGTCAATGCTAATCATCTTGTCTACAGACTCATAACCTACCATTTTTTTGAATTTGCCAGGTTTATTAGAATTTCGATTAAGTTTTTGAGCCAAAGCTTTTTTCAATATCTGATTGACCAAGGTACTTTTACCCGAACCAGAAACACCTGTAACTGCCACAAATTGGCCCAAAGGGAAATCTACAGAAATATTTTTCAAATTATTTTCAGTTGCACCTGTTATGCGAATGGCCTCACCATTGCCTTTACGACGCTCTGATGGCACAATAATATTTTTCTTACCAGATAAATATTGACCTGTTAACGAATTCGGGTTAGCTTCGACTTCTCTAGGTGTTCCCGCGGCAACAATTTCGCCACCTCTTTCACCGGCTCCAGGACCGATATCAATCAAATAATCAGCCGCACGCATGGTGTCTTCATCATGTTCAACAACAATTAACGTATTTCCTAAATCTCTCATTTTTTTCAACGAGGCTATCAAACGATCATTATCACGCTGATGTAATCCTATTGATGGCTCATCTAAAATATATAAAACACCTGAAAGATTTGAACCTATCTGCGTGGCTAATCTAATGCGCTGTGCTTCACCACCAGACAATGTGCCTGAAGAGCGACTCAATGTTAAATAATCCAGACCGACATTTTGAAGAAAACTTAATCTATCTTTAACCTCTTTGAGGATTGGTCTCGCTATCATAAATTCTTGCTCGCTTAAATCTAACTCATTAAAGAAGTTAAGCGCATTAGTGATAGCATACTCACTGACTTGACCAATGTGTTGCCCAGCGACTTTGACAGATAACGCTTGGGGATTCAAGCGGTATCCCTGGCAACTTTGACATGGTAACTCTGTCATATACAGGCGCATTTGTTCGCGAGTGTAATCACTATTGGTTTCATGGTAGCGTCGTTGAATATTTGAAATAACTCCTTCAAAAGGGATGTCTGCATCACGAATACCACCAAAATCATTTTCATAATGAAAGTGAAAGGTTTTGCCATCTGAACCGTGTAATAAAAGTTGTTTTTGTTCTAATTTTAAATCGCTGTATGGCGTATCAAAATCAATTTTAAAACTCTGACATGCTTGCTCCAACATCTGTGGGTAGTAATTAGAGCTAATTGGATTCCACGGTGCAAATGCGCCTTCTCTAAGAGTTAAACTTGGATCAGGAACTACTAACTCTTCATCTACTTCTAGTTTCATACTCAAACCATCACAATCAGAACATGCGCCGTAAGGGGCATTAAAAGAAAATAGTCTCGGCTCTAACTCTCCAACTGAAAATCCGCAATAGGGACACGAATAGTGCTCACTAAATAATAGTTCCTCATCACCTATAATATCGACAATAGCATAACCATCTGCTAGACGTAAAGCTGCTTCAAAAGAATCAAATAAACGTGAACGAATGCCCTCTTTTAACACAATACGGTCAATAACTATCTCAATCGAATGCTTTTTATTTTTCTCTAATTCAGGGACCTCAGAAATATCATATAGTTCACCATCTACTCTTACTCTGACATACCCCTCCCGTTTAATACCTTCAAAGACCTTTTTATGTTGTCCTTTTTTCCCTGAAACTAAGGGAGCTAGCAGTTGTAATTTACTCTTTTCAGGTAGCTCTAAGACCCGATCAACCATCTGTTCAACAGATTGACTTGAAATTTCTGTCCCATCATTTGGACAAATAGGATGTCCTATCCTTGCAAAAAGCAACCGCAAATAATCATTAATTTCTGTTACGGTTCCGACCGTCGAACGAGGATTTTTACTAGTTGTTTTTTGATCAATAGAGATAGCTGGACTCAAGCCATCAATACTATCAACATCAGGTTTATCCATTTGCCCTAAAAATTGACGAGCGTAGGCTGATAAACTTTCAACATATCGACGTTGCCCTTCTGCATATAAGGTATCAAAAGCTAAAGAGCTTTTTCCGGAACCAGATAACCCAGTCACAACCACAAATTTATCTCTAGGAATCGTAACATCTACATCTTTCAAATTATGAGCTCGTGCTCCATGTATCACAATTTTATCATTTGCCAAATTAATCCCTCCATTATTTGCCAGCCTTAAGCTCCAATACTGTATCTCTTAAAGTAGCTGCTCGTTCAAAATCAAGACTTCTAGCAGCATCTTTCATCTCTTGTTCTAATTTCATTATCACATCAGCTTGTTCAGCCTTGTTTAACTCTTCATATTGCTCGGTTAACGATTGTTTTTCCGCTTTTTTATCTGTTACTTTTGTTATGCTAATTAAGTCTCGAACCTCTTTAATAATGGTAGTTGGAATGATACCATGTTTTTCATTATAATTTTCTTGGATCTCACGGCGTCTGGCTGTTTCGCTCATTGCTTTGGCCATAGAATCCGTTACCTTATCTGCATACAAAATAACTTCTCCTTCAGAATTACGGGCCGCTCGTCCAATTGTTTGAACAAGTGAGCGTTCACTTCTTAAAAACCCTTCCTTATCAGCATCGAGAATGGCTACTAAGGATACTTCTGGTACATCTAATCCTTCTCTCAATAAATTAATCCCAATTAAGACATCATACTTGCCTAAACGTAAGTCACGAATGATTTCCGTTCTCTCCATTGTTTTAACATCACTATGCAAATATTGAACCTTTATACCTAATTCTTTTAAATAATCAGTTAAGTCTTCAGACATTTTTTTAGTCAGGGTTGTAATAAATACACGTTGATTTTTACTAATACGTGTATTTATTTCCCCGACCAGATCATCGATCTGTCCCATCGTTGGACGAACGTCAATAACGGGATCTAATAAACCTGTAGGGCGAATAATTTGTTCAATAATAGTTTCTGTCTGCTCTTGCTCATAAGGCCCTGGTGTTGCTGAAACATAAATAATTTGGTTCACATGTTTTTCAAATTCTTCTAATCTTAATGGTCGATTGTCAAGGGCGCTTGGCAATCTAAAACCATGATCGACTAGCATTTGCTTCCTAGCCCTATCTCCATTATACATTCCACGAATTTGTGGCAATGATACGTGAGATTCATCTGCTACAATTAAAAAATCTTCTGGGAAAAAGTCAAGTAATGTGTAAGGAGCATCTCCTGGTTGACGACCATCCATATGTCTTGAGTAATTTTCAATTCCTGAACAATAACCCATTTCACGCATCATCTCAATGTCATAATTGGTTCGTTGTTCCAGTCGCTGTGCTTCTAGGAGGTTATCCTCTGCACGTAGTTCTTTTAGTCTCTTTTCTAATTCTTGTTGAATAGACTCAATAGCTACCGCCATTTTCTCATCATTAGTTACAAAATGTTTAGCGGGGAAAATAGCAACATGCTCACGTTCAGCGACAATTTCACCCGTTAAGGTATCAATTTCTCTAATCCGGTCAATTTCATCGCCAAAAAATTCTATTCTCATCGCATGTTCGTCTCTAGAAGCTGGAAAGATCTCAACTACATCGCCTCTTACTCGAAAACGACCACGTTGAAAATCAATATCATTTCGTTCAAATTGGATGGCGACCAGTTCCTGTAACAATTTATTACGATCCATCTCCATGCCTTCACGAAGGGATAATACTTGATTTTGATACTCGTTAGGGTTTCCTAAGCCATAAATACATGATACTGAAGCTACTACAATTACATCATTTCGCTCCAACAATGAACTAGTTGCTGAGTGACGTAATTTATCTATCTCATCATTAATACTGGCATCTTTCTCGATATAAGTATCACTAGAAGGGACATACGCTTCTGGTTGATAATAATCATAGTAACTAACAAAATACTCCACAGCATTGTGAGGGAAAAATTCTTTTAGCTCACTATACAACTGCCCAGCTAAGGTTTTATTATGCGCAATCACTAACGTCGGTTTATTCACTTCTTTAATAACATTTGAAATCGTAAAAGTCTTTCCAGTCCCTGTAGCACCTAATAATATTTGCGCTTTTTTTTCTTCTTTTAACCCTTCGACCAGTTGTTTAATTGCTTCAGGTTGGTCGCCACTTGGTTCATATTTTGAGACTAAATCAAACTGACCAGAAATTTCTCTTTCAATCATTTATCTTCCTCCTTCTAGCACCCATCTTGCCCCCAATAAGTCAAAAACAACTAGGGAAATCAATGAATCAATTTTACCATACCGAACATACTTTCGCTAGTTTTAACATCCTAATAATTCCCCAATAGGACAAGAAAAAACTGCTGATTTACTATCAATCAGCAGTTTTTTCTTCCTCATTTACTATCCTCATTTGCTGGTAACCTGTAATAATTTTATGAACATCTTGTTTGAAATTCATTGTATTGACGATACGTGCTTTTCGTAAATATTCCTTACCTTCGACAAATAATATCAATACCGGCACTGTCAATACTCGGAAAGCTTCTGCCACATCAGGAACCTCCAAAGCATCTAACTCAACAAGTCTCACTTCTGGATAGGCAGACATTATTTTGCTGATTTGAGGTTTTAACCCATGGCAAACACTACAATTCTCTTGTCCAATATAGAGAAAAGTCAGCGATTCACTTTGAATCACTTCTTTAACAGCAGCCACACTTTTTAAATGTTCCATACTATCACCTCTTTTCTCACAGTTTAAAACATCTGTGGTAAAAAGAAAAGTAACTTGTTTCTAAAAAAAAAGACTTGCTTTTAAGCAAGTCTTTTTCTCTTTTAATGAATAATGCCAATAAAACGGCCAATTGATAAATAAAATAGTGTCCATAAAAAAGCTGATATCAATCCTATACTCAAATATTTTTTTAAAGGATAGTTGGTCATTCCACAAAAGTAAAACGTCATATGGCGAAACCCTGGAATGAAAAAACCCATGATGATAGTTAAAAATCCATATTTATTCATCCATATTTCAACTTTTTCGAGTTTATTTTTTTTCACGCCTGCCCATTTTAAAATCCCACCAAGCGCCTTGTCACCAATAAACTTACCAATATAATAACTAAGTGTCATTCCAAATAATGTTCCAAAAATTGCTACCATAAGTGCTTTAGAAAAGGTTAGATACCCTTCTTTTGTATAAAAGCCGATAACACTCATCAACACTTCATCTGGAATCGGTAATCCCACTAAGCCCAATACAAGCGATAAAAAAATTGTTATATAACCATAATGTAAGATGTAATACTCTAGTGTTTCAATCGTCATCCAACTACTCCTGTTAGCTTTTTATTTTTGCAATAGTTTCCCCCAGAGAAATTGCTTGATCAATCTTGATGTGCTCACACCACTCAATATTTTTATTCATTAGAAATAAGATAACTGTCGATCCAAAACTGAAATAACCTAGTTCTGCACCGGCCTCTAGTTCTGAATCTTGTTCAAAGGTTTCGGTAATTGAATTAATATTTAAGGCACCTACTGGTATATAATAATCTTGATTCATTTGATATACCGCTCGGTAATTTTTTGTAAACAACCCTTCAACATAGGTTGTCGCATCATCATTTACCGGGTAAGAAGTCGTTCCTAAATTATATAATTTACGATACTGCCCTTTGATTGGTGCATGAAAACGATGATAGTTACTCGGACTTAAATATAAAATAATATAATGGCTATTACTAAAGTCGATGTCTTCTTTCCCAATTAACTCTTCTGCTGAATAAAACTTATCTTTGATATTGAATGTCATCTCAGGTTTTATTTCACCAAACGATTTCACTCGCGCTTCTACAGGACTATCATATTCGTTACTAGTTTGACCAAACTGTCCCTCTAAAATTGCAATATCACGTGTGAAAAAGTCATGAATGGACTGATAGTCCTCAACAGGTCTCATAATTGATTGTGATTGGACACCATAGTATTTAATAAAATAGGGAATCATTTTTTTACTCATTTTTGATTCTGTTAATTTTTTTATGATTTTACCGAACAAAGGGCTTTTCAAAACTTTAGTCCATCCCAAGTAAAACCATTGTTTCAATTTAAACAAGTTAACTCTCCTTCTGGTCTGGATGGTTTTTAAAATTAGGTAAGCGAATACTACTAATCATTAAAAAGCCTAAACCTATCACTAAAATATAATAAACAATCACACGATTTATCATAAAGAATGCTAATAAGCTTAACAAGGCTGCTGCTGGTACCGGAATTCCGATAAAAACATTTAAACTGCTTTGTTCAGAATTGAAACGTGCTAAGCGAATAGCTGCGCAAGCTAAGAAAATCATCGCTGCTATTAATTTGATAGCTTTACTTCCTTCTGTTGTTAAAAGCATCACCATTGGTGCTGTGCCAAATGTTACCATGTCCGCTAAAGAATCCAATTCTTTTCCGAATTCTGATGAGTTTCCGACTCTTCTAGCTGCCCGACCATCAACAGAATCAAAAGAGGCTCCTAAAAAAATAAATACTGCTGCTAAATCCAATTGACCATTCATTGTACAATAAATCGACATCAAGCCACTTATTAAGTTGGCTAAAGTCAAACAATTTGGTAAATACTTCATAGTCTATTTCTCCTCATTTCTCAGATAATACGTTCTCGGTCATTATACACTAATTACTAATATGCACAAGACTGTCTTTTTTTGTTAGTGATTCCTCAAACAATCATCTATTACACTTTGTTAAAAAGAGGGAAACATATGAATGTTCCCCTCTTTTTATTTAATCTCAATTAAAGTGACACATTATGATGAACTTTTTGGACATCATCTAGATCTTCTAAGGCATCAACTAATTTCTCAAAATTAGCTAAATCATCGCCTTCTAAAGTGACTTCATTTTGAGCAATCATTTCTAATTCTGCAACAGTAAATTCTTCTACACCGTTATTTTTTAAAGCTTCACGTAACTTATTAAAGTCCTCTGGCTCACCATAAATAATAACTTGACCAGCTTCTGCCAGAACGTCGCGAACTTCAATGTCAGCTTCCAGTAAAATTTCGAACATTTCATCAGCGTTCTCACCCTCATAAGCAAAAACGGCAGTATTATCAAACATATAAGCAACTGCTCCACTAACACCCATATTCCCACCATTTTTACCATATGCTGCACGAACATCAGATGCTGTACGGTTTACATTGTTTGTCAAGGCATCTACGATGATCATTGACCCATTAGGCCCAAATCCTTCATAACGTAACTCAGAAAACGTCTCATCACTTGACCCTTTTGCTTTATCAATCGCACGATCAATAATATGCTTTGGTACACTGTAAGTTTTTGCTCGGTCAATAACCGATTGTAATTTTTGGTTTAAGGCTGGATCTGGCTCACCTTGTTTTGCTGCCACATAGATTTCAACACCAAATTTTGCGTAAATTTTACTATTGGCTGAGTCTTTACCAGCTTTTTTTTCTTTAATATTTTCCCATTTACGGCCCATTGCCTTCATCTCTTTTCTCATTCATTTTTTCATACCTACTTATTATACTGATTATTCCTTAATTTGTTAAGCTTTTTTTGGTGTCCTTTACGTAGTTTATCCATTAAAATCAGGATCAGCTGTTATTTAAACGTTCATTTAAAACAGAAGAGAACATCAAATTTTGAAAGAGTTAGTCATTTTTAAATAAATAGGTCGCCTAGCAAAATCTTGGTCTTTTGATTCATTAGTTAATAATTGATAAAGTTTCCCTGCTTTAATATCTAATTCTAGTTGCTTTTCATTATCACGACAAACTTTTGTTATCAAAGGTAGCGTAGCTGTTTTCCGTCTATCATTTAGAAATTTCCGCCCCTTATCATTAAATCCTAAAATTCTAAGATAAGGCGCATCCCATGCCGCCATCATTTCTTTTTCAGTTATATTTAAAAAAACATATACACATAATCTCTGAATTCTCGCCCAAGTAAAACGTTTGCTTTTGACCTGATTCACAAAGTTAGCAAAAGAAGTCGCTTTTTTGACACATTCTATCAAACGGTATTCAATCCCTTCAACCATTTGATAGATAGCTGCCAAGTCCTCAGGTGTTTTAGTTAATAATTGATATTTAAGATAAGGCCATGCTCTATTCCAGTCAACAAGAGGTACCTGCTCCAAATCCCTGTAAGTAACATTTGGCATTACTTCTTTAGCTTCTATTAATTTATCGTTTAGAGCGGCTTCACGAATCGCTGTCGCACTAGCAAACTGTTGCGATATGATTTCTTTATCATGGTAATTTGATACAACTCTTTTGAGTGGATGCAAGGTCATCTGCTTTGGGTATTTCTGATTTTCTTTTGCATAACTCATTCCTAAAATATGATTGGGAGAGTTAAAGTCCAAAGGCCATTCCGGATAAACTTGGCGATAAACCTCTGTCATTTGTTGTGGATAACTCATACCTTTATCAGTTAACAATGAAAATGTTTTTGAAATTATTTCTTCATTATCGCTGTTGAACTTAGCAAAGGCTTCATAATCTAACTCACTTGCACTATCTGTTCCAAAACATAGATCAGTCACACCTAGACTATGTAATAACTTTATCCCACCCTTAGCAAAATAATCAGCAGATTGAATAGCGTAACACACAGGCAATTCAATGATCAAATCCGCTCCATTTACAAGAGCTTGCTCGGCTCTCGTCCATTTATCTAAAATAGCCGGCTCACCTCTTTGTAAAAAGTTCCCACTCATTATAGCAATGACAACATCTGCTTGACTCTTTTGTCGTGCCTGCTCTAAATGATAACGATGACCATTGTGAAATGGGTTGTACTCAACTATTACGCCACAACTTTTCATTGAACATTCTTCCTTTCAAACGTACTCTCTTTGACTTAATCGTTTCTATTGTATGTCAAATAAAAAAAAATAGGAAGATTTCTCTTCCTATTTTTTTACTTTCTTTTATTAATCTTTTAGTGCTTCGATATATTTATACGCTTCTTGTCCAGCTATACTTCCATCACCAACTGCCGTTGCCACTTGTCTTAAGACTGTTGCACGAACATCACCAATCGCAAAAATACCAGGAACTTTGGTTGCCATGGTTTCATCTGTGACAATCCAACCTTCTTCATCTGTGATAGTCAAATTTTTAAAAGGAGCACTTAAAGGATCTAAGCCAACATAAATGAAAACACCATCTGCCTCAATACTTGATTCCTCTCCTGTTACCGTATCTACTAACTGTAATCCGGTCACCTTGTTATCATCTCCGACAATTTCTTTCACTGTTTTATTCCAAATAAATGACATTTTTTCATTTTTAAAGGCACGATCTTGCAATATTTTTTGCGCTCTTAATTTATCACGGCGGTGAATAACGGTCACTTTTTCAGCAACCTGGGTTAAATAACTACCTTCTTCAACTGCAGAATCTCCGCCACCAATCACAACTAGGTGTTTATTACGGAAAAACGGACCATCACAAACGGCACAGTAAGAAACACCACGTCCGCTGTATTGTTCCTCACCTGGAACACCTACTTTACGATGCTCTGAGCCGACTGCAATAATCACAGCTTTCGCATCATAATTGCCATCATCTGTTAAAACTGTTTTGTAGTCTCCGTGATCTTCAATCCCTGTAACAAAGCCATAGGCATGTTCCGCGCCAAAATTACTCGAATCTTCTAACATTTTTGCTGCCAAATCTGGTCCCTGCATGATACCAACACCTGGATAGTTTTCAATTTCAGCCGTATTGTTCATTTGACCTCCGGGTAAGCCCCCTTCTAACACTAATACAGATAGGTCAGCTCTAGAAGCATACAGCGCCGCTGTCATACCTCCCGGTCCTGCTCCAATAATAATTACATCACGCATGATTTCACAACCTCTTTCTATTAAATATCTATTATTACTTTACCTTTTCCCTAATGAATTGTCCACCGTTCTGTTTAAGCTTTTCTATTAAATGATTCGTCAACTCATCGTCTTGTATTTATAACCGATCACCTGAGGCTTCTAAACGGTTCTCTACAACATAGCTACCTGTTTCTAGTAGGTTCTTACTTAATTTAGTAATAGGTTTATCATAGTTCTTATGCTATAATTAACGTTATTTTTACAAAAATATATAAGGAGGTTTTCTATGCGTTTTTCACCTAAAGTTACATTATCTGATCGTGAGCTATTTTTCTTAAGCTGGCCCATTTTTGTAGAATTATTTCTAAGAGTGATTATTGGAAATATCAATGTCTTTATGATTTCAAATTATTCTGAACCGGCAGTTGCTTCTGTAGGAGCCGCCAATCAATTACTCAACCTATCTGTTTTTATTTACGGTTTTATTACAGTTGGAACGCAAATTATTATTGCCCAACTAATTGGTGCCAAACAAAAAGATAAGATACCAAAAATTATTACAACGGCTATTTTTGGTGCGGTCTTTATTGGCTTGACCCTCAGTTTGACCTTTATATTTTTCCCAACACAATTATTACGTTTTATGAACCTAGATGACACACTTGTAACCATCGGGAAAGGATATATCCAAATTTATGGTGGAAGTTTGTTCATCTCATCTATTACTGCTAGTATTATTGCAGTCCTTAGAAGTCATGGTCTGACACGTCCGGCACTAATGATTCCTATGGTAGCTAGTATCACAGCAGTTATTGGCAATTATTTCGCTTTATATAGTCCTTTTGGTTTGCCAAACCTTGGTGTTAATGGCTTGGCGATGGCTAGCGTGATTGGGAACTCGCTTGGCTTAATTATTGCAAGCCGTCTACTCTATCACTACCTAGATTTTAATATTTTAAAACTATCTTTCAAGCGATTTTCTAGTACTAGTTTAAAACAAATTTTAACTTTAGGTTTGCCATCTTCTGGAGAATCATTGTCCTACCAAGCCTCACAAGTTGTAGTAACAATGATTGTCGCCTCTCTTGGACAAAGTGTTCTAATCGCTAAATCTTATGTTACAGCTATCACTCAATTTGTCTATTTGGTAGCTGCCTCTCTGGCGCAAGGAAACCAAATAATGGTTGGGCGAAATGTTGGTGCTAAAGAGTATGACCGTGCGTACAATCGTGGCATTAGAACCATTGTCATTGCGGTTTGCTTTACTGTCATCATTAGTACCTTAACTTTGATATTTATCGAACCAATCATGAGTATCTTCACAACTAATCGCGAGGTAATCGAAATTGCCAAAGTCGTCTTTATTGTAGATATTTTCTTAGAATCTGCACGTGCTATTAATATGGTGATGGTTAGCGCTTTGAACGCCTCAGGTGATGTTAAATACCCTCTTATTTGCAGTTTGATTGTGTTATGGGTCATTAGTCTCCCATTTTCTTATGGATTGGCAATTTACCTGCAATTAGGTTTAGTAGGTGTTTGGTTAGCATATGCAATTGATGAAATTTTACGGAGCATGTTGATGATCTATCGCTGGCGCTCTGGTGTTTGGCGTAATAAAAACACATTTACATAAACAAAATAAAAAACTGCTAAGATATTACTTGTTTAGCAGTTTTTTATTTTGTTTAAAAAGATGAGTTTGGTTCTTTTAAAAAAGCAATCTCTTCAGCCGTTGATTGACGACCTAATACTTTATTCCGATGAGGATAACGACCGAAACGCGCAATGATTTGTTGGTGTTGTTTTTCAAACTCGTAATTAGTTTCTAAACCTAATTTTTCAAACAAACTAAGAGCCTCTTCATGGATAACTAAGGATTCTGAATGCATTAACGGCATGTACAAAAATGAGCATTCAACCTTTGACAAATTGTGTATATCTAGAACTTTCAGAGCTTCTTGAGTTAGAACTAAAGCCATCTCATCATAACGATACGCTTTAGGATCGTGACGATATAAATTACGAGAAAACTGATCAATCACGATAATTTCTGCTAGACGCCCTTGAATAGTATTGCGCCAATGTGCATACTCACCTTGAACAACCTTACGATGCGTTTCAGCATATCTGTTAGCAATAATAGTATCAAATGTATCATCTTGTTTAAACCACTGTTCTGGTGTGGCTTCTTTAAACCAAAAATCTAAAATTTCTTGATAATCTTTCATCATCATACGCCTCCTGATAACGCTTTATATACCACAGATTAATCATAACAAATAAAGCTCAATCTTGCATGATTGAGCTCTAAACCTTACTAACTTTATCTGTTTCTATAAAAGAAAAAACAAGTAGCCTTAAGCTACTCGTTTTTGATTGATTCTGATAGTTGTTATTTCTTATCTGGTTTTCCAGCTTGGGCCTTCATATTTTGAACCATTTGACGGATTTTTTTCTCAGAAGGTTTTTGACCCATTTGCATCATCATCATACGTAACATATCCTCATTAATTGGTGGGTTTTTTTTCAAATAATCTTCCATATATTTACGTGCAAGGAAGAATCCGCCTACTGCTCCTAAAATCAAGGCAATAATTACGAATAAAACTACTAATCCAGTGCTCATCATTCATCTCTCCTTCCTCTTAACTAGTAATCATACTAATCAATTGTACTAAAAAAATTTGAAAATGGAAAGTTAAAAAAGCATATTTTGCTAGATATTTAATTGAAATCTCGGGATTTCTGATAATCTCTTGAATTTCTTAACTGTTAGCAATTTCTTCTAATAAGTTTTCATTAAAAGTACCTGATTTTAACATCGCAATCTCATGTTTATAGGGCGCTTTTGCTGTTTTTTTATCTTCACCAACATAAGGTGTTTCCAGAATCTTAGGAAGTTCCTTCAAAGCTGGATGATGGACGACTTTATTTAATGCCTCAAACCCAATTTCACCAAATCCTATATTAGCATGGCGATCTTTATGAGCCCCACGAGGATTTTTAGAATCATTAACATGAATCACTTTTAATCTATCTAAACCAATCACACGATCGAACTCTTCCAGTACCCCATCAAAATCATTTAAGTCATAGCCAGCATCATGAATATGACATGTATCAAGTGTCACTGATAATTTATCTTTCAATGTTACCCCTTCAATAATTGCTGCCAGCTCTTCAAACGTTCTACCAATTTCTGTTCCTTTTCCAGCCATTGTTTCTAAAGCAATTTGAGGGATTTGCTCTTCTGTTAAAACTTCATTTAATCCCTTCACGATTTGAGCGATACCCGCTTCTGCGCCAGCTCCGACATGAGCACCTGGATGCATTGTGATTTGAGTTGCACCTAAGGCTTCAGCTCGTGCAATTTCCTCTCTTAAAAATTGCGTTGCAAATGGAAAGTTCTCAGTTTTAATAGTATTTCCTAAATTAATAATATAAGGAGCGTGAACAACCATATCACTAATGCCATGCTCTATCATATACGCTTGTCCTGCAGGAATGTTCATTTCTTCAACTTTTTTACGTCGCGTATTTTGTGGTGCTCCGGTATAAATCATTAAGGTACTCGCTTCATAATTCGCAGCTTCAGTTGCAGCACCCAACAACATTTTTTTACCACTCATACTAACATGTGATCCTATTAACATCTTTATTTCCTCCTAATATATATAACTGCTTTTCTGTCATTATCTTATTTGAAAAGAAGTCGTCTCGATGGACTAGAACGACTTGTTCACTTATAGACTCTTTAAATTGTAAGCTGTTTTCATCGTGACAGCAACCTTATTGCTCCAAACTCTTTATTTTCCGCTCTATTTTAAGTTGGAAATGCTTAATTTTATTAAAGAATGTCTAAACTTAATCTTTCACAGCAGGACTACTAGGCAGTTTTCTCTTTCTTTGCTATAATTAACCGATATAATACCAATAATTTGAGGTGAATTTTGATTGAAATTATTTAATAAAAATAAAGAACCTGATACAAAAACAGAAAAAAATAATCACCAAGAACTTACCACTAAAGGCATCTTTGCTTTTAATACAAGTTTTAGCGTCATTAAATCGCTTTTTTATTTTTTCATTGTCGTTTTAATGTTACTCGGTTCCCTAGGAGTCGGAATGGGTTTAGGTTACTTTGCCTTCTTAGTATCTGATACCCCTGTCCCGAATAAAGCAGAGTTGAGCGACAAAATACATGACGTTTCTCTAATTTCTAATATCACCTTCAACAATGGTGATAATATTGCTGAGATACGCTCAGATATTTTAAGAACCAGTATTGCTAGTGATAAGATGTCGCCCTTAGTAAAAAAAGCTCTAATCTCAACAGAAGATGAAAACTTCAAAAAACATAACGGAGTCGTTCCAAAAGCTGTTGCTCGTGCCCTAATTGCTGATGCAACAGGTTTAGGCGGCGCCTCTGGTGGCTCAACTATTACGCAACAATTAGTTAAACAACAAGTTTTAACTAGTGAAACAACGTTTAAGCGAAAAGCAAATGAAATATTATTAGCTTTACGATTAGAAAAATTTTTCTCAAAAGATGAAATTATTTCAGCTTATCTAAATGTCTCCCCTTTTGGTCGAAACAATAAAGGACAAAATATTGCTGGAGTTGAGGAAGCCGCTCAAGGTATTTTCAATACTACGGCATCCGATTTAACTTTACCTCAAGCAGCATTTATTGCAGGTTTACCTCAAAGTCCTATCATTTACAGCCCCTATACTAACACTGGGGAAATTAAAGAAGATCAAAGTTTAGGCTTAAAGAGAAAAAATCAAGTACTCTTCAATATGTATCGCGAGGGATACATCAAGAAGAAAAAATATGAAGAAGCGATCAATTACGATTTAACACAAGACTTCAAAACAACAGAAGCCGTTGAAAACATCAGAAATGATTTTCTTTATCAAACTGTTCACCAAGAAACAATTGATTTATTAATGCCTTATTTTTATGAAAAAGATGGTTTGTCTAAAAAAGAAATCAGCGAAAATAACAGCCTTTATAATAAATATAGTGAGATTACTGAGCGTGAATTACGCTTAAATGGGTTGACAGTAAAAACAACTATCGATAAAGATATTTACAATGAAATGCAGGCTGCTGAACAAAATGTTGGCTGGCGTCTAGATGATGGACGCGAACGAATGATTGAAAATGGCAGCGTCCTTATGGAAAATTCTACTGGACGAGTATTAGGTTTCATTGGTGGACGTGATTACAATATTAATCAAAATAACCATGCCTTTCAGACCAGACGTTCACCAGGCTCTACCATTAAACCTCTTTTAGCTTATGCTCCTGCGATTGATATTGGCTTGATTGGTAGCGAATCAAAACTATCTAACTACTCACGTGATTATCGTGAAGGTGATGTCTTAAGAAACTATGGCGGCTTAGAGAGTAGTGGTTTTAAAACAGTTCGTGAAGCCTTAAAAGAATCAGACAACGTTCCTGTTGTAGAACTTTATCAAAAACTACTTGAAGAAATTGATCCTAAAAAAGACTATTACGACAAGATGGACATGAAAATGAAAGCCAAAGAATTCAACTATGAATCAATTCCCGTTGGGGGAACTGATGATGGTCCAACTGTCTTTGAACAAACAAATGCCTTTGCGACTCTTGCTAATAAAGGAGAATTTAATAAAGGTTATGTGATTGAGTCAATTACTGATCATGACGGAAAAGTCATTTATGAACACAAAGCCAAACCTGTCCAAGTTTATTCTCCAGAAACAGCCTCAGTTATGAATGATATGATGCGTGATGTGGTTAATTCTGGAACGGGTAAACATGCCAAAGACTATTTGACTGACCTCAATAAACAAGTCGGAAAAGCAGATTGGGTTGGTAAAACGGGGACATCTCAAGAAGCCAAGGACTATTGGTTTATTGCGTCAACACCTAATATTACCCTCAGCTCATGGATTGGCTATGATGATGGGACACCTATGTATGACAATTGGGATGACCGTAACAAAGAAATGTGGGCCTCGATTGCTGAGGCAGCCTATAGTACTTATCCAGAAATATTTAAAGTTAATGAGAAATTCAAACTGGATTCTGATGTGAAAAAAGAAGACGTTTCAAGTTTTACAGGACAAAAAATGGGAACAGTTGACATTGAAGGTACCAAACGAAAAGTTCCTGGTAAAAAAGTAACATCCCTTTGGGCTAAGAATGGGCCGGAAGAGTCTAAATTTGAATTTGGAATTGGTGCAACAGAAGAGCAATATCGTGAAATTTGGAAAACACCTGAATCTTACGGTAACCTGCCAACCTCTGATACCAAACAAAAACGCTAAGTTATTAAATGAAGTCAGGTAATAAAAAAAGCTGATAGACAGACGTCTATCAGCTTTTTTTTATTTAGTTGACCCTCTTTCAACAATTCCATGAGGCAACACGATTGTTTTTTCTTCAACATCTTCTTTATTCATCATTTTAGTTAATAAGCGCATTGAGACAGCCCCGATATCATATAACGGTTGTGTCACACTTGTTAATTTTGGACGGACAACTTCTGTTAACAAGGTATTGTTCGTTGTAATAATTTCAAACTCTTCAGGAATTTTAATCCCACGATCTAATAACCCATTTGTCAAACCAATTGCCAATTCGTCATCAACAATGTAAGCTGCTGTCGCACCACTATTCATCACACGTTCTGCTAAATTTTCACCCATTTTATATTGATACTCGGCTTCAAAAACTAAGCCTTCATTATAATCTAGTTTGTTGGTTGATAAAGCCTCTTTATAACCTGTCAAACGCTCTTTTCCATTAATTGGATCTAGTAATGACCCACTAATAAAAGCAATTTTTGTATTACCATTCTCAGCTAATAAATTCGTTGCTTCTTTAGCTGCAGCTTGATAATCAATATTAACTGAGCCTACTTGATTATCTGGATCAATTGACCCAGCTAAAACAACAGGTGTTTTTGAGCGTGAAAACTCACCTCGAATAGCTTCAGTAATATGATGCCCCATAAAAATAACACCATCTACTTGTTTTGCTAATAAATTATTTAACACATTAATTTCTTTATCATCACTACCGTCTGAATTAGCTAAAATAATATTATATTTATACATTGTTGCCACATCATCAATTCCACGAGCTAATGATGAGAAGAAAATATTACTCACATCAGGTATAATAACTCCTACCGTTGTTGTTTTCTTACTAGCTAGACCACGAGCGACAGCATTTGGACGATAGTCCAGACGATCGATTACTTCTAAAACTTTTTTGCGAGTGGCTGGTTTTACATTAGGATTACCATTGACAACACGTGACACAGTAGCCATTGATACATTTGCTTCTCTTGCAACATCATAAATCGTAATTGTTTGTTTTTCCATATTAATTATCTCCTTTTATTTTAAACTGATTTGCTAAGCAAATACTGGCAAACATGTATTTCATTTTCAGAAAAAGTAGTTTACATTTCTTTATATTAAGATTAACAAAGAAGCCTTATAAATGCAAGCGTTTTACCGATTATTTTCATGAAAATAATAAGTGATTTTCATTATGTCCGTTTAAAAAAATTTAAAATAAAAAAAGACAACTTGAATTACTAATCAAGTTGTCTTTTTTTATTTATTTCACATCAGTCTCTTCAACTACATGATCAAGTGCTTCTTCTAATTCTTCTTGAATATCTTGTTCTAAAGAGTCGACATCAACATCTGTTATATCATCTACAATTGGTTCATCTGATAAGTCTTCAATTGGCTCTTGAATTTCATGACTATTTTGTTTGATTTCTTCAGCCATATCAGCCATATCTAAAATAATATCTTCAGTGCCTTCTAATACATTGGCCGCTGTATCTAACCCTTTGTCCACTCCAGTTTCAACTAAATTTTCAGTTGATTTTTTTAACTTAGTTGATAAGTCAGCTGTTTGTTTTTTTAAACTAGATAAGGCTTCATCTGATTTTTGTACTGCTTTATCTTTAACGTCAGTTGCGAAACCTGAGGCTTTATCTTTCAAATCTGAACCATTGTAATCATAGGCACGATTTTTGAAATCATCTGTACGTTCAACTAAATCTTGACGAAGGTCTTTCCCTGCTTTCGGCGCCAGTAATAATGCCGCTGCTGCCGCTGCTGCTCCACCAATAATTGTTCCTAATAAAAAACCGCCTGTTTTCTTGCTCATAATGTTGTACCTCCTGTTTTTATTTTTTATTTTTAACCATTTTCATTGCGACTCTACTTAATTTACTTGCTGCTGTAGCTTTTGCAGCATTGCTACTAATAACCCCAACTTTACTTGCAACATTTCGGCTAGAATTATTCAAATCTGATACACTTTCGCTTAAATCTGCTACTGCTTCAAATAATGGATCAATTGTTTCAACTTTTTGATTAACATCTGCTAGTAAATCATTACTTTTACTCAACAAATCTTCAACTTGATATGTTAAGACATTAACATCTTTAGTTACTTCTTGAATTGTCAATGTTGTTTCATCTAACAGTGCTGTCACTTTGACCACTGCTTCATTAGCAGATTGAATTGTCTTAGCTACTTTAGGAATTACCATCATGCATCCAATAACAATAACAATAACTAGGATAACAAACGCAATAGCAGCAATCAACGCTGCGATTTCTCCACCTGTCATAAGCATAACCCTTCTTTCTTATTAGCTTGTAATATTATTAAGCATAACACCTTGTCTTAATTTTCTCAATCAAAAGTTCTAAATGAGGATATGCTTTTCACAATTTTAAAAACTTTGATACAATAACTCTAGAGAACAGTGAGTTATAGAAAGAAAGGATGAGTCATATGTTTTATTTAGCTACAGTTACCTCAACATCAGATAACCTGGTTATAGAAGATGCTACCAAACAAGCCAATTCATTTATGCGATTTTGGCAAGCAATTGACTGGGACAGCATTATTTCATTAGTTTTATCTAAAGGATTAGTTTTAATTTTAGCCTTCGTGATTATCATGATTATAAAAAGATTAGGGACGACTTTAATTAAACGAGGATTTGATAATTATAAAAATAAAGAGCATTATAGTGAGCGTCGTATTGATACGTTATACAAACTAGCAAATAATGCTTTTCAATATTCACTTTATTTTGTTATTTTATATACGGTTTTGACTATTTTAGGTGTTCCTGTTGGCTCTTTGATCGCTGGGGCAGGAATCGCTGGGATTGCGATTGGTCTTGGTGCGCAAAGTTTTATTAGTGACATTTTAACAGGCTTCTTTATTATTTTAGAACGTCAAATTGATATTGGAAACCATGTAATTATTGATGATATTGAAGGAACAGTTGAGTCCATCGGTTTACGAACAACTCAGATCAAAGGTTTTGATGGTACACTTCATTATATCCCTAATGGGCAGATTACAATTGTTAGTAACCTTTCTCGTGAAAACATGCGTGCAATTATTCAATTACGGGTTAAACCAGAACATGATATTCAAGAAATATCAGCTATAATTAAACAAGTTAATCAGCACTTACTGCCAAACTATCCTGAAATAAAAAAAGGACCTCAAAATTTAGGATTAGTCGATTTAGGGAATGGGAACTTAGCAATAAAAATAGTAATCTATACATTGAATGGTGAACAACTACGAATTCAAGCTGATTTTTTAACTGCTTATTTAGCAGCCCTAACTAAAGCTGGCTATGACTTACCAGAGTCCCCATTACCAATGACTAGCAAATAAAAAAACTTCACCTAATTAATTAGGTGAAGTTTTTTATTGACTAGCTACTTTAATAGCAGCTAACGGCATAATCTGATAGTCGTTCTCTATAGTATGTGCCATTTGATTGACGGCTTTTAATATCTCTTTGCGCGTGACAATCCCTGTAAACTTGTTATGAGAATCGACTACGGGAAGAAAAGGATCATCTACCAATAAATGTAAAATATATTCTATATCATACGGTTGACAAACAGTTTTAACCTCTTTAACCATCACGTCTTCTACTAATAATTCAGCTATATTATCGGGTTGAATATCAGCTAAATCAAACATTGTTGGTACAATATCTGCCAATCCGATTAAACCAACTATTTTTCCCTCTATATTTAAAACCGGGATTCTAGTATAACCAACTTTAGTCAGGACTAGTAAAGCGTGATTAAGCGGATTAGTATTCATGACATGAGCAACTTTTTCATCAGGAATTAAAAAAGTATCTTCGTTTTTTAAAAGCAATTTTTTTACTGCATCACTTATCATCTTAGAGTTCCTCCAATTTCCTATGACTCACCCTAATTCTACCTAAAATATTGGTAAAAATCAGTAATTCTACTCTTAATTCAAAATATTTTAAGTATTTAACCTCTAACTTAATCATTCCTTTATAATTTACTTAGTACATGAGACAGTTAAGTGTGATAATTTTTCATGGTTATCACGATAATAGCTCACTTGATAAGAATCAGCCAGATTTTCAATAATAGCATAGGTTTTAATCATATACTGACCGCGTGGCAGTGAAATACTACCTGGGTTGAGAACTAAAACTTCCTCAATCATTTCAACCCCCAACTCATGTGTGTGACCAAATAAGACAATTGAAGCAGATAATTCTTGCGCACGATAAACCAGATTAGATAAGGTCTGTCTGACATTATACAAATGACCATGAGTCATTAAGATTCTATCTTCATCTGTTTTAACTAGCTGCTCTTTCAGGAAACGCTCATCATAATCACAATTTCCTGTCACTACAACAAAGTCGTCCCATAATGAATCAGTCGGTTCTAGTTCCGAATCGCCACAATGAAACATACAATCAACTTTTCCACGATAATAATCTGCTAAATCTACTAAACAATCACGGTCACCATGATTATCACTCACCACTAGATATTTCATTTAATTTACCTCCTCTAACCAATTAGAAAAGCATTGATCTAGTTCTTTTAGAGCGACTGCTCGGTGACTAATTTTATTTTTTTCATCGCCACTTAATTCAGCCATTGCTTTGCCCAACTTAGAAACATAAAATAACGGATCATAACCAAACCCTTCGTCTCCACGAGGAATTGTTAAAATATCACCTTCAATCTCACCAGAAACCACTAAGGTTTCTTTACCAGGTCCTGCTACAGCTAAAGTACAATGAAACTGAGCTTGACGCTCTTCTTTAGGAATACCTGTTAATTCATGCAGCAGTTTGGCATTGTTGGCAGCATCACTCTTATCGGTCCCAGCAAAGCGCGCGGAATAAATACCTGGTCGTCCATCTAAGGCATCTACTTTTAGTCCTGAATCATCTGCTAGTACTAAACACTCCAACGTATTAGCAATTGTCTCTGCTTTCAAACAAGCATTTTCAGCAAACGTCTTACCAGTTTCTTCAACATCTGGTAAATCAGGATAGTCTAATAGGGTTTTTATTTTAAAGCCTTTCGCTTCAAATAATGCTTCGAACTCTTTCGCTTTTCCTTTATTTTTTGTTGCAATCACAATCGTTTTAGGTGCTTCTTTTTTAACTTCTTTACTTTCTACTGTAATTGATTTCGCTTCCTGAGTTAGCGCCTCTTTTTGTTGCTTAATTAGCGTCTCAATCCCTGCTTGTCCATAGCTTAACATATCAGCTAGTTCTTTAGCATTAAATGTTGCCTCTTCGCCAGTTCCTTGTAATTCAACAAATTCACCTGATTCGGTCATAACAATGTTCATATCAACAGCTGCTGCTGAATCTTCTACATAATCCAAATCTAAAACAACCTCTTTTGTTGGTAACACACCCACACTAACAGCAGCAAGATGTTCTTTGATAGGATCTTCGGTTAACTTTCCTTCAGTTAATAACTTATCAACTGCTAATTTTAAAGCAACAAAAGCCCCTGTGATGCTAGCTGTTCGTGTGCCACCATCTGCCTGTATCACATCACAATCTACAATCAAAGAACGCTCTCCTAAAACTTCTAAATCAACAACTGTCCGTAATGATCGACCAATTAAACGTTGAATTTCCATTGTTCTACCTGTTAATTTTCCTTTAGCACTTTCACGAATATTACGTGTATTAGTTGCTCTTGGTAACATACTATACTCGGCTGTAACCCAGCCTGTCCCCTTACCTTTTAAAAAACGCGGAACACGATCTTCAAAGGTTGCTGCACAAATTACCTTGGTGTCACCAAAACTAATCATTACAGAACCTTCCGGGTGCTTTAATACATTAGTTTCAATGTTTATTGTTCTCAATTGATTCGCTTTTCTTTTATCATGTCTCATAGAGAATTCTCCTAACTTACTTTTGATGGTCTTAACTTCTAAGTTTTTAATTAATTATCTAATGTAATCTTACTAACTGTAATACCAGATAAATCTAACCAATCTTCACTAATATCTTTGAACATCTCAACTGATCCTGTCGCATAAAAATCATGTTGCGGTTTGATTTCATCTTCTTCCGCCGCAATATTAAAATAGTCCAATAGCATGCTGACTTCTCCAATTGTCTCAGCTCCGGAATCAATCAATTGTACATTATCCCCCATATAATTTTGAATTAATGGTTTTAACAATGGATAATGAGTACAACCTAAAACTAAGGTATCCACTTGCTCTTTTTTTAATGGTTTTAGAGTCTCTGCCACAACCATCTTTGCTAAAGAAGATTGATATCTTTTACTCTCAACAATTGGTACAAATTTAGGACAAGCTAATTCATCCACTCTCAAGTGAGAGGCCTTTTTGAGTAGCGCCTCAGAATAAGCATGACTTTTCACCGTCACTTCTGTACCAATAATCCCAATATGATTATTTTTAGTTTGTTTTAAAGCCGCACGGCTACCAGGCAGTATAACACCTACAACAGGAATATCAATTGTTTTTTTTATTTCCTCAAGAGCAACTGCTGTCGCTGTATTGCAGGCAATCACTAACATTTTAATATTCTTTTTTAATAAAAATGAGGTCATTTGCCAAGTAAATTCAATTACTTGTTCTACAGGTCGCGGTCCATATGGACAACGTGCCGTGTCCCCTAAATAAATTACTTTTTCATTTGGTAATTGTTTCAAAGCTTCTTTAACCACAGTTAATCCACCTACACCAGAATCAATAAAACCAATTGCTTGTTTTTTACTCATTGCTTAACCCTCATTTTCTATATATTCCTTTAAATACTCTTACAACGTACTTTATTTTTTATTTCTATCCTAACTCTATAATTTTAAGTTTCTTTAGAGTAGCCAACTACTTCATTTTACTATAAAATAAAGTAAAATACTAAAGTTAGGAGATTTTTTATGAATAATGTTTTAAATCAATTCAAACGCTTTGCCATACTACGAACCATACTTTTTATTAGCTTAGGTGTTTTATTATTAGCTAACCCACAATTAGTGATCAAAAGTTTTGTTTATATCGTTAGTGGTTATTTAGTAGTCTTAGCTATTCTCAATATCTTAAAGGCGCTAAAAGAACATCATAGTAGCTGGGTAAGTTATGATTTCATTACTGGCTGTATGTACCTTCTTTTAGGAATTATCGCGTTTGTTTTTTCAAAACCTCTGATTAGTTTCTTACCTATTGTTTTGGGACTATTGACAGTCCTAAACGGTTTATTACATTTAGGGAGTGGCTCTACAGTCAAAGAAGTTAACCCACGCTATCGAATTAGTATCATATCTTATAGTATTATCTTGATATTAGCAGGATGTATCTTAATCTTTAACCCTTCAAAAGTGTTATTCTCTTATTAAGAATTTTTGGTGGACTACTTATTTTTATGGGGACAGCAGAACTAATAAATTATATCTTTCAGGTTCGAAAATTTTAAATTAAAAAGAAGCCTAGAACTTTTAAAAGTTCTAGGCTTCTTTTTATATAGTCAATCAAAATAAAAACAACTAGGCCAAAGCCTAGTTGTTAAATAATCAATAAATGGGATTAGTTTTTAACGATGTTAGTCGCTTGTAATCCACGTTGACCTTCTTCTACGTCGAAAGTCACTGCTTGACCTTCTTCTAAAGTTTTGAATCCTTCACCTTGGATAGCTGAGAAGTGTGCGAACACGTCTGAACCGTCTTCTTGAGTGATGAAACCGAAACCTTTGTCTGCGTTAAACCATTTTACTGTTCCTTGAGCCATGTGTATAATCTCCTTTTGCGCAAAGCGCTTTATATTGCAATAAATGTCGATGCTACAAAAGAGGTGTTTCAGTACAAATTAATGTAGAAGTTAACTCTTATATGTTGTATCAAACATATTACTCTCTTAGTATAACCCATGACTATTAAAATGTAAAGCCTTAATCACAAAATAATTAAAAACGTTTTTATAGCTTTCTGTATTCTTATCTCTTCAAAAAAAGAATTATCGAATTAAATAACTATGAGCGTTCGTTTAATTCAAAATAAAATAAAATTGTAACCTACTTTTTTTACTGAATAATGAATAAAAGAAAAAATTTCTTACCATTGGTGAGTCATCATTCATTAAATTATATTAAAAAATAATTTGTTCATTAAATTTAATTACTTTCAGGTTTTTTTAGCTTAACGAAAATGATGTATCTTTTATATTGGTGGTCGGGGTCGGTCGAACTGGCACGACCTTGCGGTCACAGGATTTTGATCGCTATTATTTAAAACGCTTTTACTCTATATCCTTTGATTTAAAAGACTTTGGTGTACCTTAATACGACTTAACTTATTTCAAATAATACTCTGTATAAAAACAGTTACAATATCTTTCCAATGTTTCTACACTAGCTTTTAATACTGCCATCTCAGCATTTTTATCTCCCCCAGCACCGCCTAAAACCATCGGTTTCCCAAAATTGTGATCTTTTAGCAAGTTTATTTGACTAATATCTCCAAGCATCGATGAAAATATTCTATATTTTGGTTCGCCTAATACGTTGGGGATTTCTATTATATTTTTCATCAATCCAATTTTGTCTGATGATAGTTTTTCTATATCCATATAAGCCTCCAATATTATTTAGTAATTTCAATTCCTTTCTTTCTAAAAACTACATAAAAAATGCCAAAGCATAAAAATAGTTGTCCCAAAACAACTGTCCAATCTAACAGTGAAAAACTGATGGAATAATTATTAACTAATCTATCAACTTTATCTGATATGATTCCAGAATAAAGAAAATGAGAAACTTTCTTAACCACTGGACTAACCATTTTTAGCGATGGAATAATCACTAACGGAAGCATAATTGGCACAGTAATCATTGAAGTAACTTGTACTTTGTTAGATATAATTCCAACTGCACTACCAATTGCAAGGCTAGTAAGTGCCATTATAGATGCTAAAACTGTGTATAGAAGCCAACTAGTGAAAGTAAAGTTTACCCCACTTAACGGAATAATAAGTTGATTGACCAAGAAAATAATAATAAACGCTGGAAGGATAGAGCTAATAATATATTCAGTTGATGAATAAGTTGATGAAACTAATGACCTTAAGGTGTTTTTTTCTTTATCTTCTGTTATTGGAAGGCTAGTAATCATTATGGCTGACATAATTGAATTGAATGTTAAACCAAAATTCAATACAAAAGCTGGAATATTTATTTCTGCTCCAGCTTGTGAATCTTCCATCAAATACTTTAACGTGATAACTACAATTATTGCCATTCCGGAACCAATAATTGCTTGAAAGTTTTTCATTAATAAAACAAATTTTAATTTACTTAATACCCATATTTTCTTAAGTTTAAATTTCATTAAGTCTCTCCTTCTTTTTTACTAATTTAACAAAAACAGATTCCAAATTTGGCTCATTTGAATGTATCGTTAAAATTTTATTTTCTTTTATTAAATTACATAAATTTAATAAATCTGATTGATTTTGTCTAAATATTAGCTGTTCATTTTTTTGTAAAGTAACAGTATATTCCTTTTGTTCCATATGTTTAATGCAAATTTCATTGGGCGTCCCCACTTCAATTAAACTCCCTTCATTTAACATACCAATTCGATCGCAAATAAATGATCCAGCAGACATATTATGGGTCGCTAAAATAATTGTGCTTCCTTTATTTTTTAAATCTTGAATAATCTTTTCTATTGTTTTTGCTGTAATTGGATCTAGACTGCTAGTCGGCTCGTCTAAAAAAAGTACCTCAGGTGAATTAATTATAGATTTAAGAAAAGTCACCCTTTTCTTCATGCCTGTTGATAAGCTTCCAATTTTTTTGTTTTTATAAGGTAAAAGTGAAGCAGAATCCATTAAATTAAGAATTTTTTCTTTTTTCACTCCATAAATCTCTCCAAACATCATAAGATTTTGAAATACCGTAATATCTTCATACAAACCAGAAAAGCTACTCTGAATACCAATTTTTTTTTTGTTGCTACACTTAATTCTAATACTGATTCATCCAGAATTTGAATTTCACCTTCAAAAGAATTAATTAATCCTGATAATGAATTTAAGAATGTTGATTTTCCTGATCCTGAAGGACCTATTAAGCCAAATATTTCTCCCCTCTTTATTTCTAATGAAATATTTTTTAATGCTTTAAATTTCCCGTACTTAACAGATAAATTTTTCACTTTAATTATATCCATCAACTCTTTCCCTCCGTTTCATTTTCATTTAACAATTTAAATATACCTGATTTATTAACCTTTGGTACACCATTTAACCGTAGGAAGAGATATTATTCACTTGAAAAGAGGAAGATTACAGGTAAGAGGAGCATTAAAATTCACATATTAGCAATTCCAAAGATCATTAATACGAATAAAAGTGAGCAAACAGTATCTGATGACTACTTCTCAAAAAATACTTTTTTATATTTCTATCATATTTTTTATGTTGTTATTAACACCATAAAAATAAAAAATGTGTTCAAAGCATAACTTTCACGTTAAGCCTCAAACACATTTTTAAAGTAATTCTAAATTAATGTTACTAAATACTATATCCAATTAAATTGTTCTTTCAAGACTGACATTTTATTTTTTGAAAGTGGAACCTGAGAATTATTTTTGTCAGATAAAACTAAGGTAGAACTATTTTTTGTATAACTTCTCATTTCTATAACTTTTTGAAAATTAATCAAATAAGACCGGTGACTACGAAAAAAACCAAAATGTTCTAGTTTTTGTTCAAGTTCTGAAATTGAATATGTTGTCTCATATGTTGATTCATCTAAATATATATAACATATTGAATTTATTACTTCAATGAAATTTATATCACTCGGATTAATAAAATAAGTGACTCCATTTTTCTTACTTAATATTTTAGTAATCTCATTTTTATTTTGTATCTGCTTTATTTCTATAAATTTCCTTTGCTCATTTAGCAGTAATAATTTATCACATTTAAATTCTTCTAACATTTCTATTGTAGGCAAAAAGATAATGACCGAAATATCATAGCTAGATAAAATTTCTAAACAATTTAGATACATTTTAACTTGATTTACAGTAAGATCTAGTAAAGGATTCTGTATAAGAAACAAATCTCCATGTCTAATAAATGAAGCTAGTAATTGAACTCTTCTTATTTGTCCCAAATTAAGCTTGCTAATTCTTTCATACCTCACATCTGATAAAAAAAATAAATTAAATAATTTCTCTTTATTAAAACTTGCTCCAATATTTACTTCATCACAAAAATTAATAAAACAATTAACACTTAATTTTTCATAGTACTTATCTTCAGAATAGATATAAATTGTTTTAGAAGACTCATTTATTATTTCGCCGCTAGTAACAGATTCTTGGTTTGAAAATATTGATATCAATGTTTTACTAATGGCATTTTCTACTTGTATCCATGTGATATCCCCTTTTTTAATAGTGAGATTTACAGAATTTAAAATTGGTGAACCTTTATAATTTTTAGTCACATTATTAATATTTAAAATATTCAACCTATCTCACTTCTTTTCAATTCATTAAATTATATTAAAAAATAATTTGTTCATTAAATTTAATTACTTTCAGGTTTTTTTAGCTTAACGAAAAGATAGTACATCAAAATAGAAAAGACACCTGTCCCACTAATAAGTATTTTCCAGTTATTATAAAAATATGATAGAAATAAAAGAACTATTACAACAGATACATAAATTAAAATTGTTAAATTTAATTGCTTACTACTCATGATAACTCTCCTCCTATTCTGGTAACACAAAACTGTCTATCCATCAAGAAACTACCTAGTAATA
The DNA here is from genome assembly GCF_029144185.1 of Vagococcus intermedius. Taxonomy (NCBI): domain Bacteria; kingdom Bacillati; phylum Bacillota; class Bacilli; order Lactobacillales; family Enterococcaceae; genus Vagococcus; species Vagococcus intermedius. Next base: position 823,192 of record NZ_CP110232.1, on the reverse strand, counting down.
TAATACTAGCAACTCTACTTCTATTAGTCAATGTATTATGAAAAACAAAAAAAAGATACAGCAACATTCCGAAAACGTTGTTGTATCTTTTATACCGGTGGCCGGGGTCGAACCGGCACGACCTTGCGGTCACAGGATTTTGAGTCCAGCGCGTCTGCCAATTCCGCCACACCGGCTAATTAATAAAAAAGGCGGTAACCGGATTTGAACCGATGATAAAGGTTTTGCAGACCTCTGCCTTACCACTTGGCTATACCGCCATATTTATATAAAACTGGGCTAGCTGGATTCGAACCAACGAATGACAGAGTCAAAGTCTGTTGCCTTACCGCTTGGCGATAGCCCAAAATGAAATAGGCGGATGATGGGAATCGAACCCACGCGTGTCGGAACCACAATCCGATGTGTTAACCACTTCACCACATCCGCCATATTTAATATTAAAAAAAAGGGCGGATGATGGGAATCGAACCCACGCGTGTCGGAACCACAATCCGATGTGTTAACCACTTCACCACATCCGCCATATTTAATATTTAAAACAGGGGTAGTAGGAATCGAACCCACGCTGACGGTTTTGGAGACCGTAGTTCTACCGCTAAACTATACCCCTAACATGTAATGGAGGAAAGTGGATTCGAACCACTGAACCCTAAGGAACGGATTTACAGTCCGTCGCGTTTAGCCACTTCGCTATTCCTCCAAATGGTGGCTTGAGACAGAATCGAACTGCCGACACCTTGAGCTTCAATCAAGTGCTCTACCAACTGAGCTATCAAGCCTAATTTGAAAATTATAAATATTCATATTTAATATAAATGGCGGTCTGGACGGGACTCGAACCCGCGACCTCCTGCGTGACAGGCAGGCATTCTAACCAGCTGAACTACCAAACCACTATAATTTTCATCAATATTAAAATTAATATTGAATGACCCGTACGGGAATCGAACCCGTGATACCGCCGTGAAAGGGCGGTGTCTTAACCGCTTGACCAACGGGCCTTAAGACACTTATTACTTTAAAACGGAGAGTAAGGGATTCGAACCCTTGAGACAGTTTCCCGCCTACACGCTTTCCAAGCGTGCTCCTTCGGCCTCTCGGACAACTCTCCAGGTTGATTTTTCCTTGAATCTATTTTAAAGTTACTCCGGCAGTAGGACTCGAACCTACGACATCATGATTAACAGTCATGCGCTACTACCAACTGAGCTATGCCGGAATAATATCTAAGCGTGGCGACGTCCTACTCTCACAGGGGGAAACCCCCAACTACCATCGGCGCTAAGAAGCTTAACTTCTGTGTTCGGCATGGGAACAGGTGTATCCTTCTTGCCATCATCACCACACTCTTAGATATTTATTAAATTGAGTAATTGCTCACTCAAAACTGGATGTTAAAGCTTAATCAAAACATTCCTTGATCCTACGTTTAAATTCTTGGTTAAGTCCTCGACCGATTAGTACTAGTCCGCTCCATACATCACTGTACTTCCACTCCTAGCCTATCTACCTGATCGTCTCTCAGGGGTCTTACTTTCCGAAGAAATGGGAAATCTCATCTTGAGGGGGGCTTCACGCTTAGATGCTTTCAGCGTTTATCCCGTCCACACGTAGCTACCCAGCAATGCCCTTGGCAGAACAACTGGTACACCAGCGGTGTGTCCATCCCGGTCCTCTCGTACTAAGGACAGCTCCTCTCAAATTTCCTACGCCCGCGACGGATAGGGACCGAACTGTCTCACGACGTTCTGAACCCAGCTCGCGTGCCGCTTTAATGGGCGAACAGCCCAACCCTTGGGACCGACTACAGCCCCAGGATGCGACGAGCCGACATCGAGGTGCCAAACCTCCCCGTCGATGTGGACTCTTGGGGGAGATAAGCCTGTTATCCCCAGGGTAGCTTTTATCCGTTGAGCGATGGCCCTTCCATGCGGAACCACCGGATCACTAAGTCCGTCTTTCGACCCTGCTCGACTTGTAGGTCTCGCAGTCAAGCTCCCTTATGCCTTTGCACTCTACGAATGATTTCCAACCATTCTGAGGGAACCTTTGAGCGCCTCCGTTACTCTTTAGGAGGCGACCGCCCCAGTCAAACTGCCCATCTGACACTGTCTCCCGCCACGATAAGTGGCGCGGGTTAGAATGGTCATAACACAAGGGTAGTATCCCACCAACGCCTCCTTCGATACTAGCGTACCGAGCTCTACGGCTCCTACCTATCCTGTACATGTGTCACAAACATTCAATATCAAACTACAGTAAAGCTCCATGGGGTCTTTCCGTCCTGTCGCGGGTAACCTGCATCTTCACAGGTACTAAAATTTCACCGAGTCTCTCGTTGAGACAGTGCCCAAATCGTTACGCCTTTCGTGCGGGTCGGAACTTACCCGACAAGGAATTTCGCTACCTTAGGACCGTTATAGTTACGGCCGCCGTTTACTGGGGCTTCAATTCTGAGCTTCGCATAAAGCTAACCCATCCTCTTAACCTTCCAGCACCGGGCAGGCGTCAGCCCCTATACGTCATCTTTCGATTTTGCAGAGACCTGTGTTTTTGATAAACAGTCGCTTGGGCCTATTCACTGCGGCTGGTCCGGAGACCAGCACCCCTTCTCCCGAAGTTACGGGGTCATTTTGCCGAGTTCCTTAACGAGAGTTCGCTCGCTCACCTTAGGCTACTCGCCTCGACTACCTGTGTCGGTTTGCGGTACGGGCAGTTGTATTCTAACTAGAAGCTTTTCTTGGCAGTGTGACATCAGAAACTTCGGTACTTTATTTCCCTCCCCATCACAACTTGTCCTTAAAGACGTAAGCATTTTACTCACATCAAGACTTGTTGCTTGGCCACACACTTCCAGTCGTGTGGATTTCTTAGCCTACTGCGTCCCTCCATTGGTCAAACAAATACTACTGGTACAGGAATATCAACCTGTTGTCCATCGCCTACGCCTATCGGCCTCGGCTTAGGTCCCGACTAACCCTGGGAGGACGAGCCTTCCCCAGGAAACCTTAGTCATACGGTGGACAGGATTCTCACCTGTCTTTCGCTACTCATACCGGCATTCTCACTTCTAAGCGCTCCAGTAGTCCTCACGATCTACCTTCAACGCCCTTAGAACGCTCTCCTACCAATGTACAAAAGTACATTCCACAGCTTCGGTAATATGTTTAGCCCCGGTACATTTTCGGCGCAGGGTCACTCGACTAGTGAGCTATTACGCACTCTTTAAATGGTGGCTGCTTCTAAGCCAACATCCTAGTTGTCTGTGCAACCCCACATCCTTTTCCACTTAACATATATTTTGGGACCTTAGCTGGTGGTCTGGGCTGTTTCCCTTTCGACTACGGATCTTATCACTCGCAGTCTGACTCCCGGATATGAATGGATGGCATTCGGAGTTTATCTGAATTCGGTAACCCGAGATGGGCCCCTAGTCCAAACAGTGGCTCTACCTCCATCATTCTTAATCCGAGGCTAGCCCTAAAGCTATTTCGGAGAGAACCAGCTATCTCCAAGTTCGATTGGAATTTCTCCGCTACCCACAGCTCATCCCCGCACTTTTCAACGTACGTGGGTTCGGTCCTCCAGTGCGTTTTACCGCACCTTCAACCTGGCCATGGGTAGATCACATGGTTTCGGGTCTACGACAACATACTCAAGCGCCCTATTCAGACTCGCTTTCGCTACGGCTCCGACTCTTCATCTTAACCTCGCATGCTATCGTAACTCGCCGGTTCATTCTACAAAAGGCACGCCATCACCCATTAACGGGCTTTGACTTGTTGTAGGCACACGGTTTCAGGATCTATTTCACTCCCCTCCCGGGGTGCTTTTCACCTTTCCCTCACGGTACTGGTTCACTATCGGTCACTAGAGAGTATTTAGCCTTGCGGGATGGTCCCCGCGGATTCCGACGGAATTTCTCGTGTTCCGCCGTACTCAGGATACTCATAGGTGTGTGATCAATTTCGCCTACGGGGCTTTTACCCACTACGGCTGACCTTTCCAGGTCGATTCGACTATCCATCACAACTACCATATTTGAGTCCTACAACCCCAAGAAGCAAGCTTCTTGGTTTGGGCTCTTACCGTTTCGCTCGCCGCTACTAAGGTAATCGAATTTTCTTTCTCTTCCTGCAGGTACTTAGATGTTTCAGTTCTCTGCGTCTCACCTCATATACCTATGTATTCAGTATATGATGACAGCCTATGACAGCTGCCGGGTTTCCCCATTCGGAAATCTCTGGATCATAGCTTACTTACAGCTCCCCAAAGCATATCGGAGTTAGTCCCGTCCTTCATCGTCTTCTAGTGCCAAGGCATCCACCGTGCGCCCTTATTAACTTAACCTAATTTACTAACATTAATGTTAGATTTTTGACTTCCACATGTAGCGATACATGCTCCATCAATCCTTTAAACAGCGTTTTGAACTTTGTTTAAAAACTCTATGAATAGTACTAATGTACTTATCATCAACGCGGTGTTCTCGGTTTGTTTTGATTAATTATATCTTTAACTATCCAGTTTTCAATGAACAATAAGTTTGAGAGTAGACCTCTCAAAACTGAACAAAGTGACTTACCTGTAGGATTCCGTTATATTCCTTAGAAAGGAGGTGATCCAGCCGCACCTTCCGATACGGCTACCTTGTTACGACTTCACCCCAATCATCTATCCCACCTTAGGCGGCTGGCTCCAAAAGGTTACCTCACCGACTTCGGGTGTTACAAACTCTCGTGGTGTGACGGGCGGTGTGTACAAGGCCCGGGAACGTATTCACCGCGGCGTTCTGATCCGCGATTACTAGCGATTCCGGCTTCATGTAGGCGAGTTGCAGCCTACAATCCGAACTGAGAATGGCTTTAAGAGATTAGCTTGGCCTCGCGACCTTGCGACTCGTTGTACCATCCATTGTAGCACGTGTGTAGCCCAGGTCATAAGGGGCATGATGATTTGACGTCATCCCCACCTTCCTCCGGTTTATCACCGGCAGTCTCGCTAGAGTGCCCAACTTAATGATGGCAACTAACAATAGGGGTTGCGCTCGTTGCGGGACTTAACCCAACATCTCACGACACGAGCTGACGACAACCATGCACCACCTGTCACTTTGTCCCCGAAGGGAAAGCTCTATCTCTAGAGTGGTCAAAGGATGTCAAGACCTGGTAAGGTTCTTCGCGTTGCTTCGAATTAAACCACATGCTCCACCGCTTGTGCGGGCCCCCGTCAATTCCTTTGAGTTTCAGTCTTGCGACCGTACTCCCCAGGCGGAGTGCTTAATGCGTTAACTGCAGCACTGAAGGGCGGAAACCCTCCAACACTTAGCACTCATCGTTTACGGCGTGGACTACCAGGGTATCTAATCCTGTTTGCTCCCCACGCTTTCGAGCCTCAGTGTCAGTTACAGACCAGAGAGTCGCCTTCGCCACTGGTGTTCCTCCATATATCTACGCATTTCACCGCTACACATGGAATTCCACTCTCCTCTTCTGCACTCAAGTTCTCCAGTTTCCAATGACCCTCCCCGGTTGAGCCGGGGGCTTTCACATCAGACTTAAAGAACCACCTGCGCTCGCTTTACGCCCAATAAATCCGGACAACGCTTGCCACCTACGTATTACCGCGGCTGCTGGCACGTAGTTAGCCGTGGCTTTCTGGTTAGATACCGTCAAGGTGGGAACAGTTACTCTCCCACTTGTTCTTCTCTAACAACAGAGTTTTACGATCCGAAAACCTTCTTCACTCACGCGGCGTTGCTCGGTCAGACTTTCGTCCATTGCCGAAGATTCCCTACTGCTGCCTCCCGTAGGAGTCTGGGCCGTGTCTCAGTCCCAGTGTGGCCGATCACCCTCTCAGGTCGGCTACGCATCATCGTCTTGGTGAGCCATTACCTCACCAACTAACTAATGCGGCGCGGGTCCATCCTTCAGTGACACCCGAAAGCGTCTTTCATAGTTCTGCCATGCGGCAAAACCAATTATGCGGTATTAGCACCTGTTTCCAAGTGTTATCCCCCGCTGAAGGGTAGGTTACCCACGTGTTACTCACCCGTCCGCCACTCTTCTTATATGAAAGGTGCAAGCACCTTTCGAAGAAGCGTTCGACTTGCATGTATTAGGCACGCCGCCAGCGTTCGTCCTGAGCCAGGATCAAACTCTCAATAAAAGTTATGATTAAGACCGAAGTCTTTAGCTCATTAATGATTGCTAGCGAATTACTTCACTATACAGTTTTAATATAAAACTGATAAAAATTTTTGTGTTGTTATCTTACTAAAAGATAACATCCTACACGTTTGGTTCGTCTTACTTTGTTCAGTTTTCAAAGGTCTAAATCTTGTCGCTTTAGCAACTCATTTATAATATCATGTTTAGTTGTCATTGTCAACAACTTTTTAAAATATTTTTTTGAGTTGTTTCAACGAAGTCTTGCGACTTGTTTTAGCAACTTAATCATAATATCACGCTTAGTTGTTGTTGTCAACTATTTTTCAAAATTAATTTATCAGTTTTGAAATAATGATATAACAATTTTTTCAAACTATCTTTTTAAATTAATCTAAAAAGATCATAACGTCCTTGTGTGTCTCTTAAGGACATGTATTAATATACCAACTGCTTTATAAAATTGCAAGTCTTTTTAACACTTTTTCCTGATTTTTTCAAAAATAATTTTTTTCTACTATATTATGTTTGAATTAATGACTCTAATAAAAAGAACCTCAAATTTTGAGGTTCTTTTTATTAGAGTCATTAGGATACCTACGAAGCGCTTTTTTCAGCTGCCTCTTGGCAATCTGGACACAAACCGTATAATTCCATTCTATGCTCATTTATTTTAAATCCTGTTAATTGTTCTGTGGCAGCTTCTACGTCTTCTAGACCTGGGTAATACGTATCAACTATTTTTCCACAGGTTTCGCAGATTGCATGATAATGTCGTTGTGAGCTAAAATCAAAACGACTAGAAGCATCTCCATATGCCATCTCTTGAACAAATCCAATTTTCGTAAACAAGCGTAAATTATTATAAACAGTCGCGACACTCATACTTGGAAATCTTTCAACCAATGCTTTGTAAATATCATCTGCTGTTGGATGTGTATGGCTTTCAATTAGATACTCTAAGATAGCATAACGTTGTGGTGTGATCCTAATATCAGATTCTTTCAATTGTTGAATCGCTTCATCAACTTTTAATTGCGTCATCTCTTCTCCCCATTTCTTACTATTAATCTTATAATACTCTTTTATTTGGTTTTTTTCAAGAAAGCATTACTATGTAATAATTATTCTTGTTTGTGACATCTTGTCACTACCCTTTAGACAAACCTGTCTATTTAACTTTCTTCATTTGTCATCTTTCTCTAAAAAAAAAGACCCTGATTTTTCAGGCTCTTTTTTAGCATATTTTATAACATATTTTTAAAAATTGTTTCCAGATCACGAATCTTCGTTGCTTGAATCATAATGCCCATATTACTTTGATTTTCTGTTGTAGCGGGAATCATAGTATCAATTGGATGTTCTTCCATCAAACCTGCTTCTGTTAACCGAAAAACATCAGACGTAATACCTACTAAACAAATATCTTGGTTAGCTAAGTTTTCACGATCATATGTAAAGACCGGGCCTCCTGCATAGCCTGGATACATTGTTGTATTGACAAGAAATTTAGCTGCGCCACGATAAGATTGATCGATACCTGTTGTGGTCATACCACAACTAATAAAGGCTTCATGCTCTCCCAGTTCATTTACTGAGTTTGGATAAGCAATCACCGCCACATCCTCCATCGCATTAAACGTATCTTCTGGAGTTGGTAAAATTCCCTCATCTAAAAAATGAATAGATGATTGCAAGCCATTTTTTTCAATATATTTAATAATTGGCGTAATACGTACAGCAGCTAAATCCACTGACTCGTCGGGATGAACCACAATATTCTGCGCCAATTTATTCAAATCAAAAATAACTTCTTCGAATTCTATTTCATGGGGCTCTTTTATCTGTAGAGCCACTTCTAGTTCAGTTGCCCCTACAAGAGCACGACGATTGGTTATCAACGTTGGAATAAACCCACGTTCGTCATTTGTTACGAACATATAAAAGAAACCAGTGGCCACAGCTCCTGTATTAGCTTGTATTCTTACAGTAGTATTGGTTAGGGTTTGTAAAATAGACAAAATAATCACACTCCTCTTTCAAGAATAATTATAGCAATTTTATCCTTAAATACCTACCATCCAGAGATAAGATACTTTATCCAAATTTTCTTACTTTACTATATTATGGATAAAAAGTAAGCACTCTGTTTTTTTATAAATAGGTTGCCACTAGATTATCGTTGTAATCTTTCTTTGAGTTTGTCACTATTAACCCCACCAGTTTGATTGATAAAATATTCTTTTTGCCAAGCTTGAGTTTTTTTAGCTGTCGCATTTAACTCTGTAAGCCAGTCTGGATAGAGTCTCATTGCCATCCTACCCTTATTACCTAAAGTTTGATAGATATTTTTCTTAATTAAAATTTCCTTTGGAAAAATAAATTGTCCCCACTGATGGTTGTCATAAACTGTGATTATTAGGTAATCTGGAGATTCTTCGGCTTTAAATGCTTCATTTTTATTTTCAACATTTTTTTCCCAGAAAGCCACAAATTGACCCACTTTTTTAGGTGTGGTTTTTGCTGTTCGGTACCTCACACTTCTGCCTTCTAATTTAAAACACAGACCGTCATACTCCTCATTTTGCGATTCCAACTGAATAAAATCTACTGAAAAACCTAACGGTAAATAATACTCTTCTACTAAGCTCGGCCAACTCATAATAACTTTATCACTACTTTGTTCTATCGTCATCTGGATTTAATCATTCCTTTCCTGAAATTATTAAATATTTTTTACTACCACTACAGGTAAGCAAACCGTCACTTTCGCGGATTCTCCTCCATCAGCTCGCTGATAATTAGCAAGTGATAATTGTCCACCTGCTTGTTGTATTAATTGAGTGGCAATAGCTAATCCTAAACCATAATGAACGCCTTGACGACGACTTGTCTCCTCTGTATAAAATCGCTGCGTCCCTTTTGCTAGTCCTTCAGCTGAAAAACCTGGACCGTTGTCTTTGATTGAAACTGAAAAAAATTTTTCAATAAGCTGAATTTCAACCACGATAGCCTTGCCTTCAGAATTAAATCTGATTGCATTACTTAAAATATTTTGAATACTTCGGTTAAATGATTTCAAACTTATTCTGACATAATCATCTTTAACTTGACAGTCGTTATTTAATTGAAAGTGTAGGTCGTATGTTGTTGGCTCCATTAAACTAGTTACCAATACGTTAACCTCGTCAATTAGTGTGGTAACTGCAACCAATGGTTGTGGGACAATTTCTTCCACAGGGTATGCCAAGTGCTCCAAGTCTTCCATATAAGTCTCTACCCTAGTGATATGCTGTGATAAATACGCCAAATATTCAGATTGCTCCGTTGTTAAGTCAGTTAGCTCCAACAACTCAGTATTTCCTTTGATGACCGTCAGGGGTGTCTTTAAATCATGGCTTAGTGCTTGTAAAGAAAAGTTAAGTGTTTCCTCTGATTGCCACTGTTTTTCTAAAGATTGTTTTAAACTATTTTTCATCTGATCCATAGCCATTAAAATATCGTTAACTTCTTTAATCATAGACTCTTGATCTTGAAAATCCAAATTTAACTCTTTGACTTGTGCCGTTGTATAACTTATCTTTTTTAATTCGCGCGTCACCTTGTTAGAGTAATAGCCACTAATCATCATTAGACCTGAGATATAACTAATAATTAATAACAGTAACTCCAATACTTCGACCGGGGGTAAGAACTTTCTTAAAAGAGGTGAATTAAAATCTGACATCAAATAATAACTGACAAATAAGGTACCGTATCGAGTCTCTCTTTTTTCCATTACCTTGTTAAAATGATTCATCTTAGTTTTTTTGTTTAAAGTGTCCTCAACTAATTGCACTTCACGGTCTGTCATGTTTCCAATTACTTTTTTCTTATCTTCACTGAGTAAATAATAGCGATAATCTTCCGGTATTTCAATATTTTCAATGGAGGTACTGGCATTTATTTGAGCGATTACTTCCGGTAACTTTTTCTCCAAATAATCAGCTCGTCTAATAAAAGAATTAGTCACACTTTTTTCAACCGGTGTCAACATCAGCAAGAGGACACTCCCAATCATGATTAGGACAAAAAAAACTGACCAAATACTTACAGCTAATAGGTTTCGGATAAAAAAACTTTTTAGGCTTCTCTTTCCCATCGGTATCCTATCCCCCAGACTGTTTTAATCGGCTGTTCACCTTGTTCTTTATATTTCCGTCTAATATTCTTAACTCGCTCTGTGATAATTGTTTGGCTATCACCTAACGCATCTATTCCATACAAACTATCATAAATCATCTCTTTAGAAAAAACTTGTTCTTTGTGCCTAAATAGTAGTTGACAGATATGGAATTCTGACCGCGTTAACTTCACCTCTTTACCAGCTACTAAAAATAACTGTTTTCCTAAAAGAAGTTCAATTGGACCATCATTTAACCCTTGTCTTTGTTTTCTTTGATCCCGCCTCAAATGACCAGAGACACGGGCAATCAATTCTTTTAATGAGAACGGTTTTGTTATATAATCATCCCCTCCTGAGGCGAAACCATCTAACAAATCCTGTTCATTTGCTTTGGCTGTCAGAAATATAATTGGGCATGCTACTTGACTCCTAATTTTTTGACAATAACTTAGGCCGTCCACCCCCGGCATCATCACATCCAAAATAATCAACTGACTTTCTGTTAAATCTTCAGGTCGTACAGCTAAAGCACTATCCCTTACATTCACACAATGTCCCTCTTTTTCTAATATCCTCTTAATCAGATGTAAGACATCTTGTTCATCATCAATTACAAGTATGTTAGCCACCATTGATTGCCTCCTCCTTTTAACAAAATTTGATACCTCTAATTAAAACTGTTTTCTTCCTTCCCATTTACTAAACCAAGTAAGTGCCACTAACTGACAAATTAGACTGCCAACACCAACGATTAATACTAATCGGATTATATAATCAGTTTCTTGATTAATCAATAAAACTACACGACTTCCCCAAGCAAATGGCAAATAAGGCCACAAGGAATCTCCCAAGTTAGTTCCGCCCAAAATCAAGCTGACAATACTGAAAAAGACAGCTGAACTCACGGTTCCAATAATACCTAAAGAATAACTGATAACGATATAAAGTATCAAATAACTTGCATTTGTGATGACTAACCAGCAACTGGTTTCAATAAATAATAGTAAGTATATCTTGTCTAAAGGCAAAAATACTTGATGCAAACTAATGTATATCAAACTTGTGATAAAAACAGTCAGTAATAATACTACTGAGTAAAAAAACTCTTTTCCGAGTAAGATCCTCATTTTTTTAGAGTGACCCAAAATCGGATTAAATTTAGTCGCCTCATACTCATCTTCAATATCTACTGCTATAAAAACTCCTGAAATCATTACAAGGGCTAGATTAAGTAACTCAAAATAAATCGTATAACTTAACCCACTAACCTCATTACCTAAGGAAACTTTTCGCCACCAGATATAAGCAAATAGCAAGCAAACATAAATCAGTGGGAGGGGAATGAATAGCCAATTCCTCTTATTATGTACTTGTCGGTAACACTCACTCTTAAAGTAATTAATCATCAGCTTGCTCCTTTCTCCTGTCATATAAAAACATGGTCAGGTAGGTCAAACCCACAAAACTTAACAGTGCTATTAATAAGCCACTAAAAATGACATCTGTACGCCATAATGGATCATTAGGTTGCAAAAATAAGCCATTCGGTGCAATCCCCATCAAAGGTGCAGTAAGGCGCGCACTCCAACTCCAAGGACACAGCCACCAATAAGCCGTTGTTGATACCACTACACCCACTATTCCCATCACGAAGTTCAAAATAATCACAATAATCGGCGCACTCTTTTCTACCAAATATAATGAAAGTGGAATCAAGGTCAAACTACATAACCAGATAACAACAGATGTTTTGAACATTTGCCAATAACTAACTTGTTCGTGCAAAAAAAAGTATTCTAATAAAATAGTTAGCAAATAATTAATCAGCAGCATCATCCCCAAATTGGCAACTGTATTGATAACTTTCGCTAGCCAACTCTTTCTAAAAGAAATATCATGACTTTTAAAAAAGAGCGCATAACCACTATTCTTTTCACGAGTGACCAATTGGTTTGTCAATAGCGCGATAATAATCGGGATAAATGTCGTTGGAAACCAATTATAAACAATCGCCATAAAATAATCCGTTTTAGTGCCACCAAACATTAAACCTGATAATGCTAAACAAAACAAAACGAAAATGATTGGCACGCCGTATAACATTTTTTCAACTAGACTCCGCTTGTTCTTCAATCTCTCCGCTTTCAAATAGACTAACATTTTAACTCTCACCCCTTTCTTTGGCATGATGTGTTACAACCTCTAAAAATAATTGCTCCAAATCTGTTTCTTGGTGATTAACTCCTTGATACCCTAATTTACCATGACTGATGATCCCAATATCATCAGCTATCTGTTGAACTTCCGATAAAATATGGCTTGATAAAATAACTGTGATACCTTGTAAAGGTAAATCTTTAATCAACTCACGTAGTTCTTGAATACCTAAGGGATCTAACCCGTTTGTCGGCTCATCTAAAATCAATAACTTAGGTGAGCCTAGAAGAGCACTTGCAATACCTAAACGTTGCTTCATGCCTAATGAAAATTTTCCTGATTTTTTACGTCCCGTATTGGTTAAATTGACCAGTGCTAAAACTTCTAAAATTCTTTGATCTGCTATTCCTAATAAAATAGCTTGAACTTTTAAGTTTTCATACGCTGTTAGATTAGGATAAATGGCGGGCTGTTCAATTAAGGCACCTATCCCTTCTAAATCCTCTCTTTTCCATACCTGACCTTGAATTTTTATTTCACCTGCCGAAGGTTTGATAATGCCAGTTAATATTTTTAATAAGGTAGTTTTACCTGCACCATTTGGTCCTAATAAACCATAAATTGTTTGATTACGAACAGCTAGATCAATTCCTTCTAATACTGCCTCATCTCCATAAACCTTCGTTAAATTTTTAGTGTTAATATAATATGTCATTCCTTTATTCCCCCTTCATATTTTCTATGACTAAGTATATAAAGAAAAAATAATGACTTTATAACGAAAAAAAAACTCAGCAAAAATGCTGAATCTTTTTCTTTATAATTATAGAATTGTAAAACCTAAACTCTGAATATCTTGATTAAAAATTTTAACTGTTTCTTGGGATAAGTCTAGTAAATCTTTACCTACACCCTCTAATTTTTTGATAATGCTTGGCGGAACCGTGATGATGTCAGCTCCTAGTTTATCTGCTTGGAAAATATTTAATACTTCCCGTGTACTTGCCCATAATAATTCAGTTCCTGGTTTTTCGTGACAAACAGCAACTGATTCGATTACTAACTCTGTTGGGTCAACACCGGTATCAGCAACTCTCCCAGCAAAGACTGAAATAATATTTTTTGTTCCTGGAGCAAGTGCCTCAACAGCTTCTCTTACTTGCTCAATTGTCATTAACGCTGTGACATTTAAGGTATAGCCACGAGCTGATAATTTTTTTATTAAGGGAATGCTTGACTCCCCTAAACTATTCATAATAGGAATCTTGATAGCAACGTTTTTACCGAAACTAGCTATTTTTTCAGCTTCTTTTTCCATCGTTTCAAAATCATCAGCAAAAACTTCAAATGAAAGTGACATATCAGGAATTTCTTTAACAGCTTCGCGAGCAAATCCCACATAATCTGTTATACCTGCCTGCTTCATCAAACTTGGATTAGTCGTAAAACCAGATACTATCCCTTCATTATAGACTTGTTTCATTTTATCAATCTCGGCACCATCTGAATAAATCTTAACGTTTAACCCTTTCAACATACCTAAACCCCTTTTCTGATTTTGTGAAATACATCTATACCAATAAAAATAAAAATGATTAAAAAAACGCTTTCTTTATTAGTCTGAACATATTATAACTGATATTTATTAACAAATCAAAATTAATAACTCAACTAGACCAATAAAAAAAAGAGTGGCTCTTCTTTGAAAAGAACCACTCTTTTTTATTACAGACTTGAAGACACAACTGCTTTCGGATCATTTAAGACCCTATCATCTAATTCACCAATGCGACGACTGGTTACAATACCAGCTAACATACTATCATTAACATTGACCGTTGTTCTAGCCATATCAATTAAAGGTTCAACTGAAATAACTAATCCAACAATTTCTACTGGTAAATCCAAACTACCTAAAACAATTAAGGAAGCAAACGTGGCACCACCACCAACGCCTGCCACACCAAATGAACTGATTGTTACAACAGCCATAATGGTTAGAATATACATTGGACTGAAAATATCCATCCCAACAGTTGGAGCGACAATCGCTGCTAACATAGCTGGATAAACACCGGCACAACCATTTTGACCAATTGAAATTCCAAAACTACCAGCAAAATTAGCAGTTGTTTCATCAACCCCTAAAGCTTTTGTCTGTGTCTCAATATTCAAGGGTAACGCACCTGCACTTGAACGTGAAGTAAAAGCAAAGCTCAGAACTGGGAAGACTTTTTGTAAATAAATAGCCGGATTCACTTTTGCAAATAGTAAAATCACCATATGCATCAGGAAAACAACTATTAACGCCACGTATGACGCTAAGACAAATTTACCTAAGTTAACTAAAGCTTGGAAATTACTAGTTGCAAGAACCTTCGTCATCAGTGCCACAATCCCGTAAGGAGTTAAACGTAGCACTAGCGTTACAATTCTCATAGTTATTTTATATAAACTCTCAATTAATTTTGCAAAAAATTCTGCTTCTTGTGGACTTTTACGTTTGACACCTAAATATGCCATCCCCACAAAGGTTGAGAAAACAACAACAGCAATGGTACTTGTCGCCCGCGTACCTGATAAATCAGCAAAAATATTAGTTGGAATGAACGATACAATCTGTTGTGGAATCGTAACATCTTGGATAAGTTCTTGTCGACTTGCCAAATCAGCAATACGGGCTGTTTCAGCTGCTCCTTTCGTAAATTCCGCTCCTTGAAGCTTAAATAAAAAGACAGATAAAATACCAATTAAAGCTGAAGCAGCTGTCGTAATTAATAATGTAGCTAAAACCGTTACACTAATTTTACCTAAATTTTTTGTACCTTCTAGTTTAGTAAAGGCTCCGACAATTGAAACAAAAATTAACGGCATGATTAACATTTGTAGTAATGAGACATAGCCATTACCCGCAATATTAATCCAATCAATTGCCTTAGTAGTTACAACTGATTCACGCTCAAAAACTAATTGAATCACTGTTCCGAAGATTACCCCAACACCTAAGGCTAAGAAAACTCGTTTTGAAAATGCCACATGTTTTTTTTGCATGCGATAAAACATGAATAAAATTGCTAAAAATACTGTTAAAACAAGTAAAATATAAAGATTTGTCATTTTAATTCCTCCTTTAAGGTCCTTTAATGACAGCAGACCAATCGATCGTAAGAGTAAAGGTCTCAGTCTAATTTATTTTTCCGAATTAATTAGACCTAAATTAATAGTGATACTCATTATTAACTTAGCGATTGTTCCAATTTTACTGTAAAAAAGTAAGCAAATCAATTATTTTGTCTTGTTTTCATGTTTTATTTCTGAAAAAAAGGGATTATAGAGTCATTCTCTATAATCCCTTTCTTATTTAACTGAGAACTAGATTATAATACAACTCTAGTTAATCCAAATTATCACCAGCCTTACCTTCAGCATAATAACGATTAAAAATTAAAACTAAAACAGCAAACCAAATCGGTGACACAATAAGAGCAATTCGCGTTTCTGGAGCCGCCAATAACACGAAGACAATTGCCAATAAAAAAGCTAAGGTAATATAGTTAGTATAGGGTGCTAAAAATAATTTGAATGTTACTCGATTGTCTGTTTCTTTTAAGTATTTTAAATGGCAAATCAAGATGACTGCCCAGATAAATAAAAAACACGCTGTTGAAATCGAGGTCACCAATGTAAAGACCCCCTCTGGCATAAAGTAATTCAGCACCACCGTTATTCCTAGAACAATCGTTGAAAAAAATAAAGCGTTTGTTGGGATTTTACGACTACTCAATTTCATTAAGGATTTAGGAGCATGTTTATTAACCCCTAGTCCGTAAAGCATCCGACTTGTGCTAAACATCGCACTATTACATGCTGATAATGCCGAACTTAGCACAACAAAATTGACAATACTAGCTGCACTTATAATACCAATAGTTGAAAAAACTGTCACAAAAGGACTAGATTCTGAAGCAATAGTATCCCACGGTTGAATACACATAATTACAAATAATGAACCTATGTAAAACAAGATGATTCTAATAGGAATATTATTAATTGCTTTAGGGATTACAATCTCTGGATCTTTCGTCTCTCCTGCTGTCAAACCTACTAATTCGACACCAACAAAGGAAAACACAGCTAGTTGAAACCCTAATAAAAATCCGGATAAGCCATTTGGAAAAAAACCACCATGAGAATAAATATTTTTGACAGAAGTGACAGTAAGTGGTGTTTTGAACTGAGTAACAATCATATAAAAACCAACTAAGATCAGTGCAATAATAGCAATAATCTTAATCAAAGCCAACCAAAATTCGATTTCACCAAATAATTTCACTGACATCATATTTAAAAACATCAAGAATATCAAGATAATAAAAGCTGGAAGCCATTGTGGGACTTGAGGAAACCAAAAACGCATATAAATTCCAGTTGCGGTTAAATCAGCCATCGCTATGGCGCTCCAACAAAACCAATAGGTCCACCCTGTAACAAAAGCCATCCTCTTACCTAGGTACTTGTCCGCAAGCTCTACAAATGAATGACATTCCAAATTTGCTAAAAGTACCTCGCCCAAGGCTCTCATAATCAAAAATACGAAAACCCCAACTATAAGGTACACCAATAAAATTGAAGGGCCTGCCAAGTGAATAGCTTTACCCGCCCCCAAAAATAAGCCAGTTCCGATTGCGCCACCAATTGCAATTAGTTGTACATGACGATTACTCAATCCTCTTTCTAATTCCATCTGATCAATCCTTTCTGGTATACGGCCAGCTTTATGACCAACTTAATTATACCTCGAAAATGAACAGTATTTTTTTATAACGTTATCAACACTATAAGATAATCACTTTCCTTGTAAAATATACCTATCGATGTTATCTAAACAAGTTTTATTTGATTTTGAATAACTAACAAATTAAACTATATAACAAAAACCTCTCATTAATTATATGAGAGGTCTGAAAAATAAAACTATTTTAATTCTGGCCAATACTCAGTATTAACCTCAATCAAAGCATCTAAAACGTCTTTTGCAACTTTAGCGCTAGGTACTGTTTTAGATAGCGTCAATGCTTGCCACATTTTTTGGTATGATTTTTCTACCCAAGCTTCAACTATTAACTTTTCAACAGCCACTTGTTGCTCCATCATACCTCTTTCAAAGGTAGGAATATCTCCTTGACACAAAGGTTCTGGTCCATCTGTTCCTACAATACAAGGAACTTCAACCATGGCATCCTGTCTAAAATTAGAAATAGCGCCATTATTAGGAACAATTAGTAACATTCTCTCTCCTGTATTAAACGCAATCGCTCTGGCCAAGTCTACAATAAATAGCGCATGGTTATCTATATGAAAATCTCCTTCACCACACTTGCCAGTCTCAATGATCTTACGAGCTGCATCAAATACTCGTTTCTCACGACCTGCCATAACCTCATTAGCCCTTGTGTATTCTGGATTTGAATGTTCGACAACATAATCAGGGTATAAATAGTATTTTAAATAAGTATTCGGTAAGTAGCGCGGATTAACCGCTAGTAAATCTTTTGCTTTTTTGTGTGTCTCTTGCCAACTTTGATCCATATGTTGGGTATCTACTTCTATCTGAGTTAAATAGCCATTTTCCGCTACATAATCTCTAATTTCTGGCAAATACTCGTGACCTTCCTGATCTTTTACACTTGTCCACCAACCAAAATGATTTAACCCAAAATATCTGACTGTCAACTCATCAGGAGTTTTACCGATAATTTGCGACATTCTTCTTAAAGTTCCCACAGGCATATCACACATATTAATAACTTTGGCTTCTGGTCTTAAGACACGACATGCTTCAGCGACGATTGCTGCTGGGTTAGAATAATTAAGCATCCAAGCATTTGGCGCATATTTCTCCATATAATCTATTAATTCAATCATATCACCAATGCTTCGCATTCCGTAAGCAATACCTCCTGGCCCACAGGTTTCTTGACCTACTAGACCAAATTTTAATGGGATTTTTTCATCCAACTCTCGCATTCGATACTGACCAGTTCGAATGTGAGCCATACAAAAATCGACACCTTCAAATGCTACCTTAGGATCTGTCGTATAACTAAATTCTATTTCTGGCGCTTGTTCGTCAAGGACTATTTTCAAAGCCTTCGCTAAGATTTCCTGACGTTCTGCATCATTATCGTAAAGTTTTAACGTTTTAATTGGTAATTTATCTAGGTTATCTAGTAACATCATGACAATACCTGGTGTGTAAGTACTTCCACCACCGGCTATAACTATTGATTGTTTTTTCATTTTATCTTCCTACTTTCTTTTTATATTGTTTGTTTCATAATTTCTTCATCAACTATTTTCCTAATTTTAGTCACATTTAAGCCATACACTACTTGAACATTATTATTTTTAATAATAACACCACTGGCTGCGGTATCATTTTTCAAACTATCTTGATCAACTAATGCCACGTCATTAATTATCAAACGTAAACGTGTATAACAATTATCAACTGATTTGATATTTGTTACCCCACCCAAAGCATTTACAATCCATTCGCCTAATGACGAATCATCTTTTGGATTGTTAGTTATCACTTCTTTTCCCTCACTAGTTTTTTCTTTATAATCTTTTTTACTATGTAATTTAATCTCTTGATTAACCTCACGACCGACCGTTTTTAAATTTAATTTAGTAATTAAAAATCTAAATACGACATAATAAAGAATAAAGAATAATACGCCTACCAAAATGTACATTGGCCACTTAGTCTTACCAATCCCTAAAGGTAAATTGTATAATAGAAAATCGATAAAGCCGTTTGGACCAATTGCTCTAACATTTAGGATATTTAAAACAACCATACTTAGCCCACTCATAAGGGAATGAGTAATGAACAAGATAGGTGCGACAAACATAAATGAAAATTCAATAGGCTCTGTGACACCTGCGATAAAAGATGTGACTGCAGCAGGTATCAGAATTGCTTTTACTTTAGTTCTATTTTCTGGTTTTGTTGTATGATACATCGCAAGACAGGCTCCTAATAAGCCAAACATTTTAGAAATACCCCTCGCATCCCAAATAACACTTTCAGATAATACTTTGACCGCTGGATCAGCGATTTCTGCATAATAAATATTACGTGCACCTTCAAAAACTTGGCCGCCAACGTCGGCTACCCCACCGAGAGAAGTATACAAGAAAGGCGTATATACTAGATGATGCAAGCCCGTTGGGATTAACAATCTCTCTAAAGTTCCATAAATAAAAATACCAAAATTGCCACTTCTATTAATAACCGTTCCTAAACTGGTTATCCCCATCTGCACAAACGGCCAGATATATGTCAATAAAATGGCAATCAAAACAATGACAGGTATAAGAACAATAAACACAAATCTGGACCCACCATATATTTGAAAGGCATTATTAAACTCTTGTTCACTAAATTTATTATGGATGTATGCCACAATAATTCCCAAAATAATACCTAAAAATACACCCATATCTAAGATTTGAACACCCAATACCATCGTTTGACCCGTTCCGCTTAAAGAATCTGAAGCAACTAAGATACCTTGTAATTCCATAAATTTATTCATTGCATTAATAAAAACTAAAAAACCTAATACTGCCGTAAAGCCTGCCTCTGCTTTTTTATTTTTGGCTAGCCCAACAGCTAAGCCTACACAAAAAATTAAACCTAAATTAGTTAAGATTGAGACTAACGACCCTGACAAAATCATTCCAAAACCTTTTGTTACAGGATTATCTAAAAAACTAACTTTTTCAATAAGTAATGGATTTGTAAATAAATTCCCCACTGCGATTAAAATACCGGCTATCGGTAAAATCAGTACTGGTATAAACATTGCTTTAGAGAATCGTTGTAAGCCATTCATGATTTTTTCCTTCAATAATTATCCCTCCCAAATTTATTTATGTATTTATATTACAACGTCTCAGCCAGATATGTAACCGCTTAACAAAAACAAGAAACAAGTTACCCTAACTAGGAACTTGTTTCTTGTTTCAATTGATTTTGTACCAAAATCGTGTATTCATAAACCATCACCTCTAGGGCCATTAAAACTTGCGGAAAAAAATTATTAGGACTAGCATTATAATCATCGTATTTTTTGGTATCTTTTATTTTTATCCAGTGGGTAGAAAGTTCAGATAACGCACTGTAACCATCATTAGTAAATGAAATGACAGGAATCTTATTTTCACGCGCCGTGGTTGCTTTCTCAATAACTTTCTGAGTTTCTCCTGATTTAGAGATGGTAATAAACAAACCAATGTCTTCTAAATTATTTTCAAAAACGCCAACTGAATCATTTCCAGTTGAAAACATCACTCTTTTTCCTAGTACTAATAATTTTTTATATAAGTATTCAGCGATAATTCCTGAAAAACCATTCGCATAAACAAAAATGAATTGCTTATCTAACTCTGTCAAAATTTGTCCGATTTCTTTAAAAACCGCTTGCTCATTTAATTTTAAGAACCCCCCACCATCAAAAATCCCTTCATAATTTTCCTGTTTCTCAAACGATTTGCCTTCTATCAATGGAATCAACTTATAATTCATGTCAATATAGCCATTAAATCCTAGTTTTTTTGATAAACGCATGATGGTGGAAGTTGAAGTATGCATATTTTTAGCAACCTCTCTAATGCCCATCTTTGAAACACTTTCGCTGTTCTTTACAATGTAATTCAAGACATCTCTTTCTAATAAACTTAATTTTTTATTTTCAGCAAGTTTTCTTACCAATGAATTTTCCATAGTATCCCCTATTTTCTTTAATAACTAATTTTATTATCTTTATCATAAAATACTTGGAAGTAAATAACAAATTTACAAAAAAACCTCTCATAATGAGAGGTTTAAATCTAGCTTACTAACCATGTGATGTTAAAGGAAATAAAAAAGGGGCTGTTGGTAAAACAAATCCCGGTAAGACAAATAAATAATCATCTGTGTCCAAAGCTTCCTCAGAATTTATTACGACAGAATCATCTTGACTCATAAAGCCTAGCTCTGTTGTCTCGCTTAGTTTACTAGCAAGAGACGTAATTAAAGTCTTCAGCTTAACTTTTTCCAAAGATAAAACATCGTATAAATACAACGTCTTTTCGATTTCTTCACACAATACAATCGTTTTAAATGTGTCAGAATAATACATCTTATCTTTGAAGGCTAACATAAAATAAAAGCCTAATAATGCTTCGTTCTCAATTACATCTAACTGAGTTGAATTAAGAAGTCTTCTTTGGCTATAATCTGTCAAAAGTGCCCAATCATCCTGGTTATCTGGATTTAGTTTACGCCACTGTTTATCAGTTCCACGTTGACCTTCTAGCCTATTAGTAGCATGATTAATGGTAAAATTTGATTCTATTTGCCTTTCAAAACCTATCTTTGGATAAAAATCTAGAACAGTCTCATTAGCAAATAAGTAGATACCATCAACTTCATCTTGATAGTCTGCAATAATCGTCTTAATTAGCTGCTTGGCTAACCCTTGTCTGCGATAATTTTCAGCCGTCATCACCGTTCCTAACTGGATAAGCTTATACGGTTTTCCTTCTTTAATAACGGTTAAAAAATTAGCAGACGCATTGGCAATAACTTGCCCTTCATCCACAAAAGAATAACAGATATACTGATCGTTCCAACAACCTTTTTGATACCAAATATCAAAATCTAAGCCGAATATCTTTTTCGCTAAATCAAAAAAACTACTGCGATAGTTACTGTCTCCCCTATAGTTTTTTATTAATTGATACATTAATTCCCTCCAAAAAATATCTTTTATAAGCGTGGATACGGATACTCTTTTTTAAATTCTAATTCATACTCTTTTGAAATAAAAGCCTGCCAATCGTCCAAGGCATCTTGACCTTCTAAATCCAGTTTTTGATCATCTTGATAATAGTCATACTCTTTCTGATTGAAAAAAAGTAACTCTTTCAAATACTCTTTTTTATCCTCAAATCCACAAAATTTATCAACTTCCACTGGGTCAAAATGAACAAAAACACTTCCCATATCCCTTGCCTTTTTACCTTCACTTGCAGAAATATAGTCTCCATCTTCAGATCCTTTCCCTCCAATATAAACATTGGTATATCTCTGTTTTAACTCTGAATATAAATAATCTATCAGTGCTTGACGCTTGGCTGTATACTCTTCAACTTCTTCATCAGGAATTAGCCAGCCACCGATATTTTTTGCTCCTTCATAAACTTGCTCATACTCTCTCATCATGTTACCTCCCTTTTCCTTAGTCAGATGTAGTATACCATTTTTTACTATTCTTCAATAAAAAATAAACGCTATAAAAAAGACCAGAACTTATTCCTACAAGGGTACTGTAGCTTATTGTAAAATAAAGCAATGCTGATAGCGGTGGGGTTATTGTTTACGTTCAAACAATACTTGCTCAGTAGACTATATAATGACTATTAATGACCAATTTGAGCCCTTAACAATTAATATATAAATAATACTAATAAAATAGTTTGGCTACTGTTAGACCAAGAAAAACTTCCTTGGCTGTCATTCGTCTGAATCACAGCTGTCACTATTACTAATACAAGATATATAACTTCTCCGATAAAACTATTGATTCCTTGCCACAACTTAAAATCATATAAAATAACGTAAAAAAGTAGACAAATAATTGTCTACTTTTTATTATAGTATTATTTAATTTTTCAACATCTCTTTAACAATAGGATCTTTGACCGTAACCCCTTCTGCTTCTAAACGATAAATAGTTTCCGCAAAATTAGGTAAGAACTCTTTGTGTGCAATTAATAATTCATCTAAAATTTGTTTAGCAGTCTCACCAGATGTAACAAGTGGATTAATCGTAAAGGCTTGTAAAGCTAAACCATAGTCACCAGTAATGGCTGCTTCAATTGTCACTAGCTCCATATTCTTCATTACTTGTAGCCAACCTCTCTCAGCAGCTTGTAAGCTACCAAAGGCAATTGGTAACGCACCTGCTGCACCAACAAAAGCAGAGACTTCAACGACACAATCAGCCGGTAAATCTGGCACTGCTCCATTATTTTTGGTTGAAACAACAATATGTGTATTTTTATTAGCGTAAATTGATGCAATCGTTTCACACGCAGCGTCCGAATAATGCGCGCCTCCACGTTTTGCTAGTTGCTCTGGTTTATGATCTAAATTGACATCTTTATACAAGTCAAATAATTCTGCTTCTGTTTCTTTTACCTGCTGAGCACGAGTTCCAATCGTTTCATACTCTTCTAAAGCATGAGCCAACATCTCTTGTTCACGATAATAATAACGATGATACCCACATGGAATAGCTTTCATTTGCTCTAACTGTTCTTTAAAGAATGGAATATCAAAGATATTAGCAGGCAAACCTGCGTCCTCACTATACATTTTATCAATAATCTTCATGGTAACGTCGTTTCCATCAGCATCGGCTACACGATGCCAATGAAAATGATTTAAGCCTGCAAACTTATAGACCAACTGATCTAAAGTCGTTTCTAATAATTTTGGCTCCATCATCATTGCACCTACCGGTACGTTACATAACCCCATCACTTTTTCCCATTTTCCATAGCGAACAATTGCTTCTGTAACCATCCCAGCTGGATTGGTAAAATTAATCAACCATGCTTCTGGACAAAGTCGTTTCATGTCTTCTACAATATCCAAAATAACAGGAATAGTTCTAAAAGCTTTAAATATTCCACCTGCTCCATTGGTTTCTTGACCAATCATACCGTAATAAGCCGGGATACGCTCATCTTTTACACGAGCATCCAATAGTCCGACTCTGAATTGTGTCGTTACAAAATCAGCATCTTTTAATGCTTCCTCACGATCTAGTGTTAGGTGAACCTCAACCTCATAAGGCGAAGCCTCCCACATTCTTTTGGCCATTGCGCCAACAATTTCTAATTTTTCTTTCCCAGCTTCAATATCTACTAACCAAATCTCACGAATTGGTAACTCTTCATAACGTTTGATAAATCCTTCCATTAACTCTGGTGTATAACTTGAACCTCCGCCAATTGTTGCGATTTTAATTCCTTCTTTTTTACTCATTATCGTCACTCCTTAGCTGTTTTGATTACTCTTTAAGTTTAAATGACCCCTCTTTTATTGAGAACATATTTTCCAAGGAAAAAAGTTAATTTACAAAAAAACACAAGAACCATCTTAAATTTGTAAATTTTAGTAATAAAAATTTACATTACTTGTAATTGCTTACAAACCATAGTATTTACGTTACAATAAAGTTAAATAAAAACTAATAAAGGAGGCTAATATGCTCTTAACGGAAAAATTAAAACAACCGATCTTTTCAACTACTGAGCGATTAGTAATTGATTACCTTTTAGAACAACGTTTAGCTATTGCCAATAAAACTATCAAAGAGATTTCAAATGAGACCTTTATCAGCCCATCCATTTTGATTCGTATTTCTAATAAATTAGGTTATCGCGGATGGACAGCTTTTAAAAAAGAATTTTTAGAAGAAGTGAACTATCTCGATACCCATTTCAATAATATTGATGCCAATTTTCCTTTTACTGCCAAAGACTCTTGTATGAAAATTGCTAATAAAGTTGGAACGTTAGTTCAAGAAACTGTCACTGACACCTTACATCTCCTACATCATGATGACTTATCCCAAGCTATAAGATTATTGGATGAGTCTCCACAAATAAAAATTTTTACTAGTAATATTAATATTTACCTAGCACAGGATTTTGCTCATAAGATGACTAGAATCAAAAAAAACATCTCCATTGTTAGCTTAGATGGAGAAAAAGTCTTTGAAGCTGCTAATGCTAACGAAAATGTTTTAGCTTTTTTAATTTCTTATAGTGGTGAAAACAGCTCTATTACTCA
Source organism: Vagococcus intermedius (assembly GCF_029144185.1). Lineage (NCBI taxonomy): Bacteria > Bacillati > Bacillota > Bacilli > Lactobacillales > Enterococcaceae > Vagococcus > Vagococcus intermedius. Next base: position 797,781 of record NZ_CP110232.1, on the reverse strand, counting down.
TCTGCTACCTATCTTGAAAAAAAATAAAGTTCAAATACTCTCCTTAACTAATATGGGAGAAAATACCATTGCTAATGCCTCCAATTGTTCTTTAAAAATATCAACACGAGAAAAACTATATTCTAAAGTTAGTGGATTTAGTAGTCATCACTCAATCTGTTTAATCTTAGATATTCTGTACTCTGGCGTCTTTTCACTTAATTATCAAACAAATTTAGATCATAATATTTTAATTTCAAAAATGAATGATCCTCGTTGTTCAAAGTTAGAAACACTCAAAGAAGAACGGTCTGATATGTGAGTTTCAGACCGTTCTTCTTTGTTCCTACTATTTACCTTTATTTTCTTCAATTGCCAAAGCTTTTCTGTCTTCAAGCTTAAAAAATGGAAAGAAAATCATAAAACTAACAAACATCTCAATCACCTGAAAAACAGCACCACGCCAACCTGATAATATAAATCCTGAAAAAATAGGTGGCATAGTCCAAGGTAATTGTAAGCCATTAGTAATCGGAACTAACTTTGTCGCCATTGCGATATAACTTAAAATCCCTAAAATAATAGGACATAGGATAAAAGGAATTAACATAATAGGATTTAAAACTATCGGCATTCCAAAAATCAAAGGCTCATTAATATTGAATAGTGCAGGTCCAAAAGATAGTTTTCCTAACGTTTTATACTGACTAGACTTAGCAAAAAACATGCAAGCTACTGCTAAGCCAATTGTCCCGCTAGCACCACCTAATTTGATAAAATTACTATAAAATTGCATATTAACAATATTAGGTAAAACATCTCCGCGAGCAAAAGCCTCAGCATTTTCAACTGCTAGAGCTGTCCAGATAGGCGTCATAACGGCCAACATAATATTTGAGCCATGAATACCAAAGGCCCACATAGATGCCTCAAATAATAGTAGTACAATTAATGCTGGCAAAGAACTTCCTAATGATAATAACGGCTTTTGTAAAATCTCAAAGACAAAATTATGCGCAGTTTCATAAGGCGTCACTAAAAATAAAATTCGAATTAAGTTAAAAATAACGACTACAATAAATCCTGGAATAAGTGCGGAAAAAGAATTAGCGACATTGGGGGGAACTGATTCTGGCATTTTGATAATCCAACCTTTTTTGATCACTAATCGAAAAAGTTCCACTGTCGCAATCGTTGACATCATGCCAATAAATAAGCCTGCTGCACCAAAGTTACCAATCGGTAAACCTTCAGCACCTGCCTTATCTGTTATGACAGGTGTCAAAATAAAAAAAGAAAGTAGGGAGATAGCTTGACTCCCAATCGTATCAATTTTATACTGTCTTGCCAGGCTTCTAGCTATTCCTAAAACAACAAACAAAGTCATCATATTCATTGTCATAGTATTTACAACTAAAAAATAAGAAGTCCACTCTTTGCCTAATAGACTTTCCATAAAATTTAAATAGGGTTTAAAAGGTAACTGTGTAACAAGTAAAAAAGCCGACCCAATAATTAATAAAGGCATGACCACAAAAAAACCATCTTTAATTGCTGTCAAATAACGATTCCGATCCAATCTTTGTGCTAATGGGGCTAGTTTGGCTTCAACTAAATTCAATAATTTATCCACAATGACAACCTCTCTTTTTACAGTTATTTTTTGCGAACGTTCACAAAACAAGTATAACGAGAGTCTCTTTGATATGACATCCACCTTACTGATAAGTATTATAAATTTACATTTTTTCCCATTTTAAAGGCGTATAAAAAGATAAAATTTACAAAAAAAGACCTTGACACTTAACCAAGATCTTTTAAAATCACATATTAAAAATAAGTAAAAAAACTAATGTCGCCAAAATCAGACTAAACAATAACGTGCCTATATTAACCAAAAATCTATCTAATTTAGAGCGATTGATATACTTTGCTAATACACCATAACTCACTAAACCAATCACCCCACCTAAACTATTCATCACAATATCGGTAATATCGGTAGCTCCTATGCCTAGGATAAATTGGCTAGCTTCTACTAGCAAACTAAATAATAAAATTAAACTTAGCGACTTAATAAAGCCTCTCTTTTCACCTAAGATTCCTAATAATCCGCCAAAAGGGATAAAAATAACTAAATTATTGATTATTTCACTGATATCAATGTGACCATTAACAATGACTGATTCTGAAAAGGGCAATAAATTAATGCTCCTCCCTTGATTATGAAATACTGCTATAATGTCATCAATTGAGAAAGCAAATTTAAATAATAAAATCCAGACCAGTACCACTAAGTATGCTATTAATAATACTCGTCCTTTTATTTTTGTTTTTCCCATCATATCTCCCCCTATTTTATTCAATCATTATTATAAGAGATAATGACCAGTTCGACATCCGCCTTTAGCCTTAATAAAGTAAAAGAACCCATCAATAGATAGGGTTCTTTTACTTTATTTGGTTATTTAGTTTTATTTCTAAACAATGTAACTAGACCTAACAGGAAACCACCTAAGATAACTAGCCATGAGTCATTTTTTTCATTTGTTTGCGGTAAGGTTGTTTGACTAATATCTTTACCACTAACAGGAAGACTTGTACCTAATTTTTTGTGTGTATCTGCTATAACATCATTTCCTGTTGTTTGCTGACCTTTAACTGGTGCTGGTGTTACTTGTGTTCGTTCTAGCCCATTAGTTGGAACTGAGGCTGACACAGCATTTTTTGTACCGTCTTGATTAGTAGTTGTTGTTCTTAATACTCCCTGTCTAGTCGTCAGATCCGTCCCAATAGTTTTGTTACTAGCACCATCCTCTCTTTGACCATCACTAACTTTATTTTGTGAGGTGTCATTATTATTTATTCCAAAATCATTATCTTTTCCGTTGTCTTGACCGTTGTTTTTATTTAAGTCTTTATCTTGTTCTTTGTCTTTGTCTTGTTCTTTATCTTTGTCTTGTTCTTTATCTTGTTCTTTATCTTTATCTTTATCTTTGTCTTTGTCTTGTTCTTTATCTTTATCTTTATCTTTGTCTTTGTCTTTGTCTTTGTCTTGATCTTGATCTTTATCTTTGTCTTTGTCTTTGTCTTGATCTTTATCTTTGTCTTGATCTGAGTCTTCTTTATCAATAACTGTTACGATCGCTATTGCTTTTAGCCCACCATAACTATAGACAATTTCGTAATCCCCAGTTTTAGAAGTATCAACCTCACCTGAATAGTTCACTTCTTCAAATACGACTTCTTTCCCTAACTTAGTTGTCGCACCAACAAAGTTGTCTTTCGCTTCCCATTTACTTCCAATCTCCAAGACCAAGTTTTTCACTTGCAAGCTTGTTTTATTGACTTCTTCGCCTGGCCACACTTCTGGACGCTCTGGTTTATCTACCACCGTAATTGTTGCTGTTGTTGACATGCCGCCATAGCTATAAATCACATCATAGCTCCCGACTTTTGACGTATCAACTTCTCCTGTGACTTTTACTTTAGCAAAATCGACTTCTTTCCCCTCTTTATCAGTTGCTTGAATAAAGTTGTCCTTCGCTTGCCACTTACTATCTACTAAAATAGTTGAACCTTTAACTTGTAAACTTGACTTATTAATTTCCTCACCCGGCCAGACTTCTGGGCGTTCTGGTTTTTCGACAACAGTAACGGTTATCATCGCGCTAATACCTTGATAGTCATATGTTACTTGATACTCACCAACCTGAGCCGTATCAACATCTCCTACCACCCTAACTTCTGAGAAATTAACCTCTTCACCTAATTTATTCGTCGCTTGAATAAAGTTATCCTTAGCTTGCCACTCGGCACCTTTAACAATACTAGAACTTCTTACTTGCAAGCTTGTTCTGTTAACTTCTTCACCTGGCCAGACTTCTGGACGTTCTGGAACTTTTACTACTGTAATAGTTGCTGTTGCCACTTGATTGTTATAAGCATAAGTAACTTGATAGTCGCCTACTTTTGACGTATCTACCTCTCCCTCAACTTTGATTTTAGTGAAATCAACTAATTGTCCCTGTTTGTCTGTCGCCTTCACAAAGTTATCCTCAGCTTGCCACTCACTATCAATTACAACTGTTGAATTTTGAACTTGAATCATTGATTGATCCACTTCTTCACCTGGCCAGACTTCTGGACGCTCTGGCTCTTCGACAACTGTAATTGTTGCGATTGCAATCATACCCTGATTTTTGTAAGTTACTTGATACTCACCAGGTTTAGTTGTATCAACTTCACCACTCACTTTAATTTGATTAAAGGCTAACGCTTCACCATTCTTATCAGTTGCTTGAATAAAGTTATCTTCACTTGTCCACTCACTTCCAACTACAATCGTTGAGTTTTGGACTACTAAACTTGTCTGATTAATTTCTTCACCTGGCCAGATTTCTGGACGCTCTGGTTCTTCAACAACTGTCACAATAGCACTTATACTTAAGCCACCATAGTGATAAGTCACTTTGTAGTCCCCAACTTTTGACGTATCAACCTCGCCTGTTACATCAATGTCATCAAAGGTGACCTCTTCACCTAATTTATTAGTGGCATTAATAAAGTTATCTTTCGCTTCCCACGATGTCCCAACTGTTAACATCACATTTTGAACATTAATACTCGTTTTATTTATTTCTTCACCAGGCCACACTTCTGGACGCTCTGGTTCTTCTACTACAGTTACTGTTACAACAATACTCATACCATCATAATCGTAACTAACTTGATAGTCACCAGGTTGTGTTGTATCAACTTTTCCATTTACTTTAATTTCATCAAAAGATACTTCTTCACCTAATTTATCTGTTGCTTTGACAAAATTATCTTTCGCTTCCCACTGACTATCAACAACAATTGTTGAATTTTTGGCTTGAATACTTGTTTTATTGATCTCTTCACCAGGCCAGACTTCTGGACGTTCTGGTTTTTCAACTACAGTCACTTTTACGCTTGCACTTGCACTACCATAAGCATAAATCACCTCATATTCGCCTACTTTTGAAGTATCAACCTCACCACTGACTCTAACGTCTTCAAATTTAACAGCTTTTCCTAATTTATTTGTCGCTTTAATAAAGTTATCTTTCGCTTCCCACGCGCTTCCCAAAACTAGAGTTGAAGATTGCGCTTCAATACTTTCTTGATTAATTTCTTCACCAGGCCAAACTTCTGGACGCTCTGGCTTTTCGACTACTAGGACGGTTGTCGTCACTGTCATGCCATCATATGTAAATGATACTTGATAATCCCCAACTTTTGAGGTATCAACTTCACCACTTACTTTGACGTCTTCAAAGTTAATGTCTTTTCCTAATTTATCTGTCGCTTTGACAAAGTTGTCTTCAGCTTCCCATTTATTACCTACAACAATTGTTGAACTGCGAACTTCAATGCTTAGCTTATTAATCTCTTCACCAGGCCACACTTCTGGACGTTCTGGTTTTTCGACTACTGTTACGATCACAACGGTTGACATACCGCCGTATTCATAGGTTACTTTGTATTCGCCAACTTTCGACGTATCTACATCGCCACTTACTTTAACGTCTTCAAATTTAACGTCTTTTCCTAGTTTATCTGTCGCTTTGACAAAGTTGTCTTTCGCTTCCCACTTAGTATCTACGACAATTGTTGAACTTTCTGCCTCAATACTTGTTTTGTTGATCTCTTCACCAGGCCAAACTTCTGGACGTTCTGGTTTTTCGACTACTGTTACAGTAACGGTTACACGCTTATCTCCGTATTTATACGTTACTTTGTATTCGCCAACTTTCGACGTATCAACTTCACCTGTAACGCTAACTTTTTCTAACTTAACATCTTTTCCTAGTTTATCTGTCGCTTTGACAAAGTTGTCTTTCGCTTCCCATTTAGTATCTACCGCAATTTTTGAATTCTTAGCTTCAATACTTGTTTTGTTGATCTCTTCACCAGGCCAAACCTCTGGACGTTCTGGTTTTTCGACTACTGTTACAGTAACGGTTACACGCTTATCTCCGTATTTATACGTTACTTTGTATTCGCCAACTTTCGACGTATCTACATCGCCAGTTACTTTAACGTCTTCAAACTTAACATCTTTTCCTAGTTTATCTGTCGCTTTGACAAAGTTGTCTTTCGCCTCCCATTTAGTATCTACCGCAATTTTTGAATTCTTAGCTTCAATACTTGTTTTGTTGATCTCTTCACCAGGCCAAACTTCTGGACGTTCTGGTTTTTCGACTACTGTTACAGTAACGGTTACACGCTTATCTCCGTATTTATACGTTACTTTGTATTCGCCAACTTTCGACGTATCAACTTCACCTGTAACGCTAACTTTTTCTAACTTAACATCTTTTCCTAGTTTATCTGTCGCTTTGACAAAGTTGTCTTTCGCTTCCCATTTAGTATCTACCGCAATTTTTGAATTCTTAGCTTCAATACTTGTTTTGTTGATCTCTTCACCAGGCCAAACTTCTGGACGTTCTGGTTTTTCGACTACTGTTACAGTAACGGTTACACGCTTATCTCCGTATTTATACGTTACTTTGTATTCGCCAACTTTCGACGTATCTACATCGCCAGTTACTTTAACGTCTTCAAATTTAACATCTTTTCCTAGTTTATCTGTCGCTTTGACAAAGTTGTCTTTCGCTTCCCATTTAGTATCTACCGCAATTTTTGAATTCTTAGCTTCAATACTTGTTTTGTTGATCTCTTCACCAGGCCAAACCTCTGGACGTTCTGGTTTTTCGACTACTGTTACAGTAACGGTTACACGCTTATCTCCGTATTTATACGTTACTTTGTATTCGCCAACTTTCGACGTATCTACATCGCCAGTTACTTTAACGTCTTCAAACTTAACATCTTTTCCTAGTTTATCTGTCGCTTTGACAAAGTTGTCTTTCGATTCCCATTTAGTATCTACCGCAATTTTTGAATTCTTAGCTTCAATACTTGTTTTGTTGATCTCTTCACCAGGCCAAACTTCTGGACGTTCTGGTTTTTCGACTACTGTTACAGTAACGGTTACACGCTTATCTCCGTATTTATACGTTACTTTGTATTCGCCAACTTTCGACGTATCTACATCGCCAGTTACTTTAACGTCTTCAAATTTAACATCTTTTCCTAGTTTATCTGTCGCTTTGACAAAGTTGTCTTTCGCCTCCCATTTAGTATCTACCGCAATTTTTGAATTCTTAGCTTCAATACTTGTTTTGTTGATCTCTTCACCAGGCCAAACTTCTGGACGTTCTGGTTTTTCGACTACTGTTACAGTAACGGTTACACGCTTATCTCCGTATTTATACGTTACTTTGTATTCGCCAACTTTCGACGTATCAACTTCACCTGTAACGCTAACTTTTTCTAACTTAACATCTTTTCCTAGTTTATCTGTCGCTTTGACAAAGTTGTCTTTCGCTTCCCATTTAGTATCTACCGCAATTTTTGAATTCTTAGCTTCAATACTTGTTTTGTTGATCTCTTCACCAGGCCAAACTTCTGGACGTTCTGGTTTTTCGACTACTGTTACAGTAACGGTTACACGCTTATCTCCGTATTTATACGTTACTTTGTATTCGCCAACTTTCGACGTATCTACATCGCCAGTTACTTTAACGTCTTCAAATTTAACATCTTTTCCTAGTTTATCTGTCGCTTTGACAAAGTTGTCTTTCGCTTCCCATTTAGTATCTACCGCAATTTTTGAATTCTTAGCTTCAATACTTGTTTTGTTGATCTCTTCACCAGGCCAGACTTCTGGTCGTTCTGGTTTCTCAACTACGGTTACGGTAACGGTTGTACGCATTCCCCCGTATTCATACGTTACTTTGTATTCGCCAACTTTCGACGTATCAACTTTACCACTGACTTTAACGTCTTCAAAGTTAACTTCTTTACCTAGTTTATCTGTCGCTTTGACAAAGTTGTCTTTCGCTTCCCATTTAGTATCTACCGCAATTTTTGAATTCTTAGCTTCAATACTCGTTTTGTTGATCTCTTCACCAGGCCACACTTCTGGACGTTCTGGTTTTTCAACAACGGTTACTGTGATGGTTGTGCGTAAACCACCATAGGCATACGTTACTTTGTATTCACCAACTTTTGAAGTATCAACCTCACCTGTAACGTTAACTTTTTCTAACTTAACATCTTTTCCTAATTTATCTGTCGCTTTGACAAAGTTGTCTTTCGCTTCCCATTTAGTATCTACCGCAATTTTTGAATTCTTAGCTTCAATACTCGTTTTGTTGATCTCTTCACCAGGCCAAACTTCTGGACGTTCTGGTTTTTCGACAACTACCACAATAATCGTTGTTGAAAAGCCACCATAACGATAGGTCACGCTATAATTACCAACTTTTGAAGTATCAACCTCACCACTTACTTTAACCTTATCAAAACTAACCTCATTTCCTAATTTATCGGTTGCTTTAACAAAGTTATCTTCCGCTTTCCACTTAGTATCTACAGCAATGATAGAGTTACTCGCTTTGATCGAAGTAAAATCAGCTTCTTTATAAGTTAAGGTCACCTCTTGTGCTAAACCAGAATATTTTAGTTCTAAATCCTTATCCGACTTAACAAATTCGTAGCCTTTGATATCAGGAATATCGATCTTAGCTACTGATCCTAATTTACCCTCTAGTTTAGTAGACTCCCTTAATTCCTTACCATTTAAATCCTTATAATGAATGGTAATTGGTTGGGCAACCTTTTCCTTAGGTTCAACGATATAGGTCCCTGGTGTCAGTTCTCCTGTTCCATAATTTTTCATAAAATTTAATGGTGTATATGATTTTGTTAATAAATCTTCTCTTATCCATCTTCCTGTCCCTACACCATATTGAGGGTTGAAACTTGGGTTTGTCGCATGATTATCGTAACCAATAAATTTAAAATTTTTTCCCAATGTGACTCTATGTGGTCCACACTTATCATATTTACTTGGTTCCCTATTAAACATATTAAACATATCAGTAACTTTCCCAGTATCCCATCCGCTGATATTCAGATCTCTAATTTCGCTTAGATGAAAAGTTTGAACCATATCTGTAACATTCGAGGTATCCCAGTCGCTAATATCTAATTTATCAATCTCACAGCCATGGAAAACATCCCTCATACTTGTCACCTTTGAAGTATTAAAATGATTAATATTAAAATTCTTCATGCTCGTTCCTTGAAACATATTCTCCATTTGAGTTAAGCTAGAAGTATCCCAACCGTCTACCTTCAAAGTATCTAGTTTCAGTGTTCTAGCAAACATACTCTCCATAGTTGTAACTTTTGACGTATCAAATGACCGTAGATCTAAATAAGTTAGGCTCCGATTATCACTAAACATATTTGCCATACTTATTGTTTCTGATGTATCTAATAAATCTAAATTAGTATACGTCACTATATTATGCAAAGAGTTAGCAGTGTTATCGCCTGCAAATAATCTGTAGCAGTACTCTGGAGCCTTCACCTTCCCAGCTAATTTAATTTCTAAAATACCTTTTGGGTCTATCTTATTTCCTCCGCCAGATCTCCATGGTGCTATATGATGACTTTCTAAATCACCTTCATAAATAGTAAAAACTCCATTTTCAAATTCAAATGGGGCGCTTCCCCACATCCCCTTCACTTTACTCTGTTTTTGTTCTTTTGTTGTTTCTTCTTTTATATCAGCTAATTTTTTTTCAATCTTAGCCGTTGCTAATTCTATTTGAGGTTCTTTAATATCTTTTAACTGACTCCCACCAACTACTTCAGCACCCATTCCAACTAAAGGTGATACCATTAACGTTGTTGCTATAAATAAAAAGCTAAACTTTTTCATATTAAACCAACCTTTCTCGAACTAATTGTAAGTAAGGTGAAGATGTTGTTAATTTCTAAAGGGGGCCTGTATAATCATCCTTGCTAGCTAAACTATTCACTAATGATCACGCTTACTAAAGAAACCATAAATAGACACAAAGAAATTTACCGTCTAAATACAACGTCCTATCGAACTTTACTATTTGTTTTTTTATTATACATTTAAAATAACATGAATTATTTAAAATGTATAATATTTATGTGCTCAGTTTTGAACTTTTTTTATTCCAAGTGATTTTCCATTTAAAAAAAGCCTTTTAACACCGATTAGTGAACAGTTTTATTCTAAATAAAAAAAAGTGTGTTTATGTGAGTAAACGTCACACAAACACACTTTTTTTATTTTAAACTGATGTATAGCCACCATCTATCGGTAAGATTGTACCAGTAATAAATGAAGCATCCTCACTTGCTAAGAATAGTACGCCACGAGCAATCTCTCTGGGTTCACCTAAACGTCCCATCGGGTGTAAACTAACTAAACGTTCTTTAGCCTCACTATTAGCCCTAGCAATGATTGGTGTTTCAATATAGCCTGGTGCCACTGTATTGACCCGAATCCCATCTTTAGCGTAGTCATTAGCTAAAGTCTGAGTCAACATCTTCACCCCTCCTTTAGCTGCCGGATAAGCTGTAATACCTGTTTTCGCTACTAAACTATGAGCGGATCCACAATTAATAATCACCCCCGGTGAGCCTTGAGCTAAAAATTGTTCGACAGCAAACTTATCAGTCAAAAAGACACCAGTTAAATTTACCCCCATAATCCGATCCCAATCTGCCAAACTAATATCAGTGATACGTCCTTGATCAGCGATGCCCGCATTAGCAAAAACAATATCAACTTTACCAAAAAATTTAACCGTTTCAACGAATAAATTTTTTACTTGCTCTTCTTGAGAAACATCAACTTTAATAAATAACGCTGATTCACTGCGTTCTTGGTTAAACTCTGCTGCAATGTCTGCCCCTTTATCTGAAAAATCAGCAATAACAACCTTAGCTCCTTCAGCAAAAAACTCTCGAATAGTTGCAAGTCCAATCCCACTGGCTCCCCCTGTTACAATCGCTACTTTATCTTTAAACCTTTTCATTTTCTTCACTCCTTCTGTTCGTTTATCACCCTTTTATTATGACAGCGTTAACATAATTAATAAAGTAAAAAGCTTGTTATAAAAATCACTAAAACACTTGTTTCGTATTAGTAAAAAAAGCTACCTAATAATATTAGGTAGCCTTACGTACTCATCATTTAGTTGCTAATACCTCTTGTTGATAAAAGTCATATAAATCTGATACGGAGCCTTGCGTAATAATGGGTAGGGCACGTTCAATTAAAGGTCGCTCCCAATCATACCAACGCATCGATAAGAGTTGTTCGATCTCTTTTTCGTTAAACCGTTTTTTGATTGGTTTCGCTGGATTGCCACCTACCACAGTATAAGGTTCAACATCTCTAGTCACAACTGAACCTGCCGCTACAATTGCACCCTCACCTATTGTGATTCCTGGCATAATCATCGCATTCATGCCTAACCAAGCATCACTCTTAATAATGGTGTCACCTCGTGGTTCATACGTGTCTGCAATGGTCTCTAAAAAAGGGTAAACACTGATACTATCCATCTGATGATTATGGTTGCCACCCATTAAAATCGTGACGCCACTGGCAATACACACGTAATTGCCAATAAGTAGCTTATCAAGGTGCCAACCCATTTGTTCAATGGGATTAAATAACTGACGAGAGACCTCATCTCCCCATAAATACCGAACACATCCATCTTCAAAACTACCTGATGAATAATACCCCGAATAGTAAGAATAATCTCCTGCCTCAATTAATGGGTTAGTAATAATATCTTTAATATATTTTGTTTCAGACCAATGGTTACATTTTGTCATTGTAAATTCCTCACTTCTATTTTTAATTAATTGTTAGTTCTAGAAGCACGGCCTGGTTGCAACATTTTTAAATGTTAATAAATAACGAATCATTTCAACAATCCCCTCAATTAATGATGACTTCAGTGTAGACTTTTATTAGTAATAGGTCAATAAAAAACGAGTATAAAAAAATATTTTTTGTTTTTTTACCAGATAATTAAATAACAAACAACTTAAAAATCTAAATCATATAATCTGGGAGTCCTAGCGAGCATATGGGGCATTTAGTATTTCTCTAACGAATCAAATAGTAATCTCCAAATACTTTGTTAACACCGCTCACTAAATATTTCCTAGCTTTTCTAAAGTTTTTTTATTACCACCTTAATTAAGCTAATAATCCCAATTAGTAAGCCTAAAAAAATAAAAAGATAACCAATTGGGAGTAAAAAGAAAAAAGGTTCACTCAATGTTCCATCTGCTAAAACTTTTGTTTTGATTAATGCCTTTATTAAAAAGCAGATTACACCAATGACTATCAAGCTAAGACTCACTCGATTATTTCTTGATTTATTTACTAAATTACCATCGTCAATTAATTTATTTTCCATCTTATCATCTCCTAAAATTAAAGTGTCGAGCGAAATGTCAAATAGTTTAGCCAACACTACGACCATCTCTAAATCTGGTAAATTACGTCCTGTTTCCCAACTTGAAATTGTTTGACGAGAAACATTTAATTGTTGAGCAAGTTGCTCTTGTGTTAACTGATTAGCGGCTCGTAGCTGTTTAATTTGTTTAGCAAATTCCATTTAGTCCCCTCCCCTATCTGTTATAACTAATTGCTAATAATAAAACAAGCTAGTTATTCTAGCTATTATTTTTTAGCCTACTAGTATGACTAGCATCCTTATTATATCAGGCTAAAAACACGCTACCTCGTAAAATGATAGCATGTTTTTTACCAATCTTAATGCTTATTTAATGTAAAGGTTGTCCCAACAGATAAATCACTACATACCTCAAGCGTTAAATCCTCATGAAGGGTGACTATCTCTTTGACAATTGCTAAACCTAACCCATTGCCTTCTATATCCGAATTACGCGCCTTGTCAACTTTATAGAAGCGATTAAAAATATGTGTTACGTTTTCTTTTGACATACCTATTCCCTGATCTATTAACGTGATAGCCCATGCCTCATCTGTTCCACTTACTTCCAACTTAACGATAGAACCAGAGGTGGAAAATTTAATCGCGTTCCCTAATAAATTTTGCCATATTTGGTAAAATAGCACTGGCTCACCTTGATAACTAATCGGTGCTAACTTTAAATTGATTTCGATTTTTTTCTCTATCAACTGAATTTGAAAGCCATTTACGACTTGTTTTAGTAGCTCTGACAAATCAATCTGACTTTTTTGAAGCACATTTGTCTCTTCAAGTTCTGTTAATTTTAATAAACTTTCACTTAAATGAGATAAACGCATACACTCACCTTGAATATTTTCTAAATAATAAGCACGCTTTCTCTCATCTTTTTCATTTAAAGCTAATTGAGAAAAACCTGAAATTGACGTTAAAGGACTACGTATCTCATGTGAAACATTTGAAATAAAAGACTGTTTCAATGCCTCCATCTTAGCTAAGTTATCACTCGTTTTTTCTATTTGATTTAAAAATGTTACCCACTCATCAAAACGTGCCATTTTTTTCTTTTCTGACGATAAGTCAATCGCAAAATTACCTCGACCCATTTCAAATAACGTATGTGTCACTACTTTGTAAAACTGTCTCTCGCTTCCTCCCAAAAAGTAACCTATCAGCGTAATTATTCCTAACCATAACAAACCTGATAGTCCTGATTTGAGCCACCAAGATAAGGTAAGAGGCAGATGGTCAATCAGAAAGGTAACGCCAACAAATAATAAAACAATGCCAATTAGCGTTAGACTAAATTGACTGATTTTTTTTGACTTAGACATGTAACGGCACCTCTAATTTATAACCTAAGCCACGAACCGAGACAATCTTAAGCTCACTAGCTAATAATTTGTCACGTAACCTTTTAATATGGACATCAATTGTTCGACTATCCCCTACAAAAGCCAAGCCCCAAACCTGATTAAAAATGCTATCTCGACTAACTAAATGCCCTTTATTTAAATATAAATAATGCAATAGGTCTAATTCTTTTTTAGGTAAATTAACTCCTTGTCCACCATTTATAGATAGACTGCCTGCTTGAAAATCTATCACTGTCTTGCCTACAACAACACTATTAGTTTGAGTCATTTTTCGATAACGAGTCAAGATAGCGCGAATCCTAGCTACCAATTCTTCAATCAAAAAAGGCTTCTGGAGATAATCAGCAATACCTAATTCAAACCCTTTTAATTTATCAACTAATTGTCCTTTCGCGCTTAACATTAAGATAGGCACTTCTAAATTTAGATCTTGAACATAACTGGCGACTTCCCACCCATCTATCTTAGGCATCATAATATCAAGTACTATCAAATCAATAGTCTCTTGTTCAAGGAGCGACAAGCCCTCTTCTCCATCTAAAGCTGATAAGACATGGAAACCAGCTTGTTCGAGAGCAATTGTCAGAAATTCATTAATTTTTCGATCATCATCCATTACTAAAATATTTAGCATAAGTGACACCTCTATTCTGCTAATTGTTGATTACAAAATTCTTTATATAAATCGTGGCTAGCTAATAATTCGTGGTGAGTCCCCTCACCTGTTACCTCACCTTGTTCAATAAATAATATTTTATCTGCATTAACGACCGTAGACAAACGGTGTGCAATCACAAAGGTTGTCCGATTTTCCATTAGATTTTCCAAGGCTTGTTGGACAACTTTTTCAGAACGACTGTCGAGACTAGCCGTTGCTTCATCTAACAATAATAACTTGGGTTGACGTAAAAAAGCTCTGGCAATAGCCAGTCGTTGACGTTCTCCACCTGATAAAAGGCTCCCCCTTTCACCTACCTCACTATCATACCCTTTTGGTAGACGTTTAATAATTTCAGAACCACACGCTTGAGACATCACAACGTCCAGTTCCTCATCTGTTACTTCTCGTACTAAGCCAAAGGTAAGATTATCGCGGATTGTCCCAGATAATAGGGTACTAGCTTGGGGAACATAACCAATTTGTTCACGCCATGATTGTAAAGAAAATTCTTCTAAATCTTCCCCGCCAACTAAAATCTGCCCAGAACTAGGCCGATAAAAGCGCTCAATTAAATTAAAAGTTGTACTTTTACCACTACCACTAGGTCCAACAAAAGCCACTGTTTGATTTTGTTTGGCTATAAATGATACATTTTTTAAAATTGTTTTTTCTTGTGAATAGGCAAATGTGACATCAACAAACTGAATGTCTTGACCATCAATCACCACTTGACGCCCTTTAGTTAAATCTTCTGTCACAACCTTATCTAATTCTTGAATACGTTCTGTTGCCCCTTTTACTTTTTGATACCCAGAAAAAATTGTGCTAAAAGAAACAACCGGACCAATAATCTGAAAAATATAAATCATGAAAGCAATAAATTTCCCAGGTAGTAGGGTACCCTGGGACACACGATACCCACCATAAGCCACAATAAACATAATTAAGCCCATTACGACAAACATCATTAAAGGTTGTAAAATAGAATTAACCTTTCCTTCCTCTTTACCATAGGTAAATAGAGACTCAATTTCATCTTCCATCTGCCTGACCATCTCAGCCTCGCCATTAGAGGCTTTTACTAACTCAGCTGAGGATAGTACTTGGGTAAAATCAGCAGTAAAACCTGCGATTTTATCTTGCGTTTTTTTTGAGATATTAAATAATTTTTTACCCAAGGGTAGCATAAACAAGGTGCATAAGGGCATTGAAATAACGATTAAAATACTCATCTGCCAATCCATATAAAATAAGATAATCACTGTAAAAACGAGGGTAACAATTCCTGAAATTAATTGTGGTATTTTTTCTCCCACAAACTCTTTTATCAAATTAGTGTCGTTAATTGTTCGACTCACTAATTCACCAGGTTTTTCTATTTGAAAATAAGATAATTCAAAGGCTGTGGTTTTTTTTACCATTCGTTCACGTAACCCTTTTACCATTTTCAAACCGATCCATGTTAGCAAATAATAAGAAAGAGCACTAATCGCTATTTCTAATAAAAATACTCCCAGAGCAATAAGCCCCATCCCAATACTTGGGGTGCTACCTGACCCATCAATCACTTTTTGAATAATCAAAGGAATGATTAACCCGAAGATAGCACTTGTTGCACTTAAAAAAATAGCAACTGCCATTAATTTCTTGTTAGGTTGTGCCATTTCGAATAACTTATTTTTTTGTTTTATTTTACTCATATCTGTCTCCTTTTTTTTATCAATAAATTAACTTTAACACAGCTTTATGAACAAAATGTTAACAAAAAAAAACGCCAACCAAAACAGCTGACGTTTTTTACTTGTATGACATGCCTTTTAGTAGAAGTAGCGTCAATCAAATCAGCTTCTAATAGGGACATACATCTCACAATAACCTAAAGCTAATTTAGCTTTGGAATAATGTTCCATAATAGGTCGGCTACGGTCTATGTCATATTCTTCTAATTGCTCTAAAAAAGTCTGCCAAAAAACTTGTGTCCCTTCAACTGTATGAGGAATCGTGATCACCATATACTCACCTGCTATTAGCGTCCGATTTTTAATATCTCTTGGAAGAGTTAAAGGGATGCCTCCTAATAATTTAGTTGCACAGACATCATAACGACACTCCTTTGGTGCAACTTGATTAGGATTGTCTAAGGCGACTGCCCAAATTTCCGTCTCACTTGGTAAATTATCAGTTACCCATTGCTTCATCTCTTCCATTACTTGATAATTGCCAATCCCATACTCTCCTACTCGACGTTTATAATAAACTGGAACATTAGTTAAGGTAATCACTCTTTTTTTCATCATAATCTTCTCCTTTAAAATAGTGAGAAGATTGGCCAATCTGATCTCAAAATCAGCATACCATGCATTAAAATGAATCACACCATTCGTTTTAAAAAATAGTTTTCCTTGTCTCATAAAAGTCCTCATCTCAAAACAGCTCCCTAGAAATTTTTTGTTGCTACTCCTATCTAAATCTGATAGTTTCTTTTCATAAAAGTAAACGCCACTAGCTCTTAGAACATTAGTGCTTTATAGTATCTATTCACGATTTCTAACGCTTCACCTTATGATACAAACATACGTTCCCTTTGTAAAGGGGAACAAAAAAACTAGTGATAAAAAATTAATTTTATCACTAGTTTTTCTATTCTGAATACTATTTGAGGAAACTTACTTGTTGACTTGTTCACCTTTACTGAAGAAAAATGACACCACTGCGACCAAAATGACAGCTCCTACAATAGATGGAATTAAAGCCATCCCAGCTAACTGCGGTCCCCAATGTCCCAATAAAGACTGACCAATTGAAGAACCAACCAAGCCTGCTAAAATATTCGCGATCCAGCCCATTGAGCCGCCTTTGTTAGTTAGTGATCCCGCAATAACCCCAATTAAGGCGCCTACTAATAATGTCCAAATTAAACCCATCTTTGCCACTCTCCCTTTTAATAATGATTTTTTTGACTCTTTTTTTTGTAAGAAGATACCTTTCATTTCCTGTTTTTATGAAAAATATCCCTCAAACCAAGACTCATTTCCGATACCTTACTAAATCATCAAGTTAATTAGCAGTGATTCCCTTCATCGAAACGGAGCATGGATGTTGAAGACTTTTCTGTCATATCACTTTTGTTTGATACAACATATACAACTTCTTTAGTCAACCAATCCCCTCCTTCTATTACTATAATATCGTGACTTTTGTTATTTTTAAACTAATAAGGGTCAGATTCAACGCCTCACAAGTTGATTATTTTTTGAATCATTATTAAAAGTAGCCTTCAAAGGCTCCTTCCTTCCTTGATTTTTATATTTAAATCCCCTTTAAATGAAAGGTTGTGTCATTATCACACAAGTCACAAAAACTAAATAGAGGGGCCGCTCAAAATCATTTGTGCGTCACTCAATTATTTATTAGTCGGTTTCTTTTTAGCTGTATCAAATTGAGGGGAACACCCACACTTCAATTCATAAACTGAAATTAGCAATAAGATTCCTCCTAAAAATACCGATCGAACCATTCTTAAAAACGTTACGTCTTCTGATGGGATTACAGCCAAACTGATTAGCGCTATCATCCCAATTAAACCTGAGAGTATACCTTGAATAAAATATTTCTTATTATAAATCTTCATCCTATCCCCTACTTTCACTTGTCCTTAACTTAATAAAAAAACTAGTCACCTTGTGACTAGTTCTTTCACTACTATTTCAAATAACGTTTACTTAACATCAATTGCACACCGATTAAGGCGATAAAGTATAGTGGCATGTTGATTAATGAGCCTGTGTGAAGAACACTCATTAAAAATGTACATAAGCTAACCAATAAATAATAGGCTAAACTAAAAATAGCTCCTGCTGTTCCGACAACATCTTTAAAATCAACTAAAGCCAAACTCAAGCAGTTTGGTAAGCTAATGCCTGTTCCAACTAATATTATAAAAACTGTTATGATATATAAGCCCATTTGTATCCAACTTGCCATACCTGATAGACAAGTGACTACAAGTAAAGCTACGGCACCTAGGAAAGCTAAACTCAAACCACCGCGTATAATCATTTCTGGTTTAAAGTGAGCTAACAGGCGTTTTGAGAGCAATGAACCAATCACTGTTGCTAAAGCAATCATGATTCCTAAGAAACCATAGTGAGATTGAGTCATACCAAAATACTCAATAAACACATACGGTGCCTCAGCATAATAACTAAACAATAGCCCATTAATTCCTCCGATAATAATCCCAAAGGTCACAACACGTGGATTTGAAATTAATCGTCTAGCAACTTTTGAAAGCGAAACGGCTGTTTTCGTTTCAGGGACAAATGTTTCTGGTAAAGATAAGTAACTATAGGCAAATACTCCTACACTCATCAAGACTAAGGTGAAGAAGACCGCTCGATAGCCAAATGATTCTCCGACAAACCCACCGATAAGTGGTCCAATTGCGGGAGTAAAGGCTAAAGCAGCAGATATTTTGGCAAATAAACTGTGGCGTTCGTTCCCTTCATAGCTTTCACGTAAAATAGTCTGAGTTGTGATGGAGCCAGTACTGGCACCAAAAGCTTGAATAAAACGCGCTACTAATAAACTCGTCATCGAGCCTGATAGGTAGCACATTAAGCTACCAAGACCATAGATTAAAATACCGTAATTCATCGCTTTACGACGACCTATACTATCTGATAACCATCCCCACGTAAAAACGCCAAAAGCAAATGCTAAGAAATAAATGCTTAAAGTCAATTGCGCTGTATTAATCGCCACACCATAAGCTGTAGCAATTTGTGGTAAAGATGGGGTAAAAATTGTTTCACTGATTTGCGGAAACCCTACTAATACGATTAATAGTAAGACGCCCGGTTGTTTTTTGATGTTTTTTCTCATTGTTTAAACTCCTAATTATTGTAATCTGAGGAAAAAACATCCTTTACAGGGAAACGGTGGTATCATGACTTTTATCCATTCATAAGTAGTCATCATCTCACCCCTTTCGTTTATATTAAAAATAGTTTAACAAACTAACCTTAATAAATCAATCTTATTATTTTCTATTATGGTCGATTATCCTACAGAAAATATCTTCAATAGTTTATAGTTGGCGATTACTATTGATAAATACAAAAATTAAATGATTGTCATAGTATCAGAAATCCTAATTAATAAATATTAGTAGATTGCCTATTTTATCAAAAATCGTTACTTTTAAATACTTAGATGATCATACCCAGGGATTATCGGTTTATGAATACTTCAATCTGTTCACATTTTTGATAGTAGCTTACAAATGCTCACCCTTGCTTTTAAACATTAAAAAATAGTTCTGATCAATGAAAATGACGATTCTATAAAAACGATGTAATAAAAGAAAGAGAGTCTATCTGTCACTAAAATTGTTAGAAAACTAAAAATAAGTACCCTTACAAAACAAATTATAAAAAACAACTACTTAGAATAAAAAAACAATGTCTATGAACAATTAATCAAAGGTAAGAAAATTTAGACGTCTGTCCGTTTATGACAACTCTGATTGTTGTTAGCTTCGTTACTCTTCTCTAATCATAAAAAAATCAAATTAGTCGAATAAAAAAGAGCTCTCTTGAGGAGCTCTTTTTATTATTTTTAGTCACTCTTAAGCTTCATATTTAAAAATATCCGTTTTATATAGATGGAAAACATTTCGACAAAGATAGTCAACTACCCAACCTACTCCAAACGGAACAATAATAAAAGCTAAAATTGTACTCAACACAGCCATGCTGAAGTTTGCTGTTGATTGTTGAACGGCATGAATTGGGCCTACTAAGCCAACCAAACCAAATCCCGCACTAGCTGGGATACCTTGAATATTTAATAAAGCCGCTACAAATCCGCTAATTGCTCCGGTTATCACTGAGGGAACTAGCATGATTGGGTTTCTAACTAAATTTGGTAACATCATTTTCATAGCACCAAATAAAATTGCCAACGTCGTCCCTATCTTATTGACCCTCACAGATGAAATCAAAAGAATCGCTGTACACGCAGTCACTCCTATTGCAGCTGCACCTGCTGCTAACCCATTTAAGCCTATGGCCAAACCTATCGCAACAGTTGAAATAGGAGAGACGATTAACATCGCAAAAGCAATCGCAATAAGTACACTCATTAATTTGGGCTCTAAGTGCGTAAAGCTATTAATTAAATCACCAATATAAGTTGTAATCATGCTCACATAAGGTAATAGAAATAATCCAATAAAAGCTGGCACCGCTCCGCCTAAAATTGGTAAACCAATAGCATTAAAAGAGCCCAATTTATCCTTCACTTTTAAAATAATCCAACAAGCAATACCCGCAGTTATCATGACGTTAATCAAATCACCAATCCCACCACCGACCCATATACCGTCTTTAAAAGTCACTGCACCAGAACCAACAAATGCAGCTGTCCCAACCGCAGCTGCCTGCATAGCATTAAAACCGAAATTAACAGCGACTAGCACACCAACAGCCGCAGCTGTGGCAAATTGCAAGGAATAAACTACTTGATAGGCCATTTCAAAAAAAGCACCATCAAAAGCTTTAAAAAGCTCACCCAAAACTGCATTTGGAATCAAACCAACTACAATTCCTGTGGCTGTTCCGTTTAAAACATGAAATAATGATTGCTTAAATCCTAACTTTTCTGTATTTTCCATAATGAAAACCCCTCTCACTTATATCAAAGCTTATGATTAGTTATTCTACTTTTAACTACTACAAGTCAGTTTTATGCCTTGAAATAGTTATCTTAAATGACTGCTATGTCCCCAATAAATAATTTATTCACATAACAACCAGTGTTAAATAACTTGTTATAATAAAGTTTTAATAAAGTATCAGAGTTTAGTTTGTGTAACTTTCGACAACTCTAGTTTAGTAGATTCTCCAAACGTTTGCAAGCGCTTACTGTTTATATTCTACATACCTCCGTTTAATACACATCAAATGTGTTTTCTATTCTCATAAAAACAGTCTCAGAATGTAACGTCGCTTAATAATTAATGAGCAACTAAAAAGAAACTGGGGCATAGAATGATAAAAGTCTTATGTCCCTGTCACTTTTTCGACTGAAATACTCATAGAAACTATCACCGAGATATGCCCAATTAATAGGTCTCTATCAACTATGCTAGTAAGGGCACTCAATTAAAAAGTACAACTATCATCAATACTACATAGTAAAGTAAAAAAGTTCCTTTAAATAGGAACTTTTTTACCGAATTCAACTAATTAGTTGATCATCATAAAATAAATTGCCAACAGCATTGAAAATGACCAGCTCAGTCGTTCTGATTAGTTTCTTTTGGAACAATCATTACAATTGAGCACACTGCTAATATGCTAAATAAAATATTCCATAATAATCCGTAGGTCGCACCAGATGTATAATCACCACTTGCGCTAAAATGAGCATAGATAGTTGATGATAAGACAACTCCCGTACCTCCTCCTAGTGAACTGGCCATCTTATAAATACCTGAAGCGACTCCAACTTTTTCATCTGGAACACTAGAAATAGCAGTATCTGTCGAGGGAGTTGCATACAATCCTAATCCGATTCCCAGTAAACTAAACCCAATGAAAACAAACATTAAATATATTGGACCCTTTAATACAGTCAAAGACATACAACTAACACCCATCCCTGCTATAACTGTTCCCAAAATCATTGGTTTACGAGCACCCATTACTTGCAATAATTTTTCACCGATCCTAATTGAAACTAAAACTAAAACCAAATAACCTAGTGATAATAATCCTGATTGAGCTGCGGACAAACCTCTTCCTTGTTGAACATATGAATTAACTACAAACATGGTGCCTGAAATAGAATTTAGTAAAAAATCCGAAACTGTCGCACCTAAATAATATCTATTTTTAAATAAACTTAAATCAATAAAACTATCTTGATTTCCCAACTCTACTCTTATGAATAGATAACCACCGACTATAGCAACTACTAACAACATGAGCGTCGTTAGACTCGTCCAACCAAAATCGCCACCTTTAGAAATAAAAATATTAAATGCTAACATAAAAATAATAAAAATCGTGAGACCTACAAAATCAAAGGGTACCTTTTTAGTTTTCTCAGCTTTACTTTCAGGCGTTCCAAATATCAAGCCCATACTCAAAACCGAAATAATGATAGAAAAAATAAAAACATAGCGCCAGCCAAAATTACTAGCAACAGCTCCTCCAAAAAATGAACAAAAACCTGAACCACCCCAAGAACCAATCGACCAATAACTAACCGCTCTTTGCCTGTCGTTTCCGACATAATAGCTTTTAACTAAAGAAATAGTCGCAGGCATAATACAGGCGGCTGCCAGTCCTTGTAACATTCTACCTATAATAAATAATAACGCTCCTTGTGTTATTACTAAAAATAAGGAACCCATAATATTTAAACTTAAGCCAAGATAAGTTAACTTCATTCTACCAAAGCGATCTGCAGCTGTCCCTGCCACTACGATAAAAGTACCACAACATAAACCTGCTAAAGACAGACCTATCCCAAAAATACTTGCCGATAGTCCTAAATCTGATTGGACATCAGGCGCTATATTTACTAAAGCTTGAGCAAACAGCCAATAAGTCAAGATACTTAAAACGATTCCGGTTAAGAGTTTGTTCGTCCCTTTATAAGTCAAATTAGTAGCACTCATCTTAGCCTACACACCTTCTGACATATAATATAGAACAGAGCTGGCCATTGCTTTTGCAGCAATCAATAAGCATTTTTCATTAATTCTAAACTTGGGATGGTGATGAGGATAGCACGCTCCTTCAATTTCACGAGCACCTACATAAAAAAAGCAACTCGGCCTTTTAGCTGCATAATAAGCAAAATCTTCTGAGGGATTTAGGGCACCACAATCATTAATAGTTGTCACCTCTTTTAGATTCGCTAAATCCAAAGCTTCTTTAACCATGATGGTTGTCGCCTCATCATTGATACAAACTATATAATCATTCATATAATCTAAATCGTAAGACATCTCATTTGCTAAACAAACACCTTTTAATATTCTTCTAAATTCTGCCTCTACTTTAGGACGAGAACTCTCCTTTAACATTCTGACATCACCCTCTAAAATAACAGAATCTTTGATAATATTAGCTGATCCTTTGCCATCAAATGAGCCAATAGTCACGCTAACAGTTTCCATTGGATCAATTTTCCGACTGACAATCGTTTGGATAGCTGTCACAAATTGAGCTCCGGCTAAAATACTATCCTTTGCTTCATGAGGGGATGACCCATGGCCACCTTGTCCTTGAATTTTCAATTTAAAAGTCGCTCTCCCAGTGTGAACTGCACCTGGGTGATAACTAATCGTTCCAGTTGGAAAATTATTAATGATGTGTATCCCTAATACATGAGAGATGTCTTTTAAACAGTCGCATTCAACCATTGTGATAGCACCTCCTGGCGGAACTTCTTCAGCTGGTTGATGAATGATCCGAATCGTCCCTTTTAAACGATCTTTCACTTGAATCAAACAATCAGCTAACACTAACATGTAAGCCGTGTGAGCATCATGCCCACACGCGTGCATAACGCCTTCATTTTTAGAACTAAAAGGTAAGTCCGTTTCTTCTTGGATAGGAAGTGCATCAAAGTCAGCTCGTAAAGCTAAATTATCGCCGGGAAATCCTCCTTCAATATCAACTAATACACCATTTTGTCCACCAATCATTGTTTGCACATGACAGGCTTTTCCTTTATAAAAATCAGCAATATACTTGGCAGTTTTCGTTTCGTGAAAGGACAGTTCGGGGTTGGCATGCAAGTAACGACGGATAGCAACCATCTCATCTTCTCTTGCTTCTAACATTGATAACAGCTCTTCTTGTAATTCGTTCACTGTAAAAATCCCCTCTCTAACATTTATTTAACCGCTTTCATTATAAAGCATAGAAACGAATCTGACTTGCCGTTCTTTTTACACTAATGCAAAAAAATAAAGAAGTTGGGATAAACTCATCCAACCTCTTTAACATAGCTAAATAAAACCAACATAGGCTGTAAAAACAGCAAATTTAAAACAAACTTGCACTTAAAGTTATTTACAATTATTAACCATGATGGTAGCATAAATCTATGGCAACTTGATTAGACATGGTGGTGTCGAATTCAAGTCTCGAAAAAGGACTTCTATCCTCTTTTCGAGTGCCTTTTTATTTGATTCATTTCTATACGCACATTATAAGAAGGTATCGCCTAAATAGTCAAGGAATATTTTCCGTTTAATTAGTTTAATAACACTTCTAGAGACTAAGTATAACGCAAACGAACCCTTTTTAGTTTTTAGATAGTTGGTGCCACTCCTGCCGACTTAGACGGGTCAAGCGTTCTGTTTTCTTAGCATCAATCAGTTTAAACTCTACATTTTCTATCGTTTTAATGTACTTAAATCCGATCTTCTCTTGCACTCTTTGAGAGTTTTTATTATCGATAAAGGCAGCACACCAAATATAATCTAAACCAATAATCCCAAACCCTTGTCTCAATACTGTTCGAACTGCCTCTGGCACAAGTCCACGTCCCCAAAACTCTTCTCCTAGCCAATAACCAATCTCACCTTCAGTATCCAACATAAATGAACGCTTACCGATTGCTAGATCGATACAACCGATGACTTCATCAGGTTGTGATTTTAAGACAATCGCAAAAATAAGTTCACCCGTTAACTCCTCTTGAATGACTCTTTGACTTTCAGCCACACTTGTATGTGAAGACCAACCAGCTGCAGGTCCAATCTTAGGATTTTTAGCATAGTGATAAAGCGCCGTGGCATCCTCAAGTTCAAATGGCCTTAGTATCAAACGATCTGTTTCTAAAATCATTTTTCTCACTCCCTTTTTTATTTATAATGATCATAGTGTAGCACACTTTCTCTCAATAACTACTTGATAACTATTGACTATCACTTAATTTCAGTTATGATATACCTTATTAACTTTAGGAGAATGTAAATGACTTTATACTTTCGAAACATCAAAAAAAAGGACTTTAAAACGTTAGAATCAATCATTCAAAAAATATGGGAATACGATACTTTTTGTAGCCCAAAAACCTCTAAACGAGCCGTTAAAATGTTTTTAAGCTCTTGTTTAGCCCACTCAAGTTTTTCACAAGTAGCTGTCTATCAAGATCAAGTAGTAGGAGTTATTTTAGCAAAAGACCTTACTTGTAAAAAGCAAAATGTGAGGGATCTTTTTCGCCTGGCTAGCTCTTTACTTCCTCTCTATTTAACAGAAGAAGGTCGACATGTCCTTACTAATTTGACTAAAGTAGAAGCACTTGATCAAGAACTTCTAGCAAAAAGCAACAAGAATTATGAGGCCGAATTAACTTTATTTGTCATGGCTGATGGCTATCAAGGAAAAGGGATCGGTAAAACACTCTATCAAGCAGCTATTTCTTATTTTGAGCAACAAAAAGTGACTAACTTTTATTTATTTACAGATACTAAATGTCATTATCAATTTTATGAGTACCAAGGAATGAAGCAACAGGACAAAAAAATGATGACTCTTACCTTAACACCTGATCGCTCAAAAGAACAAATTGGTTTCTTTCTGTATGATAAAGAACTCAAATAAAAAACATCGCAAATCTTATTTGCGATGTTTTTTATTTGACTAGAAAGTTTATCTCATAGCACGTTGATACTTACTTAACTTTTTAAAAGCCCAATCATAGTGACTAGACGTTGCCGAAATAAAATAAGCTCCTAAAGACGTCGTATTCGTCCATTTATAGTATTTTTTAGTAAATAACTCATAGTCAGAATGACTTTCAATTAATGCCATTACACGTTTATGACTTTTTATGAGCAAACTCTGGCTTTCTTCTAAACTCATCATTTGATAACTTTCCCAAATTTGTTGATTTAAGGCCGGCAATGTTTTCCAGGTATACCCCGATTTTGGCATCGTTGGCTTAACACCTGCCATCCCATCTTTATACCAATCGAAAAACATAAGATGCCAGTCATGAAGGTGTCCTAAGACATCTCTCACGTTTTTATCTCGATCATTAAAGGGAAAGCTTCCCTCCTTCATCTCAACTGGCATATTCTCAATCATTGCCATTAATTTAGTAAAATTTTCTGCTGATAAAGCTAATAAACTTTCTTTATCTTCGGGTCTAGCCACCTTGAGCACCTCGCTTTCTTTATTTCTACACTATCACCATTGAGCACAGCTTTCTTAAAAATATGTTATACTTTTACTACTTAAAAATAGGAGGTTTTATATGTTCGAAGAATATGGTGAACTAAGTACTGAGCTTTATGACTTTACCAAACCAATTGGTCATGAAATTGACGGCGACCTAACTTTTTATTTAGAACAAGTCAAATCAGCAACAGGCTTAGTCCTTGAAGCAGGTGTTGGGACAGGACGCATGCTCGTGCCTTTTGCTGAAAAAGGCATCAAAATAGAAGGCGTTGATTTGTCCCCATTTATGTTAGAAAAATGTCAACACCATTTAAATGAGCGCAAACTAGAAGTGAAACTCTATCTTCAAGATCTTCAAGCCCTTGATTTACCAAAGAAGTATCAAATGATTATCATGCCAACCGGTAGTTTTGCACTGTTACCGACTAGAGAGATGATGCTTAAAAGCCTAACAGCGTTTAAACACCATTTATTACCTGGTGGTAAATTAATTTTAGATTTACTTTTACCTCGAGACTTTCAAGAAGGAAACTCATCAACTACAACATGTGAACTTTCTGATAGCACTGGTATCATCTTCAATAGTACCTCACTCAATATTGATTGGGAAGCCCAACGTACAACTGAGTTACACCGCTATGAAAAATGGGTAAAAGGACAGATGGTCCAAACTGAATTATCTCAATTTATCTTATCTTGGTATGGTATTGAAGAATTTAAACTTATTTTAGAAAAAATAGGGTTTAAAAATTGTCAAGTCATCTGGGATTACGGTCAAAATTCAGGTGCACACGCTACCTTAACCTTCATTGCTGAAGCTTAAGCTATTAAACACTCACCCAATTTTTGTTGTGAGTGTTTAATTATCTAATCAACTAGTTGAATTCTTAATAAACTCGCAAGAAAAACGGTCTGGCTTTGTGATAATAAACAGCCTGCTAAATCACTATAATCAATAATCAGTGAAACAAGTTGACACGTACTTAAATCAACTTTTTTTAATGCCGTATCCGTGAAATTCACCTTCACTAATTCACAATCAAGGAAGGCCATTTTGGTCAGTTTGCAGTCAACCAAATACGTATCAATTAAACGACACCCTGACATTTGACTTTGCTTAAAATGAGAGTGAGACAAACTGGCTAATGATAAGTCACTATCTTTAAATTGACTCTCAAAAAAATAACTCTTATTAAAATCCGTCCCTAATAATTTACAACCAATAAAAGTGGTTCGAATAATACTGGCTTCTGTTAAGGCTGAATTAGAAAAATCGCAATTTTCAAAAACAACATCCACAAGTTCAACCTTTTCAAAATCAACGCCATGAAACGTCACATTCTTAAAATGACAATTGGAAATATCGGCACGATATAGATTATCACCTTCAATCACATCTCCCTCTATCTTACTATTGACAAGCAGTAATTCCTCGTTTAAATAGATATCAGTAAACTGAGCTTTCGTTAATGATGGTTTCATACTTATCCCTTCCTTTCGTGTAAGAGTAGTATAAGCAAAATAGTCATACCTATCATTAAGTCAAAATGAGAAGTTTTTTGCTAATTGATAGTTGAGGAAGGGACTTAATTGCTCAAGCTTGCTTAGAATCCTCCTCTACTACCTAAAACACCTTATTTTTTAATCAAATTCTTATTATTTTTATTTTGACTGCTTATTTTAGGTAATAAAACTTACTCACCATTCGCTTTATCCCTCTCACTTGTATATTCCCACATAATAGGAGCAATTGATGCTAAAAATTCATCCTCTAATCCCATGTCTTTTAGTTGATATTCAGATAGTCTATGTTAATAATGTTATTTTCTAAAGGAGGACTATCTTTCAAAGACACTACTTTCTCAACTTATTTGACAACCAAGCTAGATATTTCCTCTTGTTCATTAAATGAAATAGAAAAAATCCGTTTTTCTTTACTATATGTGACTTCAGAAACCGTCGTGTAGTTATCATTTTTGAAAAGTACTGTTTGTTTGCCAATTTTTTTAAAGTCGCCAGATTTTTTTAAAATGGGTTCAATCTCTTTCAGAGTCTCTTCAGTCAAATCTTCTTTCATCTCATCGTTCAAATTGGTCAAAATATCCTCATAATTATGTGCCATCACATCCATAATAATCACACTTGCCTCTTGCTTATAAGCTTCAGCTTCTTCATCAGAAACCTTAGATCCTCCACACGCACTCAAACCGATTACGACTATTAATAAACTAACTGTGCTTACTATTTTCTTTAGCATATTCATTTTTCCACGTCCTTTTTAGAAAGATATTATAACCAAATAATAACAAACAACCGACTGCCTCGAGAACTACAAATCTGACTAATTGTTGTATCGTTACTCTTGAAAATAAAATCGACAAATTAAAGACAACAATTACCCCAATTAAAATTGACTACCACACCTATCAGCTAACTGTGTGGTACCGACATTAAGGGTGTTAACTTTAAGCGAATTGGTTAATAGTAACTAACAAACAGCCTAATAAAAAACTTTCCGTCCTTCGACTAAAACTAAGGCATTGGAAAAGAGCTCGTAAAGTCAATGAAACAAAAATAGTCAATATTTGAATAAACATCACCCTTTTATCAAAATAGTTAACAACGTTAGCTTTCTTTATTATAGTCCCTTTTGGATTAGTTTACCTAACAACTTGTTGCCAAATACGAAAAAAAACTCTGACAGCTATTGTCACAGTTCTTTTAATCGTCCCATTTATTACTAACATAGTATGACGCTATCAGACAAAACCAACCATTCCTTACTCTCTTCATAAAATAACTTGAAGGCTAAGTTTCCACTACAATATCATAGACTGTTGCTTCTCTTTAAAGACCTAAGTGTCGTTCAAAATAATCAGCCATGCCTAGTCCTTGAGTATACAAGGTATAATAAGTATTTTCATAACTAAAACAAATTTGTTTACCACCAAAAACACTCGTAGAAGTGACATAATAAATATCCTGACACTTCAGACTGATTGTTTGACCTTTAAAATAACCTTGATGGCTTGTTATATACAGATGATTCTTTAGAAAATGAATGGTAGCGTTCGAAATATGATTGTTGACTTTTACATAAGTGTTCACCTTTTATTCCCTCCCTCAGTTGCTCTTATCCTGAGTATAATCTATGAAACGAGTTTCATAGCAAGCCCAATCATTCATTTAAAGCATTTAAATTGCTTACTAAAAGTAAGCGTGATATGCTAGCTCTATCTTAAATGATCGCTTTAAGTATTTATAATAAGAAAGGACTGTTCCTTATGACAAAAAAATTCGTAACATCTCCACAGATAGATGTGACTAAAGGATTAGAATTAGGCATCTATACACTTGGTGACCATATGCCTAATCCTCATACTCAACAATTAATTAGCCCTCAACAACGTTTAAATGAAATCAAAGAGATGGCTGTTTTAGCTGAACAAGCTGGTCTAGATATATTTGCCTTAGGTGAAAGTCATCAAGAGCACTTTATCTCTCAAGCTCACAGTATTATTCTCGCCAATATTGCAGCAGCAACACATCGCATCAAACTATCCAGCTCTGCTACAATGTTAAGTACTTCTGATCCGGTCAGAGTCTTTGAAGATTTTTCAACTCTTGATTTATTATCAGGTGGTCGTATTGAACTAGTAGCTGGACGGGCTTCCCGTGTTGGGTTATTCGACTTATTGGGGTATGATTTAGCTGATTATGATGCCTTATTTGAAGAAAAATTTGATTTGCTGTTAAAAATTAACCAAGAAGAAACGATCAATTGGCATGGACAGTTTAGAAAACCATTGAGCGAGGCTCACATTCTCCCACGTCCTCAAAAAGAACACTTACCAATTTGGCGAGCAGTTGGTGGGACCTCAACTAGTGCAATCAATGCTGGACGCGCTGGTGTTCCTCTATACCTAGCTCATCTTGGGGGGCCTGCGTCATCATTTAAACCAACACTTGACTACTATCGCCAAGCCGGTGAACAAGTTGGTTTTAAACAAGAAGAGTTGTTGGTGGCCACAGGCGGTTTCTTCTATGCATCTGAAAATAGCCAAGATGCTTTTAAAGAATACTACCCTCATGTTAATCAAGGTCTCACCTTAGCTAATGGGCAAGGATTTCCAAAACCTGCCTTTGCTCATGGTAAAGAAAAAGAAAGCATCATTAATGTTGGCTCACCTCAACAAATCATTGAAAAAATTCTTTATCAACATGAAGTCTTCAATAACCAACGTTACATTGCTCAATTAGATTTTGGTGGCGTTCCTTTTGATAAAATTATGAAAAATATTGAAATTTTAGGTGAGAAAATTGTCCCTGCTATTAAAAAATATACAAAGAAAGAAGTGACACCCTAATGAAAATTGTCTTGTTATCTGGCTCAACAGTGGGTACAAAAACTCAAACAGCGATGACTTATTTATATAACCACTTAAAGCTGACAGCTTCTGAACATGACTTAACTCTTTTAGATTTAAAGGATTATGAGTTACCGTTTAGTGATGGCCGAAATTATTTGGATTACCAAGGAGACGCTGGTTTGGTAACAAGCGAACTAATGAGCGCTGATGTTATTTTAATCGGTTCACCGACTTTCCAAGCCTCTATACCTGCCACACTAAAAAATATTTTTGACTTACTTCCTCAAAATGCTTTAGAGCGAAAAATTGTAGGTCTTGTCATGACAGCTGGTTCCCCAAAACATTTTTTAGTAGCAGAAACTCAGCTAAAACCTATCATTCATTATATGAAAGGCCTACTTGTTTCCAATTATGTTTTTATTGAAGATATTGATTTTTACCAACAAAAAATCACCAATGATGATGTAACCAGACGATTAAATAAACTAGTAGAAGACAGCTTAGTCTTAGCTAAAAGCTATCAAAGAGCGTGGCAAGAGCAAGAAGACTCCTATGGGTTTTAAATAAAAAAGAAGAGAGCCTAAGCTCTCTTCTTTTTTATTTAAAACTTACTGTACGGCATTCAATTTTGTAATCAACTCATCTAATTTCTCATCATCAATTAACTGTCCTTGAGAAAAATTAATCAAGCCACGTAATGGCATATTATTGTAAGTTGCGATTCCTAACTCCGTATCAACCTTATCATTATCACTCGTTTTTTCTCTAACAATTAAGCTATACCAGGTTTCAAATAACTCACGAGCAATGGCATATTTCTTTGGATCTGCTGCCACATCACGTACAGGTGTATTGCGCGTGACAGTTGCTTTTAAAGGTGTTGCATTTTCAACTGTTACATTTGTTTTTAGAAGTAATTGCTCCGCTGATTTTCCAACTGCTAGCTGGTACTGGCCAGAAGCCACATACCAATCATTTGCAACTGAATCAAAGTATTTTAAGGTTTCCTGGTTGACAACAAACGTCACGTCTTTCGACTCATTTGGCTCTAAGGCTACTTTATCAAAGCCTTTCAATTCCTTAATAGGACGAGGGACGGTTGCATCTAGCGGTAACACATAGAGTTGAACAATTTCTTTCCCTCGTACCTGTCCTGTATTAGTTACAGTCACAGTCACTTCTATTTGCTCATCTGCTGCCATTTTTTTAGAACTGATAGTTAGGCCACTGTAGGTAAAATTGGTATAGCTCAAGCCATGACCAAATGAATAACGAGCTGGAAGACCAACTTTATCATAGTGACGGTAGCCCACAAAAATATCATCAGTATATACAGTCTCATCTCGGACACCTGGGAAATCACGGTAACATGAGACATCTTGCAATCTTTCAGGGAAACTTTCAGCTAGTTTAGCACTTGGGTTGACTTTCCCAACTAGGATATCTGCGATAGCACCGCCACTTGCTTGCCCCCCTAAATAAGCTTCTAAAATACTTTTAACTTGATCATCCCAAGATAAATCAATGGCTGAGCCATTTGATAATACCACAATCACATTTGAATTAAAGGAAGAGACAGCTGAGAGTAATTCCAATTGGTTTTCTGGTAAATTTAGATGGCTTCTATCTAAACCTTCTGCTTCGTAACGGGCTGGTAAGCCTAAATGTAAAATAACTTTATCGGCTTGACGAGCTAATTCACAAGCTTCCTCTAAATAATGATTAGACAAGGCGACATCTAATTCTGCTTCATAACCTCTAGTAAATGTAAGTGAGCCTTCGGGCATTAGTTTTGTTAATTCTTCATGTAAATTCTCAATTTTTGTTGGAATGATATGCGAGCTACCACTTCCTTGGTAACGTGGTTTTTGAGCTAAGTCCCCAATTAATAACACCTTATCTGTTTGAGATAAGGGTAATATGTTGTCATCATTTTTCAATAAAACCATAGTTTCAGCTGCTACTTGACGAGCAAACTCATGGTGAGCCTCTTGGTCATACATCCCATGTTTTTCAGTTATTTCAGTCTTGTCAATCAAAGCTAGTATCCGTAAAACGACCTTGTCTAACTCACTTTCTAATAACTCACCACTTTTGACCGCTTGTACGATTTTGTTTGGTGAATAATTACCCGTTGTTGGCATTTCAACATCATGACCTGCTTTTATGCCATTAATACAATTGTCAACAGCTAACCAATCTGAGACTAAAACTCCTTCAAAGCCCCACTCGTCACGTAAAACTTCTTGTAAGAGATGCTTGCTTTCATTGACGTACTCACCGTTTACTTTATTGTACGATGTCATAATCGTTGTCGGTTGTGCCTCTTTGACAATATGTTCAAAAGCCGCTAGGTAGATTTCTCTGAGCGCGCGTTCACTGACCTTAGCATCAATAGTCATACGACGGGTCTCTTGATTATTAACAGCAAAATGTTTTAAAGAGGTACCAACGCCTTTTGATTGGGTACCTTTCACTTGTTCGGCACCCATTTGGGCTGTTAAATAAGGATCCTCTGAAAAATATTCAAAATTACGGCCACATAAAGGCGAACGTTTGATGTTAATACCAGGTCCTAAAAGTACGCTGACATCATGTGATAAGCACTCTTCTCCCAAAGCTTCTCCGACTTGATATACTAATTCACGATCCCATGATGAGGCTAATCCGACTGCAGGTGGAAAACAAATCGCTGGTTCACTATCCATGAAACCTAAGTGATCAGATTGATCACGTCGTTGTTTTCTCAAACCATGAGGTCCATCTGTCAAGGCAATCTCAGGAATTCCTAAGCGATCAACTCCTCTTAAATCCCAGAATGTCCCTCCTGAACATAGTCCAGCTTTTTCTTCTAACGTTAGATCTTTTAATAATACTTGGTAATTTTTTTTCATATTCTACACTCTTTTCCTAGTTATTTGTTTGTTTAATTTTTCCAAAGATAAAACTGCCTAAAAAGGCAATAACAAAGGTGATGACTGATGACAAAATACCTAATCTCATACTAGAATCCGGCCCGATAAATAGCGGATAGTATAAGGCGCTTAAAATCGGGGTGAATTGGAATATTTTAACCCCTAAAAAGCTAATCAAACCACCACCTAAAGCTGAAGCAATCACCCCACTAATAAAAGGTTTGCCGTATTTCAAATTGACACCGTAAATAGCTGGTTCTGTAATTCCGAAAAAAGCGGGAATTAAGGTTGAGACTGTTAAAGCCCGATCTGCTTTTGAAACATGACGAACCATCCCTGCTGCTGCTCCGAATTGACCAAAGACCGCCATCATCATGATTGGTAAAATCGTATCATATCCAAGAGACTGAATATTAATCATGGCTACTGGTAAGATACTCCAATGAATGCCAAAAACGAAGGTGAAGGGGAATAAAGCACCTAGTAAAACTCCCGCCACTAAAGGACTAAAGCCGTAAGCTTGGCCATAGATCCATGAAATACCACTTCCCAGTGCCATCCCTAAAGGCCCGATAACTAGAAAAGTAACAAAACCTGCAACAAGTAAGGTTAAGGCTGGAACTACTACTATTTCAGCGACGGCTGGCACTATTTTTTTGAAAAAGCGTTCAATATAACCTGCGACGAAAACTGCTAAGATTGTGGGAATAACTGCCCCACCGTAACTTTTGACACCTAAACTTAGCCCAAAGAGATGAATTGTCTCAGGCATCTCTGCTGCTGTTAGGGGAAATAACAGCGCTGTCGCCAAGGCGACACCAATATAGACATTACTATTAAAAACTTTGGCAGTCGTAATACCAATAAAAACTGGTAACAAGGTAAACACACCCGATGAGACTGCTGTTAATATCACACTGATAAATGACTCGGTTGAGATAATCGCCATCTTTTGTAACAGTGTATTGAGTGCCATCAAAATGCCTGCCCCAGCTAATATTCCTATGTATGGGGTAAAGATAGCTGAAATGACTCCAATTAACCTATTAACAAGACTGGTTTTATGGCTAGATTCTATTGCTGTTGTTTCATTCAATACGATTGCCTCCTTAATAAAATCGCTTCGACCCTCCTTTTTGCTACTATTAGCTCAATCGAGTATCCGCTGATTTCTAATGTTATTCTATGACATTGTCTTGGCATAATTCAGCTTGATAAGCTTCTTTACGAGCTTGCCAGTAAGCTTTGTCCTCACTCGTAATCGGACGCAGTACTTTACAAGGGTTACCAACTGCTATCACGTTGTCTGGAATGTCTTTTGTGACAACTGACCCCGAACCTATTACGACATTACTACCGATCGTAACACCTGGTGTCACAACCGTATTCGCCCCCAACCAGACATCATCGCCAATCGTAATCGGTGAACCAAATTCATAAAACTCATGACGAATATCTTTATCAATAGGATGATTGGCTGTATATAAGCCAACTTTAGGTCCTAAATAAACCCGATCACCAATAGTAATCGGTGCCACATCTAGCATAGTGCAGTCAAAATTGGCAAAAAAGTAATCGCCGACTGAAATATTAAACCCATGATCGCACTTGAAAGGCGGTTCAACTAAGAATAACTCTGGTGATTTTCCGAATAATTCTTTAATAATCCCGTAACGTAACCCCTCATCATTTGGTGGTGATTGATTAAACTTATAAAGTAGGGAGCGAGCTCTGCTTAGACCCGCATTGAGCTCGACATCATTTCCTGATAAATATAAATCGCCTGCAATCATTTTTTCTTTTTCTGTTCTCATCTTATCTTCCTCATTTCTTTTAAGTTGTCTGCTTGACAAGACACAGTATACGGTTCGTATATTATGATAACTAGCTGATTTCCCATGTTTTTTAGAACTAATGAGTAAAAAAGAATAATAATATCCAAAAATTGCGTTTTTATTAATCATGATATAGGATAAAGGAAAGAGAAACTGGAGGAAGTAAGATGGAATTCAAACAAATTCAATACCTTATTAAAGAGTTGCATCAGCTTAGATTACATGCAGTTTATCCAGAAACAGAATTAGCAACACTATTATCTGACAATCAGTACCAACCAGATTCACTCAAAATAATTGGTGACTTTTACACTGAACACCAAGAAAGCCTCGATCCGTTATTTTTAGAAATAAATCACAAAATGGCCTTTATCATGTTTCCATCAACTGGTTGCTATTACTTACTAGGCCCCTTTACCCTTAGCACTCAGACAAGTACCTTGCCCTATCTGAAGAAAGCTAGCTTACGACCGCTAAGTGAGTTGCTCTATTACTTGCTATTTCAGAAACTAGGGACAACACTACGATTTGAAGAAGACCTGGGTCTCAAATATTCTACAGTACCTAACGAGTTACGTGCGACATCTGAGCAACCTCTTCATCAACAAACATTAGAAACAATGATGTTACGTGCAATCAAAGATGGACAAGTCGCCAAAGTCAAAGAACTGTTACTCCACAATCCACTTAATAAGGAAAATGATTCAATCGGCCTCTTATCTAAAAAAAGCTTAATACGCTACTATCGAAATATTAGTATTACAACTGTTACCCTTGCCACCCGTGCTGCTATACAAGGTGGCTTATTTCCTGAAGTCGCTTACAGCTTAAGTGATCGTGCTATCCAAACTTTAGAAGATGCTCACTTTATGACAGACCTTAACAAGTCAATGACTGAAGCCCTTATCGACTTAACACGCTTAGTTCATCAAGAAAAACAACTGAATATCAGTCCGCTTACTAACAAAGCTCGAGAATATATTAGCAACCACCTCTATGAACAAACGACAAGAGAAACAGTCGCAACTTTTCTAGCTATTAGCCCCAATCATTTGGATAAAATTTTTAAAGCAGACTTGAAAATATCAGTGGCACGCTATATTAAACAGACTAAATTGCAGGCCGCCTGTGAGTTGATTGAACAACAACAGGATTCTCTAAGTCAGATTTCCGAATCTCTTGGTTTTGGCTCACTCAATTCTTTTTCAAAACTCTTTAAACAACACTATGGCTATCCCCCTTCCCAACATCTCAGCCATAGTCAAGACTAATCAGAACGACAGTTTACTTTTTTATAAAAAATCAGTAACTCAAATAAACCTGATAGTTATATAAATGCTATAATAGACTCATTATTCTATGAAGGAGTGACAGGATGAACGACACACAACAAGAAAAAGCCAAACGTTTGATTGCTAGAAAACAAGGAAAAACTCCGCCAGGTGATGACCAGATTACAACACGTCACAAACAGACAGCCACAATTAGCAATTTTGCTAAAACAACAGCAACTAAAAAATACGTGAAAAAACGACCACACTAGCAATTAAAGAGGTCGTTTTTTTTTACGCTAACATCCAAATAATTGATATTTTTTTCATTTTATATCCTATTATTGTTTTTTTATCAAAAACCTAAAGATCCTTTCATTACTATCTCACCAGTAACCAGAATTAATACAACTATTTTTTCAGCTAAGCAGGCTATTTTTATTTTAATAGCATCCGATTTAAACACCTAACCACATAATAATCGAGATAATTTCTTTAGATTAAATATTTTTTGATATACTTTTAACGGAGAGTTCCCCCGTCAATTTAGAGGCTTAGTTAGTCATTATGGAGTTAAACAACTTAATAAAACAGCCACTTCTTCACCATTTGTCATTGTTACGACAACTATGGAGAGAGTGGCAACTATCACAACCGTTCCTGAAAATATAGCATGACATGATAAGTTGGTTTTTAATGTTTTACCAGTTAAATAAAATAAGAGCCTCTTTCTTATAGGAATGGGGTGTTTTTTATCTTTTTTTAGAAACCGATTGCAGATATTTTTCACATATGATATTATTACTTTGAAAAAAATATCAAAAAGGAGAGATGAAATGAAAAATTTATTTGAAAAAGCTCAGCAATTTGGTAAATCATTTATGTTGCCCATAGCAGTTTTACCAGCAGCGGGTTTACTATTAGGCATCGGGGGTGCTTTTTCTAACCCTAATACAGTGACGGCTTATCCAATACTTGATGTCCAATGGTTACAGGCAATCTTTAGCGTCATGTCAGCAGCTGGTAGTATCGTATTTGGTAACTTACCTGTATTATTTGCTGTTGGGGTTGCTGTTGGCCTAGCAAAATCTGATAAAGGAACAGCGGCACTCGCTTCTTTACTTGGTTATTTAGTCATGAATGCTACCATTGGTTCTATTTTAGGTATTGCTGGAAAACTAGCAGATCCTTCTGAACTGGCTAGTGCAGGACAAGGAATGTCTCTTGGAATTCAAACTCTTGAATCAGGTGTATTTGGGGGATTAGTTGTAGGGATTATGACTGCTTACTTGCATAACCGCTTTAACAAAACTGAATTGCCTCAATTTTTAGGGTTCTTTGGTGGCTCACGTTTTGTCCCAATTATTACAGCTTTTGCTGCTATTATTTTAGGAACGGTCATGTATTTTATCTGGCCTATTTTTCAAAGTGGTATCTTTAAAATTGGCGATATTGTAAACGCAACCGGTTATATTGGAACTTTCTTCTATGGTTTTATTTTACGTTTATTAGGACCTTTCGGTTTACACCATATCTTCTATTTACCATTCTGGCAAACAGCTCTAGGTGGTACATTAGAAGTTGGTGGAAAAGTATTCCAAGGGACTCAAAATATTTTCTTTGCACAACTAGGTGACCCTAACACAACAGCCTTCTTTGAAGGGACTGCTCGTTTTATGTCAGGGCGTTTTATTACCATGATGTTTGGTTTATTAGGTGCAGCCTTTGCTATTTATAAATGTGCTAAACCTGAAAATAAAAAAATTGTTGGTGGGCTAATGTTGACCGCTGCACTTACCTCATTTTTAACAGGGATTACTGAACCATTAGAATTCTCATTCTTATTTATTGCACCTGCGTTATATGTTGTTCATGCATTCTTTGATGGTTTAGCATTTATGTTAGCTCATATCTTAAATATTACAATCGGCCAAACATTTTCTGGTGGTTTTATTGACTACATTTTATTTGGAGTCTTGCAAGGTAATGACAAAACGAACTGGATTCGTGTGTTATTAGTCGGGATCCCATGGTTCTTTTTATACTTCTTTAGCTTTAGCTTCTTAATTAAGAAATTTAATTTTAAAACCCCTGGTCGTGAAGAAACACTAACGAAAGACACAGCAACCGGTAACGTAAGTGACCGTGCTTTAGCTATTACAGAAGGTCTAGGTGGACTTAAAAACTTAGATACTGTCGACTGCTGTGCAACTCGTTTACGTGTTACTGTCAAAGATGGCACACAAGTTTCTGAAGAAAAATTAAAAACAACCGGTGCCAAAGGTGTCGTTGCAAAAGGAAATGGTATTCAGGTCATTTACGGACCACAAGTAACAATCATAAAAAATGAAATTGAAGAATTGATGGGAGAATAAATTTATGTTAGAAAAAATTAAAGGTAACCTTGTTGTATCTTGCCAAGCACTTGATAATGAACCTTTACATAGCTCATATATCATGTCACGGATGGCTGTAGCTGCTCAAGAAGGTGGCGCTTCTGGTATTAGAGCTAACTCAGTTGTTGATATAAAAGCAATCAAAAAAGAAGTTGACTTACCTGTTATCGGGATCATCAAGCGTGACTATCCTGATTCAGAAGTTTTTATTACTGCAACAAAAAAAGAAATTGATGAATTAGCAACATCTGGTTGCGAAATGATTGCTCTAGATGCAACAAGTCGCAAACGACCTCATAATGAAGAGTTAGCTGATGTTGTAAAATATGCAAAAGAAAAATACCCTAACACGTTGTTAATGGGCGATGTTGCTCTAGTTGAAGAAGCTAAATATGCAGCTGAAATCGGATTTGATTGTGTGTCAAGTACACTTATTGGTTACACCAAAGAATCCAGTCACTTAGATGTTTCAGCAGATGATTTTGCTATTTTAAAAGAAATGATTGCCGTTGTATCGGTCCCTCTAATAGCAGAAGGTAATATTAATACCCCTGAAAAACTAGCCCGTGTTTTAGAATTAGGCGTACACAGTGCCGTTGTCGGTAGCTCAATTACTCGCCCACAACTTATTACCAAAACTTTCGTTGATGCAATCAAATAAAAAAAGAACTTGGCTCTCTAGAGAGCTAAGTTCTTTTTTTATAAGACCCTTAATGTTTTACTACGATTATCAGCATAGATTGGCGTCTCAAGTAACTCATAAAAAAGACAGTCTAAAATAAAAATATTTGTAAATTGACTATTAATAAAGCGAGAATCATCAATTGTTTCAATACTTGCTGTTGCTAAGTTTAAATCAGATGCTTTTGCTAAACTACTATAAGAACTATTGGTTAGTGAGACAACGGTTGTCCCATTTCCTTTCGCAATCTTAACAGTTTCTAATATCGCCTGTGTTTCACCTGAATTTGAAATACAAATAATCAAATCAGCCTTAGTCAGTAAAGTCGCACTCATCTTCATCATATGAGGGTCACTGATACAGTCCACTAAGAATCCCATTCTAGAAAGGTGTAGCTTGGCCTCTGTCGCGGTTAAACCTGAACTACCTATCCCAACTAATACAAGTTTACGTGCACTCTTGACTAGACTAACGAGCTGTTCTAATGATTCTCGATGAACCAAGGTATTTACCGATCGAAGCATTTGTTTATAATAAGTGGCAATTGGTGGTTCTAGCGTTTTTTTAGAGTTACGTTCTTTGGCACACTCTTCTCTAATATAACTTTTCAACTCCGAAAAGTTCGTATAATTCAGTTTGCGTGACAAGCGTGTCACAGTAGCACTTGATACATAGGCTTTCTTCGATAATTCTTGAATGCTCAACTGGTCAATGCTTCCCAAATGTTTAAGAATATATTCCCCTGCCTCACGTTCTTGTTTCGTCAATGCCTCTTTTATATTGAAGTACCGATCTGAATAAGATATTCTCTCCACTACTTTTCACCTACACTTCCGTTTAATCTACGCTAATTATTATACCTTAAATCTAAAAGAGGTGCATTGTAAAAAAACAGGTGCTTTTTTAATTAGCGTTTAACATCTCATCTGAATAAGGTTCAGTTTTATTTTTACAATGAACATACTTACTTCTTTTTAAGACTAACTACTTCTACACTTAAATAATGACACCAAAGAAACAACCTACATAATAAATTCAACTAATTATTTTAATTCACTTAACCCTGAACTACATAATGAGTAAGCACACGCGTGGATACTTCTCTACAAAAATACTTGCTTTCTCTAACACCCCTTACAAATGTGAAATCAACCTTTCTCTTGAAAATACCTAGTGCTAATGGGTATAATCCAAGATAGATAGACTATTCACTTCTTCCTTAGCGCTTAAGTCAATTAAAAAGGAGATAACTCTATGAAAAAATTTGATGGTTACTTTACTAAGTCACTCCCACTTGCCGGCATATGTATCACATTTATTCTTATTCTTTTTTTTATTGTTTACTATGGAGAGTCTTCATTACTCGCTTGGCTTTATTGTTTGATGCCCTTAGTAGTCAATTTGCTCGTCTCTTTTGGCTACCGAGTGATTAAGAAAATTTTTGGTAAAAACACCCAACACCATTAATCACTTAAAGTAATCCTTACGTTATATTAACCGATACCTTACTCATTTATTTTTTAAATACTCTTCATAAAATTTCGAATCCACTTGTGTCGTCCCATCCTCGAAAAATATTTCTTCCGTTTTAGCCTTATTTGCTTCTGCATAATACCACTTTTTCCATCTTAAATAATCCAAACTTTCTGACAAGCGAGCTATTTTAGCTTCTAATTCCTTTTCTTGCTGTTTAATAAAATCATAACGAGACTCTAAAGTACAATCACCTTGTAAACAAAGACTAATAAACAACGCAATTTGTTTCACTTCAACACCTGCTCGTTTTAAACACAGTATGGTATCTAAATATTGAAAATCACTTTCTAAAAAATAACGTCTATTGGCCT
The DNA here is from genome assembly GCF_029144185.1 of Vagococcus intermedius. Taxonomy (NCBI): domain Bacteria; kingdom Bacillati; phylum Bacillota; class Bacilli; order Lactobacillales; family Enterococcaceae; genus Vagococcus; species Vagococcus intermedius. Next base: position 755,836 of record NZ_CP110232.1, on the reverse strand, counting down.
TATCTTTTTTTACAAATGGAAGAAGCCCTTCTTTGTCGTAATATCGTAAAGTATCTGTCGAGACATCATATTTTTTAGCAATTTCACCAATCGTATATTTTTTCATAATTCCCTCCTTGACTTGGAGCTTACTCCAAGTGATATGCTACAGTGTATCACAAAGAAAAGAGGAACAAAAATGACTACTAAACCATTAATCGTTATTACAGGAGCAAGTTCTGGCTTCGGTGCAGAAATCGCCAAATTATTTAATCAAGCAGGGTTTCCAATGCTTTTACTTGGACGTCGTGTCGATAAGATAGAGGCCTTACCCTTAGATTTTAGTACTGTTCTAATTAAACAAGTTGATGTTACCAACTTAGACGACTTTACAGCTGCAATAAAATCTGCAGAAGAGACTTATGGTCCTACTGATTTACTTGTTAACAATGCAGGGGTTATGTTATTAGGAAACTTAGAAACACAAGACCCTAGTGAATGGGATACCATGTTAACAACTAATGTCTTAGGCGTATTAAACGGTATGAGTATTGTGTTAGAGACAATGAAACAAAATAAACAGGGAACGATTATTAATATGTCTTCAATCGCAGGCTTCAAAGCTTTTACCAACCACGCTGCTTATGTCGCTTCAAAATTTGGTATTCACGGTGCAACCGAAACGGTTCGACAAGAAGTTGCTAGTCATAATGTTCGCATCTCCCTCGTTGCGCCTGGTGCAGCCGAGACAGAACTTTTATCTCACACTACAGATCAACAGGCTCTTTCAGATTACAATAGTTGGAAGCAAACAATGGGTGGGGTGACGCTAGACCCTATTCACGTTGCTCAGACCGTCAAATTTATTTACGATATGCCACAAAATGTTACGATTAGAGAAATTGATATTACCGCTACCAAACAAGAATGTTAAAATGGGATCAGCATAGAGGCTATTCACCTTTTCATATAATATTAACTAGCAATTGAGGGAACTCCTACTTAATTCCAACGTATATTTAAGCTGACGTTTTAATTGTTTTAGAAAATGAATTGCAGCAGGCTTCAAGTCAGCCTCATTTACCGCTTATCAAAAAATATAAAGTGACTATAAAAAAACGTAAAAATCATGTTATATCATACATGAACTTTTACGTTTTTTTAATCTATAATAAGTCTCTTACTTTTTAATAAATTTAATCTGACAATTCCCTTTATTCAGTTTTTCACCCTTACATGCGACATCCAACGCGTAACTCTTTATTATAGCTTCAAGCCTTCTTCAAAGTAATGATTGTCACCGATTGTTTCGACTTTTAGTTTACCATTATCATAAATGATTTTAGTGACACTCACATTTTTTAGTGGTTTACCTTCATACTGGTCTGATAAACTTGATAACATGACATTAATTGCCATACCGTGACTGACTACAAGGACATTTTTATTCCCCGCTTCGCTTTCAGTTTTACCGATCTTTTCAAGCGTTTTTGTCATGCGGTCAATGATCATCTTAGAATCTTCTGCAATTCCTATTTCATCTAATTCTTTATAGGTATTTGCTAATTCATTCCAATACATTTTTCCTGTTTTTGCTTCAAACTCTTCACCATCTTTATAGCCATTTTTTTCAGCTAGTTTAACACTTGATTCTGCAATTCTATCACCCTCAAACGAGCCATAGGAAGCTTCTCTTAGACCTTCATCATAGGTTACTTTAAGATCCTTTTGACCTGTGTTTGCTAAGACATGTGACGCTGTATCGTAGGCTCGTTTCAAGTCACTAGAGTAAGCTGAATCGAAGGTGATTTTTTCTGCTTTCAAGCCTTTTCCCAACGCATCTGCTACTTCCTCACCTTTTTCAGTAAGTGGTGTATCAGACCAGCCTTGGACTTTTGAGGTTAAATTAAACAGTGTCTCACCATGTCGTGTTAAATAAATCGTAACAGGTTCTGACCCTTGTGCCTTTTCATCAGACGTGTCTTCATTTTTCCCACAAGCGGTTAAAGTCAACACACTCATTGCTACTACCGATATCAATAACCCAATTTTTTTTACTTTTTTCATATAAACCCCTCTTCCATTTTATAAAAGAAAATACATATGAACCTTGACAATATTGAATTGTGGTAAAGGTGAATCAAAATATGTGATAAATTGTCATTTAAAGTATAACATACTATAATTTTTAAGTAAGCGTATTCACGATAGAGATTCTATGTTTCTTAATTGAAAAATAACTGGGTTTACATTTCATCCGGCTGGTTTTTAATAGGATTTTCACTGTACTTTGCAAGCGTTTGGTAAAAAGGTTTGCCACTAAATCTACTATAATCACCAATGATATAGAACTCCTTCTTAGCTCTTGTTACTGCTACATTTATTATATTCGCTGTTTGACATGACCAATTTGCAGCTCCTTCAGAGTCTATATCTGTTCCACAAATAAAATAAACAATAGGTGCTTCTTTCCCTTGAAAGGTATGAACGGTTCCAATTGATTTATTAATCCAATCTTTTATTTTAATCCCCTCATTTTCAGCTAAATAAGAACTATTCTCTCTTAAAAATTCTTTTGTTTTGTCAACAACATTTTTGAAAGGAGAAATGATGTAAATATCACTCAGATTTGTCGCTTTTTTCAATTCCTCTAATAAACATTGGCTCTGTTCTAATACATACTTATCAGTCGCTTTACCTTTAATATCAAACCATCTGACTGTCCCTTCTTTACCCGATACCCCTTGAACCATCTTACCTTCATATGATATTTCATTTGAAATGTTAAAAATAGGACTCAAACATCTTCTATGAACCCAAAGTGGGACTCCGATTCTTGATTTATCAGGTTTTACCGTCCCATACTTATTCGCATAATCTGCTAATTTTTGAACAGAAGCTTGTTCGCCTGCATAGTGATCTTCAATTTGATATTTTTCTTTGATAATTCCTAAAATCGATGGATCTATTCCTAATACTGGTTCAATTTGAGAAGGATCTCCCACTGCTATCACACGTTTAGCTCGCCATATACCCCCAGCAGCGGCTTGTGGTGTTGCTTGTCCTGCTTCATCAATAAACAAATAATCTATACTCTCTTCTTCTAACCCTTTATACATTGTACCCAAGCTTGAAAAAGTTGTACTTACTACTGGAATTAACAAATGAAAAATCTGCCATGACTGTTTTAACAATTCTTTATGTTCACTACTCGCCATATCTAATTTAGAGCGATTCTTTAGAACATTGAGTGCTGACCAAAATAAGGGTGAGTTTATTTCATTAAAAACCTTATGAACATTCATTGCCTGAATAAAATAATTTCCCCTCAAATAATTTAATCGCTTAGTCACGAAAGGTGTCGTTAATTGTCTTTTATCATAACACTCTGGTCCCCATTCTCCCTCTAAAGTATCTACTTCGTCATCAAGAAAATAAAGTCTTTCCTCTTTTAAACTTTCAGATAATTTTTCTTGTTTTATCCTATTTTCTTGTTTCTCAATTTCAATTTTTTTTATCTGTTCCTTCATCATATCGACATCAATTTCATACGCTCTAATTTTTTCATTTAGTTCACTAAGACTCTTCTTCAACTCTTCTTCTGATTCATTTACTTTGATTCCTAATATTACCATTAACTTAGTAAAAAAAGATAACCGTGGAAGTAGTTCTTTTTGCTCAATCAAATAACTTTTCTTTACATAAAACCTTTTCATATTTTCTTGCTTTTCATTCATCTCATTTTTTAATATAGTTAGATTTGCATCCAGTTCGTTTAACTTTATTATAAGTTTATTTTCTTTTTTTAAATGAACCAAATAGTTTGTTATCTTTACTTTCTCATCTTCAATTTGATTTTTTATATCAGTAAATTTCTCACATACTACAGACCACTCTTTTACAGTGGTCTTTGAAGATTTCAAACGATCATTAAGTTTTTCTAATTTACCATCCGTCTTTGATTCTTTCCCATAAAGCAAAGGATCTAATACTTGATTTATATTGGATGATCTCCCCATATTCACCGAAAATAATCCCCAATATTTTTCAAAAGGACTCTCTGTTTTTTTAGCACCTGTCTTATCAAATATATAAGATAAGTATTCAGGAAAATAATTTACTTCCTTTATGCTCTCAGAAAACCCCTTATCTGATGACATAAACCGATCATTATCATGGATTAATTCTTCAGATTTGGGTAAATCCTTTGAAATATTTTCAACCGCACTATTATTTGATGACGCTACAACAATACTATAACCACATATTGAGTCATCCAATTGATAACTTCTAAAATTATATCCCTTCTTGTTATTAACATCAGAATAAACCACTCCTTTATTCTGATATGCTTCTTTCGGACTTGAAAACTTTGTCATTTCACACGCTCTCTTAATGACAAGGTTAGCAAATATATCTTTAAGTAATGTTGTTTTCCCCGTTCCAGGTGGGCCATTAACAGAGAAAATATCTATTTCTTCATTTAGAACTAGATTAACCGAAACCTGCTGCATCAATGAGAGTTTGAAATTATTATTTGATGGCCATCTACCATCTGGCAAGTTCTCCAAATTTAAAATTTCCATAATAGCCTTCTCATTCTCATCTATATTTTTAAACTGATCGTGCCCATCAATGTATAATTTCAACTGTTTTGGTAATTCATCTAACTTAGATATTTTTTCTAAATCTGATGTAAGGAAACTATTAAAATCAATCTCATTCTTTACGCCAAAAGAAATATAGCATTCCTCTCTAAGTAAATTAATTGTCAGAAAATAATTACCAATTTTTTCATTAACACTCAATAATTTTTCTAGTGTAAATCCTTCTTTAAATAAATTTTTTAACTCGATTTCAAATAACCCCACTGCCTCATTTTCTAATCTGGCTAACTCATCTTCACCTATATTATCCATCTCATTACCCATAATTTTTTTGAGCATATATTGTAATTGTGGTATAAAAATACTATTCTCAACATATGCCCCCTCATTACTAACCTTTACAGATAAAGAATAGTTCAAAGTTTTCTTTTCACCTATCGGCTTTCTTCCATTATCAACAAGTGTACATAGCTGTTTTTCCAAGTCATTATCATCAAAAATCCCAAAATAGATGACACTATATTGTTCGACATCTTCCAAAAAAAAGTTTCCTTCTGAAAAAGTTGTCCCTTCTAAGCTAGATACTTTAGATGTGTTTTCCTTTATCTTTAATTTTCCTGTATTCAAATATTCAATTCTTAACCATGCCTCTATGATATTTTTATAGTTGTCCTGCATAATTTACCTACTTTCTAACACTAAAGTTTATCTATATTATACAATTAACTTTATACAAAACATACATTTTTAAAACGAGATTCATTTATAAATAACAAATAACTTTCTAATGCTTTAGTGTTTAATCCAACTAACTTCTTTGTACTGACAAACAAGGAGAGCTTATAATAACTGACCCTGTAACACTTCTCCGTACTACTATTTTTAGATTCCCATTTACCTTTAAAGGTTATGACACATACGACTAAATCAGATGATACTCCTTAAAACTAACTTATCTATATGATGGAAAAAAGAGGTACCTCTAGTATTTCTAGAAGTACCTCTTTTTATGCCATAAAGAATACAGACAAGCTTTACCTTATGTTACAAGTAACATCGAAATAACAAGTACAATCAAATTCATTAATGAAATAATAATCATTGGTTTGATAATAAATTTGAGCCACGTTGAGTAATTAATTTTTGCCGCTTCCAAACCTCCCATCACTACCCCAGAAGTCGGAGTAATAATATTGATTAGACCACACCCTGAGACAAAAATCATAATCATAACCTCTGGACTTAAACCAATACTGTGGGCTAGGCCTCCCATTACAGGAATTGATACATAAGCCAAACCAGAAGTTGATGGGATTAAGAAGCTTAAGGCTAGATAAAGTATGTAAGACATAATCACAAATAAAATAGGCGAAAGATGGGATAAACCACCCGCTGCTTTATCTAAAATATATAAATCTAAATGCGTTTGAGACATTAAAACTGAGGCTCCCCTAGCTACCACAATAATCATCACCACAGAAATTAAATCTTTAGCACCTGCTAAAAAAATATCAATAATCTCAGACTCAGAAAAGCGATTAATAACAGCAATAATAATCCCCATAAGGAAAAACCACATTGAAAGATCTCCAAAATACCAATCGCCAAAATTTTCACCTGTAATGACTGATGTCCATCCTTCAAAAAGTGTAACACCAAAGGTGTTCCATGGTATTAAAGAATCATCACAATAAAACATAAGGCAAACACACTTAAAACCAATTTATGTTTTTTAGTAAAGACTACTTCTTCCTTCGTTTCTTCACCAAATTCTGACATCATGATGTCTTGTTCTTGAAGTGATAAGATCGTCGAACCTTTGTCTGCTTTTACCTTCTTAGCATAACTCATCATGTACATAATACTAAATAACGTTGTAGTTGCCCAAATCACCGCTCCTATCAGTAACGTTAAACCTGTATTTACATCTATATCTATCCCCTTCAACGCATCCATCGCGACGCCTGTTGAAAAAGGATTGACCGTTGAGCCAATGATTCCGGCACTAGTTCCTAATAAAATCGTTCCGACTGCTACAATTGTGTCAAATCCTGAGGCGACTAAGGTGGCCGTAATTAAAATATAAAAAGGAATTGTTTCCTCTGCCATCCCCATAGGTTGAGCCACCAATCGAAAATAGTAACATTAAAATAGGAATAATAATTAATTCATTCCCTTTTAATTTTTTTACAACATGTTGAATTCCTGCCTCTAAGGCGCCTGTTTCTGTCACAATATTTAGAAAACCGCCTAAAACTAATATAAAGACACAAATATCAATGGCATCTCTAAAACCATTAAAAGGTGACATAATAATATCAGAAATTCTTGCGCCAATTACATGATCAACTGTTTCTGTACCACCTGGTGGAACAGTTGGAGCAAAAGTATTGCCAGCAACTACCCAAGTAATAATTGCTAGTACAAAAATAATAATAAAAAGGATACTAAATGACGATAGCGCCTTTTTATCTTTTTTCTTTTTTGCTACCACATTCCTCCCTCACTTTCCGCCAAGTAATCTTGGCTAACCGTCACTTATGACTGTTGTGCCCACACCTGCCAACTCAAACTGTGCTAATTTTTCTAATGATGTAATCATCGCTTTTTTATTAGCTCCTGACTTGACAAATGTTATGACCGCTTCAACTTTCGGTAACATACTACCTGGGGCAAATTGGCCAGCTTCTTTATATGTCTCTAATTCAGAAATAGAGACTTTTGTTAAGTCTCTTTGCTTATCAGTACCGTAGTCAAGTGCAACATAATCTACGCCTGTTAAAATAATTAAAGCATCTGCTCCCACTAATTCTGCTAGTTTTTCAGAGGCGAAGTCTTTGTCAATGACTGCTTCAATCCCTCTTAATAAAGGTTCCCTAACAACAGGAATACCACCTCCACCGGCGGAAATAGTAATCACTTGCTTCTCAAGGAGGTAAGTAATTATCTGGTGACCAATAATTTCAATTGGTCGCGGGCTTGGGACTACTTTTCGCCAACCTCTTCCCGCATCCTCAATGTAGCTACCTACTTTTTTATCTTTCAATATACACGCTTCTGATTCTGTATAAAAAGGGCCGATTGGTTTACTAGGATGATGAAATGCTGGATCTTTTTGATCAACTACTACTTGAGTCATAATGGTTGCAACCTGATTTTCTAACCCCTGATTCTGTAATTCATTTCTTAAGGCTTGCTCTAACCAATAACCGATACTTCCTTGTGTCATCGCTACGCAACTATCTAAAGGTAACGCTGGATTACTAGGACTATCAGCCTCGTTTTGTTGTAAAATCAAATTGCCTACTTGAGGACCATTTCCATGACTAATAACTAAACGGTAACCTTTTTTTACTAATGGTATCAGATGTTTAACCGTTTTTTTTAATGCTAATTGTTGAGCTTCTGCTGTAGGGTCATCAGTCAAAATCGCATTGCCACCTAAAGCAATCACCACTGTTTGAGTCATACTTGTTCCTCCCCGTCTATAGTGATTCTTACTAAACTTTTGGAATAAATAAGTGGCCTAGCGTAGCCGCCATGATTGCTTTGATTGAGTGCATTCTATTTTCAGCTTCATCAAATTGCCTACCGTAATCGCTTCTGAAAGCTTCATCTGTAATCTCCATCTCCTGTATACCAAATTGTTCAAGGACCATCTTGCCATATTCGGTCTCACTATCATGAAAGGCAGGCAAACAATGTAAAATAATCAAATTACCCTTAGCTTGTTTTGTTTTATTTATCATCTCACAGTTGATTTGATAAGGTGCTAATAAAGCTACTCGTTCTTCAAATTTATCTTCTTCCCCCATCGATACCCAAACATCGGTATACAAGATATTTGCTTTTTCGACTCCTTCTGAAACATCACTTGTCAAACAAATCTCGCTACCTGATAATTTAGCTTTTTCTTGAGCAATTGTAACAATATCCTGTTTGGGCAACAATGACTCAGGAGAACAAATGGTCACATTGACTCCTAAAATCGCTGAGGTTACCAATAAACTATTTGCCACATTATTACGTCCATCACCGACATAAACTAATTTCAATCCTTTTAAATAACCAAACTGCTCTTTGATAGTCATAAAATCAGCTATCATTTGAGTTGGATGCCAATCATCTGTGAGACCATTCCAAACAGGTACACCTGAATGTGTCGCTAACCCCTCTACTACTTTTTGACTAAACCCTCTAAATTCAATTCCGTCAAACATACTTCCTAACACTTTGGCAGTATCTTCAACCGATTCTTTTTTTCCTAATTGAATATCATTTTTTCCTAAAAATTCTGGGTGAGCACCTAAATCAATCGCAGCTGTTGTAAAAGCTGCTCTTGTACGAGTCGAGTTTTTTTCAAATAATAGGGCTATATTTTTGCCTTCTAAATAATGATGAGGAATCCCTTTTTGTTTCAATTTTTTTAAATGGATTGAAAAATCAATCAAATAGATTAGTTCTTCAGCTGTTAATTCCTGTTCTGATAAAATACTCCGATCTTGAAAAACACTTGTCATGTTAGTCTCCCCTTTATTAGATGTCTTCACGAACTAATGGCATACTCATACAACGAGGACCGCCGCGACCTCGAACGAGCTCACTTCCGGCAATGTAATTAAGTGTAACACCAGCTTCTTCTAAAGCTTTATTCGTTACCGGATTCCGATCATAAACAATGACTTCCCCTGGCGCAATAGCTAAGGTATTTGAACCATCATTCCACTGCTCCCTTGCAGCTGCCATAGGATCATTACCTCCACAACGAATTAGCTTAACTGTATCAATTTCTAAATATTTATTGAGAATCGCTTCCAGGCTATCACATTCTTTGATAATCTCTATTTTCCCGTCCACTGTTTCTGAAATAGAATAAACGGTCAAATCTCCTTCTATTTCTGGATGAATTGAAAATTTATCATAATCTAGCATAGTGAAAACAGTATCTAAATGCATGAATTTACGCTTACTTCCAATATCAAAAGCTAATAAGCGTTTAAAGCCAATTTTTTGTTCAAAAATATTTTTAGCTAACTTTTCAATAGATGCTACATCTGTCCTTTGTGACATTCCTAAGGCTAACAAATCTTTTGATAGTACTAATTCATCTCCGCCTTCAATTCTAGTTGAGTCATGACGATCATATAACATCGGAATATTACTATCTTTAAATCTTGGATGATAAGTAAAAATATATTTAGCGTAGAGTGTCTCTCGTCTACGAGTAACCGAATACATTTTATTGATAGACACACCTGTACCAAGGGTAGCAAAGGGATCTCTAGTAAAGTAGAGATTCGGCATTGGGTCAATTGCAAAAGGATAGTCTGATTCAATCATATCCGTTAGGCTTTTAGATTTTAACTCTTCCAAATCAGATTTTGGAATACCCGCCATTGTCACATCAATCAATTCTCGATTGGTTCTAATTGCATCTAATTTAGCTTGAATCATACGTGTTAAGCCCGTGCCCTTTATATTTGCTTCCTCTAAATAATCTTTAATAAAGGACGACCTGACGTCAGGTTCAGAAATAGCTTCTGCTGCTAAGTCTTCTAAATATACAACTTCGACCCCTTTTTTCCTCAATAAATCGGCAAAAGCATCATGCTCTTTTTGTGCCTGTGGTAGGTAAGGAATATCATCAAACAATAAATCATCAAGATAATCTGGCATTAAGTTTTCTAACTCTTTTCCTGGACGATGCAATAAAACTGTTTTTAATTTCCCTATTTCTGAAAAAACATTAATAGGTTGTGTCATAACTTTTCCTCCTTATTTCCTTTTCACAAGATAACAGACAGTTGACATCATACACAGTAATTGGCATTCTTCTAACAATAATGATAGAAATAAATCCAGCTTACTTATGCGATTAAACACATAAAAAAAGAGGTTGGACACTTTCGTCCAACCTCTTTGACATAGCTAAATAAAACACTGTCATCTCTGCAAAAACTTTAGAAAAAGACTCTTAGAAATAGTTACAAGTCTTAGAGATGGTGGTAGCATAAACTATGGCAACTTGATTAGACACTGATGATGTCAAAGTCAAAGCTTATTAACTAGATTCCCGTCTAGCTAATGAGCGCCTTTTTCATTTGATTTATTTCTATCTGACGCCATTGTACAAATAAATAAGACAAATAGTCAAGGTTAAATAAATTTCTTTCTTTTTAAATAACTCAAATATATTTTCAAAATAACCATGTAATCTACCATCGAGTTTTTAAAATTAACCTAAACCACCCTTTCCAATACCGAATAACAGCTAAAAATTATTATAAAAAAAGTAGTGACTAATTTAAACAATTAAGTAAGTTATGAGTCTCAGCTATATCGACTGACTAAATTCATAAAGCTCTAGATTCACAGTTTTAGCAAATGATTTTATCAATACTTTCATTTCAGTTTGTGTGAGGTCTTCAAGCAATGGCACTTCGGATCTTAAAAAATCATCAACAGTTGAAAAATGTAAATTGGCTACTGGTTCGACCAGTATTAATCTGTCTAAAGCAGACCAAATTTTATTTCTAACATCAAATTCCCAATTATGTTTGATACAAAATAAAGCACCTGAAATAGGCGTATCATCACTATCTCCTAGTATAGTTGAAATATCACGCAAAGCTTCAACTAATAAAAGTGGGTCTACTTTCAAATAATCATCAAACATCACACTCACTCCTTTGCATAATTTTTATATGCCAACAATAGTAATGAATAGCGGGATTATCAGAACGGTTACAACACCTACTACTACTACAGCAATACTTGCCATTGCTGCTTCAACCTCTCCCATTTCAATACTTATTGCCACACCAAGAGCATGTCCACTAGTCCCTAAGGCTAGTCCTCTTGCTATTGAATTTTTGATATTAAATAATTTTAGTATCATTTTCCCCATAGCGTAGACTATCACTGCATTAAAAATAACCGCAAAAGATGTAATAGCTGGTATGCCACCAATTGATTCCGATGCTGGCAGTGCGATAGCAGTTGTAGCGGCTTGAGGTAAAAGTGATAACATCACTTCTTTAGAGACATTTAATTGTTTTGTTATAATAAAAACAATGCCTAAAGAACAAATAGATCCAATAACAATCGCTAATAATATTTCTACAAGATTTTTTTTCAATACGTCTACTTGTTTGTATAACGGAATAGCAAAAGCAATAGTGGCTGGTTCTAAGAAAAAGTTTATGATTTTACCGCCTTGATTATATTCATCATAAGAAATATGAGCCACCTTCAAACAAACAATACCTAACACCATAGCAACAAATAGTGGGGTAAATAAGAAAAATCCTTTGCTCTTTTTAAATAAAAAACTACCGATTCCAAACGATACTAATGAAATCATAATACCTAAATGGGGTGTCATTTCCATTGATATCATCTCCTTTTAATTTTTATTTGACAAACCAATCACTTTCCTTATCCTTAATAGCAGTATTGTTGACCAACCTGTAACTGCTAATAATAAAACAGTCGCAATAAAAATAGTAAGTACTATTTGAATACCCGAATCTTTCATAATACCAAGTGACTTAACTACAGAAATGCCTGAGGGAACAAATAAAAAACTAACTAAGCCTGTTAACAATCCTCCTAATGATTCTACATGTTCTAACTTGATTATCTTAAATACTAATGCAAAAAATAAAAATACTAATCCCAATACAGATGCAGGTATCGGAATAAATAAAAACTTAGACACAACATTTGACAGTAACATGATGACAGTAAATACGAAAGCTTGTTGTAAAAATGAATACTTTTTCTCTTCTTCCATCTTTCTTACCTCCTTCACTATTTTTAACCTCACAAAATAAATTTTTGATTGCACTCATGACAAACACTAGAATCTTTCGATAAAAAAGTGATCCTAATAACGCTTATGTTTTGCTTATTTGAAAGTATTAATAAGAAAAAAATGATCACAGATGATATTGGTCGGGGCCATATACTATTTTTTGCCATTCATCACTTCCTTAAGTTATTTAAAAGTGATAGAAATAAATCATGCTTGCTCATCTACTTCAACACACCAAAAAAGAGGATGGACATTTTTGTCCAACCTCTTTGACATAGCTAAATAAAGCACTGTCATCCCACAAAATAAACCAGGAAACTTTATAAAAAGCTTCTTAGAAATATTTACAATTCTTAGAGATAATGGTAGCATATACTATGGCAACTTGATTAGACACTGATGATGTCAACTTCAAGGCTCATTAACTGGATTCCCGTCTAGCTAATGAGTGCCTTTTTATCTAATGTATTCCTATCTAGCATCATTGTACAAATACTTAAGGCAAATAGTCAAGAATAAAGAAAGCGCTTTCTTTATAAATAACCCAAATATACTTTCAAAATAACTGTCTAATTTTGCCTTTCTTTTTCATAGGTTAACATTAAATCAATCGCGCTCAATACTAATCTGCAACTCATACCGATAAAAAAGAGGCTCAAAAGAGCCTCTTTTTTATAAGCCATTATTTGTAATGACTTCTTTATACCAATTAAATGATTTTTTCTTCGAACGTTTCATCGTTCCATGACCTTCATCATCAAGATCTACATAGATGAAACCATATCGTTTGGACATTTCACCAGTTGAAGCACTGACTAAATCAATACACCCCCAAGGAGTGTAAGCCATTAGGTCAACACCATCAATGTTAATAGCTTTAGCCATTTCTTCAATGTGTAATTTTAAATAATCAATACGGTAATCATCATTGATAGAACCATCTTTTTCTACGTTATCACTAGCACCTAAGCCATTTTCAGAAATGTATAGTGGTACGCCATAACGACCATATAAATCACAAAGAGCTATACGTAACCCAACAGGATCAATTTCCCAGCCCCATTCACTTGCTTTAAGGAAGGGGTTTTTAGTACCACCAAAGAAATTACCACGAGCTTCTTCGCCAACTTCTGTACTTACAGTTGAAGACATATAGTAACTGAATGATAAATAATCAACTGTATGTTCTTTAATTAATGCTAATTCACCCTCAGCAATTTCTATCTCAATGCCATTTTTTTTAAAATATTTCAAGGCATAACTTGGGTATTCACCACGAACTTGTAGGTCATTGCAGTAGTAGTTAAGCAGACGATTTTCTTCTTCACGCTTAATAGCAGTTAATGGATTTGAATCCATCGTATACATAGTCGCATAGATACTCATACAGCCCATCATTATATTTGGATTTAATTCATGAGCCATTTTAGTAGCCAAAGAACTTGCTACAAATTGGTTATGTAACGCTTGGAAATTATCTTGAGGAACTGCTTCCCTCATAGCTGTACTAAAGAATGAGCCAAAGACTCCTGTATTAATTTCATTAAACGTCATCCAATACTTAACTTTTGTGTGGAAACGCTCTAAAATAACTTTGGCATAACGTTCAAATAATGCAATTAATTCACGATTTTTCCAACCACCATATTCTTTAACAAGATTTAGTGGTGTTTCATAATGAGACATTGTAATCGTTGGTTCAATGCCATATTTTAATAGCTCATCAATCACATTTTCATAGTGGCGTAACCCTGCTTCATTTGGTTCAGCATCATCCCCATTTGGGAAGATACGTGCCCAAGAGATCGACATACGGAATGTTTTAAACCCCATCTCAGCAAACATTGCAATATCTTCTTTATAACGATTGTAAAAATCAATCCCTTTGTGGTTTGGATAAGTATAATTATCTCTATCAATTTCAAGCGGGAATTCGCCTGACATTAATAAACCTAAACGCTCTTTTCCTCCTGGTGAGACATCAGCAATTGTTAATCCTTTACCATCTACATCATAAGCACCCTCACACTGGTTAGCGGCTGTTGCACCTCCCCATAAGAAACCTTTTGGAAATGTTGTTTTTACTGTCATTTATTTTTTCCTCCTCATAATTATCATTATTTAAATAATGTGAACTAATTCTTCTTCTTTAAAAATAATTCCTTCCTCTTGAGCTGGTGACACATCTGTATAATTTAAAGTATTTGTTACAATCACCATGGTAGTAATATCAACACCTTTAGCTAACAATCCTTCAAAATCAACTGTACCTAATAATTGCCCTTTTTCAACATGACTCCCGACGACTAGCTCTAGATTAAAGCCCTCGCCACCTAATTCAACAGTATCAATTCCAATATGCACGAGTACTTCAACACCATTATCACCTAAGATTCCGATAGCATGTTTAGATTCTGGAAAAAGTTTAATTTCACCAGAAATCGGGGCATAAACCTCTTTTTCAGTTGGAACAATTGCAATACCTTTACCAACGAGCTCTTGAGCAAATGTTTCATCTGCTACGTTTTTAAGTAACATGATTTTACCATTTAACGGTGAAAAAATACGATTTTTTTCAACTGGATCAACAACTATTTCTGGTTTTTCTTCAACAAGTATTTCCTCTTCCACTTCTTCCTTAAAGCCTAATACTAAAGTGAAAATGAAAGAAAGTAACCAACTTAAAGCCAGCGCAACAATAAACCACACGACATTCATCGTATCTTTATCGTGAATAAAAGCAGGGATTGAAAATAAACCTGGCATTCCACCACCGCCATAAGCTTTTAAATTCATAAATGTTGAAAATCCACCTGCAATACCACCACCAGCTAAAGCAGCGTAAAAGGGTCTTTTTAGTTTTAACGTAACACCATACATAGCAGGTTCCGTGATACCAATTGAAGCAGAAATACCTGATGAAATAGCAATTTGGCGCATAGATGAATTTTTAGTTCTTAATACAACTGCAAAAGCTGAACCCGATTGAGCTAAATTAGTGACTGAATTTATTGGTGTGACGACATTTTCAAACCCATTTTTAGCATAGCTTGTTAATGAAATAGGAGCAAGCGAGTAATGCATCCCAGTAATGACTAATAATGGATAGGTCGCTCCTAAAACCAGTCCAGCAAATGGACCACCCACTTCAAATAACCAAGCAATCCCATCACCTACAAAATTACCTGCATAGGTTCCAATTGGACCAATAATAACCATGGCAATCGGGAAGGTAATCAGTAAGGCGACCATCGGAGTAAACATTAAAGTTAGGCTATCTGGCATCCATTTTTTTACCCAATTAACCACATACTTTAAAACGACTACTGAAAAAATAATTGGTAAAACTGAGCTTGCATAGCTTACTAAGGGTAAAGGGATCACACCAAACATATGCCATGGAGCCGGTGCTTCACCTCCAGTAAAACTAGCTTGCATCGCATTTTGTGCTGCTGTTAAATACGTTGGATACATCATCGCACCTGCTAATGCTAGAGATAGATATTCACTTGTTCTAAACTTACGTGCTGTTGAGACTGCCAATAAGAATGGTAAGAAATAAAGAACTGAATCAGCCAGTCCATAAATCACTTGATAGGATGAACTTTCAGCAGTAGTCCAACCAAAAATCACTGCCAGTGCTAAAAATCCTTTTAATAAACCTGTCCCTGCTAAAGCTGGAACAATTGGGGTAAATATTGCTGAAATAATATCAAATAATTTCGATAAAAAACCTTCATCGCTGTTAGTTATGTCTCCTTGATCAGAATCTCCTACAATTAAATCTACCTCTTCAAAAACATCTGCCACCGTATTCCCAATAATCACTTGAAATTGGTCACCTGAAAATTGTGCACCCATGACACCTGGTATTTTTTTAATTTTATCAATTGGAATATTATTTTTATCCTTTAAATTAAAACGTAAACGTGTGACACAGTGCCACGCATTATTGATATTTTCCTTCCCACCGATTGCTTCTACTACCTGAGTCGCAGTTTCCTTATAATTTGACAACTTTTTCACTCCTTCAAATTCTTAATTGATTTTTATATATAAAAAAAGAATAATGAAATACAGAATAGACTCAAAGAGTCTGTCTGTGAATTTCATTATTCAGTAATGCCTGATCGAATCAGTAACAAGCCAAATAATAAGCTTATATTTGTTTAATACGTTTTAAATGAACCGTGAGATAGATTTTTTCTTCTTCTGATAGCCACCAGTCTTCTTTAATTTTTAAAAAATCGGCTATTTTTTCAGCCATTTGATATTCTTCTGGGTATTTCATTTGATACATTTTGACTAGGTCATCATCCATTTCATCTGTATAGCTTTGATTATCAAGCTTACGAAGCATAAAATACCTTAGATGATTGACAAACTTACCATGAGCAAACAAATTAGGATCCAAAGACATTTGAAACTGATATTCTACTAACTTTACAATTTGTTTAATTAATTTGATAGCTTGAACAGTGTCTCCGATACTACTATTTTTATTAGAAGCATTAACAAAGTGATTCGTTAAAAATTCCTTCTCTGACTCATCAAGCTCAAAATCTAAACTATCGTTAATAAGTTTTAAAGATTTTGTTGCTAAAGCAAATTCTTTCGGATGAATTTTACGCAACTCCCAATAATTTAAAACGGGATAATCAATGCCTTCTTCATGACGTTTAATAGCATAATCAATGTGATCTGCCAAAATAAGATAGTGCGCGTTATCAAACTCAATCTCTAATTCATCTTTTGCTAATTGACTGACTTTTGTTGTTAGTTCGACCACTTGTGACCGCATTTCAGACAATACTTTAATATCTTGATTAGAACTCAAATCATTTTTTAAAATATAACGACGATCAAGATCATCTTCGTTTAAACTATCACCTGCTGAAGAAGAGAAGCCAATTCCTTTACCTAGTACAACATACTCTGTGCCAGTATCATCTTTTGCAAAAGCAACATTATTATTTATTTTTTTAATAAACTCCAGTTTTACCACCTCCCTAAGAAAAAAACCTACAAAAACAAGACACAATTGTGGTTTGTTTTTGTAGGTTATGCCTGATCGAATCAGTAACAATCCTATTAGATTTACTTTATAAGTAAATAATAGCAAACTAACATACTTTTGGCAAGCGCTCACAAAAAATACTTATTTTAAATTTTTAAGAGCTGTTAGCTCAAACGAAAACTATATGGGAAAAGAAAGTAATAAACTAATATGAACTTCACTTCTGTCCTATAAATGCTATTACTTATTTTGTTAATTTAAAAACTTAACAGTGTACATATCTACGCCTACCATGTACACTACATCTAATACTTTAATCAGATATATGAGAAGGAGCTGTTAGTTATGGGGAATCATGCACTACTGATCATCGATGTGCAAAAGGCATTTAATGACAAGTCATTTGGGAACCGAAATAACCTTAATGCTGAACGCAACATGGAAACTATTTTAAATAAAGCCAGACAAAAAAACTGGCCGATTATTCATATTCAACACGTCTCTGATGATTCAACATCACTATTTTATAATAAAGGAAATACTGTCTTATTTAAAAAAGAAACCACTCCCCTACCCGACGAACCTATTTTTCAAAAAAAAGTAAATAATGCATTTATTGGGACTGAGTTAGAAGTTTATTTACAAGCAAAAAAGATAACCTCACTAGTGATTATTGGACTTACAACACCTCACTGTGTCTCAACAGCGACCCGTATGAGTGGTAATTTGGGATATAACACTTGTTTAATATCAGATGCAACCGCTGCATTCGATCTCTATGATGAAAAAAATAATCTTATCGATGCTCACATTATTCATAACATTTCTCTTGCAACCCTCCATAATGAATTTGCAAACGTGTTAACAACAAATGAACTATTAAACGACATGACTACTATGAAACCATCTTCTATACTGTTATGACCTCTGCCAATCTAATTCATTCAGATCATCAATACGTCTCTAATCTTGATATTGCTTCACTAAATGATAACGAGGTAAAAAAAGCTATCCGAAAAAATATGGTGAAATAAATTATTTTTTATAAGCCGACCTCAATAAATTTGAATACCAAGAAAAAGAGAAATCTTTTAAATAGGACTCTCTTTTTCTTTAATATGCTATACTTGGCGAATAATTAGTTGGAGAATGAGGAGGAATGATTATGATAGGCAATTCAATTTGGTTACCCTATATATTAGCTTGCGTTTATCTTCTATTTATTTGTGTCACTACTTTTGGAACAAAGATGTTTAAGCCATTTATAATTTATGGGATTGTAATGCAAAGTTTATTCCTAGCCTATTGGCTTTTCACAAGATCAAAATTACAGGGCGTCAGCGGGGGAGAAAACATGCCCTTGTACATGCAGTTATTAAGCGTTGTTGAATACTCTTACTTTTTACTTGTCGCCCCCATTTTCGGTGCAATAAGTGTCCGAACTCTTACCTTTTTCAAAAAAAACACCATCGACAATATAACTAGAGCTGTTGCAAGTTCATTTTTTATTATTTTATTTGCTAGTGTTGCCTATCTGTTAGGGTATGCTTTTATTATTATATATTATGGTTTTGCACCATAGAAATATAACTGATACTATTTAAGAACTCTACTAAAAATTTACAAGATTTCACAAGTAAAAGAGCCTAGAACTAGGTCTTTTCAAATGGCTATTCAAGTACACACCTTGCTTGTGCGTTTTAAAATATATTAGAATAATCCTGAAAAAAACTGGTATTAAAACTTTTCAGGAGGTCACTTGGTTTAAGTTAACATTATGTAGACAAAAAATGTTTTTATTTTATAAAAGACACCATGAATAATATAAATTTCTGGAGGTGGGAATGACGGATATACTTATTTTGAGTACTATAGTTATAAGTTTTTTATCTTTAATATTACCTTTGATAGCTTTGGTTTCTAAAAAGAAAGCACCTAAAAAAATATTGATATCCGTTATCAGTATTACGTTATGTGCATTTTCAAATTTTCTATGGATTATTTATACTTATCTTTTAGTTAAAAACAATAATCTTAATACTTTAGAAGATACAATCGGTGGCGTGATATTCGGAAGCAGCATTGTTTTTATAGGCATGATTATTATAAACTCAATAATATTTTTATCTAGTAAAAAAAAGAAATGCCCTCACTAATCAAAGTAAGGGTTTCTTTTTATTCTCTACCTCTATAAATAATGATTTCAACTGTTCCAATCATTTTAATTCGACATAAAAAAACTGTTGCTTACTGAAAAACTGTAGTCGAAAATATAACTAGCCCTGAAGCACTTTTGTAAACAAATTAAAAAATGCCCACAACTTTTTCAAGCGTAGGCAAAATGTGGACATTAAGCTAATTTCAGCTTACTTTTATTTTAAAAAAAGGATTATAAACGCTTATTTTTTCGGTTCGTCTTCATCCATTTTAAGAACGGCCATAAAGGCGTCTTGTGGCACTTCAACTGATCCGATTTGTTTCATACGTTTTTTACCATCTTTTTGTTTCTCAAGCAATTTACGTTTACGTGAAACATCCCCACCATAACATTTTGCCAATACGTTTTTACGTAAGGCTTTAATGTCACTACGTGCTACAATTTTTTGACCAATCGCTGCTTGGATTGGCACTTCAAATTGTTGACGAGGAATTAGTTTTTTCAGTTTCTCAACGATCGCTTTACCACGTTCAAAAGCGAAGTCTCTATGAACGATGAAGCTTAACGCATCGACATTTTCGCCATTTAATAAGATATCCATCTTCACTAGGCGGCTTGTTTTATAGCCAATAATCTCATAATCAAGAGAGGCATAGCCTTTTGTACTTGATTTTAATTTATCGAAGAAATCAAAGACAATCTCTGATAATGGTAATTCATAGACCACATTGACACGATAATCATCTAAGTAATCCATTGTTAAGAAATCACCACGTTTACGTTGTGATAACTCCATGACAGCTCCAACGTATTCATTCGGCACCATAATTGACGCTTTAACATATGGTTCTTCCACGGACGCAATTTTGACTGGTTCTGGAAAGTCTGAAGGATTATCAACTGTAATTTTAGAGCCATCTGTTTGGTTGACATGATAAATTACTGAGGGTGCTGTGGTGATTAATTCTAAGTTAAACTCACGTTCAAGACGTTCTTGAACAACATCCATATGTAATAACCCTAGGAAACCACAACGGAAACCAAAGCCTAGAGCTTGTGATGTTTCAGGTTCAAAATCAAGGGCTGAATCGTTTAATTGTAATTTTTCTAGTGCTTCACGTAAATCATTATAACGGGCTGTGTCAATTGGATAAAGCCCACAGTAAACCATCGGTGTCATCTTACGGTATCCAGCCAGAGCTTCTTCCGCTGGATTATTTGCTAGAGTAATCGTATCCCCAACTTGTGTATCTTTAACAGTCTTGATACCGGCCGTAATATAACCAACATCCCCAACCATTAAGAAATCACGGCTAATTGGTTTTGGTGAAAAGATACCGACATCAATTACTTCAAACTTTTTACCATTTTGCATCAGCATAATTTCGTCACCAGGTTTAACCATCCCATCCGTAATACGGACATTCAGGATAACCCCACGGTAACTATCGTAAACGGAGTCAAAGATCAGGGCTTTAAGTGGCGCGTTTAAGTCACCTGTTGGCGCTGGAACATACTCCACGATTTGTTCTAAGATATCTTCAATCCCGATACCAGCTTTAGCACTAGCTAAGACTGCTTCACTGGCATCAATCCCTACAACATCTTCGATTTCTCCACGTACACGCTCTGGATCAGCGGCCGGCAAATCAATTTTATTGATAACAGGTAAGATTTCCAAATCATTGTCTAAGGCTAAATAAACATTTGCCAAAGTTTGAGCTTCAATCCCTTGCGCCGCATCAACAACTAAAATAGCCCCTTCACAGGCAGCTAAGCTTCGTGATACTTCATAAGTAAAATCCACGTGTCCTGGTGTGTCAATCAAATGGAAGATATAATCTTCGCCATCTTTAGCAGTATAAGTCAACTCTACTGCATTTAATTTGATTGTGATGCCACGTTCACGCTCTAAGTCCATTGAGTCCAACAATTGATTTTGCATTTCACGATCACTTACTGTTTCAGTATGTTGTAAAATACGGTCAGCTAAGGTCGACTTACCGTGATCGATATGGGCAATAATTGAGAAATTACGAATTTTCTCTTGCCTCTGTTTCATTTCTTCTATATTCATGGTATTTACCTACTTTCTATTCAATCAGCACTGTTAATTATAGCAAGCTTCTAGGGACTTGAAAAGAGTAAAGGCAGAGTTTATCGAATCATTCGTTCTGTTCTTTTTAATTTGGTAAGCATTTTTTTCATAATTCCTAGGAAATTTGGTATAATATAACCACTAATGAAGAGAGGTAATAACATGAACCGTGAACAAATTCGGGAAAATTTAGAAATTAAACCCGTCGAATTAAAACATTTAAAACAATTTAACGAGCTTTTGCGCTATGTTTTCCAAGTAACAGATTCAGATATTGAAGAAGGCGGTTATGAGGACGAAGGAGAAATAACAAAAGCTAAACGACCTGTTTTAAAATCAGCTGACGTCCTTGGCTGGTTTAATGATGACAAATTAATTTCACAAATTGCCGTCTATCCTTGTCAAGTCAACATTCATAATACGATTTATGATATGGGTGGCGTGACAGGTGTCGGAACTTACCCTGAGTATGCTAGTCTTGGATTGATGAAAGACTTAATCAAACTTGCCTTAACAGGAATGCGTGAAAAAGGGCAATGGATTTCATACTTATATCCATACAATATCCCCTACTATCGTCGCAAAGGCTGGGAAATCATGTCTGATCACATGACCTTTAAAATCAAAGATACTCAACTACCTAAACCACAAACAACAACTGGCTCAGTCGAGCGTTTAGAATTTGACCACCCAGATGTTATTGCTGTTTATGATAAATTTGCCAATCAAACCCATGGTGCTATGGTTAGAAGCGACCTTAACTGGGATGAATATTGGCGTTGGGAAAATGAAGGAGAACGGACAGCTGCCGTTTACTACAATGAAAAAAATGAACCGACTGGTTTCTGTTTCTACTGGATTGCTGAAGAAGTTTTCCACATTAAGGAAATGATCTATCTGAATCAAGAAGCTCGAACTGGGCTTTGGAACTTCATTTCCGCCCATTTCTCAATGATCAACTACGTCCAAGGGTCAACCTATAAAAACGAACCTCTTGCCTTTTTATTTGAAGATAGTGATATCAAAGAAACTATTACGCCTTTCTTCATGGCACGAATCGTTGACGTCAAAGAATTTCTACAACATTATCCCTTTGACAGCTCAGTTGCACCCTTTCATTTTGTTGTAGAAGACCCGATTGCCGAATGGAACAACGGTACCTTTAGCCTAAGTTGGAACGATGACGAAGAAGTAACTGTCACACGTGAAGCTATTGGTGAGCCCGTCGTCCTAGATATCCAAACACTCTCAACCATGATGATGAGCTATAAACGTCCAACCTATCTAGCTCAAATCGACAGACTCACAACTGATCGGAAAACACTCCGCTCACTAGAACGCATCATCCCTAACCAAAGTGCCTACTTCAGTGACTACTTCTAAAGGTGCTTTTGCTGACGCTTTGATTTGAGTAATTGGAGATACTTAACTTAATCGGTACTTTCGATTAAATTAAGTGTTGAAATCACCGAAAATCAGTCAGAAAAAGCCCGTAAGTAAGGTATAAAAAAATTTGTTCTGCTCTAAGTAACTGAAAATTTGAGATAAAACGGCACTTTTGATTCCTCTCAAATTGAAGTTACCGAAAGAGCAGAATTTTTTTACGCGTCAAAAAAGGTGTTAGAGTGGACGTTTTGGCTAGAATCGTTGGAAAGACCACTCGAACCCGTGAATAAAGCTATTAAACTGATCACTTTATTTTGAAATGTTGAATGTTCCCATAGATCTTATTCCAGATCTGACAATTTATCCTTATAATAAAAAAGACCAACCGTTATGGGTGAACGGCTGGTCTTTTTTCGCTTTCTAAAAGCATCTTAATCTGTTGCGACAAATTAATATGCAGTGGACTTAATCCAACTACATCTTAACACCTATAAACACATAAAACACTCCATTATTCATGATATAACTGAGGTTTGAAGGTCAACCATGACAGTACGAACTTCTGTTGCACCATTAAATAATTTTGTCACTTACTAAAACATTGCTTTAGGATTAGGAGCGTCTGTTGGCATTGGTTGTAATACATCCCAATGCTCAACTATTTTACCCTCTTTGACTCTAAATAAATCAAATCCGACTGTGCCAGGGTCTTCATCACTAACTGTTACCAAGTTATGAATTCCAACTAGATCATCTTCCGCCACAACATGTACTACTTTAAATTCAGCATTTTTCAAGTCGCCTTGGAATAATCCGCCAAAGACTTCTTTAAAAATCTCACGACCATCTAATACACCTGGATTATGTTGAATATACTCATCTTCTGAAATATAACGATCAACAGCTGAAATATCTTTACCATTAAAAAATTCTTGCCAAAAAGTTAAAACTAACTCTTTATTGGTGATGACATCGACCTTGTCATCTATCAATTTAAAGGTTCCTTTATGAGCCATTGTTGCCCGATCACCATATTCAACACTATCTGGCCATGTCATAAATGCATACACCTGCCCATGATTTAAGTTAATGATATGTGTGACAGTTGTCCCAGTAGCTTCAACCCAACTCACACTTATCATTCCGCTTTTTTGATCTTGTAATTCAATTTTAACTACTTCTGTCTTTCCTTGATCTTCTTCCCGTAAAGAAGTATAGCGCATTTGATTCGCGTCTAAATATTCTAATTTAAAATGATAACCTGTTTCAAATAAGACTTCTGCTATTCTACCTGTTAAATCTGCCATGTTACTCACTCCTCAATCTTTATTAATCAATAGCTCATGCGAGTTACAAATAAAACTTGTAGCTGTATCAGTTATTTCACAATTTAAATATACACCCATTAACGAACGATTAGCAAATGATATTACTTACTTTTAACAAGTTAATTCACTCACAAAAACTATTGGTGGTTCCAGCTGTTTCATATAAGCCATTTGGTGAAGTTTTAAAACCATCGACAGAATTATAATCCACATCAGATTCTACATCTTCATGTATCTCTGGAATTTCATTATCTTCTAATGACACATAATCATATTTTCTTCTATACACGTAACTATATTTTCAATTACATTTTATCAACTAAAAGACCAGCCCCTATTAAGTTGGCATCATTTTTATAGTGAGAGGTAACAATTGTTGGTTTAATCGGACATCTTTGACCGTATCCCATCACTACCTCTAACTTTTCTTCAAGTTTAGTTAGTAAATTGGACTTATTTGAAATACCTCCACCTACTACAATATATTCTGGGTCCAGTATGTATTGTAAATTGTAAAGTCCTTTAGCTAAATTCAGATACAAATTATCAACATAAGTCAAGGCTAGTTCCTCCCCTGATTCCGCACGGTCGAAAACTTCCTTGCCACTTAGTTCTTGTCCGACTGCTTTTGAATAAGCACGCGCCATATGGACTGCCGACCCTGTCTTACTCCACTCTTCGTTAGCATCATCCATCAACATCATGCCAAATTCACCAGCAAAATTATTAGCACCTGCGACAAATTCACCATTCATAACAATTGAACCACCAATCCCCGTTCCTACAATAATAAAAATAACATTTCGTCCACCTTTTGCTGCACCTGCTACTACTTCAGCATGACAAGCACAGTTAGCATCATTTTCAAAATATATCGGTAACTGATAACTGTCTTCAAAGTGCTGTAAAAATGGGAAATCATGTAGATAATGAAGAGAACTTGCTCCATCAATTTGACCTGTCTGGTGGTTTGCTATTCCAGGTACACTAAATGAAATAGCCTCAATATTATGTTCTATTAAATAACCTTTAATCATACTATCTAAGTTATCAGCCATCTCTGGCCAGCTTTTAGGCGAGTAAAAGCTACGGCGCTCACTTAAGCTAGCTCCATTAAAGATTGCGCCTTTCACACTTGTTCCACCGATATCTATTACGAGTTTATATTTAGACACACCCATCATTCCTTTTTCCTTTTTAATAGCACTGATTACTTCCCTAACTGATCAATCGGGGTTTTGATGCGTTTTTCATAAGCATCTAACCAAGCTTGGGTGATTGGTTCGATAATTGTTTGATCATCTTCACCCATTTGCGCAATATAAATTGCCGGATCCTCTTGTTCATTGGCTACTGAGAAGGTAAATTCAACGTTAGTTGCAACGCCCCACTCACCTTTAGAATTCATTGCAACAAGTGAAAAAGCACCTGCCTTACCATAACGTTTTGTTAGTTTATGATGGAAGCTATACATCGCTTTATCTGCAGCAGCTTGTGGGTGCAAACCTTCACCCATCAAACGGACAATCTCATAACTTAAGCACCCTTTCATCAAATCTTCACCTAAGCCAGTCGCAGCTGCCCCACCGATTTCACTATCCACATAAAAACCGGAACCTGAAAGTGGTGAATCTCCCACACGACCGGCTTTTTTCATGAAAAGACCTGAACTAGAAGTTGCCGCTACCATACTACCTGATTGGTCCAAACTAACTGCCCCAATGGTATCGTGGCCATCATAAGCACTTAACCCTTTTTCTTTCATTTCTTCTAAGCGCAGTTCATACATTTTTTTTGAGCGTTCTGTTATCATATTCTTTCTTTCAAAACCTTCTAATTGAGCAAACTTAGTCGCCCCATTTCCGACACGAAAACTATTAAACTTATGCTCACTTAAAGAACGAGCGACAGAAACTGGATTAGCTACATCCACAATGCCAGCAACCCCTCCAATTTTGAAAGTATCGCCATCCATATAAGCTGCATCCATCTCTAAAATTCCTTCTTCGTTAGGCAAACCACCATAACCAACAGATTTATAATAGGGATAATCCTCTACCATTTTAATACACGTCTCAGCGGCATCCCCTGCTTTACCATTTTGCTTTAACTGTTCTGACGCTGCGATAATACCATCATGCGCCATACGCCATGTTGCAATAATTCCCCACATAAATTTTTACACTCTCTTTCTTCTGAAGTAATTAAGCCTATATTAAATACTTTAGGTATAATCTGACAATGTCATTTAAAAGTATTTTATACAACAGCTTTACCAAGAAATCGTTTTCTTTTTATAAATGTATCTTACAACATCTACCAAACATTATATATACTTTTTTGTTTTTTTGATTGTTTTTTTTGAAAAAATAATCAAAAATACCCTGTACCTCTTATTTAAACATTGTTCAAAACTCTTAAAAAGTATATACTATTAACAACAAGGTCTGTCAACCTCCAAAAATACCTAGGCAATAGTAGCAAAATTCATTTTAAGACCAAATCATTTAAAACAATACTTAAGCGTCACCATTAAAAAGGAGCGATAACAATGACAAACTTAGATTGTAATGTGATTAGACAAGCTGTTTCTGCTAGACAAGCCGATTTTTTCAAAGGTTTAAAAGAGGTTATGCAGATAAATAGCGTGAAAGGTAAACCAGAAATAGACGCCCCTTTTGGCGCTGGGCCTAAACAAGCCATTTTAAAAGCCCTTGAGCTGGCAGAGTCGCTAGGCTTTAAAACCCAGTTAATCAATAATGCTATGGGTTATGCTGAATGGGGCCCTGAGACCCGAGATTATCTAGGAGTTATTGGGCACTTAGATGTCGTACCTGAAGGGACAGGTTGGGATTATGACCCTTTTGATTTAACGGAAGATAACGGGATTTTATACGGACGCGGAGTACTTGACAATAAAGGACCTATCATGAGTAATCTCTATGCCCTTTCGGTTTTAAAAGAACTAGGATTTGTCCCCAACAAAACCGTTCGGATTGTCTTTGGTAGCGATGAAGAAAGTGGTTCAGCTGATATACCCATGTATCTTGCAGTAGAACCTGCCCCAGTCTATGGCTATACGCCTGACTGCAAGTATCCAGCTGTTTACGGTGAGCGAGGCGTGGTTGGCATAGATATTGTGACACGTTTTTCAGATAATTCAGCTACTCAAATTGAAAGTTTTATTGGTAATTTTGACCGTAGCAGTGTACCAGATACGTTAAATATTACCTTAAAAACAGGCGAGCACTTAGAAATCAAAGGAAAGCGTTCGCCTAGTAATGCCCCAGAAATGGGACTTAATACCATTACCTTATTTGCCAAACAAGCGACGGTATCAGCACGTTTCAATGGCGAGTTAGCTACTTATTTATCATGGCTAAGTGCGTCTTTCCATAATAAGCATGATGGTAGTGGGATCGGGGTAGCTTTTTCCGATCAAGAGTCAGGTACCCTACAATTAACACCTTACGAGTTGGAAATTACTAAGGATCAAGCAAGACTATCTTTATCAATCCGCTACCCTATCTCCGTCACAGAAGAGAAAGTTCTATCAGCAATGACTGAACATCTAGTTCCAAATAGTGACTTGATAGTCACGCGTCGGATGAAATCGACAGTCTTTGATCGCCATCATCCAATGCTTAAAACAATGCAGAGAGTTTATAAAGACTGTACAGGCGAAGATGGGACACCTGTCACAACCACTGGGGCAACCTATGCGCGGAGTATGCCAAATATTCTCGCTTTCGGCCCTTCTTTTCCTGGTCAAAAAGGGATTGCTCATAATAAAAATGAGTATATGGCTGTTAGTGATTTAATGAAGAATATGGAAATCTATGCGCTAACTTTAGCCGAACTATTGGCATAAAAAAAAGACTCCTCAATTCGAGGAGCCTTTTTTATTAACTTTTAGTTATTTTTAAGGTTCTGCTATCACTTGGCTATCAAAAACTAATTGACCATCACGCAAATCAACTGTCACACGACTTTCGGGACCAACGTTTCCGGCAATAATTTCTCTAGCAAGTGGGGTTTCAATTTCTTTAGTTAAGAAACGTTTAAGTGGACGTGCCCCGTAGGTTGGGTCATAGGCTGATTCGGCCACCCAATCTTTCGCAGCATCTGACATCTCTAACTGAATGTCTTGATCTTCTAAACGACGACTTAACTGACTGGTCATCTTATCAATAATCCGTTTCATATTAGCTAAAGTTAATGGTGTGAATAAAATGGTATCATCTATTCTGTTTAAGAATTCTGGTTTAAACTGCAACTGTAATTGTCCCATCACTGACTCTTTTGTTTCTTGTGGTAGGGTTCCTTCTGCCGTCACACCATCTAATAATGTTTGTGAGCCTACATTACTTGTCATAATTAAGACTGTATTTTTAAAGTCAACGATTCGACCTTTAGAATCTGTTAAACGACCATCATCTAACACTTGGAGTAATAGGTTGAAGACATCTGGGTGTGCTTTTTCAATTTCGTCCAATAAGACAATCGTATACGGACTACGACGAACCGCTTCCGTTAATTGACCGCCTTCTTCATACCCCACATAACCTGGAGGAGCTCCGACTAGACGAGAAACTGAGTGTTTTTCCATATACTCACTCATATCAATTCTGACCATGTGCTCTTCTGAGTCAAATAAGTCCTCAGCTAAAGCTTTAGCCAATTCTGTTTTACCAACCCCAGTTGGTCCTAAGAATAAGAATGAGCCTAGTGGTCGATTTGGGTCTTGTAAGCCAGCACGCGAACGGATAACAGCATCTGACACGGCATCTACTGCTTCATCTTGGCCAATGACCCGTTTATGTAGGGTCTCATTCAGACGTAAGATTTTTTCTCGTTCCCCTTCAACTAACTTCGTCACTGGGATACCTGTTAAGCGCCCTACAACTAATGAGATTTCATTATCTGTTACGGCTTCTTGAACTAAACGTCCTTCGGCTTGTTCATTGCCAGCTTCTAGGGCTTTTAGTTCTTGTTCTAATTTTGGAATCGTCCCGTGACGTAAGACTGCCGCTTCTTCTAAATCATAGTTACTCTCAGCTTCTTCCAGTTGGTGACGTGCTTTATCTAACTCTTCACGTTTCGTACTAAGTTGGTTGACTTCTGCTTTTTCAGTTTCCCAACGCATTTTCATACTATTAGCTTCTTCACGAAGATCGGCTAACTCTTCTTGTAAGGTATCTAAACGTTTTTTACTTGCATCATCTTGTTCTTTTTTTAGTGCCGCTTCTTCGATTTCTAGCTGCATCAACCGACGTGTCACTTGGTCTAGTTCGGTTGGCATTGAGTTCATTTCCACCCGAATAGTCGCACATGCCTCATCAACTAAATCAATCGCCTTATCTGGTAAATAGCGGTCTGTGATATAACGATTAGATAAAGTAGCCGCTGCCACTAGGGCGTTATCATGGATATTGACTCCATGATGGATTTCAAAACGTTCTTTCAACCCACGTAAGATACTGATGGTATCTTCAACGGTAGGTTCTTTTACTAAGACTCGTTGGAAACGACGTTCCAATGCTTTATCTTTTTCCATATATTCACGGTACTCATCTAAGGTTGTGGCACCAATACAATGTAGCTCACCACGAGCTAACATTGGTTTTAATAAGTTGCCAGCATCCATGCTACCTTCTGTTTTACCAGCTCCAACAATGTTATGGATTTCATCAATAAATAGGATGATTTGCCCATCGCTTTTCTTAACTTCTTTTAAAACTGCTTTTAATCGTTCTTCAAATTCGCCACGGAATTTAGCACCGGCAATTAAAGCACCCATATCTAATGAGAAAATTACTTTGCCTTTTAAGTTTTCTGGGACATCTTTTCTGACAATCCGTTGAGCTAATCCTTCAATAATGGCTGTTTTACCAACCCCTGGTTCCCCAATTAGGACTGGGTTGTTTTTCGTTTTACGAGACAAGATTCTGACAACGTCACGAATTTCTTCGTCACGCCCAATAATCGGATCTTGTTTCCCACTTTTAACAGCTTTGTTTAAATCTATTGCGTATTTTTCTAACGCTTGGTATTGTTCTTCTTGATTTTGTGACGTCACACGATCGCCTCCTCGCATAGTTTCGATAGCTTGGCGTAACCCTTTTTGAGTCATGCCATGTTGTGTTAAAAATTTAGCTAACGGATGATTTGGTAAAGCCATTAAGGCTAACACGACCACTTCTGTTGCCAAATAATCATCTTCAAAATTGGCACGGATTTTATCTGCTTCTTGTAATAAGTTAAATAAATTTTGACTTAGTCCTTGACCGTACTGAACATTTCCTTCAATAACAGGTAATTTATCAAGGGCTGAATCGACTTCAGCTACAAAGGCATCCATCGGTACCCCTGCATCAGAATAAAAATTATAAGCAAAATGATCTGGCTGTAAAAAAATCTTCCAGAGATGAGCAATATCAATTTCTTGATGCTTTCTCGTCACCGCCACTTGTTGGGCTGCTGCAATTGCTTCTTGTAACGTTGTTGTCATTTTTTCAATATTCATATACCTTCGCCTCCTTGATTACATAACTAAGTATACTACTAAGGTCAAAATAGGTCAAACAATATACTCACCTATTTTTCAACTTAATTTTTCTCTTTAAAGTAGCTATGTCTACTTATCATCCACTACTTTTTAGTCAATGCTACGACTATCATACGAGATTTATTTACTAACTGTCATCCGTCCTAAGACGTAAAAAAGAACCTAATTACTTAGGTTCTTTTTCTTGCTCATTCAATAACTCCTGATACCATTTCAAATTCACTTGATGATGGGCGATTGAATTTTCTAACATTTTTGCAAAGGCAGGGACTAAACTTTCAGGTGTTTCTAGTGCCTTTTGAGTCTTCCTTATCTTCTCTTCAGTTTGAGCAAGCTGTTGTTTAATCAATTGCTTAAATTCTTCTGGCTCATAATTTTCTGCAAATAATAAGGGAGCATAAAAGGAGAGCGTCACATAATCGGTTTTAGAACCATATTTGACCATTAATTTTTTAAATTGTTTGTCTCCTGCTTCCGTCAGCTGATAGTGGTAGGCTTCTTTATTTTTATTGAGAGGCGGTGAGGATGGCTCTAGACGTTCAAGCCAGCTTTTTTCTTCTAACTGTTGCAAATTATAATAAAAAGAGCCTTTGGTAAAATTGACCACATAATGATAATGACGCTCTGTCATCAGGCGTAGTAACTCATAACCATGAGCCCCAGGATTTTCTTTGAGCATTCCAAGTATCAATAAAGGGATCATTTCGCTTCCCTTTCTTTTGGTTTTTGAACTTGCGCCAAGGTCTGTTCAAAATCAAGATAGGTTATCTGTCCCATAGCCAACTCATAACTCGCTAAATAAAGCCGCTCATTTATTGTTTTAGGGCGATCTTCATCGAGGACCAAACTGTTTTTTTCAGATTCTAAAGGTGACAAAATATGCTCACTCCTTTTGAACGCTTCATAATAACGCAGACCAAATTTCCTTTGAGATATAGCATCTAAGTGAATTCCATCAGGATTAGCAGTCAGCTTAACTGCGCTGACAAAATAACAGTTGTCTTGTTCTTCAGCAAAACGTTTCAGTTCCTTTGATACGTTTTTAAACTCAAGACAATGCTGACCAAAGCCAACTTTGCCTAAATAATCGCCTAGGCCACCTATTATCACCGGAATCTCTGGCACATTTAGATCAGCTCTTAACGCTGTTATAATAGTTAATAATTTTTGATAATATGTTTCCCATAGGCCATGATAACTGTCACTTTCACCTTGGTGCCATAAGATACCCGCTAAGTCACTTTCTGCTAAAGCTAGTTTTGCTTGACACAAAGCATGTTGATAAAGAGGCCCTTCTACTGCCCACTCATCCAAAGAACTACCACCTTCGGCACAGGGAATTAAACCAATCTCTTCGGTTGGATGGTCACTTACCCACGATAAGGCAAAAGAAGAAGCTAACCCGACACCAGCCACTTCTCGATCGTAGTTAATCGGTTCTGCCATCAATTGCCAACGACCATTTCGTAACATTTTAATTTTTTCATTGCAAATACGTGGCACCTCGTTAATAAAGCCACGTCCAGCCATATTAGATTGACCTAACATTAAAAATGATTTCATTTCTGTCTTTCTCCTTTTCAAAATTATCTTACTTACCTTGATAACGTGCAAAAAATTCCGTTATGCCTTTTAAAGACGTTAATTGATAATTACACTGGTCACTGTCTACACAGATATAATTACCTTTTTTAGTATACGATCCATCTGCGCCTGCCTTGGTCGTTGTTAAAAATAAAGAAACGTTCGCTTCATGTTGACATACAGCACAGATTCCTTTCTTAATACTAGGTTCAAAATGACCATAAAGCCCAACAAATTGTTGATTGATAGGCGCCATCATGTATTTCTTTTGGCTACCACTATCTGTCCAACTAAGATAGGAATAGCGTGTCAGCTCCCACTTAGAAATATCTGGTATTTTTAATTTTTTGACTTTTCTAAAACATTTTTGAATTTGTTTATCAGATGGTTGCTCTAACGGCAATACCTCAGTTTGAAGTTGACTTAAATAACTATCTGCTCGTGTTTTAGTCATACTTGGGGTCATAACTTGCTCTAAAAATAAGTCAACTTTTTCATATTTTTCTTTTAACCGCCGGTTAATTTTTTCTTCAATCAGCCCTTCAAAAGTAGCAATTGTCCTAGGATCATTGACTGATTGATAGGCATTAATTAAATGATAGGTTTGTTCTTTGATGTAGTTAAAATCATGTGGTTTGATTATTTGAGGCATTTCGATCACTCTTTCTCTTATCTAACTTAAATATAAATTATAGTCTAATTAGACTATATGTCAACCCTACTTGACTAGATAACAAAAAAAGCCCTGATAATTCAGCGCTTTTTGGCGTAAACTTATAATTTTAGTTAATAGAATTCATCTATTCGAAGCCTTCATCCATTAAATAACCAGCAGCTTGTTCTCTTGATTTAAAAACCGCTTCAACCGAACCAGTCGACATTAACACAACCCACATATAGTTAGAGTAACGTAACGTTAACATGTCACCACGTTCGTCATACCACTCTTCTTGATAGCCATCTTCATAACCATCTTCTGTTTTACGTAATTCTTCGATGGCTTTAGCCACTAATACTTCAATCTCTTCTTTTGTTGCGTCAATGACTGAAATATAGCCATCTTTTGTTTCTTCTTTTGGTAAATAACCAGCAAAAACAAAAGCATTTGCACTTTTTGGATGTAAATATTTTACAACCGTTGTTTTTGGTACAGCACTTTCTTCAAAATGGTAGTTAAGTCGGTTCATTGACACTTCTTGTACTTTTAATTCGGAAACACTATCAAACAATGCTTTCTTTTCTTCAAAGGATAACAATCCATTCACCTCGTTCTAATCTTTCTTTTATTATGCCATAGAAAATAGGAAAAACCTATCTAAAAAAAGAAAACTTCTCCCGAAGAAGAAGTTTTCTTAACTAATTAAGCTTGTTCAGCGTTTAAACGCGCAATCTCAACAATAACTTGTGTCGCTTTTTCCATTGTTTGAACAGAAACAAATTCAAAACGACCGTGCATATTTTCAGCACCAGCAAAAATATTTGGTGTTGGGATACCCATCATTGAAATCTTAGAACCATCAGTCCCCCCACGAACAGGTTCCACTTTTGGTGTCACACCAATCGCATTCATCGCGTCTTTAGCCAATTCGATGATACTCATATCTTTTTCAATCACGTCACGCATATTGTAATATTGATCATACATATCAATAACAATACGTTCTTGATCAAAATTAGCATTTAATTTAGTTTGAATATCTGTAATAACGGCTTTACGTGCTTCAAATTTTTCACGATCATGGTCTCGAATAATGTATGACATTTTTGCTTCTTCTTCGTTACCTTCTAGAGCCATTAAATGATAGAACCCTTCATAGCCTTCTGTTTTTTCAGGACACTCATCTGCGGGTAATTCATTATGGAATTTGATAGCAACTTGGAGCGCATTAATCATTTTATCTTTAGCAGATCCTGGGTGAACATTTTTACCATGAATGGTAATGTTAGCTTGAGCCGCACTAAATGTTTCAAAATGTAATTCGCCTTCTGGACCACCGTCCATTGTATAGGCAAAATCGACACCAAAACCTTCAGCATCAAATTTATCAGCACCTGTTCCGATTTCTTCATCAGGTCCAAAGGCGACACGGATTTTACCATGTTTGATTGAATCGTCTTTAATTAAGATTTCCATTGCTGTCATAATTTCAGCAATTCCAGATTTATCATCTGAACCTAATAAAGTTGAACCATCTGTTGTAATTAAAGTATGGCCTTCATAGTTAGTCATATTTGGAAAATCTTTTGGTGCTAAGACATACTTTCCTTCTTTATCTAAAGGAATATCTGATTTACCGTCGTAGTTTTCAATAATTTGCGGATTTACATTCACCGCATTAAAATCAGCTGTGTCCATATGAGCAATAAATCCCATACTACGCACGCCTTCTTTATCTGTATTGGCTGGTAAAGTGGCTGTTACGAAACCATTGGCTTCATTGTAAGAAACCTCTGACATACCAATTTCTGTCAATTCTTTCATTAACACTTTGGCAAATTCAACCTGTGTGGGCGTTGAAGGGGTCATTGTGCTTTCAGGATTTGAACGAGTTTCGGTTTTGACATAAGATAAAAAACGAGGTACTAGATTTTCATACATAATAACATTCTCCTTTATTGGTTAATAATATTTAAAAGGGTTTGTATCTGCTTCAGACTGAAGAAATACAACGTCCCAATTATAAGCTTCTTTCCATGTGTTACAAATACCAGCTAAGCGTGACTGGCAAAGCACTTCAATATGATGACCTGGATCAATAACCGACAAGCCATCTGCTAACATATCATGAGCTGTATGGTAATAAACATCGCCTGTAATATAAACATCTGCCTGTTTTTTTAAGGCATCGCGATAAAATTTCTCACCACTTCCGCCACAAATCGCCACTCTTTGAATCAACTCTGTCGGATTATCACTAATCAAACGCAAACCATCTAAATCAAAGGTCTCTTTGATTTGTCTAACAAACGTTTCTAAGCTAAGTGGTTCTGATAAGTTACCGACACGACCAATTCCATAAGTCTTAACTTGATCCACCGCTTCTTGCCAATCATAGATGATATCTTCTGTTTTGCTAAGAGTCTGAAGTAAGTGTGTCATTTTTGCCTTATCAGTCTCTAATACTAATAGTTGTAGTTCTATTTTATCACAACTAAACTTATCTAGCTTAAAATCCAGCTGATTATTTGTTAATTGTAATGTTTTTGGTCGTTCGGTTACAGTTTTTGTAACCATTTCCATTCCTTTAATAACACTAATTCCAGCTAAAACCTGTTCAATAGTTGACTTAGCTGCAGTTAGCTTTAATTGATAGTATGGAATATGATGAGTCGGTGCTAAATAAGTGGTCTCATTGATTCCTAATACATCACAAAACCAATCATTTAAACCATTCTCTATAATGTCTAAATTAGTATGTGCAGCATACACTGCGATATCATGTTTAATTAACTCAGCATACATTTGATTTTGTGGGTCATCCATAGTTAAACGTTTGATTGGTCTAAAAATGGGTGGGTGTTTGGCAACAATCAAATCAACTTTTTTTTCAATTGCTTCGGCCACTGTCTCTGGTCGAACATCAAGTGTTAGCATCACGTTAGAGATTTCCTGATCTAGTGAACCAAAATGTAGACCAACCGGATCTCCCTGTTCTGCTAGTTCTTGCGGACAATAACTTTCAAAACGTTTAATAAAATCACGTACTAGAAGACTCATGCTCTCAGCTCCTCAATCCATTTAACCACTTGTTTTAACTCACTTATTTTGGCTTGATGATCGTTATTAGTTGTCTCTAACTGGGCTAAGATACGTTGTTTTTGTACCAATTCGCTCGCCCACTTTTCTAAAAAAATTGGTGATTTCTCTTCCAATAAGAACGGGCCAAACAATAACTCTTGATCGGAATAACTCGGTGCTTCTACCGCTTTTTCAGCAACTAGAATTTCATAACGTTTTCCGTCTTCTTCTAAAATCTCTTCAGCAATCAACTGGTATTTATATTTAACCAACCACTTGCGCAAGCGTTTCTCACCAATATTAGGTTGTAATATTAAACGCTCTTTTCCCGTTAATATCCCCTTGTTAACACCACGATCTAAAATATCACTAATTAATGAGCCACCCATTCCAGCAATCGTCACAGTATCAATCTGATCATTTTTTTCTACCGCCTCTAAGCCATTCGCTAAACGAACCGTAATATGTTCGGATAATCCACGTGTTTCTACTAATTTTTTAGCAGATTCAAACGGACCTTGAACCACTTCTCCGGCCACAGCAGCTTCTATTTTACCATTTAGATATAACCAGGCTGGTAAGTAGGCATGATCTGACCCAATATCAGCAACACGTGCACCTGGTTCTACATAACTCGCTACGTGAGCCAAACGTTTTGATAATTTTTGTTCATTCATCTTTTAATCACAACACCTTTAATTTATTTACTCACTATTATAGCATTTTCACTTTCAAAACGGCATTATTCCACTATTTTTTTAATTGAAATAATTGAATTTCCAGGAATTTGAGGTGGTAATGATCTGGTCGTCACAGCATGTTCTTCTAAAGCTACTTCAACTTGTGTTCCTTTAAGTAATTTGTCAGGTGTCAGCTGGTCAAGTAATTGTTTTTGACTCGCATTTAAGACTACCCCTTCTTCACCAAATCCCATAGCAAGCTCTTCTGGATCTTTAATTCCTTCAACCGAAACTAAAGTCAGACGAACACTGTCTCCTTCTATGCTTGCATCCTCTTTTAAAACGGCTTTTAAAAGAGTTGCTTTATCATTTTTTTGATTAACCTCTTTATCATTTTTATCGACCATCTCTTGACTAATCTCCGTCTGTTTTTCACTAGTTTTATTTGTCATTTTTTCTGGTGTACAGCCTACTAAACTCAAACAAACAAGTCCTAAGGCTAAGATAATTCCTTTTCTTTTTAGCATATCTAGTCATTCCTTTTCTTTTACAATTTAACTTATTTCTTATTCTATTATACCTAAAATCTTTAGGTTTAATAGAAAAAAAACTCTACTAGGAAGTGAACCTGCTAGTAGAGTTTTTACTAATATTTATTCTAAGAAATCTTTCAATTGTTTTGAACGTGATGGATGGCGTAATTTTCTTAAAGCTTTTGCTTCAATCTGACGAATACGTTCACGTGTCACGCCAAATACCTTCCCAACTTCTTCTAAAGTACGTGTACGACCATCGTCTAAACCAAAACGTAAACGTAATACATTTTCTTCACGGTCTGTTAAGGTGTCTAAAACACTTTCTAATTGCTCTTTTAGCAACTCATAAGCTGCATGTTCTGCAGGACTTGTCGCATCTTGGTCTTCAATAAAATCCCCAAGGTGTGAGTCATCTTCTTCACCGATTGGTGTTTCTAATGAGACAGGTTCTTGAGCAATTTTTAAAATTTCACGAACCTTTTCAGTTGGTAGATCCATCTCTGCCCCGATTTCTTCTGGTGTTGGTTCTCGTCCTAAATCTTGTAATAATTGACGTTGAATTCTGATTAATTTATTGATTGTTTCTACCATATGAACTGGGATACGAATCGTACGTGCTTGGTCAGCAATCGCACGCGTAATCGCTTGACGAATCCACCAAGTGGCATAAGTTGAGAATTTAAATCCTTTAGTATGGTCAAATTTTTCAACAGCTTTCATCAAGCCCATATTACCTTCTTGAATTAAATCTAAAAACTGCATACCGCGCCCAACATAACGTTTGGCAATACTTACAACTAAACGTAAGTTAGCTTCAGCTAATTTTTGTTTCGCTTCTTGATCACCTTGTTCAATACGTAAGGCAAGTTCAACTTCTTCTTCCGCCGTTAACAATGACACACGTCCAATTTCTTTTAAGTACATGCGCACAGGGTCATTGATTTTAACACCTGCGGGGGCAGATAAATCTTCTAATTCTTTTTTATTCACTTTTTCTTCTTTTTTCAAACTACGTGCAGCCGGTTCACCTGACTCATCTACAACACTAACGCCTTGATCCTCAACTTTTTGAATCAAACTATCCATTCCTTCAGAATCTAAATCAAATGGTGTGGCAATTTTATTCGTCAATTCATCATACAAGACTTCACCTTTAAGTTTATGTTCTTTGATAAATGCCGATACTGCTTTGTCATAATTTGCTTTGTTTACTTCTATCTCTTGTGCCATGGAAGAAAGCCCCCTTTTATATTATCTAACACTTTTTAACTCTCTTTGAATCATTATAATTTCAACAGTCAGCTCTTGTTCCAACTGTTTATTACCTGTACGGTTGGCTTCTTTTTGTTGCGCCAATTTTTCTTGTTTTTTTAATTCTAATCGTTCCTTATGAATCGCCAATAAATAAT
This sequence comes from Vagococcus intermedius, assembly GCF_029144185.1. Taxonomy (NCBI): domain Bacteria; kingdom Bacillati; phylum Bacillota; class Bacilli; order Lactobacillales; family Enterococcaceae; genus Vagococcus; species Vagococcus intermedius. Next base: position 716,931 of record NZ_CP110232.1, on the reverse strand, counting down.
CATCAATCTCGCGAATAGAACTTTCCTCTGACAACTCTTTTAAAGAGAGTTGTGTGACTAAAGATTTTAAATGATCCTCTTTTACATAATTTAAAAAATCTGCTAAAACAAACGTCCCTTGCGTTAACATATAATCTGTAAAATGTTGGTAAAGCTCCTGATACTCATCATGAATGAAAGAAAAATCGGGTAGTTGATTAATCTTAGAGGCAACTCCTCGTTCGGCCATAGCACGACACAGTAACAGTTGTTCGGCTTTTTCACCTACAGACAATTTTCGTTGTTGAAATACTTTTGGTAAAACACTACTGTTAGGTGCCAACTCTATTTGAGCATTTTCTAACATCTCTGGAGGTTCTTCATAACCAAACAAACTTGGATCATCTGCATACTCGTGTTGAGGATGGGTAGTAGCATTGACTTGACGTTTTGATTGTCTTTCTTGTCGCTCTTTTTGATTTGTTTCTTTTTGACGCTCACGAATCTCAGCCATGATAGCATCGGTTGATAAACCAAAGTCTTGAGAAAGTTGAGAAATATACACTTCTCTTTCAATGACTGATGGAATCTTGACCAACTCATCCACCATCTTCTGAATGTAGGCAATTCGTTCTTGCTCATTAGTTAAGTTTTTACCACGCTTGTAGAAAGTCATTTTAAAACTAAATTCAGTTTCTTGATGATGGGTCACTAACTCACGAAAATCTGCTTCACTATTAGCTTGAATATAGTCATCTGGATCTAGCCCTTGAGGCAGACTGACAATCCCTAATTCTAGGTTGGTTTGTTTAGACAATAACTCAACGGCTCGACTGGTTGCCTCTACTCCTGCGTTATCACCATCATAACAAATGACCACCTTTGGTGTCGTTCGTTGAAACATCTTAATCTGCTCATTGGTTAAGCTTGTTCCCATTGAAGCAACCCCATGCTTAATACCAGCTCGATAAGCCGCAATCACATCCATAAATCCTTCAAATAAAATAAGTTCTTGTTCTTTTCTAGCAATACCTTTTGCTTTGTCAAAATTAAAAAGAACTTGACGCTTATTAAAAATAGGTGTTTCTGGAGAATTTAAATACTTAGGCATTTTTTTAGAGTCAATATTCTCCATCTCAAGTAAGCGTCCCGAAAAGGCAATGACTCTTCCTTGAGCATTTTTTATTGGGAACATGATTCGTTGATAGAAGCGATCCAAATACTGACTTTCTCGTTCTGTCATTAAACCTGAATCAGCTAAAAATGCCGCCGAGACTTGCTCTTGTTCAAATACTTTTTGTAATAAAATCCGTTCAGCTGGTGCAAAACCGATTTGGAATTCTTTAATTAAGTCTTCCGTTAGGCCCCGTTTTTTCAAATAAGCTAACGCTTTTGCACCAGACTCTGTATTCATCAAGACATGATGATAAAGATCAGCTGCCTTTTCATGGAGCTCAATTAATACCTGCTGCTGTTTTTGTCCTGCGCTTAATTCTTGTGTTGCAGGCGTCTGAAAATCAAAATCAACTGAGACTTGACTGACCTCAGCTGTTTTTTTTACCGCCTCTGGAAAAGATAAGCCCTCAAGTTCTTGTAAAAACTTGAAAACATTTCCCCCCTTACCACAACCAAAGCAATGAAAAATCTGCTTGTCTTCAGCAACTGAAAAAGAAGGAGAGCGTTCCTCATGAAACGGACATAAACCGAAATAATTTTTTCCCGATTTTTTTAATTGAACATATTGCCCGACAATATCTACAATATTTGATTGACGCCTAATATCCTCAATTAGCTCTTGGGGGATATACTGTGACATTTGTCTCACCTCACGCTTCTGGTGTGTTAGTTATCAAAGGTCGCCCTAAACCCATAATGTTTAGCACGACCTTTAGTAAACGTCCACAAATATTCATAATCTATTATAGCACAATTATGAGGTTTTTCAATTACTACGTTTGAGTAAAAATACTTGCTCTTCCCCTAAAAAATAATCTAATGATTTTATTTAAAGTGACTCACTCTTCAAACTTTAACTAGTCATAGTAAGCTCACCACTCGATAATAATCCTTAACTTACTAACAAGTTTTTATCATCACGACCCTTTAATACTCAAGGAAAATAATCGTCATCTAGTTGTTAAACTTAAAGCTATTTTAGCTTGACTCGTCGTTACACTCAAAAAAGGTGAGACATTTAATAACAATTAATGTCTCACCTTTTTTTATTTTTCACCTAGCGGTTGTCAGTTTACTGAAAACTATAGGTTATTTTACAACTAACAAATCTAAGCTAGCAAATGAACGAACCATACGTGCAATACGATATAGCTGACGTAAACGATTATTTTTAACTTTTTCGTCTTCGACCATTACCATTGTTTCCTCGAAATAAGCTTCAATTAAGGGATACAACTCTTTTAAAGCATCGTAATTATCCGCTAATGACTCAGTTTTAATGGAAGCCTCCACTTTAGTCACAGCATCATACAAGGCTTTTTCAGCATCATTTTCGAATAAACTTGGCTCGACAGCTACTTCAATATCAGCAGCTAATAAGTCATACCCCTTAGCAGCTAAATTAATTGTCCGCGTTAAGGCTTCAATTGATGGTTTGAAATCCTCTTCTTGATGACGTGCTTTTAAAATAGTTGCTGCTTCTACCATGGTTGTCAAGTTACTTGAGTCAGCATTAATAACCGCTTCAATAATATCATGACGGACTTTTTTAGTTGAAAGATATTGTTTCATGCGTGCTTTCATAAAATCGATTACTTGAGTTGGGGCAACAGTCACTTCAATACCAAAGCGAGTCGTATCACTATTAATAAGTGTTGCAATCTCTTCTTGGATTTCAGATAGTGGGAAATCCCAACCCATTTTAGCCACAATTCTTACAATGCCATAGGTTTGACGACGTAACCCATAAGGATCATTTGATCCACTTGGTATCATGCCAGCATTAAAGAAACTCATAACAGAATCAATTTTATCAGACACAGCCAGGATAGCACCTAACATTGAAACTGGTAAATCGCCTTCACTTGAGACTGGTAAATAGTGCTCACGAATAGCTTTAGCTACTGCTGGATTTTCACCTTGCATCAAGGCATACTTCTCTCCCATAATTCCCTGTAACTCTGGGAACTCACCGACCATATTCGTCATCAAATCAAATTTATAAATATCAGAAGCTCTTTGTAATAAAGCAAGCTCAGCAACCGTTAACCCTAATTTTTGACCTAGTAACTGGGCAACAGCACCTGTACGTTGCATTTTTTCATAAATTGAACCAATTTTTTCGTGGAATGTTACTTGTTTTAATTTTTCGACACACTCAGCAATGCTTAGTTCTTTATCATCACGATAGAAAAATTCCGCATCCTCTAATCGTGCCGTTAATACTTTTTCATTTCCTTTAATGACATTGTCAATATGTTCAGCATTACCATTACGTACTGAGACAAAATGAGGTAGCAGTTTACCATCATTATCAGTCACATAGAAATAACGTTGATGTTCTTTCATTGACGTTATTAAAACTTCTTCCGGAATATCAAGATACTTTGCCTCAAAATTTCCAACAAAAGCAGTGGGATACTCTACTAAATTGTTAACTTCCTCCATTAATTCGGCATCAAGTGTTACCTTGAAGTTTTGTTTCGCTTCTAAGGCAACAATTTGTTTAACAATTAGCTCTTGACGCTCATTTGCATCAACTAAAACAAATTGTTCTTTTAAGTCGGACTCATAAGTTGTAGCACTCTTGATAGTAGCTTCTTGTCCTAAGAAACGATGACCACGAGAACAACGTCCTGTTTTGCTATCTAATAACTCAAAAGGGACTACCTCGTCATCTAATAAAGCAACTAACCAATGAATCGGACGAATATATCTAAAATCATAACTTGCCCAATGCATACTAACGGGGAAACTAATACTCTTAATTACATCAACCATCCCTGCTAAAATTGTTTTAGCCGTCTCGCCTTTAACAAATTTATTGACATGAACATATTCGACCCCTTTGATTTCTTTAAAGAAAATGTCATCAGGTGTCAGTCCTTGACCACGAACAAACCCTTGAGCTGCCTTTGACCAATTGCCTTCATCATCCAAAGCAATTTTTTTTGCTGGTCCTTTCGCTTCCTCTTCAATATCTTCTTGCTTATCAGCCAACTCGTTGATGCGGATAGCTAAACGACGAGGCGTTGAGAACATTTCGATTGAGTCAAAAGTTAGACGATTTTCCTTTAAAAATTTTTCGGTTTTTTCCTTCAGCTGGATAACACTTGGTGTCACAACATGAGCGGGCATCTCTTCTAAGCCAATTTCTAATAAAAAGTTATGTGCCATCTTATTTAGCCTCCTTAGTAGTGTCTTTATTTAATAGTGGGAATCCTAATTTTTCACGTTCTGCTACAAATGTTTTGGCAAGTTCACGCGCCATTTTACGAATACGTGATAAAAAGCCTGCACGCTCTGTTACTGAAACTGCTCCACGAGCATCTAATAAGTTAAAGGCATGGCTGCATTTTAAAACATAATCATAGGCGGGATGAACTAACCCTTCAGCGATACATTTTTCTGCTTCTGCTTGATATTTTTCAAATAAATCAAATAACATCTCTTGATTACTCACTTCAAAAGCGTATTTTGAATGTTCATACTCTGGTTGAATAAAGATTTCACCATATTTAACACCATCTGTCCATTCTAAATCATAAACACTTTCAACTTCTTGAACGTAAGAGGCAAGTCTTTCAATCCCAAATGTAATCTCACTTGTAACAGGGCTACATTCTAAGCCACCAACTTGTTGGAAATAGGTAAACTGGGTGATTTCCATTCCGTCTAGCCAAACTTCCCAACCTAAGCCTGCACAACCCATTGAAGGATTTTCCCAGTTATCTTCAACAAAGCGAATATCATGCTCTAATGGGTTAATCCCAATAAGCTCTAAACTTTGTAAGTATAATTCTTGAATATTGTTCGGTGAGGGCTTCATCACAACTTGGAACTGGTGATGCTGGAATAAACGGTTAGGATTTTCACCATAACGACCATCATCTGGTCGACGTGACGGTTCTACATAAGCAGCATTCCATGGCTCTGGCCCAATAGCACGTAAGAAGGTGTAAGGACTCATCGTACCTGCTCCTTTTTCTGTATCATAAGCTTGCATTAACATACAACCTTGTTCCGACCAGAATTTTTGTAATGTTAAAATCATTTCTTGTACTGTCAGTTTCTTTTTCATTCTTTCTCTCTCCTTTGCGTATTCACTTTTAGTTGAGCAGCCTTTAGACAACAAACAAAAAGCCCTATGCTCAACATAAAATATGTCAAACATAGGGACGACTAATCGCGGTTCCACCCTACTTCTGATTGTATTAATCAGCAGCTTCGTTATCGTTACTCTAGAGCGCCTTTTCAATGTTCAGTTTAAGTCGGCTCACACTCTCCCAACCTCGCTTAGTAAAACAAGACCATTTACTTTTTCTCTTTCATCGTAACTATTTAATTAGTTTTATAATAGCCCTTAATTTAACCTGTTGTCAACTGCTTTTTCAGTTCTCTCTCTATTTATCAGCTAATAGATAACCTTATTTAAGAGTTATAACTAACTGTCTGGCATTTCATCTTCACGAGTTCCTTGACGTGGTTCCAAAGGCTTTATCAGTGTCTCCCATGATTTCATTTCATCAATGAATTTTTTAGACTTTAAATTAAGACCCGTAAACTCTTCATACAACTCATCTATCGTTTTGCGAATATTATTTTTTGTCTCCTGTTTTAAATTTATCGACTGAATTTGATCTAGGCTAATGGATGAAAATAACCTGATAAAATGAATAGCCCGTGCATCAGCATGTTGACGTCTATGATCTCGCTCAAAATGTTTCTCACACAAAATCCCTGAGTACAAAGAAGAAAAATCAAACTTTCCATGAGTTTCTCCACAAATCGCACAGCTTGTCCAATTAAATTCTAAACCAAAACGATTTAAAAGTTGGATTTCAAATATATTAGTAATGATTTCTGGATCAATTCCTTCATTGAGATAGTCAAGAGCTTGTCTAGTAAAACCGAATAAGGCTGGGTCATACACTTGGTCTTCAATCGCGGCATCGACCAAATTCAATATATAAGTGCCATAAGCACTGATAAAAATATCTTGTTGAATCGCGGTATGACTGGTGATATCTTTGGCATCATTTAAAAAGGACAGTCCTTCTACCTTAATTTCTGCTAAATAATTAGCTTCGGTAAAAGGCAGAATGGCTGCCGAAAGACTATTATTCCGTCGGTTACCATTTCTTACAAAAAACATCAGCTTACCATATTTTTCTGTGAATAATTTGACTAACTTATCTTTTTCTCTATGATTTCGCGTATATAATACTAGTCCTTTGGTTTCTGTTCGAAGCCCCATTACTGCCCCTCCTTTTTCAATTTCAAATAAAAAGAGGGATGATTACACGAATCACCCCTACTTGTTTAATAATCCATATCGCGATAGCCATAGTCTTGTAAATGTTTTTGTTTATCACGCCAGTTTTTCTGAACTTTGACCCAAAGCTCTAAATAAACTTTATTACCTAACAAGTTTTCAATATCTTTACGGGCTTTAATCCCAATATCTTTTAACATCTTACCGCCCTTACCAATAATGATTCCTTTTTGGCTTGAACGCTCAACAATAATTGTTGCTTGAACATGAACTTTATCATACTCATCACGACGCATATCCTCAACCACAACTGCTACTGAATGTGGCACTTCCTCACGCGTTAATAATAATACTTTTTCACGTACTAATTCTGATACGATGAAGTATTCTGGGTGATCTGTTACTTGGTCTTCTGGATAGTATTGAGGACCTTCAGGCATCTTGCTTTCTAAAATAGTTAATAACTTATCAACATTATTTCCTTCAGTTGCTGAGATTGGAACAATTTCAGCAAAGTCCATTTGCGATTGGTAATCTTCAATAATCCCAAATAATTTATCTGGATGAATCGTATCAATCTTATTGATAATTAAATAGACAGGCGTTTCACTTTTTTTCAAACGTTCGATAATAAAATCATCTCCACGTCCACGTGGCTGCTCTGCACTTACCATAAATAAAGTAGCATCCACTTCACGTAAGGCACTATAAGCTGTTTCAACCATAAAATCACCTAAGCGATGTTTCGGTTTATGAATACCAGGTGTGTCAATGAAGACTATTTGAGCATCTGGAGTTGTATAAACCCCTTGAATTTTATTACGTGTTGTTTGAGCTTTATCACTCATAATCGCAATTTTTTGTTTTACTATACGATTTAATAATGTTGATTTACCAACGTTTGGGCGACCAATAATCGCCACAAATCCTGATTTATGTTCCTTTGAATTCATCTAGTTTCCTCTTTCTATAACTAGCAACTTAGCTTCAAAATATATTGTTTGTCTCAGTTGCAAAATTTTATTACATGTATAACCAATTGATAATCTTGGGAATAAATATCAAACTACCAACTGCTAATGCAAGTACTGCACTTAATAATACCACACCTGCTGCCATATCTTTAACTTTTTTAGCTAAGGGATGATACTTACCACCTGTTATCAAATCTACTAAATTTTCTGTAATCGTATTTAGCATTTCCATTAAGATAACTAAAAAGATAATTAACATTAGCCAACGCCACTCAGTTAATGACAGTTGAAAAGCTACACCTAAAAAGCTGATGACAACCGCCATTCCCACGTGGATTTTTAAATTTCGTTCTTCTTGAAGGGCCTGAAGCAAACCGTCACACGCATGTTTTGCAGCAGTTAAAAGGTTTTTATTTTTACTGACTTTCTTATCTCTCAAGTCCATATGCTTCTAAGATCTTTCTTTGCAAGTCAAACATTTCTTTTTCATCTTCTGGCGTCATATGATCATAACCATTTAAGTGTAAAAAGCCATGGATTGCTAAAAATCCAAGCTCACGTTCATATGAATGACCATATTCTTTGGCTTGTTCTTCAGCTCGCTCAATCGAAATCATAATATCTCCAATATTGCGTGGCATCGTTTCAAATTCCTCATCAAAGATAATTGGCATTTCATCTTCACCAAGCTCTTCTAAAGCAAAACTAATCACATCCGTTGGCATATCTTTTTCACGATAGTCACGATTAATTTCTTGAATTCTAGCATTATCCATAAAGGTTACAGACATTTCTGTTTCAATTTCTAAATCCAACTGCTCACCAGCAAAGGTTAAAATCTTTTCAATTTCATCAAGCTGAACTTGGCTAACTTGATTTGTTTCATCCATTAAAGTTATTTCCATAATTTAAGATCTCTCTTCCTGTTCTTTTTTCATCTTTTCGGCTTCTGACTGCATTTTTGGATATTTAATGCGTGAATGGAAGGTACTACATAAACCATTAACCAGTGAGTTTTCAATAATTCGAATCTCTTTTAAGGTCAAACCTGTATCATCCAACTGACCATCTTTGATACGTCCATCAATCAATTTGTGGACAAATTCTCTAATTTTATCATTAGAAGGATGATCCATCGCCCGAACTGCTGCCTCACACGTATCTGCTAAACTTACAACGCCAGCTTCTTTGGACTGTGGACGTGGTCCTGGATACCTAAACTCTTCCTCAGTCACTTCAGAATTTCGTTCTTTCGCTTTCGAATAGAAGAAGCTCATCAGCGTTGTCCCATGGTGTTGACGACAAATATCAATTACCATTTGTGGCATTTTTTCCTTTTCTAAAATCTTGACGCCTTCGCTAACATGACTAAATATAATCTCTTTACTATCTTCTGGTAAAAGGAAATTATGAGGATTTTCTGCCCCATCAGGTAAATTTTCTACGAAAAAGTTAGCATGTTTAATTTTACCTATATCATGATAATAACAACCTACACGAGTTAAGAGTGATTTCCCGCCAATATCCGCTACCGCATTGGCACTAAGACTCGCTACCATCATACTATGATGATAAGTCCCAGGTGCTTCTTCTAACAATTGCTTTAATAACGGATGATTAGGATTACTTAATTCATTTAAGACCAGGACACTATCATCATTTAGTAATAATTCAATATAGGGATGTAGCCCTACAGACATTAGATACGTAAAGACATTCCCCACCAAAGCACAAACTAATAGCGTTAATGTTTTAGAATCTTGAAACTCCATCCCTTGATAGATGGCCATTAGTAGGACAAAAACTAGAGGGAAGATAATCAACCAGATAGCAGCTGCTCCTAGCTGACGCCCAATCCTTTCACGAGGAATTAAAGCTGCCATCATCCCGGTAAAGGCATAAGTCACAGCAATCAATAACATCGTACTCGTTCCTAATAACTCATAAAAAACGAAGATTGAAAAAGCTACCTGAAATAACGCACCCATAATACTTGCTCTGCGGTTGATAAATAAATTTAAAACAAGAGGCGTAAAGGCTGCTGGGAAAGTCATCGGCAGCGCCGACATATTTTCAGCTTCAAAAATTAATAGTGCTTTCATCACAATAATACCGACTAGCATCATGACGACATAAAACGTCATAAATCTTATTTGCTTCTCTTGACCTTTGGTCGTCATCACAAGGTAACCTAGTACTGCCATTTGTAAAATAATCAATAGTCCCAAGGCAACTAAAGGAAACAGCGATGGTTCTCGATTGGTTAAACCTAAAATCTCAAGCTTTTGAATCGCTCTTTTATCAATTTGAACTCCTTCACGTACAATCACTTCACCTTGATAAATCATAACAGGCTTCACATTGTTCTTAGCCTGATCACGTAACTCTTCTGTTTTCTTATCATTAGCCGCTTCATTAATAACAATTGCTCGATCTGCAACATATTTAATTAATTGTTGCAAATCACGATTGATATTTAAATATTGAATTTCATCATTGACCTTCTGACGAACTGATTCTAGATTGCTACTTCTAATTGGTTCAGCCATCTTAGTTTCAACAAGTGTGATACTTTCTTTCTTAACTGTTTCAACATCACTTTCTGATAATTCAAAAATACCTTCATAAAAAACATTGGGAAAACCTTGATAAAAACTAATATCATCCTGATTAATACTTTCAAATTTTTTCTTTAATAATACAACTTTTTCTTCTTTGGTTACTTTTTGAACACTGTCTTTATCTTTAGTGTTAGCCCGCTCACTCTCATATTCCTTCTTAGCTTCTTGACTTACTTCTGTAATCAATTTGAAAAGTTGTTCAATTAATTCTGTCTGTTTGCGTCCAATATCTTTACTGTAAGTATATTCTGGACTGACTGCTTCGGCAGCTAATACTCTTTTTTCTTCTGTTTCATATCTATTTTCTATTGTTTTGTTGGCACGAATCGTTTCCTCAGCCAACTGGCCTTCTGTAATCGAAACTTCTTTTTGTCTCACATTTCCATATACCAATAAAAAACAAATAATGGCAAATCCTAGTCCTAATAAAAGCATGTACCTTTTACCAAACTTATACTTACCAACTCTGACATCTTTTAATTTCATATCAAAACTCCTCACTTAACTCGACCAAAGGTCTTGTCAAAAACAACCTTACTCTCGATCAATATCCTGTTGTGATGACTTTACTGTTCCTTGTTCTTTATATGCCTCAATAATCTCAGCTACCACAGGATGTCTTACCACGTCACTCGAATTAAATGTGACGAAACCAATCTTATTGATCGTGCTTAGCGTTTTTTGAGCGTGAACCAAGCCACTCATCACCCCTCTTGGTAAATCAATTTGTGACACATCACCATTTACAATCATTTTAGAATTGAACCCAAGACGTGTTAAAAACATTTTCATTTGGGCAATGGTCGTATTTTGGGCTTCGTCTAAAATTACAAAGGCATCTTCTAATGTTCGCCCACGCATATAGGCAAGTGGTGCAATCTCAATAATCCCTCTCTCCATTAAACGATTGGTATGGTCCATACCAAATATGGCATAAAGAGCATCGTACACGGGTCTTAAATAAGGATCAACTTTTTCTTTTAAGTCTCCTGGTAAAAAGCCCAAACTTTCTCCTGCCTCAACTGCTGGGCGAGTCAAGATTATTTTTTGAACCTCACCTTTCTTCAAGGCCGAAATAGCCATGACAACTGCTAGATAAGTTTTCCCTGTTCCAGCTGGTCCCACACCAAACGTTACGTCTTTTTTCTTAATTGTTTCAACATATTCTTTTTGTCCGTAAGTTTTGACACGGATTGGCCGACCATTTTTATCCTTTAAAATCTCCGCCTCATACATGTCTGTAAAATAGTCCAAAGTCCCTTTGTTTGCCATTTTTAAGGCTGTCACAACATCAGGGGTACTAATTGGAATCCCACGTAAAATTAAAATTTGAAGCTTTTTCAAGATATTAAAAACCTGCTGTACTGCTTCTTTTTCACCCGTAATCTTAATCACTTCACCGCGACTATGAATGTCTACATGCTGATTCTCTTCAATCAATTTTAAATGTTGATCATTGTTTCCTAATAATTGATGAACTTCATCTTGATTTTTAACCAAGATTTCTAAAGATTCTTTGATTGAGTCTAACAAAAAAAGAACATCTCCTTCACTAATTAATCTATTTTACCCCTTTAAATATACCATACTTTTAATATCGAAAAAAGAAACTTCCCTCTAGGATTATAATTGTCTTTTAATCAAAAAAAGAATTCCTCATTTTACTTTACAAATCTCAAAACTGCTGAATGACTTGATTTTAAGGATACAAAAAAAGTTAACAGAGAGTCTCTGTTAACTTTTATGTTTGCTTAATTTAGTAGCTCTTTCACTACTGAATTCACCAAATTACCATCAGCTTTACCTTTAACTTTAGGCATCACTGCACCCATTACTTTACCAAATTCTTTTCCAGAAGTTGCTCCAGTTTTTTCAATGGCTTCAGCTACAATCTCACGAACCTCAGATTCGTCTAATTGTTTAGGTAAGTATTTTTCAACTATAGTAATTCCCGCTTTTACTGTTTCAACCAAATCTGGACGATCAGCATTTTCGAATTCAACTAGTGAATCACGACGTTGCTTCATTTCACGGGCTAGAACTGTCACTTCCTCTTCCGAAGTTAAGTCTGCGCCTTTTGAGATTTGTTCGTTTTGAACAGATGATTTTAGTAAACGAAGAACATCTAAAGTTGGTTTATCTTTAGCTTTCATCGCTGTTTTAATATCTTCGTTCAACGTTGTAAGAAGCGACATACAATCAGCTCCAATCTTTGAAAACTAGAATTTCTTGCGTTTTCTCGCTGCTTCAGATTTTTTCTTACGCTTCACACTTGGTTTTTCGTAATACTCACGTTTGCGGTATTCTTGCAAAGTACCAGTTTTTGAAACGGAACGTTTGAAGCGACGAAGAGCATCATCAAGAGATTCATTTTTCTTAACAACTGTTTTTGACATACAAATTCCCTCCCCCCGTGCTTAAAAAGTAACCGTTTTTTATATGTTATGTTGCTTAAACGTCAAAAAAACTGTCCTTTTACATTATAACGAAAGTATTTTTTTACGTCAACTATCTTTTGAATTTTTTTTAGATATTTTTTATATCCTATTTTTTACGTAAACACTCTTCTTTTAGATATTTTTTATATCCTATTTTTTACTTAAACACTTTTCGCATTTTCCGAAAATTTCAAAACGATGGCTTTCAATCTCACAGCCTGAAAGTTGCTCCTTAAAATAATCCATCGGACACATCCTAATCTCTCTAGTTGCCCCACATTCCGTACAAATAAAATGATGGTGATGTCCTATATGTTGATGACTGCAATGAAATCTAAACTTCTTTTCACCATTTAGTTCTGTCACTTCTAATAAATCAATTTTAGAAAAATCATGTAAGTTTCGGTAAATAGTGTCATAACTGATTCCGGCGTAATCATCTGACATAAAATCATAGACTTCTTTGGCACTCGTATATTTATCTTCTTCAATTAGAAATTGCAACATTGCTTCGCGTTTTTTTGTGTACTTAAACCCTTGGGTTTTCATTACTTTCAGCGCTTCTTCTAAATGCATGCTTCTCATCAACTGCCTTTCTCTGTCAAAACTATGCTATAATATTAAAAACAGAAATGCAAGAAAGGAAATTTAGCATGTCGAAAAAATCAATCTATATTTACATTATTTCTGACTCCGCAGGAGAAACAGCTTCCAAATTAGCCCAAGCTTCAGTTGCTCAATATGAAGAACTGGATATCACCTTTATTCGCAAAACATTTGTGAGTGAAACCGCTGAATTGATGGAAGCTTTAGAAGGTGCCTTGGCTGATGAAGCTATTATTATCCATACTATGATTTCTAAAGAGTTTATTCAAGTCGCCAATGCTTTTTGTGCCGAACATGATATTTTTTGTATGGATTTACTGTCTCCTTTGGTAAACGAAATCTCGAAACGGTCAACTATCGAACCTAATCGCATAGCTGGAGCTGTTCACTCTCTTAACCAAGATTACTTTAATCGTATTAGCGCAATGGAGTTTGCAGTTAAATATGATGACGGTAAGGATCCAAAGGGTTTCTTAGAGGCTGACATTGTATTACTAGGTGTTTCGCGTACTTCTAAAACACCTTTAAGTTTATTTTTAGCCAATAAAAACCTAAAAGTTGCTAACCTGCCTCTTATGCCTCAAGCCCATATCCCTTCTCAACTCTGGGATGTTGACCCTAAAAAAATTGTCGGCTTAACTAATAATCCTGACATTCTAAATAAGATTAGACAAGAACGTATGAGAGCTTATGGCCTTAACCCTGACACGGCCTATTCTAATATTGATTGCATTAACGAAGAACTTAAATTCGCTGCAGATTTATATAAAAAAATTGGGTGTGTCGTTATTAACGTTGCTGATTTATCTATCGAGGAAACTGCCTCAATTATTATTGACGAATTAGACTTACAAGATTTCAGCTTCTTTGGCTAAACTAAAAAAAGCGCCTCAACTTTCCTGTTCAAATTTTCTTTTGAACAACTGTCTTGAGGCGCTTCTTTTTTATTTGTCGATATGACGAATATGTTGAAAGGTTTGACCTAATATATCAACAACATGTTGATCATCTAGGGAATAGTAAACAATTTTACCTTCTTTTCTTGATTTGACCACATGATTATTTCGCAACAATTTCAATTGATGGGAAACTGCTGATTGTTCTAAACCAATTTCTGTCACAATCGCACTCACATTCATCTCGGATTGACTGAGTAAGGTTAAAATCTTTAATCTAGTCGGATCCCCTAAAGCCTTATATAATTGACTAACTTTTTCAATTATATCATTTGATGCCTCTAACTTTGGCATACCTATCACTCCTTACTTTATTCTCTCCAACTATCCCCTAATAAATTCACTTATTACTCTTTGGTACACAGGCAATCAAGGTTTCAATAGCTTTCAACAGCTTAATTAATTTATTTGACGCCTCTTTCTCCGAACTACCAGTAACACCAAAATAAAATTTAATCTTAGGTTCTGTTCCAGACGGACGAATAGCTAGCCAACTGTCATCAACTAAATAATATTTTAACACATCTGAGTGCGTGCTATCTAGTGAAGAACTAGTACCAGAACGTCGGTCTATTTTTAATCCGCTTTGATAGTCTGAGACACCAACAACTTCAACACCACCTATTGTCTTCATAGATGACGTTCTAAAAAAAGACATCAATGTCTGAATATGCTCTTTGCCTGCAATTCCTTCATAAGTTAAGGATAGTGTTTCTTCCTTAAAATAGCCATAATTTTGCGATAACTTTTCCAATCCTTGCAGTAAGGTTTCTTGCCTTGATTTGTAATAAGCAGTGACTTCTGCTAATAAAATAAAAGCTTGGATCGCATCTTTATCACGAACAAAGGGTTTAATCAAATAACCATAACTTTCTTCAAAACCAAATAAAAAAGCAGTCTCATCCTTTAGTTCTAACTCCGCAATTTTTTCACCAATAAATTTAAACCCTGTTAGAACTTCAATAACCTGGCTATCAAATTCTTTACAGATTTCATTGACTAGATTTGTTGAGACAATAGATTTAATGACAGTTTCCTTAGGATGCAAGGTCCCTTTTTCCTTTTTGTTGATTAATAAATAATGAACTAATAAGGCGGCTATCTGATTACCTGAAAGTAATTGATACTCTCTACCATTACGAACTGCTACACCTAATCGATCAGCATCAGGATCGGTGGCAACAACGATCTCAGCTTCTTCTTTTTTAGCTAAGGCTATAGCTAACTCAAAAGCTGTAAGTTCTTCTGGATTCGGTGAGACAACAGTTGGGAAAGCTGGATCCCCCTCGGCTTGATGAGGCTCTACTATAACAGCCTCAAAACCACTTCGTGCAAGAGCATTTGTCACTATTTTTTTACCGACTCCATGTAGAGGTGTATAAACAATCTTCAACTCTTGACCATATGCTGCAATTAATTGTGGCGACATGATCACTGAAGTAACCTTTTGAAGGTAACATTCATCAATCTCTGGGCCAACTATTTCAATCAACTGGTGGGGGCTAGTCTCACTATGTTCGGCCACCTTTACTTCAAGGGGATTCTTAACTTGTCTCACAAATTTTGTTAACTGATTAGCTTGCTTGGGAGGCAACTGCCCCCCATCTGGACCATATATTTTATAACCATTATAAGCCACAGGATTATGGCTGGCTGTAATCATAACACCAGCAAAACAACCCAACTCTCTAACAGCAAAAGATAGCTCTGGAGTGGGTCGCATCTCATCAAATAAATAAGCTTTAATTTGATGTCTAGCTAAAACTTTTGCCGTTTCTAATCCAAACTCTTTTGAGTAATAACGGGAATCATAAGCTATAATCACACCTTGGGCTTTATAACCTTCCCCAAAACTGTCAATATATCTTGCGAGCCCTTCACTTACTTGTCTAATAGTATAACGATTGATACGATTAATCCCTGCACCTAATCTTCCTCTAATCCCAGCTGTTCCAAATTCTAAAGGTGCATAAAAAGCCTCTTTTAATTGATCCGGCTGTGTTTTCAAGTAAGCCAAATCTTTTACAACTTCCTCAGCTAACCCTTCCACTTGGCACCACTCTCGATAGATTTCATTCCACATCATTTAAAGCTCCTTCGCGTATGCTCATTGGTTTAAAAATAGTTTAATACCATCTAGTAACTCACTGTTAGTAGTTAAGGCTTGGTTCAAATTATACCATTAAGTCAGAATCTAACCTATTATTTTTATCACTGTTAAGGCTAAAAAATACCTACTTACGCTAGTTCTAATAAGACTGATTCATACGATTCCTATTGAGATAGAGTTAGTAAAGTAGCAACAAGTTAGTGGCGAAAATAACAACTAGAACCCTCACAACTTAAATAGTTTACGTGCTTGTCAACCGTACTGTATGAGGATGTCAATAAATGGACACACTAACCTAACACCGATTGTAAATAGTCTTAGACCGTTTTTTATTCAGGATAGTCTGAGTTACTAAGGGCGTATCAAGATGAATTAGAGTAACTAATTAAAGACATAGCGAAAATTTTATGGCAATTATCAAGAAAACTTATCCGAATAGTCACAAAAAGAAAAAGTTTTAATTATTGAGAGTTCCACCTTGGTCATAAGTATATTAGCTTTACTTGTCGTCTTGGTAACAGAATTTTTTAATAGAGTGCTGATTAATACCAAACAACACTAAATCAGACTTATCGCATCATCCTATTAAGCTGACCTTACCCCTTTGCCATTACCTAAAAACCCCTTATAAGATGACTACTTTTAAACAAAGGTCATCTTATAAGGGGACTAATGATACGTTATGCTAATTAGAATAATTCTAGGTAGTGTTCTCTTTCCCACTCCGAAACTTGCTGACGGAAAGCATGCCACTCTAAACGTTTGGCTTCAACAAAATTAGCATGAATATGCTCACCTAGGGCTCCTTTAATCACTTCATCATGACGCATTGCCTTAATAGCATTATGTAGCGTTGATGGTAGATCGGTAATTTGAGCTGCCTCACGCTCGGCTTCATTCATTACATATATATTACGATTAACTTCTTGAGGTGGTGTTGTTTGTTTACGAATACCATCTAAACCAGCTTCTAACAAAACAGCCATTGCTAAATAAGGATTGGCTGACGGATCTACTGAGCGTAGCTCTAAACGAGTTGATAAACCTCTTGAAGCTGGAACACGTACCAATGGAGAACGATTTTGACCACTCCAAGCCACATAGACAGGTGCCTCGAAGCCAGGTACCAATCGTTTATATGAATTGACCGTAGGATTACAAATCGCGGTATAAGCCCGAGCATGTTCTAAAAGGCCCCCTAGAAAATAGTAGGCAGTTTGGCTCAACTCGCGTTCACCTTCGACATCATAAAAAGCATTACCATCTTCATTAAACAACGACATATTACAGTGCATACCTGAACCAGCTATCCCATGTAATGGTTTTGGCATGAAAGTCGCGTGTAAACCGTGACGTCTCGCAATTGTCTTGACAACTAATTTAAAGGTCTGAATATTATCACAAGCTTCCATAACATCAGCATATTTAAAATCAATTTCATGCTGACCTGGGGCACATTCATGATGGGATGCCTCTACTTCAAAGCCTAAATTCTCTAATTCTAACACAATATCACGACGACAATCTTCACCTAAATCTTGTGGGGAAAAATCAAAATACCCACCTGCATCATTTAACTCCGTCGTCGGCTTACCTTGCTCATCTAATTTGAACAAAAAGAACTCTGGTTCTGGTCCAAGATTGAAAGAAGTAAAACCTAACTCTTTCATTTCAGCGACTACTCGCTTTAGGTTACCACGAGGGTCTCCTGCAAAGGGTTTTCCTTCCGGAGTATAAATATCACAAATCAAACGTGCTACTAATCCTTCCCCATTTTCCCAAGGGAAAATCAACCAAGTTGATAGATCTGGATAGAGATACATATCACTTTCTTCAATTCGAACGAAGCCTTCAATTGAAGAACCATCAAACATCATTTTATTACTCAAAACCTTATCCAACTGACTAACTGGAACCTCAACATTTTTAATTGTCCCCATTACATCAGTGAACATTAAACGTAAAAATCTGACATTTTCTTTTTTAGCAATTTCTTTAATTTCAGCAATTCTTTCTAAATCTAACATCTCTTCCATACCTATCGTCCCTCTCGTTCTGTCATTTAATTGAAATTTGTTAGCTCCTCTTAAAAGGAGTTGTTGCTCCTAGACGGCTTTCTGACAAAATATCATCATAAAATAGGCGTCTCACATCGTTATCAGTCAAACGATGCTCTTCCCACTGAATAGTAGTTGTAGCGGACTTCTCTTGATAAATACTACGAATACCCGCCATGTCATAACCAGCCTTTAACCAATCTTTAACCTCCAATAAGCGATCGACATCATTTAATGAATAAGTTCGTTGATTCCCATCTGTTCTTTTGGGTGTAACCAACTTTTGGGCTTCATAATATCTAATCTGTCTAGCACTTAAATCCGTTAATTTTATAACTGTACCAATTGGAAAAACCGACATAGATTTACGTAACTCTTTCTCACTCATAATATCTCTCCTCGCCATTGACATGTTTAAGAATAACAATCTCAAAAAAGGCTGTCAACATCTGATGTTAGGAAACCTAACATCAAAAAGACAAAAAAATAAAAAATCTTGAAATTTATTCAAGACTTTTTATTTTGATACCTCACCTTGCAAAACCTATATATACCAAAGGTTTACCAATTTATTATTTTATGTAATACCATAAAAATCGAGACAGTCAGACTTAACCATCATCTTCTAGCTCGTAAAAATCGAAACCTTCACTCTCCTTTAATTAACAATCAACTCACTCATTTTATCTTACCGAAATGAAATTTCCATCAATATCCGAATACACTTAGTACGATAACTATGCTAAAAATACTAACTCGACCACTTGCATTATTCCCATTTAAAATTCAGCTATTTCCTCTGCTTCTAGCCAACGGGAACTTTTTGGAGCGAAACCTTTTACAATGTATTCCTCTGTTTCTTCAACAAACTCTTGCGAAACAACCAGTGTGTCAGTCGTCAATTTTATCAAAAGATAGCCCATATCTGCTGATAATGTTTTTTCATATGGCTCAAACATTTCCATCAACATCTGGCGAATACCAGCTTCTAGCTCTTCTTTATCTGTTGGATTCTTAGCTGATAACTGAATATTAGGAAACAGAGTTGGTATAAAGCTAGCTTCTGAGACTTGATCCATCTTATTATAGACTGTTAAAACAGGAATACCTGACATACCCAACTCTTCTATTAGCCCTAAAACTGTTTTTTCCTGCAAGTCACGATCTTCTGAACTAGCATCAACAACATGTAGTAATAAATCCATTGTTCGACTTTCTTCAAGGGTTGATTGGAAGGCTTCAATCAATTGGGTTGGCAAATCTTGAATAAACCCAACGGTATCAGTTAAGGTTGCCTTAAACCCTTCTGTTAATTGCCACTGTTTAGTTAACGGGTCTAAAGTCGCAAACAATTGATCCTCAGAATAAGTTTTTGCCTCTGTTAACATGTTTAACAATGTTGACTTGCCAGCATTAGTATAACCAATCAATCCGATTTGAAAAACATTTGACTCTTGACGTTGTTGACGGTTTCGTTCACGACTAGCTGTGACTTCTTTTAATTCTCTTTTGATATTTGTTATTTTATTACGAATATGACGACGATCGGTCTCAAGTTTAGTCTCACCTGGTCCACGAGTCCCAATCCCACCACCTAAACGTGATAAGACTAACCCTTGACCAACTAAACGTGGCAATAGATAGTTTAGCTGAGCTAACTCTACTTGTAACTTACCTGCCTTGGATTGAGCACGCATAGCAAAAATATCTAAAATCAATTGCACCCTATCAATCACCCGAACTCCTACAGCTTCAGTAATCAATGTCCCTTGTCTCGGAGTTAGCTCTTGATTAAAAATAACAATGTCTGCTTCATGAGCATCAACTAGTTGAACCAATTCTTCTAATTTTCCCTTCCCAATAATCGTTTGACGATCAACATTTTGTCTTTTTTGTAATAACTGAAAAACAACCTCTCCTTGGGCTGTTTCGGTTAAATTTTTTAACTCTGCCATCGATTCACTAAAATATTGATAGTTATCTGCAGTTTCAACCCCAACTAAGATCACTCTTTCTTTTTTTAGCATCTAAACGCCTCCTTTTTTATAGCCACTCTTCGACTTCCTCTTCTAAGCTTTTTTGACTTGAGGGATCTTGAACCAAGTCCCACCAAGAAGCTGTCATTCGATTTCTAAACCACGTTAACTGTCTTTTGGCATAACGACGAGACTGTTGCTTAACAAGTTCACTGGCAGCCTCTAAAGGCTGTTCCCCTTCAAAATAGGGATAAAACTCTTTATAACCAATCCCTTGTTCCGCTTGACATTTCCCAAACTCATAGACTTTTTTCGCTTCTTCCAAAACGCCACATTCTACCATTAGATCAACCCGTTGATTGATCCGTTGATACAACCTATCACGTTCAGTCGTAAGGGCAATTAACTTAACGTCATAAAGAGCTTGAGTTAAATCTTTGAAATCAACCTGTTTCTGTTGCATAATACTTTGGCCAGTCAATTCAAATACCTCGATGGCACGCATTACACGTTTCACGTTGTTAGGATGAATAACTGCCGCAGCGGCGCTATCTTGCTCATTGAGACGTTCCCACAACTGTAAGTGTCCATATCTATCACCATACTCTGCCAACTCTTTTCTTAACGTCTCATTAGAAGCTGTTTCTTCTTTACCACCTAATTCAAAATCAAAGAGTAAGGCTTGAATGTACAAACCTGTCCCCCCTACAACAATTGGCAGCTTTCCTCTAGTTGTAATTTCTTGAATTTTTTGACGTCCTGCTACTTGGAAGTCGGAAACGGAATAAGTGTCCCCCAGATCGCAAACATCTAGTAAATGGTGGGGAATACCTTGGCGTTCTTCTAGAGTAGCCTTAGCAGTTCCGATATCTAATCCACGGTACACTTGTAGTGAATCCCCACTGATAATTTCGCCTTGATACTTTTTTGCTAACTCAATACTTAGTGCAGTCTTCCCAACCGCTGTTGGTCCAACTATCACCAATACTTTTTCTTTCTTCACTCGCTTACTCCTCATTAGTTAATTGTTTATTTTTAGCTCGTAAAGCCAAAGCTCTACGAGGATAATCTGTATGAACGGCTTCAATACCTAATTCAAAACATACAGCCAAATCATCCTCAGAATTGACTGTCCAAGGTCGTAGTTTTTTAGAAGATTTTTTTACATTATCTTGCTCTTTTAACACCCAAGTAACTTTAGGATGAAGCCCTTCTAAATACGATATTTTTTCAGCTTTTCGAATTTTTCTAGGCTGATCTCCCATAATATAAGCCAGAGGTATCGTTGGTTCTAACTGATGCATACGTTCAACGGAGTCAAAGTTAAAACTAGAATACATGTAAGTAAAGGGCCAATTTCGCTTGTGCAAGAGGTCTGAGACAGCTTCTTCAATCCCTGGATAGTCTTTTTCATCTGTTTTTAATTCTATATTTAATAGTCCTTTGAAATTGTCCTGAAAAAGAACCTCTAGAACTTCGGAAAATGTCGGAATACGCTCATCTTTAAACTCAGGACTAAACCAACTCCCAGCATCTAACATTTTTAACTCTCTTAACGTAAAGCTTATTATTTCACCAGTCCCGTTAGTTGTCCGATCGACCTGATTATCATGAATCACAACCAGTTCTCCATCTTTTGTAAACTGAACATCTAACTCAATGCCATCAGCGCCACACTCAATGGCT
Source organism: Vagococcus intermedius (assembly GCF_029144185.1). Taxonomy (NCBI): domain Bacteria; kingdom Bacillati; phylum Bacillota; class Bacilli; order Lactobacillales; family Enterococcaceae; genus Vagococcus; species Vagococcus intermedius. Next base: position 695,077 of record NZ_CP110232.1, on the reverse strand, counting down.
TCTCTAAAAGCAATCAAGGTATTTTCTGGGTGTGTTCCTTTGCTACCACGATGGGCAATAATTTTAGTCATACTAAATCCCTCCAATTCATTATTATTTTAGCATTTTATTAAGAAAAGTTATAGGAAAGCGATAGTTTCTTTTTGCTAGCTTTTTTTTAGCTTTTATTAGATAATGAGGGTATAAATAAATCTTAAAGAGAAGGTGACGTTGATGAAAAAATTTGTATCTGGATTTGTAACTGGTACTACTATTACTGTTGCAACTTTAGCTGGTCTGATGTATGGTGTTAAAAAGACTGTCATTGAACCAATGGAAGAAAAAGAAAATATGGTAAATGATAACCGTCGTAAAGCAATGCGCAAAAGCCGCGCCCGCTAATTAATAATGATAAAACAGCCAAGTTTACGCTTGACTGTTTTTTATTTTTTATAAACAAAAATACCCTTCCTCTAAAGGAAGGGTATGGTTAATAGTTATAATTAGTTTTTAACTACGTTAGTAGCTTGTGGTCCACGATCTGATTCTTCGATATCGAATGAAACTGATTGACCTTCTTCTAAAGATTTGAATCCTTCACCTTGGATAGCTGAGAAATGTACGAATACATCGCCACCATTGTCTGCGCGTTCTAAGAAACCGAAGCCTTTTTCTGCGTTAAACCATTTTACTGTACCTTGTTCCATAATGTGTTTCCTCCTCGTGCTTTTTTAATGCACTTAAATTTGTAAAACTTAGCATGGTCACGATAGAGGTGTTGCATTACAAAATGTGAACAGCATCTACGTTACTACCAATTAGTATTACAATATCATAATACCCCATGACGGAATTAAAAGCAAGTAAAACGATTGCTAAAAAAGGTTCCGTTCTTTTAAGCTACAATAATAATCCTCACCAATCACCAAATGATCTAATAATTCGATCCCCATCAATTGACCACAACTTGCTAAACGTTTAGTAAAAGCAATATCGTTGGCTGATGGTTCAATATTTCCTGATGATAGCGATAGGTAAATTTTTGACGTTATCGCCAATTTTTCCCCCGCTCCACACCGTGCGTACAGCTTTCACCGTACACGGCGTTCCATCGTTCAATCACTAGTTTTTCTCAGTTATCTTGACATATTTTCCTGTTTGCATATCGCTTTAGCAACTGACTTCCCAAGTTTAATAAGAAACTCCCCCACTGTCTCGCTAAACTTTAAATAAAAATAGCTGCTACTAACTGAGTTAAACACATCACGATTCAACGACTTGAGGCTATTGCTCCATCTCCATTACAGAAACTTCTCCGCTCATCCCTCTACTCTCACTATCATTAAGTGGTGTTATATCTGATGACTTTCCCCCACAACACTTCTTAGAGAGTGTCCTCTCCATGTTGATAGCTTTCAACGTTCCCATAAACCTATCACTTCTTAACTTAGGTGCTATCTTTTATCTGACGTCCTTCACACAGCCTCTAACTGTGTATGGTGCTTTCGGAACCACCCTAGCTACTCGCCCACAGAACGTAACTGACAAACAGTCAGTTTTAACTCATTTCTGAGCATTACTCACTTACAGATAGTTCATTCGATAGTTTGTCAGTGCGCTGGCACATTCTCACCTTATTAAGTTTTTTACGACTCCCGACCTATCAGATACAGACTCTAATCACAGAGCCATTTCGTTGATAAAAACTACCTATCAGACGATACCTTTCAGCCGACTTCACCGAGATTCACACCTCAATCGTCTACACTTACAACCAAAGCATGTCGGAGTATTAGAGCAGTCGCTTCAAGGCGTTACCCTTTCATTTCAACTGTGAGTTTAAGAGTTCACGCTACGTTAGTTGTTATCCCCCTAAGAAGCGTGCGCAATCTTTTCAATCACGAACGTTTCTCACGGTGATTATGAGCAATAATAAACTTGGCGGCACAGCACTTAACTGCGTAACTAAAAATTTCTCTTGGATGTACAACCGCCTGATTCAACCCACCAATAAAGAGCGTTTCTTGTTTAATAATCTCATTCTTATTGTTTAGATAAAGCGCTACTAAATGTTCCTGACGTAAATCCTTTAACTCCTCTATCAATAATAATCCTACACTACGACTTGAAATAACCTCTCCATATTTTTGCTGATTTTCCTTTGCTAGTCTCCTCCCCAACTCCAATACAGCCTGTAGCTCCACCGCCTTCACTAAACCAATCCCTTTGGTTTGCTGTAACTCCTCTAAACTCGCCAGTTTAAAATCATAGAGACTATCAAAACAGCCCAATAGTTTTTTAGCCAATTGCATCACACTATCTTCCTTGGTTCCACTACGTAAAACAATCGCCAATAGTTCTTGCACTGATAAAGCTGCTGTACCAGAACTAACTAAACGCTCTCTTGGTCGATCTACTTGAACTAAATTAGTTAGTTCCTTATCTTTTTCCTTCACAAAAAAACTCCTTTCACCGTTCTTACTAAAAAGATACGCAAAAGGAGTTTTATTTTTTTATTATTCAGCTAAATAGTTTTTCACATCATAAAGACTTGGGAAAACTTCCAGTGTTCGCTCCTTAATTTCAGGAGTTGGTTGTAATAAATCAGGAATCATGATAACAGGAACACCTGCCTCACTAGAAGCTATCACACCATTGAAAGAATCTTCTAACATTAAGCAATCTTTAGGTGCAAGCTGAAGCATAGAAGCTGCCTTTTCGACAATTTCTGGGTCCGGCTTGGCTCGTTTGACATCCTCGCCCGAGATGACACCCGAAAAATAAGAAGTAATTCCTGCCTTATCTAATAGAATAGTGATAAAACTACGTAAATTACTTGAAGCGACAACGCAAGGAATTTCTTGTTCTTTCAAATAATCCAATAACTCGATAGCGCCTGGCTTTAGTTCCGCTTTACCCGCCAAAAACAACGCCTTAACTTCTTCGTGGGCTTCCTTGATAAATCCCTCAATATTTTCACGCCCAAATTCTGCAAAATCTTGATAATAGGCTTCATACAATTCTTCATCTGAGGTACCAACATATTTCATGTAGTAAGATTCATCATAAGTTGTGATACCGTACTTAGGCGCAATAGTTAAATTGGCCTTACAATACAGTTTCTCTGTATCTAATAATAAGCCATCCATGTCAAAAATCAAACCTTTTAATGCCATTTATTCCACTTCTCCTTTTAACAAAAACGCTCTTACTTCTGAGATAAAGTATAGCGATCCAGTAATAATTAAAACCTCATTTTCTTGTGCTGATTTTCTAAAGTTACTGACAAATTCTTGCCAATCCGAGACCATCACTGCTTTTTTTGACGGCACTACGTTAACATAATTTTCCAATTGGTAGGCTTTTGGATAAGAAAAGGTGGTCAAGGCAAGTTGACTGTTAGAAACAGTTGCTAACATCTCTAACATTTTTTTGACATCTTTAGTTGTCAACGCTGCAAATAACAACGTCACCTGTTGCGTCGGAAACAATTCTTTAAGATTGGCAACTAACCGCACCAAAGCAGGTTCGTTATGAGCACCATCCAGCATAATTAAAGGTGATTCACTCAAGACTTCCATTCGGCCAGGCCAGGTAACTTGCCTTAAAGAGGCTTCGATCTTCTCAGCTTTTACAGGGTAATTTAAATGAGGAGCTAATAACTCATAGATTTTGATAGCTAAACTGGCATTTTCAATCTGATGCTGCCCGACAAGAGGTATTACTAGTTCGATATTTCGTAATTTTTCGCTAACATAACAAAAATTTTCCCCCATTAACCCTAATGATTGGTTAGCTAGACCAGTAAAATCTCGCCCAAATAAATAAACTTGACTGCCTAATTCCTGAGCGCGATTCATCATAACTTCTAGAGCCTTACTAGGAATATTACCAAGTACGACCTCGGTCTCTGTCTTTATAATCCCCGCTTTTTGCTCGGCGATTTCTTCCAAACTGTCACCTAAAATATCCATATGATCAAGACCCAATGTCGTAATTGCTGAAACTAAAGGAGTTAAAACATTGGTGCTGTCTAATAATCCCCCTAAGCCAACCTCAATGATTCCAATCTCAACTTGTTGCTCAACGAAATAATCAAACATCATTGCTGTAATTACTTCAAACTCGGTGATCCCTTGTAGCAGTGGATCTTGATCTAATTTAGCAACTAAAGGCTGATATTTTTCAACTAAGTTGATTAAATCTTGATCACTAATCGGTTGGTGATTAATTGATAAGCGCTCATTAAATCTTTCAATAAAGGGCGACGTAAACGTACCGACACGTAACCCTTCCGCTTCTAACAACTGTCTAAGACAGGCAACCGTTGATCCTTTACCATTGGTCCCACCAATATGAACCAATTTTAATTTATCTTGAGGATTGCCGACAAGTTCAAGCAACGCCTCTATTCTAGCCAATCCAGGACGCAAACCAAAAGGTAGGCGGCCATGAATCCAGGCAATCGCTTGCTCATAATTCATGACATTACTCCTTTAATATCACTTATTTTTTTAACGTGGCGATACGTTCCTTAACAGCAGCTTGTTTTTCAAGATAATCTTTTTCTTTTTCTCGTTCACCAGCAACTACTGCTTCTGGAGCATTGGAAACAAAACGTTCATTTGATAATTTACCTTGAACCATCTTCACTTCTTTCGTCCATTTATCTAACTCTTTTTCAAGGCGCATGATTTCTTCCTCAATGTTAATCAAATCAGCTAATGGCAGATACAGTTCAGCTCCAGTAATGACTGCACTCATAGCCAGTTCTGGCGCTTCAATCGTTGGTGAAATCACTAATTCTTCTGGGTTACAGAAACGTTCAATATAATTGATATTTTCTTTCAAGAACTCTTCTGCTGCAACATCATTTGTTTTAATTAGTAAAGTAATTGTTTTTGACATCGGTGTGTTTACCTCAGAACGACTATTACGAACTGAACGAATTAACTCTTTTAAAATTTCCATGCCTTCCGCTGCTTTTTTATCAGTAAAATCGGCATTGACTGTTGGGTACGGTGCAACGACAATTGAATCCCCTTGATGTGGGATTTTTTCCCAAATAGCTTCAGATACAAACGGCATAATTGGATGAACCAGACGCATAATGTTATCTAAAACATGAACTAGAATGCTACGAGTCATTTGTTTTTGTGCTTCATTTTCACCATACAATACTTCTTTACTCATTTCAATATACCAATCACAGAAATCATCCCAGATGAAATTGTATAAATGACGACCCGCTTCACCAAATTCAAATTTTTCAAATTGGGTAGTCACACGTTCGATTGTTTCATTTAAACGAGTTAAAATCCAACGATCGGCTACTGTTTTATGGCCATTTAAGTTAATATCTTCATAAGTAAAGTCCTCAGTATTCATCAGAACAAAACGACTAGCATTCCAAATTTTGTTGATAAAATTCCAAGCCGCATCCATCTTATCATAGCTAAAGCGCATATCTTGACCTGGAGTAGAACCAGTAGATAAGAACCAACGAAGAGCATCGGCTCCGTATTTCTCAACCACTTCCATTGGGTCAATCCCGTTACCTAAAGATTTACTCATCTTACGGCCGTCTTCTGCACGAATCAAGCCATGAATTAAGACATTTTTAAAAGGAGCTTTATCAGTGAATTCTAAACTTTGGAAAATCATGCGACTTACCCAGAAGAAAATAATATCATAACCAGTAACTAAAGTTGAGTTAGGGAAGTAACGTTTAAAATCTGGATTTTCTTCGTCCGGCCAACCCATTCCTGAAAATGGGAAAAGGGCTGAGCTAAACCAAGTATCTAAAACATCTTCATCTTGGTTCCAATTTTCACTGTCTGTTGGTGCTTCTTCGCCTACATACATCTCACCTGTCTCTTTATGATACCAAGCTGGAATACGGTGTCCCCACCATAATTGACGTGAAATACACCAATCGTGGACATTTTCCATCCAAGAAGTAAAGGTATTTTCAAAACGTGGCGGATAAAATTCAACTTTATCCTCTGTCGCTTGATTGTCCATTGCTTTTTTGGCAAGTGGATCCATCTTCACAAACCATTGTGTTGACAAACGCGGTTCTACAACTACTCCACTACGCTCAGAATGCCCTACACTATGCGTCATTTTTTCGATTTTAACTAAACGTCCCACTTTGTCCAAGTCACTAATAATTGCCTTACGTGCAGCAAAACGATCCATTCCTTCATATTTACCACCAAGATTATTAATCGTACCATCTTCATTCATCACATTGACACGTGGTAAATCATGACGATTTCCAACCTCAAAGTCATTAGGGTCATGGGCTGGCGTTATTTTAACAACACCTGTTCCAAAGTCCATTTCTACGTACTCATCCGCTACCACAGGAATTTCTTTATTTACTAATGGTAGAATAACGTTTTTACCAATTAAATCTTGATAACGTTCATCGTCCGGATGAACAGCTACAGCCGTATCACCTAGCATTGTTTCTGGACGTGTTGTAGCAATCTCAACACTCTTGCCACTACCATCAGCTAATAAGTAGCTCATGTGATAAAAAGCACCTTCGACATCCTTATGAATAACTTCAATATCTGATAAAGCTGTTTTCGCTTTAGGGTCCCAGTTAATAATATACTCACCGCGATAAATCAGATCCTTTTCATATAATTTCACAAAGACTTTACGAACAGCATCTGATAAACCCTCATCAAGAGTGAATCGTTCACGGTCATAATCAACTGAAATTCCAATTTTTCCCCACTGCTCACGAATATGTCCAGCATATTCTTCTTTCCATTCCCATGTTTTATCTAAGAATTTTTCTCGTCCTAAGTCATAGCGGCTAATTCCATCTTGTGCCAATTTCTCTTCAACCTTAGCTTGCGTTGCAATACCAGCATGATCCATACCAGGTAACCAAAGCGTGTCATACCCTTGCATACGTTTATGACGAATAATGATATCTTGTAGCGTCGTGTCCCACGCATGACCTAAATGTAGTTTTCCTGTTACGTTTGGTGGCGGAATCACTATTGAATACGGTGTTGCTTCTGGATCTCCTGATGGCTCAAAACGTTTTTCTTTTACCCATTTGTCATAGCGCCCTGCTTCAACTTCTTGGGGGTGATATTTTGTTGCTAAATTTTTTTCCTCTGACATAAACATCCCTCTTTCTCTACTGCCACATATTTTTGTGAAAATAAAAAGCCCTAAAACACAGAAATGTGTTTTAGGGCGACTAAACGCGGTACCACCTAATTTATAGTTAGCTCACTAACTACCTCTCAAACGTGATATAACGATCACGACTCGGAATAACTTACTGTTACATTCAGCCATTCAACTCATAAGCTACCTTCACTTTAATTTCCATCAAAATCTTTCAGCCTAGGATTTTTTCTCTAAAGATGGTCTAATAAAGCTACTCCTCTTATTCACTGTCTTGCCAATATTTTACACGGTATCACCAGCTACGTCAATTCCAACTCGTACTATTTTAAAATTTCTAACACTTTATCATAGTCAGGTTCTTGTGAAATTTCTGGTGTGATTTCACGATAAATAATCTTTCCTTGAGCATCTAGTACAAAGATGGCACGAGCTAATTTATCAATTGCCGGAATATGTAGGCCATATAATTTCCCGAATTTTAATTCGGTATCATGTAACATTTCCATACCAACACCTTCGGCGGCACACCAATTCTCTTGTTCTTCTTTAGTGTTATTAGAAATTGTCAAAAATTGAACCTCTGGCAGTTTAGCCATTTCTTGATTAAAACGTTTTGTCTGTAATTGACAAACACTTGTATTAATATCAGGTACAACACTGACAACAACTGGTTGTCCTTTTAAATCTGATAATTGAACAATTTTTTTACTTAAGTTGACCAAAGAAAAATCAGGTGCGACTTGCCCAACCTCTGGTTGAGTTCCTTCTACTTGAACAACGTCACCTTTTAATGTTACTTCCATCATAATTCATGTCCCCTCTCTATTTGTACTTACAAACTCAGTATACGCAATAGTAGATTAGAAAACAAAAATCGCGCTTGTTAACTATTAGCAAAGTTAAATTGTTGATTAGATGAAAAATTTTCATCAAAATATATTAAAGTTTGTAACTCTGTTGTCAAATCAATGTATTGAATTTTGACATTTTTAGGAACTTTCACACGGCCAGGTGAAAAGTTTAGAATCGCTGTGATGCCTGCTTCCACCATCTTATCAACTGCCCCTTGTGAATGTTTACTTGGAACAGTTGAAATAGCCGTAGTAATACCTTCTTTTGCTACTATACTAGCCAAGTCATCCATACTGTAGATTTCAACATTATTAATCTTTGTTCCAATCAACTCAGGATCACTATCAAAAGCAGCGACAATCGTTAAGTTTTCATTGCGTCTAAAATTATTTTTACCCAAAGCTTTCCCTAAGTTTCCTGCACCAATCAAGGCAATTCTCTTTTCGACCTGTGTATTTAAAATATGACTAAATACTTCAATCAAATAACTAACATCATAGCCATAACCACTACGCCCTAATTCACCAAAATGTGAAAAATCACGGCGTATCGTTGCTGAAGGTACTTGAATTAACTGGCTAAAATCTTTTGATTTAATGCGTTCAACTTTTGATTCTTCCAGCATCTTCAAATATCTATAATACAACGGAATGCGTTTAGCAGTTGCATTAGGGATTTTACAGTCTGTTGTCTTTTCCATTTATCTCACTCCTTGTTAAAAGCTTCACACTTTGATTCTACCACTGGACGCCGAGAATAACAATGTGATTGTGAAATTAACCGCAAAATAAAAAGCCCAAGTATATAAAACCTGGACTTTCTACTAACTTTTTATAACAAATCATCAAATTCGTCTGATTTTCCTTCAAGATAAGTTTGACCTGATTGGATTTCTGTAATTGTAATTCCTGCTACAGCTCTAGCCACTAAACCTTCCACATCTAACTTAGCTTCCAGTGCTTGAGCACGATCTAAGCGTGGCTTAGTTTTTGGTTTTGGTGGCGCAAAAATGGTACAACAATCTTCAAACGGTTGAATCGCCAACTCAAAAGTATCAATTCTTTCCGCTACTTCAATGATTTCATTTTTATCCATTGCCACAACTGGGCGAATAACAGGTGTCGCCGTCACATCATTAATCGCAATCATACTATGCAAGGTTTGTGAGGCAACTTGACCTAATGACTCCCCATTAATAATCGCTAAGCCTTTGCGTTGTTCACGAATTTCATCTGTAATACGCATCATGAAACGACGGGTAATCGTCATAAGATAACCCTCGTCTACATTTTTTTTAATTTCTTCTTGAATCTCTGTAAAGGGCACCTCAATAAACTGAATACTACCAACATAAGGAACTAATTTAACTGTTAAATCTTTTGCTTTATCTAAAGCATGTTGACTTGTATATGGTGGACTATGAAAATGAACTGCTTCTATTTCCACACCACGTTTCATTGCCAGATAACCAGCAACAGGTGAATCAATCCCACCAGACAACATCAACATCCCACGTCCACTAGAGCCAACTGGTAGTCCCCCGGCTCCTAAGATAGTTTCGCATGATAAATAAGCAGCATCTTTTCGTATTTCAACACGTAAGGCAATATCAGGTTGTTTCATTTTCACTTCAATCTCAGGGATAGCTTGAATCACATGATACCCAATTTCTCTATTCAATTCGTTTGTATCCATCTCAAACTCATGATCTGAACGACGAGCATTGACTTTAAAACTTTTGCCTTCGGCATAGTTTTTTTTAACCATTTCAACAGCTGTTTTGTAAATAACATCCATATTTTTTTCGACACGGATAGTAGGCGAAAAATTTTGAATACCAAAAATTGGCTTTAAAGCTTCTAACACACCACTACTATCTTCACCATTTAAAATAAGATGAGTACGGTCTCGGTCGGCGTGAACCTTGACTTTCGGAAAATCATGCAAAGCTTTTTTGATATTTGTTGCTAATAAACTGATAAAAATACGTTTGTTTTTACCCTTAGTTGACAGTTCGCCATAGCGAACCATAATTTCAGTATAATTCATTCGGTTACCTTCCTGACTAATCGTTAATTTTTGAAAATTGTTCTTGTAATTGTTTGAAAACAATCATAAATTGTTCCGCTTCAACCATTGAAGATTCGGCTGTTAAACTTACTCTCACAGCAGTAATCGCAATATCATCTGGTATTCCCATCCCATGAAGAGTTCCACCAGCAACTTTACTTTTACTCGAACATGCACTTGTTGTAGAAATGATAATGTCTTTTTTCTCAAAAGCATGGACTAACACTTCACCCTTAATACCTTTTAAACCAAAACATAAAATATGTGGAGCAAATACATCAGAATCCTCAGAGAAAAGGGTCACTTTATCATACTGACTTAATGAATCAATCAAATATTGTTTAATATTCGCTTCACGACGATTTTTTAACTCTTGGTCAGTCACGTGTAAGCGAACAGCTTTAGCCATCGCGACAATACCAGGGACATTTTCTGTGCCACTACGCTTATTTCCCTCTTGACCCCCACCATTTAACAAGGGTGCTAAGCGACGCCCTTTGCGCCAATAAATAAACCCTGTCCCTTTAGGACCATGAAATTTATGTGAAGAAAACGTAGCAAAATCAACCCGATCTGTTACATACATCTCTGTTGGAATTTTGCCTAGAGCTTGAACTGCATCAACATGAAAATGAATAGTTGGATAGTTCTTTAAAACGTCACCTATTTCTTTAATTGGTTGAACTGAGCCAATTTCATTGTTTACAGCCATCACTGAAACTAAAATTGTCTCTTTACGAATTAATTTTTTTAATTCAGACACTTTAGCATGACCTTTTTTATCAACTGGTAAAATACTAACAGCAAATCCAAATTTAGTTAGTTGCTCAGCTGCTTTAGAGACAGCTGAATGCTCAATAGCTGAAATGATAATATGGTTACCAAATTCTTTTTTCTCCATAGCAGTTCCTTTGATTACCCAATTATCACCTTCTGTCCCGCCACTTGTAAAATAAATTTCTTCTGCGTCTACACCCAGATTTTCAGCAATTTGTTGGCGTGATTGCGTAATCAAACGGGTCGCCTGACTTCCTAATTGATGTAGGCTTGATGGGTTACCCAAAATACGTTGACTCGTTTTCACATATGTATCTAACACACTTGGATGAATTGCTGTTGTTGCACTATTATCAAAATAAATCATCTCATTCACCTTTTCTTTATCTTAGTTTAACTAGCTTATATCAGTCAGTCATCTTTAAAGAATCCTTTACATTATAGTCTTTATTAACCTGAATATCAACCAAGCTTACTTTGTTTACATAACAAAAAAACCAAAGTTACTCAAGTAACTTTGATTTAATAGACCTTTATTTTTTTTCATTATAGTAGAAAGATTCAATTCGTTTGAAGGCCCCTGGCTCAACGCTTTCCAACGCGACACCAATTTCATCCAAAGCTTCCTTATAACGAAACTCACGATTGAACAGATATAAGCTTTTTTCAGAGGCTTCACTTATCTCAGTATGAGTTAGGCGATAACGATTAGCATATTGTAGCATTTGCTCAGTTAAAGCCGCACTGTCAACTAATTCATCTGTTTTTTCATCTAATATTTTTAAATCAGCTTCACAGCGCTGAACTAATTCATTGATTTCATCCATATCAATAATTAACTCTTCTAACTCTTGCGATAACTCTTCAATCCGATCAGTTACCACATGAAATAACTCAATATAGCCATCAGGAATCCCAGGCAAACGTTGCTTATCAACACGTCTCTTGGTATTTCTTAAACGAAATTCAAATTCTTCAATTTTAACTTGAGCAAGTTTCTCGCCATCTCGTAAGGTAATTAAGGCTTGATTTAGTGATACTTGTTGATCTTGAATAACATCTAACATACGATTATTAACTTCGATTGCTTCTTGAATTTGGCTATAAACTACATTTTCGCTATTAGCATTAGTAATAATACGATCATAATCTTTTCTAATCTCTTCTAGATGAGCTTGTAAGCCGTGTGCCCGACCCATCTCATCATTATTTAGGCTATAGCTTTGCCCAACATGATCTACCTCAATCACTAATTGATGATTATTTTGAAAAGAATGTTCTATTAATTCTTGCATCGGTACAAGATTTTTAGCAACAAAGGCTTTGGCCTCAATTTCTTTCTCCATTATCTGATATAATCGATCAATATGATTGGTAATGCCCTCGCAACTTTCTTCAATTACTTTAGTTTCACATTTCTCCAACTCAGCAGTAGTGGCTTCTAATTTTGATTTAACTTTTGTTAATTCAGTACGGATATCAATATTTGGAAAGTTATATTTTTCAGTGACTAATTTTTTATACCCTTGTTCTAAATCATCGATCTGTTCTGGAAAATCTTCAGATAATGTTTTAAAGAGTGGCTTAATTTCAGACATTAAGGTAACTAATTCCCAAGTATCTTTTTCGGCCTTTTCTAAAACAACTGCCGCTTCAATCGGGTCACCAGAAGTGTTTAATGCTTTAAATCGATTAAAAAGTTCATCTAATGCCTCAACTTGCTTCGTCAAAGGCTCAGCTGCTGGACCAAACAGTTCTGACTTTTTAGTCAGTGTTGCTTTTGATTCTTCGAACTTATCCAAAGCTGCTTGAATGTCGATACTATTACGATCTTCACTTTCACTTAAGTCTTTTAACCCTTCATTGACACTTGCTGCTTCAGTTTCCATTTGGCTAATCTTACTAGTTGCTGCTGCTAGTAAGACTTTAACTTTCCCAAATTTAAATTTACTATTTAAGCTTTCTGCTTCAAAAAGTTGACGTTCTAATGTGGCATAATCATTAGTAGAAATGGCTATCCAACGTTTTTCTAAGGCTTGGAAGGCAGCCTGACTTTGACCTGCCAAAGTCATTTTTTTAATCCGTTCAACTTTTGAGCCAATTGATAAATCAAACAATACCTTCTTTCGTGTCTCCAGTTCATCTAATTGCTCTTTATTTTTACCTTTAGTAAACAAAGCGATCAGATATAACCCTACCACTAAAAATAGTACTGCTATTAATCCCCATATAATTGGACTTAATTTCATGAAAGTACCTCCAGTTTCTATTCAATTATCTGCATGCTTATTGAATAAACTAAGCTATTTTATTTTATCAACGCTAAACGACGCACTGTAGGTCGCCAATTTTAGTATCTCCTTACAAGTATAACATAGCTAGTTCTTTCTATCACTAACTAATTCTAATGAGAACCAAACTTTTTTTAGACATATCTCCTTGTATTATCCTTTATAAAATAGATATTATTTTAAGGTTTTTCCTACTTGACTCTGACGTGTCATTTCTTGTTCTAACTTCTTTTCTGGGGCAAAATCATGTTCCCAATTTTGGGGCTTTAGTACTTTTCCAGTAAGAGGATGGTAATGTGGTTGTCCATCCGGAAATAATTTTCCCATATTAGCTTGGTGGACAATCGAAAACAAAGGAGCCGGTTGGACTCCCATTAATACAAATGTTCCATAAGTAAAATAAAGTGTATCAATTAGTGCGTCCGCCTGAGAGACTAAAGGATTATCAATTTTTTTAGCCTGATTCTCTATCTTGACAACCGTTTCGTCCATTCCTTTTTTTAATTGCTCCACTAATTCATAAAAACAAGTCGGCTTGTTATGACTACTGGCATGCAATAACTCCACTACTTCTTCCATAATAAAATTAGCTCGCCTCAGTGCCTCTTCCTGACTTAAGGCTGTGGGAGCTTCAGGCTGACGATCATCAAACTTTTTATGAAATGCTTTAACCTCTTCAAACTGTGTCATCGACTTACTGCTCCTTTTCTTTCGCTAGCACACCATATTTTTGCAAACTTTCTAAAATGCCATCTTCATTATGATCAAGGGTTACCTCATCAGCAATATCTTTAATCAGACTTTCAGCATTTCCCATGGCTATACCAACTCCGACTGACTCCAACATCTCTTGATCGTTAAAACTATCACCAAAAGCCATTGTTTGAGATAAATCAAAGGAAAAATAACTAGCTGCTGATTGGATACCTTCCCATTTTGATCCCCCTTTAGCAATAATATCTACCATATAAGGATTGGAACGCGTAATTGTACACTCCGGAAAAAGTTGGATTAATTTTTTTTGTTCCGATTCTGGACTAGCTAACAGACATTGATAGATTGGTTTTTCTAAAATCCGTAACTTCGTATAGTGTACAGGTACTAAATTAGGCTGCCTCACCTGTTGATGAATCTTTTTCTCGAAGTTTGATCTTTTCAAATGCCAAGATTTAGGTAACACACGCCGTAAATTTTGAACCCATGATTTTTGACCCAGTTCTAATAACCAATGTCCCATAACCATATTATCACTACAAAATAATAACTGTCTTTGTTGTTTCTCACCTACACGAGCTAACTTGCGTAACATCTCATCAGTAATTGACTCTGCTCTTAGGATTTCTTCTTCTGTATAGACAAATTGACCGTTGTAGGTTACATAAACATCAAATCCTAACGCTCTAATTTCAGGTAAAATAGCCAGCGGACCTCGACCTGTAGCTATTCCACAAATTATACCGGCTTCTTTCATAGCTTTAACGGCATGCTTAGTTGAGTCTAACACCTTACCTTTTGAGTCAATTAGCGTACCATCTATATCAAAAAACACTGCAGAAATAGTCATTTATTTTCCTCTTAAAATAAATTTAACTGTTGCGGATTTAAGCCCTTATACTCCAAATTTAACAGGCTCTTAAAAGTTAAAGCATTAGCCGCTGCATCGCCACCTGAATTGTTATTAAATATAACGATAATATCAGTTGTTTGTTGCAACTGAGCTTTGACTATTAAGGCTAGCTCATTTAATTCATCCCGATTGTAACAATACAGAGTTCGTTTTTTCCGCCAATCATCTCCTTGGGTCTTCCACCCTTCTAAATTGCGACCGTGTAAGCGGAAAATTAATGGCGAAGTTGTTAGAATTGGCTCAAATGGAATTGATTTTCCTAGGACTTGCGGTTCATCAACCACTAGTAAACTTAGTTGCTCCTGCATCATAAACTCAACCATTCCTTGTTTATTTTCAGGTAGATACCAACTAATATGGCGAAATTCAATTGCCAAAGGCAAGGTCGAAAAAATCTTTCTTAAACGTTTTAAATAAAGAATATTTTCAGTTGTGCAATGAAAAGACGCTGGAAATTGACATAGAATAGCTGAGAGTTTGTCACTGGAAACTAAAGGCTGAATTGATTCGAGATATTTTTGATATAACTCCTTTTCAGAGTCATAAAAATCTTGCCATGGTCGATGGGTTGTCATACTCTGGTGAGCTTTAATTACACATTTAAAAGTCGGTGGTGTTATTTTTACCCATTCTGCCACCGTACTAACCCTAGGAATACCGTAGAAGAAAGTATCAATCTCCACAATTGGTAATACTGAGGAGTACTCACCTAAACTTATGTTATTTTTATTTAATAAATCCACATGTTCTGACCAACCTGTTAAACCTATTTTTATCACATACTCACCTCTCATGTATATTTTACACAATCTTAATAATTTTCGCAAAATTCAGCAAGAAATCAGATTTTTTTGCTATACTACAAAGAGTGGCTTTTTGCCAAGAATTAATTATATAGAAAGTTGGGCTGATATGAAAAAAATACTTGTTTTACACACAGGCGGGACTATCGCTATGGCAGAAGATAGCGAGACTGGAGCGGTGTCAACTAAACAGAGCAATCCACTATTAGATGTTGTTAACAACTTCGAGCAGGATATCGAGTTAATTGTGGAAGACTTTTTTTATGTTCCATCGCCTCATATTACACCGGGACATATGTTAGCTTTAAAAAAAAGAATTCAAGAAGGTGTTTTGGAAGGCATTGATGGTGTCGTGATCACACATGGGACTGATACCTTAGAAGAAACAGCTTATTTCTTAGATATTACTGTCGGTCATCTTTTACCAATTGTCGTAACTGGTGCGATGCGTTCAAGTAACGAAATTGGTTCAGATGGTTTATATAATTTCTTAACAGCCATTCGTGTTGCAGCTAATGAAGAATCTGTTGATAAAGGTGCTCTTGTTGTGATGAATGATGAAATTCATACGGCTCGTTATGTTACCAAAACCCATACAACAAATGTTGCTACTTTTAGAACACCTACCTTTGGCCCAATCGGTTTGGTCAATAAACATATTGTTAGTTTTTATCAACAACTAATTACTAATCATACTATCGATGTCACTAGCATTAATGGTCAAATACCTATTGTGACTGCCTATGCTGGTATGGGGTCAGACATTTTAGATCTCTTGACTACTAGTAAAATCGACGGCTTAGTAATCGAGGCCTTAGGTGCAGGTAATTTACCTCCACAAACCTTACCTGCTATTGATAATTTAATTGCCAATAATATCCCTGTGGTACTAGTTTCACGCTGTTTCAATGGTGTGGCTGAAGGTGTGTACGGCTATGAAGGTGGGGGGGCACAACTTGAGAAAAAAGGTGTCTTATTCTGCAACGGTTTAAACAGTCAAAAAGCCCGGATTAAGCTATTAGTCGCCCTAAATGCAAATCTAAGTAAACAAGAACTTGATGATTTTATGATTGAGAAAGTTTAGAGTTTAAAAAAGAGTATCTCAATTAATTGAGATACTCTTTTTTACTATTTTGCTAACTCTGAAATAATATCATCCATTGATTTAGCACCAAAAATAACCTCTTGATCATTAATAATCATAGCTGGAACACTCATGATTTTCTTCTCTTTTTTAAGTTCTGGGAATAAAGCCGTATCAATCATCTCAGCCTCAATACCAGGATTTAATGATGCAATTCGTTGACACGCTGCCACAACATCTGGACAATAGTGGCATGATAATGACACACAAATTTGAATCTTGGCTTTTGGTAAAGTTTTGATTTTATCTAATTGTGCTGCCTCAATCGCTTGTCCTTCACTTCCTGTATTATAAACCGCTAAAACAAGAGAGTTAAGTTCATGACCACTTGGAATCCCACTAAATTTAATACCTGTATAAGTATCAGTTTCATCAAATAAAACTGCTGAAGGTAAATGTTCCAAATTAATTGACCCTTCTAGCTCTGAATCATCTCCACGAGAAATATTTTTTACGATAATTTTATCGCTCAATCCCCCAAATTCATCTAAGAAACTAGACAACTCCATTGTTTTAGGATTGCTAGCATCTAAAATTGTTTTAATTGTCACTGTTTTTGTTAATTTACTAAAAATTCCTTTTAACTGTGTTTGCATGTCTTGAGGGAACCAAGTACCCGTTTTGACAGTTTCTGTTGCTGAACTTGCCACTGGGGTTGCTTTTTCTTCCGTCACTTTTGTTTTTTTAATTTCTTTAGGTTCTATTGAGATACCTAAACGTGTTTTTTGTTCTTTAACATAGCTTTCAGCCTTAGTCGCTGCAATCGCACCATCTGCTACGGCTGTGACGATTTGACGCAATTCTTTCACGCGTAAATCACCAATTGCATAAACACCTGATACGTTAGTTTCCATCAAATCATTTGTTGGAATAAAACCACGAGGATCCATCTCTACTTGGTCTTTGAAAATTTCTGTATTTGGTTTACTTCCTGCAAAAACAAACATTCCAAATGAGCCATCTTCTGGATCTGCCTCAAAGACAGTTTCCTCCCCAGTTTGATTATTAACAAAAATTGCTTTTTGCAACAACCCCTCGCCACTAATTTCTTTCACTTCAGTATTGTAAACAATATCAATTTTCGGGTGATTCTTGGCTAAATTAGCCGTCATCTCAGCACAGGTAAAATCAGGTTCGCGAATAATCATATGAACTTTTTTACCAAAACGAGTTAAGAAAACTGCTTCCTCTGCTGCAGCATACCCCCCGCCTAGAACAAAAATATCTAATCCTGTAAAGAACTCACCATCACAAGTCGAACAATAACCAATACCACGTCCTGTAAACTCTTGTTCACCTGGGAATCCAATTTTATTTGGTGAAGCCCCTGTTGCTATCATGATAGAACGAGCTTGATAAACTACCCCACTTTTGCCAGTTAGTTCTTTTACGTCGCCTTTAACATCTGCTGAGATAATTTCGTCTGTCTTAAACTCAGTCCCAAACTCTTCCGCTTGCAAACGCATTTCGTTCATCATGGCAGGTCCTTGCCCATTACGAATACCCGGATAGTTTACCACACTAGATGTCGTCGTTGCCTGTCCACCAATTTTGTCTTTTTCAATAATCAAGGTGTCCATCATTGAACGTCCCGCATAAATACCTGCTGATAGTGCAGCAGAGCCACCACCTACTACGATTAAATCATAAATATGTTTAGTCATTTTAACTTACACTCCCTTAGTCTTAGTAAAAAAAGACCCTAGCCTTTAGTAAGGTAGAGCCTTTTCTATTTTTTATCGAGATAATAGTTAGATTTTACCTACTAAATCTAAACTTGGTGCGATCGTATCAGCCCCTGGTTTCCAGTTAGCTGGACATACTTGATCACCATGTTCTTCAACAAACATTGCTGCTTCAACTTTACGAACTAATTCCTCAGCATTACGACCAATGCCCATATCATGGATTTCATACGCTTTGATTTCACCACGAGGGTTTACTACAAATGACCCACGGAAAGCTTGTCCAGCTTCTTCATCCATCACTTCGAAGAAACGAGAGATTTGGCCATTTGAATCAGCTAGCATTGTATATTCTAATTTACCAATTGTATCAGTTGCATCTGCCCATGCTTTATGTACAAAGTGACTATCTGTAGAAACTGAATAAACTTCACAACCCGCTGCTTGTAACTCTTTATAATAATCTTGTAAGTCACCTAATTCGGTTGGACATACAAATGAAAAATCCGCTGGATAGAAGAAGAAAATACTCCATTTTCCTAAAATATCTTCTGTTTTGACTTTAATAAACTCTCCTTGGCGATAAGCATCTGCTTCAAAATCAAATAATTTAGTGTTAATTAAGTTACTCATAATTAATAGTCCCCTTTTTCTCTTAGTTATTTATATCACTTTATCATAATAACAAATAAAAACTTATTAGTCAAAGAATATTATTATCTAACAAGAACAAAGATAAAGTCTTTATTTATAAGGATAAATACTTGATTTTTTTATTTATAGTACTCAAAAAAAGATTTTTTCCCGTTATTATATTGCTAGTCAAACTGACTTTAATTGAGAATCCATTGATCTAAATGAGAATAAATTCCTAATAAAAAAGACTATCGAATTTTCGATAGTCTTTTTTTTATTTACCGTGACATTTTTTGAATTTTTTACCACTACCACAAGGACATGGTTCATTACGGCCAACTGTTTTAGTAGAAGTTGTTGCTACTTTTGGTGTTGCTGCAACTGAGCCTGTATTAATTGAATTTCCCATCGCAAAACGATTGAAACGTTGCACATCTTCTTCACTATAAGTTGTTTTTGTTGCTTTCTTAGTAGCTGGCGCTACTTTTTTAGTAACAGTTTTTTCAACGGTTGGTGTCGGAACTTCTGTCGCCTCACCAAATGATAATTTAGCCAATTTACGGCTTAAAGTATCTGCATTGCTAATTTTTCCATCTTCTTTTAAGAATTCAAAATAAGCCGTTAAAATAGCAATAATATCGCTAGAAATATTGCCATATTCTGATACTTCTTTAGGGAAAATATTAACTAAAATATTTTCTAAAGTTGTTGCTGTCCATTCTTTACCCGAACGTAATTCTTCTTTATACATCAATTCTGAAAATGAAATAATAACTAATTCGCTATTCGCTTGAGCTGACGTATTTAATTTTGTATATAAACTACTCTCTTGGAATGCTGCAAACCATTCATTGGCTTGACTAATAACATTCGCCATTTTTTTTTCAGAAAATTCTTTCTGAGCCATAAAACACCCTCCATACTTAAGTTCATCGTTCTTTTCGACCTTATTAATTATAGCCGATTTTTACCTTACTTTCAAATTTTTTATGGGACTAAGTTTAAGAGCCCTATAACTGCCACTCTATCACCTAATACTTTGTGAAAAAAATGTGTAACTGCTATTATCACTAGGATAATTCAGGACTTTTTCCCGAATAAAAGTTATTTTCTAAATCAAATTTAACCTTATCCACCATTGGAAATTTACTCGTCTCATAAAATACCATTAAAAGTTCATCACAATCTATAGAATAACGAAAAAAATATATTTTCGCAACCTTCATGTTTTTAGCTTAATTCTGCAAGTCCAAGCGACCCCCACACTGACAGCCAAATTTTTTAACATTTAAGTATCGTTGCCGCTTATAAAGTTGACCGCATTGTTGACAAGTATAGAGTTTAAGTCTTACCTCTTTTTTCAAAGGTAAAGTCGGAGCGAAACGACTTCCCCCTGTTTGCTTCAATAATACCTTAAAGTCATTATCGCAATGACGATAACCGGCTCCTTTAATATGCAAGTGATAGTGACATAATTCATGTAAAATAACTTTTTTAAACTCTTCCAAACCATGACATTCAAAAATAAGTTTATTAAAGTCTAGGTCATGAGAATTTAAATGATAGCGTCCACCTGTTGTTTTCAGTCGTGGGTTAAAGTAAGCATAATGCTTGAAACTCTCTCCAAAATGCTGAACAGAAAGCAGTTCGACTAACCGCTGCAGGTCCTTATTGGTTATATCATTACTTTTTGATAAATCATCATATAACCGCTGAAGTTTTAGAGCATTTTGTTTTAATTTTTCCGTCTTACACATTAGGAGCTAACATAGTTAAAGCGACTCGACCTTTTTTCAGATCAACCTCATCTACCCAAACAGTTACCACATCACCTACTGCTACAATATCGGTTGGATGCTTCACAAATTTTCGACTTAATTTTGAAATGTGAACCATACCATCTTGTTTAACTCCAATATCCACAAAAGCGCCAAAATCAACAACATTGCGCACCGTCCCTTGCAACTCCATTCCAGCTTTTAAATCGTCCATTGACAAAACATCTTGCCTTAATAAAGGAGCTGCCATTTCATCACGTAGATCACGGCCGGGTTGCCCTAACCCCTCAATAATATCAGTTAAGGTTTCCATACCAATCCCTAATTCTTCTGATAACCTACTTGTTTTTAACGTTAGTAACTTTTCTTTTGCTTCCTTAGTACCTAACTCTTGAGAAACTACCCCTGCTCGACTTAAAAGTTCTTTAGCAATCCCATAACTTTCTGGATGGATACCTGTATTATCTAAAATATTTTTAGCCTCAGGAATCCTTAAGAAGCCCACAGCTTGTTCATAAGCTTTAGGTCCTAAACGTGGTACTTTTTTCAATTGAGGTCGACTCGTAAAGGCACCATTTTCCTCTCGATAAGTGACAATATTATGTGCCGTTGTTTTCGTTAGACCCGATACATGTTGTAAAAGTTGAGGACTGGCGGTATTAACAGTTACCCCAACTTGGTTCACCGCTGTTTCTACTACAAAGTCCAACTGACCTACTAGCATTTTTTGCGAAACATCGTGCTGATACTGACCTACCCCAACTGCTTGCGGATCAATTTTAACCAATTCAGCGAGAGGGTCTTGCAAGCGTCTTGCAATACTAATTGCACTACGTTCCTCAACTGGCAAATCAGGAAACTCTTGACGCGCAACATCACTTGCAGAGTAAACTGATGCCCCTGCCTCATTGACAATTACATAAAAAACGTCACGTTTTAATTCTTTTAATTGTTCCGAAACAAAAAGCTCGGATTCACGACTTGCCGTCCCATTACCGATAGCAACCATCTCAACTTGATATTGCTCCACGAGGTTTAAAAATTCTACTTTAGCGGCTTGACGTTTAACCTCGTTCGCTGGTTTATGTGGATAAATTACTTTGATTGCTAAAACTTTACCCGTCGCATCTACTACAGCCATTTTGCACCCTGTTCGGTACGCTGGGTCAAACCCTAATACTACTTTACCTTTAAGTGGTGATTGTAATAATAAATTATGTAAATTTTCACCAAAGATTGAAATTGCTTGTTCATCCGCTTTTTCAGTCAATTGATTTCTTACTTCACGCGTTATCGCTGGAGCTATAAAACGTTTATAAGCATCTTCATAAGCTTCTCTAACAAATTGAACCGTCAGAGCGTGTTGGTCGTTTCCAATTAATTGACTGTCAAAGTAATCATAAATCGCTCGCTCTTCACATTGGATAGTTACTTTTAAAATTCCTTCTTTTTCACCACGATTGGCTGCTAAGATACGATGAGATACGATTTTTTTTAAAGGTTCGGAATAATCATAGTACATTTCATACACACTTTTTTCATCTTTATCAGCTGCTTTAACTTCACTTACCAATGAACCTGTTTGTTCAAAAAATTCACGTGTCCATGCTCTAAATTTAG
This sequence comes from Vagococcus intermedius, assembly GCF_029144185.1. Taxonomy (NCBI): domain Bacteria; kingdom Bacillati; phylum Bacillota; class Bacilli; order Lactobacillales; family Enterococcaceae; genus Vagococcus; species Vagococcus intermedius. The sequence goes on along the minus strand of NZ_CP110232.1, from coordinate 672,654 downwards.
CTTCCTCGCCAATTTTTTCTGCCATAATTTCATGTGCGCCTTCGAACACTTCTTCGACACTTAGTACCTCTTTTTCAGCACAGAGATATGTCTTAGCTTCCATTGTTATATCACCTGACAAAGGGAGAGATAGCAAATAATTGGCAAAAGGTTCTAATCCTTTTTCTTTGGCAATGGTTGCTTTAGTTCTTCTTTTTTGTTTATACGGACGATATAAATCTTCCACTTGCTGCATTTTCTCAGCTTTTTTCAGCTTGTATTCTAATTCAGGAGTCAGTTGCTCTTGTTCTTGAATAACTCTTAACACTTCTGCTTTACGCTTTTCTAAATTTTCAATATAAGTATAACGTTCAAATATCTTTCTAATTTGAACTTCATCTAAACTACCGGTCATTTCTTTACGATATCTTGCAATAAAAGGAACTGTATTGCCATCATTTAATAACGACAAGACCATTTTAATTTGTTTTGGCGTAAACTCATTTAACTCTTGTTGCACTAGGTTTAATGTCTCTTTTTCTCTAATCATTTCCATCTACTTACCGCTCCTATCCATTCAATTACTTCACACAAATAGTTTTATAAAAATAAGCCTGAGACAGACTGTCTCAGACCAACCTAACTTCTTGTCTAGATTAATTATTGTTCGTAAAATTCAACTGAACACCTGGGCGATCTAGAGCGATCTCCGTCACTTCATACGTCATACGCTCAATCATTGAGAATAAGGGGCGCATTAATTCGTCTAATTCAGGCTGTGATAACTCTTCTGCAGTTTCAACAAAACGGTCCAATAAAGTTACCATTTGTTTAACGGCTCCTGTTAAAACAAACTCTTCAAAAACGATTTGATAGGCAATACGCAAGCCTAAAACTGAGCTTTTCCCGTGAGGAAAATCTGGTAACTCACTCATATCTACCGGACTAATCTCTACTCTAATCTCTGTCTCAATTTCTTGTTCTTTATTGCGAGCATCATAATGAAATGCCTCTACAAACTCTGGTTGTCTTTGAATATTCATACTTGTCATTCCTCCCGAAAAAATTATAGCACACTAATATAGGTCTAGTAATCCACTAACTAAAATTTTTTACTCTGTTAAAAAAATATTTAATAGAACAATAAATCCACTATAAATACTATACCATATTCACCAATCCTTTAGGTGACAATTTTTAGACTTTCAGAAAAATAAAAAAATTACTACTAAACATAATGTCTAGTAGTAATTTGTTTTGCTTACATATGAATTGGCATACCTAAAGCAAGTTCTGCCGTATCCATAACAGCTTCCGCTAATGATGGATGAGAATGGATTGTTAAAGCAATGTCTTCAGCATTCATGCCAGCTTCGATTGCTAAACCTAATTCGGCAATCACGTCACTTGCAGATACACCAGCAACTTGTGCCCCAACGATTACGTTATCTTCTTTAGTTGTTACTAAACGAACGAAACCTTCCATTTGGTTAAGTGAAATAGCACGACCATTTCCACCTAATGAGAATTTAGAGGCTTTAACATCTAACCCTTGTTCCTTAGCTTCTTTTTCAGTTAAACCAACAGTCGCTAATTCAGGGTCAGTAAAGGCTACTGCAGGCATTGCTGAGTAGTCAATTGCAACTGCTTTACCTGAGATAGCTTCTGCAGCGATTTTAGCTTCGTAACTTGCTTTATGAGCAAGTGCAGCACCAGGAGTGATATCACCAATCGCAAAGATTGAAGATACATTTGTACGTCCTTGGTTATCTACTTTAACTAAACCACGTTCAGTCATTTCAACACCCGCTACTTCTAAACCTAATTCATCAGTATTTGGACGACGTCCAACTGTTACCATTACGTAGTCAGCTGTTACTTCTTCTGCTTTACCGTCAACTTCATATTTAACTGTTACGCTATCACCATTGTCAACAGCTTCTTTCGCCATTGCTTTAGTGACAACTTTGATTCCTTTATCTTTGAATGATTTTTCAACTAATTTAACCATATCTTTTTCAAAGGTTGGTAAAATTTGTGGTGATCCTTCAAGAATTGTTACTTCAGCACCAAGGTTGGCATAAGCGCCACCTAATTCAGCACCGATAACTCCGCCCCCAACAATAACCATTTTCTTAGGAACTTCTTTTAAGTTTAAACCACCAGTTGAATCTAAAACGCGACCTGCGAATTTGAATCCTGGGATTTCGATTGGGCGACTACCAGTTGCCACAATCGCATTGTTGAATTCATAAGTTTGAGCTGATTCATCATTGATAACACGTAAAGTGTGCTCATCTACAAAGAAAGCTTCGCCTGTGATAACTTCAACTTTATTTTTCTTAAGAAGGAATTCAACACCTGATGTTAATTTATTAACAACTTGGTTATCTTTCCAATCTTGAGTTTTAGCAAAATCTAATTCAACACCTGATGTTTTAACACCAAATATTTCTGAATCTAATGCTTCTTGATATTTATGACCCGCACTAATTAGGGCTTTTGAAGGGATACAGCCGACGTTTAAACAAACGCCGCCAATGTATTCACGCTCAATAATTGCTACTTTTTGTCCCATTTGTGCTGCACGGATTGCTGCTACATACCCACCAGGGCCAGCTCCGATTACTACTGTATCTAATTCTAAAGCGAAATCTCCTACTACCATGTGTCAGTCACCTTACCCTTCCATTAATAATAATTCTGGATCTGCTAATAAACGTTTAATGTTGTTCATAGCATTTTGAGCTGTCGCGCCATCAACAATACGGTGGTCGAAGCTTAATGATAATTTCATAACGCGTCCAACAGCTAATTCGCCATCTTCGTTTACGATTGGTTGTTGATCGATAGTACCTACACCTAAGATAGCTACTTCAGGGTAGTTAATAACTGGTGTGAACCAGCCACCACGAGCTGAACCAATGTTACTAATTGTAACAGTACCATCACGCATTTCAGTTGCTGCTAATTTACCTTCCATTGCTTTTTGAGCATTAGATGTAATTTCGCTAGCAATCGCAAACATACCTTTTGAATCAGCATTTTTAATGTTTGGTACAAATAATCCGTTTGGAGTATCTGTAGCAATACCGATATTATAGTAGTTTTTGTAAACAATTTCTTCTGTTGTGTCATCAATAGAAGCATTTAAGATTGGGAAGTCGCGCATTGTCGCAACTAACGCTTTAACAACATAAGGTAAGAATGTTAATTTAACATCTTGCTTAGCTGCTGTATCTTTAAATTTCTTACGGTGATCCCACATTTTAGAAACTTCAACATCATCAAATAATGTAACATGAGGTGCTGTATGTTTGCTGTTAACCATCGCTTTAGAAATTGCTTTACGCATTGGTGTAAGTTTTTCACGAGTTTGAGCTTCGCCGTTTGCTGCTGGAGCAATTGGTGCTGCTACTGGTGTAGCTGCCGCTTTAGGAGCTGAAACTGGAGCTTCTGTTGTTGCCGCTGGAGCTGAAGCAACCACTGGAGCGCCACCTGCTGCTACTGCATCAATATCAGATTTAAGAACACGTCCACCTTTACCTGTTGCAGGTACAGTTGTAATATCAATTCCTTTTTCACGTGCATATTGACGGACTGAAGGCATTGCTAAAACACGTTTTGATGGGTCTGCTGCTACTGGAACGACTGCTGCTGGAGCTGATGCCGTTTCAGTAGATGCTGATGCCGCTGCTGGAGCTGATGCTGGTGCATCATTATGTCCTGGTGCATCGATCTCGATTAAAACATCCCCAACATTTGCTACTGTTCCTTCTGAAACCACAATGTTGACAACTTTACCTGTTACTGGAGATGGGATCTCTTCAACAGATTTATCATTTTGTACTTCTAATAAAGTATCATCTTCATTAATTGTATCGCCTGCCGCTACAAACCATTTTACGATTTCGCCTTCTGCAATACCTTCACCGATATCTGGTAATTTAAATTGGAAAACACCGCCTGCTGGTGCTGCTGCTGGAGTCGCTGCTGGTGCAGGTGCTGCCGCTTCAGCTGGTGCATCAGTATCTTCATGTCCCGGCGCATCAATCTCGATTAAGACGTCACCAACATTTGCTACTGTTCCTTCTGAAACAACGATGTTTAAAACTTTACCTGTTACTGGAGATGGAATTTCCTCCACTGATTTATCATTTTGTACTTCTAATAATGTATCATCTTCGTTAATCGTATCGCCTACTGCTACAAACCATTTTACGATTTCGCCTTCTGCGATACCTTCACCGATATCTGGTAATTTAAATTTAAATGCCATGATCGCACTCTTCCCTTCTTTTTACCCATAATTTTTAATGTTAAGGGAGTAAACTCGAAAGTCCACTCCCTAATGTCTTGCTATGCTTGATCTAAGGATGTCTTAGAATTCGTATACTTCTTTAACTTTAGCTTCGATATCTGACGCATTTGGTAACCAAACGTTTTCAGCTTGACCGAATGGGAAAATAGTATCTGGAGCAGATACACGTCCGATAGGAGCTTCTAATGAAAGAACTGCACGTTCTGAAATTTCTGAAACGACTTGTGCTGCAACACCAGCTTGTCTTTGAGCTTCTTGAACAACCACAACGCGACCAGTTTTTTCAACTGAAGCGATAATTGTTTCAACATCTAGAGGCGCTACTGTACGTAAGTCGATAATTTCAACTGAGATTCCTTCAGCTTCTAATTTTTCAGCTGCTTTGATTGCTTCACGAACCATAGCACCATAAGTAATCACTGAAACGTCTTTACCTTCGCGCGTAACTGCCGCTTTATCTAAAGGAACAGTGTATTCACCTTCTGGAACTTCTTCACGGAATGAACGGTATAATTTCATGTGTTCTAAGAAAACAACTGGATCGTTGTCACGAATAGCAGAAATTAGTAACCCTTTAGCATCATATGGGTTTGATGGAATAACTACACGAATACCTGGTGATTGAGCAATAAGTCCTTCCAAGTTATCAGCATGTAATTCTGGTGTATGAACACCACCACCGAAAGGTGCGCGAATTGTAATTGGCATATGACGAGTGCCACCCATACGGTAACGAGTACGAGCCATTTGAGCTACAACTTCATCCATTACTTCGAAGATAAATCCGAAGAATTGGATTTCAGGAACAGGACGGTAACCTTCTAAAGCTAAACCGAAAGCCATACCACCGATACCTGATTCAGCAAGCGGTGCATCCATTACACGGTCTTCACCGAACTTAGCTTGTAAGCCTTCAGTTGCACGGAATACCCCACCATTATTACCAACATCTTCACCAAAGATTAGGACATTAGGATCTTTTTCTAATTCAACAGCAAGCGCATCTGTAATGGCTTGGATCATTGTTTTTTGTGCCATGATTATTTAGACTCCTTTGCTTCATAGATTTCGATTTGTTCTTTAATGCTTTGTGGAGAAACTTCAAACATATTTTTCAAGAAATCAGAAACTTTTTGTTTAGGAGCTGCATCAGCTTCTTTAATAGCTGTTTTGATTTCTTCTTTAGTTGCTTCGATTACAGCCTCTTCTTTTTCTTCTGACCATAACCCTTTGTTTGTTAAGTAGATACGTAAACGTTTTAATGGATCACGTTTTTCCCAAATAGTATCTTCTTCTTTAGAACGGTAACGAGTTGGATCATCACCTGATAATGTATGTGGACCATAACGGTAAGTTAATGTTTCAATTAAAACAGGACCATTTCCTGCAATTGACCATTCTCTTGCTTTTTTAGTAATAGCATAAACAGCTAAAGCATCCATACCATCTACTTGAATACCTGGAATTCCGGCAGCAACAGCTTTTTGAGCTAATGTAGTAGCAGCTGTTTGTTTTTCACGTGGTGTAGAAATCGCGAAACCATTATTTTGAATGAAGAATACAGCGTTTCCTTTGTAAGCTCCTGCAAAGTTAATACCTTCATAGAAATCTCCTTGTGAAGAACCACCATCACCAGTATAAGTGAAGACAACATTGTCTTTTCCACGTTTTTTAAGGCCTAATGATACACCGGCAGCTTGAACATATTGTGCTCCGATAATAATTTGTGGTGGAAGAGCGTTTAATGTATCTGGGTAGTAGTTACCAGCTACGTGACCACGTGACCATAAGAAAGCTTCTTTTAATGGCAAACCTTGTTTAATTAATTGAGGCACATCACGGTAACCTGGTAATAAGTAATCTTCTTTATCCATTGCAAATTGTGAACCTAATTGACTAGCTTCTTGTCCAGCAGTTGGCGCATAGAAACCTAAACGTCCTTGACGGTTTAATGCTGTTGAACGTTGATCTAGGACACGAGCCCAAACCATATTACTCATAAGTTCAACTAATTCCTCATCAGATAAATCAGGCATTAAATCTGGGTTTGTAACATTTCCATCCTCATCTAAAACTTGATACGTTGGAAAGTCAGCATGAATGTTTTCTAAAAATGCTTCAAAATCAACTGCGCTATTTTTTTTAGTCGCCATTGTTACACAATCCTCTCTTTTACATTGATTAATGTTTTGTTTTAAACAGAACTGAAAAACTGTATTAGTTTTGTCTGTGTTTACATTCTTAATTTACCATGCTATTAAGACTATTGCAAGTAATAGGCTTACTCTTTTGACAGAACAGAAACTGTTACAGATTGCTTTTCTGTTATAGATAGTGAATAAAATCACTAATGGTTAAACGGTTACTTTTTAAACTTTTATCCTCTTACGCTCCCTGTCCTACTCTGTCATACTTAATACAAAAAAGTGTTATATAACACTTTTATTATAGAGGACTAAACCGCTTTTTAGCAACTTTTTAGCAGCTAATCATGAGATAAATATTGCTATTGATAGGTTATTCTCAAAAAAAAAAAGAACCACTTCCCTTTATTTTAACAAAAGGAAGCGGTTCTTTTTATCAGATATATTAAAAACACTGTATTAATTAGTGAATTTTTTACTTAAGACTTGCTTAAAAAAAATTTTTTTTATATCCATTCTTTGTTTATTTTGATATATATTCTTTTTGCCAATTGAGTTGCTACCATATAACTAACAATGATGACTACAAACCATGGCCAATAAGCATTAGGCAAGCTTTCAAAGCCAAAAACATTCCGTGCTGGCGTTAAAATAATTCCAAGTCCAATCAAAACAACAACAATACTCGATAATGTTAAAGCCACACTTGCTTGACTTTGGATAAACGGTATTTTTTTAGTTCTTACAATATGAACAACTAATGTTTGTGTTGTTAATCCTACTAAGAACCACCCTGCTTGGAAAATACCTTGATCAGCTACTGTATTGGCACCAAAAACAAACCACATTAGACAATACGTTAAAATATCAAAAATACTACTGACAGGTCCAATACATAAAGTAAACTTCAAAAGCCCCTCTGTCCCCCATTTAACTGGTTTTTCAATATCTTCTTCATCGACATTATCCCAAGGTGTCGTAAGTTGAGAAATATCATAAACTAGATTTTGAACTAAAAGTTGCAAGGATAACATTGGTAAAAATGGTAGGAAGGCACTTGCGACTAATACTGAAAAAACATTCCCAAAATTAGAACTGATAGTAATTTTTATGTACTTCATCATATTACAAAAAACTTTTCTTCCTTCTATTATACCGTCCTCTAATACAGTTAAACTTTTTTCTAATAAAATAATCGAACTGGCATCTTTTGTAATATCAGCTGCTGTGTCAACAGAAATACCCACATCCGCTTTTCTTAAAGCTGGCGCATCATTAATTCCATCTCCCATAAAACCAACAGTATGACCCTCCATTTGTAATAAACTGATGATTCGTGATTTTTGAATTGGAGATAATTTAGCAAATAAATTAACAGATAACACTTGCTTTCTTAACATCTCGTCTGTCATCTTTTCAATCTCATGTCCTACCAAAATATCAGCTACTGTAATACCAACATCTTGACAAACTTTTTTAGCAACAATCTCATTATCACCTGTTAGCACTTTAACATTAACCCCGTGTTCATGTAAGGAAGCAATTGCTGGAATAGCCGACACTTTTGCCGGATCTAAAAATCCAACAAACCCTATTAAAATCATTTCTTTTTCGTCTTCAATACTATAAACAGGTTCCGTATAAACATCTCGGCGATAAGCAACAGCGATTACTCGCATACCGTCTTCATTCATTTTACGGTTAACTTGCGCCATTTTAGCTTGTAAGTCAGGTGTCAAAGCGACTATCTCACCTGCAATTTCAGCATGCGTGCAAATATCAGCCATTTCTTCAACCGCACCTTTTGTTACCATTAAATGATGTTGATCAACTTCAACCGCTACCGTTAAACGACGTCGTGTAAAATCAAAAGGAATTTCATCAATTTTGTTAATCACTTGTTCCGCGTTTCCTTGTGTTTCGTTATAATAATTAATAACCGCATGATCAATTAAATTCTTCCAACCAGTTTGATATTTAGAATTCAAGTAGGCCATATTAAGAACCAAATCATCCTTAATCCCTAGTGGGTTGACGTGTTCGACTAATACCACTTCATCTTCCGTAATAGTCCCTGTTTTATCCGTACATAGAATATCCATACTTCCTAGATTCTGGATAGCGCCTAGTTCTTTGACAATCACTTTTTTCTTTGAAAGCGCCAGTGCACCTTTAGCCAAGTTACTTGTCACAATCATCGGTAACATTTCAGGGGTTAACCCCACAGCTACAGCAATTGCAAAAAAGAACGCTTGACTCCAATCGCCTTTAGTAAAGCCATTCAATAATAATACGACAGGGAACAAAATAGCGACCATTCTAAGTAGTAATTTACTTACCTTCGTCATACCTATTTCAAAAGCCGTATCTCCCCTTTGAGTGGTCGCTTTTTTAGCTATATCACCGAAAAAGGTCGCTTCTCCAGTTCTTAAAATAATCGCTTTTCCTTGACCGCTTAAAACATCCGTCCCCATAAAGACTAAGTCTTCCATATCAAGAGCTGTAATATTGTCGCTCTTTGCTTGCTTTTGATCAATTCCTGCATCAATAAATTTTTCAACTGGCATAGATTCTCCAGTCAAAGAAGATTGGTTTACAAATAAATCATTTGTCCAAATCAAAACAGCATCAGCTGGTATCATGTCTCCTGTTGAGAGTGAGACGATATCCCCTGGTACAACTTCATCCATTGGCAGTTCTTCGGTAACTCCATCACGCATGATAGCACAGGTATTTTCTATCATTTCTTTTAAAGCAAAGCTAGCTTTTTGCGACCGATAACTTTGAATAAATTGAATAAGTGCACTACATAAAATCATAATTCCCATAATAATTGCTGCTTCATAATCCCCAGTAATGGCTGAGACAATCAATAAAAGGGTCAAAACATAGACAAAAGGATCTTGAAATGCTTTTAATAATAACCGCCACGCTGGTATTGGACTTTCTGCCGCAATCTCATTTGGCCCATACTCCTCTAAACGTTCCGCGGCATCTCGTTTAGACAGCCCTTGGGGTGATGTTCTAAATTCACTCATCAACTCTCTTTCTGATAAGGCTGCTAATTTTTTTAATTCAGAGTCTTTTATTTCTTGCCGACTCATAGTAGTATTAAGTGTTTTTTTAGTTTGTTTCATCATCAAATTCTCCTCGCTTTTCTTAGTTGCGAAGAAACACCTCAACCAGAACAACCAATCCTAATGAACAATCTTTACATCTAATAGGAGTAACTGTGAGGGTACGTGAAATAGGTTGGCGATGATTCTTCGCTGTCGACTACTTCCTGGTTCGCTTTTTTCATTTACCTTACTAATTTCCATCTTCCTCACCCTTTCTACTCATCAGACTAAACAATCACGTCATACTTATCTACCTTCAGGTAACAAAAAAGCACTTCTCGACTATGAGAAGTGCACACAAATAAACGTCTAAACGTTGACTTTTTTGATAGCATCATACTTAATCTCATCGTCGAGTTTTAGCACTATATGGCTTAGACAAAAAATTTGTCAGCTACATTAGGAAAAGCCTTCTTCGACAATTCCAGTTGACTCATTGGCGTCTCTCGACATTTTTGAGCAGCAGCGTATTTCCAATATAGGAGCCTCACCTAACAGATTGGTATTTATTGTTTTTGATTCGAACCCATTGTAAACCTTAAGCCACTTCCTGTCAAACAGAATCCCTAAGCGGTGTTAATTTAATAACATAATCCCCTTTAACTTAGCTACTAATTTTTCAGATTCTTGTGGCGTTAATCTGGCAAAATTAATCCGCATACTCGTCCCTTCTGTTCCTAGTATAAAGCCTGGTGTGACAATAACATCTTGTTCTAACAATAGTAAAAAATCTCTTCTTGTAAGCGGCTTAGTCTGACAAGTTAACCATAAATAGTATCCCCCACTCGGTGTATAATAACTTACTGAATCTTTTAACTCTTGATCGATATAGAACATCAATGCTTCACAACGTTTTTTCAAAGTCTTTCTTAGCTCAGTTAAATGGTTGGAATAGTCTGGATTATCTATGGCGTAACTAGCTAAGACTTGCGGGAAAATACTCAAGCTTAAATCTAATTCTTGACGAACTGTTACAATATTTTCTAACACTTTTTTAGGTGCACTCAACCAGCCAATCTTAGTCGTAGAACCCAATATTTTAGAAAGCGATCCTATATAAATAACATTATCTGGATCTAATTCTTTTAATAAGGGCACTTGCTTATCTTCCGAAAAATAAAGCTCTCCAAACACATCATCTTCTACAATCGGTAATTGATAACGTCGGGCAAGAACAACTAATTGACGCCTTCGCTTTTCTGATAAGGTCGTTCCTGTAGGATTTTGAAAATTAGGATTGACCACTATCATTTTAATTTTATGCTTTAAAATAACTTCCTCTAATAAATCAACTCTCAAGCCTTCTTTATCCATGGGGACACCATATAATCTCACACCAGCGGCTTGAAATATCGATAATGAATAAAACGTTGAAGGCATTTCTATCGCAATCGCATCGCCTGATTGTAACAGAACTTGGATTAATAAAAATAAAGCTTGTTGTGCTCCTGAAGTTAAAAGCAGTTCATCTGAAGAAATAATAAGATGATGTTCTTCTGCCAACTGCTGACAAATCCTCTGGCGTAAAGGAATGTATCCCAAACTATCTTGCTGTCTATCTTGAATTAAAAAGTCATTCCAAGAAGTCATAGGTAAATCTAAATCTGGAACCAAGGATAAAGGCAATTCTCCACTATAAGCATTGATGACTTCTTCTTGTTTCACTAATTTTTCTCGCACTAAAGTGACATATGAATCTTCTTTTTCAAATGGGCTACCAGATAAGTAACTACGCCAGTTAGTTGGTCCACCCATGTAAATCCCCCATTTTCCGTCATTGATAATCGTGCCGCTTCCTCTTTTTCTAATGACCATCCCCATTGCGACTAGTTCATCAAGGGCATGAACGACAGTTGAACGATTTACTTTTAATAATTCTGCTAATCTTCTTTCAGCAGGGAGCCGATCACCTGGCGATAAGTTCCCTTTTTCAATTTCACTTAAAATCAAATTCACAATTTCTTGATAAATCGGTTTTGTTTTGCTTTTCGGTAATTGCCACATATCACTTTGCCCTTTCTGTAAATTGGATGAGTTAAAAATAACCCAATTGGCTCTTTTTGTCAAAATAACTAGCATGTATGATAGTCTTAACAAAACTAATAACTGGAGGGGATTTACATGATTCCAAAAGTAATAACAATTGCAGGTTCAGATTCTAGCGGTGGGGCTGGCATCCAAGCTGATCTAAAAACATTTCAAGAATATGGCGTCTTTGGTTTTTCTGCCATCACGAGTTTAGTAACAATGAATCCAGATGAAGGTTGGTCACACACGGTCACTTCTCTTCAGGCTGACATTGTCGAAGCTGAATTAAAAACAATTTACGCCGGAGCACCTTTAGCTGCTCTAAAAACCGGGATGCTTGGTGAGTTAGAAACAATTCGTCTTACCCGTCGCTATATTGAAGCATTCAAGCAACAAAATGTCGTCATCGACCCAGTAATGGCCTGCAAAGGAACGAGCGATTTATTACAACCTGAAAATGTCGCCTTAATGACAGAATTACTTTTACCAGTTGCTACTATCACTACACCAAACTTAATAGAAGCCGGCATCCTATCTGGTCTTGGAGAATTAAAGTCGGTCTCTGATATGGAAGCAGCCGCTAAAAAAATCATGAACTTAGGAGTTAAAAATGTTGTCATCAAAGGAGGCAAACGCTTAGCTGGTCAAGATGCTCTTGATTTATTTTATGACGGACAAGCATTTACCTACTTGAACAATGAAAAATACGATACTGATTTTAACCATGGAGCTGGATGCACTTTCGCTGCTGCTATTACAGCTGGTTTAGCAAAAGGTTACTCTGTTAAAGATGCCGTAATCTTAGCGAAAAAATTTGTAGCTGCTAGCATTAAGCATGGTTTAGAAATAAATCCTTATTTAGGGCATGTTTGGCATGGTGCTTATAACCAAGCTGATAAACGCATGCCTTTAGTTTAGTAGAAAGAGGTCCTTATGTCCCAAAAAAAACTAACGACTGCTGATATTATCATCACAGCTCTTTTTGCAACCATGACTTTCATTGGAACCATGATTCGAATACCTGTACCAAGTCCTTTAGGTGCTCCTTTTATTCATTTAGGCAATGCTATGTTACTTTTAGCTGTCCTCTTAATTGGCTTTAAAAAGGGCGCCTTGGCTGGCGGTATGGGCTTTGCCATTTTTGACATACTGAATGGTTTTGCTATTGAAGCTCCTTATTTTATTTTAGAAAGTTTTATCGTTGGAGGCATCGCTAGTATAACTTTTAGTTTATTTAATAAAAAAGACGATCATTCCTATAAAATAATTATTGTGGCCCTTGCTGCTGGTATCACTAAACTTGTCATGACTTTCTTAAAAAATACCGTTCAACTACTGTTTCTTGGAACAGATTTTAAACTAGCTATTCCAAGTGCGATCATGTCTTTACCGGCTACAGTAGTCAATGTTATTTCAACGATTATTATCGTAAGCTTAGCCTACTATCCCTTGAAAAAATTGGTTCATAATTTCTACCACAAACCAAATTAAAAAGCCTCCAAATGGAGGCTTTTTGCTATATACGGTCACCATTAAAAATAGAATTTTTGACAATGACATAGTCAACTTTTCGTATGGCTTCAATGTCTGTACCGCCGGCGTATGAAATAGCAGATTGTAAATCTTGCTCCATTTCTTTTAAAGTATCGGCTAAAGAACCTTTATAAGGTAACAACATCTTCTTACCTTCAACATTTTTACGTTCGCCTTTTTGATACTCTGAAGCACTTCCAAAATATTCTTTCATTTTCACGCCATCTTCTTCAATCAACTCACCTGGCGATTCATCATGTCCTGCAAATAATGAGCCTATCATTACCATCGTTGCACCAAATCGTAATGATTTGGCAATATCGCCATGTGTTCTAATACCGCCATCTGCAATCAACGGTTTACGAGCTGCTTTACTACAATGATGAACTGCTGCTAATTGCCAACCGCCTGTTCCAAAACCAGTCTTCAATTTGGTAATACAAACTTTACCCGGGCCTATTCCAACCTTTGTAGCATCTGCACCAGCATTTTCTAACTCTCGTACCGCTTCTGGTGTCCCGACGTTTCCTGCAATGACAAAAGTTGTCGGTAGTTCTTTTTTGATATGTTGAATCATTTCAATAACAGAATTGGCGTGCCCATGAGCAATATCAATCGTGACATAATCTGGCACCAAATCATTTGCAGCCAACTCCGTTACAAAGCAATATTCTTCTTTTTTGACACCGACACTGATCGATGATATTAAATTCTTGTCACTCATCTCTTTAATAAAAGTTGCGCGTCTATTCGGTTCAAAACGATGCATGATATAAAAGTAACCTTGTTCTGCTAACCAGATAGCAAGTTTCTCATCAACGATTGTTTGCATATTTGCTGGTACTACAGGCATTTTAAACTGATGATTTCCCAGAGTTACTCTAGTATCACACTCTGAACGACTTGATACAATACACTTGTTTGGTATTAATTGGATGTCTTCATAATCAAAAATTTTCAAAATAAGTCTCCTTCACGCTAAAACACGAACATTAAAAGCGATTTTAAAGTTTTTTGTTTGCTTACAGAACTAATTTACCTCTTTTGAGTAGATAAATCAAGTCTTAAGTAATATTCTCATAATTTTATTTTAGTTCCTTCTTTAGAACAACTATCAATTAATAGCTTTTATTATAAAACGTTTGACTTTTAACCATAAAAATAGACTCAAAAGGATTTTAAGTTCAATTAATTATTTTTTTGTATCATAACCAAAACGCGAACGTTTTTTTGTGAAAACGGCGTCAAAAAATGCCATTTTTGCTTTTTTTGTCCTTTTAATGTTACTTTATTAAAAAATCAGATTGAAATTATCCCACAAATAGCGTAAGATGAGACTATAAAATATACAAAAGGAAATAATATGTCATAAAAGAAATAGTAGGTGTGATCAAATGAAAGCTGATTTAATCTCAATAGGTGAAACTTATGAATGCTCGAGCCCTCTTTTACAAGCTCCCTTTCAAGGAACTGTTGAAAAAACATATGATTCTTCTGCATTAATAAGTGTAACCCAGACCGAAACTATCGATAGTGAACGTGTGGCTGAGTTAAATAAACGTCTCATCGTTTCTTTTTCATCCATTCATGATTATCAATAAAAGAGCCAACCCCTAAGGGTGGCTCTTTTTCTGTCATTGCTGAGAAAAAAACTAGCCAACTCAATACGGAGTTGACTAGTAAACCTGTTACCGACTTTTATAAACCAACAAATGTTGCAAAAATTGGGACAACCACGACAGTGATGACACCCACAACTACAACCGCAATACTTGCCATAGCTGCTTCGACTTCACCCATTTCAATGCTTACTGAAACACCAAGGGCATGTCCGCTGGTACCAAGTGCTAACCCTCTAGCAATTGGATGATTGATTCTGAATTTCTCGACTAAAAATTTTCCTAGCGCATAAACAATCACCGCATTAAAGATAACAGCAAATGATGTAATAGCAGTTATACCACCAATTGATTCTGATAAAGGTAAAGCAATCGCTGTAGTTGAGGCTTCTGGTAAAAGTGAAGCCATAATTGCTTGATCAACACCAAATACTTTAGCTAAGCCATAAACTACTACAACAGACCCAACTGAGCCAACACCAATTGCTAATAAAACCTCTAACCAATATTTTTTCAATACATCACGTTGTTTATATAAAGGAATCGCAAAGGCTATCGTTGCTGGTTCCAAGAAAAAACTAATTATTTTTCCACCACTACTATAATCCTCATATGAAAAATTACCAACTTTCAAGAAGGCAACGCCTAAAACCATTGCCACAAACAAAGGTGTGAATAAGAAGAACCCTTTACTCTTTTTGAATAAAAATGAACCTATTCCAAATGCTACTAAAGAAATCATAATACCGAAATATGGAGTCATGTTATTTCACCTCTTCTAATTGTTTATTAGGCATCACAGTCGATGTTTTAACAGCTTCTTTAACATTATTTAATGAACCACTATGTTTGTCACGTAATTTAAGTAATGCACTAGCACTCCAACCAGTAACAGCTAATAAGATTACGGTTGCAATAATAATGATAGCGACGATTTGAACACCATACTCACCCATAATTCCAAGAGAATTAATAACTGAGATACCAGATGGTACAAACAAGAAACTAATTAAGCCAGTTAAACTTGTTCCCAAGCCTTCAACTTGCTCTAATTTAACAACTTTCGTACATAAAGCGATGAACAACAAGATAAGTCCCATAACCGAAGCTGGCATTGGAAATGGTAAGAATTTGATTATGATATTTGATAATAGCATGATAGCCGCAAAGACAAATGCTTGCTCTAAAAATGAATAATATTTTTGTTTAGACATGTTAACTCTCTCCTTTTTATGTGTTGTTATTTGATAAACCTATTATAGGTCTGATACGCTCAGTTGTGAGTCTTTTCTCTTCCAGTGGTTGAAAATTTCAGCTAAGTTGCCCTTTTACTATGCCGAAATACCTTCAAAAAAAGGCAGTCACTTTTTTTAAAGTGACTGCCTTCTTTATAGACCAATACGCTCCTTCAATTCTTTCACATAGGAACGACTAACTGGAATTTTCTGTCCATTTAGCAAGGTAATCTGATAAGTGTGATTGAACCAAGGTTGCACTTCTTTTATCGCTAAAAGATTAACTAAATAGCTACGATGAGTTTTAAAAAATAGATTACTTGCTAATTTTTTTTCTAACCAACTTAGGGTTTCCGTTATTTCATAACATTGATTATTTAAAACAATCGTCAACTCACCGTTATCAACGCTTGCATATAAAATTTCTTTTGGATTAATCACAACAATTCGATCATTCACTTGTAAGGCTAAACTCGCTACTGAAAGACCTTCCCCTTTCATCTTGGACTCTTCTTTCTCAGACTCTGGATCTTCAGATATTTTAGCCAGCGCTTGCTTAATTCTTTTTTCTTCAAACGGCTTTAAGACATAGTCTACTGCATTGACTTCAAAAGCCTTAAGTGCATAATCATCATACGCTGTGGCAAAGATAACTTTCGGTGGTTTTTTCATTTGAGTAAATTTTTCAGCTAGATCAAAGCCACTCTCATCTGTTAAGTGAATATCTAAAAAGACAATATCTGGTTTATCATCCATAATACGCTCCATGGCGTCAATAACGGAGTCTGCCTCTTGTATCTGACTGACACTGTCAATCTTTTCTAATAAATAAATAAGTTCAGCTCTCGCTAACGGTTCATCATCGACTACTAATACTTTCATTTACCTTACTCCTTCGTCAAAACTTAATGGGATTTTAATTGTAATGGTTGCCCCACCTGAGCTATTGTTTTTAAAAATAAGTGAGCCTTTACTTCCATATAAATTTAGAATACGACGATTCAAATTTTCCAACGCCGTACCCGTTCCTTTTTTAGAAATAACAGACTCCTTTCCTACTTTTGCTAATAATTCTTCAGAGATCCCTTGGCCATTATCCGCCACTTGAATGACTAACATATCCAATTGCGTAGAAACACTCATAATGATTTTGTTTGCGGTTTTTCGAGAACCAAAAGCATGTTTAATAGCATTTTCTACCAATATTTGCAAAGCAAACGGTGGCAACATTGCTTCTTCTAAAGGCTCAACCATAACTAACTCTACCTCATATTTATCTGGGAATCTAGCTTGCTCTAAAGATAAATATGCCGCAACGTGCTCTAACTCTTTTTCTAAAGTAATGACAACGTGTCTCGCACCTTGTAGATTAGATCTAAAATATGTACTCAGTTGGATTAGTAATTCTCGTGCTTTATCGACATCTAAACGCATCAAAGCTGAGATAGTATTAATCGCATTAAAGAAAAAGTGAGGATTGACTTGCGCTTGTAGTGACTTGATTTCAGCATCTTTTAATAAACTTGATTGTTGCTCAGCTTCACCTAATTCTAATTGACTCGAAAAAATATTCCCTAGACCTTCAGCTAATTGTTCTTCAACGTGCGTTAGTTTATTAGCATCTGTAAAATACATCTTTAAAGTCCCCGCCATCTTATCATGGGACATTAAAGGAATGACAATCGCTGCACGCAAACTACAACTAGGATTATTACAGCCAATCTCCTTTTGGGATCTGGCAATTTTTAACTTTCCTGTTTTTAACACTTCTTTTGATAATTCTGTAATGACTTCTAATTCTGGGATATGATGATCACTACCCGCACCAACATGAGCCAATATTTGATGTGTATCCGTCATACTAATAGCAGCAACTTTTGTATATCGCTTAATAATCACCGCCACCTCACGGCATGATGCTTCATTAAGGCCTGCTCTAAAATAAGGTAATGTTTTTGCTGCTAGTTCTAAAACATCATGGGTTTGTACTGCCTTAGTTTGCTCTTCTCTTTGAAGAGTAGTTGTAATAATAGATAAAAAGATAAACGTTCCAATACTATTTAGTAAAATCATAGGGAAAGAAATAAATTGAACCAAACGCCAACCTTCCTCAATTCCATTACCTGTAAATAACAAGACAAATAACATTTGAGTTGCTTCCATCAATGCCCCAACACCGGCGGCTTCAAAAGGAGAGGGAAAACTAGCTTTTTTGGAAAATTTTGCACCTACTAACCCTGATAAGTAACCTACTAAAACAGAGGAGATTATATAAAAACTACCACTTGTTCCACCTTGAATCGATCGATGGAGTCCGCCAATCAATCCTACACCAAGACCTACCAAAGGACCTCCAGTCAAACCTGAAACACCAATCGCTAACGTTCTGGTGTTAGCAACAGACGCATCTGCTGATAGAACTGTCAAAAAACTAGTCGATATTACTTCATTGTCTGTAATTTCAATCCCCGTTAAATTAGAGATAACTGCAAACAAACCAAAAACACCAATTAATTGTAAACGTGAATTCAATTCATTTCGACTCAACAAAACTTTTTTAAAATAATTAACATTGACCAAAAGAAAAGCTAGTAAAATAATTAGCCCTACTCTTTCCATCATCATGATAAATAAATTGATCATTGCCATCAAACTTCCTCCTTACCCACTTCCTCACTCTTTTATATTATACCTTAAAAAACTTGATTTTAAGTTGATTTCAGGCTGAGTTACCCTAGTGTATCGGTCACTTACCCTAAATAAAAAAATCATCTCCCGATGATTTTTCATCTTTCAATAAACTTACTTCCCAACATTATTTGTTTTCGACCTTCTTGAAATAAGTGTTTAAAAGCTTCTTGTCCTATTTTTTTATAGGAATGATCAATCGTTGAAAAGTTTAATACTTTACTAATTAATTCATTTCCTTGACCTACAATTGTGATAGCTTTTTGTTTCTCTCGAAAGACCTCATAGCTGCCTGCTGCAACTGTATCGTCATTGGCTAAAATTAATTTAGGTTGGTCAGATGCTGTCATAAATTTGGTAGCTGCTAACCGCCCATCTTCATAAGTTACTGCATCACGATAGAGATAAGCCTCATCAAGTTCTCCAAACACAGAAACGTAAGCTTTTAAAACCGTTTTCATACTAGGGCTTCTTTTTTCATCACGACTTAATATTAAACCAATTGGCCATAGTTGCTTTTTTTTTGCCTCAGAAAATAAGTCTAGATAACTTTTTTCGCGTTCTGTAAAAACACACGAAATATCATACGTCCCCGTATTTTCACAACAAACAAGGGGAGCTTGTTTAGCTACTTCCTCAAAATAATCAAGTGGTAGCACCCTAGAGGTAACAATTAGACCATCATAATTTTTAGCAAGCAATTCTTCTAAATAAAATTGCTCTTGTTCTTTTTCAAAATTAGTTGGTAAAATAGTAACTAAATAACCAACCTTTGACGCCTCCTTAATCACACCTTTAATAATTGCATCAGCACAATCATTGTTCGGTTGGGGCAACAACACACCGATATTTAAGGATTTACCATAACTCAAATTTCGAGCTGTTCTATTTGGAATATAATTGACTTCGTTAATCACATTTAAAATTTTTTCACGTTTTTCTGGTGAGACATAAGGATGTTTATTCAACACTCTTGAAACTGTCGAAACAGAACAACCTGTCAACTTTGCAATATCACGAATATTCACCAAACATTTCCTCCCTTTACTTACTTCTATTCCTATTCAGATAGTGATAGAAAATATCAAATAAAACATTATCCTCACTACTCAAACTATAGATATACCCCTGATAATGGAATTGAATAAACTTTGTGGTATACGCTACTTGACTTAATGATTCCAGAGCTACACTTACCATGAACTCATAATCTAATATATGATATAACAACACTTTATTGTCAAGTTCAATCACCAAAACACGATAAGCCCCAGTCACTTCTGACCAGGGCTCATTTCTGTAGATTATGCCTTCCATGATACTCACCCCTAATGCTTTTTATCTAGTATAGAGTGTGGAACCCGTATCAGGTCAAGCTTTAATCAAATATTAAATAAAATCAGTAGCACTCTACGGTAAAATATTACCTGCTGCACGGTATATTTCATACCATTCTTCACGAGTTAAGACAATATCGGAAGCCTGGCTAACTTCTTTGATGCGACTTTCTTTCATTGTACCTAAAATCGTTTGCATTTTAGCTGGATGTCTTGAAATCCAAGCTGTGGCAATCCCAGTATTCGTAACTTGATACTTGTCAGCAATTCTATCAATTACTTTATTTAATTCTGGAAATTTTTCATTTCCTAAAAATACGCCATCAAAGAAACCATATTGATACGGTGACCATGCTTGGATTGTCATATTATTCAAACGAGAATAATCTAAGACACTGCCGTCATGTTCGATACTAGCTGTATCTTTCATATTGACATGAAACCCCTGATCGACTAAGCCGCTTGCCATAACCCCAAATTGTAATTGATTAACTAATAATTTTTGTGAGACAGAGCGTTGTAATAACTCAATTTGCATTGGTTTTTGATTACTAACACCAAAATGACGGACTTTACCGGTTTGCTCTAATAAATCAAAAGCTTCAGCTACTTCTTCTGGCTCAACTAGAGTATCCGGTCGATGCAGAGCTAGAACATCTAAATAATCAACTCCTAGACGTTTTAAACTTCCATCAACAGAAGCTATAATATGTTCTTTAGAAAAATCAAATGAACCATCACGAATACCACACTTACTCTGGATAAAAATATCTTGACGCTTCAAACCACTTTCAACTAAGGCTTCACCAAAAATCCTTTCGCATTCTCCAGCTCCATAGATATCCGCATGATCAAAGAAATTAATCCCTTCCATTACTGCTGTTTCTAATAAAGAGGCAGCTTCTGGTACCGACAAACTAGTCATACGCATACAACCTAAGGCAATTTGTGATACTTTTAATTCATCATTGCCACCTAAATCAAGATAATTCATTTGTATTCCTCCTTTATTTAATCTTACTGGTTTATTATAAACTTAATCTACTCACTTTCATACTTTTTAAGTCCAAATAACTCTTGTTTGTCTACAACATTTAACATCACACTGTTCACAAATATTCTAATTTCTCGACGTGCTTTCGGGTAATCCTCAGTCAATAAATACTCATAAACTTTAGTAAATGATTGTTTAAAAACAGACAACGGATTGAAATCTGTTGTGATAGCTTCTTTACAACCTGGTAACATAATTTGATTTAAAATATCTAATAATATTTTTTGATAATAAGTATTGGTCTGCTCAGCTAAGAATTCTCTAAATATAATTTCACTTAATAATAATCCTTTATCTGTTTGATTTAAAGACAAGACTTTTTTTAACTCTTTTAAATGTTTATCTAAACTTTTCCATGGCAAATTTGGTTTCACTTTTTCCATTTGAAAAAAGTAATGCGTTAATAACAATTCAAAAACAGCTAACTGATCAACATACTCTTTTCTAGTCATTGGAATAGGTTGGACAACGACTCCTCGATTGGCTTCTTTTTTCAAATACCCTTCTTCAATTAGACGCTGAAAAGCTCCTCTAACAGGCGAACGGCTCACAGATAAATCATGAGCGATTTTTTCTTCTAATACTCTTGACTGTGCTGGTAATTGTCTTTCTACTAATTGTTTTTTTAAATACTCATACACGCTATTCTCAATTTTTTTTTGTTTCATCCTGATACTCTCCCCCTTGAGTTTTATCATCACCAGATTCAACTATAGAAAAAAAGCATCGAAAACGATGCTTTTTAATTAAGCTAAACCAACACGTTCAAATAACGTATCAACATTTTTCATATGCCAATTATAATCAAAAGCTTCATCTAAATCAGCTTCTGTTAGGACAGCTTTAATAGACTCATCTGCTTCCAGAAGAGGACGAAATTGTGTCTGATTATCCCAAGCATAGGCTGTCTTAGGTTGGACTAAATCATAAGCTTCTTCTCTTGTCATACCTTTATCAATTAATTTTAACAACACACGTTGGCTATAGATCAAGCCATATGTTGCATCCATATTACGCTTCATGTTATCAGGGAAAACCGTTAAGTTTTTAATAAGATTGCCAAAACGATTTAACATATAATTTAATAAGATAGTCGTATCTGGAATAATAATTCGTTCTGCTGATGAATGTGAAATATCACGTTCATGCCAAAGTACCATATTGTCCATAGCGGTCAAGACATGACCGCGAATAACACGTGCTAACCCAGTCATATTTTCAGAGCCAATCGGATTACGTTTGTGTGGCATTGCCGATGATCCTTTTTGACCTTTGGCAAAAAATTCTTCTACTTCACGTGTCTCTGATTTTTGTAACCCGCGAATTTCTGTTGCAAATTTTTCAATACTTGTCGCAATAATGGCCATTGCGGAAATATACTCAGCATGTAAATCACGTGGTAAAACTTGTGTCGAAATATCTTGTGCACGAATTCCTAATTTGTCACACACATAAGCCTCCACTGTTGGTGGCGTATTAGCAAATGTTCCAACTGCGCCACTAATTTTACCAGCTTCAACACCTTTAGCAGCATGTTCAAAACGCTCAATATTACGTGTCATTTCAGAATACCACAAAGCTAATTTTAAACCAAACGTTGTTGGCTCTGCATGAACTCCGTGAGTTCGTCCCATCATAACTGTATTTTTATGTTCTTTGGCTTTTTGACCAATAATATCTGTAAACCGTTGTAAATCTTTGCGTAAAATATCATTTGCTTGTTTTAATAAGTAACCGTAAGCTGTATCAACAACATCCGTACTTGTTAAACCATAATGAATCCATTTACTTTCATTCCCCAATGACTCTGAGACAGTTCGTGTAAAAGCGACAACATCGTGACGTGTTTCTTGTTCAATCTCTAAAATTCTTGCTACATCAAAAGAAGCATTTTGACGAATTTTTTTAACATCTTCTACTGGGATTTCCCCCATTTCAGCCCAAGCTTCCGATGCTAAAATTTCAACTTCTAACCAAGCATCATAACGATTGTCATCTGTCCAAATCGCTTGCATCTCTGGTCGTGTATAACGTTCTATCATTTAAATTTCTCCTTTTAAAATGAGTCATCCCATATTCTTGTTTTTTTAATTTTTTGTAATTCTTCACCTACATCCTCAGTTAACACAGTGACGTGTCCAACAGAGTCTGCTTGTTCTTTTGCTGTATTACCATAATAATGATGATACCAATTACTATTAAAAGGAATACAACTAATTGTTTCAGTTGACTGATTTCCAGCAATATTTAATGTAATAGCTGGTGTGTATAAAGAAATATCTGGTAGCTTCCAGCCAGCAATGCCCCGAATATGCGCATCAAATTGTGATAAGTTACTTGCCTCCATTGAATAATAACCTGAACAATGAGGACCACTAGAGATCGAGTTAACATAGATCAATCCATTTGAAGTAACAAACAAATTAACCGTTAGTAACCCTTGAACACTTAAAATCATCGCCAACTCTTCAGCAATTCTCTGTGCTTCTTCACTTACTTCTGAAGGAATACTTGCAGGAACCGTCGCTCTTACAAATGAGCCATCATCTTTATAAACTGTTTCAACTACTGGGAATTTGACATAATCACCGTTCCCATTACCAACAATCGTAACTGAAATATCGATTTTATCAGTTATTTGCGCTTCAAGGATACAAGTATCTTCCTGTAGTAGTGGTAAACAATTACGAATATCCGACATATTGTTTAAGACATACTGTTGTGCACTCCCCTCCCACATATAACGGGATGATTTTAATACACATGGAAAACCAATGGCGTCTACTGAATCTTCAATATCTCCAAACTCTGATATCAATACATAAGGTGCAATATTAATATTACTATTTTCTAAAAATGAGCGTGCAAACACCCGATTTTGTGAAATTTCAATTAACTCTAAACTTTGAGAGATTGTGACGAAATCTGAAATGTTACTAATAAACTCTGTATTAATATTTTCGTTCGAAAATGTCAATAAATCACATTTAGCTGCCATATTCATTAACGCTGATTGGCGGTTTGTGTCTGCTACGATGTGCCAGTCAGCTATCTCGGATGCTGAGCACCATTCATCTGGGTCTAGTATTCCTACATGAAAGCCCATTGACTTCGCTGATAACGTTAAAAGACGTGCCTGATGTCCCCCGCCTATAATTCCAATCGTTTGCCCTGGTATAAACAAATCCGACAAAAATACCCCTTCTTTCTCACTCTGTTATGTCCTTACTCTATATACAGAATTCATTTTTACACTATCTAATTTAGTTTAACAATCACAATGCCTTGTGTCAAAATTTTTTATCAATAATCAATTAAATTTTAGCCTTTTTTTAACTTTTAATTTCTTAAAAAATCACCTAATTACGTCCCTTTTACTTAACAAAAAAAGACCCCCTTTAAAAAGGTTGTCTTTTTTTGTTAAGCATCTGCCTCTAAAAACGTGACAGTTTGATTTTCTAAAGAACCAATGCGCGCTAGTGATTCAACACGTAACCCTTTTTCAATCAATAACTCACGACCTGTTTGGAATGATTTTTCAATCACGATTCCAATTCCTTCAACTTTTGCGCCAGCTTGACGACATAGATCGACTAAACCTAATGCTGCCTGACCATTAGCTAAGAAATCATCAATCACTAAGACATTATCTTCTTCACTTAAAAATTTCCGTGAAATAGAAATTGTGCTAGTAATTTGTTTTGTAAAAGAATAAACCTCAGCTGTTAGTAACTCTTCATTCATAGTTAAACTTTTACTTTTACGTGCAAAAATAACAGGTACATTTAAATGTAAACCGGTAAAAATAGCCGGTGCAATACCTGATGCTTCAATTGTAACAACCTTAGTTATTTTTTCTTTTTCGAATAATTTTGCAAACTCTGCCCCAACTTGTTCCATCAATACTGGATCAACTTGGTGGGTTAAAAATTTATCAACCTTTAAGACGCCTTCTTGTAAGACAGTACCATCTGTCTCAATTCTATTTTCTAATGCTTTCACAATAATCCCCCTCAAGAATAATAATTCTCTATAGAAAATACTTTGAATATTAGGTAACAAGGGACTGTTACCGACACAATAAAAGTTTAACAGTTGCTTGTAGTCCGATATTTGCGGTATCAGGTAGAGACAATCATCCTATTATGATTATATACAAACTATGTTCTATAAGTGCATTCATTATCCATCATATTTCCAACAATTTCAAGCGAATATCTATCAATTTCTCTTTGTTTTCAGAAAACATTCTCAAAATAAAGCAAAAAGAGACTCCTCTCCACTAGAGAAATCTCTTTTTCTTTAATTATCATAAATAAATAATTGATTGGCTTCGATTAGATTGATTAACTTCTCCGAGTATTTTGGATCTGTTGCATACCCCGCTAGTTGTAAAGCCTCAGCAGCTTCCTGGTAATTTGTAGCTTGAAGAACAGCGTGATATAAAGTCGGATTGTTCACCGTTCCTAAGGTCAGTAAACCCGCGTAATCTTCCATTGAACTCGTCCAACTATCATAAACTTTAAATCTTTCTTTCGATTTTGACCAACTGCCTACCAAGAATTCATCGGTGTTAAGACGCACATGATCGCGATCTGCTTGAGAGGCCTTTATGCCATATAAATTATAATAAGTTTGGCTAAGTTCACTCCGTCCCCAATCAGACTCCAAAGCTGCTTGAGCAATAATAATACTAGGTAAAATCCCTTTTTCCTGGTAAATTTTTTGCGCTTGGGGAACCAAACTAGTCACAAAATACTCAATATCTTCATCGCTGGATCCTTTTTCTGATATGCTTAACAGTTTAAGGCTAGCTATAAAAACTCCGCCTACTAGGATGACTCCTATCAGTAACAATAATATTAAATTCAGCTTAGACCTTAAATAGTTGTTATTAACTTTTGCCATGTCATGCCTTTAAATATTATCCTTTCTTACTCTGCCTTTTTTTCTTTTACTTTAGGATTTTCTGCTTTTTCTAGTTTCTTAAGATATTCTTCTAATACTAATTTATTTTTTGTCATATACTTAGCACTTTCTTTGCCCACATAGCGCAAATGCCAAGGTTCATAATTAATATTGGTTATCTCTTCTTTTCCTTTGGGATAACGAATCACAAAACCATAATTTGGGACATTCTTTTCTAACCATTTTCCCGCTTCAGTATCATAGAAACTTTCT
Source organism: Vagococcus intermedius (assembly GCF_029144185.1). Classification (NCBI taxonomy): domain Bacteria; kingdom Bacillati; phylum Bacillota; class Bacilli; order Lactobacillales; family Enterococcaceae; genus Vagococcus; species Vagococcus intermedius. The sequence goes on along the minus strand of NZ_CP110232.1, from coordinate 646,416 downwards.
TCTAAACCTAAACCTTGATCAAACCAACTTTGTTCTACCACATCAATTGCTAAACCAGTATGATGTTCACTTGTTCCAGGTTCAGTAATATAGGCACGCGTCTTACTTTCTGCAACTTCTGGTGTATCTCCCTCAGCAATATGTTGATTTAAATTAGTAGCAAAAACTTCTTCTTGTTGTGCAATTGATCGATAACTCGACACAACTTTTAGATTAATCCCATCTGCAGCAGCAGCTTTTTCCATCTCTAGATACTCTTTAGTAATGCGTTCATCTAATTCAAAACCGTTTGGCATCACTTCCAATTGCTCGTTTTCATGATCAATGGCGTGAGTAGCATTAACTAGAACGAGCTTCCAATCATCTGCTTTAATATCCGGCAAAGACTCGGTTTTTTTCTTCTTTTGCGACTCATCTTTTTTATCATTCGCTTTTTTTTCTACTTTTTCATCTTGGGTATATTTTCTATTATTTCCTTCTGAATCCATTGGGAAAAAAATAAATGATGAAATCATAAACCCAACAAAAATGACTGAGGATACGCCAATTAGATTCCGTTTAAACGTTCTTTTATGAAGCATGTTGTTAAATAATTCTTTGATTTTTTCATTAAAGTTGTGCATATTATTCTCGCTCATTCCTATTCTTAGTTACCAATGTAAGTATCTGTCAAATTTTCATTAACCCATTCTAATAAGTCCACAGGGGCATCTTCAATTTGTTGCTGAATTTTAGCCGGCAAACAAAATTCTAAAATATCATCATATCCCCAAATACCATAATTCATTGACACTTTTAAATTAATTACTTCTTTACCTATCTCTCTAGCTGATTGTGTTGCATATGATTCTTTTTGACTAATCAATTCGACAACTGCCTCACCTGTATGTAACCACTGTTTAGCAATCACTGATTTTACACGTTTGTATTCTTCAACCACATAATGCCGTTTTTCAGGGAATAGTACAGTTTGACGGATAATTTTTTGCAAAAGCATCCATTCATAATCTGAAAATAATCCTTTGATTTTCTGCATAATTTCGCTTTCTAATACTTGGGTGCCTTTTTTCCAATTTACCCACTCTTCTTGAGATATACCTAAATACACCTGACAAAAATTTGTCTCTGTCCCAAACTGGCTTAATACTCGATCCATAATAATTTTTACCATTGCTTGATGCATTTTTATTCACCTCTTTCTTACCATTTTACAACGGATGTTCTAAAAAATCATCTAATAAAACATATTTTCTGAATTTATTTAAGTAATATAGTAAACTAGACTTAGTAAATTAAATTTAGTGACATAAAAATTACTTTTTTTTAATGAAAGGAGACTATTATGACAACATACCGTTGGGCTATTTTAGGTTTAGGAGGAATGGCTACAGAATTTGCAAAACATTTTGATCCCACTTTAGGAACACTGGTAGCAGCTGCCTCTCGTTCTTTAGATAAAGCGACGACTTTTTGTGAGACATACGCTATCCCTAAGGCTCATGGTTCTTATCAAGATTTATTTGCAGATCCTGAGGTAGATATTATTTATATTGCCACACCGCACAACCATCATTACGCATCCATCAAGTCTGCTTTAACCAATAATAAACATGTCTTGTGTGAAAAAGCTATTACACTTAATGCCAAAGAACTTACCGAGATGATCGAACTTGCTGAAGAGAAAAAACTTATTTTAGCAGAAGCTATGACAATCTATCACATGCCACTCTTTCAAGAACTCAAAAAACGAATTGAGGCTCAAGAATTTGGTACCTTAAAAACGATTCAAGCTTCGTTTGGTAGCTTTAAAGAAAATGATCCTAGTAATCGCTTCTTTAATCCTGACTTAGCTGGTGGGGCTTTACTTGATATTGGTACTTATGCTGTATCATTTGTCCGCTATTTTTTATCAAGTCAACCGACAGAAATCAAATCACTTATGTCTCCTTTTTCAACTAAGGTTGATGAACAATCTGTGACTATCCTTCAAAATAGCCAAAATGAACTCGCAACTGTCACCCTAACCTTTCAAGCTAAGATGCCTAAGCAATGTGTCATTGCCTTAGAGAAAGCTTTTATTACAGTCACTGACTATCCACGAGCCAGTACCGCCACTATCACTTATTTAGATGGACATACGGAACATTTAACGATTGGTAAAACAGAATTAGCTCTAAATTATGAAGTCGAAAATATGACCCATTATGTCAATCAAACTAAAAAAAATCAAACATTAGCTCTATCCTATGATGTTATGACTATTTTAGATGCTATGAGAAAACAATGGTAAAAAAAGCCCTTATTCAGGCTTTTTTTTACCAACATTTGCTTGATATTTTTTATGAAATTCAATTTTCAATGTTATAAAATGATCAAACTCACTAATTAGTTGATACAGTTTTGCTCGTTGTTCAAACTCTTCACGGGTTTGTGGAAGTGCTGCTAGCCGATAATCTTTCATCACCTTAGCAAAAGCATCTTGCAAAGCTAATCCATCGTTATGTTCTGAGAAACTTAAAGAAGATAGCTGTAAAAGTTCTTCAATATCTGTAACTACTACACGATTTTCTTTGTCATGTGTTTCTTTGACTAATTGATTCATTTTTTTTAAAATATCAACTTGAAGACGACGCATTGTAAAATAATCTAAATAATAAGACTCTTCTGAAAATAAACGATTCTCATCTTGTTGGCGTGCAGCAATCTCAGCATTTTTCAAAGACAAGACAACATTATCTAGCAAACGATCACACTGTCTCCCATCACCTTTTCCCCCTAAATATAAACTCATTCCTAATAACAACTGTTTAATTGTTTCATCTACTAATGACTGTTTTTTTTGTAATTTTTTAGTGAAATCAGGCATAAAAAGATTTGCGATTAAAGCCACTCCCGCGCCAATAAATAATAGTAAAAAAGCATTTTTTACCAGCGCAAATGATAAGTCACCGGCTACTAAATAATGCGTCACTAAGACTGAGCTGACAGGAATGCCATCCGTCATCTTCCCTCTAACTGCTAATGGAATAAATAATAATAAGTAACAGCCAAAAGCGATGGCATGATACCCCAGCAAATTAAAACACCCATAAGCGATTAGTGTGGCTAAAATCAAAGATGCGATTCGAAAAAAAGCTGTTTCAAAAGATGATCGTTTTGTATTGGTCACGCTCAAAAGAGCAATAATCCCTGCTGCAGTGGGGTTTTCCAAATGGAAATACTGAGCAATTAATATTGCCACAGCTGCACAAACCGCTGTTTTTATTGTTCTCATACCTATTGTGACTTTCATTTTCCACTCACTCCCATTCTTATTAAGAATAACATGAAACAATCAAAAAACCGACTATTTTTAGCTAGACTAACACAACTAATTGCACCGTTTTATGATATGATAGAAACTATATCAAGATAGGAGGACCCCTTATGAAGAAAGGACTCAAACTACTTTTCTTCCTCTTTAGCTTATTACTTTTAACTAGTTGTGGGTTAACTGAGGAACTAGAACAAGCAAAAAATGAGGTTCAAGCATTAAATACTAATCTTGAAAATCAAAAAAACCATTATCAAACCTTATCGCAATTAATTGAACTACTACCTACCGAATTTGATAATGATTTAAAGAACATAACGGAAGAAAATCTCTTGACTAACCAAGAGGGGGCGGTCTATCGAAACGTCACCTTGCGACAAGAATTAAAACCTAAAATGACAACGGAACAAGCAGAAATAAAAAAGAAACAGCGGGCTCTCAATACTATCATCAAACGGAACGCTGCTGATGTTGATAATAAACAACTAAAACGATTAAGTAATAGTTTAGATATTGTTATGAGTAATTTTGATTCTCTTGGAATTTATCAGGAGACTATTGAAAAGCAAGAAAAAGCTTTTTACAAAGACTTTCCAAAAGATGATCTCGAAGAACAGCTTTTTATTATTGAACAAACATACGGTGCACTAGACTTGGTTTGTCAAGAGGCACAAGCTAATATTAGCTATTCTCAAAGTCTTCTAAAACAATTTGAAAAAGAAGCGGTTAAAAGTAAGGCGAAACACCCATGACAATTGGCCCATTTAAATTAGGATTTAGAACAATTAAAACTGCCTTAGCAGTGATGACTTGTATTTTATTATTTCATCTCTTTGACCGCCCCTCATCTCCTATGATTGCCTGTTTGGCATCGGTCTTCTCTATGCGTGAAGATATGCCTTCAACAGTGTCATTTGGCTTGCATCGGATTTTGAGTAACTTGCTGGGTGGCGCCTTAGCTTTGGTTTATTTTTACATCTATTTGTTTTTCAACCATGCTTTTTGGGTAGAACTTTTAATTCTGCCATTACTGGTCACTTTTATTATTATGTTATCTGATAGGCTAAATTTAAATGCAGGAATTATTGGAGCTTGTGCTACTTTATTTATCATTGTTTTAACTGTTCCAGAAACTGAAACTTTTTTATACGCTCTAGCTCGAATTATGGATACGACTATTGGAACAGTTGTGGCCTTACTAATCAACCGGCTCATTGCACCACCTAAATCGAAAGATAGTCTCCCACCACAGCCTGATTTAGCGCAACAACTCAAACTGTTAGAAGAAACTTCTCGTAAACAAGAACAGCAACTATTAGCACTAAAAAAAGAAGTCGCCTATTATAAAGAAAAAGAACTTAAGAACTAGTTAAGTCGGCAAGATGATTGTTAGTATTAGAAAGGAAGAAGTAATTTGTTAAAGAAAAAAATCAGCTTGATAGTCCCTTGTTATAATGAAGAAGAAACTATCATGTTGTTTCATGACGCCATCCAAACGATTGAACAAAAACTTAATCACTACGACTGGGAGTATCTTTTTATCAACGATGGGTCAACGGACACTACACTAGCGATTTTAAAGGAACTTGCTACAAACCATCCGGAAACAGTTAGTTACCTTTCCTTTTCTCGTAATTTTGGAAAAGAAGCAGCAATGGCAGCTGGACTACAACATGCCATAGGTGATTATGTTGCCGTTATGGATGTCGACCTGCAAGATCCACCTGAATTATTAATTGAAATGACCAAACTTTTAGAAACGACTAACTACGATTGTATTGGAGCAAGACGAGTGGACCGCAAAGATGAACCACCTATAAGGTCATTTTTCGCCCGACGTTTTTATTCACTTATCAATAAAATTTCAGATACTGAATTCGTCGATGGTGTTAGAGATTTTCGTTTAATGACACGTCAAATGGTCAATGCTATCCTTTCTTTGGAAGAGTACAATCGTTTTTCGAAAGGGATTTTTAGTTGGGTAGGCTTTGATACTTATTATATAGAATTTGAGAACAAAGAACGTAGTGCTGGAGAAACATCTTGGTCTTTTTGGAGACTTTTTAAGTATTCAATTGAAGGCATCCTATCCTTTTCAACGATGCCCTTACTAATTGCTTCATTTTTAGGGATTGTCACCTTTTTAAGCGCTATTACTTTCTTAATTATAATTATAATACGCGCCCTTATCTTCGGAGATCCAGTAGCTGGTTGGCCCTCACTGGTCAGTATTATTCTATTTTTAGGTGGCATCCAATTATTTTGTATGGGAGTCATCGGACAATATATTGGCAAAATGTTTTTAGAAACAAAAAAAAGACCTCTTTTTATTATCAAGGAAGCTAACTTAATTAGACAAACTAAACTAGATAAAAAAAAGAAGTAGCAGAGATTAATCTGCTACTTCTTTTTTAATCTTCTTTCGAAGAATAATCTGCTTGTTTAGATTGAGTTAAGTTATTTAGCATCTCTTTTAAATCTAAGCCTGTCGTTTCCTTTAAGGTTTCTTGAGAACTCGCCAATAAATTAGTCGCATAATTGGTCACACGATTGGCTCCACTTTGCTCTCCCCCTTGACCTGTATCTACTACTGAAATTTTTTCAATATTTCCTAGTGGCTGAGCCGCTTCCTTCACAAGACTTGGAAGCATTTCAATAACCATGCTCAAGACAGCTGCCTCACCGTACTCTTTAAAGGCTATAGCTAGTTTTTCTTTCGCTTCTGCCTCAGCACGCCCCTTAGCAAGCGTCGCTTGCGCCATCGCTTCCCCTTCCAAACGAAGCTGTGAAGCGTTGGCTTCAGCCATCGCTTCAACTCTGAATTTTTCTGCCTCGGCTGTAGCTACTTCTAAAGCCTTAACAGATAAAGCTTCTTGTTCTTTAGCATACCGATCAGCATCCGCTTTTTTCTTGACTTCTGAATCATATTGTTTCTCACGACGAATGATTTCTTTTTCTTCTAATTCAATTTGTTTTTGACGTTCGATGACTTTAACTTCCATCTCTTGGGCAATAACTTCTTGTTGAGCCCTAGCACTTTGAAGATTATAAGCTTGATCGGCCTTGGCCTTAGCAATATCCTGTTCTTCTTTATACATTGCTAATTTCAATTCTTTTTCTTTCGAAGCCTCTGCAATTTCTGTTTGTCTTTCTAATTCTGATTTTTGTGACTCTTTTTCAGCTTGGGCACGTTTAATTCTTGTCTCTTTGTCAGCCTCTGCTTCTGCAATATTGGCATCTCGTTTAACTTGAGCAATTCTTGGTTTTCCTAGTGAATCTAAATAACCATTTTTATCTTTTACTTCTTTAATAGTAAATGAGACAATAATTAACCCCATTTTGGCTAAATCAACACTGGCTACCTCTTGGACACTTTGACTAAACTTATCTCTATTTTGATAAATTTCTTCTACAGTCATAGAACCTAAGATTGAACGTAAATGACCTTCTAATACCTCTCGTGCTTCATTTTCTAGTTCATCACTTGTCTTACTAAGAAATTGTTCAGCGGCTGTAGCAATCTCTTCTACTGATGACCCAATCTTAATAATCGATGTCCCATCTGCCATAACAGGAACACCTTGTTCTGTATAAACCTCAGGTGTTGACACATCCAATTTACTTGAGAGTAAACTCAAACGATTGGCTCTCTGAAAGACTGGCAAAACAAACGTCCCACCACCACGTACTATTTTTATTTTATTCCCCGCTTCATCACTATGAACATTTTTACTTCCTAAGTAACTACCACTAATAATTAAAGCCTCATCTGGCTTAGCCGTTTGATATTTTGCTACAAATACCACAGCTAACATTACCACTATAAAAATAAATAAACCTATTACAATAATCATTTAATTACCTCCAATTTTTTGTTTAATTAAAATTAACAGTCTCATCATAAGGGATTACATAACAAACTCGATCTTTTATCTCAATGATTAGGACTTTTTCACCTTGTTTACTGACATTTTTTTGTGGGACTTCATACCACTTGGCAGGACGCGTCGTTGCTCCTGTCACATTTTTTAACAAAATTTCTCCCATACCCTTTTGAGGTATCGGTGTGACTACTTGCCCAATTCGACCTTCCCAGTCTTTTTCAGACGACGATAGTGTGGCATCAGCATTTTTTATGGGAACAATCACATAAAAGTTTAGAAAAAATACTATCACTGTCGCTATTAAAGCGGATATAAATAAAATTAAAAAGCTATTCAAGCCACTAAAGTGCTCTCCTAAATAACCGCCTAACGAAGAAAAAGCTAGCCACGGGATCACTAAAATTGGGGCAATAGGGCCGTCAACTTCCAATATATCACCGAAAAAAACTAATAAAACGGACAAGCTTGCACAGACTATTAAGACATAAAAGTAAATTGTTGTCATCTCAACAGCGCTACTCATAAACGACACCTCCTATTTCTAACTGATTTAAACCTATCATATAATTAAAAGCTTCTTAATCGTATACTAGTCTTTTTTTAATTTAATAGCAAGTAATAAAAAAAAACAGCCAATATCACTATTGGCTATTTTCTTATTCATTTGATTTTAAAGCTTCAATCATATCAACTTTTTTTAATTTTTGATGCATGGCTATCATGACTAATAATGAAAATAAGGCAGTTAATAATGCTGAATAAAGATAGCTCACTCCATGTATGGTAGGTGAGAACATCAACATATCAACTTCTGCCGTTTCTAAAACAAAACCATGTAATAACTTCCCTACGCCACACCCTACTAAAATACCAAGAACTGTTAGAATATTGTTCTCTCGATAAACATACATCGTGACTTCTTTATTATAAAATCCCAAAACCTTAATCGTTGATAACTCGCGTATTCTTTCTGATATGTTAATATTTGTTAAATTATACAACACAATAAAGGCTAGAGCTGCAGCTGAGGTTATCAGTACCCAGACTACCACATTCAAACTTGAAATCGTATCATCCATCGCACTGCTTGTTTGGCTTAAAAAAGTAACATTAGCTATTTTACCTGCTGCCATTAATTTTTCTGATAAATCATCTTCACGTTTTTGTGTTGGTTGTTCTTTCAATAATAACAATTCAGAATTAAATGTTGGCGCTTCTTTCATCACTTTTTGATAATAAGCTGGTGTCATATATATAAAATGCATGGCATAGTTTTCAACAACATGAGCAATTTTTATGTCATAAAGTTGATTATCACTACCACTCACTTGTAAATAATCCCCTGCTTTAACTTTAAATAGTTTGGCTAACTTTTCATTCACGATGGCACCTGTCTCATCTAACTGATAAACCTCACCTGTCTGTCGGTTATTAAATAACATAAAATCAGGTAACTTACTCGTATCATTAGGAACATTGACCGTGACTTTTTGTGTGGCAACATTTTCTTTCTTCACTTCCATTGCTTGTTGCGATAAGATTAAACGTTGCTTAATTTCAGGTATCGTCTTTACTAATTTTTGGTACTCATCTTCTTCAGTTTTAGAAGAGTTTTCATTATAAGTGACCACTCCTTGATAGTGCCATAATTTATTAAACTGAAGTTCAACAACATCTGAAATAGAATCACGTAAACCAAAACCAGTAATAATCAGTGCCATACAACCGGCAATACCAAAAATTGTCATAAACATTCTTTGCTTATACCTGAATAAGTTACGCGCTGTGACTTTCTGATTAAAATCAAAACGGCGCCATATAAAAGTGACTCGCTCTAATAAAATACGCTTTCCGGCCTTAGGTGCTTTAGGGCGCATCAAACTAGCTGGGGTGCTAAATAAATCATAACGTAATACCACCAAAGCAGATAATAACGTACACATCAAAGCAACACTTACTGACTGCATTGAGTAATTCCAATAATAAATAGTTCCTATCTGTGGCAGATTGTACAAAGCCCCATAAGCATCGATAATAACTTTAGGAAACACATTGAAGCCAATGACTAAACCTAAAATAGCACCTAATAAGCTAGCCATCGTCGCATAGATAATGTATTTTAGTGAAATCTCCCAGTTGCGATATCCTAGCGCTTTTAGTGTCCCGATTTCACTTCTTTTTTCTTCAACCATACGTGTCATGGTTGTTAGACTAACTAAAGCAGCAATCATAAAGAAAAATACTGGAAAAACAGTGGCTATTGAAGAAATCCTTTTCGCATTTTCTTGATACTCCGTATAGCCTGGATTATCATCCCGAGTTAAATAAAAATACTTTGGCGCTTTTAGCTTGGTTAATTCTTGTTCTTTTTCAGATAAACTGACCTCAGCTGTTCGTAACGTCCTCTCTTCTTTTTCAATTTGACTTTTACCTATCGCTATCTTTTTAGTCATCTCGGTTAAAGCAACGTCAGGTATTCCTTGTTTTTCAGCCACACCTAAAGCTTTTTCACCTTCCCTTAGCTCTTTTTTCGCTTTTGCTAATTTAATTTGACCATCAGTTAGCTCTAACTTCGCTTTATCTAGCGGTTTTTTAGCCTCTTCCTTAATACTAGCTAATCGTTCTTTTCCACGCTTACTAAATAGTTTCTCCACTTCCTTTGTAGAGTTTGTTAAAGCGTGATCATATTGTTTCGAATAAGCTGTTGCCTTATCTGTTTCTTTAAATCTCATAGATACACTTGTATAAGTCTCTATGTTAAATTCAGTTTCTGGTAAAACTGCAAAATAATCGATGGAACCTTTGCCTACTTGGGTATTGCCTCGAGACATATTTTCCACATAAAGTGGTGAGTTTACAAAGCCTACAACTTTATACTGTCCTACTTCAAAAATTTCTTTCGTGTCCGATTTTTTATTTATTTCAAATGATTCACCTAATTTATACTCCCCTAATAAGAAAGCCAAATTATCTAAAGCAATTTCATTAGGCTTGTTAGGCAATCTACCTGACACAACTTCATACTGGTTTAAGTCATCTGACTGCAGCTGAGGAAGTGAGAAAAAACGAACCACACGATTTGTCTCAGACATATTTAAATCAACACTATACCCTGGGACTACTTCTTTAATAAAATTTGCCTGTTCCAAAAGAGTGACATCTTCATCCGTTATTCCCATTGTTGAGATTACTTGTTGATCCATTAATTTTTTTTCTGAAAAATAGTGATCAGCACTTTTAAGCATATTGGGTCCTGTGGCTTTAATGCCTGCATAAAAACAGACCCCTAATAAAATAATCCCCATGATTGAAAAGAAGCGTGCTTTAGAAGCAAATATTTCACGCCAAATTGATTTATATAATGATGTTTTCTTCATCATTTTCCCCTACCATTCAATCTTTTCAACAGGTGTTGGATTTTCGTTCACTTCAATACTTCGAACTTTAGCATCATTAATTCTAATCACCCGATCTGCCATTGGGGAAATAGCAGAGTTATGGGTGATAACAATGACAGTCGTTCCGGTCTTGCGACAACTATCTTGAAGTAACTTTAAAATTTGTTTACCTGTTTCATAATCAAGCGCACCTGTTGGTTCATCACATAGTAATAACTTGGGATTTTTAGCCAAGGCACGTGCAATCGCCACTCTTTGTTGCTCTCCTCCTGAAAGTTGAGCAGGAAAATTACTTTTTCTATTAACAAGACCTACTTGCTCTAACACGGCATCCACATCTAGAGCCTTAGGTGAGACTTGTGACGCTAACTCAACATTTTCTTTAGCTGTTAAATTTGGGACTAAATTATAAAATTGAAAAACAAACCCCACATCAATCCGACGATAAGTCGTTAGTTTCCGTTCATTAAATTTAGCAATATCCACGCCATCAACTAGTATATTTCCCTCATCACAACTATCCATCCCACCTAAAATATTTAAAACAGTAGATTTTCCGGCACCGCTGGGACCTAAGATGACGACAAATTCACCTTTATCAATTGAAAAATTAATATCATTATTAGCGACAATCGTTGTTTCTCCCATTTCATAACGTTTGTAAACATTTGATATCTCTACGTAACTCACATGATTCACTCCTTTTGGCGTTGTTTTTAAAGAACCTATTATAAAAACAACTTAATAAGTTTTATTATAACTGATTACTATCGATATTTCTCATGAAATACTCTTTGAGTTATTCCTAAAAATTGCGTATAATACCATTGATAGAAAAGAGGGATAGCATGGCAAAAAAAAGAAACAATACACCTAAGTTAAGTCCAACTATTATAGCAATTGGGACGGTTGTTATTCTAATCTTAGGTGCATTCGGTGTTCAAACACCAGATTTTGTAAAAGACATCTTTGAAGTCGATCAGCCAAAGCAAAGTCAAAAATATCGTCCAAAAAATAATAACTCATCAAAAAAAGAGGCACCTATTCCAAAAGAAGGTCAAAACCCTGGAATTATCGAAAATGGCAACGCAACTTTTACAGCTGATGAGTTAAAGAACAGTTCAAAAGGATGGATTGAGTATCATTCAGTAGACCAATATGATCGTCCAACTGGGGCTGATGCTCTTATTACTCCAAAAATGATCAATACAGGGACTAAAGCAAATCCAGATGTGCGACCACCAGGTTTTATTTCTGGTTTAGATCCATACAATCATTCACGTGGGCATATCATTGGGCGTCAATTAGGTGGAAGTGGTGATGAGTATAAAAATTTAGTTACCATTTATCAAAACCCCGTTAACACCCCCATGATGACAAAGTATGAAAATATGGTACGAGCAGCAGCAGACAAAGGAAAAACAATACGATATCGTGTCTACCCTGTATATGAGGGGGACGAACCTTTGCCAACAGAAATTAGAATGGAAGGGCAAAGTTTAGACCCACAGCAAACCATTAATTTCAATATTACGATATTAAATCAAAAATAGGAGGAGTGCTTTATGGAACACGTCTTTGTAACATTACAACATTTATTAAAAGATACAACGGTCACAACCTTTGTTAAGCACTTTGACGACCGTCGTATTTATCAATACAATGAGTTTTTCTTGCTTGATCAAGATCGGATTAATCGCTTATTTAAAACAAATTTGGAAGAACTTGCTTCTGAAATCACCTTGACTCCAACTGATTTTGATTTAGAGGTTGTCAAAGTTGTGGCGATGACAATTGATGGTGATTTTATTTTAGCTAGTGATTCACAAGTTTTTGTCGTACCTAATACTATGGTTAAAGCCGATGTTGAAACTTTTGATATGCCTGTCATTGACTTTTTTGTCAGCTACGAAGAACATACTCTTAGTTCTTCTATTATTCCTACTTATGAGAGTAGCGAGCTGTCAGAGACGATCGATACAGCTAACAATGACGATAGTCTCGCACATGAGGAGACGTCTCAAATAAAACCTGAATCGTCGCACCAAAGCAAAGAACCACTTCAAAGTGAGTCACAAGAAGTGGTATCAAATACTACATCCACTCCTAAACAGAAAAAAGGACTACTTGCTAGATTGTTTGGAAAAAAATAAAAAAATGCATGAGCAATTCGCTCATGCATTTTTTTTATGCTTCATAACGTTTGATACCGTCTAGATAAGTTGCTTCTAATTCTAATTTATTTGATAACACAATGAAATCAGCATCTCGACCTGACGCAATCACACCACATTTATCATCAATATTACAGCTAACAGCAGGAATCAAACTTGCCATCATAACTGCTTGTTCTGGTGTAGCCATACCCCAATCGACTACATTTTTAAGTGCTTCTTTTAATTTTAAAATACTTCCGGCTAAGTTACCACTTTCCATACGTGCTGTACCACCTGCTACAGTCACAGGAAACTCACCTAACATGTAATCACCATCAGGCATCCCGCCAGCCATCATACAATCGGTAATTAAGGCAATATGATCATGACCTTTTGTTTTAATTAAAACATCCATTGCTTTATGGTGAACATGATGACCATCACAAATTAATTCAGCATACACATCATGTAATGTCATTGTTGCACCTACCATACCAGGTTCACGATGATGTAAGCCACGCATCCCGTTGAACGCATGGACAAAAACACTTGCGCCTGCTTCAACTGCTTTTTGAGCCTCTTCTAACGTTGCATCACTGTGACCTAAAGCAACGACTACCCCTTGACTGGTTACCTCTTTAACAAATTCAGATACACCTTCACGTTCTGGTGCTAAAGCTATTTTTTTAATTAAGCCGCCTGAGGCTTCTTGCCATTCATTAAATACTTCGATACTTGGATCAGAAAAATAACCGGGATTTTGTGCTCCCTTATATTTTTCAGTAAAAAATGGTCCTTCAAAGTAAATTCCTTGAATTTTAGCACCCTTAACTTCTTGATAGCTATCCCCAATCGTTTTAGCGACTTTTGTTAATAATTCTCGAGAAGAAGTTAGCGTTGTTGGTAAGAATGAAGTCACCCCACAAGACAATAGACCTTCTGACATTACTTTGATGCCTTCTGCGTCATTATCCATAACATCATGATTCATATAACCATGGATATGTGTATCAACTAACCCTGGAGCAATCCATTTTCCTGTATAATCAATGATTTCTTGCCCTTCACTGATCTCTTTAGAGAACTCACCAAATACCCCTCCATCAACAGCCAGGTAACCAGGTCCTACCATCCCACTTTTAAGAAAAAATTTATCAGCTTTTATATATTTTGTCATTTGAATTTCTCCTTCCACGTACTAGCTTTTATATACTCTAAATTACGCCTAATTAACGCAAATGTCAAGATTGGTGTATACCACTAATCGACTCTTCTATTCTATGCGGATATATTTTAAACTCACTTATTATCCTAGTCTTTTATTTTTTACAGTAATCAAGACCACCCTATTTGCATTTTGTGTTATACTATATTAATTAATTATTCAGAAATAGAGGTTATTTAACCATGAAGATTTTACCGGATTCTCTTAACTGGCGTCGCGATATTTTTACGATTCCAAATATTCTATCAACCTGTCGCATTATCTTAGTTCCTATTTACTTAAGTGTTATTTTAAATGCAAAGGATGATACTGATTTTTATTGGGCTGCAGCTCTTATTTTACTATCAGGCTTGACTGATTTATTAGATGGTTGGATTGCAAGAAAATTTAATTTAATAACTGAATTAGGCAAATTACTTGATCCAGTCGCTGATAAATTAACACAGGCCGCGTTAGCTTTCAGTTTAATTATTTATCATCCACAGATGTGGTCCGTTGCCATTTTATTGGTAATCAAAGAACTATTTATGCTGATATCAGGCTGGTTATTATTAAAAAAGAACATGAAATTAGATGGTGCTAAATGGTTTGGAAAAGTCTCGACTGCTGTTTTCTATGTCACCATGTTCGTCTTATTATTATTTCCCAACCTATCCACTCCTATTAATAATGCTTTAATTTGGTTGACGGTTGCCTTCTTACTCCTTTCTTTTATTCTTTATATTCGGGAATATTATTATTTATTTAAAAAAACAAAAAAAGCAGGTAGTTAAAACTACCTGCTTTTTTGCTGTTAACGTTGTTGATAAGTCGATAAAAAATCGGCCATATTTGTCGTCATCTCTTGTAAATCTTCTATCTTAGGTAAATAAACAACTCTAAAATGATCTGGCTGATTCCAATTAAATCCACCACCATGCACCATTAGAGTATGATGCTTATGCAAAAAATCTAAGATAAATTGTTCATCATTTTTTATATTAAATTTTTTGACATCAATCTTAGGAAAGATATAAAAAGCCGCTTTAGGCTTCACTGCTGTGATACCTGGTATGTCGTTTAATGCTTTTGTAATAAACTCTCGTTGTTCGTAGATACGTCCGCCCGGTAACAATAATTCATCACTACTTTGGTAACCACCTAGTGCCGTTTGAATTACTTGTTGGGATAAAACATTTGAACATAGGCGCATTGAAGCCAGCATATTTAATCCTTCAATATAATCTTTCACATAGCGCTTGTCTCCACTTAAAACCATCCAACCACAACGAAAACCTGCCACTCGATGAGACTTAGATAAACCATTGAATGAGACAACAAATAAATCCGGCGCAACAGTTGCCATTGGTATATGTTCGAGTCCATCCATCACTAAACGATCATAAATTTCATCTGCATAAATAATCAAATTATGTTCGCGAGCAATTTCTGCAATGCCTTCAAGGATTTCTCTCGGGTACAAGGCCCCAGTTGGGTTATTAGGATTGATAATGACAATAGCTTTAGTTTTAGAGGTAACTTTCTTCCGAATATCATCTAAATCGGGATTCCATTCAGCTTGCTCATCACAAATATAATGCACGGGTGTCCCTCCTGACAAGGAAACAGAAGCAGTCCATAAAGGATAATCTGGCATTGGAATCAAGACTTCATCCCCATTATTTAGCAGGCCTTGCATACTCATCGTGATCAACTCACTCACACCATTTCCTGTATAAATATCATTGATCGTAACGTTAGGAAAGCCTCTTAGTTGACAATATTGTTCGATCGCTTTGCGTGCAGAAAAGATCCCTCTAGAATCAGAATATCCCTCAGATTCTCTCACATTCATAATCAAGTCTCTTACTATTTCATTGGGAGCATCAAAACCGAATGGTGCAGGGTTTCCGGTGTTTAACTTTAAGATATTAATGCCTTCTTCAATCATACGATCAGCTTCTTCTAAAACCGGACCTCTTACATCATAACTTACATTATCTAATTTTCTTGATTTATAAAATTCTCTCATCCTTCTACTCTCCCTATCTTATACAAAACAAGACTTATATGGATTTAATTAATCTCATCTTTTTTTAATAATTATAAAAATACACCATTGTTAGAAAAAAAGCAACTAATTATCAGATAAATAAGAAAATGGTAGGAAGTCTTAAACACTTCCTACCATTTCTAAAAATTATTTTTGAATTTTAGCTGTTGGATCTAAGCGTTTTTCAACCATTCCTAATAACCAATCAACCATAATGGCCATCAAGGCTGTCGGCAAAGCCCCTACTAAAATTAGTGCAGTTCCATCTGTTGCGTTTGTTCCCCTAATGATAATATCTCCTAAACCGCCGGCACCAACGAAAGAACCTATCGCCGTAACCCCAATGGCAACAACCAAGGCATTTCTAATCCCAGCCATAATCACAGAAATTGATAAGGGTAACTCCACTTGAAATAGTAATTCAAAACGAGTCATCCCCATCCCTTTCCCTACATCTAAGATAGTTGGGTCAACCTGTACCATCCCAGTGTACGTGTTAGAAATAATGGGTAATAAAGAATATAGAAAGACCGTAACAATAACTGTATTCACACCTAAACCTAAGCCTAACATCAGTATAGATAACATTGCCAATGAAGGTACGGTTTGAATAACATTGGCTGAGCCTATCACCCATTTAGCTAGCTTACGGCGTCTTGCAATCATAATTCCTAATGGTATCCCGATCACTGCGGCAAAAAGTACACCATAACTTGAGATTAAAAAATGACGCATAAACTGGCTTAAAACATAACTCCCATTTTCTTTAAAATAATAGAAAAACTGTGCCATTACACCCATATCTTGCATACTTATGCGCCTCCTTTCTCTTCAAAATAATGGTTTTTTTGTAAGAATCTTTGTGCCACAATCTCTGGCTCTAGTAAATTATTATCAGCTTCATAATTTAATTGCTGCATCTTATCTGTTGTAATTTTTCCACTTAATTTACCTAAAACCTCATCCAATTCTGGATAAGCTTCCAACATCTCTTCACCTATTACAATCGAACAGTCATATGGTGGGAAGAAATGCAAATCATCTTCTAAGACTACCAAATCATAACTCGAAATCCGACCATCAGTTGAATAACCTAAGACCACATCCATCTTACCTGCATTGACAGCATCATAAACGAGTCCAATTTGCATTGGGTAAACTTTTCCAAAATCAAAATCGTATTCTTTAGTAAAACCTTTATAACCATCGCCTTTACGATCTAACCAAGATGTATCTACTCCTGCTGTTAAGTCTTTGGCAACATCTTTTAAATCACTGATTTTTTTCAAGTCATACTTCTCTGCTGTCTCTTTAGATACCATAAAGGCATAAGAATTGGCAAATCCATAAGAATCATACCATTTTTGATTAAAACGTTTTGCAAATTCTTTTTGAACTATCGCGATAGCTTTTTTAGGATCTTTTTCTGGTTCAGACTTCAGAACACCACTTAAATCAGTCCCTGTGTAACGGGAAGCTGAAATATCAACATCTTTATTTACCATGGCTTGGTGCATCACTGTAGATGTCCCAAGATTGTTTACCATATTTACCTTAAGATTAGTCTCGTGTTCAATCATTCCTTTCACAATCCCACTTAATATTTGTGACTCAGATGTTGATAAACTCCCAATCGAAATCGTATTGTCGCTTTTTTTACTCGGTAATCCTGGTAATGAACAGGCGCTCAATAATAACAGTGAAAAAATAGCCCCAACCATTACTAATTTTTTTCTAATTGTCATATTACTCGCCCCTTTCTGATACTGGCGTTAATTTATCTTCTAATTTACCAAATAGAAAATCAGTTACTAACGCCAAAATAGTAACAGGGATCGTCCCACCAATAATCAAGTCTGGTAAATAATTATTTAACCCACTAAAAATCAAATCACCTAAACCACCGCCGCCAATATATGAAGCTAACGTTGCCCAAGCAATGACATATACGGCTGATAACTTGATTCCTGCCATAATCGTTGAAAGAGCAGCGGGTATTTCAACCGTTAAAATAGATTGTAGATTGGTCATCCCCATTCCTTTAGCCGCATCTTTCAAATCAGGGTTTACATTGTCCATACCAATAAATGTATTTCGCAAAATTGGCAATAACGAATAAATAAACAAGGCGACTATGGCTGGGACTTTACCAACTCCTAAAATTGGAACCATCAAAGCTAATAATGCCAAAGATGGGATGGTCTGTAAGAGACTAGCAAACCCAATCACATAGCCTGAAATTTTAGGGGTTCTTGTCAAGGCTATCCCTAATGGTACGGCTACCAAAGCACCCAGCAATAGAGAAATTGCTGAAATGGCGATATGCTCGCCTGTTTTTAAGATTAATTCTTGACCATGCTCTAGTAAGAAAGTATTCATTATACTACCTCCTGACCTGAAGCCGATTCCTCATTAGTAATAGTTGATTCTTCTTCTCCCCAAACGGCATCATAAACAATGTCAACTAAGGACGACCGTGTGACAATTCCAACCAAGCGATTTGTCTCGTCTACAACAGGAACATATTTCAATCCACGCTTCAATATACGTTGTAATGTATCACGTAGGTAACTATCTTTTTTTACATAAAAGACGTCTGTACGTAGGATATCCCCTATGCTTGTAGCAGTCTTGCGATGACGGTTGATATCTTCCACGTCAACAAACCCTTTTAAGACACCTGTACCATCTACTACTAATAAGGTATCAACACGTTTATCACGCATCAAACTAATTCCTTCAGAAATCGATTTTTCTGGCGTAATTGCTATTGCAGCTTTTAGCATTACTTGTTCCACTGTTGTCTCTTCTTGTTTGGCTTGCATCAAACGATCCTCACCTAATAAATTTTCCACAAATTCATTAGCTGGGTTTTGCAAAATAGCCGTTGGCGTATCAAATTGAATAACTTTACCATCGTCCATAATTAAAATCCTATTTGCTAACTTCAAGGCCTCGTCCATATCATGCGTCACAAAAACAAATGTTTTCCCCATTTTAACTTGCAACTCTTTGACTAAATCTTGTAGAGACTCTCTAGTAATTGGATCTAAGGCACCAAAGGGTTCATCCATAAGAATTAAATCCTGATCGGCTGCTAGCGCTCTTACAACTCCAATTCTTTGTTGTTGTCCACCAGATAATTGACTAGGATAACGGTCTAACATTTCTCTTGGTAACTCAACTAAATCAATCATTCTATCAGCAATTTCATTCCGCTTTTCTTCTGGCCATTTTAATAATTTTGGCACCATCACGATATTTTCTCTAATTGTCATGTGTGGCATTAGCCCAATATTTTGGATCACATACCCAATCTTTCGTCGTAACTCAACCGCATCTTGTGTTTGAATATCTACACCATCTATTAAAATTTGACCTGATGTTGGCTCAATCATTCTATTTAAAAGGCGCATAGTCGTTGTTTTTCCACTCCCACTAGTACCAATAAAACAAACAAATTCACCTTTTTCAAAGGAAATACTCACGTCATCAACCGCAACTTTTCCACCTTTAAATATTTTCGAGACATTTTTATATTCAATCATTTTTTTACACTCCCTTTTGTCTTGAAAAAACTAATGATGTTCTTTCTAATAATCATTATAATTTAATTATGAGGGTCTTCCTCATTTTTTACAAGCAATAACCCTATTTAAACTAGCTATTTTAAACAAAATAACAAGTTAAAACTTTGATACTAAAGCTTTTTAGCTAGATTCCCATTATTTAAAATACTATTAGAATATGAACTTTTAAAAGTAAAAAAAAACGAAAAGAAAATATCTTTTCGTTTTTATTGCCAGTGAATATTAGCTACTGCACAACTTGTTTCATCCAATATTACTTGATGACAACTCATTTTGTTCAACGTTTCACTCACTGTTTCCAATGAACTCTTACTAGTAATTGTATCCCCATAGGCTACTTCTTTATCAAAACGAATGTTAACAAAAGTTGGCGTATGATTGATTAAAAAATCGTACTCTAAGCTATCGACCATCCAATCTAAATAACGAGCATTATTGACATGTTTATTTCCATCAATATCTGAAAATCTAACACGATAGGGACGTTCCTCGCCCTTTTCGATTACTGTTAGTGGCATTCCCCGTTTAATTTTTTTGATTTTTTCACACTCATAAGGGGCAATTAATTCTTCTGGAACACTTGTCATTTTGCGAGTTACTAGATCCATTAATACAAATGTTGAGTTAACTTTAACACACTCATTTCCATCTTTATCATGAATCCAAAAATCACGATAACAAAAATATTTATTATAAGTAGATGCTTGGGTACTAACTGCGACTTGCTCTCCTACTTCTGGCAAACGATTAATTGTGATTTCATGTTGGGTTATAACCCAACCCAAGCCTAAATTAGTCACATAATCTGTGCCACGATCAAAACTATCACTTTGAGATTCTGAAGTTTTGATCACAATGTTTAATAACATTGGCAGTGTTAGCCTACCTCTTACATCACATTCATAAAATGTTATTTCATGTTTCTCTGTAAATTTTGACGCCATTTTATCACCTTCAACTTTTTAGTTACCAACCTCTTTATTTTAGACTATAAAAAAATTACTGACAAGTTATTATGCTTCTTCAAAAAAATCCGCTTGCAGATAATTTTTTCATGCTTTACAGATTGCCCTACACTCAATAAATCTGATAGAATAGAAGAGAAAGCGAGGATGAAAGCAATGACACCAAATAAAGAAGACTACCTAAAATTAATTTTTGAACTAGGTGGTTATGAAAAAAAAATAACCAATAAATCGATTGTTGCAGGTTTAAATGTCTCTGCTGCCTCAGTAAGTGAAATGATCTCAAAGCTAGAGAAACAAGATTTTGTCAAACACTCTCCCTATCAAGGGGTTCAATTAACGGATTTAGGTTTACAACATGCCAGTTCTTTAGTTAGAAAACATCGTTTATGGGAGGTATTCTTAGTCGAACATCTCAACTACTCTTGGAATGAAGTCCATGAAGAAGCTGAAGTTTTAGAACATGTTACATCTTCTGAATTAGCTAGTCGATTAGAATCGTACCTTGATTTTCCAAAAGCATGCCCACACGGTGGTGTCATCCCTGGTGATAATCAACCTATTCAGGAACATAAGTTTTCTTCTCTAAATGACTTTAAAGAACAAGATAAAGTCATTATCAAACGAGTTATCGACGAAACAGAACTGCTAGATTATTTAGCCAGTATTGGTTTGAATATCAATGATACAGTCACAATTAAAACAGTTGGTGCTTATGAAGGCCCTTTGACCTTGGTCAACAATCATGGAAAAAAATTACATGTTAGCTATAAAGCAGCACATAATATCTTTGTAGCACCACTCTAATATCCCTATCTTATTCAAAATCATTATTTTTATCTTATATAGTCAAATTTACCTAAAAACGCTAACGCTTGCTAGGCAAGCCGTTGGCGTTTTTTTAGTAACACGGCATTTTTTTTAAAAGGTCAAAACCTTGCTTTGACGCGGATAAACCGCTAAAATAAGTACGGGAATGAATTCTTTCCGACACAAAAATCTGTTTATTGAATAAAAAATGTTAGGAGTCGTCACATGTCAAACGAACAAATTGCATTGTTTACTATTTTTGGAGGTACAGGTGATTTAGCCAAAAGAAAACTTTATCCCTCACTCTTCCGTCTCTACCGTAAAGGTTTCTTAAAAGAGCGTTTTGCTGTTATCGGGACTGCTCGCAGAGAATGGACCGACGACTACTTTCGTGAGGTAGTCAAAGAAAGTCTGATTGATTTTGACTCATCTGAAAACGAGCTTGATAGTTTTGCTAGTCACTTTTATTACCAATCTCATAATGTGACTGAAACAGAACATTATCATAATTTAAAAAAATTAGCGACCGCCCTTGATGAAAAATATCGCTTAAATCAAAATCGTATTTTCTATTTAGCTATGGCGCCTAATTTTTTTGGTTTAATTACTGAGCACTTAAAATCTGAAAAAATTGTGACACCGGACGGTTTCAATCGCTTAATTATTGAAAAACCTTTTGGAACTGATTATAATTCTGCTGCTAAATTAAATGATGAAATCCGTGGTGCTTTTGAAGAAGACCAAATTTTTAGAATTGATCATTATTTAGGCAAAGAAATGATTCAGAATATTTCAGCTATTCGCTTTGGTAATAATATCTTGGAATCACTATGGAATAATAAATATATCGATAACGTTCAAGTTACTTTAGCCGAAGCCTTAGGTGTTGAGGAACGTGGCGGTTATTATGATAAAAGCGGTGCCCTTAAAGATATGATTCAAAATCATACCTTACAAGTTGTATCATTATTAGCAATGGAAGCACCCGCTATCTTTACTGAAAAAAATATCCGTGAAGAAAAAATTAAAGCACTTAATTCAGTTCGAATTTATTCACCTGAAGAAGTCAAACAAAATTTTGTTAGAGGACAATATGGTGCTGGAAAATTAGCCGGGAAAGAATTTATTAATTATCGTGACGAATTAAATGTTGACCCTCAATCTGAGACCGAAACGTTCGTTGCAGGGAAATTAATGATTGATAATTTCCGTTGGCGTGGTGTCCCTTTTTATGTCCGTTCAGGTAAACAACTGACTGAAAAAGGTACGCGTATTAACATTGTATTCAAACCGACACCTATCAATGTTTTCCGCAGTGAAAATGAAACAGCTTGCCAAGCACAAGACACCCCTCGAAATATTTTGACCATCTATATTCAACCAACTGAAGGTTTCTCTTTAACCCTAAACGGGAAAGAAATTGGCGATGGTTTTAATATTAACCCGGTCAAAATGGACTTCCGTCATTCTGCAGATACCTTAGACAATAGTCCAGAAGCTTATGAGAAGCTTATATTAGACTGTTTGAAGGGTGATAGCACCAACTTTACCCACTGGGACGAAGTTGCTCAATCATGGCGCATTGTCGATGTTATCCGTCACGTTTGGGATCAAGAAACCACCGAGTTTCCTAATTATGCTAGTGGGACAATGGGACCACAAGCTGCTTTTGATTTATTAGAACGCGACGGTTTCAACTGGATCTGGAACCCAGATGAATGGTACCGTGAACGAGGTCAATTAAATTAATGAAAAAGCAACCAAGTCATCAGAATGACTTGGTTGCTTTTTTTATTAATTGGCTAAACTAATTCTAGCTTTCAAATCCTTCCGCTACTGCTTCAGGATAGGCCGTTTCAACAATTGTTGCACAACGATCACATAATGTTTCTAATTTTTCATGACTGCCAACATCTTCCTTAACCGCACGACAACGAGAACATACTTCCCCTTGTGCTTTTTCTACCAAGATTGACATCCCTTCAAATACTAAAGCTTTTTCTGGAACCATAGCTGTTGTGTCAGCTACTTCAAATTGAGAAACAATTAATAATTGACCTAAATTAGAATCCAATGCTTTAATTAATGTTGCAATTGGTTCACTTGGGAATAATGTTACTTTAGCTTCAAATGATTTACCAATTAATTTCTCATTACGGGCTTCTTCTAAAGCTTTCAATGTATTATCTCTTAGCTCCATAAAGCTTGACCATTGTTCCATTAATTCTTCTTGGTTAGCAAATTCTTGATAACCTGGAAGTTCTGCTAATTGAACAAACTCTTCTTCTTCTTTTAAATAACTCCAGATTTCTTCAGCTGTGTGAGGAACAATCGGTGTCAATAATTTCGTCATCGCTACAAGCGTTTCATAGAAAACAGTTTGCATACAACGGCGATCATAATTATCTTCAGCTTCAATATACACAACATCTTTAGCAAAATCTAGATAAAAGGCTGATAGTTCAGTAATACAGAAATTAACAATTCCTTTGTAAGCTGTTGGGAATGAGTAGACCTCATAAGCTTTACGAACGGTTTCAATTAATTCATTTAAGCGCACCATCATATATTTATCAACTGAACGTAACTCTTCATAAGCAACCCCATGACTTGTTGGTTCAAAATCATTAGTATTGGCTAATAAGAATCTCATTGTATTTCTGATTTTACGATAAACCTCTGAGACTTGGTTTAAATTATCCATATCCACTTTAATATCTGATTCTGAATCGACACTAGCGACCCATAGACGAATAATATCAGCACCCATTTGTTTGATAACTTTGTTTGGTTCAATTGTATTTCCTAATGATTTACTTTGTTTACGTCCTTTTTGATCCATAATAAACCCTTGTGATAGGACTTGTTTGTAAGGTGCCACACCATTAATAGCGACACTTGTTGTGATACTTGAATTAAACCATCCACGATACTGGTCTGATCCTTCTAAGACTAAATCTGCTGGGAAGGTCAAGTTATCACGTTGTTTTAAAACAGCTTGGTGAGACGAACCTGAGTCAAACCATACGTCCATAATATCTGTCTCAGTTTTGAAAATACCATTTGGACTACCTGGGTGTGTGAAACCTTCTGGCAATAATTCTTTGGCATCACGCTCATACCAAACATCAATTCCTTCTTTTTCAAAAATTTTAGCAACATGTTCAATTGTTTCGACAGTCATAATTGGTTCTTCATTTTCTGCGTAGAAAATAGGTAATGGTACGCCCCATGCGCGTTGACGAGAAATAACCCAATCACCACGATCACGAACCATATTATACAGTCTTGTTTCTCCCCATGGTAAGACCCAATCAACTTTTTGAACTTCCTCTAAAACGTTATCTCTAAATTTATCAATCGAAGCGAACCACTGTGCCGTTGCACGATAAATAACTGGTTTTTTAGTTCTCCAATCATGTGGATAACTATGAGTAAAGAAGTCTAATTTTAATAAAGCACCTTTTTCTTCTAATAACTCAGTCACCATTGGATTGGCTTTATCATAAAAAATACCTTCAAACCCAGGAGCTTCATCAGTATAACAACCTCTAGAGTCAACTGGAGATAAGATATCTAAATTATATTTTTTCCCTACTTGATAGTCATCATCACCATGACCTGGTGCCGTATGAACCAAACCTGTCCCAGCCTCAAGTGTCACATGCTCTCCAACCATCACTAAAGAATCACGATCGTAGAAAGGATGTTGAGCTGTCATTAATTCCATATCAGCTCCTTTAATTTCTGAAAGAACTGTCACATCTTCCCATCCAATTTGTTCTGTGACTTTTTCTAATAACTCTTTTGCCACAACAAACTTGCGTCCATCAGCTTCAATGACATTGTAAATATATTCAGAATTGACAGAAATACCTAAGTTAGCAGGTAACGTCCATGGTGTGGTTGTCCAGATAATGAATGATGTATCATTATCTAATAATCCTTTACCATCTTTAACTTGAAAAGCCACAAAAATTGAAGCAGATTTTACATCTTGATACTCAATTTCTGCTTCTGCCAATGAAGACTCACTAGAAGGTGACCAATAAATTGGTTTTAACCCTTTATAAATATAGCCTTTTTCGGCCATTTTACCAAACACACGAATTTGTTCAGCCACATATTCTTTTTGTAAAGTAATATATGGATTATCCCACTCTCCAGCAACTTCTAATCGTTTAAAATCTTCACGTTGAGTGTTAACTTGTTCCATCGCATATTCTTCACATTTTCGTAAATAGTCTGCACGTGACATTTCTTTACGTTTAATTCCTTTTTTGGTCAAGGCTTGCTCAATCGGTAGACCATGTGTATCCCAACCAGGAACATATGGTGCTCTAAAACCTGACATTGATTTTGAACGGATAATAATATCTTTGCTAATTTTATTCAAAGCATGTCCAAGATGAATATTCCCATTAGCGTATGGTGGTCCATCATGTAAAACAAAAGATGGTTTGCCTTCATTTAATTTTTGTCGGCGTTCATAAATAGCTTGTTCTTCCCACTCTTTTAAAGATTTTTCTTCATTGACAGGCAAATTACCACGCATCGGAAAACCTGTCTTACCAAGTTGTAATGTTTCTTTTATTTTCATCCTTATCTCTCCCCTTTTATAACTTCTTTCATACTATAAAAAAACACATCATCCCCTATAATAGGGACGATGTGCTCGTGATACCACCCAGATTCAGAAATTTAGACTAGCTTAAATTTCCCTCTCTTTATTCGTAACGAGAATAACACGTTGTTTGCTAAAACTTAGATAAGGTTCACAAACAATAGCTATGAAGGATCTTTCTTATAGTCAGTGTCTGTCAATCTTTCACTATCATTGACTCGCTTTGAGAATAACTATAAGCTTTTCTATTTCATATTTTATAATCTAGTACGTTCACGACGGCTCATTGTTTTTTCGCCATCTTTTTTACCTGATGGTGACATAACTTTTGAATCAGTCGTTACAACTGTTGTTTTTCCCATTAATGGGTTTTGATTATTATTTGCAGCAGCTGCTGCTTCATTTGTTTTTCTAATTAAATCTTCTGAAATAACACTTGTATCTGTTAAAGATACTTTTTTAGCCCCTCTATTTTTTACCATTTCTCCTGAAGGCTGAACTGGTTCAGTTGATAAAGTAGGTTTTTGTGCCACTGGTGCTTTTGGCGCTGCTGGTGCTTTTGGTGCTGCTGGTGCTTTTGGCGCTGCTGGTGCTTTTGGCGCTTGTGGCGCTACTGGTGCTTTTGGTGCTACTGGTGCTTTTGGCGCTACTGGCGCTTGTGTTTTTTCTGCTTCGCTAACTGATTGACTTGATACGCGCTCTTCTGATGAAGGGTAGCGTAATAAGTCACTCCAATCTTTGCTCTTAACCATATCTAATTGAGAAGAAAGTAACAATGATAATTTGCGATGGAATTCGCGAGTTTCTTGTTTTAGCTCATCTGTTTCTTTTGTTAATTGATCAGATGTATTTGTCGCACGGTCCATAATTTCATTAGACTTGCGTGTTGACTCTGCTAATTGGAAAGCAGCTTCCGCTTTAGCTTTACTTACAATACGCTCAGCTTCAGAATTCGCTGTTGATAATATAACTTCTGATTCTTTAGCAGCAGTATTTTTTAATTTGTCAGCAGTATCTTGCGCTACAATAATTGATTGGTTCAAAGCATCTTTTAGTTCATTGAAATATTTAACTTTTTCATTTGCATGTTTTAATGATTTTTCTAATTCACGATTTTCTCTTAGTACCGTTTCATAGCTTTCAATAATTTGATCTAAGAAATCATCAACTTCATCTTGATGGTACCCTCTCATTTTCGTTGAAAATGATTTGTTTTTAATGTCTAATGGACTTAATCCCATTCTTTTCACCTCTTAGTTATTTTCTTAATACTCCAAGTTCCAATTTGAACTTGTCCTTTTTACTTTTACCTTCAATCTCACGTAACTGAATTCTACCAAAACCTCTTATCGACATAATATCTAACAAAGCAAGAACCGTATCAACTCGTTCAGTCTCAGTCCAATTAACTTTAACTTTGTTACTTTCAATTAATAACTTAGCCCGTTGTCTCGATATATTAAAAACCGAAGAGATGATAACATCAATCCGCAAAGATGTTACTGTCAAATGTTCAATTTCCCAGGTATCTTTTGGAATAAGAATATCTGTATATGAACATTCATTTATCTTAATAGGAACTTTTCCAATCTTATCAAACTGTGCTTCGATAAAATTGGCCATATCTTTTTTTACAAAGAACTGCCAACGAAAACCATCAGAAATAATATCACCAAAAAATTCTCGCCTAATACCGGTACTTAATAAGGTTCCTAAAATTTTACCATGAGATAAATCACAAAATTTTGTAGGATAGTTGATCTCATAATTGACTATATCAAAATCATCTAAATCTAGTGCATAATAATCAGGATAAATCAACGCTCTCTTACGCTCTGATTGCTCATAGCCACCATAAAAACTAAATTGTAGATTGCCATTACTTTTTGCTAGCATTTCTAAAATATAAGCTTGACGTGGGTCTAAAAAATCTGTTAAGTAAGGAGCATATTGACCTTCAACTTGAGCTATCCAATCACTTACCATGTCCACAAAAGGATGCTCCTCTTTCCGAAAATGCTGGTAAACATTTACATTCATAGAATCACATCCTTTCTGGTTAACCTTTTATCTTATACAAATAACATTAAGAAATTAATTAAAATCCTCGTTCCAAAGTTCAATACAATTACAGCTATCATAATTGAAAAACCAATACCACCAATATTCAAATTGAGTCTATCAAATATTCTAATATAAGGTTCACAAATACTTGCTAAGAAACGGCCAATAGCTGAGTCGTAAGCACCTGGAAACCATGATAATAATGCATAAATAACCAATGCTCCTGAGTATAATTCAGATAAAAAGGCTATAAAGTTGACCAATGTATATAACAAATCAACACATCCTTCTAATAGTCTCTAAATTGTGTTTTTAATAGACTTTGAGCAGTTGCACTATCAATCTCCATATTTTTAGGAGTACAAATGAATAATTCTCCACTAATACGTTGAATATCACCGTCAATCGCATAGACAATCCCTGTTAAGAAATCAATAATACGTCGGGCTTGCTCTTCTTCTACTAAATGAAAATTAATAATAACAGCTTCTTCTCGGAAAAGCGATTGTGCAATATTTTTTGATTCTGTATAAGTACGTGGTTCTACAATAGAAATTTTTTGCATACCAGAATCTCCCGGTTGCTTTTGATTAGGAACACGTTCATTTTGACCCAACGTTACAATTTTTTCAGGAATGCGGGTATTTTCACGTGTTTCATTTTCTAGTCTAATATTTTTTTCACGAGTAGCTGTCGCTGCTTGTGTCTTTGGTTGAGCAGCTGTGGCCGCTTTTTGAAAAATCTTCTTTGGAGATTTAGCTTGAGTCATTCTCTGACTAGGCTGATTATCATTCGTAGAATACTCGGACTCTACTTTCTGTTGTTTTTGGCTAGAAGAAACAGGCTGATTTTCTTGAACTTTTTGAACAGGCTTACCTGCTGGTTCAAAATCATCGCTTTCGTTTAGGCCGAAAAACTTTTGTATTTTTTCAGTTGCTATCAACATATTCATTATTACTCATCCTTCGTGTTTTCTAGTCGTTGAAAAAAGCTGTACCAATTCTAACATATGTTGCTCCAGATTTGATCGCTAACGCATAATCTTGACTCATTCCCATACTTAATTCTGAGCATGGTGCATAAGATAATTTCAAATTTTCAATCTCTAAACGTTTTTTTGCAACTGCATCAAAACCTGTTTGAATTTCAAAATCATCTGCTTCACGTGGAGCCATTGCCATTAAACCAACAACTTTTATTTTATCAAACTCCGCAAGAGATTTAATAAAATTAATTGTTTGAGATAATGATACGCCCTGTTTCGTTTTTTCGCCAAAAACATTTATTTGAACAAAACAATTAATACTGTGATTCGCTCGTTTTTGTATTTCTTCAGCTAGTTTAAAATTATCAAGGGCATGAAAATAATCAATTTCATTAATTACTTTCTTAACTTTTCTTCTTTGGAGGGTTCCAATTAGATGCCACTCTATATTTTCCGACCTAAAATATTCTTTTTTTTCTAAAAAACTATCCACACGATTTTCAGCAAAAGAATTATAACCTAAAGGTAATAATTCTTTTGCTGTATCGCATGAAACCGACTTAGTCACAGCAAGTACTTTAACATCTTTTATGTCACGATTACTTGCTTTACATGCCTGAGATATATTCAATTTTAACTTGTCTATATTCTTCTCAAACATCCAATGACCTCACTTTATTTATTTCTACGGAAAAATGCAGGTGTATTTAATTCATCATCTTCTGTTGATACAGCATCTGTTGGAACAGAATCGAACTCTTTTTTAGCCATTTTTTCAATCTTTAAATCTTCTGTTTGATTGACAGCTGATGGATCGCGACGAATATCCCAATCACCTAGAACACTAGTTGTTGTATCTTTTTTTGGAGTTTCAACTTCAATTTTAGAACCAAAATTTTGCGGTTCATTTGTTACTGCAACAGCAGGATCTAATTTAGGTTGTGATACTTGTGTTGGAGCAGCACTTTGAACACGAGTTGAATGATTTACTCTCGGTGTGCTATGTTCTTTTTTTTTTTCGTTTTTTGAAGGATCAATTCCTGTTGCAATAACAGTTACAATAATTTCATCTTTCATATCTTCATTAATTGAAGTACCTAAGATAATATTTACATCACCATCAGCAGCACCTGTTACAATATCTGAAGCATCTTGTGCTTCGAATAATGTCATATCTAAACCACCTGTGATATTAAGCAAGACTTGTTCAGCACCTGCAATTGATGTTTCCAATAATGGTGAAGCAATTGCTTGTTTTGTTGCTTGAACAACACGGTCTTCACCAGTTGCTGCTCCAATACCCATTAGGGCTGTTCCTTGATTTTCCATTACTGTTTTAACATCAGCGAAATCTAGGTTCACATAACCTGGTGCTGTAATTAAATCAGAAATACCTTGAACACCTTGACGCAACACATTGTCTGCTTCTCGGAAAGCTTCTAAGATAGGTGTCTTTTTATCAACTACTTCTAATAAACGATTGTTTGAAATGATTAATAGGGTGTCAACATTTTCTTTTAACTCAGCAATACCTTCTGCTGCATAACGACCACGTTTTGGTCCTTCAAAACTAAATGGACGCGTCACAACACCTACTGTTAAAGCCCCTAATTCTTTTGCAATTCTGGCAACTTGTGGCGCTGCACCAGTCCCAGTACCGCCTCCCATACCAGCTGTGATAAAGATCATATCGGCACCTGTTAGCGCATCTGCAATTAATGTTTCACTTTCTTCTGCTGCTTTTTTACCAACTTCTGGCTGTGAACCTGCACCTAAGCCACGTGTATATTTAGGTCCTAATTGGATAACTGTTTCAGCTTTACTATCTTTTAGTGCTTGAACGTCCGTATTAGCTACGATAAATTCAACACCTTTAACGTTTCCTTCTATCATACGGTTAACAGCATTTCCACCGCCGCCACCAACACCGATTACTTTTATAATTGCACCATTGTCAATATTATTATCAATTGAAAATTCCATGTGAGTCATCCTCCTAATTTAGTTAGTCAAAAATATTAGCCAGGAAGCCTTTTAATTTCTTTTTGACATTACCTTGATTATTTTCATCTGTTTCGATTTCTTTTTCTTTAACTTTTTGTTTTTTTACTGGTTTTTCAGGTACATAACTTTCTTGTACCATTGGTTGACTCTCTTCATTATATTCTTCTTCTGGAAGACTTGTGAAAATAATCGTTTCACCAGTAACAGCTGCATTGGCTAATTCGTAAATATCATCTAATGATGAACCATACTCCACAATACTAATAGCATTAGAAAAGATTGGATTACGTAAGCCCATATGATTTGGAACATATAATTTAACATGCGTTCCAAATACTTCACTAGCTAACTCAATCACACCTGGTAAGCTAGCATTTCCACCTGTTAAGATAATCCCACCAGGTAAATTTAAGGCATCAGTTGGTGCCAATGCTTTTTTAGCTTTATTAAAAATTTGTTCCATACGTGCTTCAATGATTTCTGATAAGTAGCGCTCATCAACTTTTACCGGCTCATCTTGTCCCACTACTTCAACTGGAAACTCTTCTTCTTCTGAAGTATTTGCAGGATAGGCATCCCCGTAATTAACTTTGAAAAACTCCGCATTATTTAAAGAAGTATTTAAAACAACCGAGATGTCTTTCGTAATGAATTCGCCACCTTCTTGCTCAACATGTGTGAAACGCATATCACTTTCAAACATCACTGAGGTAGTAGTTTGGCCGCCCCCCATATCTATTACAGTTGTACCAAAATCTTTTTCACCTTCAGATAAAATAGACTCTGACAACGCTAATGGTGTAATGACTAATTTATCCAATTGTAAACCAGCTTTTTCCACACATTTACAGATATTATGAACAATTGTTTTGGGACCTGTATAAACAAGACCTGACATGTCTAAACGAACACCAATCATTCCACGAGGGTCTTGAATTCCTTCAAAACCATCAACCTTAAACTCTTTAGGAATAAGTGATATGACTTGACGTTCTGGTGGCGTAGCACGGACAACCGCTGCTGCAGCAACATTATAAACATCTTTATCTGTGATTTCTTTTGCTTCAGTATTCACTGCAATCATGCCTTCGCACTCTGCCACTTCTAATAAGTTAGCTGGAAGACCAACATTTACTGAACGAATGTTGATTCCTGATTTTTCTTCTGCTTGATTTATTGCACGTTTAATTGAATTCGCTGCTTTGTCAATATCAATAATAATGCCTCTGCTTAATCCTTCTGATTTCGCATTGCCGACACCTATAATATTAAGTTGCCCTTCAATATACTCTGCAACAACAACTTTAACCGATGTGGTCCCAATATCTAGGCCAACATAAATACCTGTTTTTGCCATGAAAGGTCGTCCCTCCTAAATTTACTTCCAGTTTATATCCATTTTTATTTGATCCTATTTTATTAATTGAATAAAAATAAATCATCTTCATATAATTCTACCATAAAAAATCCTGTTACCAAAGAACAATAAATTAGAATTACTCACTTTTTGGATATTTTTTACATTCTGTCCTTAATATTAATCAAGCTATCACTCTTTTGCAAGTATGACCCCTTTTTTAACATTATTAATTCTTTTATT
The DNA here is from genome assembly GCF_029144185.1 of Vagococcus intermedius. Taxonomy (NCBI): domain Bacteria; kingdom Bacillati; phylum Bacillota; class Bacilli; order Lactobacillales; family Enterococcaceae; genus Vagococcus; species Vagococcus intermedius. The sequence goes on along the minus strand of NZ_CP110232.1, from coordinate 613,766 downwards.
ATACAAACTTTTAAAATTCTTCAGGTTGCCATTCCTGAGGTGCAGGCATTTCCTGATCATCATTATTCTCCGGAGGAAGAATTTCACCTTGTTCCTCTGTTGGTAAGTCACCTTCTTCAATAGTTTCTTCCTTAGATTCTTCTTTAGGTTCTTTTTTACGAATAACACCGGGAATTTCTGTTTTGTCTTCGGTCATATTTTGATCTTTTTTAGTGTCACTTTCCTCTAGGGATAGGTCATCACTAGCCAGTGAGTCATCTGTTTTAGCTGTGTCATCAGTGCTTTTATCAGAAATTATTTTTTCAACTTTTTCACGTTCAATTGATTCGAAACTTCTTGAAAAAACCCCCGCTTCCATATCAATTACTCCTTTTTCTTCCATTTCGGCAGAAATTTGTGGGTAATAATTTAACTTTTGAAAATAATCCTTTGTAGAGGCTAAAACTTCATTGCCATCTTTCATGTATAATGTCATCAGATATGGATTACTCTTTGAAGGTGTCGCATGTATCTCTTTAATCATATCATTGACCTTTTTATCAATCTTATGATAATTTTTGACAAAACTATCTAAACTCTTTCCTTTTTTAAAGTCAATCAAAATTGGAAAACTATTATTTGGATTAACTTCTCTTTCTTGAATGATATCGCCATTTTCTAATACTGGAAAAAGTTGATTATCTACCCTTTGATAGGCTACTTCTTTATATTCTTTTACAATAACTTTCAAATTATTAATTCCACTTAACTTAATCTTAGCTTGATGAATTTGTGGGTTATTTTTTTTGATTGAATTAGGCAGTGTTTTATCGGAATAAACTGCCCAAATATGATCATCTTTAGTTACTTTAATAGCTTCAGCTACTCGCTCATTAGACACTTTATCATTGCCAACTACTTCTACTTTATTTAGTTTACTAAGAGGTGATACATAATAAATCATCCCTGCTGCTGTAATACCAAAAAAACTCAGAATAGCTATCAAACGTTTGGTTAGTCTTTTTTTTCGATTTTCTTTCATACGAGGTAACTTATCTGCATATGAGATCGATTTAGGTAACTCTTTGATAGCATCTTTATCTCGAGTAAAAAAAGCTGTTTTTTTCAAAGAGGTTTTCTCTGCTGTTTCATCAAGCTCATCTTCTTGACTTGAGTCGACTTGATTTGAGTCCTCTGTACTTTCACCATTTTCATCTAACAAACCTAAATATTTTTTATTCTCTTTTTGCCACGGTGTTAGTGGCTTTTCTATTGTGTCATCTTTTGGGGTTGTGTCTTTCTTATTATCATCTTGCGACATTTTCATCCCCACCTCCTAATACTAAGACATAATGGTTGAAACTACTGTCAATAATCTATCCGTAGCATCAGGTATTCCTTGTTGGCGTGATGCTTCTGACATCACAGCTAAGCTTGCCTTATCTAATAATATGTTATCTAAAGCCGCTACTAGATGAGTGCCATCTAAATCACAGTCTTTTAATAAACTAGCAGCCCCTACATTAACTAGACTCATCGCATTTTTAGTTTGATGATCATTTGTCACATTAGGACTTGGGATTAAGATAGAAGGCAAACCTAATGCTGTCAACTCCGCAATGGTTGTTGCCCCTGCTCGACTCACTACCAAATCGACATTTTTCAGAACGTCTTCCATATTACTAATATAAGGTTGTAAGGCTATATTTTGGCAATCAGAGAAATTAGTTTTTAATTCATTAGCAATCTCTTCATAATAACGCTCACCTGTTGCAAAAAGAATTTGATAATCACGAGAAGCTAATTCTGCCAAACTATCTTTCATCGCACTACTCAATTTTAAAGCGCCTTGGCTCCCGCCAAAAATTAAAGCCGTTGTTTTTACTGGATCTAACCCATATGTTTTTAAAATATCTGATTTCTCAACAGTTGCTACTTCTTGAGCACGTGGATTTCCTGTTATTTCAACTTTTTGACTTGGAAAATACTCAGCTGCTTCTGGAAAACAAATAGCAATTTTATCCACATACTTAGCTAAAAATTTATTTGTAACGCCAGGTACGCTATTTTGTTCATGGATAACTGTTGGAACCCCTTGTTTATGTGCACTGTAAACAACAGCTGCCGAAACATAGCCACCAGTTCCTAATACGACATCTGGCTTAAACTCTTTAATAATTTTTTTCGAATCACGAACACTTTTTAGAAATAAATAAACAGTTTTAAAATTTTCTAAAGACAATGATCGACGAAAACCTTGAATTTCAATCGTTTTAAATGGAATATTCGCTTCGGGAACAATTTTACTTTCCAAGCCACGCTCTGTTCCTACATATAAAAATTCAGCAGTCGGATGTTGCTCTCTTAAATGTTTAACTAAAGATACAGCCGGGTAGATATGTCCCCCTGTACCACCACCTGATACTAATACTCTCATAGTCATTACTCACTCTTACCTTTTATTTTTTTGACTTCTTCTTTAAATACATTACCACGTATTTCAAAGTTTTTATATTGGTCCCAACTTGCACAAGCAGGTGATAATAAAATTGCATCTCCTTTAGTACTCATTGGAACAGCTTCAGAAACTGCTTCTTCTAAGGTATTAACTACCTTAATATTAGTGATGTTAGAAACATCTGCCGCTTCTTTTAATTTATATTTGCTTTCGCCATATAGCACGATTCCTTTTAAACCTTTAATACTTGGGACTAATTCATCAAAATCATTGCCTCGGTCTAACCCACCCGCTAATAAAATAGTTTTAGAATTATCAAAACCACTTAAAGCTTTTTCAGTTGCCAAAATATTAGTCGCTTTCGAGTCATTATAATACTTACAACCTTCAATCTCTGTAACGAACTCTGTGCGATGTTCAACACCGCCAAAATGTTGCAAGGCCGTTTTTATAGTCTCATTAGATATGTTAAACTGTTTTGCTACCAAAATAGCAGCTAGGGCATTTTCGATATTATGCTCACCCGGCACTCCCAGTTCAGTAGTAGTCATAATCTTGTCACCTAAATAATAAATAGTATCCTCTGCTACGTAAGCACTCGCACTTTCTTCTTGACTAGTTGAAAAGTAAAGAACTTGAGCTTTTGTTGTTCTAGCTAACTCTTTTAACTCTGGTTGATTACCGTTTACTATTAAAATATCTTCTTTCGTCATGTTTTGTTGCATAGCCCACTTGGCATTGACGTATTCGTCTCGTGAACTATGATAATCTAAATGAGCTTCATAGATATTTGTAATAACACCAATATGTGGTTTAAACGCTCTAACTCCCATCAATTGAAAACTAGATAATTCTGTTACTAAAACATCTTCTGCTTGAGCATTTTGAGCAATCGTACTTGCTGGTGCACCAATGTTTCCTGCTAGTAATGCTGTCCCTTTTTCTAAACCAGCTGTTAAAATGTCACCAATCATTGTCGTTGTCGTTGTTTTGCCATTTGTTCCTGTAATACCAACAATTGTCGCCTCCGCTATTTGATAGGCCAACTCTACTTCCGTGATAATCGGAATATTTTTTTCAATTGCTTTTTCGAGAATAGGATTAGAATAAGGAATTCCTGGGTTTTTAACAACCAAGGTAAACTCCTCATCTAACAATTCAACTGGATGACCTCCAGCGACGACGCGAATCCCCATAGATAGTAACTCCTGTGCTTCTGGATTTTCATCAAAGTCTTTTCCATCATTAACTGTTACTAGAGCTCCCAATTGGTGCAATAAACGTGCTGCGCTCATGCCACTTCTTGCTAATCCTAACACTAAAATCTTTTCGTTTTCATACATCGCCACTTTTTTCATCCTATAAATTCTCCTTAATTAATATAAAATCATTAAAGTAATTACTGACATCAATAATCCTATTATCCAAAAAACAATATCAATTTTCCACTCTGACCAACCTGACATTTCAAAATGATGGTGAATGGGACTCATCTTAAATATGCGTTTCCCAGTTAGTTTAAATGATGTTACTTGCATCATGACACTTAATGTTTCAATAATATAAACTAAACCAATTAACAATAATGTCCATTCTTGATGTAGTAAAATTGAGATTGCTGCTAACATGCCACCTAAAGCTAGGGAACCAACATCTCCCATGAAAATTTTGGCTGGTTTTTTATTGAATAAAAAGAAACCTAATAAGCCGCCAAATGTTGCTAAACAAACTAATAAGACATCATATTGTTTTTGATTCCATGCAATAATAGCATATGTTCCAAATGAAATCATGCCCAAACCTGCAACTAATCCATCTAACCCATCTGTTAAATTAACTGCATTAGAAAAACCAACTAACCAGATTAATAAAAACAAACCATACAAGATACCTAGATTAATATCTCCGAATCCAGGAATCATGATTGAGTTTGGAAATCCTTGCATACGGTAAACCGCATAAAATACCAGACCTCCCACAATTTGTCCAATTAATTTTTGTTTAGAATTCAAACCCATGTTACGTTTTTTGAAGATTTTGATAAAATCATCTAAAAATCCTAACATCCCATACAACACTAAGATAAACAAAATAATCGCTAACGATGCGGTCATTTGTTTTTGCCAAACACCAAAAATAAGTGAGGTTAGAACTGTCCCAACTAAGAAAACAGTACCTCCCATCGTTGGTGTTCCTGCTTTGTTATTGTGCCAAGTTGGGCCATCTTCTCTAATTGATTGTCCGTGTTTTTTCATTTGGAAATAACCAATGAATAACGGCATCAATGATACTGTAATTGCAAAACTAAGTGCAATCGGTAAAAATACTTTCGTCCATTCCATTATCATAATCTCCTATATATTATACTTATTTATTACCTATAGTTACTACCTATTTATCACTTTGTTTTTTTGCTTCACGCGCCTTCGCTTCAGCAATCTCTTGTGCCTCTTCATCTTTACGATCTTGAGCGGCCGATTTTTTTTGATTTTTAGCATCAAAATCTAAAGCCCGTTTCAACAAGGGGTTAGAAATGTTGCTAATTAATTCTTCAGCCTGTACCCCTACTGGTGGGCGACGTAAAGTCACGTACATAATGTATTCAGGATCTTCTGCTGGCGCAACTTGTACGACAGAGTACAGGTACTGATTTTCTAAATAACTACCTGTATTATTATCAAAAATTTGAGCCGTACCAGTTTTAGCTGCTACATGATAACCATCAATTTTATAGAAATTTTTACCTGTTCCGTATCGCTCATCTTCAGTAATATCTATCATCATTTCTAGAACCTTGTTGGCCGTATCTTTCTTGATTGGTTTCCCTACTATTTCTTTTTTTTGACGCTTAGCCTTACCATCAGTATCAACTACTTTGTCAATGAAGCGTGGTTTAATCATTTCTCCTTCGTTGGTAATGGCTGTGTAAGCTTGTAGCATTTGAAATGGTGTGACTGAAATAGCTTGTCCATAAGCTGACATCGCTCTATCAACTGTTGTTTCATCCTGGAGTGTTCCTACGTTTTCTCCTCTTAAACCAGAATTGGTTGTTTTGACAAAACCAAATTGTTTAATATAATCCAGCCAACGCATATCCATTGCTTGTTGCAAATGAACCATTCCGACGTTACTTGACCAAGCAAGGGCTTGGCGATAAGTGATGGTCCCAATACCTTCTGGCATATGGTCATTAATAAGAGCATCTCCTACTCTAATCCCACCTGTTTCAAACGTTGCATTTTCATTAAACACACCTAGTTCAATCGCAGCAGCCACTGTAAAAGGCTTCATTGTAGAACCTGGTTCAAACGGCATCTCAACTAATAAATTCTGCCATTGTGGTGTGTCTACATCAACCAAACCCTCTAAAGTTTCTGGATTAAACCCTGGTCGCTGAGAGGCTGCTAAAATTTTACCAGTTTTAGCCTCCATTAAGGTGGCTGTAATATCTTCTGGACCGTAAGTGTCATAGGTTTCTGTCATCAGGTCTTCCAAACGAGACTGTAACCCACTATCTAAGGTTGTATAAATATCTTTACCATCAACTGCTTCTTTTTCAACTATAACGCTCCCTGGCAAAGGATTTTGCTGACGATCTTTTTGATAACGTATCTTACCATTTTGACCTTTTAATTCCTTATTAAAAGCATACTCTATTCCCATTTGTCCTGTAAGACCTTTGGACTCATCTTCTTTATCTGCCAAGTTAGCATACCCTATTAAATAGGGAGAAAAGACCCCATTTGGATATAATCTTGCCGGATGTTCTGTGAAATAGATACCTTTAATATCTTTTTTTTCAAAGGCTTTTTCAATTTTATTTTTTGTTTCTAATGAAATATTACGCCCTTTGAATTCAACTTGAGTAATGAGATTCCCCTGTTTATTCTTCTTAGGTTTCAAACGTTCTAAAATATCTTTTTCTTCTAAATCGGTATACTTACTTAAAATTTTAGCAATTGACTTTTTATTTTTAGGTTCAACATAAAGTTTTTCACGCTCTTTTGTGTCAGGATCCATTATACCGAGATAATTTTTATCTAAAATGGCATATAAAGAATAAGAAGTAGCGTCCTCAGCTATCACGAGTCCGTTACGATCATAGATCGTTCCCCGCTTTGCTTGAACTACGCTACTGCCCTGATATATTTCCTGCGTTTGAGTACCCAGTGAGGTTTCCCCCACTTTACCTACTCCTACAATATATATAAAGCGAAAAATAAAAATAGAAAAAACTAAAACCGCAGTCCCAAAGAATACTACACCCGTTAGTCTGCGATTTTCTTTAGGACTCAATGTTTTATTTTTACATAATTCTATTAACTTCTTAATCATTTTTCAACATTCCTTACATTGTCATCATTTACTTCCATGCCCGCTGTTTCGGCTAAACCTTTTAAGCGTGAGGCACGTGACAACTCACTTCTTTCTTGATCTAACTTATTAACTTTATCCAACTTGTCATTAACACCTACTTGGATAACCGAAATCTCCTCAACTAATTGAGAGGTTTCAACTGTCAATTTAACCGTCATGATTGCTAGTAAAATGAAAATACCCACGCTAACTAGCATAATGTTTTTTTCTAACTTAGAAATGCTCTTTAATTTAGTATGGGGAAACTCGATCACCTTAGGGGCTACTTTCTCTTTTGGCAGTGACTGATCTCTGTCAAGTTGAGATGTATCATACTTTTTTAACTCAGGCATCACTCATCCCTCCCCCAGTTAATTGGTTTTTTTCAGCTACTCGTAATTTAGAACTACGTGCTCGATTATTTTCAATTAACTCTTCTTCACTTGGTAGAATAGGTTTGCGATTTACTAAACTTAATATCGGTTTAAACTCATCTGGTATAACTGGCAAACCGGGTGGTGTGTCCTTAGGCTGACTAAGCTCTTTAAAAATCACTTTAACAATACGATCCTCTAGAGAATGGAAGGTAATTACGCTAATTCTGCCTCCAGGTATCAAAAGGTCTATCGCTTGTTCTAAGGACTCCTCCACTACTGCCAACTCATCGTTAACAGCAATTCTAATTGCTTGGAAGACACGTTTCGCTGGATGTCCACCTTTTCGACGAGCTGGGGCTGGAATCGCGGATTTGATAATTTCTACCAACTCACTTGTCGTTTCAATCGGCTGAACTTCGCGCTGTCTCTCAATCGCACGAGCCACTTGCTTAGAAAATTTTTCCTCTCCATAACGGAAAAATATCTTAACTAACTCATGATACTCGTACTCATTTACTAAGTCACGAGCTGAAAAACTTGCCTCTTGGTCCATTCTCATATCTAAAGGTGCATCTTGATGATAACTAAAACCACGTTCCGCCTCGTCTAATTGGGGCGATGACACGCCTAAATCATAGAGTATCCCATCAACTTGATAAATGCCAATGGCTTCTAATTCAGATTTTAAATATCTAAAATTAGATTTGATAAACGTTACCATTCCTTTTTCAACATACGAAGCAAGTTTCACTCTCGCATGGTCAATAGCCACCTGGTCTTGATCAAAAGCATAAAGATGACCTTCCTCATTCAATTGTGATAGTAGGTATTCACTATGTCCTGCACCACCTAATGTGCAATCAACATAGACCCCATTAGGTTTTATATTTAATTTATCAACTGTTTCTTTTAATAATACTGTAGTATGACGAAATTCTTCAGTCATCTCGATATATCCTCTCATTCTAGTCTAAAAACCAAAATCTACCATTGTTTCAGCTAATTCATCAAAATTTTCTTCAGCAGTAAGTGAATACTCCTGCCATCTATCTTGACTCCAAATCTCAATCCTGTCTGAAACACCAATCACGACACATTCTTTTAATAAAGAGGCGTGATTTCGTAGTGTACTTGGGATGTTAATTCGACCTTGTTTATCTAATTCACACTCAGTAGCGGCGGAATAAAAAAAACGGACAAATGTCCTGGCCTCTTTCTTAGCTAACGGCATCTCTTTTAATTTTTCTTCTAGTTTTTTCCATTCATTTAAGTGGTAGCCAAACAAACAACCATCCATTCCACGAGTCACAACAAACTTATTTCCTAACTCTTCGCGGAATTTTGAAGGCACAATTAAACGACCCTTTGAGTCGATATTATGTCTATATTCTCCCATTAACATCGACAAGTGCTCCTTCTACCCACATAGTACTTTAAGTCTACCACATTCACCCACTTTCTACCACAGTCCTTATGATTTTTTTAACAAAAAGATTGACAAAAAAAAAACAACTTTTTCATTATAGAAAAAATTGTTTTTTTAAATTATAGGTAACTAAAAACACTTAAGATAATTAAGATTAAATGGGCCAAAAGCATGACTAAAAATATAATACGCCAAAAAGTTTTAAAAAAACGTTCATATTGGATATCTCCATAATAATAAGCATGACTTAATGATACACCCACACCCATCAATAATATTATGATGATTACATAGGGTACAGCTGATTTTTGGTAGGTATCTACTGAAATCACATGAATACTCATTAATAAAAATGGAGTTGCTAAATCAGTTGCAATAATACTGTGACGTTTAAAAAATGGAACAGTTTGAACAATAAAGTTGCACGCTGTCAATAAAACAATTGGAAAAATATACCATAGCACTAACATAATTGATATCAACTTCACGTGTCATCCTCCTTACTTAAAATACCAGTCCAACCTTATCACTTGTCAACACACCCCATTGACAATAAGACGCTGGGAGGCACAAATTAGTTTGGTGGATCTTTGATAAATTTTCTAGTTCTAGCATATCACAATTACTTTTTAGATTATACTAAATTTCAACAGCTTTTCAAGTTAAAAGTTGCGACTAAATGAATCTTTGTGTAAACTTTACGGTAACAGACATTTTTCAAATGAAAGGACTTCCAACCCATGATTCAATATTTGACCCTAACGCCCGACAACCAAATAACTGAAGTTGCAACTGTCGATCAAGCAACCTGGTTACATGTAGAAAACCCAACTAGTAGCGAGATTACGAGACTTTCTCAGCACTATAATTTTCCACAAGATTATCTCACTGCTGTTCTAGACAATCAAGAAATCTCTCGTTATGAAACGCCTAAACAAAGTGAATTAGTAACACCTCTTTTATTATTACTACAATATCCACACCAAACTCTAAGCCCTAGCGGCTTTAGACAAATCCAAGCTTTACCATTTAGTATGATCGTTACACCCGATATCCTGATTACAAGTTGTAAAGAAGACTTAGATTTTCTACCACATATCGAGCATGGCCAACGTCTTAACTCTAACCTTACAAATGAAACAGAAAAGATAACAACTCAGCTAGCTTGGCTCTTCTCTGACTTATTTAACTATCACTTAAAATCAATTCGCATTGAGACGGATCGATTGGAAAGTGAGCTTCAATTATCGACCGAAAACAAACAGCTTTTTGAACTAATGGATATGCAGAAAAGTTTGATCTACTTCAACTCAGCCTTGGATCAAAATCTCAATGTTTTACAAAAAGTTTATGAATCTAATTTGATTATGACTTCAAAAGACAGTTTAACCGTGGTCTTCGATATTATTATCGAAACCAAACAAGCTTTAGCCTCTGTAAAAATTCAAACTGAACTATTAGCACAACTAGGAAATATTTTCTCTGCCATTGTGTCTAATAATATGAATATCGTGATGAAAGTTTTAACAGTCATCACAATTATTTTAACTATTCCAACCATTATCGGTGGGATCTACGGTATGAATGTCGCTCTGCCTTTTTCAAATGATCAACATGCTTTTTGGTGGCTATTATTAGCTATTGGTTTATTGAGTCTCTTTACAGTTTGGATTTTAAAAAAGAAAAAATTTTTTTAACAAACCTTGCTTTAAGTAAGCCACTCGGTGTAAACTTGAGTGGTTATCTTTATTCCATTATTATTTAGATAAAGGAGTTGTTTTCCTATGTATGATAAAAAACCAAGTACGTTTTCAAAAATTACAAAAGTAGTAGTCTGGGTTATGCTGATTTCAATTATCGGTTCTGCCGTAATTGGTGGCGTCATGATGCTATTTTAAAAATAAAAGCAGTCGTCTACGAAAGACGACTGCTTTTATTTTTTGGCTAACGCCAAAAGTTCTTTGGCATGTTCAATTGTTAACGGTGTAATTTCATCTCCAGCTAACATTCGCCCTACTTCCAAGACTCGCTCGTCATGTGTTAATAAATACAGTGACGTTTCTGTACGCTCCCCTACAATATTTTTTTCAATATAATATTGTGTATCAGCTACAGCTGCTACCTGAGGGAGATGGGTAATACATAAAACTTGCGAACGCTGTGAAATTTGATGAATTTTATTAGCAATGGCTTGTGCCACTCTACCACTAACTCCTGTATCTACCTCATCAAAGACAATACTAGTCATTCCATGTAATTGTGAAAAAATAGTTTTAAGCGCCAACATCACTCGAGATAATTCGCCTCCTGAGGCAACTTTAACTAAGGGTTTTAGTGGCTCTCCTGGATTTGTCGTGATATAAAATTCAACACTATCTTGTCCACTTTCTTGATAGATTGGATTATCAGATTCAAAAAAGCGAACTTCAAACAGCGTCTTTTCAAGATAAAGTTCTGCTAACTCTTTTAAAATAGCTTCCTCCAATTTGCGGGCAACTTTTTTTCGTTCAAGACTTAATTCATCCGCCGCTTTAATTAAGGCCGTTTCCAATGTCGCTAATTCTTTTTCCAATTGCTCATTTTGTTGCTCGAATTGGGTTGAGGCTAATAATTCTTCATTAATCTCCTGCCAATAACTGAGGATTTGTTCTTCCGACTCCCCATACTTACGCTTAAGTTGACGAATCACATCCAAACGCGTTTCAATTTCATCTAAACGTCCCTCATCGACTTCTAAAGCATCCACACAACGCAATGCCTCATTAGCGACTTCTTGCAATTGGTAATAACTATTTTTAATAGTTTCCGAAATATCTGAATATTCTGTTGCTAAATTTTCAATATCCATCATTTCATTCATAGCAAATCCGACACCATCTAAACTACTTGTTTCACCGCCTGATAAAGCATCGTAAGTATTATTCAACGCTGCCATCACTTTATGATAATTAGCCAAACGCTGACGCTCTTCTTTTAATTCGCTTTCTTCCCCAATTCTTAAATCTGCTGATTCGATTTCTTGTGATTGAAAAGTAAGCATATCTAGTCGCTGAGCAAACTCCTTTTCATTCGTTTGCTTATTTTTAACACGTTTTAAAGTTTTTTTATAGGATTGATAAATTTGTTTATAGGTTTCTTTTAAGTTTGGCAACTGGTCAGAGGCGTATTGATCTAGCAAATTTAAATGATGGTCAGCTTGCATTAATTCTTGATGCTCATTTTGACCGTGAATGTCGACTAAATACGTACCAATTTCACGTAAAACTGTTGTATTGACCAAGCGGCCATTTACTCGACAAACATTTTTACCACTTTGATTTATTTCACGCGAAATGATCACCGTACCATCGGTTAAATCAATTGAAAGTTCTTCCAATAGTAGTGGTAACTTATTAGCTTTACCTACTATAAACTGTCCTTCTAATAAACATTTAGTAGCGCCTTGCCTAATATAATCAGTAGACCCTCTGCCACCCATCAAAAGACCAACCGCATCAATAATGATCGATTTTCCAGCGCCGGTCTCTCCGGTAAGTGTCGTCATCCCCTCACCAAATGAAACTTGTAGCGACGAAATAATCGCAAAATTTTCAATTGCTAATTCTTGTAACAAAAAAACACCTCTTATCCATAAGTCAGCGCTTGAAGATTTTGCCAAACCTCTTTTGCACTTTCTTCCAATTTAAAAATCATTAAAACTTTATCATCTGTGGTGATTAAGGTAAATAATTTCTTATCATAAACTTTTTCCACTGAAATACCTAAAGCATGCGCGCTTCCAGGAACTGTTCTCAAAGAAACATACTTATCCATAGTGTCAAAATCAAGCACCACATCTTGTACCATCTTTTTCAACCTTTTCTGATCAGCTTCTCCCGATTGAGCCAAAATACTATAATAAAACGTGCCATCTTCATTACTTACTTTTATCAACTGCATCTCTTTAATATCTCGGGATATGGTCGCTTGTGTTACTTCTACACCCTTGTCATTTAATAACTCAACAAATTCTTCTTGTTTTTGTATGCGATGTTCTTTCAGTAATTGTCTAATTAATCGCTGGCGCTCTATCTTTTTCATTTTGACCTCCTCAATTTTAAAGCTATTTGTTCTTCACTTTTAATTCAGAATGAGCCTGCTCCACAATGTCGGATGCCCAAGATTCAATCTCTCTAACTGCCGAACCACCTTGGTCTAAACCTGGCCATTTTAAATAAGCTAAAAACTCAATATTTCCTTCGCCACCTTTAATCGGTGAATAATCTAAACCAGTAACTTCGTATCCTTCGGATACCATAAAGTGCAACATCTCTTCTAAAACAAAACGATGAGTACTTTTTTCTCTAATGACCCCATTTTTACCTACTAAGTCTTTGCCAGCCTCAAATTGTGGTTTAATTAAAGCAACTACTTCACCATTTGATTTCAAAATTTGTTTTAACACAGGTAAAATTAAACGCAGGGAAATAAAAGAAACATCAATAGAAGCAATATCTGGTAAGCCTTGTTCGAAATCTTCTGGTTTTGAGTATCTAAAATTAGTTCTCTCCATCACAACCACACGCTCATCTTGTCTTAACTTCCAAGCCAATTGATTATACCCAACATCTAAGGCATAGCTCATTTTTGCCCCATGTTGCAATGCCACATCAGTAAACCCACCTGTTGATGAGCCAATGTCTAATAGAATTTTATCTGTCATGTCAATCTCATAAACTTTTAAAGCTTTCTCTAATTTTAAGCCTCCACGTGAGACATATCTTAACCCTTCACCTTTTAAGTGCAACACTGTTTCTACAGAAACTTTCTCACCTGGTTTATCCATACGTAAATTATTTTCATCATAAACTAAACCTGCCATAACGGCACGTTTTGCCTTTTCTCTTGTTTCACTTAATCCTTGATTATATACAAGGACATCTACACGTTCTTTTTTCATTGGTCTCTTCTTTCGTCTCTTAAACCATTAAGGTTTCGATTAATTGTTCCAACAGACTAACTTCCATTGGTTTCCCGATTATTTTCTTCACTTCATCTAACGCGGCAATAGCTTTAGTATAATGCTCTTGTAACGCTGTTTGAGCGCCCTTTACCCCTAACAACGAAGTGTAGGTACTTTTATTCAACGTCGCATCCATTCCTGTTTTTTTGCCAATCAGCGCCTCATCACCTAATACATCAAGTAAGTCGTCTTTTATCTGGAAGGCTATTCCAAAATTCTCAGCAAAGAGTCCCATCTCAATAAAAATATGTTCATCAACCTTTGCTAAATAACTCCCAGCTTCCACAGCAAACTTGATTAACGCACCAGTCTTACGTCGGTGGACACTTTGCAATTCATCCAAACTCAAAGGGCGTTCTTCCCCTTCGATATCAGCTACTTGTCCACCAATCATACCTGCTGATCCGGCAGCTAAGGTTAGTTGTTTCATCAACCAAACCTTACTTTCATTATCCAATTCACTATCACTAACTAGATATAGCGCCTCATTTAACAAAGCATCTCCTGCTAAAATCGCCAATCCTTCTCCAAACACAATATGATTAGTTGGTTGACCACGTCTTAAGTCATCATTGTCCATAGCCGGTAAATCATCGTGTATTAACGAATACGTATGAATCATTTCTAATGCTGCAGCCAGTTGATAATGCCCTTTTTCAATTTTATGATCAAAGAATGCTAAAGTTGCCAATAATAATAACGGTCTCAACCTTTTACCACCAGCTATCACTGAGTAGCGCATACTTTCACGCAAACTGTCTTCACTAGCAAGTACTTGAATAGTCTCAAGCATCTCTTCATTAATCAAGGGTAAGTGATGTGACGAAAAACTTTTTAAGTCAATAGTCATCTCTAATCAGCACCCTCATCAAATACGATTTCTTCGTTATTTTCTGTCATAATCTTAGTCAATGTCGTCTCGGCTTTTGAGAGAGTTTCTTGACAAACCTTACTCAACTCAATCCCTGTTTGAAACTGCTCTAAAGCTTTTTCCAAAGGGACATCTCCTTGTTCTAACTCACGTACAATTTGTTCTAAAGCTGACATTGATTCTTCAAATGTCATTTCTGTTTTTTTTACCATCTTATTTTTCACCTTCACTTAATCTGATTTCTTGTACTGTTACATCCACCTGACCATCGTTAAAATGAATGGTCATCTCATCTTTATTTTTTAAATCCTCAGCTTTTGCCACTAGAGTTTCTGCTTGCGTGACATAAGTATAACCGCGTCCCATTGTTTTTAGAGGGCTCAGTATATCTAAAGACTGAACTAACTGTCCAAAATGTTGTTGCTTGTTTTTAAGTAACTGTTGACTGACTTGTTTAAATTGTTGTTCGATATTCTTTAGTCGCTGTTGCTCAGCTGCTAAACGGTGTCCTGGATGAGACAGATTCAATTGAGCAAGTAGACGCATGTAATCATCCTTCTTCAACAAGACAGCTTGGTGGCTACTTTGTTGAAAACGCCTTGTCAATAAATCTAATTTTATCGTAAAGCCCTCATATAATCTTTCGGGCTGAGTAAAGACAAAAGAAGACATGGTATGTTTTAAACGAGCTTGTTGTTGCTCTAATAAATAAGAATAACTTTTAATTAAACGATTTTCCTTCTCTTTAATCTTAAGTAATTCGTCACTTAGCACAGGTACTGCTAACTCTGCTGCTGCTGTAGGGGTGGCAGCTCTGACATCGGCTACTAAATCAGCTATGGTCACATCGGTCTCGTGTCCAACTGAGGAAATAACAGGAATAGTCAAACCCGCTATCGCTCTAGCAACTATTTCTTCATTGAACGGCCACAAATCTTCAATTGAGCCACCTCCCCGAGCGACTATGACTGTATCAAAATTTTGACATGCTTCGATTCGCGTAAGGTTGCGACAAATATCAGCAGCTGCCTTATCCCCTTGCACGAGGGTTGGAAATAGCACTAACTCAGCAATCGGATAACGCCTTTGAAGAGTCGTCATAATGTCACGAATAACTGCTCCACTTGGACTAGTCACCACTGCAATCCTTTGAGGATAGCGACTTAGTTCTTTTTTAGGTGCTGTAAATAAACCTTCTTTAGATAACTTGCCTTTTAACTCCTCTAAAGCTTGATACAAAGCACCCACGCCATCTGGTTCCATATGCTCGATATAAATCTGATAATTACCGCTTGCTTCATATAAAGACACACGACCTACAACCAAAACTTTCATGCCTTCTTTAGGTTGAAACTTAAGTTTTTGGAAAGCACCTTTGAACATAATCGCTGAAATTTTAGCTTGATCATCTTTTAAACTAAAATACTGATGGGCATTGGGCCGTGGTCTGAAATTAGAAATCTCGCCTGTTAAATAAACACGGTCTAAATGAGGATCCGCTTCAAATTTACGTTTTAAATATTTAGTTAGAGCTGTGATTGTTAAGTAATTTTTTGACACAATTTGACCTCACTTATCTTTTTTTCGGGCATTTGAAATGGTTTGTTCCATTAACATTGTGATAGTCATCGGGCCCACACCACCTGGAACAGGCGTGATTAAACTAGCCACTTCTTGAGCTGTTTCAAACTCAACATCCCCAATTAATTTCCCTTCAGCGGTGTGATTCATCCCAACATCAACTACCACGGCTCCTGGTTTAATGTGATCGGCTTTTATAAAATGACCTCGACCAATTGCCACGATTAAAATATCAGCTTGACGAGTTATTTCTTTCAAGTTAACCGTTTTAGAGTGAGTAACAGTCACTGTTGCATCTTCTCGTAACAATAAATGCATCATTGGCTTGCCAACAATATTACTACGTCCGACTACCACTGCCTGTTTACCCGCCATTTCAACACCTGATGCTTGTAACATTTTGATGATACCGTAAGGCGTACATGGCAATAAGCCTGGTTGTCCCGTTAATAACTTCCCGACATTTAGTGGATGAAACCCATCTACATCTTTATCAGGGTCTATCGCCAATAAGACACGTTGCTCATCGATATGTTCTGGCAAAGGTAATTGCACTAAAATACCATGAAACTGCTCATCTTGATTATATTGGGCAATTAAGCTCAATAAGTCCTCTTCTGTTGTTGTCTCCGGCAAACGTTCAATCTTTGAATTAATCCCAATTTTTTCTGCTGTACGTTCTTTATTTCTAACGTAAGTTTGGCTTGCCTTATTTTCTCCAACAATGATGACCACTAAACCAGGTTTTACTGTCATAGCTGAAACTTCGGCTGCCATTTCCAATTGCATCTCATCCGCTAACTTACGACCGCTAATTTTATTTCCCATTTAGAACGCCCCTCTTTCAATTAAATTCATTGCTTTTATTCTAGCATAAAACGCTAACCCACGAAAGTTCACACACGAATATCTTAGTTCTTTTCTCTTAATCAGGCCAAATAAAAAAACTCAGAGAAATAAGACTATTTCTCTGAATCTTCTTTAGCAATAATATTTGATAATACACCATTAACAAATTTACGTGACTCATCATCACTGTATTTTTTAGTCAGCTCTAATGCTTCATTAAGCGCAACTTTTGCAGGTACTTGCTCTACATATTTGATTTCATAAACAGCTAAACGTAAAATAATCAAATCTGGTTTGGCAATTCGGTTTAGTGTCCATTTTTTTAAATTAGCTTTAATCAGCTCATCTAATTCAGCTTTGTGATTACATACACCTGTTACTAAAACATCTAAGTAACCAGGAACAAACATCTCGCCATCTTCGCTTACAACCTCTGCATTATTATAGGCTAAGGCATATTCGATTGCTTCTGCTTTATTTACCTCACCATCAAAATCAAATGGGTATAAGGCTTGTAACGCTTTTTCTCTTATCTCGTGTCGAGTTAATTCCACTCTATTCATCCTCTTCTACATCAAATAATTCGTCAATTTTTGGGTTTTCTGTTTTTTCAGGAACAACTCCTACGACATGAATGTTAACCTCTGAAAGGTTAATATCAGTCATATATAAAACTTGTTGTTTTACTTTTTCTTGCATATCAAGCGCAACTTTTGGAACAGCTACACCATAATTCAAGTAACAATAAAGATCCACTCTTAAGCCGTCTTCTTCATTCTTCAAGTAAACACCTTTGCTATGTGCCGTACGTCCTAACAACTGGTTGACGTTAGAAGCCAAATCACCGCGCATACCATAGACACCCTCAACTTTTGATGCCGCAATCCCAATGATCACTTCGATCACTTCTGGTGCAATGACGATTTCTCCACCAGGGGTTGTTTGATTGTTATTAATTACAAATGTCTCTTCTGTCAACTGGTATCCCCCCTTTACTTAGACGCTCATCTCTAAAAACTAATTTGTTAGCTTGAGGTTTTATCGAACAACTAGTTCATACTAATTGCCTGCGTCCACTAAATGTGCTCCTTGTTAGTTTATCACTAAATGCCCCAACTTGTCACCAGAAACTAGTGAAAAAATCTAACGTTTTTATCGAACAATTAAATGATAATCAGTTCTTTTGGTGAATGCGTTAAAATTTCAACTCCATTTTCCGTTACTAACATATCATCTTCAATTCTGACTCCGCCTAAACCTGGGTAATAAAGACCCGGTTCATTAGTAATAACATTTCCTGGAACAAAAGCTTTGTCGGCGATTTTAGATACATTCGGTCCTTCATGAATTTCTAAACCAATTCCATGACCTGTAGAATGACCAAAAGCTTCTGCACAATCTTTTTCTTCAAAATAACCTCTAGCAACAGCATCAAGTTCAATCCCAGTCATTCCTGGTTTGGCTGCTTCAATCACTTTTAACTGAGCATCTAAGACTAATTGATGGATCTCTTTTAACTTCTCACCAGGATCTCCCAACGCAATTGTTCTTGTCATATCAGAAACATAACCTTGGTAGTAACAGCCATAATCAAGCGTAATCAAATCACCTTGCTCAATCACTTTGTCACTAGCAACACCATGTGGCATAGCAGAGCGAACACCACTGGCAACAATTGTTTCAAATGAAACGCCTGTCGCGCCTAATGAACGCATATAAAAGTCTAACTCATTAGCGACTTGAATTTCTGTCAGACCTGGTTTGATAAAACCTAGGATATGCTCAAAAGCGGCATCTGCAATTTGACACGCTTTTCGAATAATAGCTAATTCTTCTTCATCTTTCACTTCTCGCAACGTCTCAACCATCCCAGAAACTGGAACAAGATCAACGTCAATAATTTCTTCAAATAAGCTATATAAAGCAAATGACACATGATCCTCTTCAAATCCAATCGCTGTTAATTGTTCATCTTCAACAATTTTTGAGACTTCATCATAGATTGGACCAAAATTTTGAACAATTTGATACCCTTGACATTGTGATGTCGCTTGTTCTGTATAACGAAAATCAGTGACAAAATAGGCATTATCCATCGTAATCACAGCTAATCCCGTTGTTCCAGTAAACCCTGTTAAATAACGTAAATTATACTGACTTGTCACAAGCATTGCAGGCAATTCAACTTTTTTCATCTGTTCTCTTAATTTCTCAATACGATTAATCATGTAACGCCCTTCTTTCTTTTAGTTATTCTCTTTAATCATTATAGCAAAAGCCCGGTCTTAATAAAACAAAAGAGTATGCTCAACCGCTAATTTATATAATTACTGAGCATTTCACACAAAAAAAGAGTCGAGACACTCCTCAACTCTTTAACCAGTTAGTTAGTGATTTGTCCGTATGTTTTGAATTTTTTGACAACCACATCAAGTTCCGCTTCAGAAAGTAAGACTGGTTCCCCTAGTGTAGCAGACCTAACATAGAGTTTCGCTAAAAATTCTATGTCTTTAGCAATTGAAAAAGCCTCTGATAAATCTGTTCCAACAGTTAAGACTCCATGATTACCTAACAAAATTCCTTTATTAGCTCCCATTACTTGATACGCTTCTTCCGCTAAGGCTTGTGTCCCAAATGTTTTATAGGCACAACATCTCACACTACGTCCAACCGATCCTATAATATAGTGCAGAGGCGGAATTTCTTTTTGTAGGCAAGCAACACTTGTGGCATAATCCGAGTGAGTATGAACAACCGCTCTAATTTCGGGATTTTTTTTATAAAAAATTTTATGCATCTCGTATTCACTAGATGGTTTGCGTGTGCCTTCCAAAATATTTCCTTCTAAATCGAGAACCACTACATCTGTAAGCTCTATATCCTGATAAGGAATCCCACTAGGACTAATCAACATCACTTGCTCTTCAGGTATAAAAAGACTAATGTTTCCTCCCGTTCCAGTTGTTAGCTGTTCTGTCACTAATGCTTTCCCATACTCAATAATCTCTTGACGTTCTTTTTGATAATTCATCCTTTATTAGCACTCCTCTTAGCTGATTTTCTGACTTAATAAAATTGCTGGGTATTACTCAAGAAATAACTTGCTACATCATACGCCGAATAAGTCCCCTTATCCGTAACTATCCCACTTATTAAGTGAGGTGGGGTTATATCAAAAGATGGGTAAATCGCTTCGACGCCTTCTAATGCTATTTGGATCCCCCTAAACTCTAACACTTGCTGAGGATCCCGTTCTTCTATCACAATTTCACTACCCTTGGCCTTATCTTGGTCTGGAATACCTGTGACAAAATAAGGAATACCATAATGCATTGCTAACAATGCCATTTGCTTGGTCCCAATTTTATTAGCTATATACCCATCACACGCAATCGTATCAGCAGCTGAGGTATAAATGTCAATGTGATGATGTTCCATTGCATAACCAACCATGTTATCAGTTAACAAGGTCGTTTTAAATCCCATCTCTTGGCAACAACTTGCAGTTAAACGAGCCCCTTGTAAATAAGGTCTTGTCTCAGCACAGTATAACTCCAACTCTTTCCCTTGTTCCTGAGCACCTCGTAAAAGCATCCCAACAATTGTTTCACCAAAACATTGCGTTAAGACACGACTCCCATTTGGAATATGTTTTAATAAGTTATCCCCAACCGTTGCCATAGTTGCATAGCGTCTCTCAAGAGAAGCCAACGTTTCTTGGAACATCGCCTCTATCGTATCTTCCCCTTTGGCAATAGCTGCCTTAGCTACTTGCAAACAATTTTCAGTAATCGCTCCCATGCGATTTGCGGTTGTTGGTCTAGCATGGGCAATCTCATAAGCTGCTTTCGTTAAAAACACCACTTGTTCATCTTGCGGTAACCCTTGACACTCATACCCTGCCAGAGCCATCCCCATCCCTGCTGCTGTATAAGGTCCTGCACTTTGTGTCACCATATCTGTAATTGCTTGGGCGACTTCTTGATAGCTTTGACATGTGACAAAAGTGATTTCTGTCGGATATATTCTTCGATCCAATATTCTAACTTGACCTTTTTCATACCAAGCCACGTTTTCATACTGCAACAAAAACGGTAAATCATAGTCTTGCCTTTTCGCCATACTCTCCACTCCTATTAATTATTATTTGCTGATACATAGTAACCTATCAACTCTTGGCCTGTTTTGATATTTTTTCTTTCTAAAATAAGTTGACTAGCCATCGTCAATAAGGTTTTCTCTAAATTTATTTTTAAAGACGTCACTGGCAAATCAGCTAACTCTGGCACCTTTGAATCTCCTACTACCCGTCTAATTATTTCCGTCCCCATATAACCAATCGCATCTGCCTTTACGTCATTTAGATACTGGTCTTTAAAATTTGGCAAACGATATAAAGACAATTGGACTAGCTCCTCATACCTCTTGTCAAATTTTTCAAAGGTTAAATCAAAAACGTCACCTAGGGTTTCTATCAACCACTCACTGAACCCGACTGTTTCTTTTTTGTTTATCATATCAGTTTGACACAACGGAAAAATAAGATGCGCTAAAACATTACCAATGTCATAACCAATCGGACCATAAAAAGCAAACTCCGGATCAATCACTTTTATTCCCTGATTATTAATAAAAATCGAGCCGGCATGCAAATCACCATGTAAGAGCGCTTGCGCATTATTCAAATAATTATTACGTAAGTTAGCAATTTCTAACTGTAACGTTGAATTTTCATATAAGTGTTTCGTGACAAATTCTTCCATTCCTGCTGTAATAACATTGCGTTTTCGATAATCCGTATACGGTTCAGTAAAAACCAAATCTTCACTAATATCACACAATTCTATGTTAATAAAACGCTGAACCTGTTGTTTTTTTTCTTTCCGCGACATTACCAAATCAGTTGTTGACAGTAAGGTTTCAACAAGAAAATGGCTAATCTGATCAGCTAAATCAGGATAAATCTGCTCCAAGTCTAATTCTTGACGTAAGTTTCGATAAGCAGAAATATCTTCCATCGCTAAGACAGCCATCGTAGGATCGTAATGGTACACTCTCGGGACCTGTTCCGGTACTAAGCTTGACTGAATCTTTAAGATATCAGCTTCAATCTGACTACGCTGAATAGCCAAAGGACGACCGGAAGACCTTAATAAGGTATCTGCTTGTTTGAGCACAAGAGAGCGCCCCTGCTTCAAATCAAGTATCTTAAAAACATAATTAATGTTGCCATCTCCGATTTCATGACTAATTAAATCAGCTTCTTCATCAAAAAAAGGCAGGTTAACTTTCACATAATCAACGACCGTCTGTGTATCTAATAAAAAATGCGCTTTATACTTTGACACTATTTCCACCTCTTTTATACATTATCTATACCAATTAAACACGCTACTTCTTCCTCATTGTATTATTAAATATTACGCCTGACAACTCCCTTCACAAAATAAAAAACCGTCCAAGAAGGAAGGTTTTCTAACCACTATAATGATCTTCCGATGATGTTTGAAACTTATGAGTCATCCACTGTATCAAGGCGAGTGTTATCACTAATAATAATATTGATAAAGAAACCAGCAGCGTATTAAGAGCGGTTGTATGATGCCCTATTTCTTGCCGTAAAATCGCAGTAATACAGATATAAATCAAGTAACGCAAAGGAATATGATGGTCTTCCTGGATATAACGTAAAATCATTGTAAAAAACTCAAAACATAAGAAAAATGATAAGACTTTATCAATCACTACATCAAATTCACCTTTAATCCAAAAGACTTCCTGACCTATCTCAATTATTTGTTTCATCATCACACCCATCAACATCAACCCTAAGATAATTAGGAGAGAATCAACAAAACGGTGTAACCATTTATTGCCATTAACTAACATAAAACACTCCTCTTTTTACTTTTATTAGTACCCAACATACACGTTAGTGACAGTCACCCTGACTCTTTTGTACCTAAAATACTTACCTAGTATAACAAAATTCCAGTTCTATTTCTTGAGTTACCTCATCCAATTTTTCCTGTTGTAATAGAAAGCCATGTTGCTTATAAAAAGCTATAGCATGCTCGTTTTTTTTGTAGACATGTAAACTGACCACCTCATACTTGGCTTGAATATGAGTCAATAAATCGTGTCCTATCCCTTTACCTTGATCTTTGGGATTCACAAAAATACCAGCTAAATAGCCATTTTCTAAACAACCAGCAAACCCTTTAATTTCCCTATTACTTTCCCAAACATAAACCGTAGAACTAGGTAACATTTCTTTAACCTCGTCGTAATGAGACTCCCAGTATCCCTCTGAAATAAAAGGATGACCGCTCTTATTTCCTGATAACCAAATAGTCATGACTTGATTTAATTCATCTTGCTTCATTTCTCTCACTTTACTCATTTCCCCAGCCTCTTTCTAAAATAATTTCTAATCGTTCAGTCAAAAATGTTTCTTCCAAAATCCCTGTCAACGCCATCACTGTCAAGCCTTCTAATTCCAACATAATTCCCAAAGCTTGCTGTTTATTCGACTCTGCTAAGCAATGCTCTATTTGTTTCAGAGAAATTTTAAATAAAGCTTTGCCTAACTCTTCATCTGGCGAATTACGTTCTTTCATCATAAACTCATAACCCGCTACTCTTAATGTATGTTCAATGGTTAGTAACTCTTGTTTTTGGGTCTCTAGAAAAACATCTAAATCGGCATAAATATTTTCTTCCTGAATGGCGATTTCATTTCTCATAACCGCTTCGAATAATTCTTTTACTGAAGTAAAATACCGATACAATCCCCCACGACTAATGCGAGCTTCATCAACAATATCTTGCATTGTGGTACTCACATAACCTTTTTTCACAAATACTCTCTTAGCAGCCTCAACAATTAATTTCTTCTTCAACTCTGATTTAGTCAACAAAGTGTCCCTCCTCCCCGAAAATGACACTACCGTCACTTTTTGTTTATAGTGTAACATATCGTTGTTATCATAACAAGAAGCTTCCTATACTAACTATTTTAAAATTATTTTTTTACAATCTTTGCATATTTTTAATTTTTAGGATAAGTTTTCTACTTAATTTAACTAGATTCAATTTATAAAAAAAACCATTGCTTTAAAAGCAATGGTTTAATGACTCTTATTGAGCTACTGGGTAAACAGACACTTGTTTTTTGTCGCGTCCTTTACGTTCGAAACGTACTACGCCATCAACTTTAGCGTATAATGTATCGTCTCCACCTTTACCAACGTTAACACCTGGGTAAATTCTAGTTCCGCGTTGACGGTATAAAATTGATCCACCTGTTACAGTTTGGCCATCAGCACGTTTAGCACCTAAACGTTTAGATTGTGAATCGCGTCCATTGGCAGTAGAACCTCCACCTTTTTTAGTCGCGAAGAATTGTAAATTCATTTTTAACATAGGTTCGCACCTCCTTATTTTTTCGTTACTGTTTCAAGATTTAAATAATCTGAATGTTCTTCTTGGATACCCTGTAAACCTAACACTAAGTTTTCCAGTAAAATCTGAGCAATATTTGATTGTTCTTGAGTTATATCTTCTTCTGTTTCAAAGTATAAGTAGCCCTCATCTGCTACATCAATTTCCACAATTGGAATGATGCCTGCTAATGCTTCAATACCATTGACGGTACTGAAAGTTAAAGCTGAAACTCCTGCACAGACAATATCACTACCATAGGGACCCGCGTTAGCATGACCTCTCATTTCAAACGAAACAATACGACCATCTTCTTCACGCCTAATTGTACCTTTAATCATCTAATTGCCTTCTTTCATCTGATAAGCTTACGCGTTGATTGTGTCAATGACAACTTTTGTATATGGTTGACGGTGACCTTGTTTACGGTGAGTATGTTTTTTAGGTTTGTATTTGAAAGTAACAACTTTCTTTTGTTTTCCATGTTTTTCAACAGTTCCTTCAACAGTTGCACCTTTGACAGTTGGAGTACCAACTTTTGTTGATTCGCCACCTACTAAGATAACTTCGTCAAATACAACTTTTTCGCCAGCTGCTACGTCTAATTTTTCAACGTAAATTGCTTGACCTACTTCTACTTTTACTTGCTTACCACCTGTTTTAACGATTGCATACATGCTGTTAAGCACCTCCTTATTTTTTAACTTAGACTCGCCGTCATAAGCGACATCATGTTCTTAATTACTTAATCCGTGCGGTTGTAGTTGTGGTGCCCACAATTACAACATTCATATTCTATCAAAAAAAAACAATATTGTCAATTCCTTAACAAAATAAAAAAAACCGAAGTCTTAAAACTTGCGATTTTTTATTTGTTATCTACTAACATAACCTAGCTTAACCATTTGATAACTTGTTAATAACATCATTTTCATCTGTTACAAAGAAACCATGTAAGCCGGCTTCACTTGTTAATTCAGATGTTAATAATTTTTCTAAGTTTTCTGCCATATAACGATTTGCATAAATTTTACCATCTTTTAACCACTGATCAATATAACCTAACACACCATAAATCAAAAAGTTCATTAATAATTCTTTTGGTACTTTAGAATTAGATACAATACCTGATGTCACCTGATAATTTTCAATATAATGATACAATTTATTGCTAAACATATTTTGATACTCAATCGCATCACTTTCTTTCAATAGAACTGTAAAGAAATCAGGACGATCATTTACATAATCGAAGACATGAATTAACGATAATACTGGATATACTTTATCTTCTTGTTTCATTTCAAAAATTGCACTTTCAAAAAACTCATCAATTAAGCCTTCCATCATTACCTGAATGAAAGTATCTTTGTCTTTATAATGTAAGTAGAACGTGCCACGTGTTACTTCAGCCGTTTGCGTTAAGTCTTTTACATTTATTTCGCTAAGTTTTCTAGTTGCAATTAAAGACAAAAAAGCATTTTTTAATTTTCGTCTTGTTTTAATTACTCGAGGGTCAATTTTCCCCATATTATTTTCCTCTTCCCTTTGTTATGTGTCAATTAAGCCCAAATTTTTATCACAAATCCCCTAACAAAATCAGTATATATTGATTTTTTTTGTTTGTCTAGTCAATAACAGTTACCAAAACTTTCTTAAATCGTATATAAAGAATATAATAGGAGCAAATCCTTATTATATCAACGTTTTTTATACTTTTTTACAAAAATATTGCTAAGTTTCTCTTTTTTTACATATATTTCTAAAAAAACATGTTGACTTTACAACTATTATTGCCTATAATAAGCTTGTTCGGTAAAAAAGTCATAGTAGCTCAGCCGGATAGAGCATCCGCCTTCTAAGCGGACGGTCGGGGGTTCGAATCCCTCCTGTGACATATCATCAGTAATAAAAAATCATCCTTGTGATGATTTTTTTATTTTACGTTCAAACAAAAAAGACCCTTGCTATCTTAACATAAGCAAGGGTCTTTTTTTATAATTTAACTGTTTCAGCTTCTTTAGTTATCAATAATACGCCATCCCCCAAAGGTACCAAACTTGATGTCAGATCCGGATGATTGGTTACTACGTCAAATAGCTCGTTTAACTTGCGGTGAATCGCACGTTGACTGCGATGGATTGACTCTATCGGTTCAAGGATAGTTCCTCCTTGTAAGACATCGTCAATCATCAATACGCCACCTTTTTTTAAGACGTTTAAACAGTACGGCAAAAATTCAATGTATTTTGCTTTAGCACTATCCATAAAAATAAAATCATATTGCTCTGTTAAGGTTGGCAAAATATCCGCTGCTTGTCCTTCTAACAAGGTGATTTTGTCTGTTAATCCTAACTTAACTAAGTTTTTCTTAGCTTTCTCAATCATCACATCAAAACGATCAATCGTTGTCACATGACCATCTTCCCCGACAAACTGACTCATCAAACTTGCTGAAAAACCAATCGCTGTTCCAATTTCTAAAATATTTTTAGGTTGTAATTGTCCTAATAAAAATTGCATAAACACGACTGTTTCATGTGGGATAATCGGAACACCATTTTCATTTGCTTCTTTTTCTAATTCACCTAGTTGTCCTGGTAATTTTTTTTGCTTGTCACGCATAAAATCAACCACTTCTTGTTTGACAACTGGCATACTCATCATTCTATTTTGCACACTCTCTACTCCTCTATACTATCACTCAACCATAACCCTTAATAACGCTCTGGATAACGGTTTTTTAATAACTCAACATTAGATTTAGCAACTTCTTCAAAGGGGATATTAGCCCATTGAGCAATTTGTGACAAATACCACATCACATCACCCATTTCTTTCACTAACTCTTTTCGACTGACCTCAGAATGTTCAAATGTATATTTTTGAATCAAGTTTAAAACCTCACCAGTCTCACTTGCTAAGCCTAAAGCACATTTGGTTAGAACTTGCTCATCTCCATTTAAAGAGCGGTTAGCTAGCTCTTGATAATCATTAAATTCCATCTACTCACCCTTAACTTGTTTTAGAATACTAAATTTAGTCTAGACCTAAAAATTCTTCAATCACAACCCAAGCTTCTTCTTTACCTTTTTTAGTTTCAGAAGAAAATAAAATAAAGGCATCATTGTTATCAAAATCCAATGCTTTTTTCACAATCGATTCATGCTTGTTCCATTTGCCTTTTGGAACTTTATCAGCTTTTGTAGCCACCACAATCGCTGGAATATCATAGTATTTTAAGAACTGATACATTTGAATATCTTCTTGACTCGGTTTATGTCTAATATCAACTAAACAAATCACAGCACGTAATTGCTCACGTTGTGTTAGATACGTTTCAATCATTTGCCCCCATTTAGCGCGTTCACTCTTAGAAACTTTGGCATAACCATACCCTGGAACGTCCACAAAATGAAATTTATCTTCGATAATATAAAAATTTAAGGTTTGGGTTTTACCTGGCTTGCTTGATGTACGAGCTAAGTTTTTACGATTAATCAAGGTATTAATAAAGGAAGATTTACCCACATTAGAACGACCGGCTAAAGCAATCTCTGGTATTTCAACATCCGGATATTGTTTAGGTGATACGGCACTAATAACAATATCTGCATTATGTACTTTCATTTTTTCACTCCTATTGGCGTGTGATTCTATCGATCACAATCACCTAACTTTTCATTAACTAAATCCTTACTTATTTTAGCATACTTAAAAATATCTAACTAGCAAAATAAAAGAATAACTTATTTACCCCACCTATCCCAAGTAGTTCCATACAAAAAATAACAGAGAGATAGTCTCTCTGTTACTCTTTAGTTATTTCTTTTTAGTTTTTTTACCTTTTTTGGTAGCTGTTTCTTTGCTAATTTCTTTATCTGATACTTTTTCTTTTGCTTTAGTATTATCTTTTGCAGAATTAGACTCTTCATCTGTTACTTTTTTATCCGAAGGATCATTCGATTCTTTTGATTTTGCTTTTTTATCAACTAAAACTAATTTAGGTTCTTTAGCATGATCAACAACTTCTTCTGTAATAATCACTTTTTGGATATCATCCCGTGTTGGAATATCGTACATAATATCTAACATGATATGCTCTATGATTGATCTTAAACCACGCGCTCCTGTATTACGTTCAATTGCTAATTTAGCAATACGTTCTAGGGCTGCTGGTTCAAATTCTAACTCTGTATCATCTAAAGCTAATAGTTTTTTATATTGTTTAACTAAAGCATTCTTAGGCTCAGTTAAGATACGTACTAAGTCTTCCACTCTCAATCTTTCTAAAGCTGTCATCACAGGTAAACGTCCGATAAATTCAGGAATTAAACCAAACTTCAAGAGATCTTCTGGAATAATCTCTTGCATTAAACTCTTAGATTCATCCCACTTAGCGTTTGATGTTCCAAAACCAATCACTTTTTCACCTAAACGTTCTTTAACAATCGTTTCAATCCCATCAAAAGCGCCACCTACAATAAATAAAATATTAGTTGTGTCGATTTGAATTAACTCTTGTTGCGGATGCTTACGACCACCTTGTGGTGGGACACTAGCCACTGTGCCTTCCAAAATTTTAAGTAAGGCTTGTTGCACTCCTTCACCTGAAACATCACGAGTGATTGAGACATTTTCACTTTTACGAGCAATTTTATCAATCTCGTCAATGTAGATAATTCCTTTTTGTGCACGTTCAACATTAAAATCAGCCGCTTGTAATAATTTAAGCAAGATGTTTTCCACATCTTCCCCAACATAGCCAGCTTCTGTTAAACTTGTCGCATCAGCAATCGCAAATGGGACATTTAACGTTTTAGCTAATGTTTGAGCTAAATAAGTCTTACCTGAACCAGTCGGTCCAATTAAACAAATATTACTCTTTTGTAGCTCAACACCATCATCTGTGACAGTTTCTGCTCCAACACGTTTATAGTGATTGTATACAGCTACTGATAACGTTTTTTTAGCTTGTTCTTGTCCTACAACATAAGCATTTAAGGCTTCCACAATTTCATTCGGTTTTAATACATCTAAAAATTCTTGAGCTATTTCTTCGTGAAACTCTTCTGCAATGATTTCTTTACATAGATCAATACACTCATCACATATATAGACACCTGGTCCGGCAACTATTTTTTTGACTTCTTCTTGAGCTTTCCCACAGAAGGAACAACGGACAGAACCATTTTCGTCTGTATTATCGTACATACAAAAATCCTCCTCTTACTATATCTATTCAGACCAAATAAATAGTATCACTATCTATCAATCTCATATTATCACTTCATCTATCTTACCATAAAAATAAAAATTTCTTTAATTTTATGGTTTAAAGCAAGAAAGAGCAAAGGAACTAACCTTCGCTCTTTCACATAACTATTATTTATTAAGCTTGTTTAACAGTTTCTGTAATTACGTCTAAAGCTTTTTTCAATACGATGTCATGGCTTAACATATCGTCATTTAAGACTTTACGAATTTCAGCCTCTTCCATAGCATAAGTTTCAGCTAAAGTTTTAACTTCGTTAGCAAGATCTTCTTCAGTTGCTTCAAATTTCTCTTCAGCAGCGATAGCTTCGATTACTAAGTTAGTTTTAACGCGAGTTTCTGCTTCACCTTCAAATTGAGTGTGTAAGTCAGCTTCAGTTGTACCTGTTAATTGGTAATACATTTCTGGTTGGATTCCTTGACGTTGCATGTTGTTTAAGAATTCTTCCATAGCACGGTGTACTTCAGCGTGAACCATTTCACCTGGTAGGTCAACGATTTCAGCATTGTCAACAGCTTGTTGGATAGCTAATTCTTGAACAGCTTCTTTTGCAGCGTTTAATTTGTTAACTTCTAAATCAGTACGGATTTTAGCTTTTAAGTCAGCTAATGTTTCTACTGAATCATCAACATCTTTAGCAAATTCGTCATCTAATTCTGGTAATTCTTTTGCTTTAACTTCGTGAACTGTTACAGCAAAGACTGCTTCAGCACCAGCTAAATCTTCTGAATGGTATTCTTCTGGGAAAGTTACTTTAACATCTACAGAATCGCCAGCTTTAGCGCCAACTAATTGTTCTTCAAAACCAGGAATGAATGAGCCTGAACCTAATTCTAATGAATAGTTATCAGCTGTACCACCATCAAAAGCTACGCCATCTTTCGTACCTTTGTAGTCGATTACAACAGTATCGCCATTAGCAGCAGCACTTTCTTTTAAAACTAATTCAGCTAAAGCTGCTTGTTTTGAAGCAATAGCTTCTTCAACTTCTTCATCTGTTACATCTGTATCTTGTTTGTCTACTGTAAGACCTTTGTAATCACCTAATTTAACTTCAGGTTTTAAGATAACTTTAGCATCGATAACCCAGTTTGAGTCAGCTTCCATACTTTGGATATCAATTGTTGGTTGAACAACTGGTTTAATTCCAGCTTCTTCAATTGCTGCTTGGTAAGCTGCTGGTAAAAGATCATTTAAAGTATCTTCATACAATGCTGCTTCGCCATACATTTTATTAAATAATTGACGTGAAATTTTACCTTTACGGAAACCTGGTGCGCTTAGGTTTTTCTTCACGCGGTTAAATGTTTTTGTTAAGCCTTGTGCTACTAATTCTTTATCGATTTCAAATGTTAATACACCATCATTGGTGCCTTTCTTTTCAAACTTGGCAGTCATATACTTATTCCCTCCAGAAAATATCTAATTTTAACAATTCTTTCAATTGCATACCCCACAATAGTACACTATTGTCACCTAAATGTAAACATTTTTACAACAAATTGTCTCAGGTACTAAAACAGTCTTACCCCATATTTTGTAACAGTTCATTTTGAATGAGTTGTTGCACTTTTCGCATTGAGGTCATCATCTCTTTTTGAGTGTCCGCTACTTTAATTTCTTGACCCAGATATGAGGCAACAAATAGCTTAACCCACAGCGATGCATCACTTATAAGCTCTTGCCCTTTTGGATAAATTAAAACCATCTGAACATGCAACGCCTGTTGTAGTTGTCCCGCCATTTCAGAATCTGTCGCGCCTAATTCCCTCATTAATTCAGTCATGCATTGTTGATAAATTGCTGTTGTCCCAATTGGTTCTAATTCGGCTAGTTTCAGTTTCTGTGTCCCACCAAAAATATCAGGCACGATGACCCTCTCTTTATAATCAATGGCAACTAAACTTTCTATCAACAATTGAGAGAGAAGCAAACTCACCTGTTTTTCATGAATTACTGTTGTAGCAACATCTGCATACTCTTTAAACGGAACTTTTTCTAATTCACTAATGACTTCTAGTGCTTTCATAAAAGAGCACTCGCCTAAATTAAGACCTGCTTTTACCCGATCTGCTAAACTAGCTTGTAAAAATTGTCTGGCATTCTCTTCACTGAATCCAACAAACCTAATTAGGTCATTTTTTTCTTGTGGTGTTATCGGAGACAAGTGAACAAGTTTATGACAATGAATAAATTTTTGATTGCTTAAGAGTGCTTGTAAATAAACTTTTAAGAAATCACTATCTGCCAAATATTCTGTTTGCATCTCAGTCGCGATTTTTTCTGCTTCCAGCGATTTATTTTGAGCTAACAAGCTTTTAACCAAACCATAGTTTGCTTCAAAATCAGGTTTCAAATTATAAGCTGCTTCTAGATTCTCTGTTGCTACCTTATATTGACCGTCATTAAAGGCTTGTTTGCCTAATGCTAAGTACCCTTCAAAATTATTTGAAAATTCTATACGTTCTCCCATTTCAGTGCCTCCTATATTAGTATACTATTGACTCATACCATTATATGCTTTTAGCGTGTTCAACGTCACAACACTTGTATCACTGAAAAAATCACCAATATGTTGTTTTTTTCCAGTAAAAATTGTTACTAAATAAGCCAGCATAAAAGGCCCCACCTGCATCATAAAACGACAAGCTCCTTCTCTAATCAAAACCGTTTCCCAGCTCAACCTTGCTTCATTAAAACAAACAACTTGAATACCAAAGATCATCTTCCCAATTGTTTGACCATTGGTTAACTTTGTCATCAAAATAAAATAACCTAAATAGATAATTGACTCAACAATCGCTATTCCTTGTAAATTAATCATCGATGTCGGGATTAACCAAACAAAAAATGTTGATAGCGCATTGATACAAATTAAATCAACTAAAAAAGCGTACAACCTGATCCAAAAACCTGCATAAAAATAGTCTGGAAAATCATGAAATACTGGCGATTTTTTACTTTTCCTTGCTGTTGTCAAATAAGACCATGCACTTTGTCTTTGGTATCTCGTTTTTGGATCATCCGGGAGATTATTTTTTTCTTTCTCTTTTAAATGTTGAAAATAATCTGTCACTTCTTTTTTTTCATGCTGACTTTTACTGGCTTTAATCATTTTTTTATTGTCTAGTGGCTCTCCTACAGACGGACTACTTCCCTCATTTTCATCACTTAATAACGCATCCAATAGTTTTTCTACCCGTTCATCCTCTAGATCCTCAGAGACTGAACGGGCTGTTCGTTCTTGTCCTTCTATTTTATCCGTCACACTTTCTGTCGTCACTTCTGAATGATCATCATTTATCATTTGCTCTTGTTGTTTCTTAATAGCTTGTTGCTTTTTCCACTCAACTAATTCCTCTTCTGAGGGGAAGCTTGGCAATTTTTTTAAGTCTTCTCGATTATCTTTAGCGTCTTCCTGACTCCCATCGATCCGATCTTTGAAGTTATCTTCCTTAGTCATCTTACTCCCCTCCGTATAAATACATCATTTCAAGAGGTGATACCTCTTCTTTTGGCATTAGTGATTGATTTAAAGGAGATTGACTCTTAAATCCTGTCAACTGATTGATAGCTGAACTTAACCAATTACCACCTAAACTTTTAGCAAATGAATTATTAGTATTGTCATAGCTAATCACTGAGGCATCACGTAATTTATGCTCTTTTCTCAGTGCTTCTAGCGCTTCATCAGGATAGCCTAATTCATCGACCAAGCCATTTTCTTTAGCTTGTTGTCCATCATAGATACGACCATCTGCAATTTTTTTAACCGCTTCTTCTGACATCCCACGACCCTCTGCAACTAGTTTAACAAAACGATTATAGGAGCTATCAATATTTTTTTGCAGTACGTCACGTTCTTCTTTTGTCCACTTACGAGTACTTGACCCTATATCTTTAAACTGACCACTTTTAACAGTTTCGTCTTTAAAACCAATCTTATCAAAAAATTCTGACATATTTAATCCCGTCATAATCACACCGATTGATCCTGTCATCGTTTCTTCTGTTGCAAAAATTTTATCAGCCTTAGCTGAAACATAATACCCGCCACTAGCTGCCATATTTTTCATCGACACATAGAGTGGTATCTTACGATCTTTTTGAATTTTTGTTAATTCACGAGCGATTTCAGCACTTTCATAAACGCCACCACCCGGTGTATTCACTTCTAGTAAGACCCCTTTAACAGTTTCGTCTCCTTCAATCGCTTTCAATTGCGACATGAAAAAATCATGATTATAGCCCTCACTACCAAATAAACCAGCTGATTCTGTTGGGCCAATTGTGCCATCTAGCTGTAACAACGCAATTTTTTGATTGTCATCACGTTCATTGATGACTACCTCTGACAATTGACTATCTGTCATATGAGAGGTTAATTCTGTTTTAGCATCAGGTACGGCAACTAAACTTGTAGCCAATAATAAGCCCGCTGCAATTCCTACCGCAATCCATCTCTTTTTATTCATCTTCTTCTCCTTCAAAAGTTAGTCAGTTTATTTTAACATAAACTATTTTTTAGTAGCCTGTTCAAACCACTTGCTGTAACAAAAAAGCCTGGAATCAAGATCCCAGACTTTTGATTATGTCATTATGCAAAAATCATCAACTAGTGATTATTAAGCTTGCAATAATTCATAAATCTCCATTGCAACTAAATCAATATCGTCAAATTGATACACTTGTTGTGTGTCAGTTTCTGTTAATTCAAACATTTCATTTGCTGAATCATAAGTTACGATACATCTTTCGTTACCTTCACGCTCAAAACGACGAACTTGAATTTCATTATCCGTTGCCTCAGTCATAGCTTCTAAACGTTTGATAATCGCTACTAATTGTGAATGTCTCATAGGGTAAACCTCCTTCAATATCACTTTCTGTTATATTGTATCAGACTCTTATATAACATGCACCGAAAATAATCATTTTTTTTGATTTTTTTTTAGCCTCATCTTATTTTTTATATCAGTTAGTCAAATTACGACCACCATAATTTAATTAGAGCCTGTGTCCCCTCATTTTCAAATCCATTTTTTACTAGCTCCTCATACAGTTCTTTCGCTTTTTCGGTGGCAGGTAACGCTATATTCATTCGTTCTGCTTCACTTAAAGCAATATTTAAATCTTTCACAAAATGTTTAACGAAGAAGCCTGGTGTGTAATCCTCTTTTAAAATTCTAGGAGCATAGTTTGCTAACGACCAGTTAGCTGCACTACCTCCACCGACTGTATCCAATACTTTCTCCAAATCAAGTCCCGCACTTTTAGCATAAACTAATAACTCTGTCATTCCTGTCATCGTGCCAGCAATCATAATTTGATTGGCCATCTTTGTATGCTGTCCCGAACCAGCTGGACCTTGTAGGTTTACTTTTGAACTAAAAATAGCTAATAGCTCTTTGATTTCTTCAAAACTAGAAAGATCTCCGCCAACCATTGTAGTCAACGTCCCATTTTTAGCACCTAAATCCCCACCAGAGACCGGTGAATCAAAACTAATTGCTCCTCTATCAGTAGCCGTCTTAGCAATCTTTTGTGCTAAAACAGGCGTACTAGTCGTCATATCTATTAAAATTTTATCTGTAACTTCCGCTTGAAAAATACCACTTTCGCCATAATAAGTCTCCTCTACATCATGTGGATAACCAACCATTGTAAAGATAATATCGCTAACTTCAACAATTTGTTGTGGCGAATCTTGCCATATCGCACCTAAACCGACTAACTCATCAGCCTTTTGTTTGGTCCGATTGTAAACAGCCACCTCATAGTTACTTGCAAGTAAATGCTTAACAATGGATGACCCCATTACGCCTGTTCCGATAAATCCAATTTTTTTCATCTGTTGAAGCCTCCAATTCATTTTTATTGATAATAATATCTACCTTTATTATACATTGAATCCGTTTTATTAAAAAGCCTTTCACAAGAAATAAGCATACTATATTGGGGAGATTACTAAATGAAAACTAGATACAAAAAAAAGCTTAACTCCTAGGAGCTAAGCTTTTTTATTATTTAGTGTAAGAATCAACTAACGCTACAACCTCATCAGCTGTATCACATTCGTTAATTGCTTTATCCGCTAGTTCAGCCATTTTAGCTGTATCTAAACGTTTCATCAAGCTACGAGTTTTAAGAATACTTGTCGCACTCATTGAAAATTCATCTAAACCTAAACCAACAAGTAGTGGTACAGCTGTTTGATCGCCAGCCATCTCGCCACACATACCTGCCCATTTCCCTTCAGCATGTGCTGCATCAATAACGTTTTTAATTAAACGTAAGATTGACGGGTTATAAGGTTGGTATAAGTAAGAGACACGTTCGTTCATACGGTCTGCTGCCATTGTATATTGAATTAAGTCATTCGTACCAACACTGAAGAAATCGACTTCTTTAGCAAATTTATCAGCAATCACAGCTGCTGCTGGGATTTCAATCATGATACCTACTTGAATATCAGAGGCTACTTCGACACCTTCAGCAATTAATTTAGCTTTTTCTTCATCTAAAAGGGCTTTAGCACTTCTAAATTCTTGAAGTGTTGCAATCATTGGGAACATGATACGTAATTGACCATGAACTGATGCACGTAGCAAGGCACGTAACTGAGTACGGAACATTGCATCTTCAGCTAAACAAATACGAATAGCGCGGTACCCTAAGAATGGGTTCATTTCATGTGGTAATTGTAAGTAAGGTAACTCTTTGTCTCCACCAATATCCATTGTACGAACAACAACAGGTTTACCAGCCATACCTTCTAAAACAGCTTTATAAGCTTGGTATTGGTCGTCTTCTGTTGGGAAATCTGGTGAATCCATGTATAAAAACTCAGTACGGTAAAGCCCCACTGCCTCACCACCGTTATTGTTAACACCCTCTAAATCTTTAGGCGTTCCAATATTGGCAGCTAATTCAATGTGTTTGCCATCAGCTGTAACAGTCTTAGCATCTTTTAACTTGTCCCATTCAGCTTTTAATTCAGCATAATCTTCACCAATTTTAATGACAGCTGCTTTTTGTTCATCTGTTGGATGAATAAATGCTTCACCATCAATACCATTTACGGCCAACATATCGCCTTCAGCAACTTTAGTCGTAATTTCTTTTGTTCCAACAATTGCTGGAATCTCTAGAGAACGAGCCATAATAGCTGAGTGAGAGGTACGTCCACCGATATCAGTAACAAAAGCTTTAACATAGCGACGGTCTAATTGAGCCGTATCACTTGGTGTCAAATCGTGTGCTACTACCACAACTTCTTCATTAATCATTGAAGGGTTGGGTAATTTAACGCCTAATAAATGACTTAAAATTCGTTTAGCAACATCTTTGATGTCAGCAGCACGCTCTTGCATGTAAGGGTTATCTTCCATCGCTTCGAACATACCAATAAACATATCTGTTACTTCTTTTAAGCCTGATTCAGCATTAGTTTTGTTATCTTTGATATTGCTTTCAATACTACCAATCATTTCTGGATCTGAAAGAACCATTAAATGTGCATCAAAAACTTGTGCTTCAGCTTCTCCAAGAGAGTCTGCTGCTTTGTCTCTGATAGCTTGTAATTCTTCTGTTGATTTTGCTAAAGCGCTTTGTAAGCGTGCAATTTCGCCTTCTGAATCTTCAACTGTTTTCTTCTCAAATGATAGATCTGGTTGTACTAGCAAATAAGCTTTAGCAACCGCTACGCCATCACTTGCCCCAATACCTTTTAACATTTCTGCCATTATTCTGATAAACCTTCTTTAGTCATTGTTTCAACGATTGCTGCCATAGCATCTGCTTCGTCAGCTCCATCGATTGAAATTACAACATCAGCACCTTGGCCAACACCTAATGACATAACACCCATGATTGATTTTAAGTTTACTGATTTACCTTTATACTCTAAGTTAATATCAGAGTTAAATTTGCTTGCAGTTTGGACTAATAAAGTCGCAGGACGTGCATGAATTCCTGTATCAGCAATAATGTGAAAGTTTTTTGTTTCCATAGTAATCGTTCTCCTTTGAGTATGTTTTTTTTGATGAAGCAAGGTACTTATTTTTTATAAAAAATAAATTTATATTTTAATAAGATATAAGCCCTTTCTCCAATAAAGAGTACCATTTTTTTAGAATACTTACAACAGTTTTATACTTTCTAGCAAACTTTCTGAATCTCTATTACTTTTTTCATGTTCTTTTCACAAATTATGGTTGAAAACGGTACACAATTTTACCACCTAAACCCGCTTCTCCTACAATTTCCTTACGTTTAGGATGAGTATTCCAACTTTCCCTAAACAATAAAAACTCTGGTTGCTCAATGATCAACTCGTCAATTTCGCCTGCTACAAGTTGTGTTAATAACTTATTATAGTCACGTTCTTCCATCAACTTCCCCTCCTTTTTTGTCTAGTTTAACATAACAAATAACTTTGTTAAAAATAATTTAAATCACTAATCAATATTCTTGATTGATAATTTAAAGATGCTATAATTAAATCAAAGGTCAAAAAAGGTCAATTATTATATTACGACCGATTTTGCCTAGTCAATTAAAGGATGTGATTGATATGAAATGCCAAAATTGTCAACAAAATGAAGCAACTATTCACCTTTACGCCACTGTTGGGAATGAGCGTAAACAGTTAGATTATTGCCAATCTTGTTATAAATC
Source organism: Vagococcus intermedius (assembly GCF_029144185.1). Classification (NCBI taxonomy): domain Bacteria; kingdom Bacillati; phylum Bacillota; class Bacilli; order Lactobacillales; family Enterococcaceae; genus Vagococcus; species Vagococcus intermedius. The sequence continues at coordinate 575,470 of NZ_CP110232.1, read as the reverse complement.
TTTAAAACAACAACATGAAAAACAGTTGTCACAACAACAAGATCCTTATGGGCTAGGAGCAATCGATGATTGGTTCCGTTCCCTATCTAAACAATTAAATCAACAAAATTCTACTCCTCCTAAAACTCAGGCAGGAAATCATAATGGCACTAACAACCAACCGCCACACACTAATAGAGAGAGTTCTTTATTGACTGAATATGGCTTAAATTTAACAGAAGCCGCTCGACAAGGTAAGATAGATCCGGTTATTGGACGTGACAAAGAAACCATGCGAGTGATTGAAATCTTAAATAGACGTACTAAAAATAATCCCGTTCTCATCGGGGAACCTGGGGTTGGGAAAACTGCCGTTGCTGAAGGTCTTGCTTTAATGATTGCCAATGAAAAAGTGCCCCAAAAACTAGCCAATAAAGAGGTAATTCAACTCGATGTGGTTGCCTTAGTCCAAGGAACCGGAGTACGTGGGCAATTTGAAGAACGTATGCAACAACTGTTACAAGAAGTACAAAATGATGACCGTATTATTTTATTTATTGATGAGGTTCATGAATTAGTTGGTGCTGGGAGTGTCGGCGAGGCTAATTTAGACGCTGGCAACATCCTGAAGCCAGCTTTGGCTCGTGGTGAAATCCAAATGTTAGGCGCTACGACATTAAATGAATACCGTATCATTGAAAAAGATGCTGCCTTAGAACGTCGCTTACAACCTGTTCAAATAAATGAACCCACCCAAGAAGAAACCTTGGCTATCCTAAAAGGAATTAAAACACGTTACGAAGATTATCATCATGTGACTTATAGTGAAAAAGCCTTAGCTAGTGCTGTTAGCTTATCTAGTCGTTACATTGCAGATCGTCATCTGCCTGACAAGGCAATTGATTTGCTTGATGAGGCGGGGTCTAAAAAGAACTTGACGATTCAAACCATTAATCCTGATTTACTAGAAAAACGCATCAAAGAAAATGAACAGCTTAAACACACCGCTTCTATAGAAGAAGACTTTGAAAAAGCTGCTTATTACCGTGATCAACTAACTAAATTGATGACCTTAAAAGAAAAAGAAATTTTAGATGAAGACCGACCTGAAATCACTGAAAAGGATATGGAAAAGATTGTAGAACAGCAAACAAATATCCCGGTTGGCGCTCTTCAAGAAAAAGAACAACAACACTTAAAAACACTAGCAGATGATTTACGTCAAAAAGTAATTGGGCAAGATGAAGCTGTTGATAAAGTAGCTAAGGCTATTCGTCGTAATCGAATCGGACTAAACCAAAAAAATAGACCGATTGGTTCTTTCTTATTTGTCGGACCAACAGGAGTTGGGAAAACAGAACTAGCCAAACAATTGGCTTACGAATTATTTGGTTCCAAAGATAATATGATCCGTTTCGACATGAGTGAATTTATGGAAAAACATAGTGTTGCTAAACTCATTGGCTCCCCGCCCGGTTATGTTGGTTATGAAGAAGCAGGTCAACTAACAGAACGGGTACGTCGTCAGCCTTATAGTTTAATTTTACTAGATGAGGTAGAAAAAGCTCATCCCGATGTTTTACACTTATTTTTACAACTACTAGAAGATGGTCGTCTTACTGACTCTAAAGGACGCACCATTAGCTTTAAAGACACCTTGATTATTATGACAAGTAATGCCGGTACTGGTTCCGTTGAGGCAAGCGTTGGATTTGGCGCTAGTCGTGATGGACTGACACACTCCGTCCTAAATCAGTTGGATCAGTTTTTCAAACCAGAGTTCTTAAACCGTTTTGACGGTATTATCGAATTCCAGTCCCTAAGTAAAAATGATTTATTGCAAATTGTTGATTTAATGTTATTAGACTTAAATCAACTACTTGCCAAACAAGCACTTGATTTAGTCGTCGATGATGCTGTCAAACAGCAACTTGTAGAATTAGGCTTTGATTCAAAAATGGGAGCTCGTCCCTTACGTCGTGTGATTCAAGAACAGATTGGTGATAATCTAGCAGAGTACTATTTAGAAAATCCAGATACTGACAAGTTTAATGCTCGGTTAACAGCTGACCAGACCATTAAAATTGAACAACGACCTCTATAAAAGGTTGTTTAAACCTAATTAATAAAGCAATAACGTTCAGAGGCCTCTGAACGTTATTTTTATCTCCTTTATCAAGTAGATATCTTTGAATTTTTTTAATAAAAGCGTTATACTTGAACTATAGAAACAAACCTAATGAGCATTATTTTTAACTAGGTTTGAAAACATTTTGTGGGGTGAGATAAATGAAATTAATAGATGTTACTAATAGTTATCCAGATTTAGTCAGTCAACAGTTGGATAGTACTGATGCCACTTTTATCCGCGTGTTTACTCTAGGTAAATCTTCAGTTATTTATACAGAAGCTCCAACACACAAAGAAATTTTGATTACAAACAAACAACGTAATATTAAACAAGATGAGATTCAAGCGGTAATGCGTCGCCTTATTAAAACAGAACAAGAAGAACATACCTTAAATATGCTGCAAATGGACGGTATTGTCGAAATTTCAATCCCCGTCACACAGGAGTTAGAAGAGGAAAGTATCAGTGTTTCTCAATAATATAAAAAAAGAAGCCAGCTCCCAATTGGAGTTGACTTCTTTTTTTCATTATAGTAACGATTTTAATTCAATATCTGGGTACTTATCAGCAAACCAACGCATTGCAAATTGATTTTCAAATAAGAATAACGGTTGCTCAAAACGATCTTTCACTAAGATGTTACGACTTGAACTCATACGCTCATCTAAATCTTCTTCATCAATCCAACGAGCCGTCTTAGTTCCCATTGGTGTTAAGACAACTTCCGTATTATATTCATTTAGCATACGGTGTTGGAAAACTTCAAATTGAAGCTGTCCAACAGCCCCAATAATATAATCTTCTGTCACAACGGTTTTATATAATTGGATAGCCCCTTCTTGGACTAACTGACTCATTCCTTTATGGAATGATTTTTGTTTCATCACATTTTTAGCTGTTACTTTCATAAATAGTTCAGGCGTAAATTGTGGTAATTCCTCATAAGCTACTTTTAACTTTCCTGAATATAAGGTATCCCCGATTTGATAGTTACCAGTATCATATAAACCAATAATATCGCCTGCTACAGCACTTTCGACAGTTTCACGACTATCAGCCATAAATTGAGTTGAATTCGTCAACTTGAATTTTTTCCCAGTACGCTCTAAGAAAACATCCATCCCACGCTCAAACTCTCCTGAACATACGCGAATAAATGCAATCCGGTCGCGATGAGCTGGGTTCATGTTGGCTTGGATTTTAAACACAAAACCTGAAAATTCTTCTTCATAAGGACTGACTTCTTCTTCTGCGACAGTTGTATGGGCAGAAGGACTTGGTGCAAATTTTAAGAAAGTTTCTAAAAATGTCTCTACTCCAAAATTAGTTAAAGCCGAACCAAAGAAGACAGGTGTTAACTCGCCTGAAGCAATGCGTTCTTCTGAAAACTCATTACCCGCTTCGACTAACAATTCAATATCTTCCAACGCTTGATTATAAACTGAATCTTGGTGTAAGGGATGATCTGCTGGAATATCTCCTGCATCATTTAATGAAATAAAACGCTCTGTTCCATATTTTTCAGGGCGATGTAATTCAACACGCTTATTGTAAACGTCGTAAAGTCCTTCTAACCCTTTCCCCATACCAATCGGCCAATTCATTGGATAAGATTCAATTTCTAAGACCTCTTCCAATTCAGATAATAAATCTAGTGGTTCCCGACCATCACGATCCAATTTATTCATAAAAGTAAAAATAGGAATGCCACGCATACGACAAACTTTAAATAGTTTTTTTGTTTGCGCTTCAATCCCTTTAGCACTATCAACTACCATGACAGCAGCATCTACTGCCATCAATGTTCGATACGTATCCTCAGAAAAATCCTCATGTCCAGGTGTATCTAAAATATTGACACGCTTGCCATCAAAATCAAATTGCATAACAGAACTAGTAACTGAAATCCCTCTTTGTTTTTCAATTTCCATCCAGTCAGATTTTGCAAAATTACCTGTTTTTTTACCTTTAACTGTTCCAGCTTGACGAATTGCTCCACCAAAAAGTAATAACTGTTCAGTAATTGTTGTTTTACCAGCATCCGGATGGGAAATAATCGCAAATGTACGGCGACTATCAACTGCATCTCTTAATTTATTGCTCATTAGTCCACTCCTTAAATTATCATTGATTTCTATCATTAACACACTACTTGCTTTTTTATATAAGAATCAACGTTGTTTACATTTTTTCACCTCTATAAGTCAAAAAAAGACAAAAAAGTTGTCATTCCTTGATAGTATATCATGAAGAGGTTTTAGAATAAAGCCTAACTCATAGCGCTTATCCTTTAGAGTCTGACCCAACTCAGCTTCAAAAAATTAATTATCCCACTTTATTTTCCACTCACCTATTTAAAAACATAAACCATTAAGAGAGTCACTGACTTTTCTGATTTTAGTAATTTATTAAGAATATTGCACATGCAGGCTATTACTATTAGGAATACTTTACGGTATAATATGGACGGATTAAATATTTTTATTAAAAATGGAGGTAATTATGAGATTAAGATTTTTTATTATTGGCACACTTGGTCTAATCCTATTGACCTTTGCTTTAACTAGCTTTTTCTATGCTAAGGCAACAAACTCTGGGAAAAAGAACCGAAAACCTTTTACTATTTTTATGACCTTATTAGCTTTGATTGGCTTAAGTGGCTTCAGTTACATGACTTATAACTTTGTCCAAACCAAATACCTAGCACGTCACGAAAGACAAGCAGAGCAATTGATTGACAATACTACTGGAGAAAAAATTACAACGAAAGCAAATGCTAAAGAACGCTTAGTTCTACCTACTGCTTATAATACTGTTGAAACAACTCATCCTTCTGTCGTCGCTTTTCCTGAAAAATGGCACGGCTATAAATATTGGATGGCTGTGACTTCTTATCCTAAAGGAGATGCCGCTAAAGAGAATCCACATATTTTTGGTAGCAATGACTTGGTAACTTGGGAAGCCGCAAATGACTTGAAAAATCCTTTGGATGAACCAAAATCTAAAGAATTTGATCAAGATAACAACCCAAAACAATACGATTCAGATACTCATATTGTTTATAACAAAGAAAAAGATCGTCTAGAAGTCTTCTGGCGTTATGTTGATGATATTAAGCAAGAAGCAATCATTTATCGTGCAGATACACTTGATGGCAAAACTTGGAGCGATAAAAAAATTACCAATCGTGGCCCTCGTAAAACCGATGATTGGGTATCTCCTGCCTTTGTAAAAGACGAGAGTGGTTATAAAGTTTGGTATGTTGCTAACGGTTACCGTATTTGGTATCGCGAAAGTCAGGATGGTCAAACTTGGACAAAACCTGTTGAAGTAAACGTTCCTTACGAAAATAAAACAGCTAACATGCATCACTGGCATTTAGATGTTCAAAAAATTGAAGGAAAATATGAAATGATTTTAGTTGGTTCAAAACAAGAAGGTGAAAAACCTGACCTTGAAGAGCGTCATGTTATGAATCTCTATCACTCATCTTCACCAGATGGAAAACAATGGACTGATTTAACCCCTATCATCTATCCCTCACAAAAAAAAGAAGCATGGGACGGACGTGGAATTTATCGTAGCTGCTTCATCAAAGAAAATGGTAAGTATTACGTCTTCTACAGTGGAATCGGCTTTGACGATACACGAGGGATTGGCTTGTCTTATGGTGCTGATATTAACAACTTAACTGGCGTTGATATGTCTAATTATGCAGATCTACATAAAAAAATAAAATAATACTAAAAAAAGACAACGATTAATAGTTAATCGTTGTCTTTTCATTTCTCATCTCATCACCTATCATCTTTATAAATAACTTATGCTATAATAGATAAATTACAACGTGTAGGAAAGGAGTCGACACACCCTATGACTCAAACAAAACATCAAATTTTACAAACTTATTTTGGTTATTCAGAATTTCGTGAGGGCCAAGAAGAAATTATTGACGCTTTACTGCAACGACAAGATGTGTTAGGTATTATGCCTACTGGTGCTGGAAAATCGCTCTGCTATCAAATCCCTGCTTTGGTGTTCGATGGTATTACACTCGTCATCTCACCGTTGATTTCTCTAATGAAGGATCAAGTTTCTGCGCTCAAGCAAGTCGGTGTCCCTGCCGCTTATTTAAATAGTTCTCTAACACCTACTCAACAAAATAAAATGTTGATGAACACACGACAAGGTCGTTATAAACTAATCTACATAGCGCCTGAACAACTGACAACCAATCGTTTTTTAGAGCTATCACGTCACTTAAAGATTGATTTCATTAGCGTAGATGAAGCCCACTGCGTTTCCCAATGGGGACAAGATTTTAGACCCGGTTATTTACAAATAAATGACTATATCAATCAGTTACCTATCCGGCCAGTCGTTGGTGCTTTTACCGCCACTGCTACCCCTCTTGTCAAAGAAGATATTACACAACTTTTAAAACTTAAAGATCCTTATACTATTACAACTGGCTTTGATCGTAAAAATTTAACTTTTACTGTTGCAAAACCAAAAGATAAATTTGATTTTGTTGCTAAATATGTAGATAATCACGAAGAACTGAACGGGGTTATCTACTGTAACTCACGAAAAAATGTTGAAGAAGTAACCGAACGACTAAACGAGATGGGCTACAGTGCTACCCGCTATCATGCTGGTTTAGAAGATGCTGAACGAAAACTAAACCAAGAACTTTTTGTGACAGATCAAGCTAAAATTATGATTGCAACTAATGCTTTTGGTATGGGAATTGATAAATCAAACGTCTCCTTTGTCATCCACTACAATATGCCCAAAAATATGGAAAGTTATTACCAAGAAGCGGGCCGCGCTGGACGTGATGGGTCGACAGCTGAATGTGTCTTACTTTATAGTGGGCGTGACGTGGTAACAAACCAATACTTTATTGATAATAACGCTGAAAACGATCAATTGTCCGAAGAAGAACGTGACCAATTTAAAAAACACGAGCAAGAACGCCTTAAAAGAATGTCATTTTATTGCTTCACACAAGATTGCTTACGTCACTATATTTTGATGTACTTTGGTGAACGAAGTCCTCACTATTGCGGAAACTGTAGCACTTGCTTAGCCAATACTGAAAAAATAGATGTGACGATTTCAGCCCAAAAAATCATCTCCTGTGTCAAACGTCTCCGTGAAAACTACGGCATACGTCTCGTTATCGATGTCTTACGTGGAAGTGAGCAACAACGTATCAAAAGCTTGCACCTTGATAAACTATCCACTTACGGTTTAATGAAAGAGACTAGTGAAAAACAACTGCGTCAAATGATTGAGTTCATGCTAGCTGAATGCTACTTAGAACAAGTTGATGGTCAATATCCTACTCTAAAATTAGGGTTTAGAGCAATAGAACTACTTAAACCTAATGCCACTTTAATGATGAACTTAGTCAAGGAAGAAGCCCCTAAAAAGAAAAAAAGGTTGGCAAACGACGATATCAAAAATCCAGCACTATTTGCAAAATTACAAGTATTACGTCGCAATTTTGCAGATCAACAAAAAGTCCCTGCCTATATTGTCTTTACCGATGCAACTTTGCGTGAAATGACAACTAATTTACCAACAACCGCCTCTGAATTGACTAAAATCAATGGTGTTGGGGAAGCTAAATTAGCAAAATATGGCGAAGACTTCTTGGAACTAATCACAGACTATATCGCAGAACAAGCATAAAAAAAACTTTCCTAAATTAGGAAAGTTTTTTTATTATGAGGATTACTTACCCCTACTTCTCAGAAATTAAAAAGCCCGTTACTCTTTTTTTGAGTTAGGGGCTTTCATTTAATTTCTCAAAGTAAAACGGGAGTTAATCGCGACTATCTTTAGGGCTATTACTCCCTACTTCTCGGAAATTAAAAAGCCCGTTACTCTTTTTTGAGTTAGGGGCTTTCATTTAATTTCTCAAATTAAAACGGGAGTTAATCGCGACTATCTTTAGGGCTATTACTCCCTACTTTTCGGAAATTAAAAAGCCCATTACTCTTTTTTTGAGTTAGGGGCTTTCTTTTAATTTCTCAAAGTAAAACGGGAGTTAATCGCGACTATCTTTCCCGAAGAATTTTTTGTCTTCTTTTTTTGTTTCTTTTTCTTCTGGTTCTGAAGAGTCTTCGGGATTTGGCGTGTTAAAGGTTACTTTAATTAAAAGTACTCTTGACCCTTCCATTTCTTCTGAGACTAGTTCCATATCTTCTACCTCATAGGCAAGCTTTTCATCTTCATCTGGGATTGTTCCAAGAGCAGTAATCAGATAACCTGCCATCGTATCGACGTCTTTCATGTCTAAATTTTTATCAAATAACTCATTAAAATCATCAATTGGCATTCGACCTTGGACGTAGTAAACATTCTCTTCTATTTGTGAATATAATTTTTCAACTTCATCAGATTCATCTTCAATGTCACCAACAATCTCTTCTAACAAATCTTCCAAAGTCACAATCCCTACCATGCCACCATACTCATCTAATAAGATAGCCATCGCATTTTGGGTGCGTTTTAACTCATATAGCAAATCATCAGTGAAAATAGTTTCTGGAACAAAGAGTGGTTCTTGTAAAATTGATAATAAATCAATTTTATCAAAACCTTTAGAATACGCTTCTTTTAATAAGCGTTTCAAATGCAAGACCCCTATCACTTTATCTTTGTCATTATCATAAACAGGGATTCTTGAAAAACTATTATCTAAAACTAATGCTAGATTTTCTTCTATCGGGTCGTTTAAATCAACCATGAACGCATCTGTTCTTGGAACCATGACTTCTCTGGCTACTGTTGTATCAAGTGAAAAAACACCTTGAACCATCTCTAATTCTTCTGATTCTAAGACGCCCTCTTTTTCCAACATGTAGCGCATTTCATCTCGTGTCATTTTGTTGTCAACATCATCGAATTTCATAGGTGTTAGTTTACTTAAAAGATCTGTCGAAGCTGATAATAACCAGACAAAAGGTTTGGCAATAACACCGATCGCACTGATTGGACCAATTGCAAAGCGAGCAACCTCTTCCGACTTATTCAAAGCGATTCTTTTAGGATATAGCTCGCCAAAGACAATTGAAATATAAGTTAATAACACTAATACAGAAATTTTAGAAAGCTGCATTGCCCAAGTAGCATCACCAAATAATGGTGCTAATTTTTTAGCAAATGCATCAGCAAGCGACGCTCCGGCTAAAATATTTACTAAAGTAATCCCGACTTGGATCGTCGATAAAAAATGGCTCGAATTACTTAGTAAAGCAAACAGTCGCAACGCTTTTTTATCACCTTGTTCAGCTTTTTGTTCGATTCGATTTTTGTTTAATGAAACAACCGCAATCTCGGCTGCAGCAAAAAACGCATTTAACAATGTTAAGACCACCAAAATAACTAGTTGGCCCACTAAGGACTGACTCTCTGGGTCAGCATTCATACTTTTTTCTCCCCTTATAATGTAGGAAAGCCTTACTAACTAAAATACTTACAACTAAGCAGTATTTTAATCAATAAAGGGCTTCATACAGTTCATTTAATTTTATAGGAAAATCGTATCATAGTTAACTTATTTTGACAATATTTTGACTAACTAATCCTCGATAATCTTCGTGCCTTTTGCATTTTTTTGACGATTTAATTGAATGATGTCAAAAATATGAATAAATATAGTCTTACAGACAGCATAGAACGGCACTCCTAATATCATCCCTAATAAGCCTGCAAGATTACCTGCTACTAACAAAATCAAGATGATCGTTAACGGATGGATATCCAAACTTTTACCGATTACCATTGGATAGATAATGTTACCATCAATTTGTTGGACAATCAAAACAACCACACAGGCTAAAACTGCTTGCATCGGTGATGTGAAAATCGTCACCATCACAGCTGGTGCTAAACCAATGTAAGGTCCTAAGTAAGGAATCATATTCGTTGCTCCAGCAATACACCCAAATAAAAAGGCATATTGAATCCCAATTAGTTGGTAGCCAACAAAAGTCGCCACTGCTACAAACAAGCATTCCAACGTTTGACCACTAATATAAGATGAAATGGTTTGACTCATTTTTGACAATAACTCAATAATCTCTTCCTTGTGATTACGTGGTAAGTAGCGTTCAATAGAAGGCACAAAACGATCACCATCTTTTAACATATAAAATAGAATGAACGGTACTGTGACGATCAACATCGTTGTACTCGCAATTGATGAAATAACTGAACCAATACCATTTGATAAGCTATTAACAACATTTTTCATAATGTCACCAAATGATAAATCAACTTGATCCAAGTATTGCTGATAATCCAAATCTTTAACCATTGGGTGCGCCAGTAATTGATTAACCCATTGCTCCGTACTCTTAACAAACTCTGGCAGGTTGCTTGCCAATTGAGTAACTTGTTTGGCCAAGTTTGGAATAACTGTACTCATCAAAAAGGCAATGATAGCAATTAGTAAGACCAAGACTAGTCCAACAGCAAGATTTTTTTTAACCTTTAATTTTTTCATGATAAAGTTAACCAGTGGATTTAACATATAATATAAAAATCCAGCAATTAAGACTGGTGCAAATAATGTTGAAAAAAAGGTCGCAATAGGTTGAAATACAAAGCTAATCTGTGATGAAACAAAAATTAGTAACGCAATTACAAGTAATTCAACTGACCAAAACATCAGTTTGGAATTTTTCATCTTATCAAACATCTCTTATCCTCCTTAAATAAATAACTGTCGGCATTTTTATTCCAACAGTTAGCTACTCTTTATAATTCTTTAGTTTCTATCATTATACCGTAATACTAAGGGAATAACTATTAATAAAAAATGTAAAAAGGGTTTTAAAAAAACACTCTTCATCTTAGAAGAGTGTTTTTTTACTTAAATAAGAAACTCATCAGACTGCTATTCTTTGCGTGACAATTGCTGATAGCGTTCATACCAAAGTTCAACGTATTCTGGTGAGAATGGTCCCTCTTGATTATTAATCCAGTCAACTAAAATTTTAACATTTTCTTTTAAAATGAAATCAATTTCAGACGGATAATTCATTTGTTGACGATGTTCCTCATACTCATCAACATCCAACAAACGTTTTTCACCATCGGGAAAGACTTTGATATCTAAATCATAGTCAATGTACTTAAGAGCTTCACCGTCTAACAAATAAGGAGAGGCCAAATTACAATAGTAAGATACCCCTTTTTCACGGATCATTGCGATAACGTTAAACCAATATTTATTATGGAAATAAACAATCGCAGGCTCTCTTGTTACCCATCTTCGACCATCTGACTCAGTGACTAGCGTATGATCATTTACGCCAATAAGTGAGTGCTCACTAGTCTTTAGTACCATGGTATCACGCCAGGTTCTGTGTAAATTGCCATCGTGTTTATAGCTTTGAATGGTTATGAATTCCCCTTCTCTAGGAACACGCATAGGGACCCTACTTTCTATGAAATGAATCAGCCATTTCTTTAAGGGTGTACATGACACCGGCATCCTCCATATTATAGCACAAAAAGTTTCACCTGCACGCTAAAATAGATATTAAAATGAATAAACCGTCCATTTATTTTCACGATTATTCTTCCGCAATTAAATAACCTGAATTCTCCAAAGTCGTCACAATTTTTTGTTGAGGTTTAGGGAATGGATACTTATTGAAAGTCTTAGGTGCAGCAAAAGTCTCTCTACTTTCTTTAACGAACTCAGTGTCTTCGTTAAGAAACCCCGGTATTACAAGAATATGCCACTTTAAATGGCTAAAAATATGTGTCACTTCAGCTAAGGGCTGTTTTTGCCAGACTACCTTGGCATAACGACCCGTCTGCTGTTTTAAATAACTTGCTTCATACTCACTAAATGGTTCAGCTACGTTATCTAATGTCAGTTGTTCCAACGATTGTTGCTGATTGTCAGCTGCAACAAAGCTCTGCCAATCAGTCTTTAAGTTTTGGTACTCCTCCTTAGAAATTTCCACTAAGGGAAAGGTCCACATATTTGCTAACAGTCCCTCACTTGACCGTTGTGTCAATAAATATTCATTTTTCGAATTCTTTATCACTTGAGCCAAATAATAAACCGGACGACTTTTAACTTTTTTACTTTTAACAGGATAGTTAAGCATCGTCCCTTTAGCAAAACTTTGACAATATTCCTGTAAGGGACACTCGTAACAGTTAGGTGAGTTGGGCGTACAAATACCTGATCCAAGATCCATAATCCCTTGATTGAAACTACTTGGATCATGGTGTGGCATCACTTGTCGTACCACGTAGTCAAAGACTTTTCTTGAACTAGGTTTGGCAATATCTGCCTCTAATTCAAAGAGACGACTAAAGACTCTCATAACATTACCATCAATGGCTGGTTCTGGTAGATCAAAAGCAATACTTGCGATAGCTCCGGCAGTATAAGGACCTATCCCTTTCAAACTACTAATTTCTTCGACCGTTTGAGGCATCTGGCCATCAAAATCTGTCATCATTTGTTGAGCAGCTACTTGCATATTACGAACACGAGAATAATAACCCAAGCCTTCCCAAGCTTTTAACAGTTTATCCTCTGGTGCTTCAGCTAGATCAGCAATCGTTTCAAACCATTCCATAAAACGGTAAAAATAAGGAATAACTGTTACGACTTGTGTTTGCTGCAGCATGATTTCTGACACCCATATGCGGTAAGGATCTTGATTTTCACGCCACGGTAAATCTCGTCGCTCTTTTTCATACCAGTTTAAAAAATCAGTTTGAAATTTTTGGATTTTTTCCGGACTCCACTGAGCCAAGATCCCTGATAAATCTTCTTTAGTCATTTACTCCGTCTTCCTCTTCCATCTCTTTATTTCTAATATAGTCATTAATCAAATCAAAACTAAACCCTTTTTGATAGAGGGATTGTGTGACTTTTTGTTTGCGTTTTTTAGCATCAAATCGTTGATTTTTACGCCACAACTTGTCTCCTTGAAGAGACAATAAATCCTCTTCGACTTCTTCATCTTTTTCTAAAGCTAAGGCTTGCAGGCTTTCTGTTATAACATCTCCACTAAATCCCTTACTCATTAAATATTGTTTTATTTTACGTTGTTTTTCAGTATGACTATGACGCTCATACTTACGTTCCGCTTTTTCAGCAACTTTTTTTGCAACTGCTAATTGGCTCTCAAATGGATACTCTTCTAACGATTCGTCAATAATCAACTCAGACACTCCTTTTTGCATCAATTTTTCACGAATCACCCGTGGCCCTTTATCCCCTAGACGGGCTTGCGTCCTAACATAGCTTTGACCATAAACAAGATCATCAACTAATTTCAAGTCCACTAGTCGCTTCATTATAGCTGGTATATTTTCAGCTGTGATTTCTTTTTTGGATAAATAATCACGTATCTCTTTCTTAGTCCGTAATTGATAACTCAAATAATTTAAAGCTAACTGATAACCATGGTCTAACTGGGTTTGTAAGGTAATCTCAGCGATTTGTTCTGAATTTAATTCGGTCCCTTTTAACAAGCGATAGCGAACTAAAACATCTTCTGAGATATGGAAGGTTTCGCCTGATTCTAAAAAGACTTTATAATAATTGGCTTTGACTTTTTCTAAACGCTTAACTTGTTCCAACTTGATCCCTACTTTCTTAACATTTTTTATCGGCCTCTTCACTATAACATACTCAAATGACTAACTATTTATCCTTTGCTTATAAAAAAGGAATTTTGAGGGTTTTAAGCAAAGACAACTAGGCTTTAATCACTGGTTATGCTAAACTAAAAAAGCATATCTCAGTCAGATAACGGCACTTATTTAGAGAGAAAAGGTGAAATCATGGAAACGAAACATAAAATCAAATTGGGACAAACAATAACCCTACCAATCAAACGCTTAGGTATCAATGGTGAAGGTCTTGGCTATTTTAAAAAAACGATCGTCTTTATTCCTGGCGCTTTACCAAATGAGACTGTCACTGCTAAAGTAACATCTGTTGCACCACGTTTTGTTGAAGCAAAATTAATGAAAATTAATAAGGCTGCTAAAGATCGCGTTGAGCCTCCTTGTCACGTCTATGAAGAATGTGGTGGTTGTCAATTACAGCATCTTGCTTATGACTCACAACTAGACTTCAAACGTGATGTCGTCAAACAATCCTTAGCCAAATATAAACCCCAAGGCTATCAGCATTATACGATGCCTGACACTATCGGGATGGAAACCCCTTGGCATTACCGCAATAAATTACAATTTCAAGTTCGATTAAACGATAAGGAGCAAGTGACGACAGGTTTATACCAATCTGATTCTCATGATTTGGTCGCAATTGATGACTGTTTGGTTCAAGAACCTGCCACTATGAAGACTGTAAACCAGGTTGCCAGCCTATTAGAAAAACATCAAGTACCAATTTATAACGAAAAAACTAATAGTGGGATTGTTAAAACACTCATGGTTCGTGTCGGTATTGCTACAGGTGAAGTTCAAGTTGTTTTCATCACCAACAGTCCGAAGCTACCAAAAAAACAAGCTTTGATTGCCGAGATTAACGAACAACTGCCTGAGGTAGTTTCTATCATGCAAAATGTTCAAAATAAAAAAACTTCTTTAGTTATGGGAGATGAGACCTTGCACTTGTGGGGGAAAGAAAGTATTGAGGAGCACTTAGAAGAGTTAGTTTTTGATCTATCTCCTAGAGCCTTCTTCCAACTTAATCCTCAACAAACTGCCGTCTTATATGATGAAGCCCGTAAAGCTCTTAAAGCGAAAACTGATGATACGATTGTGGATGCTTATTGTGGGGTTGGGACGATTGGTCTTAGTGTAGCGAAAAAGGTGAAAGAAGTTCGTGGGATGGACACAATCCCTGCAGCAATTTCTGATGCCAAACATAATGCTAACCGTCTTGGGATTACTAACAGCCATTATGAAGTCGGTACAGCCGAAGACTTACTACCAAAATGGCTAAAAGACGGTTTTAAACCAACTGGGATTGTGGTTGATCCACCACGAACAGGTTTAGATGATACCCTAATTACAGCCCTTTTAGACTATCCAAGTCAAACATTGGTCTACGTCTCTTGTAACCCTTCTACAATGGCTCGTGATTTAGTCAAGTTAACAAAAAAATACCGTGTTGATTATTTACAATCCGTTGATATGTTCCCACAGACAGCTAGAGCTGAAGTGGTTGCTCGTTTAGTTTTAAAATAATTGAAAAGGCTAGCCCTTATACCGAATGACCTTGAAAAAGGTGATAGACGATATGAGGGCTAACTTTTTTTAACTAATCTGAATTAATTCCTCTATTTCAGACAACCCCCACTTAGTGTCAGCCATTAGGTATGCCTCCACCTGACAACGGGCTAAAAAAAAATGTAACTCTTTTAATTGTGCCTCATTCAAATCTTGAGGGACAGGGACTTTAAATCTGATCAATAATTGTTTTATTTTTTTTGAATAATTTTTTTTACACCCTACTTGACGCAAAGCTAACTCTGAAAAATAATTGGCTAAATAATAACTTAGACACAAGTCTTTTTGTAAGTTAGTCAAAAAAGAGCGATAGGTTTTGGGAAAAATAATGTCACATTTACCACTAAAAATAACTCGACAATTTTCACCTAAACAATTGGCTACTTGAGACTTGAGAAGACCTTCAATAAAAAACAAATTGTACCACTGACCTTGACTAAATGGAACAAAAACACCTCGTCCACTTAATATAGGTAAACGATAGCGCTTGCCAAACTCCTGGGTCATAACTTTTTTTTGCTGAACTAAATCAATCAATAATTCCTGGTTCAACTCACCAATCAGCTCATTTACCGAACGGCTCACAATGAGTGGGACATTTAAATAATTGATCAACAACGTTTTATTATGATAGTGTGATGCAATTTCACTTAAATCCATCAAAAATAATGTTTGGTTAGTAATCTTAGCAAACTTAACTACTTGACACCCTCCTAAAAAAGAAGTTGCCTCATTGACATCAAGGACTGAGGTTGACTTATCTTTATTGATTTTATATACCATCTTTAGTCACTTCCTTAGTTAGACTAGACTCTTTCTCTCTCAAAAACAAGTGCTATATTCAATTGATTTAGTCAGGTTTCCATCCCACCTAGCTTCATATTATTGTGTATAGTAACCCTAACGTCGGCCGACGATTTTATTTGATAAGGAAGATAAATATGAAATTAAATAAAAAAGAACTTTCATTTTTCACTGAAAATCAAAAGATGATTCATAGTATTTTAAAACGCTGTCACATCTATCCTTACTCTCCTGACTATGAAGATTTTGTTCAGATAGGTCGTCTACTTTTCTTACAAATACTTGAAAAAACCGCAGTGCTATCCTTAGATAACCTACCGCTTGCCAAACGACCATCTTATATCTACCAACAACTGTATTGGCGTTTGCGTGACGAACAACGACGTTATTTACGCTATAAAACCAAAATAGAACCTCGTGACGTTGCTCTTGACTTAGAGTCTCCTCTCCTTAACCCTCAGATTGATTTTAGTGAAACCCTGAACGCTAAAGAAATACTCTTAGAACTTCTCCCCCTTTTAACATCAGCAGAACGCCTACTTTTACTAACCCTTATTCATCACCCGACTTCTTTAAATGATTATGCAAAGAAAAATCAACTCCCTCGAAGTAGTGTCTATCGCTATCGCAAAAATATTCAAAAAAAGTTTTTAGCGTTAATTCATAAAAATTAAAAAAAAAGTAAGACACTTTCACCTTGTTTTTCGTTATTATTAGTGTAAGACGTCGCGACCTTACACTATCAGCCAATGAGGAGTGTTTAAATGAAAATTCTAGAAAGTACCAAGGTAGATGTTTATTTTAACCAACCGACGAGTGAAATAGCCCTTCACGAACAATTTAATAATGTTGTAACCAATGCCAGTGAAGCACAACTGATTGCCTTTAGCCAATTGCTTAATACTATTACCCCAGATAGCTATAGCTTAGATTCAATCGTAACAATTGATCGTACCCGCTATACGCTTGATTACTAAAAAGGAGACCACTAATTATGAAAAAACTATCCTTAAATTTTTTAGATGCGGCAGGTAAACCTGTCACTCTCACACCAAGACTTGCTGATTCAAGCTTGTCAGCCGAACAAGTCAAATACTTTATGGAGCAACTTATTCAATTGGAATTATTTGAACGTAACAGTGTTCTTAAATATAGTCAGATAGCTAGTGCCAAATACATTGAAACATTAACAACAGACTTATTTTAACTAGGTTAACGATAGCATGCTTTTAGCAAATTTTTAACTACTTTTTATCACAATTTTTTTTAGATAACAACTAAAAAAATTTGATTTTTCATCTCAATATTATTTAATTTTAAAGGAGCCTTCCCATTGAAACATACCAAACACAAATACGTCAGACTTCGCACCTGTGTCATTACTTTTTTAATTGGAGTATTACTATCAGCAAGCCTTGCAACACTATATTTGACACAACAAGTATCAGAATTAGAGCATAGCTTTAAGAAATCTGAGATAAAACTCACTAAAAAAAACAAAAAATTAACCTCACGATTAGACAACCTTCAAGAGAAATCGTCACAATCATTTTCTAGAATTGACTACAATAAAGCTATCAATTCAGATAAAACCTTAAGTGCTTCTCTTAATCAACAAATTAACGAAACAACCTTCCAAGGTTCTGCCCTAGTCATAAAAGATAATCAGGTCATCTTAAATAAAGGTTATGGCGATGCTAATAAAGAAAAAGAAATCAAAAATCAGCCTGATACGGAATTTATGCTAGCTTCTATTCAAAAATCCTATACAGCAACTTTAATTATGATGTTAATTCAAGATAAAAAATTAACTTTTAATACCTTGTTATCTGAGTTTTATCCGGAAGTTCCTTACAGTGAGACGATTACGATTCGGAATCTCTTAGATATGTCTAGTGGCTTGTTCTTAGAAGGAAATGATCCTAAAGGAAAGTCTGAAGAAGATACCATCGCCTATGTATTAAAAAATGTCACCTACAAACAGATTGACAAATGGAACTATTCTTCCGTTAACTATATGCTCCTAGCAGCTATTATTAGACAGATAACTGGCGAAAGCTACCAAGATTATCTGACTAAAAAAATTATAGCTCCCTTAAATCTAACTCATACTGGTTTTTATAAAGAGTTTACTAACGATCCTGAACATACCTTATCTTATGATGAAAAAGGCAAGCCAGTCACCATTGCCGAACATAACTACTCGGCTGAACTTGGAACAGGTAATTTGTATGCTTCCACAAAAGACTTATTGACCTATCTTCATGCTCTAATGGATGGCAAGTTAATTGCTCGGACTAGTTTGGATGCTTTGTGGACAAATGCTCCTCAAAACTATGCCTATACTTATGCCAGTGGTCTTTACCACCGTGACGGCTTTAAAAAAGGTCATGGTTTATTTAGAAATTATGAGTCGTCACTCTTTATTTCAAATAATGGTAAAAACGCGGTTGTTCTATTACAAAATAGTTACAATGTCACTGGATCAAAACTTGCTGAAAAGTTATTTAAAAAGCTGTAAAAAAACATCTACTATTTTGGGAAATATTCCTCAATAGTAGATGTTTTTACCTGTCTAACTCATTATGCTTTGACTATTCTCGCTACAGATTGTACTGGCATGCTAATTTCTCTTTCTATAAGCTAAAACCTAAGGTCTTTTCTAATTTGTTACACCTCTTAGTTGAAGGATAAAAAAATAAAGAAATTCAAAATCTTGTCGCAGAAACTAATAAAAAACACAGGATACTAGGCATTCATTCTTTTTATTTTTAAATTATTGCTATTTTAGCCTTATTCATTAAAAAAAATAAAGAATAAATCGTTTACATTTTTTAAAAGAGATGTTACATTGACGGTGGCATTTGGAATAGTCACTCACCTTCCGACTAATTTCCACTTAGAGAATGTAGGTCGACATTCTCTAAGGTGCCATTTAGTTTATAATAAAGTCCCTATCAAGTAACCTTAGATAAGGCTTACCTATATCGTAATTCCAATAGATGATTTAACAACTCTACCTATGCTTAGTAACTCAAGTTAAGACAGTCCCTAAGTAACCTCATCATTTCGCGAACCCTTTTTCTCACTCATTCTTTTTTGTTACATTTGCTTGAAATAATTGACTTTGACTTCTTTGAGACAAAGGACTAAATTGGAGCTAAGGACGTGTTATGATGAAAAATTATTATTTTCCGTTAGCGATGATGGGATGTTTTTACTTTGTTATCCTACTTATTTTTAGTATTATCCATTGGGTAGTGGGAGTCCCTTCATTTGAACTGCCTACCTTATTATTATTTGGTATAGCAGCCTTTTTACTCGCACGCTATCTTGATAATCAAAATCCTAACTATCTTATCAATGCTTTTATTTTATTTTTATCTGGTATCATTCTTTTTTCGATACATTATTCCATCTTCTAACTATTACCCTAATAATAATTAGAAGAAATCTTCCTAAGAAAAAAACTAGGTGCCGACTGTTTGATAGTCGGTACCTAGTTTTTTTTATTTTAATTGACTATTTAATAGGTCTTTGACACGTGCTAGTTCACTATCAGAAACTTCCTGATAAGATACACCATCAAGCATCACACCGTCACCTTTCAGTCCATCATCTTGAACTGTTCCAAAAGCTGAACGATACTTAGTTGAAATATCAATCATATCATCCCAAGATAAATCTGTTTTCATATTATCAGAAATAGCTCGTAAAATATCAGTATAACCTGTTACCGAGGAAACACTCATAGCTTGATCTACAACTGATTGGATGATCTTACGTTGACGTTCTTGACGCCCGTAGTCACCATTTGGATCTTCGTAACGCATTCGAGAATAGGATAAAGCTGATTCGCCATTGAGCTTAATTGTTCCAACTGGGAAATCAAACCCATCTTGACTAAACTCTAACTGATTGTCAACCGTAATCCCACCAACGGCATCAACTAAATCTTGTAACCCTTTCATGTTGATTGTCACATAGTGATCAACTGGGGTTTGGAAAAGATTTTCAACGGTATCCATCGCCATCGCAGCACCACCAAACGCATAAGCATGGTTTAACTTATCTTTGGTATTTCCCTCGTGTCCAATGATTTCTGTATAGGTATCACGCGGTAGACTAACTAAAGTTGTCTGATTTTGTTTAGGATTGACAGTCGCTAATAGCATGGTATCAGAACGCCCTTGATCCGTTCGTCCCTTGTCACCAGTATCTAGTCCTAATAATAAGACTGAAAATGGCTGTCCTGAATCAATGTCCACATTTTTATCACGTAAGTTAGACTGACGCTCAACCGGTGTATTAATTCCTTTAGCTGTATTTCTGACATCAAAGTAAACTTTGGCTCCGTAGCCCACACCTGCTAAGATGATCACTAGCAGTAAAATCGAAATGGTTTTAACTATTTTTTTCAACATAACTATCATGCACCTTCTTTATTTTAATAACTACAGTTATTAAACCATACTAACCAATCACTAGGCAAAGATATTAAGGTAACTTTAGAGAATGTTTAGGAATTAACGAGATTACTATATGATTAGTTATTTTAAAATCCTGGTTTTAATTTTTTTCATTGATATAATTAACAGTAATATAAATAAAATAACTAAATTCAAAAGAATATTAAGTGCTAAATTAGATATACTTGAGTCTAAATCAATATATCTATTAATCAATTTGATCATTACTATAGAAAAAAATGAACCTATCATTATGATAACAACATTTATAAAAATACTCCTTATTGAAATAATTTCTTTTAAAACATTTATTTTCATACAAAAACCTATAATTTCAGTGAAAATATAAGCAATACTTGCTCCAATAAATAAATATTTACTATCCAAAACGATGTTAAAGAGAGCAGAGGATAAAATCATAACTATGCTAATAGCCAAAAAATTTTTATCTTTTGATGAGGACACCATCACCCCATTAGATAAAAATATACTTGTTGGAAAAATTATAAAAGCTAAACTACTAATTTCCATAACATATCTAACATCGCCATATCCTGGCCCAAAAAATAAAGGAACAAAGTATTCAGAACACGTTAAAATACCTGATACTAAAAGGATTGAGATTATAATACATATTTTCAACCCTTTTTGAATAAAATCAATATAGTCCTTTGAATTTTTTTCCTTGCTCATAAATGCCATTCTTGGCATTACTGCATCAATACTAGCATTACAGAAAGTTTGTAAAATATTAATTATTTTACGTCCCTGATCATATACTCCAACACTTCCAAACGAATTTGATAACCACAATAGATAGTTTCTATCCACTGTTGTATACATATTATTTAAGAAAAAGGGGACCATTAATCTGAAAGAACCACCTATATGGTTCTTTTTTATCTTCTCTTTACGATATGAAAAATCAATATAAGTATTTATCCTATACCACATAAATAAATTACCTAACAAAATTCCTAATACAACTATAAACGCATATAAAGTTAAATCAGTTGATTTTTTTACAAATATAAATATTGCAATTGTTGTCAGGATTTTAGTTAACATATTTCTAACAACCACTTTTTTCATATCTTCCATTCCTATAAAAAACCAAGATACATCGAAAAAGCCAAATAGTATAAAAAGTGATTGGATCAGATATAGCTCAGACCTCTTCCCAAAAGGAACTGTAATAACTATAAAAATGAAGAAAAATACAATTGAAGAAATAAACTGTATCTTAAATAAGCTGAAAAAATCTGCCGAATATTCTTCTTTACTGTCTGCCTGTGCTATTTTTCTATTTCCATAGTATCCCATCCCCATTTTTGCAGCATATGAAAATAGATTAGCCAATGCTAATGATGCTCCATAACTTCCCATTTGTTCTACATTAAAAATTCTAGTCACATATGGAGTTGTTAAGAGTGGAACAATCAGGACTAAAATTTGGTATAATCCGCTATATACTATGTTAAAAAAAAGTAATTTTTTTGTTCTTCTATTTGTCATACTAACTTCTACTCTTTCTAATATTTTTTTGTGTTAAATAATGTATAAATTTTACAAAAATGTACACTATTAAAAATAACATAGAACTTCGGAATAAGTTTGTTGGTGAATACAAATACCATCTAGGAGTAGTAGAAAATATAAATATAGCCAATAGTTTAGCAAAGTTACTATTCTTAATTTGTATTACTACAGTAAATAAATATGTAACAACACCTGCTAAAATCACTCCCAAATACCCTAACCAATAATAAAACCATATCGGAAAAACCCCCCCAAATTGGTGGATAAATATTTCCCTAGTAATCAAAGATAAATTCGAACTAACACCTCTATCCCCCCCTGTAAACAAACTTATAATAAAATTATACAACAATGTTAACTGTTCTTGAGTAGTAGTCATAGCTTTATATAAAATAAAAGTTTGAGACGTGAAATACGCTGCTATAGCTGTATCTAAAGAAAATTTCCTTTCTAAAAGCAAGTTTACTATAGAATCATTTTGAATATATTTATCACGCATAATTCCTAGACCCGTCATAAATATAATACCCGTTATTGATATCAAAAAAAATTTTGCTATATTCAATTTTTTTTGATAAAGCATTAAGAATAAAATAAATATGATTTGTAACCCAATGATTCTTCCACCAAATTTAAAATTTTGTATGCAAAATAATATAGCTATAATTATATAAATTTTTTCAAAAATACTCTTTTTTCGAGTGTAATAAATACCTATTATAAAAAAAATACTTGAATATTCATATAAAGCTGACGGCGTCCCTCTTTCTCCTAAAGCATCTGGACGTTGAAAACCAAATATAAAAATCAAAAATAAAATAACAATTATACATGAAGCTATTATATTATTTTCATTTCTAGTATATGTTATAAAATCCAATTCTCTGTTATCATACAAGAATAATGTCAGTATTATAATCACAATTGTAAATAATAATAAGCACATTAAACCTATTATATTACTAGCATCCTCTTTTAACGATGAGAATAAGCTTCTACTATTCGGACTGAAAACTTCTCCCATAACAATACTATAATTAGAATAGGTGATAAATCCCCAAACTAACATAATAGGAATATTTTTTCTATACAGGTAAATTAAAGATACAGAGTTAATTAATAATAAATAACTGATTATTTTAAAAGCGTTTAATCCTTCAAAATAAAGTACACATATACCAATTGATAATGAAATAATAGATATTAAAAAGATAAATAACTTGACTAAAAATGTCTGTTGATTTATACCCATACATAACCTCCTAAAATCATATAATTTATTTTAAGAATTATATAATTCACTATACTGTTCTACCATTTCTTCCCTTCTAAATTTGTTAGACCTTTTCACACATTCACTTCTATCGAGATTAGCACATTCGATAATTTTATCACTTATATTTTTTATAGAATAATTGTTTATAATCATCCCAGTATTTGAATCAATTGCTTCTGGACTTCCGCCTGTATCAAACGTTAGTACGGGTGTTCCACATGATAATGCTTCAATATTTGTCGTCGGAAAATTATCTTTAGTGGTCGGATTAAAAAAAACATCGGCACTACCATATAACTCTGATAATATTTTTAGACTTTCAACTTTTTTTATATGTTTTATATTTTTATTAATTTTTTGATCCAATATATCTCCTACAACTACAAATTCATATGTCCTATTATTATCAAAATCTGCTAATTCATTAAAATAATTTAAACCCTTACTTGGTACCCAAATATTTGCTACACCTAAAACTCTAATACGTTCATTATCCTTTCTATTTAAAGGTGGTTTTAAAAGATTTTTATTAATGCCATTATAGATTACTTGAGTATTATAGATAGATAAAAATGAATTCTTAACCCCACGTTCAAGCCACTTAGAAGGTGTTACAATTACTAAATTGGGAACATTTATAAAAATAGACTGTTTCATTTTTAAATTTCTTTGCCTCCTATCAAAACAGTATGTTTCGGGGTATTCTTTGCCCTCATATTTAAATTCAGTATCATATTCTATAAAACCATTACTTTTTATTCCTAATGTAGCACTATGACCTGAAAAGCCCCACGTATCATGGAGTGTCCAAATTATTTTTATGCCACTTTCTTTTAAAAATGAGAAGAGTATCTTTACATTTAAATAATAACCATGTAAATTATGTAAATGAATAACATCTGGATTATAACTTCTAATAAATTCTATAAAATTTTTAGTTGCTTTTCGTGAAGATAACCCATGATTATCCAATAATCTTGTTTCTAAAACATGAGATATTACATTCGTTTTTCCACCTATTTTATATGTATTATATTTCTCATCAGCAGAGCCCCTGCCATATGCTATACAACAACTAATGTTCTTATTTTTAGTCAATCTATCATATAAATCTGTACAAATTCTCCCCGTACTTCCAACACCACATACAGTATTTACAATTAAAATTTTCATATTATTTACTCCAAACCACGCGATTAATATAATCTGTATAAGAAAGAATGATTCGTAATATTTTGTCAGAAACATTAGGCATTGAATAATCTGCTACTTGACGTAAAGTCTCTCTCTCTTGCGTTTCTAAAATAACTAGCGCTTCTAAAATTCGTTCTGCTCTTAACCCAGTCATCATGACACTTGCTTCTTCCATCGCTTCTGGTCTTTCATGTGCTTGACGAATATTTAACGCTCTAAATCCTAAAATAGATGATTCTTCACTGATTGTACCACTATCACTCAACACAGCTTTAGAATTAATCTGTAATTTATTATAGTCGTTGAATCCCATTGGTTTCATTGTTTGAACTAACTCATGGAATTTAACACCTTTGGCTTCAATCATTTTCATTGTACGTGGATGAGTACTAATGATAACTGGCATTTGATATTTTTCAGCTACTTGATTTAAGCTATCTACAAGGTTTAGGAAGTTATCTTCTGAACTAATATTTTCTTCACGGTGTGCTGATACTACAAAATAATTGTCTTCTTTTAAATTTAATTTATCTAAAATTGATGACTTTTCAATGTCTTCTTTACGTGAATTAAGTACCTCAAACATTGGACTACCTGTTTTAATAATACGATCAGCTGGTAAACCTTCTCTAAGTAAATATTCACGTGCAATATCACTATAAGTTAAGTTAATATCCGCAGTATGGTCTACGATTTTACGATTTGTTTCTTCAGGTACACGTTGGTCAAAACAACGATTACCCGCTTCCATATGAAAAATAGGAATATGACGACGTTTAGCGGCAATTGCACAAAGACAACTATTTGTATCTCCTAATACTAAAAAGGCATCTGGATTAACTTCTTCTAAAATAGGATCAATCTTGATTAAAATATTTCCCACTGTCTCAATCGCAGTACCAACTGCTGCATTTAAGAAATAATCTGGCTTTCTTAACTTAAAATCTTCAAAAAACACTTCATTTAATTCATAATCATAATTTTGTCCCGTATGAACTAAAATATGTTCAATTGCTTCTGACGCTTCTAACTTATTGATTACTGCTGATAAACGAATAATTTCGGGACGCGTTCCCACAACTGTCATTACTTTTAATTTTTTCATAATATCTTCTCCTAAGCTTACAGTTTTATATTTATAATACCATGTCGATTATTTCTTTTTTCTTCGGGTGGTAATTTAAGATAATCCCCATAAACATGCGTCAAAATCTTCTTATAATTTTTAGGAACTGGAAATAATTGATTTTCAAATTCTATTTCAGTCAAATTAATGGTATCAATTTTATCCATTGATTCTTTTCTAAAACTATACGACCCACCATAATTGACAACTTTAGTTGCATTAGCATCTTTAAAAAAGATTATTTTATTTATTTTATTTATTAGTTTTTTACTAGAACATAATTTACTGATGGCTAGTAACATCCTATATATAATCTTCTTTTTAAAATTGCTATCATTCCAAAAAATATAATCTTTTTTTAACAGCAATAATCGCTTCAATAAATAAATAGATTTTTCATATTTATTACTATTATTACTAGGTAGATCAGAGTAACAAAAAACATCGATAAACACACCATCTTTTGCCTGAGTATACTGAGCTGATTCCTCGGTGTATAACGTATTATTTTTTCTGACTTTAGAAAAAATCAAACCATAATTTGGATCTGTCTCAACATTTTGTAAAAAATATTTATCATCTATCTCTTTTTTACAAATAGCTACAAACTTTATATAGTTATCTCTCGTCATCCCTATGTCTAGATCATCATCCCATGGAATAAACCCCCCATGTCTGACCGCTCCTAAAAGACTCCCTCCAACTAAAAAATATTGAATATTATTTCTTTTACAAAGTGTATCTATTTCTTTTAATATTTCAAGCTGAACTAATTGTATCTCTCTTAATTCAACTACCTTCTCACCTTGACTCAATTTCTAGACCTCCAAGAATATTGTATCTGGATTTTCCGGATCAAATATTTCATTGACCCACATAACAGTTACCATATCTTCTGTTCCGGTATTTTCAATATTATGTGTATATCCAACTGGAATATCAACGACTTCAAGTTTTTGAGCACTAACAGGATACTCGACTACTTGCGTATCATTTACTTTTCTAAATCTAATAATCCCCTCACCACTTACTACTAAAAACTTCTCATTTTTTGTATGATGCCAATGCTGGCCTTTAGTAATACCTGGCTTTGAAATATTGACTGATACTTGACCAGCATCTTCACTCTTCAGAAACTCTGTAAAAGATCCTCTTTCATCAACATTCATTTTTAGTTCATAAGAAAAATTATCAGTTGCTAAGTAACTCAAATAGGTACTATATAATTTTTTAGTCAGCTCATCACTCATAAGAGGGACATATCGATTCTGACGACTTTCTCTAAACGATTCAATTGTTTCAGCTACCCAACCTAATTTTTGTTTATAAGTAACAGGTACCTCACAATATTTTCCAGTATTAAACTCATTACCATCTAAGGCTCTAATTAATTCTTTAACTACATCGTCAATATAAACTAAATTTAAAATAACATTTGGATCATTGACTGTAATAGGCATGCCATTAGCAATATTGTGACAAAAAGTAGCGATGGCACTATTATAATTTGGACGACACCACTTACCAAAAACATTTGGAAAGCGATAGACCATAACTTTCGTATCTGTTTCTTTACCATAATTAAAAACTAGCTCTTCACCTACACGCTTACTTTTACCATATGGATTATCTAACTCTGCTTGAATAGATGATGAGACAATGATTGGTGCTTTATTATCAGATTGTCTAAGTAAGGCTAACAATGTATCTGAAAAATCAACATTTCCCTCTGTAAATTCTTCCACTCTTTCTGGACGATTCACTCCGGCTAAATGATAAACAAATTCTGCTTGGTGAGCATACCTTTTTAACTCCTCTTCAGAAGTATCACGGTCTACTAAAAATAAATCTTGATACCCTTGATTTCTAAGTTCAGCTGTTAGATTTTGACCGATAAAACCCTTAGCCCCTGTAATCATTATTTTCATTAATTATTCCAGCTTTCTACTTCACTTCTAACATAATCTAATTCCATCAATTTTTCTTTAATCTCATCAATTGAAAGACGGTGTGTGTTATGTGAGTTATATTCATTTTGTTCTGTTAACTCCTCGCTACCATCATTAAAGAATTTATCATAATTCAAATCACGATTATCGGCCGGCACACGATAAAACCCTTCTAAATCATCTGCTTTGATATATTCTTCTTTTGTTAATAACGTTTCATACAATTTTTCTCCATGACGCGTCCCAATAACTTTAATTTCTTTATCATAATTAAATAACTCTTGTAACGCTTGTGCCAAATCTCGGATAGTTGAAGCTGGTGATTTTTGAACCATAATATCTCCTGCTTCAGCATTTTGGAAAGCAAAGACTACTAACTCCACCGCTTCCTCTAGACTCATAAGGAAACGAGTCATATTGGGATCTGTTACGGTCAATTGTTCACCATTCTTAATTTGATCAATAAATAATGGAATAACAGAACCACGTGATGCCATAACATTTCCATAACGTGTTCCACAGATTAATGTTTTATCAGGACTAACTGTTCTTGACTTAGCAACAAATACTTTTTCCATCATTGCTTTAGAAATTCCCATTGCATTGATTGGATAAGCAGCTTTATCAGTAGATAAACAAATTACCTTTTTTACACCCTCATCTATTGCTGCAGTTAAAACATTTTCAGTTCCAACCACATTTGTTTTAACCGCTTCTAATGGGAAAAATTCACATGATGGAACTTGTTTTAATGCTGCCGCATGGAAAACATAATCGACATCATGCATGGCATTTTTCACACTTTGTAAATCGCGAACATCACCTATATAAAATTTTAATTTATCATTTTTATAAACTTTACGCATATCGTCTTGTTTTTTTTCATCACGAGAAAAAATACGAATCTCTTTAATATCTGTATCTAAAAATCTTTCCATAACCGCATTACCAAAAGATCCTGTCCCACCTGTAATTAATAACGTTTTACAACTAAACATATTTTCTTTTTCCATTTATAACATCTCCTCTATCATCTCAAGATACTGCTTAGTACATTTCTCTGTTGTATATTTACTTAAAAATCGTTCTCTTGCATTTTTTCCACTTTCCAATAGAAAATCATTATTGTTAGCTAAAAACATTAATTTTTCTGCCAATTCTTTACTACAGCCATTAGAAACATGTACCCCTAGATTATTACCCACCACTTCTTTAGCTATATCTGTCTCATCATTCATGATACTTACAATGGTTTTCCCAGCCATCATATAGCTGTATGTTTTACTTGGAACAGCTAACCCTTCAACTGAATCTTCCAAACTTACAACAAAACAATCACTACGTGACAAAGCATATTTGTAATCCTGACCTTGTAAAAAATCAAAGACAACAGCATTACTTAAATTATTTTCCTCTATAAATATTTTTATCTCATCTTTTTTCACACCGTGACCTGCTAATAAAAATTTAATACGTGGTTGTTTTTTTAAAAGTAACATGGCATCTAAAATGGTCTGCATATCTTGACATATTCCCATATTACCAAAATAAGAAACAACTAAATCTGAATTTTCAATAAACGTATCTAGAGTTGGAAAATCATAAACTATCGTCTCCATATTTTCGATTTCATACCAATTTGGTATAACTTTAATTTTATGTTCCTCAATGTTTCTATTATTAATCAAAAAATCCTTCATATCATTTGATAGAGCAACTACCCGATCTACTGAATTAAATAACTTGTTATTAATGTATGTCATAACTTTATCTATTACACTATTCTTTTTTAAAGAACGTGTATTAATTGCTATCTCAGGATAAATATCAAAACCAACAAAAATAATTTTAGTTTTAAATAATTTATTAGCCCAAATAGCCAATAACGGCAAAATAGGTGGATTAGAATAAACAATTATAATTTTATAATGCCTTAATTTTAAAAGTTTAAATGACATAGAACAAAAAAAAGAGAAAAAATTGACTAAACGACCAATAAAATTACTTCTCTTTAATTTTAAGTACTTTACTCGTTGAATATTAATTCCTTTATAGCTTTCTTTTTTCTCAACTTTTTCTCCATCATTATACTCATATGGGAAACCTGTTAAAACATCAACACTCATTCCTGATTTTTTTAAAGATAATGCTACGTCTCTAGGTAAAGTAGCAGAGGAAATATATTCAGGATAAAAATATTGGCATAAAAACAAAACATCTTTTTTCATAAATTATATCTTCTCCTCTGTCAACAATACCGTTTCTGTAAAAAATTTCATTCTTTTCACAAGCTCTGTATCTAGTTCCTCTACTTTTAAAAGACTCATTTTTGGATCATAATACAGTGAACCAAAAACTTTGGAAATAACAGTTTGTCTATTTAATAAAAACCTCAATAAAGGATTACTCAGTTTAGTAAAATAAATTTGATGTTTATTATTACTAGCTATAAGTTTTACTAAGTCTGAAGTGTTAACTAATTCAAGATTTTGAGGATAAAATACACCTTCTAAAACATTTTCAATAATCATTTCTATATATAAGCATAGATTATCTATAAAAATCATACTTCGTTGATTAGTGATATTAGGAAATATTGGCGTTTTTCTAGCCAACTTAGCCAAAGATACATAGTTGCCTTTACATCCACTTCCATAAACCATAGGCGGACGAATGATTGCAATTTTCATGGTATCTGAACAAATATTTTGAAGATAATTTTCAGCTTTTAGTTTTGATTTTCCATAGTAGGTATTTGGTGATAACGGAGTCGTCTCATCAACTTTCCCCCTCACATCACCATAAACACTCATAGAACTTAAAAATACAAAGTGCTTAACACCTTCCGATTCAGCTTTATCACTGACATGGCGAACTAATTGATGATTTACTTCATCATATAAAAACTTATTATCTTCAGTTTCCTTCTTATGGGCTAAACCCGCTACATGGATGATAGTATCGTATTTCGAAAAATCTTTCTTTTGCCACTCACTTCCCTTGACACTAATAGAAGTAACATCAAATTTTTTAGGATAGTCTTCTAGCCACTTTACCAAGGCCATTCCGATATAACTATTTTCACCCGTAATTAAAATTTTTTTCATCGTTAATGACCTTCTTTACTTTTTTCAGACTTACCTTCTACAACACCTTCGGATTTAAAAACTGAAATAATTGTACCTAAGAAGCACTTAACATCCATCAAAAAGCTTTCTTTTGTGACATACTCACCGTCAAGTTTAGCTTTTAAAGGGATTTCTAACTCATCACGACCATTAATTTGTGCCCAACCAGTTAGTCCTGGTCTGATGTTATTGGCACCATACTTATCTCGCTCAGCTATTAAATCATACTGATTCCACAAAGCTGGTCGTGGACCAATAATTGCCATTTCACCTTTTAAAATATTAATAATTTGGGGAATTTCGTCCAAACTAGTTTTTCTTAGAAATGCTCCTACCTTAGTAATAAAATAATCTGGATTATCTAATAAATGAGTTGGCATCTCTTTTGGTGTATCAATACGCATTGTTCGAAACTTATAAATATTGAAATGACTTTTATTTAGTCCAACCCTTTTTTGCATGAAAATCACAGGTCCTGGTGTATCTAACTTTATCGCTAAAATAATAATCAAAAAAATGGGGGACAAAATAATTAATCCTACTAACGCAAGGATGAAATCAATACTTCTCTTTATACCTCTATCGTACATAGCCTCTATCCTTTACTTGATTGATTCGCATAGCTAACAAGCTCTTTAGCTAAGGCGTCTTCTTCTTCTGGTAATGTTTCAACAAAATCCAAGACCTCTTCAACTGGGAAACCAGTCACATTTCCTACGAAAATTTTGTCATAGATTTGCTCTGGTGCTAATTCTTTATCTACCAATAACTCTTCATACAGTTTTTCACCTGGTCGAATACCGGTTTCAACAATTTTAATTTCATCCGTCGACATGCCACTCAACTTGATGACTTGCTCTGCCAAATGACTAATCTTAACAGGGTCACCCATATCTAAAACGAACACTTCGCCACCTTTAGCTAACGCTCCTGATTGTAAGACTAACCGACTTGCCTCAGGGATCGTCATAAAGTAACGCGTCATCCGCATATCGGTTACTGTTAGAGGACCACCTTTAGATAATTGCTCTTTAAAAAGTGGTACGACACTCCCTCGGCTTCCTAAAACATTTCCAAAACGAACTGCTGAAAATTTTGTGCCACCTGCTTCATTTAAACCTGTCACAATCATTTCAGCAATCCGTTTTGTTGATCCCATTACATTTGGAGGATTATTCGCTTTATCCGTTGACACCATCACAAAGGAAGTAACATGATTAGCCTTAGCCGCTTCCGCTACATTTTTAGTTCCATAGACATTATTTTTTACAGCTTCCGTTGGATTATACTCCATCATTGGCACATGTTTATGAGCCGCTGCGTGATAGATAATCGCTGGTTGGTGAGTTTTAACTACATCAAAAATGCGCTCACGATCTTGGATATCGGCAATCACTGGGACAATTTCTGTTTGTTTCTCTTTAAATGTTTGGCGTAATTCCTTATCAATTAAATAAATCGAATTTTCACCATGACCGACTAAAATAATTTTTTTAGGGGTAAAGCGCATTACCTGGCGACAAATCTCTGAACCAATCGAACCGCCAGCTCCTGTGACCATAATCGTTTGATTGGTTAGTTGTGTTGCTAGGACTTCTGTATCTAACTTCACTTCTTCTCGCCCTAATAAATCAACCACATCAATTTCACGTAATTTGGTCACACTAACATCACCATTGACTATTTCTTCGATCGAAGGCATTGAGCTGACCTTTACATTTGTTTGATCTAATTCTTTTAAAATTCTTTCAAACCCTTTGGCTTTCAAAGACGGGATAGCAATAATAACTTGTTCAACATCATATTTTTGGACAATTTCTTGTAAGTTTTTTGTTGTTCCTCTAACTTTCTTCCCACAGAACACTGTATTCGCTTTATTAGGATCATCATCAATCAATCCCATAATATTAAATTTTGAATTTTGACGCTCTAAGGTTGAAATCAGGACTGCTCCACCAGCACCTGCTCCAATTACTAGCGTTGGTTTACATGGATACTTTGGCTCCACTCGTTTATTGCGATGTTCGATGAATACTTTCCAACTAATGCGACTAGCAATAATAAAAAAGGTCGTCAATAAATAAGTTAATAATAAATAACGTTGACTATGACTAATCCCACGTATAAAAAAAACTATCGCTTCTATTAAATAAGCCAACGTTGTTGCAGCTAATATTGAAACAATTTCATTTAAATTAGTATAACGATTGACTCGTGTAAAAATATTAAACATAAACCCTAAAATCAAATACAAAATAATTTGTATCCCTAAGGTTTTAAACATTAAGTGATCTGTCACCCCTACAAAAGGGATTAAAAACAAATACGAAAAAATATTGGCAACACTTATTAAAAATAGATCGACACTGATCAAAATACTGATTTTTACTTTTCTAGACACTTACCCAAACTCCCTTTCCAACTACTACAACCCTAAAAAACTTTTTTTTACTTCCCTTGGTTCAGCGACGACGGCCTCATCCCCATTGATGACGTGCCGTGTCACTTTTTTTAATGCTTCTAACTTTTCTTTTCCAAAATCTTTTTCAATCTGCTCATAGGCTTCTTTTAAATAAAAAGTCCGTGTTTTTAAATTATGAGCATCACTTGCGACCATCTGAACTAAATTATGCTTCACCATCTGCTTCGCCACTTTTTGGATTTTTTTACCAAAGACTCCTACATAGCTTGGGGCAGTTAATTGTGTCAGACAGCCCATCTCTAGAAATGGTAATAATTTATTCGGTTCCTCCATAAAAACCCGATTACGTTCCGGATGAACGATAATCGGGGTAACCTTTCTTGTGAGAAGGCCCAAGAAGACCATTTCTGTATAGGCAGGGACATCTTGACTAGGAAACTCAACCAATAGATAACGATTTGATAAGTCAGCACATAATAAATTTCCCGCATCAAAGTCTTCTAGTAATTCACCTGTCAGATGAACTTCTTGACCTTCGTAAACAGTCAGAGGAATATTCTCTTGATCCAAGACTGCTTGTAACTCAGCTACTGCTGAGATTACTTTAGCACTGGGATTGTCATAGCGATGATTATTGTGATGAGGAGTGCAAAGAATGTGGCTAATACCTTGAGAAACTGCCTTTTTAGCCAAAGCTAGTGAGTCATCAATTGTTTGCGCACCATCATCTACTCCTGGTAAGAGATGGCAATGTAAATCAATCATAATAGTCTCCTTTCTAACTTCCGTAGTAATAATAACCTTGATCGGCACTTTGTTGTGATCCGTTGTAAACTGCTCCTAGGATATTAGCATCCACCATTTCCAATAAATGCTTCGCTTTTAATAAAGCATTTTTATTCGAAATACCCTCACGAACGACTAAAATCGTGCCATCAACTTTAGCTGACATGATTTGGGCATCCGTTACCGCGACTACCGGTGGCATGTCAAAAATAACCAAATCAAAATACTGCTCCATTTGGCTAATCACATGGTTCATTTTGGGTGAACTTAACATTTCCGATGGATTAGAAGGTTTCGGTCCACTTGGTAAAACCATTAGATTTTCAACTAAGGTTTGTTGCGCAACGTCCGTTACTGCTATTTCATGCATCCCTAATAAATTACTCAACCCACGCTCATTTTTCAGATTAAAAGTCTTCGCAACAGTCGGTTTTCGTAAGTCTGCATCTACCAATAAAACACGTAAGCCAGAGTTAGCAAAGACCACCGCTAAATTGGCTGAGGTTGTTGATTTTCCTTCGCTAGGACCTGACGATGTCACGACTATTGTTTTAAGTGAACTCTCAGCCATCGCAAACTGGATATTGGTTCTGATCGTCCGATATTGTTCGGACACTGGTGAATTTTTATTTTTCAAAGTAATTAAGCTAACGCCTTTAGGCATTATATTTTTAAGTTCATTTTTCTTTTTAAACATCTGCTCCCTACCTTTCTGCTGAGCGACTACGACGACTATTTGTTGTCATACTTGACTCATCTATATTTTGAACTACTCCTTGACTTCCCATTGCTTGTGTCAGATCTTTTTCACTCATTTGTGGTACTGAGCCTAAGATTGGAAATCCTAAAGTGTCGCGTATAAAGCTGTCATCTTTGACTGTCTTATCTAGTAACTCAGCTAGTAAACTAAAACCTAATCCAACAACTATCCCTAAAATGGCTCCAATAATTAAGTTTAATTTATTATTAGGTGAGACTGGTTTTTCATTTAGCGACGCTTTGGCAATAATAGAAATCTTATCAACATCAATGATTTCTTTCGCTTTCTCTTGGAAGACTTCCGCCACTGTCCCAGCTACTGCTTGGGCTTCTTTAGGACTAGTCCCAATCGCTTTAATCGTAAACATTTGTGAATTTTGTTCTTGACTAACAGTTAACATGCTTTGAATTTGGTTAGCTTCACCT
This sequence comes from Vagococcus intermedius, assembly GCF_029144185.1. Classification (NCBI taxonomy): domain Bacteria; kingdom Bacillati; phylum Bacillota; class Bacilli; order Lactobacillales; family Enterococcaceae; genus Vagococcus; species Vagococcus intermedius. Next base: position 540,225 of record NZ_CP110232.1, on the reverse strand, counting down.
GTAAACTGATTTTTTTCTACTAAACGCTCATGAGCCTTTTCAACCACAACACTTGATTTGATAATATCTTTGTACGTATTGATCATCATCAACGTCGCATTTACATCCGCGGCATTTGCACTACCTTCTTCGGTTTTGGGCATCTTTACGATTAACTGCGTATTACTTGCATATTTTGGCGTAATGATTAAGAAAGTTAAGATCGCTGCAATCCCAATCCCAACAAACATACTACTTAATATCAAAACTAAGCGTTTCTTTAAAATATTAAAAATTTCCTGTAAACTAATTGTTTCTTCCATCTTACTCCTCCACTATCTTAATATTCTCTATTTTTTCTATTTAAGCGAATTTTTAGAACTTGACATTCTAATAACTCTTTCTATTATATAATATTTTTATCTTATTACAATATAAAATCTGTTTTTCTATTTAGAATCATTCTTATTTTACTTTTTAACAATAAATAAGCTACATGGGAAAATGTATTATATTTTAACTAGAAAAATAAAAAAGCAGTCTTACCTATGTAATGGCAAAACTGCTTTACTTTTAATTACTATTTTTAGGGTTGATTAAACATATTTTTAAGATATTCTTCCAGGCCTTCTTCGATTGTATAGTGACCACTAAAACCCAAAGCTTTTAATTTTGAAATATTAGCATAAGAATGAGGGATATCACCTTGGCGTCCCTCTTGATAATTTATTGGAAGCTCTGACTTAACATTAGTTTTAGCCAATTCAATCAAACGATTTAACGAAGTGGCTTGCCCTGTCCCTACGTTGTATACTTCTCCTAATGATTTCTTTGACTCACCGACAAGAAGTAAGGCTGCTATAACATCTTTAACATAGACAAAATCACGTGATTGAGATCCATCACCAAAGACTGTAAAATCAACCTCTTCACCTCGCAAGTGCCGCTCTAATCGATCTACTAAAATTGAAATAACTCCTGAATAGGGTGAACTAGGATTTTGATTTGGTCCATAGACATTGAAAAATCTTACCGCACTAGTCGGAACGTTATACAAATGACTATATGCCAGTACGTATTTTTCTGCTGCAAACTTATCAATAGCATAGGCTGTTAAGGGACGAATAACAGACTCTTCTTCCTTCGGCAGGGTTGGTTCATCGCCGTAAACTGCTGCTGATGACGAAAAGACTAATCTTTTTAAATCAGGCTGTTTACTTTTGATTAGTTCTAATAAAAGTAATACACTTTCAAAATTAATTTGATGTGTCTCAATAGGACGCTCAACTGAATCCGCCACACTCGCAATCGCTGCTAAGTGATAAATATAATCAAATTCATTATTTTCAAGTACCTCACTCATCAATTCTTTATTTGTAACATCTGCCTCGACAAAAGTTAAATTAACTCTATCTACTAAATTACTAACATCTCCCATAGATAAATCATCAATAACCATTACTTCATGGTCAGAACTTAGGTGGTTAGCTAAAGTCGATCCTATAAAGCCCGCCCCACCGGTAATTAAATATTTAGACATCTATACTCTCCTTTTTATTACTACCCTATACTTTTTATTCCAAAAATAGCCTCTTAAGTAAGAGGCTATTTTCCATGATATATTAATAGTTTAATTTACTTACTCTCCAACTTCAACTCTTCTTTTAAATCTTCTTTGATTTTCGTCGTTGAGATGCCTTCTGTTCTTGGTAGATACAATACTTCACAATATTCTTTTAAGAAGTCAAACTTCCCTTCCCAATCATGACCCATGACGAAAATATCAATCTCATTATCCACCACGTCAGAAATTTTTTGTTCCCACGTCGTCTCAGGGATCACTTGGTCCACATAGCGAATCGCTTCTAAAATAAATTTGCGATCTTCATAAGACGTATAAGCTTTCTTACCTTTTAGCGCATTGAACTCATCAGATGATAAAACAACTGTTAGATGATCGCCCTGTTCTTTAGCACGTCTCAAAATGTTGACATGACCTTTATGTAGCAAGTCAAAGGTCCCATAAGTTATTACTTTTCTCATTTTTCTACCTCACTTCGTTCCTAATTAGAAACAATTTTATTTTTTATTTACAGAGTGTAAATCTTCATTCCTTTATAGTAAGGCAACAGGCGCCACATTTCAACTTATCTTCCTTGTTTTTAATCGAATTTAACTTCTATCTAATAATAATAAACTAAAAAACATCTGAGAAAGCACTCAGACGTTTTCTATTTAAATAAAATCAACAAAACGGGCTCTAAATTTCATATGTAAGTGGGAGCCGACGATCAATAAAAAGCCGACAATCAACCAAAACAACAAGGTTTGTGAGCCTTTTTCCCAAAACCATGCCTTTGATAAAAAGGAATCTCTAAAACCATCAATAATATAATAAATTGGATTGAGTTCTAAGATACGCACAATAGTATCTTTCCCTTGAAACTGTGCCATTGTTTTCATATTCCAGATGGGCCCAGAAACGTAAAATAAGAGACGTAAAATTGATTGTAACATAATGTGATAATCACGAACCAAAACGGTAATCGTTGCATTCAAAATCCCAAAAGCAAAAAGGAAGGCGATCATACACAGAAAATAATAAAAATACTGTAACCAATAAAGACTTGGTGTGACACCACCGAAGAACATCGCCACAATTAACAGTGCCATCATGGCACGATAACTAACAAAATTACTCGTAATATTAACTGAGGGCAGGATACTTACTGGAAATTTCATTTTGGAGACCATGCCGACTTGTCGATAAATACTGTTTGAACAGCCTAATATCGAACTACTAATAAAGAACCATGCAATAATCCCAATCAACATCCAGATAATAAAAGGGACACCATCTACTTGCTTCCCTTGATTGACACCTAAACCAAATACTAAATAATAAATGCCAATTTGAATAGCTGGATTTAAAAACTGCCAAACTAGTCCTAAATAATGACTTTGATACGTTGCTTTTTCTTCATATTTTGAAATACGACGAATAATCCCTAGATTATTCAGTTGCTCTTGTAACACTAACTTTACATCATTCATCTTTTCTTACTCCTTTATAACGACACTCAGCATACTAGCCTGTAGTCGCTCATCACACGAGTGGCTAACTATTTATACTAAACTAATGTTTTTTATTTTTTTGATACCATTTTTTAGAGCGGTACATAAATAGTGGCACTTCTAGTAAACGATACATTCTTTTCGGATTACTTAATGAGCGATATAACCACTCAAGATGTAATTTAATAAAAATATTCGGCGAGCGTTTGACATGACCACTAATGACATCAAAACTTCCTCCCACATCTTGAAAAACCCGCGCCTCTATCGCCTGATAGTGACGTGCTAGCCATTGTTCTTGTCTAGGAAAACCTAAAGCAACAAATACGAAGGTCGGCTTGACTTGATTGATACTCTCTACAATTTCCTCTTCGCTCAAGTCAGTATACCCATCAATCCAACCGGCTATCTTGATATTAGGATAGTCATTTCCAATAACCTTGACCGTATCAGCAATAACTTCTGGTTTGGCTCCATATAGAAAGAGACTGTCACTCTTTTCATCAGCATATTCAAGTAATTGATACATCAGCTCAATCCCTGTCACCCGCTCTTTGATTGCCCCACATTGTTGTTGCGAGGCTTTGACCATACCAATACCGTCTGGGATTCTATGACTGGCTGTTTCGATTAATGACATTACCTCGGGGTAGTTTGAGGCATGTAGCGCAATTTGAGGGTTAATACTCAGATAAAGCGTCTTCTCTTGTCCAGCTAAACGTTTTGGAAGTTCTGCCATTATGTCTGATAGGGTGATGACATCAACAGGAATTCCTAAAATATATTCTGTTTTCATCACAAGCCTCCTTTAACCTAAAGCTTCTTCTTTTAAATAACTCAGCAAACGTTCGGTTGCTTGACCATCATTATACTGATTCCAAACCTCATTGATAGTGTCTAAAGAGACACTTTCTTGACGATTAATTAATTCTAATAATTCTTCCAAGTTAGTCGCACAAGCCTCGTTGGACCACTTGACAAAGTCTTCTTGTAACCCAACACTTTTGTGATAATTAGCAATATCTGGACAATAAAAAACTAACTGTCCTTCTGGATTAGCCAGAGAATACTCAAAGGGAATTGAGGTATAATCTCCTATCAAACAATCAACGGAAATTAATAGTTCTTGTAAATTCAAGCCGCGCATATCTGTCATCACACGGGGATTGTCCGTCAACTCACTTGTCGCAATTTGAGCCTCCAAATGGGGGTGACGTTTATAAATTAATACTGTCTCTTCATCTAAACGTCGTAACCATTTCCACCAGACCGGCTCCTCAAGTGGAGCATCACGATAAGTTGGGGCATATAGTATGACTTTTTTATCACGTGCTTCTGGAAATTGCTGTTGAAACTTTGCAATAGCTTTCTCACGGTAATCTTCCTTAAAATAATTGTCGATTCTAGGCGAGCCTATTTTTAACATGCGCTTTTCAGCTAAGTGAAAGCTAGCTTTGAAGATTTGAGCCATCCGATCTGAACTGACCACAATTCGGTCAAAACGGTTGTAAACCTTCTGAAAACGTTGTTGGTCTTCTAAAGTTCGCTGACTTGTCTTAGGATCCCCCCAACCAAAACGTTTGACAGCCCCATTGGCATGCCAAAGTTGAATAACTTGGGTCGTCTTAGGTAAGGTCAACTCACCTAAAAAAGCAAAATAATTATCACACAGAATCAAGGCTGAACTAGCCAGACGAGGGATCACTTTTTTGAAAAAATCAACTGATGCTGCAAGTGATTCAATGACAAAACCAACATCAGACAGTCCTTCAGCTTCTAAGCGACAAGCCTCCGTATAATAAATAACTACCTTTCGCTCTGGAAAAGCCTTGTTCAATGTTTTTAAGAAACCTTGATCATTGCCAGGAAAACTCATCAAATAAGCAATTTCATCACTCGTTCCTTGTGCGACTGCTTTACTTGAAGCAAGTCTCACAAACCCCATATAACCTTTTTTTAATTCTTGTACGATGTACTCTTTAACTTTCATTATAATAGCCTCTCAATTTATCATTAAATCAACTCATATATAATATGTTGTGAAAGTTCCGCTGCTTTCGTTTTGTTTGCTTTGATTGGGACGGCAGGTTTAATTGGCTTAGGTTTTTCAAATAACAAACCTGGCTGTTTGATGATTTCTGTTAGAGCACGACCATTTAAATTAACTGCAGATAAAAAGACAATGGCTACTAACATCAGCACCAAGCTCCATTTTGTCAGCAGTGACATCTTACCGATTGGAGGTCCTTTGATTACCTCTGGGTCTTGATTTTTTTCGTCAACCTTTTTCGCCAACTCTTCTTCATTAAAAGCGGTTTGTTGGTCTTTAAAGCCTTGTTGATAGCTTTTTTTATCTTCTGCTGATTGTTTTCTAAACCAAGCAGTGAACTCTTTATATTCTGACACGACTTTAGCTGTTTCATCAAACATTTTTACTTCACCATAATGCATCCACAACACTCGATTACAAAGCTTTTCAATTTGCCCTAAAGAATGGCTCACGAAGAAGATTGTTTTCCCTTCTGCTTTAAATTGCTCGATTCGCTCCACACATTTTTGGTAAAAGGTATCATCTCCAACGGACAATGCCTCATCTATGATTAGGATATCAGGATTATTATGGACTGCTACGGCAAAGCCTAAACGTGATTTCATCCCACTCGAATAATTTTTAACAGGCTGGTCAATAAACGCACCCAAATCAGCAAAGGCGATAATATCTTCTTGAATATCATCCACTTCGGCATTCGTTAAGCCAGACATCAAACACTTCAAACGAATATTTTCTAAGCCAGTCAACTGTCCTTTTAAGCCTGCTCCAATAGCGATGATAGAGGTTTCACCATTTATTTCTAACTGACCCGTTGTTTGTGGAATAATACCTGCTAAAATATTAGATAATGTCGATTTTCCAGAACCATTAATCCCAATCAAACCAATTGATTCACCAGCATAAACTTCCATGTCGACCCCTTTTAACGCCCAAAAATGTGGGATATCTGCGTCTGAAAATTTAAAAAGAGCTTTGACTTTATCTGACTTCTTTTTATACAAATCATACTCTTTAGTAATCATCTGCATCCGAACTTTTACATTTTTATCTGTTGTCACTTGCTTACGCCACCTTACTTATTTTTGTATCATGATTTTGTTAAGACTCATTAGAATTTTACACTATTCCTCTATCTTTTTCAAAATTATGATAGTTACTTAATCTTTTCCTTACTTTCCTTCAAAATATAATAGTAAAAAGGACAATTGCTGTTATACAATTGCCCTTTCTTGCAAGTTTAATTAATAACTGCCATACCATCATTTGGGAAAGTCCTTGGTGAAACCTCACCATCAGTTTTTAACTTATAGCCTTTTTTGTCACGTTTATCTGGTTTATCTAAACCAAGTGACACACGCATCTTATGGCTAATGTACTCGAGACTATCATCATGTAAACCGACCATGCTGACACCATAGTAATCAAAACTCATCCATGAGAAAATATAAGACTCAAAATCATAATCAGTTGCCAAACCTGATTGGACAATTTTTAACATTGTCCCCATATCCATATCTGTCCAAAAATGGCCAGATAAGGCACGCATAACCTCTTCAAATTTAGTAATTGAACCGGCACTCATCGCTTTTTTCAAAACAGCTTGCATAATTTCTTGTTGACGACTTCCTCGCATAACATCATTGTCAATCTTACGGGTTCTTGCGAACGCCAAGGCTTGCTCCCCATCTAAGGTATGCTTGCCTTTTTTCAACTTAACAGTAAATTCTGATTTAGCATTTTGCTCAACAAAATTAAATGGAACATCAACTTCCACACCATCAAAAGCATCGACAATATCTTCAAAAGCTTTAAAATCAACGGTAATATAGTAATTAATTGGCACGTTCATCAAGTTTTCAACGGCATCCATGGTTGATTCAATCTCACCATAAGCATAAGCCGCATTGATCTTATCCATCCCTAAAAATTCTGGTGACTTAATTTTAGTATAGGTATCTCGTGGAATACTTACCAAATTAATTTCTTTGGTTACAGGACTGACAGTAGCTAATAACATCGCATCTGTTCGCGTTGATTCTAAATTACGTTCATCATTATTATCAATCCCCAAAATCAAAATAGCAATGGGGTCCTTTATTGGATCTATGTTGTCATTTATCGACGTTTCTCTTTTTACTGGTTGATAGGCCTCATTTAAAAAATTGTCCGTATCATTTAATAATTTCACGCCATACAGTAATACACCTAAAATAGCAGCTAAGGCTAAAATAATGACAAGCTTGCCCCACTTCACATAACGGCCTTTTGCTTCGCGCTTCATTGCTGTAAGACGAGTACCTCTGACACTTTTTTCATTTTTATTTTCTTTTGTCATTTATGTGCTTCCTTTATATACTGTAATTAATCAATTTATTATAGCATAAGTGACTTGTTTCTCAAACTAGCTTTTAATAATTTAAGATTTCCATAACTTCTAAAGTTTAAAGAATTAGAGTTGGCAGTCGTTCCTTTCTGCTGTATAATGAAAAAGGATTATGAAAGTAGGTAGAACATATGAGTTTCATTTATAGCTTAATTTTACGTTTGATCGTAACGGCTATTATTAGTTATTCAGTGACTCCCTTAATAAAAAGATTATCTTGTAAATTAAACGCAGTAGACGTGCCAAATGAGCGACGCTTAAACAAAGTCTCTATGCCCTCCGCTGGTGGATTAGGGATTTATCTAATTTTTTGTCTAGCGTCTCTGCTTATCTTCCCTGATGTGATCCCTTTTAAGTTTGCCTTAAAAATGATCTTAGTTAGTGGCATTGTCGTTATAACTGGTCTCTTAGATGACATTTATGAACTATCACCTAAACAAAAATTATTCGGGATTGTCTTAGCAGCCTTAGCAGCCTATTTTATCGCTGATATTCGTATGGACACAGTCAATATCTTTTCTTTTGCCCATATCAACTTAGGTTTTCTAAGCTTACCTTTCACTATTATTTGGATTGTCGCATTAACAAATGCGATTAACTTGATTGACGGCTTAGACGGTCTGGCTTCCGGTGTGTCCATTATCGCATTGACTGCGATCGGACTTGTTGGTTACTTATCACCTGCAGCTGTTTTAATACAAGTGCCAATTATGATTTTTCTACTTGTGGCTTGTATTGGTGGCTTTTTACCTTACAATTTTCACCCTGCAAAGATTTATCTTGGTGATACCGGAGCCTTATTTTTAGGTTTTATGATTTCAACCTTATCCTTACAAGGTCTCAAAAATGCCACTTTGGTTTCCTTGATTATTCCTTTAGTTATTCTTGGAGTCCCTATTACCGATACTATTTTTGCGATTATTCGACGTTGGCTCAACAAACAACCGATCTCTAGTGCTGATCATATGCACTTACATCACCGTTTGCTTTCAATTGGGTTTACCCACCGTGGTGCTGTTTTGATGATTTATTGCCTAGCCTTAATTTTTTCTTTTATCGCTATTCTCTACATCTTTTCTAGCACACTTGCTAATATCATCATGACGATTGCCGTCATCTTTGGCTTGCAACTCTTTGTTGAGTTAATCGGATTAACTGGTAGTGAGCGCCAACCACTTATGAATATTCTAAAATTTATTGGAAATAAAGCCTTTCGTGATAAAACGATTCATGAATACCATGAAAAAAAAACAAATAAAAAGCAGAAAGATTAATCTTTCTGCTTTTTATTTGTTTTTCTACGCCACTTTAGCATAACTTTTTGAAACTTACTTTGGCGTGTCTCAATTGTTCCGTGAATAAACTCCTCACAAATTGCATTAATCACACCACCTAATAAAATCAGGGTTGCGGCAAAATCAAGCCATAGCATAAACACCACAAACCCACCAATAATACCGTAACTCACCAAACTACTTGAAAAGTACTTTGTATATAAACCAAAAAATTGTGTGAGTACCATCCAACCGATTGTGGTTAAAATAGCGCCTGGCACAACTGAGCGCCAACTAACACGAGCATTTGGTAAGGCACTGTAAATCAAACACATTGTTAAAAATAACATTGCTACTGTTACAGGCCATTTCAACGTTCCAAATAAATCAGTAATATCTAATACCACACTATTTGATACATTTAAAAGTGGTAAAATGTAGTCTAACACAGCCTGTCCAAAACTGAAAACAACCGCTAAAATCATCACGGTCAACATAAATAATGAAATAACTCCAAAAGAAAAAATTCGTGTTAAAAACATATTTGCCCGGCGTTCCACACCAAAAACCTTATTTAACGAATTTTGCAAGGCGTTAATACTACGACTACTCGCCCATAAAGTTGCAATAGCTGATACCGACAACAAACCACCACTTGAACTACTTAATAAACTACGAATTGTCCCTTTTAACATACTAAAGATATTAGGTGGCACCATTGATTCGATATAAGGCAAAATTTTATCAGGATCCATATTTAAATATGGCAACATATTGCCAATTGCAATCAACAACGGAAACAATGACAATAACAAATAATAAGCTATTGCCGCTGCTGATGGTCCAATTTCAGCACTTTTAAATCGATTCATACTTGTTTGAATGAACAAACGCTGTCGTTCATTTTTAACAACCTTATTTAATAAACTCATAATGCTCCTTATAACACCTACAACTCAACAACCTCACAGTAATTTACAGTTTGTAAATTATTGATCTCCTTGAGACGTTAAAATTTGAGGGCCTTCTTTTGTAATTGCAATAGTGTGCTCATATTGACAGCTCAAGCCACCATCTTTTGTACGAGCAGTCCAACCATTATCATCCATCTTCATTTTCCAAGTACCGGTATTAACCATCGGTTCAATCGTGATAACCATGCCTTCTTTTAAACGTAATCCTTTACCGGCTTCGCCATAATGAGGAACCATTGGTTCTTCATGAATCGTTGGACCAATACCATGGCCAATAAAATCGCGAACAACGCCTAAGTTTTCACCTTCAACATAAGTCTCAATAGCGTGACCAATATCACCAATTCGGTTACCGACTTGTGCTTGTTCAATCCCTAAATACATTGCCTTTTTAGTCACTTCCATTAGCTTGTCAATCTCTGGTGTTGACTCACCAACAACGTATGACCAACATGAATCTGACATCGCACCGTTTAAATCAATACACATATCAACCTTAATCAAATCACCTGATTTTAATTTTTCTTTTCTTGGAAACCCATGACAGATTTCATCATTAATACTGCAACACGTGGCATATTCGTATCCTTCAAAGCCGATTTGAGCAGGAATTCCGCCATTTTTCACAATGTACTCATGGACAAATTTTTCAATATCCCAGCTCGTCACACCTGGTTTAATAAACGTTCTTAATTGGTGGTGTACGTCAGCAAGTAATGCTCCTGACTCTGCCATTTTTTCAATTTCTCGTGCTGATTTGATTGTTATCATTCTTTTTACTCTCCCTTTCGCTTCTCTAACCTTTATTCTTTGTCACTAACTAATTAAGAATAATTAGTTTTAGCACATTATATTTTATCATATAGAGAGAGTTACGCCAAATATCGGAAGAAAATCACCTTAGAGCTAGTTTCAAAACTGATTTTTTCTGTTATAATTTAACCAATACTGTTTGGGAGGAAAAACATCATGACATTAGCAAAAATTGTTTATGCAAGTTTAACTGGTAACACTGAAGAAATCGCAGACATCGTGGCTGAAGCCTTAGAAAACTTAGATATCGAAGTGGAACAAGAAGAATGTACCCAAGTAGAGGCTGAAGACTTTGCTGAGGCTGATATTTGTATCGTAGCAACCTATACTTATGGTGAGGGCGATTTACCTGATGAAATCGTTGATTTTTACGAAGAATTGCAAGAAGTCAACTTAGCTGGTAAAAAATTCGGTGTAGTAGGATCAGGTGATACTTTCTACGAATTTTACTGCAAATCAGTTGATGATTTTGAAGAAGCTTTTGTTAAAGCAGGCGCAACTAAAGGGGCTAACTCTGTGAAAATAGACTTAGCCGCTGAAGAAGAAGATATTATCAAGTTAGAGGCCTTTGCTAAAGAAATCGCAAGTTCAAATTAAAAAAAGATGAGACCATCAGGTCTCATCTTTTTTTAGATAACATAAGTCAAAATTTGATTGAAATCATTCGCCACTACACTTTTAATGACATCATTTAATAGTTTCATAATCTCTTCATCCGTTGGTTGGATGAGGGATCCCACTGATAAAGTAGCAATCCCAGTAGCCACAATCCATGTACCAGAAAAAACCGCTTCTTTTTGCCCCTCAGATAAATTCTGAAGTGAGGGTTCTTTTTCCATCCCCTCCATAAAAACTTTCCTACTAAATTGATTTAAAATATCATTGCCTGAATGCCCCTCTAAATAAAGGGCACGATATAGTGTACTTTGCTCGCAAGCAAAATGAATATAATTAAGGTTAGTATCGATAAAAGGATGTCCTGTCACCACTTTATCAAAAACTTTTTCGTATAAATACTCTTCAATTTTTTTAAATAGCTCTATTTTCAAATCATTCATGTTCTTAAATTCTAGGTATATTGGTTGCGTCGAACATTTCATTTTAGTGGCGATATTTCTTGCTGTAAAACCAGCAAACCCCTCAGTCATAATGATATCATACGTAGCATCTAAAATTTGTTCTTTTGTAATTGTTTTTTTTCTAGCCATACATAGCTCCCCTCTTTCAACAGGTGGTGATTTTTGTAATCGTCAGATCTATTGCTAAAAAAACAGATACGGTAAATCGTCCAATGAATAACATCTGTTTATCATTCTGGTAACATTGTAGCATGGTTTTATCCATTAAAAAAGGTAGTTATTTTGTAATTATTTTACACGCTATCACTATTTCTGGGAATGACCAAGGCTATAACCTTTTGCTGTTTATTTATATCACTATTCCTTACTCTATACTCTATTAATTGAGACAGTGTTAACTTTATGCTATGATATGCTCCAAAGAGATAGACGTTAGCCTGTCTTTAATTGTTATTTAGGGGGAAATAAAATGACACAACTAAGTATCAAAGAAAATATGAAAAAATACGCTAAATTAATTGTAGAAACAGGCGTCAATGTTCAAGAAGGACAGACTGTTGTTTTAGCCATTGATGTCGAACAAGCAGAACTTGCTCGTCTTATTGTAAAGGAAGCTTATGCACTAGGTGCTAAACAAGTCATTGTTCAATGGCAAGATGATCATATCCAAAAAGAATTTTTTTTACACGCTGCAGATGAAATTATCAATACGGTACCGGCTTACAAAGTTGAAGAAATGCAAGCCTGGGTCGACCAAGGGGCTAGCCGCATTAGTGTTGTTTCAAGAGACCCTGATGCTTTAGCTGGAACTAATCCAGATCGTGTTGCCTCTTACCAAACTGCTACTGGAAAAGCCATGGCTCCTCTAAGAGAGGCCTCACAAGCCAATAAAATTAGTTGGACGGTTGTTGCTGCTGCTGGTAGCGCTTGGGCGGCTAAAGTTTTTCCTCATTTGAAAAAAACTGAGGAACAAGTTGCCGCACTTTGGGAACAAATCTTTAAAACAACTCGTATCGACCAAGCAGATCCAACTAAGGCTTGGGCCGAACATGATGAAAAATTATGGGCTAAGGCCAATGAATTGAATGCTGAACAGTTTGATGCCTTACACTATACTGCACCCGGGACTGACTTGATAATCGGCTTACCTAAAAACCATCATTGGGAAGGTGCTGGCAGTACCAATGCTCGTGGTGAAAAATTTATGGCAAACATGCCGACGGAAGAAGTGTTCACTGCACCGGATTGTCAACGCGTAGACGGTGTGGTAACCAGTACCAAACCTTTAAGTTATGCTGGCACTACTATTACGGGGATGACCTTTACTTTTAAAGATGGGAAAGTCGTTGACTGTTCTGCAGAAAAAGGCGAAGATGTCTTGAAAAAATTAATCGCAACGGATGAAGGGGCTAGTCGTCTTGGTGAAGTCGCTTTAGTGCCAGACCCTTCACCAATTTCACAATCAGGCATCACTTTCTTCAATACCTTATTTGACGAAAATGCCTCAAACCATGTGGCTCTAGGTTCTGCTTATGCCTTTAATATTAAAGGTGGGACTGAGATGTCTCAAGAGGACTTACTCGCCGCTGGATTAAATCAAAGTACCACTCATGTTGATTTTATGATTGGTTCAGATAAAATGGCTATTGACGGTATTCGTCATGACGGCTCAAGAGTTCCTTTATTCCGAAATGGTGACTGGGCTTAACTACAAAAAAAGAAGTTCCTCTTTGGAGGGACTTCTTTTTTTCTTATCGCTTTTAAAAGTGTGCCTACGACTATCTTAGTTACTTCAACAAAGACCTTCTCTTAAAAACGTTTCTGACTGGGATCGAACCAGCGACCTATCGCTTAGGAGGCGATCGCTCTATCCTACTGAGCTACAGAAACTAAAGTGATTCCTACTTTTATTTTCGCATGCTTAACTCCTTTTGTCTAGTCATTGAGACATAAAAAAGTCTCCTAATAGGAGACTTTTTTAGTAAGAAGTTTCAATCATTTCAAGCATTTTTTTAAACTGACGTTTCTTCAAAAAACCAACTAATAGTCCAACCACTACATCATTCATTTTCTGCATCACACCAAAAGATTTCATCTCTTCTTCATACACGACTTCACAACTCTTATCATCAAGTGGACGAATGTCATATTTTACCAAGAAATCATTGCGAGTAGTAGAAGTTCTAAAATGATATGCCTCATTTTCAATATGTTTTTCAATCTTAATTTTAGCACGACTAGTCTTTGAAAATTCTTTGACATATTCATAGTTATTTAGTTGTTTACGTGTCACTGATTTTCCCGTTTGCTTGCGAATATCAAATAACACAGAATCAATGATTTTATCATATAAAAATGGTGCTGGCACATTTAATTTTTTTACGATTTGCATTCTACCTCACCTCTTTTTTCTTTGATTTCTTATTCTTTTTTTGACTTTTATTAGCACGAACATATAAGATCACACCTACAATTAAGAGTGTCGAACCTGTAATTAAGTTCAGTATGTTATACGTTCCTGTATTTTGATTTGCACTAAACATAATAATTAATAAGCCGATACTACATAAAAATAAGCCGCCTTTATTCATGATTACCCCGTCCAATCTCTTTACTTATTCTTAAACCGCTGCTACTTGGAAGTATAACACAGAACCCCAAGGTTGCGCTTTAACTTCTGCTTTTAGTGTTTTAGCTGCCGCTGCAACATCTTCTGCATTTGTGTCAAAATACATCTTCATGCCTTTTTTCTCGACGTAAGAAAAAGTCACGCCCTCTTTATCTAAACCATCAATTAATTCAATAATTTTATCTTGTTGTACTGGTGCCATTACTTCAATCATCTTAATACTCTCCTTTGCATCAACTACGGGAAAAGAGTTACTTCCACCTCTTTGGAAGCGTCAGTAACTCTTTTCTGGCAATCAATGTTAATTATTTTTTAGTTGTTTTCTTCTAATGAAGGGTCCATCTTGTTCGCTGCAATAACGAATGGTGCCCAAATTGCAAATGTTACAAGCATACATACGATTGTAACAAGTGGTGCTCTCCAGTCAGCTCCTGTTGCCAAGAATGATAATAAGACTGGTGGGACTACCCATGTTACTGCTTGTGATACTGGTGCTACTAAGCCCCATGAAGTTGCTAAGTAACCAATCGCTGTGGCAACGACTGGTGCCACGATGAATGGAATAAACATAATCGCATTTAAAACGATTGGTAGACCAAACATGATCGGCTCGTTGATATTGAAAATACCAGGTCCTAAGGCTAATTTACCCATTGTTAAGTAATCAGCACGTTTAGAGAAAATTAAGATGGCAAGAATTAAGGTAATCGTACCACCTGACCCACCAAACATTGAGTAAGCGTCAAATGATCCACGTACCCACATATAAGCTTTTCCGTCTTCAATCGCTGCAAGAACAGCTTTCGTACCTGTTAAACCATCGTATCCTTTTTGGAAAACATCAATATTAATTAATTGCGCTTGTCCGAAGATACCTTCTAAAACTGGCGCCATAACATTTGTTCCATGGATTCCGAAGAACCAGAAAATTTGAATAGCTAATTGAATAACTAAAACGGCACCTAAACCTTGAGAGAATCCCATCAATGGTTTAGCAATTGTTTCTTGTACCCAATCAATAAATAACATACCTGTCATTTCACCAAAGGCGAAGTTAAAAATAGCGATGATATACAACGCTGCTGTTGCTGGAATAATTGCTGCAAAGGCATTTGATACTGCCGGTGGAACTGATTCTGGTAATTTAATTGTAATATTTTTTTGCATTAATTTCGCAAAGATAATAACAGATACAGCACCAATAATCATAGCTGTAAAGAAGGCATTTCCGTTTAAGTGATTAAGGTTTAACCAACCCCATAATCCAACACTTAACTCGCCTCCTGGTGTCACTGTTGCGCCAATTCCTGAATCAGTAATGGCTGTGGCAATGTTAGCAGGTACTTTCATACCTAAGTCTGCTGTTTCGCTTGGTCCAAAACTAATACCTTGGATCAAAGCAGCAAGTGAGACAATCCCCCCTGCTAAGTTGTTAACATTATAAGCTTTTGCTAAGTTATACCCCCATGAAAAGGCGAAAACTAGACCGGCAATGGCAATTGTACCATTCCATACAAAGCCGTTAACGGCAATGATTTCTCTAATGACTGGAATCGATGCACCGTCATATCCTTCAATAAATTGTGCTGGTAAATCACGAATAATGGCGTTAATCATTACGGCAATCGAACCTGCCATTGTAGCTGGCATTGTTCCGATAAAGGCATCTCTTAGGGCAACTAAGTGTTTTTGTGAGCCCATTTTTGTTGCGATTGGTAAAATATACTTCTCTAACCACGCTGTTAATGCGTTCATTATTTCCTACCTCCTGTAAAATAAAATTTAATTAAAAACTTCTATTAGAAGTTTGAAACCCCTATCAATAGGTTACGACCAAATAGTTTAGACTACTTGGCCGTTCAGAATTATCTAGTTTTCTGACATTTTTTGGTGTAATTCAATAATTTCTTTTGCTAGATCAGTGAAAGCAATGGCTGTCATCAAGTGGTCTTGGCTATGAACTGTTAATAATGTGACTGTCATATGATCCCCTTGAGCTTCTTTAGTTAAAAGTCCTGTTTGTGAATGATGCGCTTCTACTAACGATGCTTCTGCACTCTTGATTTTTTCAGCAGCTTCTTCAAACTTGCCTTCTTTAGCTGCTTGAATCGCTTCCATTGCGTCACTTTTAGCATTTCCTGCGTTCATAATTAAACCCATAATTGATTCTAAATTTGCTTCATCCATGAAAATTCCTCCTACAACATTTGAAAATGTTTGTCATCCTTATTTTTAGTTCATTAATTCTAAAGCTGCTTTAAGAACGTTTTCCCCGTTCATCATACCGTAATCTTTCATTTCAATTACTGCACATGGAATACCCATTGGTTCTAATTTTTTCTCGAATTGTGCTTTCATAAAACGAACTTGAGGTCCTAATAATAAAACATCAACGTCTTTATTTGCTAAGCTTGGATCGGCATCTGAGGCTGACACTGCAAAGATATCTGTTTCTAACCCTTGCTCTTCTGCTGCTTTTTGCATCTTAGTTACCAATAAACTTGTACTCATTCCTGCTGAACATACTAACATAATTGTTTTTTTTGACATTTTATCGTCACTCCTTCGATTTGTTTTTACACTTATATATAATGCAAAAACCGTGCCAACTTTTATGGCACGGTTTTTTTAAAATATAATAGCGTCGCATCAAGCTTTACGTTCCTTATATAAACATACAATATAACCTTTACACTAAAGATTATAACCTTACACACTACCTTTAGTGTGTATTTATAAACTCTTTGTCAATCCGATTTTCAATCATCATCTGAGTAAGATAAGCTATCTCGCTTTCCGGTAAAAGTAAATCATATTGTTTCTCTAGTGCCATTAAATTAGAACGGACAGTGGTCATTTCAATTCGATGACTCGCTTTAAACTCTTCAATATCTGGAAACTTACGCGGTTCTTGCTTCGTTTTTAATGCTTCAACTAAAAAAGCCAAGTGAATCAGCATTCCTGCGTCCACTCCTGGTTCAACTACAATTTTTAAATCCGTTTGGATTTGGCTCACCATTTTTTGGAGCACCGTTAGTAATTCTTCAACTGATGGGACACTCCTAATTGTTCCTTCTAAAGATGAGACCATCTGCTCCATAGGGACTTCTTCTGCTACAATGCGTTTTAAGATATTTAACTTATCATTATCAAAAATATCAAAAGCTGTAAAGAAAGGAATATTTTGATATTCAATCTCCACAGTCCCAACAATTGCCATAATTTCATATTCTTTGATTAACTCATCAATATGCTGTTTAAAGGATTCTCGCTCTAAAAATTGTAATTGAATAATTTCAACTACCTGAGTATTTACGACCGGCACTATTCGTTCATACAACTTTTTAGCCACACCTTCTCCTGTAAAGCACGTCACAATAATCGCTTTTTGTAAATCTCTAGGGGGTCTAAATTCATTTCTCACAATATTTTCTAAAGACATCTGAATATTTTGATAAATATCTTCCAAGCTTCGTCCAATACTCGCCATCCTTACAGCTTCAAGTACAATCATAGTACTAACCATGGAAATTGCTTTTGTTCTGACACCCGTTTCTTCAAAAATCATATTTCCAAAAGTATTTAAAGAACCCATATCCGTTAGTAATAACATGCCACTAGTCATCTCATCACGATGAGCCAGTACATAATTTTTCAATTCGTCATACATGTCTTGAACTTCCATCGTAAGTGGCATATTAAAAGCGTGACCTGTTTCTGTTCCTAACAACTCTTGCACTGCTTCTAACATACTGGAAGCAGTTGACTTGCCATGCATCAAAACAACAACCGAAACTTGGCTTTCAGGAGCAGACTGACGCTCACTAATATCTAAAGACAAGAACATTGTAATAAAGCCAATTTCATCAAAAGGAATCTCAATAGCAAACTCTTCTTCTATTAAAGATGATAGATCTAGGGCTATTTGAAATTCTTTTTTGTAATTAATTCTGATTTCATTAAGGTTAGGATGAATGATACTACGCTCTTTTCTAATTCGTTCTAACGTGCCTTGTAGGTGCAGAGCAAAGGTAAACCTAGCTTTTTGATTATAACTACGTTCAAGACGTTCTTCCGCAATATCATATAAGCGATCAGTCAGATCCCATAACTCATCTGAAATCAGCTCACGATGAACATCGTTGCGTGCCAATTCATCGACATAGGTTTCAAAATATTTGTCCACATCCAATTCAATCAACTCTGCTAGATCGGTATTATCCAAATCAGAACTTTGAGATAAATTAGAGACACGCTCTTCAATAGCATTGTAAACAGCCATATCCCGTGCTGGATCAAGTGACCAAACCACATCTTTAGCGCCTGGATCAAAGGTTAAGTAGTGACTATTTTTGTCAATGAAACGATCAATTCTCTCTGGTAACTCTTTAATTTTCAACAAACCTTTTTGAACATTTAAAGGTAATTCTTGTTGTCTAATGGTTAAATGTTCTTCTTCATGGGTACGATAATGCAAAAAAGCTTTGGCACAGACAAGCTTCAAATCACGTTTAACTTGCCCAATATTGCCTTCTGCATTATATAACATATAAGCCAGCACGACATCTCGCTCCACAATAATGCGTTGCTTTAAGCGATTCGCTTCCTCTTTAATAAAGCGTGTCACGATCTCATAACGCTCATCAATCGTCCGATCTTTTAAACTAGGTAACGTCACAGACATAGGTATACGACGAGTAAAGGTACTTAAAAAGGTTGCAGAAGACTCAGTTGTCGCTCCAATAATTTGGACAGAGGCTTCATAAGTTTTAGTACTTTCGCCTAAGGGACGATAAACGCCTTTATCAATAAAGGTAAATAACATTTCCTGGCCTTCTGGAGGCAGACGATGAATCTCATCTAAAAATAAAATCCCGCCATTAGCCTTTGCCATTAGCCCCTCTCGGTCTTCATTTGCTCCAGTATAAGCGCCTTTTTTCACACCAAAAATATGAGCGAATAAAAGTTGGGGGTTTTGAGCGTAATCAGCACAGTTAAAAGAGACAAAGGGGGCGCCTTTTTCTAAAGATTCAGAAGTAATCGCAAAACGATACATACATTCAGCAAACAACGACTTACCTGTCCCTGTTTGGCCAAAAATAATCGTATGTAAGCCGCGAGGCGGGTATAAAATAGCGGCTTTTGCTTGTTGGATTACCATTTTTAATGAGTCTTTTGCTCCCACTAAGTTATCAAAACTGACCTCAAAAGACTCACTCCTATTTCCTTCTTTAAGTAGCCCTTCTTTATCTGTCATTTCCCCTGTTAAGGTAAAAATGACTGGTCTTCCAGAAGAACGTAAAACACGTTCTTCCTTGGCCAAGTCATTCAAATACCGGCTAACATTAGTTCGATCCAAAGACATCTCTTCCGCTACTTCAGCAGCTGCCAAACCCTTTGGGTGTTTTTCTAACAGTTTAATAATTTGCTCTTTTCTATTAGACATCGACTATTTCAACCTCCGTATTTAATCAGGACTAGCTAACTAGTCCTGCTTTTTCTTTATTTTTGCTTTTTTATTTTTAGTTTTAGCTTTGACTTTCTTTTTACTTACCTTCTTCTTTTTAGCTTTTAATTCGCCAGAAAAACCACCTTGACTTAGTTCTGAAGAGCGTGTCTTGACGCCTTTAGCCAAATCATGTTTGTCGTGAGGCACCTCACTTTGATCTTCTTGGCTGTTGACACGTTCTGAAATGGGTAAAATTTGACTGCTGTGCACATACCACTCGACTAAGTCTCCCATAGCAGGGTGTTGTCTTGCCATTTTTTTCAAATCTTTCAATTCATAATCACCCACCAGTGACATTACCGTACCATCTTTACCCATACGGCCTGTTCTACCTGAACGATGCACGTAATTTTCAACTACATAAGGCACATCATAATGAATAACAAACGGCAAATCAACAAAGTCTAAGCCACGCGCTGCAATATCTGTGGTTAATAATAGTGAAACCTTATCATCAGCAAAAGCTGATAGAGCCAAACGTCGTTCTAACTTATTTTGATCTGAAGCAAGCGTGGCATTTGGTACACCTTGATAAGATAACTTATCCGCTACAAGCCCCATTTCTTGTACTTCATTAAAAAAGACAATTGCTTTAAAATCTTTGACATAAGCCAATTTTTTTAGTAGTTCTGCACGTTTTCTAGGCGGTGTTTTAATATAGCCATGTGTGACAATTCCTTTTGATTGATCCTTCTGGCTAACATCAATCGTTGTCATTTCACGTTGACCATGATCACCTAATTGAGCTTGAACATCAATCGCTGTAGCAGAAACACAAACTAATTGAGCTTGCTTATCTAGCATTTTAAGAATCGTCATGGTAGCATTCAACTCATTTGTCTCTACTAATTGATCAGCTTCATCCAAGACAACCGTTTGTAACAAGTGAGCTTTGACCTTTTTATTTTTACATAACTCAACCACTCGACCAGGCGTCCCAACTAAGACTTCGGGCTTACTTTTCAACTTATCAATTTGGCGTTTGACATTAGCCCCTCCAATCAACGATTGAACGTTTAATTCTAAAAGTGTTGCCCATTCTCTCGCCACATTGGCAACTTGTACGGCCAACTCTTGCGATGGTAGTAAGATCAACAATTGATTGCCTTCACCTGGTTTAATAGCCTGAAGTAGGGGGAACAAGTACGCTAAAGTTTTACCTGTTCCAGTTGGTGATACGCCTACTAGACTTTCTTTATTTAATAATGGCTCATACGTTTCTTTTTGAATCAATGAGGCTTCTGTATAGCCTAATTCATCCCAATGTGTTTGCCATTTTTCTGGTAATTTTGTTTTAAAATCCATATTTGTTGCTCCTATATCCTCTTATTTTGCACAGTTTCTGCCACTATCTTTATTTATATAGTAGCAACAGGTCATACGCACCTTTTATCATACTATTAATTGCGTTCGCTCTTCAAGGTCTACTCACTATTTCACTACGTCTATTTGTTGTCTGCTGCAAAGGTAATTCCTTCAGATAAACGTAACTCTTCCATGATCTCATGAACAACTAACCCAATGGCTAACCACTGACGATAATCAACTTGATTATCTTCGGCCAGAGGTGCTTTTATCACTTTTGCAAACGCTCGAGCTTCTTCAATCATTGGATTGGCCTCTTTATGACACGGATGATCCTTAACTACCTTAGCCTTACGATCATGGATCGTAATCGCTTCAATACTATTGACAGCATTCAAACTAATCGTTTTCTCCAAACTATAAATTTCAGAAGGTAAAAAGCTATCAGCAATTTTCCCTGTTAATAAGTTAACATCAAATGTCTCATAACGTAATATGATTGTTCCAATGCCATCGACTCCTGTTGGCACACGTCTAGCAAAATAATGAACACTCTCAGGGCGACCAAACCAAGACACGGCGGCATAGAGTAAGTACACACCTAAATCCATCAAAGCCCCTCCAGAAAATTCTGGAGAAAATATATTAGGTTCTTCTCCAGCTAAAACATTATCAAAACGAGATGAGTATTTCATAAAACTTAAATTTGCTCCAATAATGTCGTCGTGGGACGGTAATAATTTTGTTACTTCTTTAAAACTCTCTTCATGAATATTTCGAGCTGCTTCAAACATTAAACAATTTTGTTTTTCAGCTACGGCGACTAACTCTTTAAATTCTAGTGCTTTAGAAACAGCCGGTTTTTCAATAATGACATGCTTACCATGTAACATGGCAGCTTTTGCTTGCTCATAATGTAAGCTGTTGGGTGAGGCTATATAAATCACCTCAAATTCTTTTGAAGCAAAAAAAGCTTCTAACTCATCAAATAAAGCAACTTTTTCATGCCCGATCGCAAAAGCTTCTGCTGTAGCTAATTTTCTAGAATAAACAGCTGTCAGTTCATAATTCCCTGATGCTAGAGCCGCTTCTACAAATTGTGTTGAAATCCAGTTGGTTCCAATTACTCCAAGTTTTATCATGTTAATTTCCTTCTTCCTCATTAAAGTTAGTCTCTATTTGAAAGGGGACTTCCCCCATAATATCAATCGTATCCTTTGTCACTTGACATTGATAAGCAATCACTTTTAGTCCTTGCGCCATAGCCTGTTTAAAGGCTTTAACTAAAGCTGGTTGGCGCTTTTCATAAAGCGTTGTTTGCTTAATACCTGCTAGTTGAACAATAAATAAAACATAGGTCTGATACCCTTCTGCTTGCAAGATTGTTAGCTCCTTGACATGCTTTAAAGCTCTTTCACTAGGTGCATCTGGAAAAGCTGCCAGACTTTGATTGGCTAACGTCATTCCTTTAACTTCAACTATTACTCTTTGACCTGTTGCTGTCTCTAAATAGAGATCAAAACGAGAATTGCCAAAAGTTACTTCCCGCTCAATTTTAATAATTTCACCAGATAAATACGGCAAGTGAATTTGACTACTTGCTAAAGCATCCTCGGCTAAACTATTTGGAACTTGACTGTCTATATTAATCCAACGATCATCTTTTTTGACCGCAATCAGATCATAATCTGTCTTACGACTTTTAGCTGGTTGATAATTAATGGCAACAGAGACGCCTGGTATTAACAATTCCCGGCAGCGTCCTGTATTTTTAACGTGGACGATGACTTCTTCATTATTTTTTGGTAAAAGACAGCGTGCGATAAAGCGATTGTCCCGCTCAACAAACTTAGCTACTACCACATCTGAATAGCTAGCCAATAAGGATGCGCCTCCTTTATCTTTCATATTTTAAAACTGTATTTATTATACACTATTTAGTGTCATAACACTGTTTTTTTAAGCTAACTTCTCTACATGTCCTGCTGTCTTTTCTACCAATAGCCTACATTAAAGACTATGTTTGCTACAGTTATCCCTTGCGTTTCCAACACAAATAACCTAACATTGTTCATTATAGATTGATAATAAACAATATTAAAAAGGACTGGTAAGATATGTCTCGAACGCGACTACGTTTTTTAGTTGGCTGTTCGCTAGCCTTAGGTCTAGTTAGCAAGCGCCTATTAAAAAAAATAACGACTAAAGAAAAAAAAATCACTCCTAACAAACAAAACTTAAAGAAACTTTACTTAGGAAAATGGCAATTTTCCGATCCTAACAATGAGCTAGAATACATTATTGAAATAACAGACAACTTAAATCTAAAGGTCAACAATACACCCTTTCAAGTCACAATAATAGCTCTTTCCCAAGACAAACTAATCTTACAGGATCTGTATGGCTATCACTTAACTTTTTACTATCACTTAGATGGTGTTACTCATTTTTATGATGAAGCCAATGACCAAATTTACAATCTTTTACCCTATAAAAAAACACCTAAGGACTAAATAAGTCCTTAGGTGTTTTTAATTGCTTAATGGTAAAAATCAAAACGACCTTTTTTAAGTAATACAGAAGGTGTCCCAACTTGTAACAATGATTTATCCGCAATCCCTTTTTTCATCACTGAAGCAATATAGCCTTTAAAATCTTTGTTCATTGTATGGCCAATTGCGTCATTATTACCTAAAGAAGCAACCGTTCCTAATGAATTATATTTAAATGCTGTTGGCTCTTGTCCAGCCAATTTACGTTCCATTGTATCAACCACATGGTCTGCTTGAGCCATGGCAATTTGAGCAGTTGTTGGATAAGGACGACCTGATTCTTCATCCATGACCGCGCTAACATCCCCGATCATGAAGACGTTCGGTTGACCAGGAACTGTTAAGTCTGATTCTACCATCACACGTCCACGACGCTCTTCAAAACCTGATTCGCCAATTACGCTACTTCCGCGAACCCCTGTTGTCCAAACAATCGTACTTGCTTCGATTTCTTTTAATTCACCCTCTTGTTCATAGACAACAGATGATTCTTTGATTTCTTTAATCGGTGTTCCAACAATAAAGTCTACTCCACGTTTTTTCAGAACATCTACCCCATAATCAGCCAAGTTTTCTGAGAACATTGGCAATAATTTTGGCATCGCCTCAATACATGTAATTTTAACTTCATTAGCTGGGAAATTAAACTTATCTGCTAATTTTGGTAACCGGTTAGTGATTTCACCTAAATATTCAATACTTGTAAAACCAGCGCCACATACTACAACACTTAAATCTTTTGGATCTTTTGAAAGTTGATAATTTTTCAAGTTTTTATCTAACTGCTCTTTGGCAGCCTCTGCTGTTTTAATGTCAACTAGTGGCCAACCAAACTCATCTACACCCTTAATACCAAATGACTCTGACTCAAAGCCTAACGCTACGACTAAGTAATCATAAGAAACCGTTTTACCACTTTTTAGTGACACTTCATTCGCTTCATGATTAATTTTTGTTACTTCATCTTGGATAAAGTTAACCTTGTTGGCATCAATAACGTCTTTAACTTCAAACGAAATCTTTTCTCCTGGGTTAGTTCCTGCTGCAACTTCGTGTAATTGTGTTGCTTCATAATGATATGAATTTTTATTAATTAATGTAATATCCAAATCCATATTCTTTTTTTGTAACCCTTTAATTGTACGTAATCCAGCATATCCAGCACCTAATACTACCATTTTTTTCTTGCTCATTTTTCAATTCCTCCTAAACCATTTTCAAAAAAGTGCATACATTTTCACAAACTAATCAGCGTGTTTAAACACAATTCTCTTAGACTATTCCATTAAACCATGTTTTCCTTAAAATGTGAAATAGTCTGTTTCTTATTCCAAGGAAACTGTTATAAAATCTGGCAATTAAAGCTTAAAATAACAAACTAACCTGTTATATTTTAATTAAAAATAAAAAAGTGTTATCTACCTTAGTAAATAACACTTTTTGTCTAATAAGTTTTAGTTGGTGCCACTTTCCACATTAAAGTTAATACAAAACTTATAGCTAGAATAACCACCACCACATAATAAGGATAATGAGTATTCATATCTAATAAGGTTCCTGATAAAATTGGACCAACGATATTTCCGACGCTTGTCAGTGCCGAATTGATACCACTAACTGATCCTTGATTACTACCAGCATGTTTCGAAAGAAAAGTTGTAATTGCCGGTCGAATTAAATCAAAAGCTAAGAAAATAACAAACGTACAAAT
Organism: Vagococcus intermedius; assembly: GCF_029144185.1. Classification (NCBI taxonomy): domain Bacteria; kingdom Bacillati; phylum Bacillota; class Bacilli; order Lactobacillales; family Enterococcaceae; genus Vagococcus; species Vagococcus intermedius. Next base: position 514,889 of record NZ_CP110232.1, on the reverse strand, counting down.
CAATACGCTCCAGTAGCCTTGAGCAAAAATCATTGCCAAAACAAAAACAGAACTTGCTAACAAACATAGTCTAATCAAACCAACTTCACCAATTTTTCTTACAATTGGATCAAAAAAGATTAATTGAGCAATAAGTGCAAAAACACCACTGGCAGTAATAACTACTGCAATATCCTTAACTGAAAAGCCAAAGTTCAAATCCACATAAATGCTATAGATTGATTCAAAGGCAGCTAAGCCAAACGCATTAATTAAAATAATCAAAAATGGAAAAGTTAAGGCTGGCGTCAAGATGACTTCCTTAAGACTAGTCTTAGCAACTTCTTCACTGGCTTCCTCATGCTCCGGTTCTTTTAAGAAAATAAACGCAAAAATAAACCCTACTAATCCTAAAATAGCTGCTACATAGAAAGGAAGGCGCGTTGAGATATCTCCCAAAAAGCCACCAATTCCTGGTCCAATAATAAAACCACCACTTACGGCTCCTGAGACCCACCCCATTGCCTTGGGACGTTCTTCTAGAGTCGTAATATCAGCCACAAATGCCATGACTGATGGGAAGATTAACGCCGCACTTAGACCACCTAAGATACGTGATAAATATAACAGAGAGACGACATGACCAATCCCGAAAATAAATTCGGAAAGGGCAAAAATAACCATCCCTATGACAATCATTCGTTTACGACCAAATAAATCTGATAAACGACCTGCTATTGGTGAGAATACTAATTGTGCCATGGCATAAGCCGCAACTAAATAACCCATAGTTTGCCCTGATAGAGACATTTGATGCATAAAAGTTGGCATCACTGGGATAACTAAACCAATCCCTAAAAAGACCATAAATAAGTTGGAAATGACAATCAATAACATTCTCTTTGTTTCTTTTGTTTTCATCTAATACATTAACTCCTTTCGCTGATGCAAAAAATCATCATTTTTTGTTTTTAGATAAACTTAAAGCACGAAAAATTGTTTAATAAACGTTGACTATTAAACACATTCGTACTTTAATCAGTTTTACTATTTATTTTTCAGTCATCTCAATTTTGAAATATCCTGATTTTTTTATCTTATCACACCACTTCAGACCAAGCAACTGCCACCTGTTATTTTAAAAAAATATTGTGATAAATCACCTTGAAATACCCGCTCTAACCCTTTAATCTTAGTTAAATCTTGAGGTGTTGTTAAATGATAGGCTTTATCTAATTCAATTATGACACTTTCGTGTAACACTTGAGCCACAAATTGCGAACAAAAAAAATGGTTTTCTCTTGTAATATTAAGGCGACACGCGAGGAAAATTAAGCCCAATAAATTATAGTGTAAAGCTGCCTTCGTCGCATCGAATGTCATAATAATCTGTCGTAATCTTTCATAATCTTTATCAGCTATTGGCAAGCGGTAAATACAGCAACTAGCTTTTTCAAATAAACCACTCGTCAAATTTTCTCGTACAAAACCACCTAAGAATGGATTATGAGGTTGTTTGCGCCCAAAACTATAAACCAAAGTCAGCTCCTCATCTAAAGCAAGAGAAACATGGTTGTAAGGATTTTTAGTATAGGTGCCAATGGCACGACCTAATAAAGAATCAGTTGCCGTATGAACTAAATAGATATACCTCATTTTTTCTACCTCTCAGAACAATTTTTATTTTAGCCTCCCTTCTATTTTAAATCCTCCTTCCTAAAAAGGCATCGCCCTTAAGACTGATATCTCTTTTCTTTCCTTCCTAATTTATTCCTCCTATCTCAACTGATTTTAACCTTACTTTTTGCTATACTAGTCTTACTAACTATAGAAAGTAGAGATGATTTGGATGTATCCAACCACGCACGCATTGATTAAATCTTATTTGGCAGAAGGGGTCTTTCCTGGTGTTAATTTTGCCTTCTATAAAAATGGACAGGTTGAAGCCTATTCCTATGGCTGTGCCACCTTACTACCCCACCCTCAAAAAATGACAAGAGAAACGTTATTTGATATCGCTTCTTTGACAAAAATGATTGGAACTAACTCTTTAATTTTAAAATTATGGGAAGAGGGGCAATTAGATTTAGATGCCCCTGTTCAAAATTATTTACCTGACTTTCAAGATGGGGTGGTCACTTCACGTGATCTCTTAACTCATACATCTGATATCAATCCTTTTATTGAAAATCGTGACCAACTAAATGAAAGAGAACTAAAACAGGCGCTTTTAAACCTCAAAAGTGGAGAGCAGCGTGGAAAAAAAGTTGCCTATACCGATACTGGTACACTCTTACTAGGTTTTTTAATTGATTATTTTTACCAACGTCCCGTACAAGACGTCATCGCAACAGACGTCTTAGAGCCTCTTAGCATGACCAATAGTGCCTTTAACGTATCCAATATGCACTCCTCTATTGCAGCCACTGAATACCATCAAAAACGAGGACTTATCCGGGGAACTGTCCACGATCCGAAAGCCTTTGTTCTAGGTGAACAGTGTGGCAGTGCTGGTCTTTTCTCAACTCTAGACGATTGTTTAATCTACTGCCAAATGCTTTTAAATGGTGGCACCGCCCCAAATGGCACACGTTTTTTAAAGCCCCAGACAGTCCAACAGCTTTATCGTGACTGGACCCCCCAAGGTGATTTAGGACGCTCTCTTGGTTGGGACTTAAAATACCGTGCAGACTCCGAGAGCCCACTCCTTTTTCATACCGGCTACACAGGAACTTTTTTAGTCATAGATCCGGAGCAAAATGAATGTTTTGTCTTTTTATCAAACAGAGTTCATCCAATTGATCATCGTGAGGAGTATGTACAAAAAAGGGATCACTTATTAAACGTTTATCTAAATGAGAAACATCCTTAAAAATCTGCTATAATATAACACGTGATTAATCACACATAAGGAGGATTTAAAAAAATGGAACAACCTTTATTTTTAGCACCTGTCTTTCAAGAAAAGATCTGGGGTGGAGACAAACTAAATACCGTCTTTGGATATGACCTACCAGAGGGTAAAATTGGTGAATGCTGGGCAATCAGTGCCCATAAAAATGGCACATGTCATGTTGAAAATGGACCTTACAAAGGCAAAAAATTAGATGAATTATGGGCAAATAACCGCGAACTTTTCGGCAATGCCGAAGGGGATGTTTTCCCACTCTTAACAAAAATTTTAGATGCTAATGACGATTTATCTGTCCAAGTTCATCCTGATGATAGCTATGGTTTAAAACACGAAGGGGAACTTGGCAAAACAGAATGTTGGTATGTTATAGATGCTGAAGAGGGTGCTGAAATTATTTATGGTCATCATGCTACTTCACGTGAAGAGCTTTCTCAAATGATTGAAGAAGGTCGTTGGGATGATTTATTACGCCGTATCAAAGTTAAAAAAGGTGATTTTTTCCATGTACCTAGTGGAACAATTCATGCCATTGGTGCCGGTATTATGATTTTAGAAACACAACAAAGTAGTGATACCACCTACCGTGTTTATGATTATGATCGAAAAGGTGATGACGGACAAACTCGTGAGTTACATATCAAACAATCAGTTGATGTGACAACTGTCCCTCACCATGATCCAAAACTTGCCATCAAACAAACCAATCTTGGAAACTCAAGTATTACTGAATATGTGCGCACTCCCTTCTTTAATGTATATGAGTGGTTAATTTCAGGCGTAACTACTTTCAAACAACAAGCAAATTATACTCTTGTTAGCGTCTTAGAAGGTGCTGGACACCTTGTCTTAACAGATGGTAAAGAGGAATACTCTTACGACTTAGCTAAAGGCTCACACTTTATCTTACCCAATCAAATTAAGTCTTGGCGTTTAGAAGGTGACATGCAATTGATTGCTTCTGAACCTGGTGAACAAGCCTAGTTCGAACAAAAAAAGCTATTCCAAAAGGAATAGCTTTTTTAGTATGTTTAAACACGAGTTAAATTATACTCGTCATCCTCTTCTTCATCTTCTTCAGAAGAAAAATCATCAACCTGAACTTGTTTCAATTGATCACATTTTAAATGTTGATTGTAGCCGGGAATATTCAAAGGAACACTCTCTGTAATAACATCACTAAACTGTAAACCAAACCACCGAGCTGGTGACGTAGTGATCGATTTAATACTTAATTTAGCTTGCATAATCAAGCGTTCAAAGTTAGTTAAATCTGACTTTCTTGACAGCTCTTCTTTGATTAAAACAAAACAGAAATCCCCTACTTCTCGACCAGGATAGATTGTGTATTTTTGAGGTTGTTTTGGTAATTTCCCCTCTTCCATTAAATCATGTACAATCCGGCGTAAATATAAGTTAACATCTTGATTAACACGGAAACCTAAGCGTAGTTGAATATTGACAATATGATCCGTGTCCATCATGTCAACATGATATTCTTTAGTAAAGGGTTCATCTGTTACAAAGACATTAACAAACCAATAAACTTTGGCACGTTTTGGTTTTTTATCCAAAATAGAATACATGATTTCACGCCCAATTTTATGCCCTTTTAGATTATTTGTTAAAAAGACAACGTTGGTTTGATACAAGGCAATGCTTTCATCATGACTTAAATCACTCAGTTGTTGACGATAATCATATAATGACACGCGTTGATTTTGACTTTCCTGAATATGAGAACCTTTTTCCCAAATAATCATGACTAAAAGAATCGCTAAGGCAATAAATACCGCTACAAAACCACCATGGAAAAATTTAGTCGCACTTGAGATAAAGAAAATTGACTCAATAGCTGCGAAGAAAATAAAAACGCCAAATGAAATCACTTTTGGTATTTTTCTTTCTAATAAATAAAATAGTAATAAGACAGTTGTCATTAACATAGTAACAGTAATAGCTAAACCATAAGCTGCTTCCATCTTAGCTGAGGTTTTAAAGAACAATACAATCGCAATACATGTCACCAATAAAATGGTATTAACAACTGGTATATATAATTGACCTTTTTTATTTGTTGGATAAATAATTTTAAATCGTGGTAATAATTTTAATTTTACTGCCTCTGATACTAAGGTATAAGAACCTGAAATTAAAGCTTGTGAGGCAATTACCGCCGCAACTGTTGCGAAAACAACCCCTAAAACAGAGATATTTTCTGGCATCATCCGGAAAAATGGATTTAATAACTCTACTTTTTGATAATACGGACTATCTTTAATCGCAATAATCCAAGCGGCTTGACCAAAATAGTTACATAATAAACAAATTTTAATATATGGCCAACTACCTAAAATATTTTTACGCCCAACATGTCCCATATCAGAATACAAAGCTTCTGCTCCTGTTGTGGCCAAAAAGACACTTCCTAAAATAAACAATCCTGCTTTATTTTCAGGACTCACTAATAAACGGACTGCATAGTAAGGGTTTAAGGCACGAATGACTTCAGGGTTTCCCATAAAATTATAAATACCAACTGCCCCTAAAAAAGTAAACCAGGCCAGCATAACTGGTCCAAATGCCTTCCCTACTTTTTCCGTTCCAAAACGTTGAATCATAAATAAAACACAGATAATTGCTATAGTAATAATCATAATGACACCTTGATCATTCCCAAAAGCATCATAGAAAGTTGGGATACCCCGTAACCCTTCAATAGCAGTAGTAATGGTTACGGCTGGTGTTAATACACCATCTGCTAATAAAGCCGCTCCTCCGATCATTGCCGGAATAATTAAGTAAGGACTGGCTTTTCTCACCAAGGTATAGAGCGAAAAAATCCCTCCCTCACCATGGTTGTCTGCTTTTAAAGCAATCATGACATATTTAACTGTTGTTAAAAGAGTTAATGTCCAAACAATTAACGAGACAGCCCCGATAATGAAATCTTCAGAAATATGGGCTAACCCACCATTCCCCTCAATAATAGCCTTCATTACATACAATGGGCTTGTTCCGATATCCCCGTACACAACTCCCATTGCGACTAAGGCACCACCTATTTTAAATTTGTCAATTTGGTGGTGTTGTTGCTCTTTTTTCATCTCTACTTTCCTCCTGTGCCTCCAAAATTTTGCGCCATAAAAAGGGACCTGCATATTGGAATAGGCTCTCCAATACACAGGTCTTGCTATTTCATTTTAGACCAGTACGATTTGTACTAAATAGTTGATCTAAAAACACAGAAAACTTTAAGACAAAATACGCCATAAAGTCTATCTATGTCAGCTACTCCCCTATGATTTTTCTTACGAATCGTTTGACCGATGTAGCTTATTATATTCCTTTAAAATCGAAAGTCAATCCAATTTTTCATTATTTTTTTTATATTTTTTCATTCTCTTTTTCATTTCAAACAAAAACGAGAAGAAACATTGATATATAAGCATTTAAAAGTTATATTTAGTCCTTAAAAACACAAAAAAAACTTAAGTTTTTTTGTGTTTTTTTTCATTACTAACCATTTCAAACTATTTTATTCACATTTTGTTTTATTTATATCCTACTGGCTATTTCAGCGATTTTTTCGAATAATATAAAACCGACTAAAATTTTTTATTTGTCTGATATATTTCATTTTTATCTTAATGAGACAACCAGTTTTTTTAGATAACATATGTTAAAATTAGCTCGAGTCTTTTAAGCGACTAAAATAACGATTCTCAATTACTAAGGAGCGATTTTTTATGATAACCCGACTAAAACAAGCCGTTACTCCAACTTTCATGTATGGTTTGATGGCCTTCCTTCTTCCTATCAGCATTATGATGATAACTTATGCTAGTCTTGGAATCTATTGGGGAAGTGAGCGTAGTATCTTGGCTAGTGATTCTTATGCACAATTTTCTAATTTTCACGCTAGCTTTAATAACATGCTTCATGGCAAACAAAGTCTATTCTATACTTGGAATTCTTCTTTAGGTTTAAACTACTATGCTTTAATTTCTTATTATTTGGGTGGTATTTTTACGCCCTTGGTCTTCTTTTTTGACAATACTAATATCCCTGATGCCCTCTACTTATTAACACTTCTAAAAATTGGAAGTGCCAGTTTAGCATTTTGGTACTACGCTCTCAAGCGTTTTAACATTCAACCGCTCTTACAAGTTGGTTTAGCGATTAGTTATAGCCTAATGTCTTTTATTACGGCACACTCAGAACTTATTATGTGGTTAGATGCATTTATTTATCTCCCTTTAATTATTTTAGGTATAGATCGACTATTAGCTAAGCAGTCCCCTGTGTTACTTTTTGTCAGTTATTTTTTACTTTTTGTTTCAAATTTTTATTTTGGCTTTATCATCGGGGTCTATTCTTTTCTCTATTATGCTATTCAGGTGATTAGCACTTGGCAGGAGACAAAAAAAACGATTAGTCATTACATGATAACGTCCTTACTAGCTGGTGGCGCATCAATGGTGATGATTTTACCCACCATTTTAGATTTGCGAAGTAATGGTGAAGAGTTAAACGAACTGACAAATTTAAAAACTGCTGCCACAGGCTTTTGGGACATTGTTATTAAAAATATGGTTGGAGTATATGATACAACCAAATATGATTCTATTCCTTTTATTTACATTGGTCTTCTGCCATTGTTATTTTGTCTCTTTTTCTTTTTAAGTACTAAAGTTGATAAAAAACAAAAACTCGCTTTCTTGATCTTATTTGGGGTCATTTCACTTAGCTTTTACTTTGAACCACTTAACTTATTTTGGCATGGTTTCCACTCACCAAACATGTTTTTATTCCGCTATAGTTTTACTTTCTCTTTCACTATTATTATGCTAGCAGGTAAAAGCTTAGTAATTTTTACCAAAGAAGAAACACCAAAACTCCTTTTAAGCGGCTTAATATTAAATTTAGCCTTTATTTTAGCTTATACAATTCATCCTTTTGATCACTATACTTACTTAACAAGTCAACATTTAGTAATGACCCTCTTATTTTTAGGTCTTTATCTTTTTAGCCTTATTTTTTTTCAGATTTTCCCAACAAAACCTGAACAAAAAAAATGGATTAGTATTCCCAAGTCATTAGCCATCATGTTGTTGCTCACTATAATAGCAGAAGCTACGGTGAATACTCACGGGACTTTAAATGGAATCAAAGATGATTGGCATTATGCTTCAAGGAGCCTTTATAGTGATACGCATCCTGATTATCAAAAAATAATTGAACAAACTTATACTACTAAGTCGAACGAATTTTATCGGATTGAAACGCTTGATCCTATTTCTGCTAACGACTCAATTAATTATGGCTATAGTGGCATCAGTCAATTTTCATCTATTCGTAACCGTCCAAGTTCAAGCTTATTGAATACCTTGGGATTTCGTTCCCGAGGAACTAATTTGAATATCCGTTATCAAAATAATACGCTATTGATGGATAGTTTGTTTGGTATCACCTATAACCATAGTCAGCAACCGATCACTAAATTTGGCTTTGAAAAAAGTAGTCAAAATAACTCCTACCAAATGTGGCATAACAGATATGCTTTGTCTCTGGGGATCTTGACTGATTCTAATCTATTTCAAACAGACTTGCCCAAAAATGACAATCTCACAGCTCAACAAAATCTTACCAACCAATTAAGCCAACGAGATGATCATTTTTATGAGTTTACTTTACCAACACTATCTGCAACTACCAATAGCCTTGTCACAACAGATAGTGGAAAAACAACTTTTAAAGCCAAATCAGTTGATAAACCTCAAGTAATTACATGGACTCTCACAGTTCCTGCCCATAAACAGGTTTACTTCAGCTTGTTTCCAACCGATTTATATCAGTTAAAGAATGCTAGCGTAGAACTAACAATAAATGGGAACACACGACAAACGCCCTTAAAAACTACCGGTCAGTATTTGGATTTAGGCTTTTATCCTAAACAAACACCCCTTACATTTTCAGTGAGTTTTAGCGGAGCAGATCAGATTACGGTGATCCAACCACCCGTTGTTTTATTGGACACTGACACCTACCAAAAAGCGTTTACCGCTCTCGCTAAAAAACAAGTCCCTTTTCAAGTAAAAGGACGTAGCGCTACAGCAGACATCCATGCTAAAGAGGATCAGTTACTATTTACCACAATTCCTTACGATAAAGGGTGGCATGCCTATCTTGATGGGCAAAAAATCCCTATTAAGGCTTATCAAAAAGCCTTAATTACTGTCAAGGTTCCTAAAGGGAGGCATGTCCTTACCTTCAAATTTTTACCAGCTGGTTTCAAACTGGGTCTAGCTTTATTATTCCTCTGCTCAAGTTTATTTTATTGGTATCAAAGAAAGTTTAAACAAAAAAGAAGGAGCTTATGAATAAGCTCCTTCTTTTTCTTGTTATCAGGACTAGATATGCTTGTGTTCTTTAGTTGTCTCTTTGTCAAAAAAGACCATATCCATTGGAGATAAACGGTGCCCTCTAACGACTAATAAATAAAGCTGAATTAATAAAAAGAAGCTGTTTGTTTCTTTTTGATACGACAAATATCTAGGCTCCCAATTTGTTGCGATATTTTCTTTGAATAAACGAATTGCTTTAAACCCATGAGCAGGCTTACTATATTTATACACGATATTGAATAAACGTTCTTTCAAAAAGGCGCTTGGCGCTTCTCCCACATTAGACAAGGGAGCCAAACCAATATCCAAACGCTCAATATTATGAGTTTGACAAGAGTTAATCAGACTGTCTACCAAATATAAGCCAATATAATCTGGTGCTTGCTCAACATAACGAATCATATCATAGGATAAGGTTTGATGATTGGCTATGTAACGAGTTGAAATAAAGCCTAGCATCTCACCCTCTTGATCATAAGCCACTCCTAAAGGTGCTTGATTTAGGTAAGTTCTAGCAAAACGACTCTGAGAAAAATATTGTTCTGGATGATTATTCAACCAATCATTTGAAACCTCCTCCAGTTTTTCTAAAATCTCCAAAGAATATGGGGGCTGCAACCAAGAAAAACTTAACTCTCTTTCTGATGCACAGAGCGATTCCTCGACCGGTAGTAGTAAGTCAATTTCTTCTAACTCTACCTCACTTAGTAACAGACTTCCCGTCTCACCTAATTTGATAAAATCAAAACCAATATCATGTAACACTAACGCATAGGTATCGGTAACACCATAAAAAATTACTTGATAACCGCTGCGATCAACTTTTGTAATAAAAGCTAAGGTCGCTTCTTCAAAATAACTAACATCGCCAACTGGATCTCCCAAGACAAAAACTTTACTTCCCTTTATTTCAAAAGTAAACATCACTTTATCTTGCTCATTTACTTGATAAAAATTATTACGCTTATCTTTTAAAAAGATTAATTGACTATAATCTGTACCAGGATAATTAGCCAACATCTTTCTGACCCGTTGCTCATCAAAATAAATTCCCGGACGCTCGGTATTACTTAAGTAGTCATATAATAAAACTAAGGTTGCTGCTGCGAGTAAAATCCCTAAAAAACCTTGAAGCCAAACATCTTCTGAAGGAAATAATAAAAATTTTGCCGGTGTTGGTCCATGATTGATCCGATCAATTGAATAATACCCCACAACAGAATACAAGATAAATAAGCTGCCGTACAAGATGCCATCACACAAGATCGACTCCCAGCTAAAAACCAATTGACTTCGATAAAATTCATGGCGTGCTAGATATAAACAACCTATTAATAAGGCATAAAAAATTAATAACTTCCATGAAAAAGTTCGTGAAATGGTATTCATAATACAAAATATTAAGACAAATACCGTCGGTAAGTAAGCTTTTTTAACACGATTAGCAACGCCTCTGGCTAAACCTAATAATAAAAAACCAATTAACATATTTAGGGTTTGATCCAAAAAATTAAAAGAAAATGGCAATAATTTTTGAACAAGCCAACTTATATTGGATAAATTAGGAACCATCGATAACAAAATCATCATGATACCTGCAAAATAGACCATTCCAACTAAAATAAAATGAGCTACTTTTTGTGCCACTAATTTTGGAAGATCATCAAAAAACTCATTAACTTTTGCCCCAGTTTGGTGAATAAAAGCATAGAGACCCGTTAAAAAAGGGACTATATAATAAAAAATACGATAGTATAGCAACCATGCAACCGCTAGTTCTTTTGCAATTCCTACCTCTCCAAGCCCCATAATCATCAAAACATCAAAAGTCCCCATCCCTCCTGGTACCATTGAAATCATTCCGATAAAGGTGGCAACAACAAACAATGGATAAACCTCGTAAGATGAGACAGATACGCCTAGTAACTGCCCTACAGTTAGGAACGTCACTAACGCCCCTGTCCACTGTCCAAGCGAGCCAAGATATAGTTTAAGGACACGCTTGACTGGAAATTCTTTAAACAAACGGTCATGATTTAACTTAATAAAAATAGCCAAACTTGGTGCAAATAAACTCCCTCCCAGTAACCAAATCCAATAACTACGGTAGGGATTTGTCCCACGAATTAAAAAAATATCTACTAAACTAATCAAACATAATAAGGATAAACCAGACAACATAAAGATAGCAACCTTCGAAACAGTCCCTACTACCTTTTTAGTCTCGATACCTGCGCCATAAAATCTAGCTCGTAAGGTTGCCCCAATAACCCCCCCAAAACCAGCTAAATTATTGATAGTATTCGTTGTCCAAGCTGATAGTAATAAATACTTTCTTGGCAAATGGGGCTTTCCTTGTTCTTCTAAAATTTCAACGGTCACCCAATCGTACATCATCATAGGCAGAACACCAACCAGTCCAACTAAGGTCATAAGCAATAAGGTCCGTTTACGCTGTGCCAATAATATTTCTTTTAACTCGTGCCAGGTCATTCCTTGTAAAATACCTGTCATTTGATTAATCACAAATAAGAGCACTGAAAATAAAAATAGAATTTTTAATAAACTACTATATTTTTTAAGCCAGCCTCCAAGATGTTTTATTGTCTCTTTCACACAACCACTCTTTCTACACTTAAACTTTTTTACATTTTGAAAATTCAGGCTAGTTTTTTAAATAATAGCCCCGGATCAATCGTTAGTCATCAGTTATATATACGTTTTCTATGTTAGCCTATTCTATCTGATATTTCCACTATTCTCAGTCAAATCATTGCGCTTGATTTAAAGAAAGAGTATCATTAGTCACATAATAAAAGAGGAAAGAGGGTTGTCTCATGAAAATTGGATTTATTGGTTCTGGAAATATGGCAACAGGGATTATTAAAGGGTTGTTAAAAAATGAAAAAGTACTAGCAAAAGATATTCTTATCACTGCCTCAACTAGCCAGCGTAGCCTAGCCAAAGCTAAGGAATTAGGTGTGATTGGTGTCAAATCAAATGCAGAATTACTTGCTTTAGTTGACATTGTAGTGTTAGCTGTCAAACCGCATCACATCCCGACTATCCTAAAAGAACTAGATAGTTTACTTGCTAAAAAAAAGCCACTTATTATTTCAATTGCCGCTGGCCTAACTCTAGGACAACTTCAAGAAAATATAAAAAGTGATCTTAAGGCAAAATTAGTGCGTGTCATGCCAAATATGAATGTGACGATTGGGCGAAGTGTTTCAGCAATCTGTTCAAGCGAATCTGTCTCTGCAGCTGAAGTAGAAACGGTTGCTGATTTATTTAGAGCGGTTGGCTCTGCTTATATTATCGAAGAAAAAGATTTTAGAAATTTCACTTCGCTAGCCGGCTGTTCCCCTGCCTATACTTATCTTTATATTGATGCCATGTCACGAGCTGGGGTAAAAAATGGTCTGCCAAAAGAATTGGCAACTAAAGTAGCAGCTGAGGCCGTCTTAGGTAGTGCCGAACTACTGTTACAATCAGTTGAAACACCATGGGATTTGATTGATAAGGTCTGCTCACCTGGTGGTACAACCGTGGCCGGTTTGGTGACTTTAGAAGATGAAGGGTTTATGTCTACTGTCATCAAAGGCTTAGATGCTACCATTAAACGCGATCAAGAATTAAGTAATTAAAAAATGAAATCCAGCTATTAAATTTGTTATTAAAAAGGCAGCCAAACTAATTGGTTGCCTTTTTAACTTAAGGTATCAGTTAAAAGAAGAAGAAGACGTAACCAACATCACCTCCTCTTTCTTCTTACACAAGAATTAAAAGATCTGTCAAAAACTGACTGATTTTCTAACAAGGACTCATACACTACCTCATTTATAAAAATAGTTACCACTCACTAATAATATGCCTTACCGTTTATAAACACCCCTTCCTCTATGGTGTTTATTTTTATACTTAAAACAGCTTAACCATCAAAAATAATTAACGTCTAACTGATGATTATTTTTTAGTTTCTTTAAAAAAAACTACAAGAATTAAACAGATACTACTTCAAACTACTAGTCGATACAGCATACTCTCATAATTATCAGCTAAGTAACCCTTCCTTTTTTTACTACATAGTCAGCTCCTCAAAAGGATTATGATTGAGCAATACTAAATTAGTCTAATTACATAAAAACAAAAATGTCTTTATGTTCATTTTCTTTTTTGGTCAACGTAATATCTCAACAATTTTAAAATAAGCCTGTTAACTAAGCTAATTTTACAAGTTCTTCCCTCTGAGAGACTGCTAAAAGACTCTCTTATTTTCCACTACATAAAACGTCCAATATTTTCTATCTCTCACTGGTTAAGCAACTTAAGTTGCTCTTATTCCTTCTATCAATGACAATGAGGTTGTTTGATAGCAAACAGCTAGACTTACTTTAGTCATTATTTTATTTACAAGGAGGTTATCACTATACAACAATGATTACATTAACTGATATTTCAAAATCATTTGTCAGTCAAGGCAGCCAGTCACATGCTTTAAAAAATCTATCCTTATCCATTCATAAAGAAGAAATAGTTGGCATTGTTGGTCAAAGTGGTTCAGGTAAATCAACTTTATTGCGCCTAATCAATGGCTTAGAATTTCCTGACACTGGCACTATCATCGTTAATGACCGAGATCTTAATAAGTTAAATCGAACGGCATTAAGGAAACATCGTCAAGAAATTGGCATGATTTTTCAACATTTCAATCTTTTAGAAAATCAAACTGTCCGTCAAAATATTTCCCTACCTTTAACCTTGCAACATAACAAATCAGAGGAAAAAGTTGATAATTTATTAACTTTCGTCAATTTAAAGGATAAAGCCAATCACTATCCTAATGAATTGAGTGGTGGGGAAAAACAGCGAGTGGCCATTGCCCGATCACTTATTTTAGAGCCAGCTGTTTTATTATGCGATGAACCGACATCAGCTTTAGATGAAACGCATAGTCAAGAAATTATCCAATTACTAAAAAATATCCACCAAAGTTTTGGTACCACTATTATTTTTGTCAGTCATGAATTAGATGTAGTGAAATCACTCTGTCAACGAGTTGCTATTTTGGATCACGGCAAGTTATTAGATACTATTAAAATAAAGCCCTCACTTGATAAAACTATTGGAGATAGAACCTATTATCAACAAGCTTTAGCGAGGTTGCAATCATGAGCCACTACGTTGAACGTCTAAACTATTACGCTCCAGAAATTACTACAGCTATTACACAAACAAGCATTATGCTGACAATTGCAATGTTAGCTGCTTTGTTAATTGGGCTACCGTTAGGTGTCATTTTATACTTAGCACAATTACCTGGGACCTATCAAAATAAACGGCGCGTCACCTTGATTAATAGTTACATCAATATCGTGCGCTCCTTTCCTTTTTTATTATTTGTGATCGCCCTGATTCCTTTAACAAGATTGCTACTAGGTTCAGCTTTTGGTACTTATCCTGCCTCGTTTCCGTTAAGTCTAGTAGCTATTGCCTTATATAGCCGTCTAGTTGAACAGGTCTTGTTAGATGTTCCTTTAACTGTTTACGAATTAGCTGAAAGTTTAGGAAGTAGCACTTGGCAATTTGTCCGTTATTTTTTATTAGTTGAAGCACGATCTGGACTAGTTTTGAGTTTTACCTCCGTTATGATCAGTATGGTATCTTATTCAACTGTCATGGGAATGATTGGTGGGGGCGGTATTGGTGATTTTGCGATTCGCTACGGCTATCAACGGTATGAGTACGATATTATGTATACAACAATTATTATTATGATTCTTTTTGTAATGTTTTGCCAATTTGTAGGAACAACCTTAGCAAAAAAAATAGATAAACGAAAAAATTAGGAGTGTGAAAAATGAAGAAAAAATTACTATTAGCAGCGATTTTAGTTGGTTTAACTACCTTAACTGTAGCCTGTGGAAAAAATGTTTCAGAAACAAAAGAGACCCCTAAAAAACCGGAGATTATTAAAGTTGCCTCACACATGACCCCAATGACTGATGTGGTGGAAATCGCTGGGAAAGAACTAAAAAAAGAGGGCTATGAGTTAGAATTAGTCCAAGTCAATGATAATATTCAATACAATGAATTGCTAAATAACAAAGAAATTGATGCAAACTTTGCTCAGCATGAACCTTTTATGATGAAATATAATAGTGAAAAGAAAGGTAACCTTGTTGCCATACAAAAAATATATAATGCTAAAGTTGGCTTTTATGCTAAAGATGCCAAGACTATCGAAGATATTCCAGAAGGTGCAAAAGTTGCCTTACCAAGTGATGTTTCTAATGAAGGGCGAGCTTTAGCTATCTTAGCAGATGCCGGATTGATCAAATTAAAAGACGGTGTCGGTTTTGATGGCACGCTTAAAGATATCATTGACAATCCTAAAAAATTAGAATGGTTATCGATTGATCTTCTTAATTTAGCTGAAGCTTATTACGAAAAAGATGTGGCTATGGTTTATGATTATCCTACCTACATTGCCAAAATTGGTTTAAGTCCCAAGGATGCTCTTATCAGTGAAAAAAATATAGATGAGCGCTTTGCTATTTCCTTAGTCGCCAGAGAAGATAATAAAAAAAGTAAAAAAATTGTTGCTCTCAAAAAAGCGATGACTAGCCCTGCTGTTAAAAATTTCTTAGAAAAAGAACATAGCGATACTTTAGTACCTGCCTTTTAGACAAAAAAAAACTAGGAGAAAATCTCCTAGTTTTTTTTTTATTAAATACCTGGTTTTTGTCCTAATGTTGCTGTCAACATCCAGATAATTTTTTCTGTTTGGCCTTTAAAGTCAATAAATAGATCTTCGGTTACATTGTCGCCTTCTTCACCAGCTACGTCAATCCCTGCAGCATAGACAGACACTAAATAGCGATAACCTGCGACTAATGTTTCTAAACGCTCTGTCATTGGTGTATCATAACTAGCGGGTTTATCTTCAATTTTAGTATTGTCAGCAAATTCTTTTAATGTTGAATATGGCGCACCACCAATCGTGATTAAACGTTCTGCTACTTCATCCAACTGTTCATTAATACCATCCATGTATTCATCCATTTTTGGATGTAGGTTTAGGAATTCTGCACCACGCATATACCAGTGTGCTTGATGGATGACTGTTGAAAACTGACTCAAATCTGCAACTAATTGGTTTAAAATGCCTTGTGTTTTTTCATAACTCATAAATAAATTCCTCCCTTTTTCTCTATAACACTATGGTAAATCTTTTTATCAAAATATGCAATTAATAACTACCTAGATTAGAATTATTCTAATTAAATAACTATAATAATTTATTTTTTAGTTAATCCTTTAGAAATTGTGTCTAAATTATATACCATCATATCATAATAAGTATCGCCAACTTCTCCTTTTTTAGCTAAAGAATCTGTAAAAATTTTCTCATAAATAGGAACGTTGGTTTCTCTTGAGACACTTTCCATGCTACGTGGATCCACACTGGTTTCTACAAAGACTGAGGGAACATGGGATTCACGTATCTTATCAATAATTATGGACATTTGATCCGGTGTTCCCTGATCATCAGTGTTGATTTCCCAAATATAGGCTGCTTCTAAACCATAAGCTTTTGAAAAATATTTAAAGGCACCTTCACTTGTTACTAATAATGCTTGCTCTTTTGGAATTTTTGCCATCTCTTTTTTACCTTTAATATCTAATTCTTCTAACTTTTTTAAATAGTTTTCACTATTTTTTTTGTAACTTGCTTCATGTTTCGGATCTTTTTCAATCAAAGTTTTGGTAATATTTTTTACATAATGTTGTCCATTTTCAAGAGATAACCAAGCATGGGGATCTTGATCACTTTCCTGTCCTTTACTTGTCAAATAGATAGGATCAACCCCTTTACTCGTTGCAAAATAATCTTTTTCAGGTTCTTTATGACTTGTTTCCATTAATTTTAAAAACCAGCCATTGCCACCAGTTTCAAGATTTAAGCCGTTGTAAAAAATAATATCAGATTCAGTAGCCTTGGCTATATCTTCTGGCAATGGTTCATATTCGTGAGGATCAGTTCCTACAGGAACGATACTATGAACCTTGACATGTTCCTGTCCCACGGTTTCAACCATATCAGCGAGAATTGAATTGGTTGCAACAATTTTTAATTCCTGATCCTCCTTAGCTTGATCCTTTTGGTTAGACTGAGCACAGCCTCCCAAAATACCCACTGCTAGTAAACTAATAAGTACTAATTTAAAGTGTTTCATTTTATTAAAACTTCCTCTCTACGCTTGATTATAATTCCTTGCTTCGGTGAAAATAAAAAGGCAGCTATAAAAAAGACTACTGCTGTTAATACAATTGCTGCTCCTGAAGCTAAATTGTAACTATAACTAAAGAATAACCCAATAACTGAACTGACTATACTGATAAACGCAGATAGAAAAATCATATGCTTCAATTTATTTGTTAATAAAAAAGCAGTTGCAGCGGGGGTTACTAATAACGCTACTACCAAAATAGTCCCAATTGTTTGTAAAGCTGTTACTGCAACAAGCGTCAAACCAAACATTAAAGCATAATGAATTAATTGCGTATTTAAACCGTAAGCTTTAGCCATTGTTGGATCAAAAGAGCTCACTAATAATTCCTTATAAAATAACAAGATTCCTAATAAAACAACAATTGCTACAACACCTGTCATAATAATATCGCTCTGTCTTACTGCTAAAACATTTCCAAAAAGAATATGATATAAATCAGTAGAACTTTGAGCGAAGCTTATCATAATAACTCCTAAGGCAAAGAACGAGCTAAACACAATGCCTATTGCTGTATCATTTTTCAACTTACTTTTCTGAGTAACAAGTCCAATCAAACCAGCTGAGGCGATTCCGAAAAGTGACGCACCGATAATATAATTAACACCTAGCATATAAGACATCGCCACGCCTGGTAACACTGCATGAGAAATAGCGTCACCCATTAACGACATTCCTCTCAATACAATAAAGCATCCTATGATCCCTGAAACCAATCCGACAATCAAACAGGTAATTAAGGCATTTTGTAAAAATTCATATTGAATTAATCCATCAATAAAATTGCTAATCATTCTCCATCAACTCCTTTAATTTGAATAGCTCCTAAAGTTTGGCCATAAGCCTTTTCTAACGTTTCACTTGTAAAGATATGCTCAACAGGTCCATAAGCGATCAATTGTTTTTTCAGAATAATGACATCGTCAAAATAATCAGTTACCTTATGCAAATCGTGATGAACAATCAAAATTGTTTTTCCTTGCGCTTTTAACTGTTTCAAAATATCAATAATTACTTGTTCACTACTCATATCAATTCCGACAAACGGCTCATCTAAAAAAATAATGTCCGCTTCTTGTGCTAACGCACGCGCGATGAAAACCCGCTGAAGTTGCCCACCTGAAAGTTCACCTATTTGACGTGTACGAAATTCTACCATTTTAACAAGTTTCAAACATTCTGTCACAAGCTCCTTCTCTTTTTCTTTAGGTCTCTTAAAGAGCCCTAACTTAGGATAACTCCCTAATAAAACCACTTCTTCAACAGTAATTGGAAAATTCAAGTCAATCTCACTCCGTTGTTCCACGTAAGCAATATCTCGTTGGCGTTTTTGTAGCTCTTGATTGCCAATCGAGACTTTTCCCGAATCAGTTTTAATTAAACCCATCATTCCTTTTAATAAGGTCGACTTACCTGCTCCATTTGGTCCAATAATACCAGTGATAGCCCCCGGTTGAATCATCAAGTTAATATCAGATAATGCTGTTTTCCCTTGATAACTAACCGTTAAATCTTCTACTGCGATTGCCTTACTTTTATCTCTAGATGTAGCATGTACATCACTCATATAAACAACTCTTTCCATTTCTAACACCTCTTAATAATCTTTTTAGGTACGCCTAACTTTAGGTTTAACCTTACCATCAAAGTAGGCTAATAGTCAAATAAAACATAATTATTGCAAATAAAAAAACAAGCCTTAGTAAGATCTACGCTCACTAAGGCTTGTTTTTTTGATATTAAAGGTACTTATTTAAAACAGTTGCCAATTGCTCTTTACGATGAACACCCATCAATGTTTCGACAACTTCACCATCTTTTTTAATTAATAAGGTTGGAATACTTTGAATCCCGAATTGTGTAGCTGTTGCCGGATTCTCATCAACATCCATTTTTGCAAATGTGACATCTGTCATTTCTTCTGCCATCTCATCTATAATTGGACCTTGTATACGACAAGGACCACACCACGGTGCCCAAAAATCAACTAATGTTACGCCTTCATTTGTTTCTTCTACGAAATTACTGTCAGTTACATGTTTAACCATTATATTTCCTCCTAATAATACGTCTATGTTCTTTACAATTAGTATTATAACAGAGGTAAAATTATTTCACTAATAATTAGTTTCCATCACAAGTATCTCTTACTAAGTCTTACTTAAATTGAACAATCGTAGCGCCACTTCCACCTTGATTAGCTGGAGCTAGTTCATAACTTTGAACATTACGATGATTTTTCAAATAATTAGCAATAGCTTTTCGTAAAACCCCTGTTCCTTTACCATGAACAATGGTCACTTGACTATGTCCCGCTAAAATAGCTGCATCTAAATAACGATCAACCTCAGCTAGAGCATCTTCATAACGTTTGCCTCGTAAATCTAATTGATTAGTAACTCGACTTGCGCCACTACTTTTAACAGTAGAGATCATTCGTTTGGGTTCAACTTTTTCGGGTTTTAATAAAGTTAAATCATCTTCGTCTATGACCATTTTCAAAATTCCCATTTGAACTTGCCATTGACCCTCACCCATTTTTTTAAGTAAAGTTCCACGTTGCCCAAAAGACTCGACTTTGACATCGTCACCAGATTTGAATTGTTTTTGTTCTTTAGCTTTTTGCAAGACTTTATTTTTTTTCAATTGCGTTTCTTCGTGATACAAACGAGTCATCTTACTCTTGGCATCAATCAATTCATGTTCTTTAACGCCACCTTGTTGGCCACTTAATAATTGCTTTTTCCGGATATCTGCAATGATTTTTTCAGCCTCTTCCTCTGCCTCTTTTACCAAAGCATTGGCTTCTTGTTTAGCTTTTGCCAATTCTTTTTCTTGCTCTTCAAAGAAGTAACCATAGGCATTTTCTAACTCTCGATGTAATCTTTCAGCTTCATCTACATGATGTCTGACCTCATGATATTCGGTTTCTGCCATCTTACGACGATTTTCTAAGTCTGCAATCATATCATTTAAATCTTGACTTTCACCATCAATAATTTGTTTAGCTTCCTCAATAACTGTCTCATCTAAGCCTAGACGTTTGGATATTTCAAAGGCATTGCTTCGACCAGGTACACCAATTAACAATTTATAAGTTGGGCTTAAGGTATCAACATCAAACTCCATACTAGCATTGATGGTACCAGAACGATTATAACCATAAACCTTTAACTCAGGATAATGTGTTGTCGCCATCACGTAGGCACCCTTAGCACCAACATGATCTAAAATGGAAATTGCTAGGGCTGCTCCTTCTTGAGGATCAGTCCCTGCACCCAATTCATCAAAAAGAACTAAACTTTGCTCATCCACTTTTGACATAATATCTACAATATTTGTCATATGAGAGGAGAAGGTACTCAAGCTCTGCTCAATTGATTGTTCATCTCCAATATCCGCGAATAATTCTGTAAATAACCCAATCTGACTACCTTCTTCTGCCATAACAGGTAAACCAGATTGACCCATTAATTGTAACAACCCTAAAGTTTTAAGAGTGATTGTTTTCCCACCCGTATTGGGGCCGGTAATCAATATAGCTTGGTAGTCTTCCCCTAAACGGATATCATTAGCAACTACTTTGTCCGCATCAATGAGTGGGTGTCTTGCTCCTTTTAATACAACATGATTTTCTTCACTAATACTTGGTACAACTCCTTTTAGCTGCTTACCAAAAGAAGCTTTAGCCGCAATAAAATCTAGTTTCCCTAATAAATAAGCATTTTGCAAGATATCTAAGCGATAAGGCGCTAACTCAGCAGATAACTCAGCCAATATACGTTCAATTTCTTGACGTTCAGCAATTTGTTGTTGACGTAATTTATTATTTAACTCGACGACTTGTTTAGGTTCAATAAATAATGTCTGACCTGATGAACTTTGGTCATGAACAACCCCACCAAAAACACTTCGATATTCATGCTTTACGGGAATAACATAACGGTCGTTACGCATCGTTACTAAAGCATCACTTAAATATTTTGCATTTTTCCCACGGATTAAACCATCTAATTGTTCACGAATTGTTTGCTCACTACGACGAATTTGCGAACGAATTGTTTTTAATTCTGGTGATGCCTCATCTGTGATACGACCATCTTCTTCAACCGATTCACGAATACGTTGTGACAAACTAGGAATGGTAACAAGTTGATCTGCCCACCAATAAAGACGCGATAATTCGATTTCGGCATCTTTTAAATCATCAAAGAAACGGGTTAATTCAGAGGTTGTCTGTAAGACACGCCCTACCTGAGCAAGTTCCAAACCATTTAGATTAGCATCGATCTCTATCCTTTTCATATGCGGGCGGATATTTTCCAATTTTGGCATGGGAATCCCACCTCGTAAACGTAAAACTTTTAAACCATCTTCTGTTTCAGCCAACCAATTGTTTAAGACTTCTGCCTCACTAATTGGTGTTAATTTTGTAATTTCTTCTTGTCCCATACTGGTAACAACTTGTTCTTGTAATAACTGTTTTATCTTGGCAAACTCTAAGGTTTGTAATATTTTTTGATTCATTTTGTCACTTCCATTTGCTTAAATTTCCCCTAATTGGGCAAATTGCTGGCTTACCAGCTTAATTATTTAATAAAAAGCTGAACGTCAACCGCCCAGCTTTTTGACTATTATGAGTTAGAAACTGCTGCTACTAACCATTCAACTGCTTTAGTTGAAAAATAAGGTGTTTTCTCTACAATAAATCGAGCAAAACCACTTTCCCTAAATAGGTTTTGAATCAAGTCCAGTGGAACCATTGTTAAAACAATTAAGATAAAAAAGATTCCCACATAAACAACAGAAAATCCTAATATACCTCCACCTATAAGGTTCAACTCTTTAATCAACGGGAAAAAGGTCAACTTGTGGCATAATATCCCAATAAAACGAGTCACTAACCAACCAACAAATAAAATCATCAGAAAAGCGACACCGGCATAAAAGGCTTCATCTAGTTTAAATAATGTTTCTCCCTTAAAAAAAACTAACCGACTCTCAACTGTAGGCGAGGGGTAAGGAATTAATAACTCGATTTTTTTAGCTAATACTAAGTAATATTTTTTAGCCTCTACAAGCGTGATTAAATACCCGACTGTTAATACGACTTGAAGTACCAAACCACGACGGGCTCCTGTATAAAAAGCGATAGCTAAAATAAACATTAAGACTATTGTTAACATACTCTTTCAACCTATTCTTTCTATGACTTTGTTTTAGATTTCTTAGTCACTTTTTTTACTTTTTTACCAGTCTCTTCAGTTTCTTTAGACTCTTCTTTATCCAATTTGTCTGCTTTATCTGCATTTTTTTGTATTTTTTCAATAACTTGTTGATTCTTCAAACGTTGCACTTCACTAGGTGACATCGCTTCGGTAATCTTACCGCTTGAGACCAAGGTCTTTTTGGCATCTCGCTCCATCTCATCATATCGTTTCAAGCGCGACTCTAATTCTGCCACACGCTTAACTTTTTCACGTAATTCTTTTAGCTCTTTTTCCATAATGATCGCTTTTTCTTCTTTGTTTAATTGATCTGACACCGCATTGATTGCTAATAAAACGGAAGCTTGCTCTAAATCAATATTAGGTGATAGTGACATAATTTGTGTTAATTGTTCGTTGGCAACTTCTGTCACAATATCCATGTGATATTTGCTCTCTTTACCGATAATAGTATATGTTTTATCGCCAATTTTCACTTTATAACGATTTTTATTTTCTGTCATGTCTTTACTCCTTACTATTTAGCACTTTTAACCACTCATAACTTATCGTACAAAACCCCTATATCCACTTGACTAAATCATTTCTATTATAAAGTAGTTTATTTCAATTTACAAATGTTAATCAATATTCTCTAATGGAGTTAGTTCTATGTTAAACTATTCTTAATTAAAAATATACTGGAGGTCTTTTCTATGGCAAATTCTTGCGTTATAAAAGTAACAGACACCATCATGAGTCAGATTAAAGAGCATTACCAAGCAAACCTTTTAGGCAAAACGCCTCCCTATGCTAAATTTTCAGCAAAAATAAACGGGACAACCATTACGGCTTACAACTCAGGTAAAATAATGTTCCAAGGAGCCCAAGCGGTTTCAGAAGCCCAAAAATGGCAAAAAGATGCTAGTCCAAGTACTACTTCTAAGAAAAAAGAACCCGCTGCTAATCAATTACCAAAAAACTTTGCACAGTGGTCAGCAGTCGGCAGTGATGAGGTTGGAAATGGGAGTTACTTTGGACCCGTCGTGGTCTGTGCCTCTTACGTTGAAAAGTCCCAACATGCCTTATTAAAAGAGCTAGGAGTTCGAGACTCAAAAGAACTCAACGATACACAGATTAGGGCAATAGCTAAAGATATTAAATTGGTCATTCCCTATAAAGAATTAGTTGTCACACCTAAAAAATATAATCAAATCCAACCAGATTACAATGTTAATCGGATGAAAGTTGCCCTACACAACCAAGCGATTGCTCTTTTGTTAGCAGATCTTAGTCCCATAAAACCAGAAGGTATTTTAATCGATCAGTTTACGCCAGAAAGTAACTATCGTAAATATCTGGCACAAGAAAAAAATCAAGTCACTGATAATTTATATTTTGCAACCAAAGGAGAGCATCATCATTTAGCGGTAGCCGCCTCTTCAATTATCTGTCGTGCTAGTTTTTTAGATGCCCTGGATGAGGCCACTAAAGAATTAGGGATGACTATCCCTTCAGGAGCCGGCAGTAAGTCTGATTTGGTCGCTGCTAAAATCTTAAAACGCGGTGGACTACCTCTCTTAGGTGAGTATGCCAAACTACACTTTGCTAATACCCAAAAAGCTCAAAAAAAATTATAAAAATACCCCAGACGAAAATGTCTGGGGATTTTTTTAGTTTGTTTGTGTTGTAGGATGCTCCTCAGATACACGTTTAGCTGATACTGGATCAGGTTCAAATTTTGCCCAAACCAACCCAACGAGACAACCAATAATAGCGGGAATCACCCAACCTAGACCAGTTGTATACAAAGGTAGATAATTTTCTAACGCTGCTGAGATTCCTGGAACTTCAATGTTAGCTGTTTTCAACCCATCAAATAGACTAATCACAAAAGCAAACAAAATGACCATTTGATAAACACGGCGATGCCCTTTAAAGAATTTGTCCATTAATAATAAGAATACTAAACAAATTGCTAATGGATAAATTGTATTTAAGATGGGTTCTGAAAATTTGATAAGACCTGTTAACCCTAGGTTTGAAACAAGCAAACTAAATACAGAAAATAGGATTACATATTTTTGATAACTAATTTTTGGATATAAGCGGTTAAAGTATGATGAACATGAGGACAATAAGCCTACACAGGTTGTCATACACGCAACTGAAATCATGAAGCCTAATAAAATATTACCATATGTTCCAAAGTAATAGTTAGATACTTTAGCTAGGACTTCCCCACCATTTGTCTGCATTCCAATTTTAGTCACACTTGTTGCACTCATATAGGCTAAAGCTGAATACATCACTACTAACAACGTGGCTGCAATTAAAATCGCCTTTAATGAAGCTGACATAATATCTTTTTTAGCTGTTGCCCCTTTTACTCTAACAGCATCAATAATAATAATCCCAAAAGCAAATGATGCCATGGCATCAAGGGTTAAATAACCTTCTTTAAACCCATTGATAAATGGTGTTTCAATAAATTCCTTACTTGGCCCTTGGATGGGTCCCATAGGAGCTGAAACAGCTGCTATGATTAAAACCGCAATCAAACCAATTTTTAATGGTGTCAAATATTTACCGACGATATCGACGACTTTACCTGGAAAAACCGACATCAAGCAAGCAATCCCAAAGAAGATAACCGAAAAAATGAATAACGTACTAGATTCACCTAACGCCCCACTAAAAGGTTTGATTCCAATTTCAAACGCAACAGTTCCGGCACGTGGAATTGCAAAAAAAGGGCCAATTGCTAAGTATAAGATAACAGCAAACGTGACACCAAACCATGGTGTTACACGACTAGCCAAATCTTGAATGTTATCTTTTCCTGTATGTACCAAGGTTAGAAAACTAAGTAACGGTAACCCCACCCCCGTTAAAAAGAAACCAAGCATTGACGTGACAACATTTGTTCCTGCTTTTTGTCCGATAATGGCTGGAAAAATCAAATTACCTGCTCCGAAATACATGGCGAACAACATGAGACCTAATACAAACACATAAGAAGTTGGTATTTTTTTCGATACATTTGACATATAAAATTCCCCCTAAGATTGACTAAACAATCATTTCGTGTCTATTACAAAATAGATATTAGCAGTTTACGTTATTTTAGAAAAAAAAGAAAGAGGAAATTTCCCTCTTTCTCTATCTAATATTTCAAATTAATAAATTGACGTGTTATCTTTTGTTATTTTTTCAACATTAGCTTTAACTTCTTTTAAGAATGAGCCTGCCATGTAACCATCTAGTACACGATGATCAATTGATAAACATAGATTTACCATATCACGGACAGCAATCATGCTATCTAATACAACTGGTCGTTTGACAATCGCTTCAACTTGCAAAATACCCGCTTGTGGGTGGTTGATAATTCCCATTGATTGAACAGAACCAAATGAGCCTGTGCTGTTGACTGTAAATGTACCGCCAGCCATATCTGCTGGTGATAATTTTCCAGCTTTTGCTTTGCCAGCTAATTCACTAATTTCTCTGGCAATCCCTTTGATTGATTTTTCATCAGCATTTTTAATAACTGGGACAAATAAAACATCATTGGCAGCAATCGCAATCGAAATATTAATATCTTTATGTTGGATAATCTTATCATCTGCCCATGTGCTATTTAATAATGGGTATTTCTTCAGGGCTTGTGCAACAGCTTTAACAAAGAACGCGAAATAAGTAAGGTTGAAGCCTTCTTCTTTTTTAAAGTTTTCTTTAATACTGTCACGATAGTTCACTAAGTTAGTCGCATCCACTTCGTTCATCATCCAAGCATGTGGAATTTCGTGCTTACTTTCTACCATATGTTTGGCAATGGCTTTACGCACGCCGCTTACTGGAATTTCAACATCATTGCTGCCAGCCGCCGGCACTGAAGCTTTAGGTTGTTCTGCTGGTGATGCGCTTGCTTGAACGTTATGTGTTGCTTCAACAACTGGCGCTGTTTCGGCTTTTGTGACAGGTGCGCCTTCTTCAATATAAGCTAAAACATCTTTACGGGTAATCCGACCACCTGAACCAGTTCCAGTGATTTGCTCCAAGTCAAGACCATGTTCTCCTGCCATTCGTAATACAGCTGGTGAATAGCGTGGCGCTCCTGTTGCCTGTTTGGCAACTGGCGCTTTAGCTGGTTTTTCAGGTTTTGGTGGGGCACTTTCTGTTTTCGGTTCTTCTTTAGTTTCAGTTGAACCGCCGCCTCCTTCTGTTTCAATTGTACAGATTAAACCACCTACTTCGATTGCCTCATCTTCTTCTGCAATGATTTCTTTGATGACCCCTGTAAATGATGAGGGGATTTCTGCGACAACCTTATCTGTCAATACTTCAGCAATAGCCTCATATTTTTCAACTTTTTGACCAGGTTTAACTAACCAAGAGCTAATACTACCTTCTGTTACACTCTCACCTAGTTTTGGCATTGTTATATTTTCAAGTGTCACTACCATTCACTCCTTCATTAAGATTCTCAAACTAATCAGCTAGCTCAATCAGCCCTATCTCATATCAGCATCGAACAAAATAAGCTAGCTCTTATTTTTTAATTTAACGACTCATTAATACTCAGCTAATTCACGCATTGACTCTTCAACTTTATCCGAATCAATCATGAAATATTTTTCCATGGTCGGTGCAAAGGCCATTGCTGGTATATCCGGTCCTGCTAGTCTTGCAATTGGGGCATCTAAATCAAACAGACAGTTTTCAGAAATAATCGCACTCACCTCACCAATGATACTACCTTCTAAATTATCTTCGGTCACAAGTAAGACTTTACCTGTCTTCTTAGCGGCTTCAATGATACTTTCTTTATCTAAAGGATAAATAGTTCTCAAATCTAAGATATGAGCCTCAATCCCCTCTTTAGCTAAATTTTCTGCTGCTTCTTTAGCAAATTGAACAGCTAGTCCATAAGTAATCACCGTAATATCAGACCCTTCACGAACGACATTTGCTTCGCCAATTGGAACGATATAATCAGTCTCTGGTACTTCTTCTTTCAATAAACGATAAGCGCGTTTATGTTCAAAGAACATCACTGGATCATTATCACGAATAGCTGCTTTTAATAAGCCTTTAGCATCATATGGATTTGACGGTACTACAATTTTTAACCCTGGTTGGCCAAAGAAAACTTTTTCAACTGATTGTGAGTGATACAATCCACCATGAACACCCCCACCAAAAGGAGCACGAATAACCATTGGACAGGTCCAATCATTATTAGAACGGTAACGAATACGTGAAGCCTCTGAAATAATTTGATTAACAGCTGGCATGATAAAATCAGCAAATTGCATTTCTGCAATTGGACGGTAGCCATACATAGCTGCTCCAATCCCCACACCAGCGATTGCTGATTCTGCTAAAGGAGTATCTAATACGCGATCTTCTCCAAATTGATCATATAGGCCTTCTGTGGCTTTAAATACGCCACCTTTTTTACCTACGTCTTCACCTAATACAAAAACTTTGTCATCTCTTTCCATCTCTTCTCGTAGAGCCATCTTAATCGCGTCAATATATGAAATGATTGCCATGAAATTATTCCTCCCCACTATTTTCGTAAACATATTTTAAAGCTGATTCAGGTTCAGCGTATGGTGCATTTTCAGCATACTCAGTTGCTTCATTGATTTCTTTAAGAATATCATCTTCCATCTTCTTAACATCAGCTTCTGTCATGAATTTTTCTTTAATTAATTCTGTTTTGAAAAGTTCGATTGGATCTTTTTCTTTTGCTTCAGTGACTTCGTCACGTGAACGGTAGGCACGATCGTCATCATCTGATGAGTGTGGTGTGAAACGGTAAGAAATTGTTTCAATTAAAGTTGGACCTTCACCTTTTTTAGCACGCTCAGTTGCTTCTTTAAATGCCAGGTAAACTTCAGCAAAGTTATGACCATCAACTTGAACGCCAGGCATACCATAACCAATCGCACGATCTGACAATTTTTTAGCGGCAAATTGTTTATCAGCCGGAACACTGATAGCGTATCCATTATTGTGAATCACATAAACAACTGGTAATTTATGGACACTTGCAAAGTTAATTCCTTCATGGAAGTCACCTTGGTTTGATGAGCCTTCACCAACTGAAGCATAAGCAACGGCATCATCTTTATCCATCTTAATCGCTAAACCAATTCCTGCTGCATGTGGAAATTGTGTTGTAACAGGTGAACTTTGTGTCACGATTCTATTTTTCTTTTGACCGTAGTGCGACGGCATTTGACGTCCACCTGAATTGGGATCTTCGGCTTTAGCAAAAACAGATAACATAATATCTTTAGCCGTCATACCAAATGATAAGACTACTGCTAAATCACGATAATACGGTAAACAATAATCTTTATCTAAGTTAAACGCATACGCTGCTCCAACTTGGGCAATTTCTTGGCCTTGTCCTGAGATATGAAATGGAATTTTACCTGAACGGTTTAACAACCAGATACGCTCATCTAATCTTCTTGTTAGTAGAGCCGTTTTATAAATAGTTTGTAACTCTTCTTTTGATAATCCTGTCGCTTTTAAAGACATCTCTTTCCCTCCTGAATTTGTGATTCCGACTAATTAGCCGTGAATCTGATTATTGTCTACTGCTAATGACGCCTCTGCTAAGGCTTCTGATAGTGTTGGATGGGGATGAATTGTTTCTCCAATCTCCCATGGCGTTGCATCTAAAACTTGTGCCAACGCAGCTTCACTAATCATATCTGTAACATGAGGGCCAATCATGGCAACCCCTAATAAATCATCTGTTTCTTTATCTGCAATCACTTTGACAAATCCTTCTGACTCACCAAAGACTAATGCCTTACCGATTCCTTTAAACACAAATTTGCCTTTTTTCACTTTATGACCTGCTTCTTTTGCCTGATCCTCTGTCATACCAACACAAGCGATTTCTGGCGCTGTGTAGATACAGCGAGGAACTAAAGTATAATTAAGTGGCTCGATAGTTTCACCTGCAATAACGTTCACTGCTAGAGTTGCTTCATGCATGGCAACATGAGCTAATTGTAAGGTTGGAATACAGTCTCCTATAGCAAAAATATGACTTTCTTTTGTTTGGAAGTTGTCATTTACTTTAATAAACCCTTTTTCAGTTTTAATATCAGTGTTTTCCAACCCTATATTTTCAATATTGGCTTGACGCCCAACTGAAACTAACATTTTTTCAGCGGCAAAACTTTGCTTCTCGCCTTTGACCATTGCCTCAATCGTCATACCTTGTTTCTCTTTTTTATAACTATCAGGCAAGACTTCAGCACTTGTCACAATATTAACTTTGTTCTTATAAAGACGCGTTAATTCTTTTGAAATCTCTTTGTCTTCCATGGCAATAATTCGATCAGCAAACTCCAAAACGGTTACCTCTACACCAAAATCACTTAAAAGTGATGCCCATTCCATCCCAATCACACCACCACCAACAATCACAATTGATTTAGGTAATTTTTCCATGGCTAAAGCGCCATCCGACGAATAGACCGTCTCCTCATCAAAAGGTAAATTTGGTAAGGGGCGTGGACGTGAACCAGTTGAAATAATTAAACTTTTTGGAATCAACATTTCATTCTCAGAACCATCATTAAATGTTACGGAAACTGTTCCGGCTGTTGGCGAAAAGATAGACGGACCTAAGATGGTCCCTGTTCCCTCATACAAATCAATCTTGCCTTTTTTGAAAAGTTGGTGAATCCCTGTTTCTAATTGATTAATAATTTCTTGTTTGCGCTCTTGTGCTTTCAAGAAATTAATGCCGGCCTTGCCTTCAACTTCCACACCAAACTCGGCTGCTTTTTTGACTGTTTGATACACTTCAGCCGAACGAAGTAAGGCTTTACTTGGGATACATCCTCTATGTAGACAGGTCCCACCTATTTTTGATTTTTCGACTACCGCAACTGTTTTACCTTTTTTAGCAGCTTGGATAGCTGCTACATAGCCACCAGTTCCGCCTCCTAGAACTACTACATCATATTCTTGAGCCACACTAGTTCCCTCCTATTTAATAATGTTTTGCTTCCTCAGTACCATCTAATACACGCTGAGCTCCTTCGTTTAAAGCGCCCATCTCATCTTCTCCTGGTACTACGATAATTGGTGCAATCCAATCAATATATTGTTGAATTTTTTCGATAAATAAAGGACTTCTTGCCAGTCCACCTGTTAAAACAATACCGTCAACTTGACCTTTTAGCACAGTTGCATAAGCCCCGATTTCCTTAGCGATTTGGTAAGCCATGGCTTCAAACACTTGACTGGCTACTTCATTTCCCTCATCCATCATTCTTTGGACTTCTCTTAAATCATTCGTTCCTAAATAAGAAACAAGGCCACCTTTCCCAACAATCTGACTATAGACCTCAGAGGCTGGGACTTCTTGCATTTTACGTGTAAATTCCCAAAGAGGGAGATTGCCCGACCGTTCTGGGCTAAATGGTCCCTCACCATCTAAGGCATTGTTAACATCAATTACTTTACCTAGAGCATGGGCCCCAACAGAGACTCCCCCACCTAAATGGGCAATCACAAAATTGGCATCCTGATACTCTTTACGTAAGCCTTTTGCGGCAATCCTTCCCACCGCTTTATGATTTAAAGCATGAAATATGCTTTTTCTTTCAAAGTCTTTAGATCCAGAGTAACGTGCCGTATCCTGTAATTCATCGACTACTACCGGGTCCACAATATATGCAGACAGACCTTGCCTTTTGGCAATATCATCTGCGATTAAACCGCCTAAATTTGAGGCATGTTGACCTGATACACCTACTCTTAAATCATTTTTTAACGCTTCTGTGACAAGATATGTGCCACTTTCTATTGGACGTAGTAACCCTCCTCGGCCAACTACGGCAGCTAGGTTCTCTAGCGGATAATGGTGTGTTTCTAAGCATGATAAAATTGCCTCTAAACGATAATTAAACTGATCAATAATGGTATCGTATTGCTTTAATTCTGAAACTGAATGACTAATTTCATCTTGAAAAAGTTGATCTTGGCCACCATAGACTGCTACTTTTGTAGAAGTTGAGCCTGGATTAATTACTAATGTTTCAAAAGCCATTATGGTCCTCCGTTCTTTTCACTACTACCTACTTTGAATTGCTAACTTTAATGACGCTAATTTGGTTGCGGCATTATCACTCCGTGAAGATAATGCGACCGGCACTGCTGCACCAACAATCGCCCCACTAACAGTTGATGGAATAAAATGAGTAAAGGCTTTATATAACAAGTTGCCTGCATCAATTCCTGGCACTACTAAAATATCAGCATCCCCTTTAATTGCCCCTTGATAATTTTTAATCATCGCTGCTGACTTATCTGTGGCAATATCCATTGAAATTGGCCCTTCTACAGTTGCCTCTAAGGGATTTTTCTCAAAATACTTAGCAACTTCCGCTGCTTCAACTGAGGATGGCATCTTAGGATTAACTTCTTCTACTGAACTGAGAATCGCTGCCTTTGGTTGGGTAATCCCAAGTTTATGCGCAACCTCAATCGCGTTTTTAGTAATCGCAATTTTTTGACTAACATCTGGCTGAATGTTAAGAGCCGGATCGGTCATAATAAATTGACGTCCAGAATCATCCAAAGTGATAACAGATACTTGTGATAACACTTTTTCTTTTCGTAACCCATTTTCTTTTTTCAATACTTCTCTTAAAATAGCTGAGGTATGAATAGATCCTTTCATTAAAACAGACGCTTCCTTATTAACAATTGCCTGAACCGTGTCACTTACAACACTTTCTGGATTGCTACTTTGACGACATTCAACTTCTTGACTCTCACAGGATAAAGCGTCAGAACTAAACAAAATAAAACGACACATTTTTGCTTTCACTGCAGGTACTATGACATGCTCAATCATACTTTGAGTTGCCCCTGCCACTGCTACGGTTGCTAATTCAGTCATACTTAACACCTCACTAACACATTTTATTTCTTATATATAAAAGAACTATCCCCAAAAGTATTGGGAGACTTGATGAAGATAGTTCTTTTCATTTGTCAAAAGTTTTAAACAAGCCAACTCTCTTACTCTTAATTTTGATTACTAATTTAACGTTTCGTAATCAATGATTTTTCTGTTTGTAAAAAACTACTACGAACATTCATCATGTCATTGATTCTTTCTTCTGCTAAATGATCAGCAGCTGCTGCTGTAGTTATCTTCTCACGTTTAGCAATTTCAAACACTTTACCGATTTGTGTATAGACTTCTTTAATTTTTTCATCCGCTTTAGCTTCGTTATAGCCTGTAAGTTCTTCTGCTACGTTGATTACGCCACCTGAATTAGCAATGTAATCTGGAGCATAAACGATGCCCGCTTCCTCAATCATTTTGCCATGTTTATCGATGTCTAATAATTGATTATTTGAGCTACCACAAACTGCTTTAACTTTTAATTGTGGAATAGTCTCATCATTTAAAATGCCACCTAAGGCACATGGTGCAAAAATATCTGCATCAACGCCATAAATTTCATCTGGTCCAACAGCAGTTGCGCCTAGGTTATTAACCGCACGATCAATTGACTCTTGGAAGATATCTGTCACGATTAAATTAGCACCTTCTTCATGTAACATTTCACATAAACTGTATGACACATTTCCAACACCTTGAACAGAAATAGTCTTACCTTTTAACGAATCTGAGCCAAATACTTCTTTGGCTGTACGTTTCATCGCATAATAGACACCTAAAGCTGTTTTAGGACTTGGATTACCAGAGCCATTAGCTGAGCTGGTACTACCTGTTACATAGTTTGTTTCTTCATACATATAGTTCATATCTTGTACAGTTGTATTCACGTCTTCTGCGATAATATAACGACCATTTAAGCCTTCAATATAACGACCTAAAGCTCGGAACATCGCTTCACTTTTATCTTTTTTAGGGTCTCCAATAATAACAGTTTTAGCACCGCCGATATTTAAACCAGCTGCAGCGTTTTTATATGTCATTCCTCTTGAAAGTCTTAGTACATCTGTCAATGCTTCTTCTTCAGTCTCATATGGCCACATACGACAACCACCTAGGGCAGGTCCTAGCGTTGTATCATGAATGGCAATAATTGCTTTTAACCCTGAACTCTTATCGTGACAAAAAACCACTTGCTCATAATCTTTACTAATCATTTCTTCAAATAACATAAAAACTTCCTCCTCTTAACTATCTATTAAATTTTGACTCCGCAAAAGAAAACGCTTTCAACATTTCCTTGTCTCTAAATTATCATAGATTAAATTTTTTTATATTAATTTACAGTAAATTTTAATCTTAAGTTAATTAACATTTAATTAGATAGGCGTTAGGTTAAAATGGAAAGTTACTTATTAGACATATATAAGTATTAGCAAAATGAAACACATATAACGTTATATAAAAAAACATAAAATGACACCTAATAACTTAAAAAGTGTCGTTTTATTTATAAACAACTTATTCATTTATGCAAGCGCATACATTAGTGAAATTTACTTTTTGATTTAAATAACAATATAATACTTATATAACAATAAAAATATGTTATATCATTGTTTTTTTATTGCTCTTTAATAATAAATATTCACAAAGAAATTTTTTGCTTGTTTAGTTTTAAACTTGTTATTAATTTTTTTTAAAAACATAATAAAGACATATTTAGTATTTAGTTTTCTAATAAAAATAAAAAAAAGAGAGTAGAAACAGACGTTTCCACTCTCTTTTTGATTTAAATTGGTTTATGCTTCTTCTTCTTCAACAAAAGCGTTGAAGACTTCTTCAATCATATCCCATTCAGTATCTGTTTCAATATTACGTAATTCGCCTTCTTGACCATCTTCAGCCTCAATATATTGATAAGCTAATAACTCAACATCTGTTTGGCTATCATCTTCCTCAACACCTGCTGGAAATAATAAGACATATTGTTTGTTGGCAAATTCATCTTCACCATCAATGGTTAATAGAATTTCAAATAACCCTTCATTTCCTTCATCATCTACTAATGTAATAAAATCGTGTTCGTGATCGTGATCATGATTGTGATCATGTGACATAATACATTCCTCTTTTCTTAATATTAAAATTATCTTCTATTCACAAACTAAAATAATGACTTAGCATGTTTATCTAAATAGTTTTGTAAAATCATAACTGCTGCTAATTTATCAATCACTTTTTTACGCTTACCCCGTGAGACATTTCCTTGTTCGACTAACATTCTTTCCGCCTCAACAGTTGTCAAACGCTCATCTTGATAAGCTACTGGTAGTTGGCAAATAGTTCCAATCTCTGTACCGTATGCCATAGAAGCCTCAGCACGGGGGCCAATACTATTATTCATATTTTTCGGTAGGCCGATAACTAACTGTGTTACTTTATACTCATCAACAAGTTCTTTCACACGATCGTAACCAAAATTTCCTTCATTTTCATTAATACGAATAATTTCAATCCCTTGAGCTGTCCAACCAAGTGGGTCACTAATAGCAACACCAACTGTTTTTGAGCCCACATCTAATCCCATTGTTCTCATTTAATCTCAGTACCATGACCAGTTAAATAGCTTCTAACTAGTTCTTCCATAATCTCGTCACGTTCATGACGGCGAATAATATTTCTAGCATCTTTATAACGTGGAATGTACGCAGGGTCTCCAGATAATAAATAACCAACAATTTGATTGATTGGGTTATAACCTTTTTCTTCTAATGCTTGATAAATCATTACTAAAGTTTCACTGACTTCTTGTTCTGAAAAATCGTCAAACTTAAATTGAGTTGTTTCATCAAATGCCATTTGTCCCCACCTCGTCTCTTTCACTTTTCATTTATGAGCTTACTATATATTCTACAAGAAAAATGACTAAATCACAAATAATATCTTTTAATTAAATCCTGATTAACAAAAAGAATCAAGTGATGCAGTGGCACCACTTGATTCACACTTAATTGTTAAATTAAACTTTATTTTTTGTCTACAGTAGTTTCAGATTTTCCTTCTGAGCTTTTATCGTCAGACTTTTTATCTTTTTTAGACTCTGATTTGTCATCAGCTTTCTTGTCTTCTTTTTTAGCTGGTTCTTCTTCAACAAACCCTGCTAACACACCTTTTAAGCTATTATCTTTGATTTTAACATTCGCTTTTTTCAATTCTTTAGAAATAACGCTTTGAATAAATTCAGAATCTGCCATTTTTTGATCCGTAGCTAATTTAGTTAATTTTTTCTTGAAAGGTTTCATATCGTTACCTTTTTCTTGATTTTTAACCATTTTAACAATATAGTAACCTTTACTTTCTGAACCATCTTGTCCCGTTTGAGTTACTTCTATTAAATCTGATGTTTTACCATCTTTTAATTTGTAAGCAGCGGCTTGAACTTCTCCTGGAACAGCAGTTGAAGTTGAATCAAACATCACACGACCTTTTTCATCTTTTGATGGGTCTTCTGAATATTTTTTCGCTAATTTAGCAAAATCTTCGCCATCTTTTACTTTATCTAACACTTTTTTAGCTTCTTTTTCATCAGTCATGCCAATTAGGTCTACCTCAACTTCTGGATGGAAACTTTCCCAAACAGCTTTTAGGTCTTTGTCTGTAATTTTGACATGTGATTCTTGCATTTTTTTGAAAGCAAGGCTTTGTTTGATTGTTTCTTTATACTTAGCTTCTGTCATACCAGCTGCGGCTAGTTGTGACTCAAATTGATCCCCAAATTGTTCTTTTTGTTCATTGAACATTTTATCAATTTCTTTTTTCTCAACTTTATCGCCATAACCATTTTCAGCTACTTTAAAAATGATTGAATTTTGCAATTTACCTTGGACTTGTTGATCTGTCTTAATTTCATCAAAAAATTCTTCCATCGTAATCGTGTCGCCCTTCATTGTCACAAGGTCTTTACTTGAATTACTTGAACAGGCTGCTAGTGTCATCACGCTAAATAGGCTGACCACTGCTAAGGCTAATTTTTTCTTCTTCAATTACTTACACTTCCATTTCATTTCAATTTTTATTTAAAGTTGGTGTAACAAAATATTTACTAAATAACTATACCATACTGACTCTTAGAAACAAGATAAGTCTTTGTAATTTTTAAAGCAAAATCTAATAAAATTCACAAAAAAAGTGATTTTTTAACTGTTTACTTCAACTTAGGCATAAACTCTTCTAACTTTATGACTTATTTTCTTGATCCAAACGTGATTTTATTTTATCGACTTGTTTATTTATTTCATTTAAACGTGGTTCAGCCTGATATTTAAAATGTTGAATTCGTTCTTCTGTTTCAGCTTTTGTTTTAGGAATCAAATCATCTGCTGTTTTTTTTAGTTCAGTTAGCGAGACTTTAAATTTGGCTAAACTATCATTTAACTCAGTCGTCACAGCCGTTGCTTCATCCATATCAGCCGCTAGTTTTTGTTTAGTTTCTTTACCACTACGAGGAGCAAGTAACGTCCCTAAAACACCACCTAACACACTCCCAACTAAGATCCCTTTGGCAAATCGTTTAATCATTGGCCATCACCTGTTCATTAATTGCTTGTGCCATCTCTGCCATCTCCTCAGTTGTATACTTTTTAGTAGTCTCACCAAAAGTGAGGCTGAATTGATCTTGCTTACTATAACGTGGAATTAAATGAAGATGGGAGTGAAAAACGGATTGATACGCTAATTCTTTATTATTATTAACTAAATTTAGACCTGCCATCTCTGGGAAGGTTTTTTCTAAAGCTCGAGCAATCTTAGGAACACGAGCAAATAGATTACTTGCCAAGTCTTCATCATATTCAAAAATATCTTTAACATGTTTCTTAGGAATAACTAATGTATGACCTTCTGTTACTTGCGTAATATCAAGAAAAGCATAGACCGCTTCATCTTCATAGACTTTATAGCTGGGAATATCTCCTTTAACTATTTTACAAAAGATACAATTTTCCATAATCACTAACTCCTTTTAATTTCTTATATGCTTCATGATACGTGATAGTTAACCTAAAAGTCAAAGCTATTCTCTACTTGTAAAAATGATTATGATATAATTAAGCACACACAATTTATCGGAGGAATTAACATGAGTTTAATAATCGAGCACTTAACTGGTGGGTATGGTCCCGTACCAGTCTTAAAAGATATTAATTTTGAAATAAAAAAAGGGGAACTAGTAGGGTTAATCGGGTTAAATGGAGCAGGAAAAAGTACGACTATTAAAAATATTATTGGTCTCCTCACTCCTCACAAAGGAAAAATCATGATTGACAATCAGACGCTCCAAGCTGATCCTAATAATTATCGTAAAAAAATTGGTTACATTCCCGAAACACCTATCTTATACGATGAATTAACTTTAAAAGAACATATCGAGATTACTGCCATGGCGTATGATATCCCACAAGAAGTTGTCTGGCAACGAGCAAATGTTCTTTTACAAACTTTTCGCCTAGAAAATAAACTAGACTGGTTTCCTGCTAATTTTTCCAAAGGAATGAAACAAAAAGTCATGGTACTATGTGCTTTTTTAGTAGAACCTAGTCTATATATTATCGACGAACCTTTCTTAGGTCTTGATCCTTTAGCGATCCATTCTTTATTAGAATTGATGCTAGCGATGCGTGATCAAGGCGCGGCGATTCTTATGTCTACTCACATCCTGGCCACGGCAGAAAAATACTGTGATCGCTTTATCGTGTTACATGAAGGGCAAGTTAGAGCCGTTGGTACCTTAAATGAGTTAAGAGAGGAATTCGATTTACCTCATTCTTCATTAGATGATATTTACCTCACTCTAACAAAAGAAGAAGGAGTTACAAGCTGATGGACACTTTTTATAAAAAGCGACTGAACCAACATCAAAATAAACTGATGCGTTATTTAAAATATGTTTTTA
Source organism: Vagococcus intermedius (assembly GCF_029144185.1). Taxonomy (NCBI): domain Bacteria; kingdom Bacillati; phylum Bacillota; class Bacilli; order Lactobacillales; family Enterococcaceae; genus Vagococcus; species Vagococcus intermedius. Next base: position 476,177 of record NZ_CP110232.1, on the reverse strand, counting down.
ATGATCATATTGTGTTAGTCTCAACCTTCTTATTAGGAGGATTTGGCTTTTATTATGCTGATTTTGTCAAGACACTTTCTAAAGGTTGGCTTCCAGGTCAATTAATCAGTCTTCTAATTTTATTTAGCAGTTTATTTATTGGCAAACTAGCCACTCTGGCTAAGGAGGCGGATTTTCTTTTTCTTTTACCTAAAGAAAAAGAAATGACTCTTTATTTAAAGCAGGCCTACAGGCATTCTCTTTCTTTGCCTTTTATTGCTATTGCACTGATAACTGGTATGTTAATGCCTCTAATGATTGCACTTAATCGCACTGACCTAGTCTCATTTATCATAATCATTGCTAGCTTATGGGGGCTTAAAGCAAGTCATCTAGCTATTTTGTTAAGTAAACATTTTGTAGATACTGATAAACAAATCAAAAAACTTTTCAGCTTTTGGCTAATAACAGCATTTATTACCTCAAGCTTGATTGCTTTTGATTTTCCAATCATTGCTCTCTTACTCGCTACCATCATGACTCTTTATTTTTTAAGCCAAGCGAAAAAAATTATTGCCAGTCGGACAATTGCTTGGGAGTATTTGATTGAAACAGAGCAACAACGCTTAAAAGTAATTTATCAATTTATTAACTTGTTCACTGACGTTCCAGGTATCACAACTAAAACTAAACGTCGTAAATGGCTAGACCCACTTTTCACCTTGATAAAACCTGTACAAGCTAACACTTATTACTATTTATTTTTACATAGCTTCTTACGTAGCACAACATTTAGTGGATTAGCTCTACGCTTAGTGCTAATTGGTTCAATCATTCTAGCTTTTTTAGATGATTTTATTTTAATTATCTTGGTTGCCATGGTTTTCATTTATTTAATCGGATTCCAGTTAATTCCTCTCTATAAACAATTTGACTATATGCTGATGACCCAACTCTATCCAGTTAGTCACTCACAACAAAAGCAGGCCATTACGAATCTTATCAGCCAAGTTATCTTGGTAAGTGGCTTGATTTTTACAATTGTTAGTGTCTTTAACTTACAGACTCTCAAAGAAAGCCTTGGCTTGATTAGTGCCTTGGTAAGTGAAATTGTCCTATTAACTTTCTTTTATATTCCGAGTCGTCTCAAAAAAATGGATCGATTTTAAAAAATAGTTTTTAAATTATTTTCTTATCAGCTAAAATAAACTAAAAACACTCTTGACGAAGAACAAACATAATCTTACAATGGAGGGTACGAATAGAGTAAACAATGTTAAAGGTGGAGCAAAAATGACTACTGATTTTCAATTTGATAAAAAATGGTTGCTCCAACCGATAAAAGGAGATACTGGTCAAGCATATATGGGGATGTCTGACTCTGAAAAAGTATTTATAAAGCGCAACGCTTCTCCTTTTTTAGCGGCCCTTTCACGTGAAGAAATCGCACCAAAACTAGTCTGGACTAAACGAACCAGTGACGGTGCTGTTTTAACAGCACAAGAATGGTTAGATGGTAATTTATTAAGACCTCAAGAATTAGGACATAACGACGATGTCGTGACTGTTCTAAAACATTTACACGAATCTGAGTCTTTAAAAAATATGTTGGGTCGCGTTGGTGGAAATAAACGAACACCACTTGATTTTATCAGTTACTATGCTGAAGAGTTACCTTTTGAGCTGAAGAAAGACGACTACTTAGGAGAGGTTTTACATTATCTTGAAGATAATATTCCTAAAGAAAGTGGTTTCTCTGCTTGCCATGGTGATCCAATCCATAAAAATTGGTTATTATCTGAGACTGGAAAACTATATTTAGTTGATTGGGAGTCAAGCATGTTAGCTGATCCTGCGACAGACCTAGGAACTATCTTAGGTCGTTATCTTCCTTATCGCGAATGGGGTACCTGGTTAGAACGCTATGGTTTACCTGATACACAAGAAAATATCGATCGTATCTTCTGGTACGCAGGAATTGATTTTCTTATAAGAATTAAAAATTGTCATATCCGTCAAGATACAAAGCAATTAAATCAGGAAATGACACTTTTAAAAGAACTTTATGTTTATTAACTACCACTCTCTCTGATATAATATCAGAGAGTTTTTAATTGTAAAAAAAGAGGAGAATTATTATGCGCGTAAGAAATAAACCATGGGCTAAAGATCGTATCTTAGAATACCCACAATATGTTGTATCTGATCCAGAAAATTGGAAAGGTCGTTGGCAACAACGGTTTAAACAAGAACAACCTATCCATATCGAAGTTGGAACAGGAAAAGGGCAATTTATCACTGAAATGGCCAAAGCTAATCCTGATATTAACTATATTGGGATTGAAATTGAAATGAGCGTCCTAGTTGTTGCTCTAGATAAATTAATCGCTGAAGAGTTGCCAAACCTTCAATTACTCCATGCAGACGGTCGTGATCTAACTGATTACTTTGAAAAAGGGGAAATCAGCCTGTTATATCTCAACTTTTCTGATCCTTGGCCTAAAACAAAACATGCTAAACGTCGTTTGACTTATAAAACGTTTCTAGCGACATTTGAAAAAATCTTGCCAGATAATGGAGAGATTCACTTTAAAACTGATAATCAAGGTCTTTTTGAATACTCACTAGGTAGCTTTTCACAGTACGGCATGATTATCAAACAAGTTTGGCTAGACTTACATACAAGCTCTTATGAAGGTAATATTATGACTGAATATGAAGAAAAATTCTCAAGCCGTGGTCAACGTATCTACCGAGTAGAAGCTTACTTTCCTAAATAACAAAAAAAGACCTCCTAATTAGGAGGTCTTTTTTTAATTTTCTAAGCGGTAGATGTCTAAAACACTTCCCGTATAGGCATCTGCCACAAACTCATATTGAATCATCTCATCATCTTCTAGTCGGGTAATCCCACCTAGATAGACTTTGGTCTTTAAAGCAAATTTTTGTAAGGGTTCTTGATGATATTGAATCCATGCACCTTCAATTGGCCCCTCTTCAAGAAATGATTTTTTTACTTTTTCTAATACTAAATTAGCATCGACTGTCGCTTTTTTTCTATACCAAATGGAAGCGGCTACACCTACTACTACACCAATTCCTAGCCCTATACCTAAATACTCCGTCATTTTTTTACTCATATCAAAGCCCCTTTTTCTTAATCGAATCATTATTATTGTTTATTTTATCACATTTTGCATGAAAGCTAGCTTTTATTAATAACAATTATGGGTTTTATGACAATTTAATGAGTTATCTATCAAATTTTAGCCACTATTTTTTGATAGATTGGTAACATGTGAGCCTCACCTGACTTCACTTCAAGCTGCTCAATAGGCAACCAAGAGACCGCTTTTGTCTCTTCTTGATTGACTTTCAATGGTAGAGTGTCATCTGCCTCACCCAAAAAAGCTACTGATAAATGTTGATGGGCACTAACCCACTTCCCTTTTTTAAAATGCCCGGCCACCGGTAAAATATCTAAACTAACAATTTCTTTAGAGATTAAGCTAACATCAACTAGCCCGGTTTCTTCTTGAGCTTCTTTCAAAGCAACTTTAGCTAAATTTTTCTCACCATCAGCGTGCCCTCCTACCCAACACCACGCGTCATATAATTTATGATAAATAAATAAGACTTTAGTCCGCTCTTTATTAACAATAAATAATGAACTAGTATAATGCGCTATAGTATTTTGACGTTCCAATAAATTTGAAAAGAGCGATTCATAGATCAAAATTTGGTGTTGGTCTACTTTTTCTTGTTGAGTTGTTGGTCTAAAATGTTTTATACTGTCTAAATAATCAGGCACTACCTCTCCTCCTCAAAACACAACTATATCTTCTTTGATTATTATAACATAGCCTTTAATTTAAACAGATAAAGCAATGAAATATTAGCCTCTATGCGTTATAATATAGATATTACACGAAAGTGAGGTGAGCTCTGCAACTTGCAGAGGTGACAATTATGGAAGATAAAACTTTTCAATTAATTAAAAAAATGACAGAAATTCAAGGTACAAGTGGTTTTGAAGACGATGTACGCGAGGTAATGACTAAAGAAATCGCACCTTTTGTCGATAAAATTGACTATGATGGCTTAGGCGGTGTTTTTGGTATTCGTAAGAGTAAAGTTGAAAATGCGCCTAAAATTATGTTAGCAGCCCATATGGATGAAGTAGGTTTTATGCTCTCACAAATTCAAGACAATGGGATGTTCCGTGTTGTCCCACTAGGTGGCTGGAACCCATATGTTGTCTCAGCTCAACGTTTCACTTTAAAGACTCGTAAAGGAAACTATCCAGTTATCTCTTCATCAGTACCGCCGCATTTATTACGTGGCACTGATGGACAAGCAAAATTTGAAGTATCAGATATTTTATTTGATGCTGGTTTTGATTCAAAAGAAGAAGCTGAAAGCTACGGTGTTCGTCCAGGCGATAGCATCGTCCCTGTTTCAGAGACAATTAAAACAGCTAATGGTAAAAATATCATTAGTAAAGCTTGGGATAACCGTTATGGTTGTACCCTTGTAATTGAAGTATTGGAAGAACTAAAAGATATGGACCTGCCATTTACTTTAATTGCTGGAGCTAATGTCCAAGAAGAAGTTGGGTTACGTGGAGCACGCCCTTCAACACACAAATTCCAACCAGATCTATTCTTTGCGGTTGACTGTTCTCCAGCCAATGATTTAAATGGTAAAAAAGATACTTTTGGCCATTTAGGTGAAGGCTTCTTAGTTCGTATTTTCGATCCAGGTATGATTACGCTTGGACGTATGCGTAATTTCTTATTAGATGTTGCTGAAGAAAATAAAATTAAGCATCAATATTTTGTTTCTAAAGGTGGCACAGATGCCGGTGCAGCTCATTTAATGAATAATGGTGTCCCTAGTGCAGTGATTGGGGTAGCAGGTCGTTATATCCATACCCACCAAACAATGTTTAATATTGAAGACTACAATGCAGCTAAAGAGATGGTCATTCAATCATTACTAGCTTTAGATGCCGATAAAGTTAACGAAATCATTTACGGAAAGTAGGTCACTTATGATTATCCCCAGCTCTTTAGAAGAACTCGCTGGTTATGTTGAAAATGATTCGTGTGTCTTTTTCTTCACAGCAGATTGGTGTGGTGACTGTGTTTATATTAAACCAGTTATGCCTGAGATTGAGGCTGCTTTTCCCAATTTTAAATTTATCCAAGTAGATCGTGATGCCTACATTGATCTCTGCAGTGACTGGGCAGTGTTTGGTATCCCTAGTTTTATCGTAACTGTTAATGGCAAAGAACAAGGTCGCCTTGTGAATAAAGAACGAAAAACCAAAGAAGATGTCGTTACTTTTCTAACTGAAGTAACAGACACTTTAAACTAAACCTCGATAGGAAGGTGAACATTATGGTAGAAACACAAGAATATCAAACTATCCTCGTTGGAATTGATGGTAGTGAACAAGCTCGTAATGCCTTTGACAAAGCTTTATTTGTAGCACAACGTAACAAAGCTAAAGTTGTGGTCGTGCATATTATTGAAAATCGTTTATACGGTAATATGGGATACTCATTAACAAATGCTGATTTATTACAACAGGAAACTGATCGTTCTAAAGAAGTCTTAGAAGAGTACAAGCAACATGCTATAAAAAAAGGATGTCCTCAAGTTGAGACAGTTTTAGCTTTTGGTTCGCCAAAAGTATTAATGGCTGAAGAATTACCTCAAAAATATCAAGCTGATTTGATTATGGTCGGGCAATCTGGTTTAAGTGCCGTCGAAAAATTAATGATGGGTAGCGTCAGTGACTATGTCATTCGTAACGCCCCTTGTGATGTTTTAGTAGTTAGACCTACCCTTGATGAGAAATAATAGTAGATTTATTTAAAGGAGAATATAATGATTTTTAGTTATAATAAAAAAGCAGTCGGTGATACTCTTTTAGTAACCGTTGCAAATGCAAATGGACAAGCAGTAGAAATGGAACGCCGCGGCACTATTACACGTGTCTTTTTAAAAGACTCAAATGAGACGGTTGCATGGAATATTTTTGATGCCTCAATCTTATTGCCAGATATAACTGGTAACGGTCAAATTTTCTTAACTAGCCAACAACTAGCTTCTCTAAACGATGAGCTAACTACACAAGGATTTACGGAAGCCATAACAGACGATGGTCGCCCAAAAATTGTTGTCGGTTTTGTTAAAGAATGTGTGCCACACCCAGATTCAGATCACCTCTCTGTCACTCAAACTGAGGTTGACAATGGTGAGGTATTACAAATCGTTTGCGGTGCCTCAAACATTCGTGAAGGCCTAAAAGTTGTTGTCGCTAAACCTGGCGCTATGATGCCTGATGGGCTAATGATTTGGCCTGGTGCTCTACGTGGTGTTGAAAGTCTTGGGATGATTTGTTCAGCTAGTGAATTAGCTGTTCCAAATGCTCCAAAAGCAAAAGGTATTTTAGAATTACCTGAATCTATAACCGTTGGGACAGCCTTTATTGCCAAAGATTATATTTTATAAGAAAAAAGAGTTAACCTAGTAATTAGGTTAACTCTTTTTTTACATACGTGGTAAATAAAAATTACGATTGTCCATTCCAAAGATACGTTCCGTATAGTCACCTGGTTCGATTTGTTTTAAAGAACCTAACATCATCTGAATTGAGGCATCCAAATTATCAATCTGATGAAGAACCTCTGCTTCTAAAATTTTAGGGCGAACAGGTGAGCCGTATTCTAATAAACCATGGTGAGCTAAAATAACATGTTTTAATACTAAAACATCTTCTGAATGATCGTCAATTTTTAATGTTTGACAGGCTTTCGTGATTTCTTCATTCACTAAAACAATATGTCCAACTAAATTGCCAGCCAAGGTATACTCGGTTGAAATAGGACCAGATAATTCAATAACTTTTCCTAAATCATGTAAAATAACACCTGAATAAAGTAGGGCTGGATTTAACTCAGGGTATTCTTTACAAATTGATTTAGCAATACGTAACATCGAAACAGTATGATAAGCTAGCCCGCCAGCAAAAGCATGATGATTTCTTTTGGCTGCTGGAAACTCAAAGAATTCTGTTTGATATTGAGTCAATAAATGACGGACAATCCGATTCCAATTAGCATTCGTAATATCAAAAATGGTTTGATTAATTTCTTCCATCATCTCCTCACGCTGGATTGGTGCTTTCTCCATATAGAGACTTGGTGAGTTTGGTTCTTCTTCAGTTGCCAGTCGTAAGTGTAAAATTTTAATTTGAGGGTTACTTTGATACACTTCACGTTTTCCTCCCAACATAACAACAGAGCCCGCTACAAAACGCTTAATTTCTTCTTCTGAAGCATCCCAAAATTTTCCATCAATGCTTCCTGATGTATCTTGAAAGGTAAAGGCTATAAATTTTTTACCATTTTTAGCCATACGTACATCAGCTTGCTTAACTAATACAAACATCTCAAAAGCTTCATCAATTGCTAATTCTCTTAATTTTTTCATTATCCCTTCATCCTTTCATTAAAACTAGCTACCTAGTTTTTTGACGCTAATAGTGTATCCACTCTATCAGCTGACATAAATAAGTTTATCTCATAAGAAAATAAGAGTCTATCACTAAATGTGATGGACTCTTATTAAATAAATTAGTCGCTTAAGCTTCTGAATATAATTCTTGAATTGGTTTCATAATGATACGATTCAAATCATTTACAATCATGCTGAAGCCTTGTTCTTTTGTCATTAATTCACTAATTAAATCAGATGCTTGAACTTTTTCAGCTAGTTCTTGAGCTTTAGTAGCATCTTCATCTGAGAATTCGCCACCTTGCATTTGTTTTTGTTGCAATTCCATTTGCAATGTTTGGAATTCTTTAAATAATTCAAACGATGCCTCATCAGCTTTAACGGCTGCAAAAGCGTCTTTTAACGCAACAAATTCTGGTAATTCGCGGATTTCTTTCTCAATTTGGTTAGCACTATCATAAATATTAACTGTCATAGTAAATACCCCTTTTCTCTCTATTTCTAATCTTTACTAGAATAACATTTTTCCTGCTTTTTTCCTAGCCTTTCAGCTTAAATTAACGATTTTAAACAAATAAATGAGAGACTTTTTATTGGTTTACCTTATTCCATAAACTACCTAGTTGATCACGGAATTCACGTGCGCCTTCTTTCAATTGACCACCCAAATCACCCGCACCTTCTTTCAGACGTTCACCAACATAGTCAGTTCCTTCTTTGACTTTATCACCTAACTTGGCTAAGTTTTCTTGGAATTCAGCTTTCATTTTTTCTGTCTCTTCTTTGTTGTTTGCCTCTTCTTCTTTCAGAGATTGACTCACATCTGCCACTTCAAATGGCGTCTGTGGGGAATGGCTCAAAATCCGTTGAGCTTGGTCTTTGAAAATCAAAGAGATTCCTTGACTACTTGTCCCGGTCAAATAATGAATCTCACTGCTTTCATCAAAGCCAATCCATGTAGCAATCACAACATCAGGTGTATACCCAATAATCCACTGATCTTTTGATTGTGAGTCAACATTGACACTTTCAGTTGTCCCTGTTTTACCGGCGATTTGATACCCATCTGGTTTAGCATTTACCCCTGTTCCAGAACTAAAAACACCTTGTAACATACCTGTCATTTTATCAGCAACCTCTGGGGTCGTCACACTTTTTACTTTGGCTTCTTCATTGTCAACCACGACTGCTCCTGTGGCATCAACTATTTTACGAATAAAATGAGGGTCTCTTTTTTTACCTTCATTGGCAAATACTGTATAGGCACTTGCCATTCTTAAAGGAGTCGTTCCCTTAGTCATCCCACCTAGAGCCAACCCTGGATAATGATCTTTTTCATCGAGTTTAATCCCAAATTTTTCAACTTTTTTCGCACCAACCTCAATGCCAATTTTATTAAACAACCATACTGCAGATGGATTTAAACTATCTGCAATAGCTTGATACATCGGCACTTCACCCCGATAGACATTATCGTAGTTTTCAACATCATAAAAACTTAATTTCTCATCTTTTAACATATCATCTGGTTTGTAACCGGACTCCAAGGCTGGTGTATAAACAGCCAAAGGCTTCATCGTCGAACCAGGTGATAAAGAAGACTGAGTAGCTCGGTTTAGACCACGCGTCACATGTTCGCCCCGACCTCCTACTACGGCTTGAACCCCTCCTGTTTTTGGGTTTAAGGCAATCGAAGCACCTTGAACTTTTTCACCATCTTCTGCATCTTCTGGAAAAAGATCATCGTTTTTAAAGGTCGTATCCATGTCTTGCTGATACTGCTGATCTAAGGCTGTATAAATTTTATACCCTTTATTTAATAAATCCTCATCTTTAATTTTATAACGAGATTCAGCTTCGTTGATAACAGCGTCAAAATAATCTAAATACTGATACCCTTTTTTATCTTCATAGTCATCTGATAAATACAACTCATCTTTTTGCATCTGTTCAGAAGACGCCTGCTCAATCTTACCATTTTCTGCCATCACCTCTAAAACGGTATTACGACGATCTTTGGCTGCCTCAAAATTGTCAATTGGGTTAAAAATGGTCGGGCCTTTTAACATCCCAATAATGACTGCTGCTTCATCTACCGTGAGATTAGCTGCATTTTTACCAAAATATTTATGCGAGGCATCTTCCACTCCCCAAACACCATTTGCAAAGTAAGCATTGTTGAGATACATCTCCATGATTTCATCTTTTGAATACTTTTTCTCAATTTCAATCGCTAAAAATAATTCTTTCGCTTTTCTATTTAAGGTTTGGTCTAGTGTCAAATAGGCATTTTTAGCTAATTGTTGTGTAATCGTACTACCTCCCCCAGTAATATGACCTCTCGTTAAAACGCCAACAACCGCTCTGGCTATTCCTCTAACATCAAAGCCCTTATGTTCATAAAAGCGTCGATCTTCAGTTGAGACTAAAGCATCAACCAAATTAGGTGATATTTTATCTAACTCAACAAAGGTCCCTTTTTGCCCATATAAGGTTCCAGCCTCTTGATCCTCTTGATCATAGACAGTTGTTACTTGTGACAGCCCTGCTTTTAACGTTTCTACATTGGCACTTTTAGCTAGATAAAACAAATAAATACTCGTGACTAACATCACTGTTAACGTCACTAATACAATGATTTTATTAATCTGATACTTCTTCCAAACTCGCTTACGCCAATGGTGAAACTGGATAAGATAAGGCTTTAACCACATCCAAAATTTGTGTAGAGACGCTTTAATACGCTCTGTTAGTTTTTTTTCATCCATCTTCTCACCCCTCAAACAATCCTTCATTTACTCATAAAATGATTATTACTATAGTTATTTTATCATATATTTCACTTAATAAACTGGGCCCTAAGTCTGATGTTCTTTTGAGCTCTGTGCTTCATCATACCATGAAGTTATTCAAAAAATGTGATACAATGCATAAGAATTACTGATTTTTAACATTTTTTACACTAATTTAAAGAATACTAGAGGAGCAACTTACTTAATGGAATATACCTTAACACTACCAGAAAATTTTGAATCAATGGATCTAGCCAGCTTATTAGAAAATGTTTGGTTAGTCCCCCGAAAAGTTCGTCACTTTTTGAGAACACGCCGCAATGTCCTTGTTAATCACCAAGTACTTCCATTCCATGAACAGGTAAACGCTGGAGATATTATTACATTAACCTTTGAAGATAGCGACTATAAACAACCTGAGATTGCCTTAGGTTCTAGCCAAAACGTGACAGTTTTATTCGAAGATGATCATCTTATAATTGTTAATAAACCTTATGGTATGAAAACACACCCTAACACACCTGAGGAAAATCATACCTTACTCAATCACGTAGCAGCTTATCTTGAACCAGTTGATCAGCTACCTTATGTGGTACATCGTTTAGATAAAGATACCAGTGGCGCCATTGTCTTTGCTAAAAATCCTTTTATCTTACCTATTTTAGGTCGGATGTTAGAAGCTAAAGATATCACCCGAATCTACCAAGCTCTTGTCAGTGGCAATTTGGATGAAGGTCGCTTTACAATCAATAAAAAAATCACAACTGATCGCCACGACAAACGTAAACGGATCGTTTCAACTACTCATGGTCAAGAAGCCATCACTCATGTGACTGTTGAAAAATCAGAAAATAATGAAGCTTACGTCCTATGCGTCTTAGAGACAGGTCGTACACATCAAATTAGAGTTCACTTAGAGAGTATTGGTCATCCTATCTTAGGAGATCCACTTTATAACCCTCGACCACAGCAAGCCTCGCGCTTGATGCTCCATGCCAAAACTTTACAGCTTGAGCATCCCTTTACTAAAGAGCTGATTACAGTTCAAGCCGAACCAGGCTTATGGTAAATAAAAAAAAACGACCATAAGGTCGTTTTTTTTATTTTAAGTAAGCTAAAATAAAATCATTGATTATTTTAGCTTCCTCATTAGAATGTGTGATAATCGATAACGTGTTAGCTCCAGCCAATGTCCCAGCGACTTCTGGCATCTCTAAATCATCAATAATTGCTGCTAAAATATTAGCTGCACCTAAATACGTCTGAATAACCACCATAAACTGGACTTGACTAACTTTCTCCACAGACTCCTCGATTACTTCTTGAAGTCTCTCCCGAGTATTATTTTGACCTTGATCAATTAAAACATATTTGACAGTCCCTGATTCGGTATGACCTTTAACAATTCCTAATTCTCTAACATCACGTGAAATAGTTGCTTGGGTAGCTTGAACACCTTCGGCTTTTAAACATTGAATCAAATCATCTTGGGTTTCAATTTCATTTTCTTGAATAATTCTTTTAATGATTGCTTGTCGATTGCTTTTTTTCATAGCTCACCTCTCCTATTCTTATCTCACTAAGTATACCAAATTTTCTTTGATAGCACTTACTTTTTTTACTACTTTCCACTAATTTGTTGCACCACACCAGAAGACTTCCTAGCTAATTAGATAGTATTTCATCTCATTTTTTGGTATAATTATTCAAGTATATCATCATTTATACTTTTAATAATTTATTGAAAGTAAGATTAAGTGATTGAGTCACTCTCTCACTTATTAAGACAAACTATTTGGAGGCCTAATTATGAATGAAAGAACTGTTGTTGCACAAGCTCTTAGTCAAGCCTTATCTGACTATCTAACACTTGAAGAAATTTTGAACCTATTAGAAAACCCAAAAACGACGCAACATGGTGATGTTGCTTTTCCGGTTTTCTCTCTAGCTAAAGTCCTACGCAAAGCACCACAAGCAATCGCCGCTGATTTGGTAGCGGATATTCCAGATGAGGCTTTTGAAAAAGTTGAGGTAGTTGGACCTTACATCAACTTCTTCTTAGACAAAGGTCAAGTTAGCCATGCGACATTAACTGAAATCGCTGAAAAAGGGTCTGATTTCGGTAAAAATAATACTGGACAAAACCAACAAGTCCCAATCGATATGTCATCACCTAACATTGCGAAACCAATGTCAATGGGTCATTTACGTTCAACTGTTATTGGAAACTCTTTAGCAGAGATCATGAACAAAAATGGCTACCAATCAATTCGCATCAATCACTTAGGGGATTGGGGAACACAATTTGGTAAATTAATGGTCGCTTATAAAAAATGGGGTTCTGAAGAAGCCGTTAAAAAAGCACCGATTCAAGAATTATTACGTTTATACGTTAAATTCCATGAAGATGCTGAAACTGATGCAACATTAGAAGTTGAAGGTCGTGCATGGTTCAAAAAACTAGAAGATGGCGATGAAGAAGCCACTGCTTTATGGGAATGGTTCCGTGACGAATCACTTAAAGAATTCCAACATGTTTATGATTTATTAAAAATTAGTTTTGATTCTTATAACGGTGAAGCATTCTATAATGATAAAATGCAACCTGTTATTGACTTATTACAAGAGAAAAACTTACTTATATCTAGCCAAGGTGCAGATATTGTAGATCTTGAAAAATATGACTTGAACCCTGCCCTAATCCGTAAATCTGATGGTGCTACTCTTTATATCACACGTGATTTGGCAGCAGCTTTATACCGTAAAGAAAACTACAACTTTGCTCAAGCTTTATATGTTGTAGGAAATGAACAATCTGGTCATTTCAAACAATTGAAAGCCGTTCTTAATGAATTAGGTTTTGAATGGGCAAACGATATTCACCACATTCCATTTGGTCTAATCACAAAAGATGGGAAAAAATTGTCAACACGTAAAGGTAAAATCGTCTTATTAGAAGAAGTTTTAAATGAGGCAATCGGCTTAGCTAAAGCTCAAATCGAAGCGAAAAATCCTGATTTAGCCAACAAAGAAGAAGTCGCTCACCAAGTAGGTGTTGGGGCAGTTATCTTCCACGATCTTAAGAACGATCGTCTAAATAACTTTGATTTCTCTTTAGAAGAAGTTGTTCGTTTTGAGGGTGAAACAGGACCTTACGTTCAATACACACACACACGTTGTGCCTCAATTTTACGCAAAGCTAACTTTGAAATGGAAGCCGGCGCTAACTATTCACTAAATGATCCTGAAAGTTGGGAAGTTATTAAGTTATTACAGGCTTTCCCTGCAACAGTTGCTCGTGCAGGCGATAAATACGAACCATCAATTATCGCTAAACATGCCATCCAACTAGCTCAAGCTTTCAATAAATATTATGCACATGTTAAAATCTTAAATGAAGATAGTGACCTATCTTCACGTTTGGCTTTAGTTCATGCCGTAAAAATTGTTTTAAAAGAAGATTTACGTCTATTAGGTTTAGAAGCACCTGAAGAGATGTAATAAAAAAGCAACCTCTGTTATATTAGAGGTTGCTTTTTTTTATTTAGAAAAATCAATTTTTTTATTAACGTAATACATTATTGGTGCTGATAGGGTCATAATAATCAACTCACTTAAAGCTAGACTACCATAGGTTGCCCAAAATGGAATAGGGACTTCTGTTGTAATCACAATCATCCAAGCAATCAATACCATGCTAATAGTAAAGAATAGGGTGTTCATAGCTAAACGGATTTTAACATTGGGTACGTAACGTGTTAATAGTGCTGTTAGACCTAATGCAAGAAAAGTTTGCCCACCACCAAATAAAACATCTAACCACACTAATTCTGAGAATAATAAATTGTAAAGGACTACCCCTCCTACAACTCCCCACATTAGTTTCTTATTAAATACAACTAAATGGTTTAAACTTTCTGATATCCTAAACTGAATAATCCCTTGTGAAAAGGGTGATACTAGTGACAGCGCAACATACATTGCTGCGATAATACCGTTCAAAACTAATACCTTTGTTTTTTTACTTGTCGCCATCTTATTTTCCTCCTCCTAGTTTTGATGACGCGGGATGGTAGATGAACCGCGTGTGGAGCATACCATTAGCTAACTGAATTTACAGGCTCTGACGTATATGACCCTCTTGGATTATAGTCCAAAATACCTATAGTTGCAATAAGATTACGTCTTAATACTTATCAGACTCCCTTTCTAAAGTCTTTTTTGATATACTTTATAAGATGAAAGGAGTCGCTATGATTGACTTACACTTGCACCTTATTTTAAATAAAAAAGCCGGAAGTGGGAACGGTCTAAAAATTTCGAAAAAAATTACCACACGATTAAAACAATTAAATATCATATATCACACTTATACAACTGACTATCAAGGTCATGCGATGGCTATTACCAAAAAACTCTTAACTGACACCTTACTTCCTTGGAAGAATGAATCCAGTGATAAAACAACTCCTTTTCCCTTACTAGTCGTTGTGGGAGGTGACGGGACTTTACACGAAGTCATCAATGCCCTAGCAAATAATTTTGATATCCCTCTTGGCTATATCCCGGCAGGTTCTGGCAATGATTTTGCTCGAGGTGTCAACTTAAGCCAAGAGCCATTAACAGCTCTTAATCACTTATTAACCTGTGAAAAACCACAACGCTTTAATCTCTTACACTATCACAATCATCTTACAAACCAAGAGCGATGGGTTAATAATAATGTCGGAATTGGGATTGATGCTGCAATCGTTTCACAAGCAAATCACTCGAGATTAAAAAAATTATTGAATATGTGCCACTTAGGGTCAATGAGTTATTTGTTGGCTGCTAGCTCTGTCATTTTCAAACAAAAAGGCTTTCCTCTTACTGTTGAGTTTGATGGTAAAAAAATCGACTATCCAAACGCTTTACTTTGTACAACAACTAATCATCCTTATTTTGGAGGTGGGCTTGCCTTAGATCCACTAGCAAATCCCCAAGAGGCAAATATGTCTTTAATCGTTGTCGATTATCAACCACCCTATCGTTTAATCGGTCTAGCTGTTAAACTCTTAAGACAGACTCATTTTACATCACCTAACGTTCATCATTATCGAATGACCGAATTAAAGCTAAGTTCGTCAACAGCTCAATTTGGTCAAGCAGATGGTGAAGAACTAGGTCAGGCACCACTAAAACTGACCTTCTCCACAAATGAGCGGTTCTTTTGGTTGTAACGATCTCCTTTCTTTTTCTTAACTATCTCTGACTATGGCGATCAGTTTAAGAAAAAGAACAGGTAAGATAGTCAAAATTAAGGTTTGTGATGGCAACCAATCTAAGTTTAGTTGCCATCACAAACCTTAAGCTCATTCTTTTAAACTAATATGAAAAAAGCACCTACCTTTAAAAGTAAGTGCTTTTTTTATTAGAAATGACTGCTAATTTAGTAACACTAGTCATTATTTAAACACGTAATAACTCTTAGTACTTGCCCCTTTCATGCCAGCGTAAGAGGTTAGGATTAACGCTAGCATCGCGGCTACAAATGCTAAGCCAGACATTTTAGCTGCTGTATTTGACGCATCTTCTGCTGTTTCGCGTGCTTCTTTAACCTCTTTATCTAACTCACTCCTTAGTTGGTTAATATCTTCTTTCAACTCTTCAATTTTTTTAGAGGCTTGACTACTTGCTTTATCATACTCTGTCATAATATTAGAGACTGCTTCTTTGGCTTCGGCTTCAGTCAAATCAGTATTTTTAGCAACAGAACGAGCCACCGCTTCCTTATCCAAAGCTTCTTTCATATCAGTCACTTGATTTTCTAAGTTCTTAGATAAATTATCGATCGCTTGATCTGAGTTTTCCGGTTCTGTTACCATCTGTTTGCCAGCTTTTTTCAGATAGTCTGTTGATTTATTTAGTTCTTTTTTTAAATAATCAGGTTGTAGCTCTGGGATATCTGTTTCCTTAAGACCACCCTTAACTGCTTGATTTAATTTATCAGTGTCGATCTCGTCACCTAAATTAGTAGCCAAGTCAGTGACACCACTAGCAGAAATCTGAACAACTTCTGTGATCCCATCGCCAACATCAGCAACAGCATTACCAAATAGGGAGCCAAGGTTAGATAGTGCCCCGACTGTCGCAAAAGTTAAGACCACTATTAATAATAAAAATGAGGCTGCCCATGTTAAAAATCCATGGATATAACCTGATTTTTTAGCAGTCGCCCCCGAAACAAAACCTGCTCCTAAAAACGACAGTAAGAACGTAAGAATCGTCCAAGTAATTAGACCTGCTCCAACATGTTCAAAAGGTTTATCAGAAGTAGGCGCAACCGTTCCAAAGCCAATCGCTGAACCAATAAAGGATAAGAGGATAAACAGTGAAAAGAACGTCATCACACCTGCTAAAATAGCCCCCCATGAAAGTGACTTACCTGCCTGGTTATTTCTTTGATCATCTACTAATAATTCTTCTCTCACAACGTTATTTGTACTGATTTTATTTTCTTCATTGATCGTCATCTTAAGTATCTCCTTTCTTATTTAGAG
The DNA here is from genome assembly GCF_029144185.1 of Vagococcus intermedius. Lineage (NCBI taxonomy): Bacteria > Bacillati > Bacillota > Bacilli > Lactobacillales > Enterococcaceae > Vagococcus > Vagococcus intermedius. The sequence continues at coordinate 459,340 of NZ_CP110232.1, read as the reverse complement.
TTATTTAATACCTGATATTTCCCAGCACTTTTTAGTTTTTTCTTTTCTTTTTATCTGCTTTTTGATTATTTTTAGTTAACCATTTGTTAAAAGCATAGGTAGCTGCTGTTGCAATTAAAAATTTACTAACTTTACTTTTATTTTCCATTAATTTTTTTTGCATGTCGCATTCTCCTTCCATCTCTCACTCTCATTATTTTTTATTTGGTTCTGTTAAAGGACTTAGTGGTTCATCTTTTTTAGGGTTAACCAACGGTTTAGGTGGATTCTTTTCTTCCGGTTCTACTAAAGGTGATTCTTTTGTCTCTTCTACTTCATTATTTTTATCATGTTTGATTGTCATCTGATTTCTTCCTTTCTAAATCCGAATAGTTTATTTAAAACAAAAAGCACCCAAAACTGTTTTACTAGTTTTGGATGCAGTCATGTCAATAATAGGGATGGTTGTACAATACCTTGTCCAAAACCTTTATTTTTATGTCGCTTACTTTTTATTAGTTTATATTTCTTCACGCTTGTTAGCGTTAAGTCTGATTGTTACTATATTTCTAGTTAATCAACATGACACTCACTTAATTTCGTTTAGCCATATTACTCATAACAAGTGACACCACTAAAACTAAAATAATAGCGCCCACTAGAGATGGTAACAGGGAAATACCAGCTAACCTCGGCCCCCATGTTCCAAATAAAGATTGGCCTAACCAAGAACCAATCAATCCAGCTAGAATATTACCTAACCAACCAGAAACAGGGATACTCTTAGAAGTTATTGCACTCGCTGCTGCTCCAATAAGTAATCCTACTATCATCATAGCCAATAAATGCATACTATCTTCTCCTCCATGTTTTGACTTTATCAACAATTGAAAAGCGCTTTTCTTTTGCTTAAATACATCGTACTGTAATCAATTTTTTTTCGCAAGAAATACACTAGTGATAGCAAACACTAACTAAATCTTCCTTCTACAATCCTAATGACATCTCTTAAGAATCAACAATAGTAGGCTTTTATTCACTATAAAAACGAGAATCATCACAATCTGTCGCAAAAAACATAAATATCTAACAATAAATGAACACGATTGCGTACTGTTCTTATAGTCGACTAATAATTCTGGTCCTACCTAAAATTAATATCATACAAAAAAACAGTTAATCATTTTCGAAGAACCCTCAAAAATGATTAACTGTAACCTAATTAATTTAATTAGCCATAAAATCATATGGCGTAATATCTGTCATTCCTATCATTGGGTCAATCAACTGTTCCCTGACTTTTGTTAGCGTTAATTGATTGGGTTCAATAGACTCTTCTGATTCTTGACTTGCTAAAGGTTCTAAGTTGACGATCTTTGTCCGCTTATCCTCTTCATTAAAATCATTACTAAATAATGACAGTTCCTCCACTTTAGGTGAGGAGACCGGCTCTTGTTTAGCTGTCTCTTTTTTTTGAGAGTTAACTTTTTTTATCCCAACCTCAGCTTTTTTCTCAGAACTGGACAGCTCACCGATCTCACTGTCCTCTTCTATCATTAAATTCGTTTCATAGTTTTCTAATCGTGTTCGTAAGGTGAGAGACATTTGGTCAGCTGAGATAATTCGTTCTTTAAGACTTGTTTGACGATTCGCCCCTTCATTGGCGACACATTCGCTAAATGCTTTTACTTCTCCTAATAAAATCAACAAATCTTTACTACGCGTCAAGCCTGTATATAGTAGATTTCTTTGTAGCATACGTTGATATTGATGAACCATTGGAAGTATAACCATTTTAAACTCACTACCTTGAGATTTATGAATCGAACAACAATATGACAGAGTAATTTTATTCCATTCATTCCGCTTATAAACCACTTCATTAGCGTCAAACTCAAGAATCAGTTCATCCACCTTATCCTCTGAGTCTTTGGCTAGGGTGATGCCAACAACTTTTCCCATATCCCCATTGAACACATTTGCTTCTGGACTGTTAACTAAATGTAACACCTTATCCCCAATTCGATAGATTTTATCATTCCAGACAACTTCTTTTCGTTGACCATCTGAATTAGGGTTAAATATTTCTTGCATCATCTTATTCAGGTTATCTATCCCAGCAACCCCACGATACATTGGTGCCAGAACTTGAATATCTTGTGGTGTAAATCCTTTTTTTTGGGCTTTAGTTACTATTTGTCTAATAATCTCTTCAATTTGATAAGCATTTGCTTGGAAAAAGGAGCGATCACGATGGTTTTGAGTAAAATCATCAGGTAGCTGTCCTTTTTTGATAGTATGTGCTAAAGAAATAATGCTAGACTGATCTTCTTGACGATAAATTTCGACAAGCTCTCGACTCGGTAATTCACTAATTCCTAGTAAATCATGAAGGACTTGACCTGGCCCGACAGAAGGCAATTGATCTTTATCCCCTACTAAGATAATCTGCATATTTGTTGGCACTGCTTTTAACAAGGTATTAGCTAACCACGTATCAACCATCGACATTTCATCAACAATTAATAACCCACCTTCTAATTCTTTGCTACTTAAACTTGCGTTACTCTCACGACCAGTTAACCCCAACATACGATGAATGGTACTTGCCGGCAGACCTGTCGTTTCATTCATCCGTTTGGCTGCCCTACCTGTTGGTGCTGCCAACAAAATTGGAAAAATGGCGTTTTGATAATCGTCAATATCTAATGAGAGACCATTTAATTCTGCAAAAAGTGTCACAATGCCATTAATGACAGTTGTTTTCCCTGTACCTGGTCCGCCAGTTAAAATAAATAACGGTGAGCGAATAGCTTCTTTCATTGCTTCAATCTGAGAATCTCCATAACTAATAGCTAACTTTTTCTCAATTAATCGGATGGTTTTATCGATATCTTCTTCATCATATTTTATTGTTTTCTTTCGTGATAGTAAGCGTTGAATGGACGTACCAACCCCCCATTCAGAAAAATACAGTGTATTTTCATAAAGGCGTGTCCCTTCTTGTTGTATTTTATTCGCTTCTACTAAGGCAATGATTTCATTGGCCACTAAGTCTGGACTGATTCTAAATGAGCGACTACTTTCTAAAGTTCTGATAGCCTTTTTTAGTAACTCTTCGGCTTCAATATAGGTGTTACCTGTATCAAAACAACTATCTAATAAGACATGTCTAATGGCAGCTGCTAATCGTTTAGGCGAATCAGCTGCGTAACCAAGTTGCTCCGCTATAACATCTGCTTTTTTAAACCCAATTCCTTCAATATCTTCTGTTAATTGATAAGGATTTTCTTCAATAATGTTTAAGGTTTCTTCCTTATAGGTTTGAAATATAGCCATGGCTAACTGACTGCCAAAACCGTAACGGTTTAGCCCAATGACAATTTGTTCCATTCCATAATTTTGACGAAGCGTCTCAACGATCATATCTCGTTTGGCTGAAGTGATGCCTGGAACACTATTAAGACGTGTTGGGTCCGCCATAACTTCATCAATAATCCCTTCACCTAACATTTCAACCATATTTTCAGCAGTTTTCTTCCCAATACCTGGAAATTTATCACTGGATAGATAAGCAATTAGTCCCGTTTCAGACGTCGGTTTATCTTGCTGATATGACTCGACTTGAAACTGTTGACCATACCTTGGATGGTCAACAAAATCACCTTGAAAACGATAGACTTCTTCCTCTTGTAGATCTCCAAAGCTCCCTGTCACAACAATTTCTTTTTCTTTATAAGAAGTATTAGTAGAGACTACTTTAACCAAGACTACTTTATAAAAATTAGTAGGGTTTTGAAAAAAGATAGCGGCTACTTTCCCTGTGATAAACATGCCTTCAGTTGGATCTAATTCATCTGCAAGTACGTCTCCCATTTCACTCCCACTTTCTTTTTGGATTATGTATCTATGATAGTAGTTTATCTGAATAATAACAAGAAAAAATAACCTTTTTAGTTTTTTTATCGACTACTACTTATTGACAGTAACATGATTTTTATTTACACTCACTAAAAGGAGTGATTTAATGCTAATTCCAGACAAAAATGCCAAATATCCTAATCCTCTCATTCCACAACTTATCTTTATCAAAAATGATTTAACAAGAGACTCCATAAGTGTTGGTGACTACACCTATTTTGATGCCGGCAACTCAGAAATAAGCTTTGAAGAGTGCGTCACCCATCACTATGATTTTATTGGTGATAACTTAATTATTGGAAAATTTTGTGCCATTGCTAGCGGTATTGAGTTCATCATGAATGGCTGTAACCATCGTCTAGCTTCTGTCACAACTTATCCTTTTAATATCATGGGTGGGCAGTGGGCAGACCATGCTCCAAAATTAACTGACTTACCCTATAAAGGCGATACTATCATTGGAAACGATGTTTGGTTTGGGCAAAATGTCACTGTTTTACCAGGCGTTACGATTGGTAATGGTAGTATTATTGCAGCAAACTCAGTTGTAACAAAAGATATTCCACCTTATACAGTTGTCGGTGGAAACCCTGCAAGACAAATAAAGAAACGCTTTTCAGATGAGGTTATTCAAGCCCTTGAAGCCTTAGCTTGGTGGGACTGGCCAATCGACACGATAACTAAGCATCTCGATGTACTAACAGATAGCAACCTCGATCTAAAAAAATTAACACAACTAAAAAACGAGGTTAGCCATGGCTAACCTCGTTTTTTTGATTAAAACTTAATCCAATTTATCGTTTTCGTAATGATGAGTTAGTTCTAAATTTGGAAAACTTTGTTGACGTAAGGCCTCATAAATGACTAAGGCAGCTGTATTAGATAAATTAAGCGAACGGACATGTTCATCGTTCATCGGTATTCGAACACATAACTCTTCATTGTCCCGCATAAATTCTTCTGGCAAACCTGTTGTTTCTTTTCCAAACATAAAATAGTGATCTTTTCCATCATTATAATCTACGTCACTATACACATCATGACCAAATTTTGTGACTAAATGTAGTGAAATAGTCGGATTTTTTTCTAAAAAATCAGCTAAATTTTTATAGTACGTAAGGTCTACATCGTTCCAATAATCTAGTCCGGCACGTTTTAACTGTTTATCATCCGTTGAAAAACCTAAAGGTTCAATTAGATGCAAGGGCGTATTAGTTGCGGCACATGTTCTCGCAATATTCCCTGTATTGGCAGGTATTTGTGGTTCAAATAAGACAATATGATTTGTCATGATTATTTCCTCCTGGTCATTTGACTATTTCTATTTGAGGCGATATACAAAAAAAGAACGTATCGCCTCGGTGTTAGTCCACTGCGAGTCGTTACGTTAGTGAGTATTTTTCACTAACTTTTATCAGAACAGGACCCTGATAAAAACTATCGAAAAATAACTTTAAAGATACTATACCAAATGCTTTCACAATTTGCAACAACCATTTTCAAAAAAAATTCACATTTACATTTTACTTTTTCCAACTAAGACCAAAACATCGATTGTTATTTCAGTAATCCCTTGTGCTTTAGCCTGAGCGAAAGCCTGTTTTGACGCTCCCCAATGTAATGGTGACATTCTTAAAAGGTGTTCTTGATTTTCTTCGCTTACAGGGACTTGATAAGTCAAACGTTCTTGTGAAAGGAGTGTCATTTCTTGTGAAAATTTATTAACAACTTTTTCATTACTGTACACTTGTTTACTTTCATTATCTACATAAAAGACTTCTCTTAACTCTTTTAAGTAATTCTCTTCAGGTACTACTTTAATTAACAAGCCCTCTTTTTGTAGGACACGCGTAAATTCACTATAATGACTTGGAGAAAAAATATTTAACAAATGACTCATACTCTGACTAGCAAAAGGTAAATTCGTCATGTCTGCAATACACCAAAAAGCCTCTACTGGTTGATTAGTCGCTAAAAATACCCCATCCTTTGAAATATCAAAGCCTATTTTGGTCCCAGGAACTTTCTCATCTGCTAAGGCTTGCAAAAAACTGCCTTCGCCACATCCCATATCAACCATACTTGTTATTGGTATTTGTCTCATTAAATCAGCAATTTTTTTTACAAGTGGTTGATATAAGCCACTTTTAATCATCTCTTGACGATGGACTAACATTTCTTTATCATAATCTGTTTTGATATGGTGAGATAAAAAATGAAGCGTTCCTTTTTTAGATAAGTCGTACTGATGGTGATTTTGACAAACAAAACTCATCGTATTTTCCTTTATTGACATCTTACTTGAGCATTTAGGACAGGCAAATAACTCGCCATGTTTTTCTAGGTAAGCTCGTCCTTGATCAATTTTTTTTAACAACATTAGCCTTGTTCCTTTCACATAATATCTTCATTATCATACCACATTTTCTTTGAAAAAATATGGTATAATTGGTCTATAACAATTATCGACCCTTAAATGGATCAATTGAAAGGATGTGTCACATGTTAATAAAAGAATTCTGTGCAGAAAATTTCACTCATATCCCTAGTGCCATCAAAGCTGGAGCTAAGAGAATTGAATTGTGTGATAATTTAACAGCGGGAGGAACAACTGTTAGCCCTGGTGTTATGAGCCAGACCTATGATTATTGCCATGAACATGAGGTGACCGTTATGACAATCATTCGCCCTCGTGGTGGTGACTTTGTTTATACTGATGCCGAGTTAAAAATCATGCATGAAGATCTAGCAGTTGCCAAAACAAGGGGAACTGATGGCATAGTAATTGGCTGTTTAACTTCTGAAGGTCAACTTGATAAAGAAGCGATGTTAGAATTTTTAGCTGCTGCTGAAGGTCTACAAATTACCTTCCATATGGCTTTTGACGCCTTAAATAAAGAAGAACAATTTAAAGCAATTGATTGGTTAGCCGAAAATGGCGTCCATCGCATTTTAACTCACGGAGGGGCTGCTGGGACACCCATCGCTGATAATTTGGCTTATTTAAAAGAATTGATTACTTATAGTGCCAAACGAATTATTATCTTACCAGGTGGGGGAATTTCTTATGAAAATCAAGAAATGGTCGCCAATAATTTAGAGATTAGCGAAATCCATGGTACTAAAATTGTTGACTTAACATAAAAAAAAGCCTCCTATTTTTAGGAGGTTTTTTTAAATGAAATAACTCATAAAAAGACTAGCAATATTAAAATAGATTAAGACACTCGTTAAATCACTGAGCGTCGTAATAAAGGGCCCACTAGCAACTGCTGGATCAAAACCTAACTTATCCATCAGCATTGGGATTAAACTTCCTGCCAAATTGGCTACTGTAATAGCAAAAAGCATTGCGATTCCTATTACAAAACCTAATGGGAAATTCTGTTTCCAAATACCTACCACAATAAAAATCGCAAGACCTGTCACTGCTCCGGTAATTAAACCGGTCAGTACTTCACTAATAATCAAACGGAAAAAACCACTGTCTTTATCATCTTGCACAGCAAGTCTTCTAACCGCTACCGCTAAGGACTGCGTTCCTGCATTTCCAGCTGTCCCAGTGATAAGTGAAATGAAGACTGCCAAAATACTTGCCTCGCTTACCAGTTCCTCATAACGACCAATCAAAGTCGCAGTCGACATGCCTAAAAATAGAAGTGTTATCAGCCAAGGTAAGCGTTTAGACGCAGCTTTAAAAGGATTTTCACTTGATTCTTCAACGTCTACCCCTGCCAAACCTGAATAATCACTGGCTGCTTCTTCATCAATGACATCAATAATATCATCAACTGTTACGATCCCTAATAAATGTCCCTCATAATCAGTAACCGGAACTGCTAAAAAGTCATAATCTCGAATCATTTTTGCCACATCTTCTTGATCATCACCGACTTTAACTGACATTACCCGCTCACTCATAATATCTGAGATCATTCGATCATCATCATTCACAATTAAATCTCTTAGTGAAATAACCCCTACTAAAATATTTTCACGATCCACGACAAAGACATAATAAATCGTCTCTGCTACTGTGGCTTCATTTTTTAAAAGATACATAGCAGAACGAACCGTTTGATTGGCAACAATGGAGACATATTCAGTGGTCATAATTGAACCAGCCGTTTCGTCTTCATAGTGTAATAATTCCTTGATTTCACTCGCACTTTCGGTATCCATCAAACTCAGATACTTAGCCATAGTTGTTTTATCTAATTGATTTAAAGTATCCACAGCATTATCTGTGTACATTTCTGCTAACATGTCTGCCACATAGCTTGGCTTCATCTCTTTTAAATATTCTTCCACATCTTCTTCATCTTCTTCAATAACATCGAACATATCTGCCATTTCCTTAGGTGACAAATAAGTGTATACGCGTTGGCGCTCCTCTTCATTTAAAGATAAATAAAATTGCCCTTGCTCATAAATATGAAGATTAAAAAATAGTTCTCTAAACTCTATTAACTGATCTGCCTGAAGAACAGCTAATAAATAGTCATATTGCTCCTCAATCGTTGTTTGACCATCCATTAAACTTTCTCCTCCGTTCCCTTTATTCTTGCATGCTACCCAACACCGTTTTCATATCTTTTGGTAAAGCTAATTGGCAGTGTACCGTCTCTTTTGTAAATGGGTGTGTAAAAATCAATTCACCGCAGTGTAAGGCTTGACGCCTGATACCTTGATTCAACTCCCCACCGTACATCTCATCCCCTAACAAGGGGCAACTAAGCGCTTCAAAGTGAACACGAATTTGATGCGTACGCCCTGTGTGCAATTGAATATCAACTAAAGCCAAGTTTTTTCTTCTCTCTAATAACCAGTATTCAGTCTTAGAGGCTAAGCCATTGGGACCCGTCTGCCGTTTTAATAATGATGTCAGGTCACGTTCAATCGGTAAGTCAATTATTGCATGACTCTCTAAATCTGAGATATTACCACTCACCAAGGCTTGATATTTTTTAATTACACGCTTATTTCGCAATTCTTGATCTAATAAAGCATGAGCAAAACCGTGCTTAGCAAATAACATCAACCCTGTAGTATCTCGATCTAAACGGGTCACAATATGAACAACTTGATTGGCATAACCTTGACTACAGACATAATGCTTCACTCGGTTTGCCATCGTTCCTTTCGGATGGTACTGAGCAGGAATTGATGCCACATTCGTCGGTTTATTGACTACAAGATAGTGCTCATCTTCAAACACTATTTCAATTGGCGTTTCATCTGGGATGAGTGTCTCATGTTCTTTTTCATCGGGAATTTCAAAGGTCAACACATCATCTTTTTTCAAGTAATACAGCACATTTTCTCGCTGACCATTGACTGAAATATGCCCACCATGAAATTTCACCTTTGCTAGTAGCCCTCTAGACACTCCCTGATTTTTCAAAAAATATTTAATCTGTTGTGGTTCTAGTTCCTTATATGTCCAATTAAAAATCATGTATTTCTAGGTCCTTTTCTTCCGAACTTTTTTCTATAAAGGCATCTTTTACTCGTCGCCAAAAATGGGTATGTTTTGAAGCGGTAAAATGAATCCGTTCATCAGCAATCCGGTATTCTATTTGTTTTATTTTAGATTGAGGTAAGTTCAACTGATCAATCGACAGTAAATAATCATCGGCCTCGGCTAATGCTATAGTAATCCATTCATCATTGGCAATCACTAAAGGTGAGCCTAATGACCGATACACTCGATTATTTAATGAGGCAATCTCCGTCATTTGTAATACGTTGACTCGCGGATGAATAACCGCCCCACCTACACTTTTATTATAACCAGTTGACCCCGTTGGCGTAGCCACCGATAAACCATCCCCACGAAAACGTTCGAATAACTCTTTCTTAATGGAGATATCAGCCACCATTGTTTGAGTCATTCTTTTAATGGTACATTCATTTAAAGCTAAAAAATGTTGTGATTCTTTATTATCATAAAATGTCACTCGGACATCGAGTAGAGGATAACTGACACTTTGTCCTTCGTCATTTAATAAGCTTGTCAGTAGTTTTTCTAATTCATAGTCCCGCCAATCTGTATAAAAACCTAAATGGCCTGTATGGATTCCTACAAAGCGTATCTTATTTAATAAGTGAACATATCGGTGAAACGCTGACAATAAAGTACCATCGCCCCCTATAGAAATAACAATATCCGGTTGTTTATCATTAATTTCTATCTCCGTGGCGGCAATAAGTTTTGTTAATTTCGCCATGGCTTGCTGTGATTTTTCAGACCGATTCGCGATTATTGATACCTTCACCTACTCCATCTCCCTTTAGTTATTCCAAACTATCTGTCTCACTAGCTTGGTCTTCACTAGCTTCTAAACGAGCTATCTCCTCGTGACGTTTTAAATAGTCTTGATAATATCGATCATGTTGCTTCCCTCGACCATGTGAAAATAACTGTTGTGCTTCTTGAATTTCTTCACGAATCTTCGACATTTCTTCATCTAGCCAATGAGCAGCTTCGGAGGCATTCCGCAACCGATCATTAATTTCTTGAGGAAACTCGCCCTGATATTTATAATTGAGTGAATGCTCGATCGTTGCCCAAAAATTCATTGATAATGTTCTAATTTGAATTTCCGCATAGATTTTCTTTTCCCCTGTCACTAACTGAACTGGATATTCAATAATCAAGTGATAAGAACGATAACCACTCTCTTTTTGATTTGTGATATAATCTCGCTCCTGAACAACTGTCATATCTTTACGTGCCCTAATCAAGCGAACCACTTCATAAATATCATCAACAAACTGACACATAATTCTAAGCCCGGCAATGTCTTGCATCTCATCTTCCAAACGCTCCATCGGAATACCACGTAATTTGGATTTGATTTTAATGCTATCCATTGGCTTAACCCGACCTGTCACAAATTCGATTGGGGCATGTTGATTGTTATCTCTAAACTGCTTACGAATGCCTTTTAATTTTATTTTCATCTCAGACACCACTTGTTCATATGGTGCTAAAAATAATTCCCATTTTTCCATCTCAGCAACCTCGTTCTTTGCTTAAATTTCTAGTACTAATCTCACTCGTATTATTCTAGCATAAATCATAAAAAAAAGTTAGTTATCCACAATAGTTTACATTTTTATCTATTTAAAGATTGACGAAATTACTTTTTTGAGCCAAAATGTTAGAAGTATCTTTTTTTGAAGGAGTGTTAGGATGAGTCAAGAAGTTGAAATCGAATTTAAAACACGTTTAACCAGCAAACAATATGCAAAATTAATGACTGATTATAACTTGACAGAGCAAGATTGTTTTACCCAAACTAATAATTACTTTGATACCCCGGACCATCTATTAAAAAAACAAAAAATGGGGCTACGAATTCGTCTGCTACCAACAGAGGCTGAATTAACATTAAAGTCCCCTCTAGTTACTGGCTATGGTCTGTTAGAAACTACTGATAAGTTAACATTAACAGAAGCAAAAGACCTAATTGATGAAGATAATATTTTACTAACAGGTAATGTGGCGACTTACTTAAAAGACTTAGGAATTGATCCAATTAAGCTGACAAGTTTTGGACAACTTACGACTAAGAGAGCGGAGGTAGCACTCACACCAGATAATCTCTTAGTTTTAGATGAAAGTTGGTATCATGGGCAACACGATTTTGAATTGGAAATGGAAGTTAAAAATGCAGAAAGTGGCAAAGCTTTCTTTGTGAACTTTTTAAATCGACATGGTATCCCCTACTCACCAACTAAAAATAAAATTGAACGAACTTTTGCTGCCAAAATGGCAGAATAAGCCATTTCATTTCATTTTATTCAGGTTTTCTGATACATTAGAGTTATTAAAAGAAAAGGGTTATGGGGGATTATTATGATTGAAATTTATTTATTTATCCATCCTCTTTGTCCAGATAGTCTTTCATCTGAGAAGAGGCTCTTACAGATGATTCAAAATGCACCGAAAAAGGTTCAGTTCAAAATACTGCCATTACTTAACTTACATACCTTTCAACAATTTTTAATGAAGCAAAATACTAAATTTTTAAATCTATATGAACGTAATCAGCTTTTTGATGCAGCTTATTCAGCGGCGCTTGATTATAAAGCCATTCAGCTTCAAGGTAAAAAAAAGGGACGATTATTTCTCTTGAATTTACAAGATAAAGTTTGCAATGAGCAGATTCCTTATTCTAAACAACTTGTCGTAGATATTATTGAGTCAATTAATGGTGACTTAGATATGTTTGAAAGTGACCGCCAATCAGATGTTATCAAACAATCATTTGAAACTGACCAAGCAATTGCCAAAGAGATGTCTGTTTCTAAAACTGATTCAGCCGTTTTTTTCAATTATACTAAAAATCAAGACTACGGTGTCCTAGTTGAAGATGGTCTAACAACTGAGTTACTAAATGAGCTATTACAAATCAATGATGAAGAACCTAGTGAGTTAACTATTTACAAACAAGAGCAAGCGACTGTCAAACATGCCGACTTGGCTCACTGTGCTTTAAAATTATTAAAAAATTAGAACCCCCTATTAAATAGGAGGTTCTTTTATTATTAATTAAAGCTGGCCACCAGTTCTTCAAATTCGGCTAAACGAGTATTAAATACCGCCATAGCTTCTTCAATATAAGTTGGTGATGTCATATCAACACCGGCTTTTTTCATGACTTCAATTGGATAATCACTGCTACCAGCTTTTAGGAAGGTCAAATACTTGTCTAGAGCGCCTTCTTCTTCGCTAATAATTTTTTCAGCTAAAGCTGAAGCTGCAGAAAAACCAGTTGAATACTGATAAACATAATAATTATAATAAAAATGTGGAATACGTGACCATTCGACTGCTATCTCTGGATCTTTCTCGACAGCTGCTCCGTAATAGATTTCATTAAGGTTGCCGTAATACTCATTTAAATAATCACTAGTTAATGGTACTCCTTTGGCATCTTCAGTATGTATAAAATGTTCAAATTCTGCAAATTGGGTTTGACGGAAAATTGTCCCTTTAAAACCATCTAAATAACGATTCAACACATAGGCTCTGACTTGAGGGTCCGTCTCAGTTTCTAATAAATACTCCGTCAATAAGTTTTCATTAGTCGTTGACGCTATTTCTGCTAAAAAGATTGAATAATCGCCATACATATAAGGCTGATTATTGCGTGTCAAATAGCTATGAACACTGTGTCCCATCTCATGAACAAGTGTGTACATCTGATCCAAACTATCGTGCCAATTCATCAAAATATACGGGGCTGAATCATAACAACCTGATGAATACGCACCACTTCTTTTTCCTTGATTTTCAACGACGTCAATCCATCTAGAGTCATAAGCTTCTTTGACAATCGCTAAGTACTCCTCTCCCATCGGTTTCAAGGCTTCTAGTGATTTCTCTTTCGCTTCCTCATAGGAATAACGAATTTGTGCCTCACCTAAAATTGGTGTGTACATATCATACATATGTAAAGCATCTAAGCCTAATAATTTTTTTCTAAGAGCAACATAGCGATGTAACGAAGGCAAATTATTTCTGACCACTGAAATCAATGTATCGTAAACACTCTCTGGAATGTGATTGGCACTCAAAGCTGCCTCACGGGCTGATGAATAGTTTCTAACAGTTGCTTTATAGTTATGTCCTTTGACATGGTTACTAAGGGTTGTTGCGAGCGTATTTTGAAATTGTTGATAAACACTGTACATCCCTTTAAATGCTTCCTCACGCACTTTAGCATTAGTACTCTCTAACAACTGGCCATACAAGCCATGAGATAATTGAACTTCTTGTCCTTCTTCATTCGTTACCGTTGGAAATTTAAAATCAGCATTATTCAAAATGGAAAAGGCTTTACTTGAAGCACCAAAAATTTCACTGGCACCGGCTAAAAGAGCTTCTTCCTTTTCAGTTAAAATGTGTGGACGCTCGCTAATAATTGTCTCAATAAAATGGCTATATTCTGTAAGCTTAGCTTCCTCTTCAAAATAGCGCCAAATCTCATCGTCACTTAGTTGTAATAATTCTGGTTCAAACCACGACATAGCTTCATTGACTTGAGCGGACAAGCTACTTGCTTGAGCATGCATTGCTTGATAAGCGGTATTTGTAGTATCTTGATCATTTTTTAAATGGGAGTAAACATATAGCAACTCAAACTCGCGAGAAATTGAAGCAATTGCTTCAATGGCTTCTAATAAAGCTGATGGCCCTTCTTTCAATTTTCCTTGATGTGCTTTGACCGTCGCTATCTTACTCGAAAATGACGCCAAAGCCTCGTTGAAAGCCTCATCTGTTGCAAACATCGTTGTTAAATCCCAAGTCATCTCACTGGGAACTTCTAATCGTTTAGGTAATTGTTGGGTTGTAGTCATCTACTCATCCTCCTATTTTTCACATTACTTTCTCATAATAACACATTTTCATAGGGAATACATGACTTAAGACTCATTGTTTTATTATTGAAATCTTGATGCTTGTAAGGACTAACTCTACTATCCAAAAAAATAGGGATAGTCAACACTCTCACCATTTTCTCATCAATCTGAATGATACCTTGCTGAGCTAGCTGTTTTATAGCCTGCAAGACAAAATTATAGATGATTTCTTGACAATCAATCATTGGCATAATTTGATAGTTTTGATTCGTTAATAGTCCTTTGGCTAATTGTTCTTTTGCTATTTCTAACCGGTTACTAGAGTGGTGATTGAAATAATCAATAATCTGTAACCACCAAAGTAGGGTCGAATCTGCCGAAATCAGGTTGTCGGTTAAAAGACCAAAATAACCATATGGAAAATACTGTAAATAAGTCTGAGAAAGGTAACACCGTTCTTGTAAATGCAGATAATTCAAATTTTTATAAGCCAAACCCAAGTTGATTTTGCTCTTAATCTCGTCAACTTCCGTCGTGATATTGTATAAGCGCTGCTGATAAATCTTTGCTTTTTCTGGAAATGTGAAACAAGTCGCTAAGGAGCACGAACCTAGTGGCCATTTTTTATAACTCTTAATTACCTCTTTGCTAATCAAACGTTCCTCAATCTGATAGACACACCTTACTTCTTGTTTTATTACATCCAGTTCCCACAAATAAAAACCCAGTCGCCGACTAAAATTAATCATCGCTTTTTGTAATCTAGTTAATTTTTTAGTCACAAAAAACTGACGACCTACCAACCATATAACATGATAATCATTTTTCAAATAATTATTAGTTCGTTTAACTAAACGAGCTAAAGGTAAGCTACTACACTGAAACTCAATCACTATCTTCTGTGATAGTAACATATCAGGTCGTTGTTTTAGTCGAGGTAAATAAGCTTCAAGCTCATATGGTTTCTGATTTTTATCACACCAATCAGCTAACAATTTTTTGCCCAATAAATGTTCAGCCGTTTCACCTTCTGAAAAAGTCGCACATTCTTTAATACTTTTGTGTGCAAAATGTGCTCTTCGGGTCAACCCATTTTTTAAAATTACCGCTTTTTTACAACACGGACAACGGTAATTTCCGGGTAGATTTTTCTTTCCCTCAACCATCGACAGTTGCCTTAAATCACATTTTTTACCACATGCATCAAGCGCTACTAACATTAACTTCCCTCCTCATACTCTTATTATTCGCAAGAAAAGGGAGAATAATAAAAAAAACTTCCTAATCTTATTAAGACTAGGAAGTTCTATCTCACACTCTTTAAATCCAAACTTTAGCTATCAAATAACACAAGAAGAAAAAGGAAATTAGCCACATTGGTTTAGATATTTGTTTAGTTTGACCTACAAAGATTTTTACAATGGGATATGAAACAAAGCCAAAAGCTAACCCATCTGAAATACTCATGGAAAATGCCATTAGAACAATCATTAAGAAAGCTGGGAACCACTCACTTAAATCCCCCATCTCAATATGTTGCATATTTTGCATCATTAAGCAGCCTGTAATGATGATTACAGGAGCCAAAGCCGAACTAGGAATATAAGTTAATAGTGGAATAGCAAAGAAGGCAACTATGAATAATAAGCCGACTGTAATAGCTGTTTTACCAGTTTTACCGCCTTGCTGAATTCCCGTTGAACTCTCAGCAGCTGGAATAGTCGGACTTGTTCCTAATAAACTTGAAAATAGCATAATAATACCATTTAAACGATACGCTTTTTTAAATTCTTGGTCGGTCATCTTTGGTAATAAGCCATTAAATAAGCCCATTGATTCAAAAATTAAAATCATTGCTAATGAAAACGTTCCTAAAATAAATTCTGTCGTCATTATATGTGAAAAATCTAATTTCCCCACAATTGTTGGATAATCTTTTATGGCTGATAAAGAAAACAAACTATCTGTCCTAGGAACTAGATTGAAGAGATTAGCCCCCAAAGTTGTGACAATAATACCGATAAAAAAACTACCTTGAATATTTTTAAATAATAAAAATAAGGTCAAAATTAATGAAGCTAACGTTAGCAAAAGGATGGGTGATTGAAATGAATTTAATTCCATAAATGTATGCTCACCACGAACAATAATACCACCATTTTCTAACCCAACCATCACTAAAAAGATGCCGATTCCTGCTGTAATAGCATGTTTCAAACTCTCAGGGACTGCCTCTATCAAGATTTGAGAAAGAGGCGTAAAAGCGACAACTAGATAAATTAAACTTGCACAAAAACTAGCAGCTAATGCCTCTTGCCAGCTCATCTTTAAAGAATAAACTAGTGTGTAGGTAAAAAATGAATTTACTCCCATACCCGTTGTGATAACAATCGGAACATTACCAAAAAGTCCCATGATTAAACAACCTAAAACTGAGATAATAATTGTGCCAAAAACACTTAACTGTGGAGGAATACCCGCCTCAGCTAAAATCATCGAATTAACAATGATGACATAAGATATTGCGAAAAATGATGTTAATCCCGCTAATACTTCTTTTTTTACATCAATACTTTGATTCTTCAAAACTTATCTCTCCTTAACTTTTATAAACAAAAAAAGTATAGACGGATAGTGTAAAACCCACCCACCTATACATATAGTCTATAATATTTAGTTTTAAAAAAACAGTAATCGCTGTTTTCAGTTTAACGTCTATTAATGTATCATCATTCTTTCAAGAAAGCAAGCGCTATCTTGTTTAAAATTAGGACCTAAATAAGACAAAAATCAAGATAATTGCTAATAAGACTTGTCCTATACCAATTGAGCCACCATAAAGCATCGCCTTTGGTCCTTCTTTAATCAGATCCCTAAATTTAACACGCATCCCAATTCCTGCTAAGGCAATGATTTCAAATTGATTACTTGTTTTTTTAGCAATTGACGATAATTCGTCCGGTATTAAATTTAAGGTTACAGCCAAACAACAAGCGAAAAAGGCTAAAATGAACCGAGGAATTCCTACCCGTTTTACTTGCTCTTGTTTGCGACTTCTTCTTAGAAGGGGTTCGCCTTCTCTGGTATTAAATTTTGAAAAAACAATAGCAACCACTACTAAAAAAATAATTCTGATAATTTTAAAGATAGTCGCATATTGCGTAACATCTTCATTAACTAGTTTGGCAGAAGCAATGACCTGCCCGACAGATTGTAAAACCCCACCAATCATCGCACTCGTTGGAATTACTTGATGTTGGTATAAATAACCTGTTACAAGTGGCAAAGCAACCATTAAGATGGTACCTGTTAAATTAACAATCGTAATCGAAATGCCTTTATCTTTGTCATCTGCCTCAACAACAGGGCTAATTGTTCCAATCGCCGAAGAACCACAAACGGCATTCCCTGCTGACATTAGTAAGGAAAATTTCTTAGAAAAACCTAACCAACTTCCTAGATGATAGGCTAAGACAACTGTACCAATCATCTGTAATATAATAAAGCCTAGCCCTTGCCAGCCTACCGCCAATACGTCTTTCATATTTAAGGTTAGTCCTGTTAAGGCGATTGAAATTTCTAACAACCGACTTTCTGAAAAACGCACCCCCTTAGACAAATGTGACTGATTTAAAATGGTGTTCCCACAAATAATTCCTAACAAAATCGCAAATAACGAGGCCCCAACTTGTGGAAAAAAATTGCCTATTGCTTGCGAGATAAGACCAAGACTTAGACATGCTATAAATCCAGTACTAATTTCTTTCACTTTTAAACCCATTAACAACACTCCTACTCTCTCTATTTCATAAAATAAGCATACCACGTCAGTTTTATAAAATTAAATTATATATTATAATATAACTATCACATAAACTTATAAAGGAGTCTCAGTATGCTAGATTATCACTACCAAACATTTTTAACGCTTTGTCATGAGAAGAATTATACTCTGACTGCCGAGAAATTATTCATCACTCAACCAGCTGTCACACAACATATCAAATGGCTTGAGGCTTATTATCAAACCAAATTAGTTAGCTATCGGAAAAGACAATTTAGTTTAACCCCCAAAGGTGAAGAACTTTACAATTATTTAACCCAACTACAAGCACAAATCAATAAAATAGAAACGACTATGAAAGCTGCTCCTAAAGAACTTCAGGTACTCAATTTTGCTGTCACCTTATCCATTAGTGATTACTATTTGACTACTATTATGCCTAAATTAGCAAAAAAGTTCCCTGACTCACACCTAAATTGTCTTGTTGAAAATACTGACAGTATCTTAACAAAACTCAAAACAGGAAAGCTTGATTTTGCCTTAATTGAAGGAAACTTCCCCAAAGAGTACTACTCTTCTCACATTTTATCCACAGAAGCATTTATTGGGGTCTTATCTCAGCAAAATTCTTTAGCCTCTAAACAAAAACTTGATTTAAATGACTTAAAAAATGAAACACTAATTATTAGAGAAAAAGGGTCTGGATCCCGCCATATTTTAGATAATTTGCTGATAGAGCAAAATTTAACTATTAATGATTTTAAAAGAAAAATCGAAATTGGTAGTCTTGATAGCATGACTAGTTTAGTTAAAGAAAATGAAGGGATTGCATTTCTATATCAAACAGTTGTGGCAAATGACCTAGCCAAAAAAACGTTAAAAAAAATAAGCATTCCTCACTTAGAAACACACCATCAGTTTAATTTTATTTATTTAAAAGATAGTCTTTTTTCAGAGAAATGGCAACGTATCTATCATTTATTATTACCTATCTTTACATCTAATTAGCCAAAATAGCCACCTTAAAAGGTGGCTATTTTGGCTTAATGATATTTCATCTTTTTTTACTAATAATCTCATAGCTAACGAGTGTTACACTCACAAAAGTAAGCCCGACACCAATTGAAATTCTTGTTTCTGGATTAAAAAACATGCAAATTAAAATAAAAAACAGACTAAGTAAGGCAAAGTAATTACTAAAAGGATACAAGGGTAACTTGAAGGGATGGTTGCGCCACTCTTTCTCGTGAGCTTGCCTAAATTTCAATTGGCTAAATAAAATGATAAACCATGGAATCATACCCGGCAAAACACTTGAACCAAAAACAATTACAAATAAATTACTTTCTTTACCTAAATAATCAGCAGTAAAATGATTAAGAATAAACCCAACTAATATTCCTAGCCCCATCGTAATAACTGGCATATAAGGGACTTTATAGCGTGATAACTTTGTCATGAATTTAGGTAAATCGCCTTGTAAGCCTAGTGTATATAACATTCTACTTGCACTGAAGATACCCGAATTACAACCTGACAATGCTGCTGTTAAGACAACAAAGTTTATAATACCAGCGGCAACAGTAATTCCAAACTTAGCAAAAGTTGCCACAAAGGGTGAGCCGATTTCACCAATTTGATTCCAAGGATAGATCGTCACAATCACAAATATTGCCCCAATGTAAAAAATTAAAATACGTGACACAATAGAACGAATTGCTTTTACAATATTTTTTTGGGGGTCTTCTGCCTCACCAGCGGTAATTCCAATCAATTCAATCCCTTGATAGGCTGCAATTACAATTGATAAAGAAAAAACAAACCCTTTAATTCCCCCTGTAAAAAATCCTCCATGTTGCCATAAATTACCAAGACCTAAGGGGATGCCATGATTTCCGACACCTAAAAAAATCATCAAAAAACCTAGCATAATCATCACAATAATGGTCACAACTTTGATCAAGGCAAACCACATTTCAATTTCACCATAAACTTTTACCGAAATAAGATTGGCCAAACACAATATTCCAATGATAATAATTCCTATTAACCAATTAGGAAAATCTGGCCACCAAAAAGCCAAGTAAGCTTCTACCGCAATAACTTCGCTAATACCTACTAAAAAATATTCAAAAACGGTGCTCCATGCTGCTAAATATCCCCATCTAGGATGTAGATAGGTTGTTGCCAAATTTGCAAATGAGCCTGTTGTTGGACTAATATAAAGCATTTCCCCTAATGCCCTCATCACAATATACAAAATTAACCCTGAAAAAGCGTAAGCTAATAAAACAGATGGTCCTGTCCATTTGATTGTCGCAGATGACCCCATAAATAATCCGACACCGATTGTTCCCCCCAGAGCAATCATCTGCATGTGCCGTGATTTTAATGCCCCATTTAACTGTACTGTTTCTTCTTTACTTTCTAACATCCCCATCAAAACCTTTCCTTACAAATATAACTCATTATATTTTAATCTTTTTATAATGTAAAACACATATTAGGGAGGGTTTTTAGACTTTATCACTAAAAAAAAGAACTCTCCAATTAGAGAGTTCTTTTTTAGAATAAAGCATGATGTTAAAACTCTACATCATACCGCCCATCATTGATGGGTCCATACCGCCACCTGGCATTGGTGGCATTGGTGATTTTCCTGGTTTTTCAGCAATTACAGCTTCTGTTGTTAAGATAAGTGATGCAACACTTGCTGCATTTTGTAAAGCAGAACGCGTCACTTTAGTTGGATCAACAATACCAGCCTCAATCATATCTACCCATTCATCTGTTGCCGCATTAAAACCAATTCCTAATTCAGCTTGTTTTAACTTATCAGCCACGACAGAGCCTTCAAGACCTGCATTGTTAGCAATTTGACGAACTGGTTCTTCTAAGGCACGTAGTACGATATTAATACCTGTCTGTTCATCTCCTGTTGCTTCTAAGGCAGCTACTTTGTGAGAAACATTTACTAGAGCTGTTCCCCCACCCGAAACAATACCTTCTTCAACAGCAGCACGAGTTGCATTCAACGCATCTTCAATACGAAGTTTTAATTCTTTTAACTCTGTTTCAGTTGCTGCTCCGACTTTAACTACTGCCACACCACCTGATAATTTAGCTAGGCGCTCTTGTAATTTTTCACGGTCAAATTCTGAAGTTGTTTCAGTAATTTGTGAGCGAATGAAATTAACACGATCTTCAATTTTAGCTTTATTGCCAGCACCTTCAACAATCGTTGTGCTATCTTTTGTTACCACAACATTACGGGCTGTTCCTAATGACTCTAACGTTGTTTCTTTTAGATCCAAACCTAAATCATCCGTAATTAATGTTCCACCAGTTAATGTAGCAATGTCTTCTAACATAGCTTTACGACGGTCACCAAAACCTGGGGCTTTGACTGCTGCCACATTAAATGTTCCACGAATTTTATTTAAAACAAGTGTTGGTAATGCTTCACCATCAATGTCATCAGCAATGATTAATAACGGTTTACCTTGTTGTAAGATTTGTTCTAATAAAGGCACAATCTCTTGAATATTTGAGATTTTTTTATCTGTGATTAAGATATATGGATTGTCTAGTACAGCTTCCATTTTATCCGTATCGGTTACCATATATTGTGATAAGTAACCACGATCAAATTGCATACCTTCCACGACATCTAATTCTGTTTCAATCCCTTTAGACTCTTCAATCGTAATGACACCATCATTTCCAACACGATCCATCGCATTTGAAATTAATTCACCAATTTTATTTGAGCCTGAAGAAACAGCAGCTACTTGAGCAATTGATTCTTTTGAATCTACTTTTTTAGAAATTGCGTGTAATTCTTCCACAGCAGTACGTGTTGCTGTTTCAATCCCACGACGGATCCCAATTGGGTTAGCACCAGCTGTAACATTTTTAAGTCCTTCACGCACAATCGCTTGAGTTAAAACGGTCGCAGTCGTTGTACCGTCTCCAGCGATATCGTTCGTTTTAGAAGCTACTTCTGAAACTAATTTAGCTCCCATATTTTCAAAATGGTTATCTAATTCAACTTCTTTCGCAATTGTTACCCCATCATTAGTAATAAGTGGTGAGCCAAATGCTTTTTCTAATACAACATTACGCCCCTTAGGTCCTAACGTTACTTTTACAACATCTGCTAATGTATCAACACCCTGAACCATTGCTGCACGTGCATCTACTGAAAATTTAATATCTTTTGCCATTTTACGTCACCTCATAATTATTTTTTATTTATGTTTTATAAGTTATCGTTTATTGCACAATCGCAATAATGTCTTTTTCGTGTACAATTAAGTAGTCTTTGCCTTCGTGTTTTACTTCTGAACCGGCATATTTTTCAAAAAGAACTTTGTCTCCAGCTTTAACTGATAATGGAAGTTTTGTACCATCGTTAGACATATAACCGTCTCCAATTGCTACAACATTCCCTGTTTGCGGTTTTTCTTTAGCAGCTGAAGTTAACACTAACCCGCCAGCAGTCACTTCTTCCTCTTGGACTACTTCAATTACAACACGATCATTTAATGGTTTTAACACTATAAATCCCTCCATCTATTGAAATTTTTGATTATGAATTAGCACTTGTTACAACCGAGTGCTAACTCACTTATTCATCATACTCATAAATGAATTATTTGGCAAGTCATATGGTGTTTTTTTTTTGAAAAATAACCTGCTTTTCTTACTTTATGCTATACTAATGAAATAATTATCAATAATAAAGGAGTTTACTATGAGTCTTACAAAATATACAATTGCTACACTATGTGGCTACACCCTAATCTTTTTTAGTCCCATCATCGCAATTCCCTTAAATTTAACCGCTCAACAATCTATTACTTTAACAGCTGGGAGTTATTTTTTAGGCGCTGGGCTTTTATTATTCTTTAATAATCGTTTAAAAGAAGTTCCCCCAATTGAAAAAAAATCGGGAAATTTCCCGATTTCTAAAGTTATACTGTGGGGATTATTAGGAATTCCCTTAGCCTTTTTTGCTCAAACCTTTGCCAATCTTTTAGAACAACTACTTTTTCATACGGTACCCGAATCAGAAAATACTCAGAATATCGTAGAATTAATAAAAACCGCGCCAATTTTTATGATAGCAGTAAGTATTGCTGGGCCTATTATGGAAGAATTTGTTTTTCGTAAAGCCATTACTGGCTTTTTAAGTAAGTACATTTCTAGTCTACTTGCTGGCATAACTAGCTCTTTTTTATTTGCCTTAGCTCACGCTGACGGACATATACTTGTGTACTTTGCAATGGGGATGACCTTCTATTATCTTTACCAAAAAACTGGAAGTATTTGGACTTCTATCGTGACACATTGTTGTATGAATGGTCTTGTGATGTTGTTACAATTAAGTATCTTGCAATAAAAAGAAACCTAGACACTTGTCTAGGTTTCTTTTTATTCTTCTGATTCTGTGTAGTGATTTAAGAAGTAAATTAATGTTTGTAACTCATTTGTTAAATCAACACTTTGAACTTGAACATGCTTAGGCGTTGTTAGACGAACTGGTGTAAAGTTCATAATGCCTTTGATTCCAGCATTGATTAACAAGTTAGCTGTATCTTGTGCTTCAGAAGCTGGAATAGCCAAAATAGCAATTTCAATTTGTTGTAATTTAATTTGTGATTCCATATCACTCATTGGATAGACTGGAATCCCATCAACAATCCGTCCTACTAGGTCTTCTCTTACGTCAAAAGCCGCACTAATACGAATATTATTGTTTTGATGGAAGCCGTACTTTAATAAGGCATTCCCTAAATTACCTACCCCAATTAACGCAACATTTGTTAAGCGATCTTCACTTAATGTTTTAGAGAAAAATTCTAATAAACTCTCGACATCATACCCATAACCGCGTTTTCCTAACTCTCCAAAATAAGAAAAATCACGACGAATAGTCGCACTGTCTACCTTAACGGCATCACTCAATTCAGTTGATGACACTTTTGTTTTACCAGAATCCAATAAAACCTTAAGATAACGGTAATACAAAGGTAGTCTTTTAGCTGTGGCTTTTGGTATTGCTTGATTTTTCATACTATATCCTCCTTTAAAAATATCTGTTCTCGACTGATTGCTCTATTTCAATGCTTGTCTACTTTTAAACAAGCTTATATCTAGTATCAAATCTCGATAGCTTAATAAATACATTACTATAATACCAGTATACCTCGTTAAAATGCAATTTTCCTGTTTCGTTTTGTGAAATATCTCCTATAAAAATGGCAACTTTCTTTTCTCAATAATAGCAAGTGTGATAGACTATTAACATACTACTTATTTTAGAAGGAGACACTATGATTTTACTACAAGCCAATCAAGTAGCTCGACATTTTGGTGCCGAAGTTTTATTTGATCATATCCAATTAGAAATACAAGATCGCAGCCGCATCGCCTTAGTCGGTCGAAATGGTGCCGGAAAATCGACACTCTTAAAAATCATTGCCGGTATTGATGAACCAGATGAGGGAACTATCTCTAAAACTAAAGCCTTAACCATTGGCTACTTAGACCAACACACCGGTCTAAGCAGTGACAAAACTATCTGGGAAGAAATGTTAACAGCTTATGACCAATTACGCGCCTTAGAGACACGCTTGCGACAATTAGAATATAAAATTGGACAACCTGAGTTACTAGCCGATGAAGAAGCCTATGCTCGGCTTTTGAAAGAATACGATCAGTTACAACATAATTTCAATGAGCAGAATGGTTACGGTTATGAATCAGAAATCAAGGCCGTTTTAAATGGTTTTCGTTTTGACCAAACTTTTTATGACCGCCCTATTTCAAGTTTGTCTGGTGGTCAAAAAACACGTCTAGCTTTAGCCAAACTCCTATTAGAACGCCCTGATTTGTTGATTCTAGATGAACCAACTAACCACCTTGATATTGAAACGTTATCATGGCTAGAAAACTACTTGCAAAACTATCGTGGGGCACTGTTACTGGTTTCACATGATCGTTACTTTTTGGATAAGATTGTTACCGAAGTCTATGACTTAAGCCGACATAAAATGACCCATTATAAAGGAAACTATAGTAAATTTCTCGAATTAAAAGCTGAAAAACTCGCTTCTGACTGGAAAGCCTTTGAAAAACAACAAACAGAAATCAACAAACTCGAAGAATTTGTTGCTAAAAATATTGTACGGGCAAGTACCACTAAACGTGCCCAAAGTAGACGAAAACAATTAGATAAGATGGAACGTTTGGATCGCCCTGTCGGAGATGAAAAATCAGCTCGTTTTTTATTTGATATTGAAAAACAATCAGGTAATATTGTCTTACAGACTGAGGACTCTGCAATTGGTTATGATGAGACCATCTTATGTGAGCCAATCAACTTAGATATTAGAAAACAAGAAGCGATTGCCTTAGTGGGTCCTAACGGGATTGGAAAGTCAACGCTCTTAAAATCAATTATTGGGCAATTACCTTTTATTAAAGGTAACACTCATTTAGGTACTAATGTCACTATCGGCTACTACGATCAAGAGCAGGCTGATTTACGCTCCCATAAAACAGTCTTAAATGAACTTTGGGACGAACACTCCACAGTTCCAGAAAAAGACATTCGTTCTGTTTTAGGGAGCTTCCTTTTCTCTGGAGAAGATGTTGAAAAAACTGTTCCTTTACTAAGTGGTGGCGAAAAAGCTCGTTTAGCTCTTGCTAAACTCTCAATGGATAAAGAAAATTTCTTAATCCTAGATGAACCTACCAACCACCTAGACATTGACAGCAAAGAAGTGCTTGAAAATGCCCTAATTAACTATGAAGGAACGTTACTTTTTGTTTCTCATGACCGTTATTTCATCAATCGTATTGCAACAAAAGTTATTGAACTATCTGAAACTGGTAGTACTCTCTACTTAGGTGACTATGATTATTATTTAGAGAAAAAACTTGAGGCAGAGGAACTAGCCCTTCTCAAAAAACAAAACTCAGAGACAAAGGAAACTGTCACCCTTGTCTCTAATAAAAATCAGTTCCAACAGTCGAAAGACTACCAACGAAAAATTAGAAGTCTGACACGAAAAATTGAACAAATTGAACTTGAGCTAGCAGAAGTTGATGATACTATTACGGCTACTCAAATGGAGATGGCAAACCCACTCTACATCGAGGACCATAGCAAATTAATGACCTTACAAGCAACTCTGAATGAACTAGAACTTAAGCAAGAAAACTTGATGACTCAGTGGGAAACCTTAGGACTCGAATTAGAAGAACAATAAAAAAGCTAAACCAGAAAAACTGGTTTAGCTTTTTTTATTGTTCTGAAATAGCTAGTTGAATTTCACTGAAAATTTCTTCAACCTCTGCCATATCTTTGGCATTGGCACCACTTGCTAACGGATGCCCGCCACCATTGTGAGCTTTAGCAATTGTATTGATAACCGGTCCTTTAGAACGCAAACGAGCACGATAGCAACCACTAGGCTGTTCGACAAAAATCCCCCAAGCTAAAACACTCTCAATTTGTCCTGGTAATGAAATCAAAGCTGACGTATCAGCATCTGTTACATCATTTTCTTGTAATAAAGAGTCAGGTAAAATAATCATAGCCGCACCATTATCTGTCATCTGTAAGTTCTGTAAAACATATCCTGACAATTTGGCTACTTTAAATGGCATCTCACTTACTTGACGATTTAATAAAGGTGCATCAAAACCAAAACGTAATAAATCAGCAGCTACAGCTAGCGTATGGGACGTAGTAGATGGATACATAAAGCGTCCTGTATCACCAATAATTCCTGCATAAAGTAAACGTGCTCCTTCAGCGTTTAAAGTTAGTTCTCCTTTAAACATTTCATAGAAATCATAAATAATTTCACTGCAACTACTTGCTTCTGTATTGACCCATGATAAATCACCATAGGGCTCATCATCTGGATGGTGGTCTATCTTAATTAGTTTAGCACCTAACGCATAATTTTCCCCACTAATTCTTGGGGCATTTGCTGTATCGGTTACAATAACTAAAGCACCCTCATATGTCTCAACTGAAATATCATCCATTGTTGTTAAATAATCTAAATCACCAACTTCACTACCAGCTAACAAGATTTTTTTCTCTGGATAGGTTGCTTTTAACAGTTCTCCTAAACCTGCTTGGGAACCTAAAGCATCTGGATCTGGTCGTTGGTGACGATGAATAATAATCGTATCGTACGCTTTAATTTCTTTTAAAATATCTGCTTGAACTGTCATAAAAAGTGGCCTCTTCTCTTAAGTTTTTTCCATCACTTGACACACTACGATGCCCTTAGCAACAATCGCATTTTCCAAGTATACTTCAATATCTAGTTTGGCTGAACGACGACCTAAGTCTAGAATTCTTGGACGAATTTCCAATTCACTTTCGATTTGAATCAAACGGAAATAATGTAAATTAACTTGTTCAATCACTACATTGCGATGTTGATTCAAATAAAGTGTGCGTTGAGCAACATTACTTATGATTTCACTTAGGACACCAAATGAGATCGTCCCTACTGTGCTGACCATTTGTGGTGATACTTTGAACCCAAAACGCAACTCTTCTGTCATCCGATCTTCTAATAATACAATTTGACCTGAAATTTCATCAGAAATCGTATTAGCTACCTGGGGTTGACGTTGGGCAATTTGCATGGCTTTCATAACATCTTGTCGCGAAATAATTCCGAGTAAAGACAAATCATCTTCGACAACTGGCATCATCTCTAAACCATCCCAAATCATCATATGAGCGACACTAGCCACACTCATATGCTTTTTCACCTTATTTGGATCTTTTGTCATGACTTTTTCTAAAGGCTGTGCATCTTGTTTGCCAATAACATCTTTAGCTGTAATAATACCTAATACTCGCAAACTCTTATTCACAACTGGAAAACGTGTGTGTCCTGTCTTATCTGATAGTTGACGATAACTATTAACAGTATCAGTTGTTAATAAATAACTAGTTTGTTCTAAATTAGTAAAGATATCACCCACAAGCATAATATCTTTTTTGATTAGCTGATCACTCATGGCACGATTGATCATTGTGGCAACTGTAAAAGTATCATAGCTAGTACTTAGAATAGGCATTCCAACTTCATCTGCTAGTTCTACAATCTCCTTTGTTGTTTCAAAGCCTCCGGTAATTAAGACAGCCGCACCTTTTTCTAAAGCTAATGCTTGAACTTCCTCACGATTACCAACAATCATCAACGATCCTGGTGCAATATAACGAGCCATCGCATCTTCTGTCATCGCGCCAATAATAAACTTAGCTAGGCTTTTTTCCAATCCATTTTTTCCGCCAAGAACGTCACCTTCTATAATTTTAGCAACTTCGCCAAAGGTTAAACGTTCAAAGTGACTTTTCATTTTACGCTCAATCCGTATAGTCCCTACTCTTTGAATCGTTGAAACTAAACCTGATGTTTCAGCCTCTTTAATCGCTCGATAAGCAGTTCCTTCACTGACACTCAAACTTTTAGCAATACTTCTCACAGAAATACGCTCACCTACTGGCAATGATTCTATATACTCTAAGATTTGATCATGTTTGGTTGCCATAATCGACCGCTCCTTCCCCTTATAAACTAATATCTCAAAAACACTTCACGTGCTTACTCTTAGTCAATAAAACAGTTTAATAACTATATTATATATGTTATAGCTTAAAAAAACAAAGAGATTTGTCTTTTTCGCTATAACAGTTTCAAGTAAAAGTTAATACAGATGTTATAACAGATAATCTAAGCGGTTCTGTTGACTCCTCTATTTTTTAAATAACGCCATAAAGTCATCATAAACGCTGCTAAACAAATGCTAAAAGAGACCAGATAAGTAACATGCATCCCATATAAGAACACATCTGGACGATCTGTAAGATAAGTCGTAACACGACTTCCGAATTTTGTTGACATCGATTGATATAAAACAGTTGTTGAAAGGGATATTCCTACTACCATCCCAAAATTGCGAGCTAAAGAATTAAGACTACCTGCAATACCTAACTCGTCAATAGTGACACTACTCATGACAATAGTATTATTAGGAGCTTGGAATAAAGCATTTCCTAAACCCATTAGCGCTGGTATAAAAACAAATAATATTAAAGGCGTATCTTGTCCAATTTGTGTATAAAAGAATTGAGACAAGGTCAGAACACTTAAACCAACTAAACATAAAATCATTGGACCCACTTTATCAGAAAGCATCCCACTTAATGGTGCGACCACTACCATTACTAAAGGAAAAACCATCATAATCATACCAGCCTTACTTGGACTAAACCCTCTTAAATTTTGTAAATAAAAGGGAACAATCACATTTGCAAAAAAGTTACTCACAAAAATTAATGATGCGGTTAATAAACTCATAGTAAACATTTTATTGTGGAAAATCTTAAAATTAATCAGCGGATTTTCCACACTTTTTTCCACACGATAGAAAGTAATCAAACTAACTAAAGAAACACTCATTAATAACCAAACCAAGCGCTGTTGGAAGCCAATCTCTTGCCCAACAAATACTCCCCCAAAAAAAGTCATAATAAAAATAGCAAACATGATAAATCCTAATTTATCTATTTTTTTATCCGACCGAATCGATTCTTTTGGTAAATACTTTTGACCAATGATAATTGTAACAATTCCTACAGGGATATTAATCCAAAAAATATAACTCCAATGGAGGGAATGCAGAATAAGACCACCTACGCCCGGTCCTGTAATAGAACCCAGAGATACAAATGACCCCATCAAGCCCAGTGCTTTACCACGTTCACTTAAAGGAAAGACTTCTGTAATGATGCCACTTCCCGTAGCCATTGTCATACTAGCACCAACCGCCTGTACAGCTCTGGCAACTAATAACAAAGATAATGAACCAGGTATGCCACACAGTGCTGAACCTATAACAAAAACGACTGTCCCCCATTTAAAAACAGCCACTTTTCCTTTACTATCACCAATTTTTCCAAATAATAATAGACACGCACACACAGTCATCAGATAAATGGAGACGACCCATTCTGCCTGATTCATTTTTACACCTAAATCGGCAGAAATGGTAGGCAAAGCCACATTTACAATACTTCCATCTAAGGTTGACATAAAAGTAAATAATCCTATCGCAACCAATATAACCCAACGATGATCATGATAATCATGCTTTTCATCTAATCTATACTCTTTATTCACTCAACATACCCTCCACTTTTACTTAAATTTAACGCCTTAATCACTAATCAGTTAAAAAAGAAGCTTTATTCTATTTTCATAGAATAAGCTTCTTCCATAACGACTATTTTTTACGTTGACTCGTTTCCATAATCACTGGTAAAATAACTGGTCGACGCTTTGTTTGTTCAAATAAATAACGACTTAGCTGCTCACGGATATCTTGTTTAAGTTTACCCCATTCAAAGTCATTATTTTTTAAGTTTTCAATGATAATATCTTCAACGATATCAGCACTTTCTTTCATTAAATCTTTACTTTCCTTCACATATACAAACCCACGTGAGGTAATTTGTGGACGTGCCACAATTTTTTGTTGCTTACGATTGATTGTAGTAACAGCAATAAAGACCCCATCCTCTGATAAAATACGACGATCACGCAAGACGATATTGCCAATATCACCAACACCTAACCCATCAATCATCACATTATCTGCTTCCGTAGAACCAGCCATGTGCATACGACCATTGCTATATTCTAAAATATCGCCACGACCGGTGATGTAAATATCTTTATAAGAAAGACCTAACTCATGAGCTAAATCAGCATGAGCCGCTAACATACGGTACTCACCTTGAATTGGTACAAAATATTTAGGTTTCATTAAGTTTAACATTAATTTTAAATCATTCGGATTGGCATGTCCGGACACTCTAAAATTATCAGAAATAGTTTTAACTGTCCCACCAGCACGGTAGACTAAGTCTTCCGTTTTAGCAACTGCTGTCTCCATTGCTGTAGACGGTGTTGTCGTCATATAAACTAGGTCACCTTCTTTGATACTAATCCCACGACTACGATCATTAGCCATACGTTGTAGCGATTTTAATGGTTCTCCCATTCGACCTGTTTCTAAAATAACCAACTCATCATCACGATAATTTTTCATTGCTTTCGTTTCAATAATTAAATCATCACTTGGCAATTTAATTTTTTCCAACTTGATAGCTGTCCGAATGATTTTCTCTAAATCTTCACCCGTCAACACAACTTTACGCTCTGACTTATAAGCGGCATCCAATACTTGTTGCACACGTTGGATATTACTTGCCACACTTGCCACAATAATACGACCGTCTGAATAACGAACAGTATCGTAAACTTCTTCAGCAATCTCACGTTCAGATGCCACTTGTGCTGGATTTTCAGCATTAGTTGAATCACTCAACAACGCTAACACACCCTCTTTACCGATTTCTGCCAAACGAGCAAAATCAGTATGATACATTGGAATAGCACTATGATCAAATTTAAAATCACCTGTATAGACAATATGACCTTCGCTTGTTTTTAATGAAATCCCTACAGAATCTGGAATCGTGTGAGTGGTTCTGAAGAAGCTAGCTGTAGCAAATTCAAAATCGATTTCTGTAAACTCATCAATTACATGGAAATCTTTAAATTTCTTAGCTCCTGGATAACCATTAACATTTATTTTAGCTAACTCAATTGTTAACTCTGTACCAAAAACCGGCACCTCAATTTTTTCTAATAAATACGGCAATGCCCCAATCGCATCTGCATGGCCATGAGTTAAGAAAACACCTGCAATCTTCTCTTTATTGTCTAATAAATAGCTAAAATCAGGAATAACAATATCTATTCCTAATAAATCATTTTCAGGATATTTCAATCCACAGTCTAAAATAAAAATCTCATCTTGTACTTCCACAGCATATAAGTTTTTTCCGTTCTCACGAACGCCGCCTAGTGGAATTATTTTAATTGTACTTGTACTCAAATTCCTTCACCTCGTTTATTTTCTAATGATTATCTCGTCTGTGTCATTAATAGTTTGTTGACTAGTGCTAATTTTATTAGCTCGCTAATCTGACGTGATTTATGGGCATAAAAAATGAAAATCACCAATTCTCACTTAGTTGAAAGATACCAAAGGGCTACCTTAACTAAACAGATTCGGCTGTTAGCACACCTAGCTTGTCTAACTTATTTTCAATTTCTTATGTTTCTTTAACTATCTCTCAAAGTAGATAGGGTACGTTTAAAGGAGCCTAGACAGTTGGAAAAGTTTCGCCAACTGACAGACTCTGTCACACCGCGTCAAATTGACTTTGGTCTCTACAGTTCTTATGAATAATCTTAATTTTTATTTTAACATAGATCCTCTAAAATATCTTTAATATTGTCCAATCTCTCAAACTAAACTTGCTATTTAAAGCTTTTTATCTAGCGTCTACAATAACATTCTAAGCTTATAAAAAAACAGCGAAGAGTATCCTTCGCTGTTTTTAATCTCTAAACTGAGCATCATATAACTTTTTATAAGATTGGCCTTTAGCCAATAAAGTCTCATGATTACCTTCTTCAACAATTCCACCTTCATCCACAACTACAATATGTGTAGCTTGTTGGATAGTTGCTAAACGATGCGCAATAATCAAGGTGGTTCTACCTTCTGATAGCGATAATAACGATTCTTGAATCACTTGTTCTGTCTCAGTATCCAGAGCCGATGTTGCCTCATCTAAAATCAAAATCTTCGGATTTTTCAAGAACATTCTAGCAATGGCAACTCGTTGTTTTTGTCCACCAGATAATTTGACACCACGTTCACCCACGATGGTATCTAGTCCCTCTGGTAAGCCATCAACAACTAAGTTTAAATGAGCTAACTCGACTGCTTTTAAAATTTCTTCTTCTGTGGCTTCCAACTTACCATAAGCAACGTTCTCTCTTAAACTACCTGGAAATAAAAAGACGTCTTGTTGCACAATACCTATTTGACTACGTAACGAATCTAAAGACACGTCACGAATATCTTGATTATCAATCGTTACTTTCCCACCAGTTACATCGTAAAATCGTGGTAATAAATTACATAATGTCGTTTTACCTGCTCCACTAGGGCCAACAAAAGCAACTGTTTCTCCTGGGCTTACCTGTAAAGATATTTCGTTAAGAACTTCTGTTCCATCACTATACTTAAAAGAAACGTTCTCATATTTAATAGTTCCTTCAACTTCTCTAAGCTCGACTGCCCCTTTTGCATCGACAATGGTTGAGGGACGATCAATCTCTTCAATAAAGCGTTTGAAACCTGCAATCCCTTTAGGATAACTCTCAATCATATTGTTAACTTTTTCGATGGGACGAATAAACACATTAGATAATAAGATAAATCCAACAAACTGACCATAACTAATTTCGCCACGAATTGTATAAAATGCCCCAAAAATCAAAGCAAATAAACTGATTAAACGAATTAATAAATAATTATAAGCTGAGCTGACGCCCATTACTGAATAGAATTTAATTTTGGATTGACGATAGTTTTGATTAAGTTTTTCAAAACGTGTTCTTTCAAAAGCTTCATTAGCAAACGCCTGAACAACACGAATGCCACTAACAGAAGCCTCAATCCCTGCATTAAACTCACCTAAATTTTGATAGATTTCAGTATTAACTTTGGTCATTTTTTTATTAAAAACCACTAAAGCAATCGTAATAAATGGAATTAAGATGGAAGTAGCGACAGCCAACTTAACATGGATTTGTAACATAATTAAAAAAGAGCCTATTAGTGTCATAATAGTAATAAATACATCTTCGGGACCATGATGGGCTACTTCAGAAATTTCAAATAAATCAGTCGTTAAACGACTCATTAATTTCCCTGTTTTTTGATTGTCATAATACTCAAAGGGTTGTTTTTGTAAATGTGCATACAATTCTCGACGCATATCTGTTTCAATGTTGACTCCTAAACGATGACCAAAATTTACTACAATATATTGCAAAATTGTGTTAATGATATAAAAACCCAATAAAGCTAAGCACGCGGTCATAATCAAGCCCCAGTTTTTCTGTGGCATAATCTTATCAATAACATCATTGACTACTAAAGGAAAGGCTAATTCTAATAAAGCTGCTACGATAGCACAGCCAAAATCAAGTATAAATAATTTTTTATACGGTTTATAATAACTAAAAAATCGTTTTAACATATTCTAATCCTCCTTCTAATCTATCTATTAAAACAAACTTTAAATAACAAGTAAAGCTTATAACAAAAAAAATGGTTCTCAAATTGAGAACCATTTTACACTATCATAGGGGATACATTGTTAAACGTAATATAAATTTTCTGAAGGATACACTGGATCACATGTCACATCAATCCCTAAATCACGTAAAATTTGACCATCATCTTTATTCAACATCACAGTTGAATGGGCTTGGCAACCAACTAATTCATTCAATTTATCGTAAGCTGCTTGAGCGGTTGGATTAGTAACTGCACTAATCGCTAAAGCAATCAAAACCTCATTGGCATTCAAAGCTGTAATTTTACTATTCAAATCATTGGTTTTTAATCCTTGAATCGTTTCAAGAATCACAGGGGATAATAATAAAATATCATCTGTAATATTTGCCAATGTTTTCAATGAATTCAATAATGCAGCAGAACATGAATCCATTAATTTACTTGAACGCCCTGTAATAATTTGACCATCAGGTAATTCCAACGCAATGACAGCCACCGGTGTATCATCCAGAGAGGTAGCCATTTTTAATTTATCAGCATACTCACGTGCGGGCATAACTGGCGAACGATCTGCCTGTCTCAAGAGCATTTCTTCCATAATTAATTTACTACGTTGTAATACTTCTTCATCAACAATCCCTTTTTTAAAATCGTTGGCTGTGGCAAAATAACGACGAATAATTTCTTGTTTAGAAGCTTCTTGAACCACTTCATCATCTGTAATTCCAAACCCAACACGATTGACACCCATATCAGTGGGTGACTGGAAGACAGATTCTTTACCCGTTATCTTCTCAATAATACGTTTGATAACTGGAAATGTCTCTAAATCACGATTATAATTTACCACGACCTCGTTATATTTTTCATAATGGAAAGAATCAATCATATTAATGTCTTTTAAATCAACAGTAGCCGCTTCATACGCGACATTAACCGGATGTTTTAGTGGCAAATTCCAAACTGGAAAGGTTTCAAATTTAGAATAATCTGCTTTACGTCCTAATCGACTTTCGTGATATAGTTGATTTAAACAAGTCGCTAATTTACCGCTTCCCGCTCCTGGTGCTGTTACGACCACGAT
The DNA here is from genome assembly GCF_029144185.1 of Vagococcus intermedius. NCBI lineage: Bacteria > Bacillati > Bacillota > Bacilli > Lactobacillales > Enterococcaceae > Vagococcus > Vagococcus intermedius. Next base: position 423,923 of record NZ_CP110232.1, on the reverse strand, counting down.
TGGTTTAGTTGTTTCAACATAGTCATTTTTACCAAAACCTTCATCACTCACGATTTTATCAACATTTGAAGGATACTCTTCAATTGATGAATGTTTATACACCTTAATACCACGGCGTTCTAATTTATTAATAAATAATTTTGTAGCTGGTTGACCGCTGTAACGTGTAATAACCACACTATTAACTGCCAATTCATACTCTTTCAAATCATCAATTAAGCGTAATATATCCATGTCATATGTAATACCATAATCTCCACGAATTTTATTTCGTTCAATATCTCCAGCATACATACAGATGATAATTTCTGTTTGGTCTTTTAAATGGTGGAGCAACTTGATTTTGGCATCTTCATCAAAACCTGGTAAAACTCGTTTAGCGTGTTTATCGCCAATTAGTTTACCCCCAAACTCCAAATACAATTTATCGTAATGGTTAACTCGTTCAAGAATATATTTTGATTGTTCCTCAATATATTTCTCTGGATCAAAGCCTAATTTTTTCATGTCGCTACCTCCGTTTTTTTTTCAATCAAGAATTTATTATAAACTAAAAATCCCTTTTAGCAAGCCTTTTGTAGCAACTTTCTGATAAAATAAAAAAGCTAATAATTATCCATCAATAGGGCATATTTTTATGGTATCATAGTATCGAACCCCAAAAAAAGAGGAGGGATTTTTTGACTATCGAAGAAGGCTATATGCCTTATCTAAATTATCAAACTTATTACCGAATTGTCGGGTCTCCTAATCCAACTAAAAAACCGTTAATTTTACTTCACGGTGGACCTGGTTCAACTCATAACTATTTTGAGTTGTTCGATCAACTTGCCTTGGAAGATGACCGCCAAATTATTATGTATGACCAATTAGGCTGTGGAAAATCTGCAACAGATTCTCGTCCGGATTTATGGCACGCTAAAACATGGTTAAATGAATTAATGGCACTACGTGATTTTTTAAATATTACCGAGTGTCATATTTTAGGTCAATCATGGGGAGGTATGTTAGCAATTGAATACCTTTGCGATCATAAGCCAACTGGCATTCTAAGCGTCATTCTTTCCAGTACCTTACCTTCAGCTGAGCTGTGGGCACAAGAACAACACCGTATGATAAAATTAATGAGTCCACCCCATCAAAAAGCTATTGCTGAAGCTGAGGCAAGCGATGACTTTACAAAACTAGCTTACTTAGAGGCTAACGATGAATTTATGAAACGCCATGCGGCAGATGTTCCTAGCCCTGACTCACCAGAACCTTTACGTCGTAAAAAAGTTGCTGGAACTGAATCATACATTACAGCTTGGGGACCAAATGAATTTTACCCAAATGGCACCTTAGCAGGTTGGGATTACCGTGATAAACTCCATACAATCACAGTACCTACACTTATCACCAGTGGAACCGATGATTTATCAACACCTCTCATTGCTAAAACAATGAACGATCGAATTCCTAATAGTCAGTGGGAATTATTTGCAACAAGCCGTCACATGCCATTTGTAGATGAGCATGCTAAATACCTTGTTGTTTTAAAAGACTGGTTAAATAAGGTCGAACTAACTAATTAAAAAATGCTCACTATTTAATCAATAGTGAGCATTTTTTCTAACTTACTTCAGTAGGTCAAGATGCAATTGATAAACAGCACCAATCAAGCCTGCATCATTTCTTAATTTAGTTGGTTTTAGTTGTCCTACTGTTTTATTTTTTAGGTAGTTCAAACTATCATGTGCCCTTAGTAACTGATCAAACGTTTGGACTAATTTTTCAAAAAAATCAGTATTGGCACTGATGCCACCACCAATTAAAATAATTTCTGGATCAAATGCCCCTATCAAATTTAACAGACCAACTGAAACAGCTTCTGTGTAGTCATTTAAGACTTTATTAGCAATAGTATCACCACTTAAAGCTAGCGAAATAATATAACTCGCGTCATCTCCTGCTAAATTTGCTTGACCGTTACTTAATATCTCCTTATTATAACGTTGGCATAAGCCGGTAATAACAGATGCTGTGCGATTTAAAGAAAAATCCTCAATCTCTCTTTCCCAGTCTAACGTCTGTGTTAGCATGTAGCCAAATTCTCCTGCCATTCCGTGTCCTCCGCGGTAGACTTGATCATTAATGATAATTCCACCGCCGACGCCTGTTCCTAATACCAAACATAGATAGTTGCTCGCATCTTGAGCATTACCAATCCATTTTTCAGCTATTGCCGCTGCATTGGCATCATTTTCAACCCTCACTGGTAAGTTTAAAAGATGTTCCAATTCTTCTTTTAAATTGACACCATACAAATAAGTTATTGCCCCACCAGTTGTCATAAATCCATCTTTTTGAATGATACCAGGCGCACTAACTCCTACGCCTTTAACCACTCCTTGTTGACTTAACTCCGACACAATCCCTTTAAGTACCGTATATAGATCAATTTTCTTAGTGGGTGTTGCTATTTTATGTTTATTAGAAACCAATCCAGTATCCGCAACTAATCCATACTTAATTGTTGTCCCACCTATATCAATACCAATATACATGCCTTCCAGCTCCTTCCTATCTTTAACTCATTTGAGTTTACCTATTAAAGAACTTCACCGTTACTTTTAATCACTTCTCGATACCAATCAAATGACTTTTTAGGCAACCTTTTTAATGACCCATTCCCTTCGTTGTCTCGGTCAACATAAATAAATCCGTAACGTTTTTTCATCTCACCTGTTCCTGCTGAAATCAAATCAATACATCCCCATGGTGTATACCCCATCAAATCAACACCATCTTCTGATACAGCCAGTTTCATTTGCTCGATATGGGCTTTTAAATACGCAATCCGATAATCATCTTGGACTGTATCATTTTCGAGCTTATCCAACGCTCCGAAACCATTTTCAACAATAAATAATGGTAAATCATATCTATCTGTAAACCAATTCATCGCATAGCGTAACCCTTTAGGATCAATTTGCCATCCCCAATCAGATGCCTCAACATACGGATTAGCTACCAAGTCTTTAGATTCATCGTACTTATAGTGCGCTTGATTCTGATAACTAACAGCGAATGACATATAGTAGCTAAACCCAATATAATCAACACAACCACCTTTCAGCACTTCTTCATCTTCTAACGTAATATCTAAATTAAACTGATTACGTTCAAAATATTTTTTCAAGTGTTTAGGATAACTTCCTTTCACATGAACATCGGTAAACCAATACCTAGTATGCATAGCACTAACTGACATTAACATATCATCTGGCGAACAGGTTGCTGGATAAATTGGACACATCGCAATCATACAACCTATTTCAAAATTGGGATTGATTTTTCGGCCAATTGCAACAGCCTTAGCTGCAGCCACTAACTCATAATGAGCAGCTTGATACATGATTTCTTCACGGTTATCACCTTCTTTGTAGACAATACCTGAATTTGTAAAAGGAGCAAAATCATCAACATAATTAGCTTGATTATTTATTTCATTAAAAGTCATCCAATATTTTACTTTTGTTTGATAACGTTTAAAACAAACTTCAGAAAAGTTAACAAAAAAATCAATCACTTTACGATTTTTCCACCCACCATATTCTGTTACTAAATGAAATGGCATTTCGAAGTGAGACAAGGTCACAACGGGCTCAATATTATATTTTAAACATTCATCAAATAACTCATCATAAAATTTAAGTCCTGCTTCATTAGGTTCACATTCATCTCCTTTAGGAAAAATACGTGTCCAAGCAATCGAGGTTCTGAAGCACTTAAAACCCATTTCGGCGAATAACTTGATATCTTCTTTGTAATGGTGATAAAAATCAATTCCTTCATGATTAGGATAATATTCATCAGCTAAAACACCATCAGTAATCCTACGAGGCACACCATGAGCACCTACTGTCATAACATCAGCAACACTCACTCCTTTACCGCCTTCTTGCCATGCTCCTTCTAATTGATGAGCAGCTACAGCGCCACCCCATAAAAAATCATGTTTAAATACTTCTCTAGTCATAAAAAATTCTCCTTTAGTTTTGTTTTTCTATTACTTTATTACTTGCTACTACAAATGGTAGATAAATTAAAACAGATATCGCCAAACAGACAAAGCCAATCACGAGAGCTAATAGATTACCACCTGTTCCTAAGAAAGGAATAAGTGGGCCCGGTGTGGTCCAAGGAACACCAATAGCTGGTGATGGGATTAATTGAAAGACAACTGTTACTACATAACCGATCATAATATTAACTAATGGAGCTAAGATAAATGGGAAAATCAGAATTGGATTTAACACAATCGGTAGTCCAAAAATTAATGGTTCATTAATATTAAACAAACCTGGAACTAACGACATCTTAGCAATTTCACGATAATCCGAACGCCTTGAGGCGATAAAAATAGCGATAATTAGCCCTAGAGTCATGCCTGAACCACCCATATTAGCAAAGGCATCATTTAACATACCCCACGTTTCTGGGTAGGGGATGCCTTTGACTGATCCAGTAGAATTAATGTGTGCCAAGTTTGCCAAATCTGGTTCCGTAAAAATAGCAGAACGAATGGCATTTAAGGTATTTGGTCCATGGATCCCTATTGACCATAATAAATTTTGAATGAAAGCAATAAATAATATACCAAAAATATTTCCACCTAACTGACGTAAAGGTGTTTGAATACTTGTATAAATCAGCTCATTTAACCCGCCTGGGGCAACTTTTGTTAGCAAAGCACTCGCAACTGAGCAAATCATAATGGCAATAACAATCGGAATTAAACCGGAAAAGGAACGAGCCACAGCCGGTGGTACCATATCAGGCATCGTTATTTTTAAATGTTTATTTTTAAAGAGTTTCGGTAAAAATTCACCAACCAAACAGCCTACAATCATGGCAACGAATAACCCTTGGGCACCTAAATAGGTTGTTTCCATCACATTCGGACCACCCTCTTTCAGCTCAAATGGTACCGGATACAAAATGATAAAACAGGCAATACTAGTAATCCCAGCTAGCATATCATCTGCTTCAAAATGTTTTGCTAATATGCTAGCTACTAGAAAAGCAATAAAGATAGACATCAAATTAATCGTCCCATTTGCAGCTGGCGCTAAATATTGTTGCGCTTTTTCTAAATCTGGGAAGAACTTTGGTAAAAATAAAATTTTAGCAATAAATCCATCTGGTGAAAAAATCAAATTGTTAATTAAAATAACCATTGACGCTGACAATGTTAGTGGAAATATAAACATAAATGCATCACGAATAGCTGCAACATGCCGTTGATTATTTAATTTGGTTGCAATAGGTACTAAGGTTTTCTCAATAATACTATTAAACTTATCCATACAATCAATCCCTCTTTTCTTTTTGATACTTTTATTATAAATTTCTTCTCAATAATAGAAAGGGGTTTCATTGTTTTAGAATCTTTTTTGACCGAAATAAAAAAAAATCCAAGCATGGAACACTACGTTCCTGACTTGGATTTTTGTCTCAAACTATCAATCGCTAACTCGACAATAAACATTGCCGGTATTTGACTTGATAAATCATAATAACGATGGCTCCGTTCAGTCGAAATTTCATAGTCAATGATATAGTCTGATAACTTGGCTATTTTTCCATAACGATTGCCAGTAATACAGATTGTATAGATATTGCTGTCCCCTGTATTTTCAACGACCAACTCCGCTAATTCTGTCGTTTCTCCCGATGAACTAATCACAATTAATAAATTATGCCCAGTCTTTGAAAAACGACTCCTGATTGGGTAAGTTGGGTCATCAATACTAAATGAATTGTAACCAATATTTGCTAATTTTCTAGAAGCATATTTGGCTACTGAACCTGACGCCCCCATCCCACAAAAGATGATAGTCTCTGCCTCACCCATCTGATTTACCATTTGGTTGATTAAGTATTCAAGATCTTGATTAAAATTTTTAGGATTCAATATATCAAAGTGTTGCTCAAGTAGACTACTATTTTTGTCTTCTTGCCATTTATGACATTCTTTTTTAAACGATAATTTAAATTCTGGAAATGATTCATATCCTAATTTTTTAATAAAGCGAAAAACAGTTGTTGCCGAGGTATGGGTTTCCATTGCCAAATCACGGACTCTCATATACTGAACTTTTTCACTATTATTAACAATGTAACTGTAGATAGCTGACTCTGCTTCGGATAAATGATTAATCAAATTTTTATTCTGGAAAAAACTCATCTTATTCACCTACTCATTAATATTAACCGCTCTCAATTTAATATAGCACAAATTTATCTATCATAACCTAATAATGACTAAGACTTATTTTTATTCTAGATCAAACTACACTACTTTATAGCCACTCAACCTAAAAAACGTTTAGTAAGCATATCGATCATGCCTACTAAACGCTAATGAAATTATTATTTAATTAAAGGTTACTTTTCTCCAACTGTTTGACCTGCAATACGACCAAATACGATAATATCAGTAATTGCATTGCCTCCTAAACGGTTAGAACCATGGATGACACCTGTTAATTCACCAGCTGCATAAAGACCATCAATTGCTTTACCGTCTTTATCTAAGACTTCTGTCTTATCATTAATTACTAAACCACCCATCGTATGGTGTACAGATGGTGCAGCCTTCTCAATATAATATGGGCCTTTTTCAAGCGATACTAAACCACCACGGTGATCAAAATCTTTATCTTTCCCATCTTTAGCATATTTATTAACTTTTTTAACTGTTTCTTTTAAGTTTTTAACATCAATATCAAAGAATTCAGCTGCTTCTTCTAAAGTATCAGCTTTTACAATTAATTTTTGTTTTAATAACTCTTCATATTCTCCTTGATGTGCTTCCATTGTCTTAGAAATTTTGTTAATGTCTTCATTCCATAACTGATAAGTATAACTTCCTGTTTGATCTAAAATAGCGTTTGAAATAACATCACGACGCTCTAGCTCTTCTACAAAACGTTTTCCTTCTTGGTTAATTAAGACAGCACCATCAAAACGAGTATCTGCTAATAGTGAAATAACTCCTGTTTCAACGTTACAAATTGGATATGTTTGGATATTTTCCATGTTTGTTAAATCAGCACCAATTTTTTCAGCCATGACAATCCCGTCACCAGTAGAACCTTCAGTTACTGTTGACATATAGCTCTCATCCATCTTTTTATTATATTTCTTACGCATTTCAATATTTGAACCAAAACCACCTGTTGTTAAAATAACACCATCTTTACCCATATAAGAAATTTCTTGTTTTTCCTTGTTATTAGCTTTTACCCCAATAACTTTCCCATCTTTATCTTGAATTAACTCTGTAGCTGTTGTATTCAATTTAACTGGAATTTTTAATTCTTTCGCTTTTGCACGGAATTTAGTAATAACTTCTGCACCTGTATGACCTTGTGGAATCAACGCACGTTTATACGAATGTCCCCCAAATTGGAACAATTGATCTTCTAAGAAATCAACTTTAATGTCATCTCTTAACCATTCAGCGGCATCTAACGCATTTTCGGTCATGACCTTGATCATATGTTTATCACCTAGTTCATCGCCACCTTTAATGGTATCCTTTGCCATCACCTCAGGACTATCCCCTTTAATCCCAAGTTTTTTCTGTACCCAGTTATTTGGAACATTCATCTCTGCGCCAGAAATTAACGTATTGCCACCAACTGCCGGCATTTTTTCTAAAATAACTACCGATTTACCTGCTTCTTTTGCTTCAATAGCGGCACTGAAACCAGCCCCACCTGAACCAACGATGACAACATCATACGTTTGTTCTGTCTCTTCTTTCTTACTTTCCCCTGCTTTTTTGCTAACAGCAGCTAATGTGATACCTGATTTTTCAACAGCATCTTTCACTGCGGCCAAATACCCTTCACTTGTTGCACTAGAGCCTGTGACAACATCAACATCTGTCGTATTAGTCTCAATCATTTTTTTCTCTAATTCATCATAGACTGGTTCAGCCAAAACTTCATTTTCTTGATCTTCCAAAACTTTAATCTTATCTATTTGACTGTCTTTCATAGTGACCTCTACTTTAATATCACCATGTTTTCCTGTCCCTTTACCTTCAAAATTGCCATCACCCTTAGTTTGACCTGTACAACCGGCTAATAACATCACAGTTGCTGCCATAATTCCCCAACGATGTAATTTTTTCATTTTTGCTCCTCCTCTTAAAATGATGTACTATGTACATGAACAACTTTAGTATAAGAAATATCCTGCTTGTTGTATTTATCCAAATCAGTTATTTTTTATCTAAATCAGTCTACTTTGTTCAAAAATTCACTATCGGAGCTAACCATGATGAAAACCCTTAAACAAAAAATTCTTATTAGTAGCAGCCTCTTTTTTTTCATTTTATATTTATGTTTAACTATCACTATTCAACGTGAAATGACACAAACAACCTTACCACTAAACAAAGCAGCAACCGAACAATTAGTTAATAGTAAAAGCAATGAGATAAATTCTTGGATGTCAGAACGTTTGAGTGAACTTAGTTTACTTGCAAGTACTGCCAGTAGACTAGATTTGGCAACAGATGATTTCTTTTTAGAGACCCGAGATTTAGAAAAACGTCAACCGAATATCTATGATTCGATTCGGCTAGTAAGCACAAATGGTGTTTCTAAATCATGGATTGCGCCAGATTTCACAATTCGCGATCGTTTGTATTATAAAAAATTGATTCAGTCAGACGCTCCCTATACCGTTAGTAATGTCCTTGACTCTAAAGAATCTAAACACCGAATTGTGATTATCCTCTACCCTTTGCCTCGTCCTACTAGTCAACAAATCAATTACATTGCAGCGTCGGTCTCTACAGCTCAAATCGAAAATTTGACAGATGAATTGACTATTTATGATGGGGTTGGTGAATTACTTAGTGCTGAAAAAACAAAAAACAAACCCATTACTTCTGTAGATAAGCTTGCTAAAACAGAGATAGTAAGTTTTGTTAAAGAGATACCCTTGCTTCCTAATTGGCAACTTAACTATACGGTTGAAAAAAAAGAACTACTACAAAATGGGCGACATTTACAAAAATTACTTATTATTGTAGGCTGTCTCGTTTTTGCTGTTTTTTTAATTTTTCTATTATTTATTTTAAATGCCTTTGTTGCTCCTATCACCTCTTTAAGTAAAAGCATCCACAAAATTCAGCAAGGAGAGGCTTCAACTCGAGCGATTGTTTATAAAAATGATGAGATTGGCTTGCTTACCCAACAATTTAATAATATGTTAGATAGTCTGGAACACTCACAAAAATCGCAATCTTATGCACAAATACGACTCATTCAGGAACAAGTTAAACCTCATTTTCTCTATAATACTCTTGATACGATTCAATGGTTGGCAGATGCTGGTGAGACGGAAACTGTTTCTGAAATTATCACCGCTCTAAGTGATTACTTCCGTCTAGGCTTGAATAATGGTTCAGATTGGGCAACCCTGCAAGAAGAACAGCAACATGTTGCTAGCTATTTAAAAATTCAAGAAACACGTTATGAAAAACACATAAACGTCCAGTATCACCTAGCAGAAGAAACAAAAGAACTACTAGTCCCACACTTTTTATTACAACCTCTTGTTGAAAATGCCCTGTATCATGGTATCAGACCTCTTGCTGAAAAAGGTCAAAAAATTATTATTGATAGTACCTTAACAGATGACGCACTGCTCATTCATGTAAAGAATACAGGCAAACTCCCAACAAAGGAAAAAGTTAAGGCTATGAATAACTATTATCAACAAAATATTAAAGAAGAAGATCAATCCGGTTTTGGATTATATAGTATTAGTTATCGCTTACAACTTGCTTTTAACCCATCAAACGCAACTCTTTCTTTTTCAATTAGTGACGCTTTCTTTATTGTAACAATCACTATTCCTAAAGGAGTACTAAAAATATGACTTTCACCCTCTTAATTATTGATGATGAACCTATTATTCGTCGAGGTTTGGCTAATAGTGTCAAAAAAAACACCACTATTTTTACCACTATTTTACAAGCTGAATCAGCTAATGAAGCACTAGCTTATGCCAAAACACTACCTAAACCAGATGTTATTTTTGCAGACATTAACTTACCTGATATGAACGGATTGGACTTAATTAAACAATTAAAATATCTAATTCCGAATACTTTAGTTGTTGTCATTAGTGGGTATGATGATTTTAGTTATGCCAGACAAGCCATTCATCTTCAAGTATTTGATTATTTACTTAAGCCGATACCACCGTCAGATATGAAACAGTTACTGCTAAAAGTTGAAGAACAGTTACAACTTTTACCTAAAAAAATAACACCTCCCAAAGCTCGTAATTTGAGCCAAGCTGCTGCCAACTACCTTCAAGAACATTATGCTAAAAAAGATTTAACTTTAGCAATGGTGGCAGCCGATTTATTTGTAGATACCTCTTACCTTAGTAAACAAATGAAGCAGGAATTTGGGAAAAGTTTTAATGATTTTCTAACTGAATTACGTATTAGAAAAGCCTGTGAACTTTTGATGCTTGAACCAATTGCTTATCCTATTCATGAAATAGGTGAAAAAGTCGGCTATCCTAATCAACACTATTTCAGTCGTATTTTTAAACAACGTACTGGTTTTACGCCTAGTTATTATCGTAAATACCATGACTCACTTATAAAAAAAGAACCTTAGCCGCTGGCTAAGGTTCTTTTTTCGACTCAATTCCTGCAAATATATATCTCTCCGCTTCATATAACTGAGAAATTTCACCTTCATCTTTCATCCACTTTTGACACAGATTAAAATCGTCACTCTGATAATTTTTTTGTTCTTCAAAATTAAACTGACTCATCGCTTCAGCTTTTGCTAGTGGAACTTTTGCATAAGTTTGATAAGTTATCACTTTATCCTCAGCTGATAGTTGATTAAAATAACTAGATGCTTCTTCTAAAGCCTCATGAAAATGTCTAACCGTTTGTGGATTCTCTTCTACAAATTGAGAATCAAAACACCACATCACAAAATAATGCTCAATTTGATTAGAGTGCCACACAACTCGGCTATTAAATTCAGTTTGAACATCTGCGATAAAAGGTTCAATCGCAACTAAACTATTAATCTCACCTTTTCGCATGGCTTCCATCCGTTCATAGGTATTATTTAACCATTTTAAAGAAGCATTTTTTAATTGCTCTGGCATAAAATATTGTTGAAAAAAGCGAAATAGACCTCGACGATTAACACCTACCACAAAAGTTGTCTCGTCATCGGTCATGCCATTATCGACCAATTGAATCGTTCTAGTTAAGTTAGAAGTAATTTTGGCTTGCTTTCCTTCTTCCAAATAATAAAAGAAAAAGGTTGTATCACCCATCACTGCATCGACTTCGCCCAAAAGAAACTCATTTTTCCCTTGAAAAACAAAATCATCTGCTAAACGCAGCTCAACTTCAACCTTTCTTTTATCAAAAAATCCTAGTTCTTTGGCCAAAATAACCGGCAATACCAATGGGTTGATTCTATTTTGATGCAATCTAATTATAGCCATAACCATTTCCCACTTTCCTTTATTAGTAATAACCAAAAGATAAAAGTTAACCAACCATGAAAGTGATAAATCACTAATAATGGACGTGGGCCAAACTCCCTTCCCATCTCTGGATATACTTTTTGTATCTTATAATATGCTTGATACCATCTCTTGTAGCCCTGTACATAAAAAATAATTAGGCCTATGAGAAAGACCCACCAAGGAATCACGGTAAGTCCTAACATAGCCCACGCAACTAGTACTGTAATAAACTCAGGGATAATAATCAAAATTGACGCACGAAAACCGATAACATGAGGTAAGGTTCGCCTCACGCCTAAATCCTTTTCATAGTCACCTGTATTGTTAGTAGACATTAAAAATACTGTTAACATCATACAAATCCACGCATATAAAACACTGGGTAAAATCAACTGACCGACTTGGATCCAACTAGACAATAACGAACTTAGCCCACCGACAAACAGACCTGAAACAAACTCTCCAACAGGATAGACAATATATGGTTTAGGTCCTAATGAGTATGTCAACGCAGCGACTAACCCAAGTATCCCTAAGACTAGTAATAGCCAACTGTTAAGCAACCAGGTCAATCCCAAGCCAGAGATGCCTCCAATGCCCAACACCCCTAAGAGGTTTAAGACAGCATCCAATAACGTAGCATCCCCTCGGACTAGCCCCTCACTTCCAAAATGTTCTGTCAAGGTTTTATCATCTTCCTCATTTTTTAAATAGGCTCTAATCTCATTGGCCACGTTAGCCACAATATTAAAACTATACCCACAAATAAAAAATAATACTAGTGGAATTATTCTTAAGTGTCCGACTAAATAAGCTCCGAATAGACCGCTACTTAAGATTGGCAAACCTGTTGCAAAGCCTGTTCGTAATTCCATTACTGTATAGGCTCTCTTTGGGAAGCCGACTAGCCAGCTTATTAATTTTTTTATCATCCTTTGACACTCCCTGACATTAATCCTTCATAAATCTTTTTTTGTAAAACTAAATATAATAAAATCATCGGCACCATACTAATAATAATACAGGCACAAATAACTTCCCATCTTGTTTGGTTAGGACCTACAAAGCGATAAAGCGTTGTGGCAATGGTATTTAAATTTTGACTTGGCATATAGAGATAGGGCAAATAAAAATCATTGTAAATACTAATTACCTTTAGCATGATCACCGTTCCTGTGGCTGGTCTTAACAAAGGTAAAATTATTTGACGGTAGACTTGAAAATACGAAGCTCCTTCCAAAATTGCAACCTTATCTAATTCTGTCGGAATTTTTTCTAATCCCTGCAAATAAATATAAATCATCATGACATCAGCACCAACATACAACAAAATTGGTGCCCAGATAGTATTGTATAATCCCAAATTACTCACAATTTTAAAAGTAGATACTTGTGAGACTGTCATCGGCACCATGGACACAATAAAATATAGCAGAACAAGGACTTTTTTAAATTTAAAATTAAATCGTGCTAATATATAGGCGACCATCGACCCTACCAAAACACTTCCAAACACACCACATATCAGTAAAACAAATGTGAGTAAAAAGCCACGTAACATCTGGCCTTCTTGCCATGCAATCCGATAATTTTCTAAATAAAAGAAACTAGTTGGAAAGGTTAAACTCGATGCTTTCGAAAATTCCTCATGGGTCATAAAAGACCCTAAAAATAATGTTACTATAGGCAGACAGATGATGCATAACCAGGTTAACAAGCTGATATATTTCAGTGATTTAAAAACAAGCTGTTTCATAGCTGCCGCCTCTCTCTCTTAATAACAACATAACGTTGAATAATAGTTAACAAAGCAATAACTAAGGTTAATAAAACTGAAAGACTGGCTGCCATTCCAAATTTTTTATTATCAAAAGCTAACTTCATCGTCTTAACTAAGACAGTAGCTGTTCCGTTTGAACCATTCATTAAAATAAATGGCATCTCAAAAACAGATACAACGCCAATTGTTAATAAAATAAAATCCAACGTCAAGACCGTTGTGATATTAGGTAAAATAATGTACCTTACCTTATGCCAAAACGTTGCTCCTTCCATTTCAGCTACCTTATAATAAGCCGGATCGATACTTTGGATAGCTCCTAAATACAAAAGAAAACTTCTCCCAATATTCCGCCACAGCGATATACCTGCTAATGTGTAATTGACTCGCTCTGGATCTCCTAGCCACATCCCAATGAATTTCTCTAACCCCAAAAAAGTTAAAAGTTGGTCAAACGCACCCTCACCAGTAAAAAACAAACGAAACATCATCGAAATAGCAACCCCACTAATTAGTAAGGGTAAAATAAAGCTGGCTCTAAAAAATGACTGACCCCATGTTTTAAAAGATAAAATAATAGCGAAATACATAGCCACAACCATTTGTAGCAAACCCGATACTAAATAATATAAGTTTGTTTTGAAGATAGTCAAATATGTTGGATCTTGTAAAATTTTAAAATAATTAGCAAACCCGACCCATTCTTTTGATTCACTTATGCCATTCCACGAAGTAAAACTTAAATATATTAAATTAACAATTGGCCAAATGCCAAATAAACATAACAATACTACTGGAAAGAAGAGAAAGCAAAAAATAACTCGTCTTTCTCTTTTCCCCTGCAAACTAATATTATTCAGCATGAAGTTTAGCAGCCTCTTGCCATGTTTTACTTAATGAAGCAACGTAATCTGTGTATGGCTCATTTTTTTCTGGATATAGACCAATATTGATGACTTGTTGTAAGACATCAGTTAAGCGAGCGACTCCCGCTTCTTCAGCAATTTTACTATATGTGGCATCATCTTCTGGTTTTTCAGTTGCCACCGTCAAAATAACATTACTGTCTTCAATTGTTTGTTGCTGTTCTTTCGTCAAATCGGCCTTAACGGGAGACATACCATTGGCATCCACCGCATAGCCACTTTCACCTGAAATAAAGTAATCTAGAAAGGCTCTGGCTGTCGTTTTATTAGCTGATTTATTACTAACTCCTACTACTCCTGAAGCACCTAAAGGTAAGCTTGTTTTCCCTTTTGTTTCAACTGGAAAATTCATTATTTTAATAGCTTTAGATTTCTTATCTTTAGCCAATGCTTGAATCGGTATGACATCTTGCGAACCACTCATTAGCATTGCGATTTCACCTTCGGCTAATTTTTGTTGTGCTGCTTGTGAGTCTAGGGTTATCGGATCTTCTTCAATCAACTTATTTGAAGCTAACTCATAAAATAAGTCCATTACTTGACGGATTGCTTGCCCTTTAGCAAAAGCATCCCCCTCTTTTAAGGTAGCTGATTTGAATTGCTCTCCCCCAAACGATGTTAAGGCCCCTGCCCAAATAGCTACACTTTGATAATTTGTATAAAAAGGAGTACTGCCAGTATTAGCCTTAATTTTCTTAGCGGCTTCAATAAAAGTTGGAACAGTTGTTGGCACCTCTTTAATACCCGCTTCATCAAACAACTCTTGGTTATAAATAATTCCTAAAGAATTCAGAGCTGTAGGCAAACCATATACCTTATCTTCAAAATCAGCTTCAGTCACATCTAAATAATCTGACGTCATCTCATCTACTTTACCTAATGATTCAAAATAATTAGGGTATTCATTTGGCATACCTGCCATTGAAAAGGGTACAAATAAAACATCCCCATAATCATCACTTGTCATTCTGGTCATAATATTACTATCATAATCAGCAACTGCTTCCCATTTTATATCCTTAACTTCAGGGTACTTTTCAATAAAACCTTTTTCAATTTTCTCAAATAATTTATCGGCATCAGTCCGATTGGTGACAACTGTCAATTCTCCTCCAATTTTTTCAGACTGACTTTCCTCTGTCGCCTTTTTAGCACACCCTCCTAATAAGGCTGAGGTAATAAATAATCCTGTTAAAATTTTTTTCATGCTAATCTTCTCCTATTCGTTTAGTTGTTTGTTTATCAAAAAGTACCGCTTTTTCAAGATTGAACTTAATGAATAAGTCGTCTCCGACTGACTGGACTAATGGATTTATTTGTCTTACCGTTAATTTTAAACCGTGAGTATTTTCTAAATAATACAACGTTTCTTGGCCAAGATAAGCTATATTATTAATAGTGACATGGCACTCGTTAAAATTAGTTGTGACCTCAATGTGTTCACTTCGAATACCGATGATAAGTTCTTGTCCTTCATATTTGTCTGGATAACTTAATTTTCCAAGGCAATGATTCTTAATACTAAATGACCCATTTTGACAACACCCAGTGATTAAATTTATCTTTGGTTTGCCTATAAAACTTGCAACAAATAAGTCCGCCGGTTGTTGATATATTTGATGAGGCGTGCCTACTTGATGAATAACGCCCTTATTTAAAACTACAATTTTATCTGCCATTAACATCGCTTCATCTTGTGAGTGTGTTACATATAAGGTAGTGACGGAGAGAACTTTCTGTAATTTCTTTATTTCACTACTCATTTGCTCTCTTAAACTTGTATCTAAATTAGAAAGTGGTTCATCCATTAAAAATAACTTGGGCTCTCTTACAATGGCACGACCTAACGCTACGCGTTGTTTTTGACCTCCAGATAGTTCTTTAGGATACTTGTTCAAATATTCACTTAAAGATAAAAGATTTGCTACTTCCGCTACCTTCATTTGGCGCTCTTTTTTAGCTATCTTGCGAATTTTCATCCCAAAGGCTAAGTTCTCAGCGACTGTCATATGGGGGAACAAAGCATAATTTTGAAATACCATCGCAACGTCTCGTTCTTTTGGTGTCAAATCTGTCACATCTTTTCCCGCAATAGCCACATAACCACTGTCACTTTGTTCAAACCCACAAATAATATCTAACATGGTACTCTTGCCACTCCCACTCGGACCGACAAGTGCCACGAATTCCCCTTCTTCAATCAGGAGGTTTAACCTTCCTAACGCTTGCTCTTCATGAAACTTTTTAGAAATATCATGCAACTTTATATATGACATTCGTTCATCCCCTCTAATTATCGTCCTTATAAATAAACAAATTTATTTACTATGACTTGACCACGACAACTATTATACACGAATATTTCTATTTTATAGCTGCTTTTTTTATTTTATTCACCTTTAAAAAGCTAATTATTTTTAAAGATTAGTTAAAATATTTTATCGATATGACTTATCTCTCTACAATATGTTAAACTCTATAATGATAACTTTGCTATACTAGCTACAAAATAAATTAAACGAAAGTAGGAATGATCCATGACTATTGGTATTGATAAACTACATTTTTTTACACCTAATCTCTATGTTGACTTAGTTCCTCTTGCAGAAGCACGTGGGACAGATCCTGATAAATATACAATTGGGATTGGACAAAATAAAATGGCAATCAATCCTTTAAGCCAAGACACAGTATCGATTGCTGCTAATGCGGCTCTTCCTATTGTGTCAAAAGAAGAGGCTGAATTAATTGATATGGTTATCTTAGGAACAGAATCATCTTTTGATTATTCAAAATCTGGTGCCACTTACATTCATCAATTATTAGGTATTCAACCATTTGCTAAAGCTATCGAAATTAAGCAAGCTTGTTATGGGGCAACTGCTGGTCTTTTAATGGCTAGAGATTATATCAAATCACATCCTGATCGTAAAGTTTTAGTAATTGGCTCTGACATTGCTCGTTATGGGTTAAACACTGCTGGTGAAGTCACACAAGGTGCCGGTGCTGTGGCTATGTTAGTTAGTTCAAATCCTAGTATTCTCATCCTCGAGGATGACTCTGTCGCTATGACGGAAAATGTATTTGACTTTTGGCGTCCCGCTTATTCAGACACAGCAATTGTAGATGGTAAGTTTTCAAATGACGTCTATATGTCTTTTTTTAAAAATATTTGGGAAGAATATTCAAAACGGAATAACTTGACTTTCGAAGACTTTGAAGCTATTTGTTTCCATCTTCCATATTCTAAAATGGGAAAAAAAGCGTTACTCCCTCTCTTAGAATCTGAAACAGATGAAACATCTGAGCGTTTATTAGCTAACTATGCTCACAGTACCCTTTATACAAAAGAAATTGGAAATATTTATACTGGTTCACTTTATTTAGGTCTATGTTCATTATTGGATCATCAATCTAATTTAAAAGCAGGACAACGGATTGGTCTATTTAGCTATGGTTCGGGTGCTGTGGGTGAATTCTTTAGTGGGAGACTTGCTCCTAACTTTAAGGATGCGCTTTTAAGTAGCGAACATCAGCAATTATTGGCTGAACGTACAGAATTAAGTATCTCTGACTATGAAGAGTTATTCAGTGGCTCATTACCAAAAGATGGCTCTACTTTTATCTTGCCTACAAGCACTGACCCTGCCCCAATCATATTAGAAAAATTAACCGGTCATCAACGTCATTACCTAAGAAAATAATATTAAATAATTTTGGAGGAACATATATGAGAGAAGTCGTTATTGTTGGTGCAGCCAGAACACCTATCGGTAAATTTAAAGGCGCATTTAAAGATACTTCTGCTGTAGCACTAGGGACGATTGCGGTTAAAGAAGCCCTACAACGTGCAGACCTATCCCCTACCAAGGTAGATCAAGTTATTTTAGGAAATGTTTTACAAGCTGGAAATGGACAGAATCCAGCAAGACAAGTTGCGATTCATGCAGGGATTCCTCAAACGACCCCTGCCATGACGATCAATGAAGTTTGTGGCTCTGGTCTTAAAACAGTTATTTTAGGAAAGCAAGCCATCCAATTAGGGATTAGTGATACGGTTGTGGTAGGTGGGATTGAGAATATGTCCCAATCACCGTTACTGCATCATCGAATGGGAAAAGATCAAGCTTTTGATGAAAACTTATTGGTCGACTCCATGATTTTAGATGGATTAACCGATGCATTTAGCCATCAACATATGGGAACAACTGCCGAAGCCGTAGCAGAAAAATACCAAATTTCACGTGAAGATCAAGATACTTATGCTAATAAGTCACAACTTAAAGCTTATCATGCCCAACAAGCTGGCTATTTTGACGAAGAAATTGTCGCTGTTACGACACCTGATGGCTTAGTTGTCACTCAAGATGAGGGAATTCGTGGCAGTAGTACTCTTGAAAAACTAGCAACGTTAAAAACAGTCTTTCAAAAAGATGGAAGTGTCACTGCAGGCAATGCTTCCACCATTAATGACGGTGCTTCTGCCCTAGTGTTAATGGCCAAAGAAGTTGCAGAAAAAAGAGGCATTCCTTACCAAGCAATTGTTGGAGAGTATACCGAAATTGGCAATGATCCAAACTATATGGGCTATGCCCCTTATTACGCAATTAAAGACTTACTAGCAAAAATGACCTTAAAAACAACTGATATTGATCTTTTTGAAATCAATGAAGCTTTTGCCTCCCAATCACTTGCCATTGTTAAAGATCTCGATTTACCACCTGAACGTGTCAATATTAATGGGGGCGCCATTGCCCTTGGTCATCCACTAGGAGCGTCCGGTGCCCGTATCTTAACTACCTTACTTTATTCTTTAGAGCGGGAGCATAAAAAGCAAGGGATTGCCTCACTTTG
The DNA here is from genome assembly GCF_029144185.1 of Vagococcus intermedius. Taxonomy (NCBI): domain Bacteria; kingdom Bacillati; phylum Bacillota; class Bacilli; order Lactobacillales; family Enterococcaceae; genus Vagococcus; species Vagococcus intermedius. The sequence continues at coordinate 404,780 of NZ_CP110232.1, read as the reverse complement.
TGTCGGAGGCGGCATTGGGTTAGCTTTAGCTATTTCACGTCCCGAATAAAAGGAGAATTTACTAATTATGACATCTAATATTTCACAATTCTATAAAAAAACACGTGTTGAACGCTTAGACCTTTTAAAAGAGAGTGGCTTTTTAGACAATGATTCTCTGGCACTCCTTAATGCTAGTCCCTTGCTAACTGAGGATGTAGCTAATAGTTTAATTGAAAATCAACTCGCTCAATTCCCTCTCCCTTTAGGGGTAGCTCTTAACTTTATTGTTGATAACAAAGATGTGGTAGTGCCAATGGTTGTTGAAGAACCATCCGTTATTGCCGCGGCTAGTAATGGGGCTAAATTTATGCGGAAGCATGGGGGCTTTATAACTAAAGTTCACAAACGTGCTTTAATTGGTCAAATCATCTTAACTGATATTATTGATTTTCAAGAAGCCGCACAGATTATTGAACGTCATCGTGACGATATTTTTGAACAAACAAGATTAGCTCATCCCTCAATTGTCAAACGAGGGGGGGGCCTAGAGGAAATTGACATCCGTGTAATCAAAAATGAACGGAACGAAGATGAATTTTTAACCATTCATCTGATTGTAAATGTTAAAGACGCCATGGGAGCTAATATCGTCAATACTATTTTAGAAACAGTAAGCCAGGCAATCCAAAAATGGCTAGATGCCGAATGCTTAATGAGTATCTTAAGTAATTTTAATGATCATTCTCTTGTGACAAGTCGTTGTCGTGTCGCAACTCAAGATTTAGCAAGTTCTTCTATGAGTGGTTTAGAAGTTGCCAAAAAAATTGTTGCAGCCACACGTTACGCTCAACTAGACCCTTATCGTGCAGCTACACATAATAAAGGTATTATGAATGGTATTGACTCAGTTTTAATCGCAACAGGAAATGATAGCCGAGCAGTCGAAGCTGGCGCCCATGCCTATGCTGCTCGAGATGGACAGTATCGTAGCATGAGCCGTTGGTCTTTAGATGAGGAAGGATTCTTAAATGGCGAATTGACTTTGCCCATGCCTGTCGGATCTGTCGGTGGCGCTATCAGTGTCTTACCGCTTGCTAAAACAAGTCAGCAATTAATGAAAGCCGAATCTGCATTAGATATTGCTAAAATTGTTACTTCCGTCGGCTTAGCCCAAAATTTCTCTGCCTTGAAAGCATTAGTCAGCGAAGGCATTCAAAGGGGGCATATGAGCTTACATGCCAAATCTTTAGCGATTCATGTTGGGGCAGTCAACGAAGAAATTGATTTATTATCAGAAAAATTACGTCTTGAATCAACGATGAATTCAGAAATAGCTAGTCGCTTACTACAAGACATTCGAAAAAATAAATAAAAAAAGAAGCCTAAAGGCTTCTTTTTTTTATTTTAAGATATAATAACCACCAGCACCTAATCCAACAAATATTAATAATGATAGATACCACGGCAAGACAACAATAATAAATGCTAAAACAGAAACTGTTAATAAAATTAAACCAACTAATTTACCTAAGTTAATCTTGTCAACTTTTCTTCCTTTAATTTGACTTGGTAACAAGAATGGTAAATGGCCTCTAAATAATAATAAGCTAATAACCATTAACATTAAGAGACTTACTAATAACCATTTGTTAACTGATTTGCCTTCTTTAACTTTTTCAATCACGTTATCTATCGCGACTTCTGCTACGGGAATATCTTTATCTAATTCTACCTTATTACTATCTGCAATTGTATCTGCAATAACATCTGTCAAACGACTCGGACTACCTAAATTGGCATCTTGCGTTGGCGTCCAGATCATCACTCCCAAAGAACCTAATTTTATAGAATCTTGTGTTTTAGTTTGAACTGTTTCTTTATTATTGAAGTAAAAGGTTTCACCCATGTAGGTGGCTTCATCATTAGTCAAAACCCCTTCGAAGACATCAACTAAACTATTGTAAGTAATAACTGTCTCATTTAACGCTTTAGCATAATAAGGCATCCCAGCTACTAAATGTGCCATTTTATCGCCACCCATTAAATCATTCCAGTAATTTAAAGCATTTTTTTGTAAATCAACTGGCGAATGATTCGGAAAGCCAGGCATCTGAGCATCATATGACATGATATTAATCCAATCAGCAGCATTCAATGCCGCTGGCGTAAAATGGTCCTCCCAAGTGCCTGTTGGCAAACCATTTGAACCAATACCTGTGGGAACACAGATCGATACCTTTATCGTACCATCTAATTTTGTTTTTAATTCTTTTTTTAATTCTTTGACAAAAGCTTCAAATTGAGGTGCCTTATCTTGATCAGGATACTCCCAATCAATATCAACCGTATCTAAATTATAACGATCGACAAAATCAACCACACTTGCGATAAACTGTTTACGATTTGTATCGGAGGTAGCTTCTGCAAAATTATCACTAAGACCCCAACCGCCAAGACTGACACCCACCTTAACTTTTTCTTTGTGGGCATCTTTCACTAGTTCTTTTAATTGTTCAGCACTTCCATTTTCAGTAAATTTTAATTTACCTGTCGCTTCAGGAACTACTGAAAAATAATTGACATCCGTTAACTGTTTAAAATTAATGGTGGCATCACGATGAATCATATCATAGTCAGGTAAATAGCCAACTACTTTAAATTTTGCTTGACCTGCGTAGGCTGTTGTTTTGACTCCCAAGAAGCCAAACAAAATGATAAGAAGGAATAAACTTCTCATTATAAAATTTTTCTTCATTTTCTCCCCTTAATGTCACAATCAGACATATTCAAACATCTGACGTACAACTTTTTTACCATGACTTTCTTTACAAAAAATAGCCATTATATGAGTCTATATAACTAATTACAGTAAGCACTACTAACATTTTAATATAATAAATAGGTAATAACAACTTGAATATTTCAGTTTTATATGAAAATTAGATGTCAATTATTACAATATATTTCAAAAATAGCAGTCTTTTTTTCTCAATAATAAGCAAGCATTTGGCTTAAGACATTCCAAACGCTTGCTTATTATACCTATAATTCAATTAAAAGTATAGACCTATTACTCGCTTACAAAAAATTAACGATCTCACTAATTTCAATAGCTGGATCTAAGGACTGCATCACTGGACAATGTGCCCCTATCATTTTTAAACCACGTTCTGCTTTTCCTTGATCTTCTTCAGCTACTCGAATATCGAACACTAAAGATACCATTGATAACGGTTCACTTTTTTTAGTCTCATCTCGCTTATAAGTCACATGAACTTTTTCAAATTGATAGTCAATTTTTGAATTTTTTAATATAGACTGATAGACATATGCACCACATGCTCCTACACAAGCTGCTAAAGTCTCAACTGGTGAATAACCTTCTTCACCTTTCAATAATACCCAATTGCCCGTTTCAAACGGTAATTCCATGCCTTTTTCACCTTGAACTAAGACTAAATTTTCTTGTTTCATCAGACTCGCTCCTTCTAGACAATCTTATTTTGCTCTCGCTAATATTATACCAAATTACTAGAAAAAGACCTACCTTTCTACTCATTTAGTTAAATTCAATGCCAACAAAAAAGCCAGCGACTAAGTCGCTAGCTTTTTAATTGCCTTCTTTAGTAAATACCACCCATCATTTTCTTAGTCCATGGTGAGATAATCAAAATAATAATCCCTAAAACAATCGCCATTAAACCTAAGAATCCGAAATATTGTGACTCATCTAAAACATTATATAATCTAACTAACTGAGCATTTAAACCTTGAGCTGTCGCATTTGATAGTAACCACAAACTTAACATAGTTGACTCAAATGCTTTTGGTGCCAACTTAACTGTCGCACTTTGACCAACTGGTGATAAACAAAGCTCTCCAATTACGCATAAGAAAAATGAAAGTATCAACCAGAATGGATTAATTTTGTCGCCTTCAACCATGCCCCAAGTAGGAATTACCATGATTAAGAATGAAATACCTGCAAAGAATAATCCTAAGGTAAATTTAAATGCTGTTGAAGGATTATGTTTACCTAATTTACCCCATAAACTTGAAATAACTGGTGCAAAAATAACAATAAAAATTGGGTTAATTGATTGGAAGAAAGCAGCTGGAACAGTATAATCAATTCCAATCACTTTACTTAAATCTAATTGTGTTTTTGTGTCAGCAAATGTTCCTAAGATTGATGACCCTTGCTCTTGAATTGACCAAAACATGACACCTGAAAGGAATAATGGAATATAAGCTAATAAACGTTTTTTCTCTGTTGCATCTGTCTTAGTGCTACGATACATTGATAAGAAATAAACAATCGGTAAAATTAAACCTAAACCTGTAATAAAATATGAGAACGTGTCAAACGTTAAGATACCTGTTGAATAAGTAATAGCTAAAATTGCTAATAAGGCAACAACACTAACGACTGCTCCTTTTTTATATTTTCCTTTTTCTTCTTCAGTTAAGGGATTTGGAATATCTTTCCCTACTAAACCTAAAGACTTACGATTATATACAGCATAAACAACTAAGGCTAAAGCCATTCCGATTGCAGCTGCAGCAAACCCATAGTGGAAACCTAATGTTGTCTGTAATTGACCAACAATCATCGGTGATGCAAGAGCTCCCATGTTAACTGACATGTAGAAAATAACAAAACCTGAATCCATACGAGCATCATTTTTATCGTACAAACCACCTACAACGTTGGCAATATTTGGTTTCATTAAACCTGATCCAATAATAATCAATGCCATTGATAGTAAGAATAGTGGTACCCCGCCAGGTAATGATAAAACAATATGACCTAACATAATAATTGTAGCACCAATAAATAGTGAACGTCGTGAACCTAACACCCTATCAGCTAACCATCCGCCTAATAAGGCTGTCATAAAGATTAATGCGCCGTATAATGACATAATTGATTGAGCCATTGCCATCGGCAAGCCCAAACCACCCTCTGTTACTGAATAGTACATATAGAATAAAAGAATTGCTCTCATACCATAGTAACTAAATCTTTCCCAGAACTCTACAAAGAATAGAATTCCTAATCCTTTTGGATGTCCGAAGAAGCCAGTCCTTGGAACACTCTCAATCATCTCTTCACGTGTATATCTCATTTTACCCACACTCTCTTTATTTAAAATTATTTTATATGAATTAAAATACAAGTTTAATACATAAATGAGAAAATTACAATAGGTTTCATTAGTTAAATTAAAAAACGATGAAAATAATCAGTAAATAAAAAGAAAAACACCCATAATACAAAAACGGTTTAAAACCTTACAACATCAAGCTTTCAACCTAATTACCCATCAAATAAATTCGTGCAAATAAAAATAATTCTAAATTATTATTTCAGACATTAAAAAAACACTCATTAATAATGTAGATTAAGAAAGAATTCTCATGTCGTCTTCAAATCTTTCTCTTCTTTCACTCATAATAAAACAGAAAGAACGCTAGTCTAATAAAGACTAGCGTTCTTTTATTACGAATATGGTATCTGTTAGTCAGTTGCTTGATCAGCAGAAATAGTTGGCTGAACCCCTTTTTCACTGACAATCGCGACTAATAAGTTATTAACCAATTTTACACGTTGCTCAGTAGTCAAGGTCAACTCTTGATTCAACGTCAAACGTTCGATGGCCGATTGTGTAATATCAACAGCTCCTTCTACAATCAATTGACGCGCTTTTAAAATTGATTTAGCTTGCTGACGCTGTAACATGGCACTGGCAATTTCAGTTGAGTAAGCTAGATGTGTCAAGCGCGCTTCTAAAACTTCCACCCCTGCTACTGATAGTCGTTCTTGAAGCTCTGTTGCCAATTCTTCTGAAATCTCACTGACGTTCCCTCTTAAAGATACTTCATCATCATCTCCATCGTAAGAATATTTCGTTGCAACATGACGAATAGCTGTCTCACTTTGAATTTCAATAAAATTAGTATAGTAGTCTACTTCAAATAACGCTTTTGCTGTATCTACAACACGATAAACCACTACTGCTGCAATCTCAATAGGATTACCATCCAAGTCATTTACTTTCATCTTAACACTATTAAAGTTATTTACTTTCAATGACACCGTTGATTTGTTCGTTAAAGGAACCGTCATAAATAAACCTGGCTCACGGATCGTTCCGATATAATTACCAAAAAACGTCAACACTTTAGATGTATTTGGCGCTACAATCATCAAAGATGAGATAAATAGTCCTGCGATTATTAATAATAACACCCCTAACAAAACGAGACCTACCTTAACTTCCTCAGTACCTGTTCCAATAGAAAACCCTTGGTAAAAAAGAGAAAGTGATCCAATTAAAAGAACAATCATAACTACTAGGCCAATATACCCATTAACAGCAAAGGCTTTTTTCTCTTGCATATATATTCCCCCTATCTTTTAGATTATTATACCACACTCTTTTTAACCCACTTAACCAACCATCTTAATACTAGATTATCAATCGACATTGCGATATTACTTTAACTATAACTCATCTTCTTTTATACTGTTCTTATAGAAGAGTCTTACGATTCTAAGATCTTTTCAAGCTTATGAAATGGAGAAATTAAATTAATGGAAGATTCAATTCGTGATTATTTTGTGACACTTTCTTACGATATTGCCGATGGAATCAGAAACCCTGAAGAATATTCAACCAAAATTTCTATGATGCTCATGATTTTAACAATTGGCTTCAGTGTTGAATACCTCGGTTTAAAAGTAATGAAGAAACACTTTAAAAGTGTTAAAACTTATTACAAGATCCGACCTATTTTTAAAAGTCTTATTCGAGGTATTATGATTTTAATGACTTTAAAAACTTGGATGCAAGCCCTCGACACCTTTATCTTGCTCATTTTTATCGCCTTACTCTTTATCTCAATTTTTGTTAAGGGGATGATTAATAATCTAATTGCTTGGTTTATTATTGAAAAAAGGAAACATTTCCGTATTTATGACCGTTTGGAAATTAATGGTGTCAAAGGTGAGGTAATAAAAATTGGTTTTATCCATTTCACTATGGTGGAAATCAACAATTGGCTCTCTTCTGACTCACCGACAGGACGAACAATCAAGATTCCTAATAGTGTTATTTTTGATGATAATATCTTTAACTATACCGCACTTAATCATTTTATCTGGCACGAAATCAGTTATACACTGACCCATGAAAGCGATTGGCAACAGGCTCAAGTAATTATGAAAAAAGCTTGTGATCAAGAATTTTTCAAACAAAAAAATAGAACTTTCCCCGAAGTTACTGATTTTGAAAAAGAGATGGAGGCTATTGAACTATCTGATGGGACAACTGAACCAACCTTCTTGATGGATGTGACCGAGGTTGGCATCGATGTCAAAATACGCTATCTTGTTCATTATAAAGAAGGCGCAGCTACAAAAACAGTCTTGCATCAAGCTATTTTAACCGATTTTAATAACTCTAACACTATTCACTTTGCTAACTTCAATGTCGAAATTGTAAAAGTCCCTTAAAAAATAAACCTAACAGCTTCTAACTGTTAGGTTTATTTTTATTCATATTTTGTAAAATACTCTAATACTTTTAACTTATCAGTTTCTTTTATAATATCAGCCAGAATAAGTGGATGTTCATTGAGATAATGTAACACTGAAAAAAACTCTTTTAATTCAGACCTTCCCAGATCATGCTTTTTCAACCCCAACAACACCACTACTTGTACTTCGCCATTTCCCCACTCAATAGGAGATGTCAAGGTAGCAAAACTAATGCTCGAATGCCTCACTTCTTGAGGATTGCCGTGAGGCAAAGCTAACAGATGACCAATTCGAGTACTAGACGTCTCTTCTCGATGACGAACAGATTCTAAATAAGAGGGCGCAACATATCCTTTTTTAATTAATTTTTGAACCATTTGAGTGATAACTTCTTTTTTTGATTTTTGATCTATCTGAGTCTCCACTAAGAAGGGTTGACTAAACAAACTAATATCAAAATGTTTTGTCGGTAAAGATGGCTCATACTCTACTAAAAAGGCGCGCAACAAAGTTAAATCACGTTCTTCCAATAAAGGGGAAATTTCTAAAACTTGGAGCTTTTCATGTTGATAAGGAACCGTACTAATAATAAAATCTAAGTCATTTAAATTATTATAAACTTCCAACTCTGCAATAGATAGTAACTCTAAGATGTCAATTGTCGGAAAAATCCGTTTAATTTTAGCTTCTAAAAATGCTGATACTCCCATACCAAATTCACAAATAATAACTGATTTAAACGTCCGTTTCGCTACTTTTTTCTGTCGTTCAATTGCTCCTTGTAAATGAACAGTTAAATAGGCAATCTCCTCTTCTGGCATTACAAGATTAGTCTCTTCCAATAATTCTTCGACTAAAACTTGGATTAACATAAATAACTGTGTATAAGCCCGCATAATTTCTACTTTTAATGGATTTGAAATATGAAACCCGCTATTAATGCGCGTGAAAGTCGAATCCAAATGTTGCTGTAAATTATTCCTTAAAATACAATCCTCAGATAAATCAATTTCGAGTAATTGTGAGACTTCCCTTATCAAAACATAAGTTATTTTCTCCACAGTTTGCTTCATTTCTTCATAATAAGCATCTGTTCTTCCTTCATTATGAATATTAAAACTCGATATTCGTAAAGCTAAATAACCAATTTCATCTTCTGGAAAACTCAACCCTAGCTGTTGAGTCAACTCCGTCGTAATGTTTCGGGCATATCCTAGTGCTTTTGAATGCTTGATTAAATCCCACTCACTAGTAGATAAATATAGTGACTGATGATGTTTAATACGCTCAATCATAAATAAAATATGAATTGTAATACTATTTAAAGGGTTATTTTCAATCGAAATTGCCGTTTCCCGACTTAAAAGATTTAAAGAATGATTGACTCGTTCAATCATTTTAGCAGGAAAAAAATCTAACAACCCTTTGCCATCTTGGGCTTGTTGATTAATTTTCTTCATGACTTGAGCTAACAAATCGCGCCTTTCCCGCTCACAACCTTCAATATAGGTCCCCAAGCGTGGCTTACTAATAATATCAAGCTTATATCCCTTAGTTTGTTCTCGTAAACTATCAATATCTTCCCTAATAACCGTTCGATTAACGTATAAGCGCTCAGCTAACTCATCTAAAGTTAAAGGGTGCTGAGACATCAATAATGTTGCCAACAATAGTTCTTTGCGACTTACATCATCAGATGCTTGCTTAGAATCCGCTTGCAATAATTCCCTCATTAATTTTCGACGTTCATATGGGCTGATTGCCAAGCTAATGCCCACACCAGGCTTCTTAATTAAGTTAGCTTCATAGTGACGAGCGACTAATAACTGGCTAATTTGCGCCAAATCATTCCGAACAGTTCTAGTCGAACAGTGACTTTGATTGGCCAATTCTTGTAATGTATATGACTTATCTTTATTGACCACTAAATATTCTAGTATATTTTTTTGTCGTAAATTCACCTTAGCCCTCCTTTTTCAAAAAAACTCTGCCTATGCTATTTAAATTATAACATAGGCAGAGTCTACTCTATTCACTTTATTTTAACGGACAGTATCAAGTAAAGACATTACTTCACCTTTGGTAGCAGCTACTAATAGCGCTTCTCTAAATTGATCATCCATCAATTTACGAGATAACATTTGTAATATTTTCAAATGAGCATCAGTCTGATTATCAGCTGGAACTGCAATCATAAACATTAATTTAGTTGGCTCACCATCTAAACTAGCCCAATCAAGCCCTTCAGGACAACGAGCAAAGACAACGCTTGGCTCTTTCACAGCTGAAGATTTGCCATGAGGAATCGCCACTGACATCCCAATTCCTGTTGTACTTTCAGCTTCGCGAGCCAGGATTGCTTTTTTAAATTCTGACGTTGACGTAATTTTTTCAAGTTCACCAAATTTGGCAATCATCTCATCCATAACCTCTTCTTTGGTTTCACCTTTAACATCTAAAATTAAAGCTTGATCAGACACAATATCCGTTAATTTTTCAAATTCTTCTTTTTCTTCTTCAATTACTTCCTCAACTGTTTCAATGACAGTCTCTTCTGTTGAGATAGCAACTGCCACTTTTGTTACATCTTTTTTCAAGAACTGTAAACAAGCAACAGTTACTGCAATCCCTGCAGCTACGGCTACGAAAAACATTAAAACATTATCAACTGCACCTAAAACTGCGACGATAGGACCACCATGAGCTACATGATCGGTCACACCACCTAACATTGCAACGACACTACCTGTCATTGAGCCGGCAACAATACTTGGGATAACCCGTAGCGGATCAGTTGAAGCAAAAGGAATAGCACCTTCAGTAATTCCAAATAAGCCCATTGCAAAAGAGGCTTTCCCAGCTTCTTTTTCAGGTTGCGTAAATTTATTTTTCAAGATAAATGTTGCCACACCCATTCCTAACGGTGGCACACAAATGGCTACTGCAATTGGTCCCATAATATTAAAATTACCTTGAGCAATCATTCCAGAACCAAATAGGAAGGCCACTTTATTAAATGGACCGCCCATATCAACAGCAATCATCGCTCCTAAAATCAAAGCTAAAATAATCTGACTACCACCTTGCATCCCAGCTAACCACGTTGATAAACTTTCAAATAGAACGGCTACTGGACGACCAATCACATAGATAAATGAAAAACCAACAATAACTGATGACACAACCGGAATAATAATGATTGGCATAATGGATTGAATTACTTTTGGTACTTTAATTTTTTTAATACCTAAAGCGACAAATCCTGCGATAAAACCAGCTAAAATCCCACCTAAAAAACCAGCTCCAGCTTCACTATTATATAAGGCACCATTCGTAGCAATCATCCCGCCAACAAACCCAGGAACTAAACCTGGTCTGTCTGCAATACTATGGGCAATAAAAGCAGATAAAACAGGGACCATAAGTCCCATTGCAATTCCACCAATATCATTGACAGTTGCCCAGACACTTCCCGCAGGAATCGCAATACCGTTTGGTCCAGGGACACCACCTAGTGATAAGGCAATTGCAATCAATAAGCCACCTGTTACAACAAATGGCACCATATAAGAAACACCATTCATTAAACTCTTATACATTGTTTGACCCACACTCGCTTTTTTAGCGTTACCTTCTTCAGTCGAGGCAGTGGCTGTGCCTGATAAAACTTGACCTTGGTTAGTCAAAATTTGATTGACTAGACTCTCAGCTTTATGAATCCCATCTTGAACGCCCACTTTAATGACTTGTTTACCAGCAAAACGCGACATATCAATCACCGTATCCGCTGCAATAATAACACCTTCTGCTTGCTCAATCTCAGCACTAGTTAATTCATTTTCAATCCCGATTGAACCATGTGTTTCAACTTTAACTCTAACACCTAATTCTTGTCCTTTTTTCTCTAAGGTTTCAGCCGCCATGTAGGTATGGGCGATGCCAACCGGACAAGATGTGATAGCAACAATAGTTTTTTGTGACATTTTCTCACTCCCTTTATTTTCTTCACTATTAGTGTAACATCACGAAAGAAACTATTTAATCCAAGCTTTTTGCAAAAGTTGTGGCAAAAATAAATTTAATAGCTAGGGAGATGCTTACCACTGCCACAACACGTTAGATACTTACCATATACTCATATGATTTCGTGCTATTACGGCTTATCGATCACCAACAAACTACATGTACTATGACAGATTAAACGTTCTTGTTGATCGATTATCTCAATCTCCCAGATTTGAACCGTCTTTCCAATTGATATAGGCTTAGCTATCGCGTTTAAGCGACCTTCTTTAACGGATTTAACATGACGTGAATGAATATCCATGCCTACTGGAATTTTTTTAGTGGTGTCCAAATAAGTTGTTGCCCCTAAACTAGCAGCCGTCTCTGCCATCAAGGCAGAAACCCCTCCATGTACTAAACCAAACGGTTGACGATGACATTCCTTAATATCAAGTTCTAGGACAACCCGATCTTGACTGACTATTATTTCCTTAATTCCTAAAGTTTCTATTGCTGTCATATAAACTACTCCTCTTCTCTTTTTCTTACTTATTATTAAATATCAAAACGAAATGATATACAAACATTTTTTCTTTGCTTATAATAGAACTATTACTAATTAAAGGGAGTCGAAATTAATGAATTGGACAACAATCAAAGAATACCAAGAAATTTTATTTGAACAATATGGACACATTGCAAAAATCACAATCAACCGTCCACATGTACACAATGCTTTTACCCCACTAACAGTTTCAGAAATGATTGAAGCTTTCACAATTTCACGTGATGACGCGAGTATTGGTGCAATCATTTTAACAGGAGCTGGAGATAAAGCCTTTTGTTCCGGTGGCGACCAAAGTATTCGTGGAAATGGGGGCTATATTGACGACCACAATATTCCTCGTTTAAATGTTTTAGATTTACAACGTTTAATCCGCATCATTCCAAAACCAGTTATTGCTATGGTGAAAGGCTGGTCAATTGGTGGGGGAAATGTCCTACAATTAGTTTGTGATTTGACAATCGCTGCTGAAAATGCTGTTTTTGGTCAAACAGGCCCTAATGTTGGTAGTTTTGATGCCGGCTATGGTTCAGGCTACTTAGCTCGTGTTGTTGGTCATAAAAAAGCTAAAGAAGTTTGGTTTACTTGTCGTCAATATTCAGCACAAGAAGCTCTTGATATGGGATGGATCAATACAGTAGTCCCATTAGAGGAAGTCGAAAATGAGACGGTTGCCTGGGCCGAAGAAATTCTTAAGAAAAGCCCAACTGCCATTCGTTTTATCAAAGCTGCTATGAATGCTGACACGGATGGATTAGCTGGTTTACAACAATTTGCTGGCGATGCTACTATGTTATATTATACAACGGATGAAGGACGCGAAGGCAAAAATGCTTTCTTAGAAAAACGTGATCCTGATTTCGAAAAATTTCCTAAATTCCCTTAAGGAGCTTAGTTATTATGGAAAATTGGTTACTAAAACGTGCCCGACTAACGCCTAATAAAATTGGCCTTGTGTTTGAAAATAACAATTGGACTTTTTCAGAGCTAAAAATGTGCGCTAATACCTTACTAAACCAACTTTACCACCATAAACAGTCACTCTCACGAGTGGCTGTTTTAGGTAGTAACGCGGCAGATTTTTATCACCTTCTATTAGCCTTACATTTGGGTAATATTGAAACAATCATCTTAAATAATCGTTTAACTGCCCAAGAAATTAAACAACAAACCACTATCGCTCAACCTGATTTGATTATTTTTGAAGAAAAATTCACTGAAAAACTAACACTTAGCACAACTGATTATGACAGTCTTAGTTTAGAGTCTCTCAAACAAATCAACAGTGACACCGCTCTAAGTTTCAGTGAGACCACAATTGATTTAAGCCAAACGACAACTATTATGTTCACTTCTGGTACAACTGGCACACCAAAAGCAGTGAGACAAACTTATGAAAATCACTGGTCTAGTGCGATTGGTTCAGCTTTAAATCTTGGACTATCCCAAGATGACACCTGGTTAATGACTGTCCCACTCTTTCATATTAGTGGGTATTCAATGTTAATCAAGGGGCTGATTTATGGACAAACAGTTTGTCTAATCGCTAAATTTAATCCCGATACTATTATTAACACCTTAACAACTTATCACGTCACTCACCTTTCTTTAGTCCCGACTATGCTAGAGGTTTTATTGAACAATCCTAGCTTTAGACGTCTAGGATCGCAACTAAAATGTTTACTTTTGGGTGGAGCTGCACTTTCGATTGATACATTGGAGCACTGTATCCGTTTGAATTTACCAGTCATTCAATCATTTGGTATGACCGAAACAGCCTCACAAGTTGTTGCCTTAAATCATCACGATGCTCGCAAAAAAATAGGTTCTAGTGGGCTACCTCAACTTGCAATCTCATTAAAAATTGCTGATACAGTTGAGCCCTATTCAACTGGTGAAATTTTAATTAAAGGTCCCAATGTTACTCCCGGATACTTAAATTCTCCACTAGAATTAACAGAAGATGGTTACTTTAAGACCGGTGACTTAGGCTATTTAGATAACGAAGGATTTTTATTTGTCAGTGGGCGTCAAAAGGAATTAATTATTTCTGGTGGAGAAAATATTTATCCTTTAGAAGTCGAATACCAGCTTAAACAACTTCCTATGATTAAAGAAGCTGCTGTCATTGGAGAACAGGATACTTATTGGGGAGAACGCGTTGTCGCTTATCTTGTCGTGACTGATATAGATGATTTTAATACAGACGCTCTAAGTTTATTATCAAAAAAAATCGCCGCTTACAAATGTCCTAAAACATACTATCTAGTAAAAGAATTACCCAAAAATGCCATAGGTAAACTAATAAAACGAGAATTACCAAATCAAGAAATTATTCGATTGATTCAACCGACTAGATAAAAGAGACCTTCAAGGTCTCTTATTTATTATTAATTTTTTCACTTATAAATAACAATTTTTTTGTAAAGACAGTCAAATAGTATTATGATTAATACGGTAACAATTATTTTGAGACATTAAAAAGGAGTTTTAGATTTGACTAGTCACACAAAGAAAAAGTTTGTTACAACTTATTTCGATCGCACAAAATTAATTTTTATTGCAAAAGGAATCTTAGTAGGTATTACGGCTGGTTTAGTCGTTAGCTTATTCAGAGTCGCGATTGAAAAAATGTTCCATCTCACTAAAACTATTTATTATTTTCTACACAGTTCTCCGATTTGGCTCTTACCTTGGCTGGGTATCTCTATCTTATTAGCTATTATTCTGGGACAATTCATTAAAAGCGACCCTTTCATAAAAGGGAGTGGCATTCCCCAAGTGGAAGGGCAAATTGCAGGTACATTAGATGGTGACTGGTTTTCCGTTCTGTGGAAAAAAGGATTAGCCGGCATCTTGGCAATCTCATCTGGCTTATTTTTAGGTCGTGAAGGGCCCTCTATTCAACTAGGTGCTGCAGCCGGACAAGGGATTAACCAGTTACTTAAGGGAAATACCATGTCAAAAAAAGTCCTACTAGCTAGTGGTGCTGGTGCTGGTTTATCCGCTGCCTTCAACGCTCCCTTTGCTGGCTTATTATTTGTCTTGGAAGAAATCCAACACAATTTTTCACCTGTTGTGCTTCTCACCACCTTGTCAGCTACAACTACAGCCAACTTTATCTCACTGCATTTTTTTGGTTTAACCCCGATCCTATCATTCGGTAGTATCACTCGTCTACCACTTAAATACTACTGGTTATTAATCGTATTTGGGATATTTTTGGGAATAGCAGGTGTTATTTACCAAAAAACATTGCTAGGAATGCCCAGATTTTATCAGTTATTTAAAAAAATACCTAATTATTACTACGGTATTATTCCTTTGGTTTTAGTGATCCCAATAGGTTTTGCTTGGCCAAATTTATTAGGTGGTGGCAGTGAAGTTATTTTTATTCTTGCCGACAACAAGTTGCCTTTACTCACCCTCTCTGGTATTTTACTTTTGAGATTCGCTTTTTCCATGATTTCTTATGGTTCTGGTTTACCTGGCGGTATTTTTCTACCGATCCTTTCTCTAGGAGCTATTTTAGGGACTTGGTTTGCCAGTGCAAGTTTTAGCTATCTTAATATTAATGACTCCTTCACACGGAATTTCTTAATTTTAGGTATGGCCGGTCTTTTTACAGCTATTAGCAAAGCTCCCCTGACTGCTTGTATTTTAATTACCGAAATGGTCGGAGACTTCCAACAGCTTATGACCATTGCTGTGGTCTCTCTTGTGGCTTATATTGTCGCTGATTTATTAGGCGCCTCACCGATTTACGAAGCTTTATTAGAAAAAATGACTGGTGAGCCTGAAGAAAATATTGCTGGGAATAAAGAGATCATTGAAATATCGCTGCATACTGGTTGTGATTTAGATGGCAAAATGTTAAAAGAAACAGACTTTCCTGTAGATTGCTTAGTAGCTAGCATAACCCGTGGAGAAAAAGAATTTATCCCCAAAGGTGACACACTCTTACTGGCGGGAGATAGATTAAATATTTTGACTCATGAAAAAAATGTCGCTCATATTAAATCACAACTCCAAAAACAAACAAATCATTATTTTTAAAAACAAGTAGTCTCAAGACTGCTTGTTTTTTTATTTGACATAAAAAAATAAAAGAAAAAATACTTTTATTTTTAAATGCTATGATAGTAACAACTTTATAATAATAACTATTGGAGGTATTAAGTAAAATGGAAATGACCGAAGAAGACGTTAAATTAATGGTAATGTACAGTTGTGAGTACTTAAATAGTGCTATTATTGCAATCAACAATACGATGGCAATGAATAGTAATAATACAATGATCCACTCTCAATTATTAATACAGCGTGAACAGATGGAAGCTAATTTAAAACGTTTTGAAACTTTTAAAAAAAATATTATCTAAAAAAAAAGCTATCCCTAAGGATAGCTTTTTTTATTTATCGTCTTTACCGACAGATACTTTTTTTAAATTTTTTTCAATATGTACCGCAAAGTCTGGCATGTAACTAGACATTGGTACTTCTTTCACAACATCACCAGGTTCTGGTGCCATAATCATTTGACCATTGCCTGAATAGAACGCAACGTGATGTGTTTGGCCACGAGCACCCCAGAATAACAAGTCACCAATTTCCATATCATCAAAGTCGACAACTGGACCGGCAAATTCTTGTTGAGTTGTAACACGTGGTAGGTTAATTCCTAAATCACGGTAAACATATTGCACAATACCTGAGCAGTCAAAACCTAAAGGTGTTGTCCCACCCCAAACATAAGGCACTCCCAAATATTCACGCGCTTTGATAATAACATCATTTGTAGAGGTTAATTTCCCACGTTTTGTAATTTTACGACCTTTCTCAATCAATAATTTATCTTTTGGATAGATTAAGTTAGGGTTTTTAATTTTTTTATTCAGTGACATTATTTGTTTCACTGATACTTTTTCTTTTTTAGCAATTTTATTTAACGTATCATGAGGTTTCACGATGTAATAACGATTCTTAGTTGTTTTAAAGTTAGCACCATTATCATACATTGTTAAATTATAAGCTTCAATAATACCATTTAATTTCTTATTATAACTAGTATCCGTTGCATAACGTCCAGTTAAAAATTTAGTAGCATCTTTATATGAATCCGTATTTTCTTTCCAGGTTCCAGCATAAAACTTAGAATTTCCTCCAACACCATTTTTCAATAGTTTAGCGTAATCTTCTAATGACTCCTTATAGCTTGGATATTTTCTAAAACCAGCTGAGATTGAGTACATACTACCGTTACCAGAATCTTCTAGCGTTTGGAAATTAGCAGTTCTTCCTTCATAACTTCCTTTGATTCCGAATAAGTTATAATTAGGCGCCGTAGCTAAGGCACTATTTCCATAAGCACTCTCTAATGAGGCTTGAGCAATCATAACTGATGCATAAATTCCATATTCTTCTGCGACTTCCGCTGCTAATGGACCAATTGCATCGATAAATTCTTGTGATGTTTTATTAGGTAAAACACTAATAATTCCATCTTTTGGTTGCCATAAATTTGTTGTACTTGCTTTATTAGTAGCTTCTTGACGAATAATTTCATTACGAGCTTGCTGTTCCGCTAATTGCTTCTCTTTTTCTAAGCGGGCTGTTTCTTCTTTAACTTTTTGATCGGCTGCTTGTTTGGCTGCCTCTTCTTTAGCTTTTTGCTCAGCTGCTTGTTTGGCTGCCTCTTCTTTAGCTTTTTGCTCGGCTGCTTGTTTGGCTGCCTCTTCTTTGGCTTTTTTATCAGCCTCTTCTTTAGCTTTTTGCTCAGCTACTTGTTTATTAGCTTCTTCTTTAGCTTTTTTATCAGCCTCTTCTTTAGCTTTTTGCTCAGCTACTTGTTTATTAGCTTCTTCTTTGGCTTTTTTATCAGCCTCTTCTTTAGCTTTTTGCTCAGCTGCTTGTTTATTAGCTTCTTCTTTGGCTTTTTTATCAGCCTCTTCTTTAGCTTTTTGCTCAGCTACTTGTTTATCAGCTTCTTCTTTAGCTTTTTGGTCGGCTGCTTGTTTGTCTGCTTCTTCTTTAGCTTTTTGGTCGGCTGCTTGTTTGTCAGCTTCTTCTTTAGCTTTTTGATCGGCTGCTTGTTTGTCTGCTTCTTCTTTAGCTTTTTGGTCGGCTGCTTGTTTGTCAGCTTCTTCTTTAGCTTTTTGTTCGGCTTCTTCTTTAGCTTTTTGTTCCGCTTCTTCTTTAGCTTTTTGGTCTGCTTCTTCTTGAGCTTTTTGTTCGGCTTCTTCTTGAGCTTTTTGTTCGGCTTCTTCTTTAGCTTTTTGTTCCACTTCTTCTTTAGCTTTTTGGTCTGCTTCTTCTTGAGCTTTTTGTTCCGCTTCTTCTTCAGCCTTTTGGTCTGTTTCTTCTTCAGCCTTTTGGTCTGTTTCTTCTTCAGCCTTTTGGTCTGTTTCTTCTTCAGCCTTTTGGTCTGCTTCTTCTTCAGTTTCTTCTTTATTAGAAGCAATTGTCTCTTCTGCTATTTCATCAAAAGATGTACTTGCTGCAACAGTCACCATCGGTGCGGCTAATGAATTAAAAAGTAAAACACTTGCTGCAAAAAACAACGTTAATTTCTTCAACTACATCACCTTTTATTCTATATTTTTTGTTCCTTAAATAAACTTTTCAACTTATTAATAATAGCATATTATTCTATAAGATATATATCGCATTTTATACAAAAAAAGTTAAATTTAGGCATTTATAATCATAACATATTAACCTAATATATTCATTAATTTAGATCAATTCATTCACAATAAATTTACTTTTTTTAGTTGTTAAACTTACATTTAACAATGATACCTAGTATAAAATAACTAGCCATACCTTTTAGTTTTCCTTATTAATTTTGATTTCAATTTTGAAATAAAAGAAGAACACTCTATATAATAATATTAAATTTAATTTTTTTCAATCTTTAATACAAATATTCTTAAAATAGTCATCTTCTTTCGTTTTTACCATATAAAATATTCACAATTACACAAAAAGGTTATAAATGAGCAAAAAGAAGAACTTCAAGAAATCTATTAATTATAGACTGCTTGAAGTTCTAGGGGTAAGTATAGGTTGATATAGAGTATGTACGAAGTATAGCATGTTAATCCCAGTTTTTTTTTTCTCGTTTTATATTTTTTTAATAATTTGTATTCTACTATCAATAACTTCTTTTTATTACACTAATATCGGCTAACTGATTCAGAAAAAAACAAGTAATAATAATTAATAAAATAACAGATACTTAACATACTTATAACTTTTATTGTAAAATACGTATTTTTTATAAAAAGTCATAACCAGCCTTTTCCTACTATATTATCTAATAACCTATAAAGTTAAGTAACAATTACTTTTACAACCTCCTAAATTATATGCCTTTTTGTTCACTTTAAGAAAAATACGTATTTTTAACAGACATTTATATTGTTTAACATCTATAACTGAATATAAATACTTCCTTATAGATAAAAACAAGATAAATGGATATATTTATTTTTTTTTTCTTCATGTTATACTTAATCAAATATTACGTTAACGGAGGGCAAACATGGAAGCTTTACTTCTAAAAAAAAATGAGCTTAATGAAATTCTATTACTCAGACTCTTGAAAAATGAAGATAAAAATACCCACTATTCTACAAAAGAAATTCTTGCTAGATTAGATATTTCACACCCGACTTTATTACGTTTAATTAAAGCGATTCATACACGATTACACAAAGAAGATTTTATCCTTATCGATAACAATTACATCAGTCTCGATCCTAAATTAACAAATAAAGAAGTCAATGAAGCACTTTATTTTATTTATCAAAAAACAGTTAGCGAATCATACAAAGCCAATCTACTTTTTCTTTTAGTCAAAAACAACAATCTCTCTATTGATTTTTTATGTCAAAAACTTGATATGTCTCAACCCTATGTCAAACAACTCATAGGTGATATTAACCGCTTTATTAAGTCATCAAATGTCACAATCAGACTTAAAAATAATGTTTATCATTTTACTGGAGAGTCATGGAATATTTTTATTTTAACCTATAACTTAGATAGTTATTTATCAACAATCTTTGAACCCATCTCATGTCAAAATCCAGATAGCAATGTATTGACTCAGATAACTCGATACCTAAATTATAATCAAATCAACTCTCTTGACTATATGAAAAAGCACCGCTTAAGTATTGCGTATAAACAACTGCTTAAATTAAAAGACAAATTTGATACCATTACTATTAGTCATCCTAATGTCGACCAGGCTCTTAGTTTAATGGTCGAAAAAAACGACTTATTTTCGACCGATTTAGATACCCTAAGCCAAAATAAAAATATTAGAAAATTACTTAATTTTTTTGCCCAATTACAATTCACTAATAATATAAGCCAAATAGAATTAGCCAATTATATGTTAGATGAGTCACTAAAAACCAATAAATTATACACTGATTCGCGAATCATCGAACAATTCATCGTCTCATGTTTGCCAAAAGATATCAACTTAACTGTTAATGATTCCCTTTACCTACACTATACTATTTTTATACTACGAATATCTCAAGAGCTATTTCCTACTGACTACGTATCATTGATATATAACCAAGATTATTCTATCGGATTTGATCTTGAAGATAAGGATCAGACATCATCCAAAGTAATTTTAAAACGACTTTATGCCTCAGCTTTAATAGAGAAACACCCTAATGTGTTTAAATTGCTCGAAGATCATTGTGATTTATACGTTGGTATCCTTAATAATCTGATAAAAACCTATACTAAACGCACTTTAACGATAGCTATCGATTTGACAATGAATCCCACCACGGAATTTAGTATTCGTAAAGTACTGTCTGAATTTTTCTCACAGACAAAAATTCAAATTGTACCTAATTCATTAGATGTTGATTTAGTCATTAGTGATAATCCACTTAATTATCACCCCGATCAAGAGTTTTTCTATGTATATAATTCTCATGAAATGATTTGGTTAGAACAATTAGTTACTTTTATAAGCAGCACTTATATTAAAAAGATTTCTTCTATATGAAAAGAAAAGCACGCCTAAGGCGTGCTTTATTCATTAACTGATTTATTTTGGGCCTCTTTTAATTTCTTACGCATGATATAAAAAATAATAAGTACTAATAATAGTAATAAAATAACAATACCTATCATTATTTTCATTGTTCGACTCATACGTTGGACACTAATCGATTCTTTATTTAATTTTTTTGCAACATCA
This sequence comes from Vagococcus intermedius, assembly GCF_029144185.1. Lineage (NCBI taxonomy): Bacteria > Bacillati > Bacillota > Bacilli > Lactobacillales > Enterococcaceae > Vagococcus > Vagococcus intermedius. The sequence goes on along the minus strand of NZ_CP110232.1, from coordinate 383,447 downwards.
CCCTTGATTTCAAAAGCTTCATTCCATTTCCAATCACCATATGGAGAATTGACTTTTATATGAGCCGTGTACTCGCCTGCTTTATACGCATCTTTTCCCATATCAACATAATGATGGAAGGTATTATTAGGTGCAAAATTAACCTCTTTAATCTCATCTCTATATAGTGTTTCTTTTCCATCTTTTTTAGTTACACTAACCTGAAATTTAGCTTCTGGCAACAAATTATTAATTGGATTATCCAAACTGATTTTTAAAGCATTTCGTCCGCCTGTCAATTCAGGTTTGACACTATTAAAAGCTAAGTCAGCTTCAATATTTTCTTCACTCTCTACCACAACTACGGGAATCGAATAAGAAAACACATTTTTTATCATACCTTTAGCTTCTTTATCTGGTTCCTGCTCTATCAATAACCCACCTAACACTATTCCTGAAAAGTTTTTTTCAGGTAACGGAATACTAAATTTGATTTCTTTCTTTTCTTTCCCTTTTAATTCAAAAGATTCGGAATAATTCGCTAACTTCGCTAACGATAACTCTTTATTCAAAACGCTTTGATCAGATGTATAATTCACAACGCCTTGATTATTTGTGGCGGCATCTTTCATTTTTGTTTTTAACGAAATGGTCCGATTACTTTCATTTTTCACCTCGACCGCTACTTCTACAGACTCTCCAGCCTCACCTTTTAATTTAAAATCAGTTTGAGAATCATCCATCTTTTGTGGTGTTTGTTTGATAGTCGGGGTGAAATTCAATTTATTTTCACTTGCCAACACTGCCTTACCTAAGCAAAAACTAGACAATGCTACCATCACAAGTACTAATTTAGTTAATTTTTTAAACATGCCATCATTCTCCTTGTTATTATTCATTCGGAAAAAAACGAGACTAAACAGTCTCGTTTTTATTTATTATTTTGTTGTTGGTGCCATAAATCCAGCTTCTTCTGTTGCTAATGTACTACTCAAATTCCAATTTAATTTTGCTGTATAGCTCCCTTTACGAATTTTACCTACTTCTGATTGAGGGATAACTAATTGGATATCCTCATCGGAATCAATTGCTGTCCCATCAACTTTTGTTGACATTCCCATTGACCAAGTTCCACGAGCTCCGTCGCCAGTTGCACTAACTAGTGATTGTGATGCTCCATCATTTAAATTAATGCTCGTTGTTTGCCATTCAGGTTTTTCAGCTGGTTCTACTTTATTTCCTGAACCTGTTGCAAAAATAGGTGCTGGATTAAAATCAATATGAGCACCTGTAATTTCTGCGCCATCGGTTCTAGTTCCCTCTTCAACTTGTTTCTTTAAAGAAGTTGCTTGAACTGATAATTCCCAATCTGGGTTGTCTGCTCCACGTAAATCAGAAACTTGAACAAAGTGCGCTAAATTTTTATTACCTTTTCTTAAGACTGGTAACTTTAAATCATTCCCATTATTTTTAATTTCATTTGAACCAAAGTCAAAATTTGATGCCCAGTCAATACGCAAAGCTCCCTTACCACCTGATTCACCACCATCTTCTGGTACTTCAATTTCTCCTCCTGGTTCACCTGGATTGGTTGGTGGTGTTGTACCTGTATCATTAGCTGTAAATTCTACTTTAGCTGTTGTTGTCACATCAGTTGGTGATTTTTCTTCCTCAGCATTTGCTAATACCGCACCTGATGTCCCTAAAATAGTTGTTGCCATAAATAAACTAAAGAATTGTGTTTTTTTCATAATTAATAACTCTCCCTGTGTTTGTTTTTTTTATTTTTTATATATAATACTCCGACTATCAGTATTACTAATAAGCCGAAATTTAGTAACTTATTGCTTGATAATTCCCCTGTCTGTGGGAAATAACCTAACCATTTAGATTGATTCTCCCCCTTGAGTCTCCCACTTCCATTATCTAAACTACTATGTGGTTTATTTGGTCTCAATGAATGTGATTCCTTATCTAAAGGTTTAACGATTGAAGAATTATTTAGTTCGTCATTCGATGCTAGATTATCACTCGGTATTTTTTCTTTTTCTGGCTTCTCTTGATCGTCAGGTTTAATCTCCGGCGGTATTGGAGGAGAGGGTTTAGGCGCATCATTCAAAAATTCAACTTGAGCATCCGTTGTAACCTCATCTATTTCATTGGCTTGACTAGCAATGCTCCCAAAACTTCCTAACATCAACCCTAATAAAGTCGTGAGTACTATTTTTTTCACTGTCACTTTATTCACTCCTTTTCCTTAGGTTTCCCAAAGGATAGCTTACCTAGATCTCTAGCATCTGGTGTCAATTGCCATGTCAATTCTGTTTGATATTGATCATTAGTTTTAGCCCAGCTTGTTCCTTTGGCAGTTTGTAATTGAATAGATAATTTAGCCTTTTCATCTGCTAAGTTATTATTAGCCAATGATTTAGTTGCTTTATCAGTAAAACTAAAGCCTGTTTCATGCTGAATACTGCTTAAACCACCTGATGACTTCCCAAAAAGTTCCAATTGCTCTAACGGAATTTGTTTTTCAACTTTAGTGAACTGCTTCGCTGAAACGTCTAATTGCCAGCCATCTTGAGCATAGCGCTGATCATCGACTGACAATATCACATCATCTGTTGCTTGGTAATGTTGGTTTAATAGTGATGTGATACTTGGTTTATAAACTAATTCACCCTCAACCTTTATACCCAACGTACCATCAGTGACTTTCAGTTTAAGTGGCTTATCTTCTGCCGTTAATTCTCCTTTAGTCAATTTGGCATTAACCAGATACTCACCAGGCTGATAACTCACCTTATCTAAATCAAGTAATTGAATAGCGTCTGTCACATCTTCAATTTCCTGTGACTCAAAATTAACATAGTTTCCTTTTAAGCCCTTTTCTTTTAACATATCGCTCACTTGTTTATCGTCTACTCGCTCACGATTTTCAATCAACTCAGGATTAACCGGTGCATTTTTTAATAACTCTTTTGATGTCACCTCAACATCGTTACCAACAATCCATAAACCAGATTCTAAAACAATCATTGTTTTATCCTCTAATACTAGGCTGTTTCCCGCACTATCTTTTAAAGTAATAGCTACTGTTTTTTTCTTATAGTTACCATTTTCATCAATAACAGAAGGATCCATTACATTTTGTTCAATTATATCTCTGTCAGTATAATCCACAGTTACCTTATTATTAGAATCTGGATTTGTATCTGTTTTTTTATTAATAAAAGTATCCGCTTCATTTGGTAGATGATTCAGTAAGACATAAATTGGATTCCTTAGTTCACCTGTAGGAGGTGTCGCATCTTTCACTTTTTGAGTAGTTTCAACAAGCAGTTTGCCATCCTTATCCATTAATTGATAACATAACTCTTTACTAGCAATTAAACGATTGTCGGCTAGTGGGACTTCAAAAGTATCCTGATTCGCAGTTAAGTTTATTTCTAACGTCGTGACTTGCCCATCCTTATCAATTAATGCGCCATCCTTACTAGAAATTTTTAATTTAGTATTAGCTAAATCTAACTTCCCCTTAGATACGATTGTCCCTTTAATAAATTCGGTCTTATGCAAGTCCGCTGGTGATGACTCGCCTTCTTTCAAATCAACTTTACGATCAGTTACCGCCACTAAATCTAGTTCAGCTTCTATTGGATTAATCGTATATTCAACATGACTTTTTTTCACTTGCTTACTAGTTAATTTTGTCATATCTTGATAATCTTGCTCTCTAACTGTAAAGTTATCTTTCACCCTTAGGGGTTCTTTCAGCTGATGTTTTTCATCGGCAACTACCGGTACTCGTATGGTCATACTTTCATAATACTCATCATCCCCATCTTCCGGGCCTAAAGGAGCTAGATGTTCAAATTGAAGACCTCCTTCAGACATATTTACTTGATAATTTCCTGGGTTAGGACCTTGAGGCGCAAGTAATTCACCACCTCCATATTTGTCATACCTTTTATACTTTACTTCGATGCTTTTTAATGTGTCATCCGTCACTTTTACATAATCATTTAACGAAGCATTAAGATGAAGTTGTTTTGTAACCTGCTTCCCAGGTTCATAGGTGATATTATAGTCATAAAATAATTGATCACCTGATTGAACAATATCTGTCGAATTATTAACAGATTCTTCTTGATTGTTGATTATTTTTTTTACATCTTGTTGATTTAGCGTATTTCCTAAATCAGGTAGTTCTTCAAATACGATGGCGTTAGTCATTGAATTACTTCCAGTAGCTCCTGTAAACCCCCAATACAACATGGATTCATTTTCGGCAGTTGCTGGATTTAATGCATCAACATCTAATGTCACAGTTCTTTCATTACCATCATACTTATATGTTATTTCATTAGTCTCTGCTTTGTATGAAACTTCAAAATCATGCCACTCCCCATTTGATTGGTGGTTTGTTGACGGATATTGAATTATCCCATCATGTCTTAGTTTATGAGACTTATCATTCGCATAATATTTTTGTTGTGCTGGATAATAACTTCCAATATGAAAATTCTTATCAGAAAATCCCTTATCTAATCCTTGACCATTAACATGACTATCAAATTCAATAGTGAAGGCATTTTGTACTGCCATTCCCCATGGTTTATCTTTGGTTTCAGTTGCTCTTCCCATAACTCCCAATGAAGAGCCAGCATTCCCCATGACAATAGTATCGCCATTTTCATCATAACCCGCTTCATTTTTCCCTGGATTGTGGATTGTAAACGTCATCCCATCTGCGGCGTCGGTTCCTTTATCACCGAAATACATTTTTGCACGCATTTTAAAATCTTTTTTTATATTTAATTTATAGGTATGCTTTGACCAAATGACCCCAATTTGTTCCCCTTCATCTGGCGTAACGAATACAACATCCGTATTAGTTGCTTTATTAGTTATAACTTTTGTTTTATTCTCTATGCCATCATGTTTAGATTTTGGAATATTGAATAAATCGGTTGTGCGTAAACCAGATGGCGCTGAAGCCACAATTTTTTCTATTTCTTCTTTTCTAGTTTCAATATTTTTCTTCTGATTTGAAGCTTCCTTACTTTTCGTTTTTGCTTCTTTTTTATCCTTTATGATTTTTTCGGCTTTAGCTTCTTCTTCGGCTTTGGCTTCTTCTTCGGCTTTGGCTTTTTCTTCGGCTTTGGCTTCTTCTTCGGCTTTAGCTTCTTCTTCAGCTTTAGCTTCTTCTTCGGCTTTGGCTTCTTCTTCGGCTTTGGCTTTTTCTTCGGCTTTAACTTCTTCTTCGGCTTTAGCTTTTTCTTCGGCTTTAGCTTTTTCTTCGGCTTCGGCTTCTTCTTCGGCTTTGGCTTTTTCTTCGGCTTTGGCTTCTTCTTCGGCTTTGGCTTCTTCTTCGGCTTTGGCTTTTTCTTCGACTTTGGCTTTTTCTTCGGCTTTGGCTTCTTCTTCGGCTTTGGCTTCTTCTTCCGTTATCACTTGAGATTGACTGACATCATGATTCTGTTTTAAATTCTTTTCATAACTATCATATTTTTCTAATAATAATGTTTTAAAAGTTAAAACTTCTGGCATATCTGAAAAACTTAACACAACATCTCTAAGCTCTTGGAGTTTATCCATAGAGTCTTCTGGTAAGTCGTCTTTTTTATCGTTCGTTTCTCGAACAATAACTCTATCAAAATAATCTTTTAACTCTTTTATATCGGTTATCTCGAAGTCACTATTGTTAATAGTACTGTTATCTGATATTTTTTCACAGATCGCCTCTAATAAATCAACAACAAGCTCTTTATGAAACATAACAAATTGATAGTCAACGCCAAAATCTTCTAATAAGTCTACCTTATCGTTACTTACTTCTGCATCTCGAATACTAACTCCTTCTACTATTGGAGATATAGGAACACTAGATAAGATGAGAGCGGATGTAGCAAGTAAATACCTGGTCTTTTTGAACATAATACCTCCTTAAGAACAAATATATTTCTCTTTGCTAGAAAACTTTAACTTTTTTTTTTTTCAAAATCAAGTACTCAGGAAATTTGTGAAATTTTGAATTACATTCAGTTAAAACCTTGAAACCACTTAGTTTTTATACCCTTTTTTGCTTCTAAATAACCAAAAAAGGGTATTTTTTCATTGTTTTTTTATTTTTTTAATCTTTTTTTCATTAATAGACACTTTTTTAAACGCATTCCTTTTAAACCATTTTCACGTTAAAAAAATAGGCATATTTTGGATACTTTTTTACGAAACTATACTTATTTTTCTTTTTCTAATAATTGTTTTTTTAAATAAAAATGACAAAAAAATAACAAGTGGTGTTTTTCACTAATTCTCCGACCTTCTGGGAATCTTTTAAAATGAAAAAAGACACGACAAAAGAGTCATCTCTCTTGTCGTGTCTTTTTTATTTGATTAGCGACCACGCATTTTCTTCTTCCATTATTTTAGTGACTTTTACTCCACTATCTTTCAACTTATTAGAAAGTAATCGTTGATACTCCTCTACTTCAACTTCTAAAGGTACAATCAATAGACGGTTAAACATTTGAGATTCTCCTTCAAAAAAAACACGTATTATCATATAATCATTAAAATAGTTATCGACATTCATACTTTTCCCCCCTAAGCATACTTGCTAATTTATCTAAGTTTTCCCACTGAGTATAGCAAATAATAGAAACAACTTTTGACCAAAAAAACAAAATTATCTCACCATATATAGAGTAAATTCATATTCTATCCTACTATTACAACCGATTAATAGATAAAAATATTGGCTCACCTCTTTTAAAATGATACACTACAGACATAACAATACAGTAATACTAGTGATTTTATGACTAGTATTAAAGGAGTTGCTTTAATGAAACGGTACGAGCGAATTTATCATTATGTCAAAAAACAAACTCAGCAGTTAACGGTTGCCGAATTAGAGGAAGGGGCTGGATTGACAACCTCTGTTATCGCCGACTACTTTAATATCCAACGTAGTAACGTTAGTAAAGACCTCAACAAATTGGTCAGAGATGGCTTAATCGGAAAAATTGACGGTCGTCCAGTTAGATATGCTACTATTTCAGCTTTCCAACATAAAGCCTTAACCAAACCGGTGAAAAGTTATTTAGAACAACCAAATACCAAACAAATTACCACTCTAAAAGGGGAAAAGAACAAAAAAACAGCTCTAACAAATAACGATATTTTTAACAAAATGATTGGTTCCAATGGGAGTATGAAAAATTCAGTCGAACAAGCTAAAGCGGCTATTTTATATCCGCCAAAAGGATTAAACTGTTTAATTATCGGGCCAACTGGATCTGGTAAAACTTATTTTGCCCATGCTATGTTTCAATTTGCCAAACTCAATAAAGTAATTGATCCGACAAAAGAATTGATTGTTTTTAACTGTGCTGACTATGCTCACAACCCTGAACTATTAATGTCCCATCTCTTTGGTTACGCTGCAGGCTCTTTTACTGGGGCACTGAAAGCTAAAGATGGTATTATTCATGAAGCTGATGGTAGCATCCTTTTCCTAGATGAAGTCCACCGTTTGCCACCCGAAGGACAAGAAATGGTATTTTATTTCTTAGATCATGGCACTTATGCCCGCCTTGGAGAAACCTCTAAAACACGAAAAGCTAATGTCAGAGTTATCTGTGCCACTACTGAAAGCACCACCTCATCACTACTAAATACTTTCGTCAGAAGAATCCCAATTATTATTCAGCTTCCACATTTCACCAATCGCCCTGCTAGCGAAAAAATTGATTTATTAAAATTAATGATGTCGATGGAAGCTACCCGTATTCAACGAAAAATAACTTTATCTGAAGATGTCGTTAAGTCACTTATCGGTAGTGTTTCTTATGGAAATGTTGGACAATTAAAATCTAATTCTCAATTAATCACGGCTCGAGCTTTTTTAAAACAAATGGATCTTCCAGAGTTAACCATTACCATGGATCAATTAACAGACTCTATTAAAGAAGGGTTACTACAATTAGCAAGTAATCGTGACGCCTTAGCTGAGTTATCAAAACATTTAGAGCCCCAACTTACGGTTGTTCCTAATGGTGATTTAATAACCTTTGAGGCTGATAGCTATGAATTACCTTATAACCTATATGAAATTATTGGGGACAAAGCCGCTGTTTTAAAAGAAGATGGCGTTGATCAAGAGGTTATTAATAATTTTATTACTACTGACATCAATGTCCATCTAAAGTCATTTTATAAAAACCATGGCTTCACCTTTGATACTGAAAACAAATTAGTCGAAATAGTCGATCAAACTGTTATTGATATCACAAAAGATATTTATTTACTCGCACAACAACGATTAGGCCAACATTTTCAAACTAACTTTATCTATGCCATGAGTCTACATATTAGTTCCTTTTTAAAACGGTCTCAAAACGGTGAGAAACTGCAACTGGAATTAAATGAAAATATTCAAAATATGGTCTTAGGTTACCCCAAAGAATTGGCGGTTTCAGAAGAAATAAAAGAAATGATTGAAAGTTATTTCCAAATCAATGTGCCACAATCTGAAAGTTATTATCTAGCAGTTTTACTGATCTCTTTAAGTGAAAATAAAAAAAATGGACGTATTGGGATTGTTGTTGCAGCTCATGGTGACAGTACAGCTTCTAGTATGGTCCAAGTTGTCACAAAATTATTAAATGCCACTAATTTGAGGGCTGTTGATATGCCTCTCGAAATGTCACCAAATGAAGCTCTTACTAAAATAATTGCAGAAGTTAAAAATGTTAACGAAGGAAATGGGGTTATTTTGTTAGTAGATATGGGATCTCTTGCAACTTTTTCGGAAGAAATCACAAAACAAACAGCCATTCCAATTAAAACAATTGATATGGTCACTACGCCTATCGTGTTAGAAGCGGCTCGTAAGACCTCATTATTAGGAACACAATTAAAAGATTTATATGACTTATTAAAAAATTTTCATGGTTATGCTTCTACATCAACCAATAAAAAGCTTGATATTGCCTTAGGTCATAAACCCAGAGCCATTATCGCAATTTGTGCTTCTGGAGAAGGAACGGCACAACGTATGAAAGAAATGATTGAAACATCAGTTAAAACACAATCAGAAATTGAAATTGAAGTCATTCCTTTGTCCGTTTTGGACATCAAAAAAATGCTACCAAAAATTGAAGCCAACTATCGGATTATTGCGACGACAGGAATTACTGACCCTAAAATAAATGTCCCATTTATTACTATGGAGTCCTTCTTTTTAAGTGAATCAACGACCATCATTAAACAGTTACTATCCAATACTCAACTCGTGACAGAAGATGTCGATGAGTTGACAGCACGTAATATTTGTATTGAGTATATGGAACAAAGTTTTTCTTTTATTAACCCTAAAAAAATGATTGACCCTTTATGGGAGTTTTCCAACACTCTAAAAAATACACTACAATTGGCAACAAGTTACTCCTTTCATATTAATTTAACCATGCATCTAGCCGGCGCCCTAGAACGTATTATCCGATTAGATACTTTAACGCTCACTCCTGAAGAGTTGGGATCATTACCAGATGAGCTGCTTTATCATTCTATAGCCAAACAATTAGAACAACTTAATCATATTTTAGGCATTCAATTTCCAAAAGAAGAGATCTATTATATTGTTCAGTTAGTTAAGAATACACAAAATAAAACAGATTTTGATGATACACTATTCGACGATACACTATAATAAATAGGATCAATACACTAATTAGTGTGTTGATCCTGTTTTTTTATTATCTCCTGTCCCCTCTATGACACCGTTTAACACTTTATTTATTTTTTGGCATGATTCTTGCATTAATAATAAGTAACTACTTTTATTAAAGGAGCTCTCTTATGGATATTCGCTTAGTTAGAATTGATGACCGTTTAATACATGGACAAGTCGCAACTGTTTGGACCAAAGCCTGTAATATTAATCGAATTTTAGTTGTTAGTGATACTGTCGCCTATGATAATTTAAGAAAATCATTATTAATTCAAGCTGCCCCACCTGGTGTGAAAGTAAATGTCATCACTGTAGCTAAAATGATTGAGGTTTACCCGGATCCGCGTTTTTCCAAATTTAAAGCGATGTTACTCTTTACTAATCCAGAAGATGTCGCACGAGTTCATCAAGGCGGCGTCATTTTTACTTCTGTTAATATTGGCGGCATTAGCTTTTCACAGGGCAAACGGATGATTACTAACGCTGTAGCTATTGATGAGACTGATAAACATTTTTTTGACTATCTTGCCTCAGAAGGCATTGAATTAGAAATACGAAAAGTTGTTGCCGATAGCAAGGTCAACTTAATTGAGCTACTAAAAAAATAGAAAAGGAGGTGATGCCCACTTAACTAACGGCTTCATGGTTTCAACTATTTCAACTTTCATTGTGTTAAATCACTGATAAAAAAGCTATTATTATTTTATTTTACTGATAATTATTGATTAGAGCACTAAAGTTTGAAAAATTAGATAGCACTAGACATATGAATTTAATAGGAGGTAACAAATATGGTAGGAATTATTCTTGCTAGTCATGGGGAATTCGCCAATGGAATTTTACAATCGGGTTCAATGATTTTTGGTGAACAAGAAAAAGTTCACGCAGTGACATTGATGCCTAGCGAAGGTCCTGAAGATTTAAAAGCAAAAATGGAAGCAGCAATTGCAACATTTGATGCAGAAGATGAAGTATTATTCTTAGTCGATTTATGGGGAGGAACACCTTTTAACCAGGCAAATAACCTTTTGGAAAATCACAAAGATAAGTGGGCAATGGTCAGTGGCTTAAACTTACCTATGTTAATAGAAACTTATGCTTCACGCTTTTCAATGACATCTGCTCATGAAATTGCGTCACATATTTTAACGGTTGCCAAAGAAGGTGTTAAGGCTAAACCTGAGGAACTAGAACCTGAAGAAGAAAAAGTTGAAAAAGTTGAAGAAATTCAACAGGCTTTACCGGAAGGGACTGTCGTGGGAGATGGCAAAATCAAAATCGGCTTAGCTCGTATTGATTCTCGTCTTTTACATGGACAAGTCGCAACGGCTTGGACACGTAATGTCAATCCTACACGTATCATCGTTGTATCAGACAACGTCGCTAAAGATGACTTACGTAAAACATTAATCACGCAAGCTGCTCCACCGGGAGTCAAAGCCAATGTCATCCCTATCAGTAAAATGATTGAGATTTCCAAAGATCCTCGTTTTGGTAAAACAAATGCCTTATTATTATTTGAAACACCTGAAGATGTTGCTAAAGTCGTGAAAGGTGGCGTTGAATTACCTGAGATTAATGTCGGTTCCATGGCTCATTCAGAAGGTAAAATTATGGTGAATAATGTTTTATCTGTCGATAAAGCAGACATCGAATCATTTGAATATTTACGCGATCAAGGAATTAAATTTGATGTTCGTAAAGTGCCAAATGACTCACCAAAGAATTTGTGGGAATTGTTAGACAAAACTGGCATGGTAAAAAAATAATTTCATATTTATAAATAGGAGGAATAGATAATGTCTATTATTACAGTAACCCTAGTCATCCTGGTCGCATTTTTAGCCGGAATGGAAGGAATATTAGATGAATTTCAATTTCATCAACCAATTATTGCGTGTACCCTTATTGGTTTAGCAACTGGCCATATGGCTGAAGGTTTATTTTTAGGAGGAACTCTACAATTAATCGCCTTAGGTTGGATGAATATCGGAGCTGCCGTTGCACCTGATGCCGCACTTGCTTCGATTGCAGCTGCGATTTTAGTAACCATGAAAGGTGCTAGCGTCAGTGAAGGGATTGCCCTTGCGATTCCATTAGCTGTAGCTGGACAAGTATTAACTATTTTTGTTCGTTCAATCACTGTTGGTTTGGCTCATGGAGCAGATAAAAAAGCTCGTGAAGGGTCATTCCGTGGTGTTGAAATGTTTCATATGATTGCTCTATGTTTACAAGGAATTCGTATTGTGATTCCAGCTGCTATCATCTTAGCCGTACCTGCAACTGCTGTTACAACAGGTTTGGCAGCCATCCCTGATTGGGTAACTGGTGGCTTAGCTGTAGCTGGTGGCTTTATTGTAGCTGTTGGTTATGCTATGGTTATCAATATGATGGCAACACCTAAATTATGGCCTTTCTTCTTCTTAGGATTTGCCCTAGCTGCTGTTTCAGAATTGAACTTAATTGCAATGGGACTTATCGGTGTTGTTTTAGCTTTAGTTTATTTACAACTTGCACCTGAATTTAATGGTGGCAATAACAACGGTGGTAACAATAACTCATCTGGTGGCGATCCATTAGATGACATCTTAAATGACTATTAAAAAGGAGCGACAAGACAATGGCAGAACAAAATAATTCATATAAATTAACGAAAAAAGACCGTTTATCAGTGTTCTGGAGAAGCCAATTCTTACAAGCTTCTTGGAACTATGAACGGATGCAAAATGTTGGCTGGGCTTATGCAATGATTCCAGCTCTAAAAAAATTATATACAACTAAAGAAGACCGTGCTGAGGCATTAAAACGTCATCTTGAATTTTTCAATACACATCCATATTTAGCTTCTCCAATCTTAGGGGTAACCTTAACACTTGAAGAAGAAAAAGCAGCAGGTGCAGAAATTGATAATGCCGCTATCCAGGGCGTTAAGATCGGTATGATGGGCCCACTTGCTGGTGTCGGTGATCCGATTTTCTGGGGAACAATCCGTCCAGTATTAGGTGCATTTGCCGCTTCAATGGCTTTATCAGGTAATATTATGGGACCTATTATTTTCTTCCTAGCATGGAATTTAATTCGTATGGGCTTCCTTTGGAACACACAAGAACTTGGTTATCGTCAAGGTTCTAACATTACCCAAAACTTAGGTGGCGGTGTGATGCAAAAAATCACACAAGGTGCTTCAATATTAGGTATGTTTATCATGGGGGTACTTGTCCCACGTTGGACAACCATGAATTTTCCAACCGTTGTCTCAAAAGTCGTCTTTGATCCAGCAAAAAATGCACAAGATGCGGATAAAATTGTTGATTTCACTTCTTTAATTTCTGGTGCTAATCAAGGCAAATTAGAAACAAGCCAAATTAGAGAAGTTGCAGCTCAGATTCAACAAGGTCGTAGTATTTCAGGTGAACAAGTCACAACACTTGGTGATATTTTCAATCAACTAATCCCTGGTCTAATGCCACTATTATTAACGTTCTTATGTATCTATTTATTACGTAAAAAAGTTAGCCCTATTGTTATCATCTTCGGTTTATTCGTTGTAGGTATCTTGGGTTATGTTTTAGGAATCTTTGCTTAAGTAAAAAAACGGTTGGGATGCTTTCCCACCGTTTTTTTGTTAGACTAAACATATTAACTCTCCGACAGAAAGGATGATTTTAAAACAATGACCGCAACTTTTAATACAGAAATTGAGCTGGTAGTGAAAGCAAATTCTTTAATTAATCCCATCTCACCTAAAAAAGGGATGCTTTCCTTAGGGGAGAAAGGAATCGAATTTTTAGCTGTTAACGGCATAGGTTTTATTCAAATACCTTGGGAAAATATTGTTGTAGTAAAGGCCCATGTCCTCTTTCATGGACGCTATATTAGAGGCTTTGATGTTTATACTGATGATCAGCAAATGCTTTCTTTTGTTACTAGCAATACCAAACAAGCACTCATTATTATGCGTGAACATCTAGGTAGTGATAAATTACGTCAAGCTAATAATAATTTTAAAAGTTTACTTAACCGAAAAAAACACAAATAAAAAAACACGTCTAAGACGTGTTTTTTTTATTTAAGCTTCTTCTGAAGATAAAACAAATTTACCAACTAAAGCTGCTAATGCGCCACCAACGATTGGAGCCACAATAAATACCCATAATTGTGATAGTGCTTCGCCGCCTACTAATAAGGCAGGTCCAATACTACGTGCAGGGTTAACAGATGTTCCTGTAAGTGGAATACCTAATAAATGAATTAAAATTAAAGTAAACCCAATGATTAAGCCTTCCATTTTGTTAATACCATGTTTACCAGTCACTGTTACAATAACTAAAACAAAAACAAATGTTAAAATTGTTTCCGCGATAAAAGCACCAACGGCTCCTAAATCACCAAATGAATTTTGTCCTAAGTTATCAGTAGCTAGTTTTGATGTTGAAAGGAAGTATTGTAATGTTAATGATCCTAAAATAGCTCCAACGATTTGACTAATAATATAAACTAATCCTTCTTTCACATCCATACGTTTGTTGACAATCATTGAAATAGTAACAGCTGGGTTAACGTGACAACCTGAAACCACACCGATTGTATAAGCCATCGCTACGATTGATAAACCAAAAGCAAAAGCAACTCCTAAAATCCCTACACCTTCAGCACCTCCACCTAAAACAGCAGTACCTGTACCAAATAAAACAAGTACAAAGGTTCCGATGATTTCAGCAATTACTTTTTTTGACATATTTGTCATACTATCATCTCCTTTATTTTTTTATACGTTAATTGTAATCTAATAATGAAACAAACACAATATTTTTCATATACATTTTCATAAATATTAGTAGTTTTATTATAGAAATATCAAAAAAAGAGACCCTACTAGTCAGTAAGGTCTCTTTTTAGACATTTATTTATCTTCTTTTTTGTTTTTACGTCGCAAGATTGCAATCAAACCGGCACTTATCACGATCGCACCACCCGCGGCAATATAAGTTGTATTTTTCTCTTCACCTGTTTGCGGCAGTCTACTGTAACCAGAACTACGTTTATTGCTATTTGGTAATGAGAAATCCTTTGCTGTCTTAAATTTTTTACCATTTTTATCTAAACCAGAGAATTTTGCTTTAAAGTTTCCACCAGGTAATTTACCCAAATCACGATTTGATAGTGACCCTTTACCACTTAGAAGGTTTTTCCCTTTACGGTCTGTAATCGACCATTTTTTATCACTTAATTTTGGTAAGTGGCTTGATAAACTTCCAGCTAGATTACGGTCTTTGTCATACATATAAATGACTACTTGATGGCCCTTACGGAAAGTCCCTTCAGCATTAAATGGGGTTTTTATTAGACGGTAATTCGCAATTTCTTTAGCTGATGTCAGATATGATTCCCCAGGGTTCCCTGTTAATTTTTCATCAGGAGCGATACTCCGACCTAAACGGTCCACATATTTGACTTTAACCGTACTGTCAATTGTTGGGACTGCCAAGGTTGGACGATAAACATAAAAGACGTGCCCTGGTAATAATCTAAAAGTCCCAGTTGCATCATGAGGGATTTTAACTAATTTGAAGCCATCAAATTCTTTAGCAGTTGTGGTATAGTTAGTCCCTTGTTTACCTGTTAAAGTCTCAACTGGTGCTAATTCCTTACCTAAAAGGCTTAAGTAATGAACCTTGACTTTACCGGGAATATCTTTTCCATAAAGATAAATAACTTCTTTTGGAGCCTTACCATATTCCCCTTCAGTATTTCCAAGGATATTCACTAAGTGATAGCCCTCACGGGTTTGTTTAGTCGTACTATAAGACTCACCTGTTAATCCTTTAAGTTTTTCAGTTTTAAAGGTCTCGCCACCTAAAATTTTGTGTTTTACGACGACATGATTTGGCGTATAGATAAACTTTCTAGTGCGATCCTTATGGCCAAATTCCCCTTCAATATTACGTGGACTTTTAACTAAATGATAACCTGGAATATCGACAGCATATTGATTTAAATCATACTTATCGCCAGTCTCACCTTCAATCACTATAGAGTCTTTAACTTTCTTACCACTTAATGTTTCAAACGTCACTGTCATTTTAGTCGTGTCAATTTTTTCATACTCATACACAACACGTGTTGATTTACGACCAAATTCACCTGTTCCATTATCATGACGTATTCGCTTAAATTTATAACCAGAAATATCTTTTTTATAAGTTGAACCAGATACGTCATATGTGTCACCAATCTTACCAGTTACAATTTCGCTCTCAGACAGTTCCTTTGTTGGCTTAAAAGCATCGACATACTTAACAACGACTTGCCCTTGTTTTTCAGTTTTATGTTTATAAGTAAACGTCACCTCTTGCTCTTTATCCGTGACTGTCACACGCTTGATAATCTTGTCATCTTTACTCAAAACATAGCCTTCAATACCTGGTGCTCTAAGCGTTTCTTTGTGACCTTTTTTACCAATCACTACTTCATGGTCTTTAATTTCTTTGCCCTCTTCATCGACATAACGCACGATGATTGGTTGTCCATCTTCTTTACCAAGTGTTACTTTTTTATAAGTTAAGGTGATCGTTTGCGGTTTTTCGGAAAATCTCATAGAGCGATCCTGATCAGCTTGATCAAATAGATACCCTTTGATATATGTTGGAGTTACAACTTTCAAACGATTGACTTTACCTGTCACGATTTCGGCTTCTTTCAGTTTTTTGCCTGCCTCATCAACATACTTAATTGTAATTTGGCCTGTTTTTTTAGGATCTTTTTGACCTAACAGACCTGTTAACTCTTTATTACTACCTTTTTCTGAAGAGTGAGTTGACTCATTTGAGATTTTGTCTTCATCATCACTCGCTAACTTATCATCTTCTGTACTTGAAGAAGTTGTTTCCTCTTTTTCTTCTTTAGATGAGGAAGTTGCTTCCTCTTTTTCTTCTTTGGATGAGGAAGTTGTTTCCTCTTTTTCTTCTTCGGATGAAGAAGTTGTTTCTTCTCTATCAGCTTTTTCTTCATCTGGCTCTTCGCCTTTATCTGACTCTTTTTCTGACAGTTCTTTATAGATTAATTTAACCGTTTGTTCGTCAGTACTAATAGTGATTGACTCTTTATGATCACTTTTGACAAAATCATAGCCTTCAAGTTCTGCTACGTCAACTTTAATTTTTTCACCTTTTTCACCTTCAAGAACGGTTTCTGGTTGAATTTCTTTGCCGCTCGTATCTTCATACTTAATATGGATAGGCGCAGCTGGTTTTTTATAGATAAATTCTACTTTATTATCTTCACCATGTTCAATTTTCTTTTCGACTGATTCTGGCAACTCATAGCCACTAATATCAAGTGGTTCAGCTAATAAATCATCACCTGCTAAACCTTCTTCTTCTTTAGATGGTTTTAAAGTTTTTCCCTCTTCATCTAAATAACTAATCACGACTTTTTCCTTTTTGATATACGGAATTTCAATTGTATCGTCACTCGTTTCACCAACAATCACATGTTCTTCCAAGGCTTTATACCCTGTTATTTCTGGCACTTCTTCTTCATGATTGAGTGATGATAAAAAGGATACTTCCTTACTTGGCGCCACTTCTTCTTTTGTTTCTACGTCAAGGTATTTAATCGTCTTTTTAACTTCTGTACCGCTATATTTTTCTTTAATAACAGTGATATCTTTTGACTCACTAATGTTAGGTGTCCCTTCGACTGGTAAATCGACTTGTTTATGTAACTCGTCTAATAAATCATTGGCTTTAACATCCTCATCTTCAGGTACACTAATAAAGTTTGAAAAACCCATAATTGGAGCATCTAATTCTGGGAATTCTTTTGATTTAGCCTGAAATAAAAAGCCGTGTGCATCATCTTCATCTAATTCCACTTTATTTAGCGCAATTTGATAAGTTGGATTTCCTTTCACAACATCTGAAATATAAGCCTCTCCAGGTTGAACCACATAGGTCGTCTGGCCTTTTTTGATATCTTGATAGTCAATTCCCTTACCTTGTTCATTTAAAGCGTCTAAACGGTCTAAATGATTGAATAAACGGCCTTCTTCTTTTTGATATTTATCTGAACGAATTGTTTGACCTTCATAAACGTAATCTACTGTTACTTCATTGGCTTCTACAGTGATATTAGTTGCACAAAGAGGCAATAATAAAACAGCTGTTGAAAATAAAAATTTCTTCATAAGTCACCACTCCTTAAATTTATCATATCAAATGCCACTATCTCTGACAATTTTATTGCGTTATTTATAGGCTGATTTACTAGCCTCTTCTTAATGTCGACTATTATCTTACACCCAAACTTAGCAAGTTGCAACTTTTTTCTATTTTGTATCTATTAAGTTTTATAAAAACAAACTTAATAGACTGTTTTTGTTTAAAAGTCATCTAAAAAAGGTAACTATACTAAAAAAAGAGCAGCTTTCGCTACTCTTTTTACTCTTTTTTTAATTTGTAGGACGTAATACATCAAAACGTCCAGAACCTTTAATAGCTCCGCCTGTATCATGAACAACACCTGTTCCCCATGGTGTTTCTATCTTTTGACCCATTGAATAGATACTTGGATCAGCCGCTACTATTAAATAGCCATTTTCATCTCGGCCACCGTTTGTACGCGTCGATGTTCCATCAGCTGTAAAATCACCATTTCCCCATCCTTGAGCAGGTGTTGCATCATAATAAGTAAAGTGCCCTGTTGACGTTGTTTGAGTTGACCACGGCGTATTTGAGTTAGTTTTTGGAGCTTTGTCCTTAATTTCTTCTTTAATTTCTTCTTTCACTTCTTCAGGTGCTTCTTTTAAAGCTGTTTCAATTTGCGCATCCTTATCTACTAATGCCTCTTCTGGTGAGTCTACTTCTGGATTATTTTTAATATCCTCAGTTGTCGCTGGCTTTACTGTTCCATCAATACTTAAGTTTAATTTTTGACCAACAAATATCAGGTCAACATTTTTTATGTTATTCATTTCCGCTAATTCTGCTACTAAACCAGAATCGCCATTTAAACGGTAAGAAATTTCAGATAAAGAATCTCCACCTTTAACAGTATAAATACTATCTGCGCTAGCGTTCATCGCTACTAAACCACTAGCTAACACACTACCTAAGATTGCTGTTGACATCATCATTTTTTTTACTGACATAATTTTAAATCCTCCGTAAATTCATCTATTAGTTATAAGTTATTTTTATTTTTCAATAGACATAATTTAACATAGCCGTATTACACGGAGGTTACACTTTGTTTGCTATTACATCTCTTATTAGGTTGCTCATGAAATATTAGCACCATTTCATCCTGGTTTAACAAGTTTTTTTCGGAAAAAAGCTTGTTAAATCAAGCTTCCTTTCCTTTATTTCATATATTTCAATAAATATTTTTTCTTTATAAAAAATAAGAGTACACCGCTCTTAACTAAAAATTATCTTTAATTCACTGAAAAAAATAGTAAAAGTCTGACATTAATTTCAGTTATTATAACTTAAACTAAAAGTATTTTAGTAGACTTTTTAAAGTCTATTCTCCAAACTTAAAGTTATTCTAATTGAAAGGTGGAAATACTCCCATGCTAACACTAATATTGAAGACCAATGAATATAATCAATTGAATTTGTTGGCTTATTTAGCAGATAATAAAAAACATGCTTATCACACTATTGGAAAAGAATTAAATGTCACAAAAGATACCCTTCATCGCTATGTAAATAATCTTAATTATGATTTAAATACCACACAGGAAGACACCATCTACTATATATCTATAAAGAAACAACAGATTTTTCTAAACAAACATCCCGATTATTCAGTCTATGATTTAATGGCAAGATTAATTCAAAAATATTCATGCCTATCACCCATCTATCAGATACTTTCTGAAATGCTTTATCAACAATCGCAATCCACTCTACAATTGCTAAACAAGCTTAATCTATCTCATAGTTATTTTAATAAGCTCATAAAAAAAATTAACAACTTTTTAAAACCATATTATATTCGTCTATCACAAAAAAACCATATGATACATTGGGAAGGAAATCAGATCAAATTATTTTTTATTCAGTATTTGTTATGGTCTTATTTATTTTTAGTTGATCCTAAAATGATGGCACCTAGATTTATCCAAAGCCCCTTAAATTTCGTTTCATTAGACAATTATCCCTTTATCGAACACCCTCACATAAAGTTAAAATTATTACAACATACTGCTTATAATTACTTTGCCAAAAACGATCATATCGTATGTGACTCTGCTTTATACAAAAGCTTAAGTAATATCTTATTTTCTGAGCATAACTTATTAATTCCTAATCAAAAGAAACGCCTTTGGTTGCCCGAATCCGATAAATTTTTAAATTTGATGATTCATCTCATAGCCCCTTATCTTATTAGTAATCAGAAACGTGAAATAATCGGGAAAAAATTTATGGAACTAGAGCACCCCTCTATTCAAGCCTATAAAAATCGAATTACTACATTACTCGCATTAAAATCTGTACCACAAGATACAACTTATCATGAAATAGCTTACTTGCTTTGTTTACAACAACTATCATTAGAAATGGTTGGGACTAACTTTCAACATTTTTTTCAATTAACTATTTTACCCGATCCTTTCAAGCTTTCAAATAATCAAAATTTAAACCCTAATCTAGCTATTTTGTTAGAAAAAGATTGTTCCTATTATCCAATCAATAATCTTACTTATTTAGCTAGAATGACTTGCCCCAATCACGTCATTAAATTGAACATAAAAATTGAATTAAGCACTCAACTTCCTTATGAGACGCTATTTAAAAAAACAATTACCACACTCTTTAATGAAAATACTATTAAGTTTATTAGCTCAGATACACTTGCTGATATTATCATTACCGATCAAGTCGACTTAACTCAATCGACTGAACCTTATTTTTTTATGCCTGATTTATTTGATCCCTTAGCTTTGGAATCACTTTTTTTAAAAATTACTGTTCTTTATCTCTCGAAAGATAATAATACCCAAAATAAAAAAAAGAAGTAGCCTTAGCTACTTCTTTTTTATTAATTAGTTGGACGTAATACGTCGAAACGTTGATTTCCTTTAATTGCACTACCTGTATCATGAACGACACCTTCACCCCAAGGAGTTTGGACGTGATCTCCCATTGAGTAGAAATTAGTATCTGCTGCTACGATCAAGAAACCATTCTCATCGCGACCATTGTTAGTACGTGTTGATGTACCATCTGCAGTCCAGTCACCATTTCCCCATCCTTGTTCCGGAGTAGCGTCATAGTAAGTAAAATGACCTTGATCTGAATAACGAGTAGCCCATGATAAATCTGGGTTTCCTTGTTCAGCTGGTGCTTGTTTCTCTTCTTGAACAGGAGCTTCCACAGTTGGAATTTCAGAAACTGGTGTTTCTTCAACTTCTGTTTGTACTGACATTTCTTCAGTAACAGTTGTATTTTCTTCAACAGTTGGCACTTCTTCAACCATTGTATTTTCTTCAACAGTTGGAACTTCCTCGACCATTGTATTTTCTTCAACAGCTGGAACTTCTTCTTGTTTTGGTAATTCAATAATAGTTTGTTCAACAACTGCTTGTTGAGCTTCTGGTAAAGTTACCGCTTCTGCTGGTGACTCAACTTCAGGGTTCGCTTGAACATCTTCAATTGTCGCTTCTTTAATTGTTCCATCAACACTTAGGTTTAATTTTTGACCAACAAAAATCAAATCAACATTTTTTATGTTATTTACTTCTGCTAATTGTGATACTAAACCTGAATCTCCATTTAATTCAAATGAGATCTCTGACAAAGAATCTCCATCTTTAACTGTGTAGATACTATCTGCACTCGCTTCTGAAGCAAACATACCTGTTGCTGCTACTCCACCCAAAACTGCAGTAGATAAAAACAATTTCTTTTTCACTGACATTTATTATTCCTCCATAAACGATTTATATTCATTCGTTTTTCTCAATGAACGTAATTTAACATAAAATTGTTACATTCACATTACAAAAAGATTTCTTTTTGATATTTTATTGTTATTAAATTGAAATATAACACTTGAAATGCTATACTTTCCTTGTAGTCTTAAGGTTTTATAACTCCAAAGAAATTTTTATAAACTTTTACTGACAAAGGACTACTTCTCAATAAAAAAAGAATTCAGATTAATTTCTGAATTCTTTTTTTGTCCAAAATACACCACTTAATTTTCTTCTAACAACTTGATGATAATACTTTCGACATACGCCATGTGTTGGTGGATAATTGGAATTGCTTCTTGATGCCAAGTCTTCTCTTGCTCAACACTTGTTACACTCACTTCTAATTTTTCCCGTACCATCTTAACAAAGTTATCCTCTTGATCCTCACTCATATCAACTAATTGATTATAATAAAAAGCCAAGGCTTTATTAATCTCCCAGTAATTCGCTCTAGCCAAATCTAATGCCTTCATTTTCTGATCCATATTTTCAAAAAAGAAATTGGCCGATTTTTGGACATCTAAGGGACTGCTGCCATAATCTGCAATCGTGTCAGAAAAATGGCAATAACCTTCAACTGCCTGACCTGCACTGGTTTGTTTCATGAAAAAATCTGACTCAATTGCTGGATATTTTTCTAAAATGTCACTAACCTGTTCCATCGTTTGAGTATATGATAACTTACCTACTAATTTATCAACCATCTTGTCACACCTCTTCTGTACACTTATAAAATTAGTCTAGTTAAAGATTAAGTGACCTGACTCTAAAAGTCAATTTCTAAAAAAAGCTTCTATTTTTTAGAAAACATACTAAAAAACGATACTAAAAAACAATATGACAATACAACTCTTTTTATCCCTATATAATAGTAGGTTTTAATTCGTTTTTTTGTTTTTTATCCATTTATCGTCCTAGTTTAATCCGATAAAAACTCCCCCTTACTAAGGAATATCATCACAATATGGCGACTTTTCTCGAATTCAAAAATAATAGGCTTTTATTATTAAATCTTTGTCTATTTGTGTTAAACTAGCTTTATAAATAGTTTTCTATTAGTTATCAACTTAAATTACATGTTTGGAGGGTAGTCAATGAAAATCATGTCTGTTTTTGGCACTCGTCCTGAAGCTATCAAGATGTGTCCCTTAATCAAAGAACTTCAGTCACACACTGAAATTACATCAGTCGTATGCATCACTGGTCAACATCGTGAGATGTTAAAAGAAGTATTAGAAACATTTACTATCAAACCAGATTATGACTTAAATATTATGAAAAAAGAGCAAGATTTATTTGATATAACACTCAATATTTTAGATAAAATAAAAGCCATACTTATAAAAGAAAAACCAGATTTAGTCCTTGTACATGGTGACACCTCAACTACTTTTTCTACAGCGTTGGCTTGTTTTTATTTGAATATTCCCATCGGTCACATTGAAGCTGGTTTACGGACCTATAATATGACCTCACCTTTTCCTGAAGAATTTAATAGGCAAGCTGTTGGTTTGGTAGCAAACTATCATTTTGCGCCAACTGAGCAAGCAAAAAAAACACTACTCGCCGAAGGAAAAGATCCTAAATCTATTTTTGTTACTGGAAACACTGCGATTGATGCTCTAAAAACAACTATTAATCCCAACTATACTCACCCGATTTTAGAGTGGGCTGGTTCTAGCAGGATCATTATGATTACAGCCCATCGTCGAGAAAATATTGGGCAACCTATGGAACATATGTTTCATGCTATCAAGCGAATTGTCGAAGAGCATCCTGATATCAAGTGTATCTATCCCATTCATATGAATCCTAAAGTAAAAACGTTAGCTACAACCATTCTTGGTGAAAATGACCGGATCAAATTAATCCCACCAATGAACGTTATTGATTTCCATAACTTATTAAATAAAAGTTATTTAATTCTCACTGATAGCGGTGGTATTCAAGAAGAAGCTCCTTCTCTAGGAAAACCAGTTTTGGTAATGCGTGATACAACTGAACGCCCAGAAGGTATTGAAGCAGGTACCTTAAAGTTAACAGGTACCACTGAGGAAGAAATTTATAAACAATTCAAACTATTACTAACAGACAAGGTCGCTTATAATCAAATGAGCCATGCTACCAATCCTTACGGAGATGGGTTCGCTAGTAAAAAAATTATTGAGGCTTTACTCCAAAATAAAAAAGATTAAAAAAAGCCGTTATAGTGACCTCACTATAGCGACTTTATTTTCTTATATCTTTACTACGAGCATATCTCTAATGCGTAATCTTCTTCGATAATATTGACAATTTTAACAGACTCTTTAGATAACATTGTTTTTAATTTTTCCTCTAATTCTTCTTGTGTTTGATTAAGAGGGGCAATCAAAGCACGATAAAAGATACGGTTGTTTTCTTCCATTGCTACGCGGTAAATCATATAGTCATTAAAGTATTTATCTATTCTCATTTTATTGAACTCCTTTAGTTTTATTCTTATATAAAACAACTTATTTTACTCTTGCTATGAAAATATAATACTCCATAAAATAACATCGTGATTATCTTATTTTTACCAATATTGTTCATTCTAAACTTTCATATTTTGAACAATAGTGGTCATTATATATCTTTTTAACTTTATCTAACTAAAATAGAAATGGTGGTGGCACAATGCACAATCAGTTACTTAATACAATCGACGCTAAAAAAATGCGTCTGTACCATACGTTACTAAAAACCGATACGATCCATATTAAAGATTTAGTGGAACTAACTGACATCAATCGTTCAACTATCTTACGATTAATAAAAAAAATTAACGATGACCTCACATTATTAAATATTAGTGAATTTTGTGTGGTTAAAACAGATAGTAATTTCTTTGCACCTAGACCTAATTTATCTTTTGATAATCACCCTGAAAAATTATTATTAAATTTTTATTTAAAAAATTCGACTCCTTATAACTTATTTTTAAAACTAAGTCATCACCCCCGTTATAATATCTTCACCCTATGTGAAGACTTATCACTTTCTCATAGTTACTGTCTCAAAGAACTAACAAAACTCAAAAAACTATTAGTTTATTGTGGCTTAGATTTGACTAAAGAGGGGAACTACTACAGTATTACTGGAGACATTTCCTATAAAATTTTAGGAAGTTATTTTGTCAAAAATTTTCTAGTCAACTACGGGGAAACTGACGTTAGCCAAGAAAGTTTGGAAACTAAATTATCAAATATCAATTCACCTTTTTTAGCTGATAAAGATCACTTAGGGGCTATACGTTGCTTATTAATGCGCTATTCATTTTCAGAATTTGCAGACGATCTCCATGCTATACAATTTAAATCACGTCAAACAAAAGAAATCTTAACCTTAGCTCATAGTTTCTATCCTGTATTTAACAATTTAAATTTAATTGACTTAACAACTGAGCAAATTTATTTCACTGAATTGTTGCTACGTACGAATATTTTAGAAATCATACCTGTAGCTGAACGTGCTAAAACAGGATTATTTTTCAACAAACATCAAAATAATCCTATTATCATTAAAGCTAAATTTTTATTGAAAACTTTTTTAAACTTTTTTAAGCGGGAGATTTCTGAAAATTTATTTGGAGAACTGCTTTATTGTTTAACCTTAGATCTAGTCTATGCTCATGAGTTCCCAATTAATTCAAAGGCTAATTTCTATACCCTAGTTATTCCCTATCAACAAGACTGTTTTCAGGATACCGATGTTTATAACTCTGTGACGGCGGTTTTAAATCATATTACTGACGCCTATCCAACTGTTTTAATGACGGAGAATGAATCTTACTTTATCAAAAAAAACTTCAGTTCCCTTTATATTTTATTGTTAAAATCTAAAACATACATTTTCATTGATACCGTCCGCACGCCACAAGCAGAGTTTGCGCTAAAAAAACAATTACCAACACTTTTATCAACGGAATGTTTTGAACTCACATCTAATATGTCACAGGCTAATCTCTTAATTGTGGACTACCCTGTTCCTCGTTCTAACTATCAAAAGATAATTTACTGTGATAATTATCTCGCTGAAGATACTTGGAAATTTTTATTAAAATCAATTATGGATTATCACATAGAAACAACTCAACCACTGAGTTACAAATAAAAAAACACCTAAGGTCTAAAATGACCTTAAGTGTTTTTTATTTGATTATTGAGCTAATAAACTAATGTAATTTGAAATATTATTAGTAGTCATCATAATTGTTGGTAATGATTGGTTAAACCAAGCTTTCTCATTCTCAACAACAGGCACGCTATTCTCTAAAACACTTCTAACTTGTGCTAAAAATTCTTGATCTGCTGGATTTTGTTGATCCAATAAATAATTATATTGGTTTGCAAGGTCTTGGTTCATAAACCAGTAGGAATTACGTTTCTCATCTAGTTGACGCATTTGTCCATCAACAGCATAATAATAACTATCGGCTGTAGCACGCGCTTCTTCCAATGTATAACCATATGATGCAATAGTTGCAGCAAAATCTGTATAATTATCAATCGCTTGTTGTGCTAAACCTTGTTGTGTTATATAAGCTGATTCTATATTTTGATAGTTATTTAAAAGAACTGAGATGTTTTGATGAGATGAGGCTTCTCCTACAACAATTGGATTCACGTTGATTTCATCAGCTTGAGCACTTGTTAATGG
Source organism: Vagococcus intermedius (assembly GCF_029144185.1). Classification (NCBI taxonomy): domain Bacteria; kingdom Bacillati; phylum Bacillota; class Bacilli; order Lactobacillales; family Enterococcaceae; genus Vagococcus; species Vagococcus intermedius. The sequence continues at coordinate 357,063 of NZ_CP110232.1, read as the reverse complement.
TGCAAACATCCCCACGCTTAGTACTGTCGCAAAACCTAACATCATTTTTTTCATCTAAAACACTCCTTTTTCTTCTATTAGCAATTTTTTTGATTTCTTAACTTAAACTAATTGTAACACGTTTGTAATATAAGGTCAACTTTTTATGTTTTATCCATTTAAAGAAGTAATATATAGCCTTATTTAAGCTTAAATCTCTAAAAAAATATTTCTACTGTTACCTTTTTGTAACATTTGGCAAAAAATAATTCATGATTTTAACTAATTATTTTTGACTGAACATAGTCAGATATTTGACTCCAATCAGTAAATTCAGTATCAACAGACGTGTCAGTCGGACCATCTGTTAATTTCATAATGAGCTTAATCATTGTTTTATCAAACCACTTATATTTAGTATAACGTAAGGCACCTGCTACAATTTCAACATTAACTGGTTGCCACGTCACTTTTTCTAAAAATTTCCTAACATAAACGTTGGTTGCTATTTGTTGTTTTTCTGGGCTACGAGCTATCAGATTGATTCCAATAAAGTCCGCTTTCTTTTCTGTCAAAGCCGGTCTATAATCTTCCACAAAGCGATACACTTTTTTTGAAAACTTTCCATAACGTATTGAGGCAATGACAATAATTTTATTCGCCATATTCAAGAGACGCTCATCTATTGTCTCAATTGAGACCAATTCAACCACCTCACCGGTTACGCCAACTTCTTCTTTAATAAACTCTGCCACTTTTTGACTTTGTCCATCGATTGTTGCATAGACTATTGCTATCATTTATACTCCTCCTATCTTTACCCAATCCTATTTTACAACCTAACTCTTGCTACTTTTTAATTTCTGATTGCTGCTTACGACTTACTAATCAACTTCGTATTTAAAATCTTTAACCGTCTTATAGTACCGACTCAGCTGAAAAGAAGTATAGCCTAATTCAGTTAACGCCAAGGTCACCTCGGCTAATTCTTTTTCATAATTTCCTACATAGCATTTCCCTTTTTGGTTATAGACAATCACTTTTTCAATAAGTGTTTGGGGTATCCAACAAATTAGAGTTAAATCCCCTTTGTTCGTACTTAGTTCTATAATAAGCTGAACTGGCTGGATATTGCCACAAGGGGCATGAACAAATAAATCAGGGCGTTCTTCTTCTAACTCTTCTAGAATAATAGACAACATACTCTCATCTCCTCTACTTTCATTTCTATTATAACACCACTTTTCATGTAAATTTCTTAAATATTCAACAAAGATTTCTCTCTGATTTCAAATGATTCTCACTGCTATAATCCCTGTTTAAATAAGGTTCTTACCAATAAAAGGTTTTTATTTCAAAAAAAAATAACAAGTTCTCATTTATTTTTAATCAATTTTACGCTATACTTATGAAGTCTCTTTTTTTATTGATAACAAAGAGGATTTTTTATATAAGAAAGGATGTTTGAATGTCACTAGAACGTGGGTTAAGTAATCGACACGTTCAGCTGATCTCCATCGGTGGAGCAATTGGGACAGGGCTATTTTTGGCTTCTGGAAAATCGATTGAACTGGCTGGACCTTCGATACTATTAGTTTATTTAATTGTTGGAGCTTTTATCTTTTTAATTATGAGGGGGTTAGGTGAATTATTACTCTCAAATCTAGAATGTCACTCTTTTGTTGACTTAGCACATGAATATTTAGGGCGACGAACCGCCTTTATTACAGGATGGACTTACTGGTTCTGTTGGATTAGTGTGGCGATGTCTGATTTGACAGCTGTGGGAATTTACATGCGTTTTTGGTTCCCAAATTTACCACAATGGATTCCTGCATTAATCGTCTTATTATTTTTAATGTTTATGAATTTGGCTTCTGTTAAATTATTTGGAGAAATCGAATTTTGGTTGGCGCTGATTAAAATTATTGCAATTGTTGCCTTAATCGGAATTGGTGGTTTTATGATTTTAACTAATTATGAAACTGAAACCGGAACAGCCTCGCTAAAAAATATCTACAGCCATGGTGGCTTTTTCCCTAATGGTTTCTCAGGATTTATTCTAGCCTTTCAATTAGCCGTCTTCTCTTTTACAGGAGTAGAATTAGTTGGGTTGACAGCTGGCGAAACCAAAAATCCTAAAAAAGTTATTCCACAAGCCATTAACAATATCCCAATTAGAATTTTATTATTCTACATTGGCTCACTTGGCGTTATTATGAGTATCCAACCTTGGAATACTATCGATCCTAAGACAAGTCCCTTTGTGACTGTTTTTTCAACAATCGGGATCATAGGTGCAGCTAGTATCATCAACTTTGTTGTTTTATCATCAGCCGCTTCAGCCTGTAATAGTGCTTTATTCAGTACTAGTCGGATGTTATACGGTTTATCAATCAATGATCATGCTCCTGAGAAATTCTCAAAATTAACAAAACGTAAAAATCCGTCACTAGCGTTATATTTCTCAACACTAGTCGTTGGTATTACTGTATTATTAAACTACATCATGCCTGATGGCGTATTTAGTTTAATTTCTGGTATTTCAACAGTTTGTTTCCTATATATCTGGGCAATCATTGTTATTTGCCATTTAAAATATGTGCAACAAGCTAAAAAACGTGGGGCTTTTACTATGCCATGGGCACCGTATAGCAACTATCTATGCCTAGCCTTTTTATTACTTATTATTGTTATCTTAGCAATCTTACCAGATATGCGTATCTCTTTGGTTATCACTCCTATTTGGTTTATTGCCTTATACATTATTTACAATAAGAAATTTGCAACAGTTTAAAAAAGAGGAGTCTTTAGACTCCTCTTTTTTATTCATATTTAGTAAAGAATAGATTGACTCACTCGCCTATTAAGAGTAGAATAAAATAGTTCGCCTACGAACCGTTTGTTTGCGAACTGAAAATCAAAAGGAGGGTATTATGCTATACGAAAATGAAGATTATCTCAAAACCATACTCTTATCTTTTAGAGATATCCATCAAGAAACACGGACGATACTAAATGGCGCTGCTATGAAAAAGGACATCACGATTGTACAATTATTAGTAGCTAACATTATTAAAAAAAATCCTCAAAGTACACTTAATCAAGTCGCAAAGGAAATGCGTTTAGGAAAAAGTACTGTATCTGGTATTGTTTCACGTATGGTCAACTCTGGTTATATATTAAAAGAGGAAGACCCTAGTGATCGACGTAATACGCTATTAAGTTTATCTCTTAGTGGTGAACAAAAAGTCTCTGAAACATATGATATTTATTTAAAAAATCTCTTACCAATCTTAGAGATTGATCCTGAAAAATTAGCCGATTTATTGACGACTCATCAGCAAATTCTAACTATTTTAGATGAGGTGAAACATCATGACTAAATCTACTAAAAACGGACCGATTCTTGCTATTTTATTGACAGGTACGTTTCTTTGTAACCTGAATCAGACCCTACTTAATGTTGCACTTCCTAGTATCATGAGTGATTTTAATATCAGTGCTAGTCAAGGTCAGTGGATTTCAACTGGCTATATGTTGGTTAGTGGCTTGATGATTCCTATTACAGCTTTTCTCATCGAACGCTTTAAAACCCGTCCACTTTATCATTTTTCAATCACTATGTTTTTAATCGGCTCTATTTTAGCAGGTATTTCACCTAGCTTTACAGTTCTAATCTTGGGTCGAATGATTCAAGCTATTGGATCAGGTGTCATTATGCCTTTGATGACTGTAACTTTAATGAATATTTATCCTGCTAATAAGATTGGTAGTATTATGGGACTCATCGGCCTTGCCATGAATTTTGCACCCGGTATTGGACCAACTATGGCTGGATGGATTGTGCAATCTTATAATTGGCGCTACCTATTCTATATCTTAATTCCATTTGCTGCTCTCAATTTATTACTATCATTCCGTTATTTAGCTAATGTCGGCCGACAAAAAATGTTAAAATTCAATTTAATAGGAGTTATTCTATCCTCAGTTGGGCTGGGTTGTTTGTTACTAGGTTTCAGCAATGCTGGTGATCATCTGTGGTTAAGCTTCAACGTGTTAGGCGTTATTATAATCGGTTCAGTAATAACCGCTATCTTTGTCTACCAACAGTTAACTATTACCTCACCAATGCTTAACTTTACCGTCTTTAAAAGTAAAACTTTTACTATGACGACAATTATTAATTTTGTTGTGATTATGGCTCTTTACGGTGGGATGCTATTATTACCGATGTTTTTACAAAATGTTCGACATGTTACACCTTTTGTCTCTGGCGTTATTATGTTGCCTGGTGCTTGTTTTATGGCTATCTTATCTCCACTTTCAGGGCGTTTATTTGATCGTTATGGCGCCAAACCGATTACAATTATCGGTCTAGTCATTCTTATTGTGGGAACTTTCATGTTTACTCAGTTGACAGTCCACTCGACTGTAACCTTTGCTGCCCTTGCTCAAACAATTCGTTCAATTGGTCTTGTTTTAATTTTAATGCCTCTTCAAACCGAAGCATTAAAATCATTGCCTTTAGAATTAGTGGCGCACGGAACAGCTATGTTTCAAACGACACGACAAATAGCGGGTTCCATAGGTACCTCTATTTTAATAACCATGATGAGTATATCTTCCAAGCATTTTGAAAAGTCACTAGTGCTTACTCACTCGATTAATCAACAACAAGGTATTATTTTACACGGCATAAAATCTGCTTATAATATGACAACTATATTATGCTTAATTGCCTTAATCCTAACCATCCTCTTAAAAAAGAATCCTCCGCTTCCAAATTTAAATTCGGATCGGATAATTCTTACAACAACTGTAAAATAACTAAAAAAAAAGAGAACTCTTATTAAAGAGTTCTCTTTTTTAGATAAAAATTAAACCAATGATTGTTGCAGATAATAAACTTACTAAGGTTGCTCCCCAAAGCAGACGTAAGCCCATACGAGCAACTACTTTCCCTTGACGTTGATTCAAGCCATTTACTGCGCCTGAAATAACACCAATTGAGGTGAAATTTGCAAACGACACTAAGAAAACTGACACAATGGCAACCGTTCTTTCGCTAAAAGCAAAGTTTCCTTCTTTTAGAGTAGTCATCGCAACAAATTCATTTGATACAAGCTTTGTTGCCATGACACTTCCCGCATCAACCGCTTGTTCAAAAGGTACTCCCATTAAAAAGGCAACTGGAGAAAAAACATAACCTAACAGCTCTTGAAATGAAATCCCAATAATTCCTTCAAAAATACCATTGACCATCGCGATGATTGCTACAAATCCAATTAACATTGCTCCAACTGTAATCGCCACATTAAAACCATCCATGATATACTCCACTAACATTTCAAAGAACGATTGTTTTTCTCCCTCGATAATAATCGTATCATCATCATCTTCTGTTAACTCATATGGATTAATAATTGACGCAATAATAAAGCCACCAAATAAGTTTAAGATAATCGCTGTCACCACAAATCTAGGCTCTAGTAACGTCATGTAAGATCCGACAATCGACATAGAAACGGTTGACATCGCTGAGGCGCATAACGTATATAGACGTTGCTCAGATAAGCCACCTAATTGTTTTTTTACTGAAATAAAAACTTCTGATTGTCCTAAAATAATTGAGGCAACACCATTGTATGATTCCAATTGTCCCATACCGTTCACTTTACTAATCGCCTTACCTAAATATTTGATAATAAAAGGTAAAATTTTGAAATATTGTAGAATTCCGATTAAGACGGAAATAAAGACAATCGGCATCAAAACAGTTAAGAAGAATGGTGCTGCACCTTTATTGGCTAGACCTCCAAAAACAAATTCGACCCCTTCACCAGCATAATCTAAAATTTTAGTAAAACCGTTGGCAATTCCACTAATAATAAAATTTCCTGCACTCGTGTTTAATAAAATGTACCCAAAAATAAACTGTAAGGCAAATAATTTAATAATTGGCCATTTTTTTATTTTACTGCGATCGCTACTAGTTAAATAAGCCAAGCCTAAAAAAATAATGATTCCAATAATTCCTACGATAAAATTCAAACTGACAACCCCTTATTCTATTTTTTAAAACGTTTTACTAACTCTAAAAAAATAATAAATAATCTCCTGATTCACTCAAAGCTAACTTAAGTCATATAACAGCTATTAGCACACTAGTCGCAGATTATCACATTTAATGTTTCTTTTTCTTTTAAGTCAGTTGTCATTGTATTAAGTTACCCAAAAAAAGTCAACGCACCCTTATTTCAATGATCTCATTTAAAATTGACAAGTTTTTTTTTCGAATAACTTTTCTTACGATTCTCACTTTTTATAAAACATATAACCCATTATTGTTTTATAAAATAACAAAAAGATGACATAAATAAAATTTTTCTCATACTTTATGAAAAAAACTGAAAATCATTCACTGATTATTTTCATAAACCTGATAAATATATGTATATTTACAATTAGTAATACGCAATTACTTATTATATCATGATATTTTCTTGAATATTCACTAAAAAAAATTCAATATTGAAGTTATTTAATGATATAAGTCCCAACTAGCTCTCACTTTATTATAAAAAAATAAAAGTATCTCGAAAATATCGAGACACTTTTTATTTTTATAATAAGCCTAACTTCTCTTTCCAAGTCAACACACGTTTAACCGAAGCATCAATTTGAGTTTCCTTTAATTCGCCTTGTTCAACACTTTCAATTACATAAGGAATTTGGCGATCATACGATGAGGATAAGATCAAATCATTCCCAGCTTTCAAAGCTAACATGCCCGCTTCTTCTTGACTAATAAAATCAGCTAGTCCAGCCATATCCATATCATCTGTCATCACAACCCCATCAAACCCTAGTTTATTACGAATTTCATCATGAACGGGTTTTGAAATAGAAGCTGGTAAACTGGCGTCTAAGGCCTCAATAATATTGTGAGACACTAAAATACTATCAGCTCCAGCCTTGATACCTGCCTCAAATGGCTTGTAATCATTTTCTTCCAATTCAGTCAACGGACGATTATCTGTCACAATATCCACATGAGAATCTCGATTATTACCATAACCAGGGAAATGTTTTAACGTTGAACCTATCTTATGCTTTTTCATCTCTTCTACTGCCGTAACCACATATTTTTCTGTTGCCTTTCGATCTAAACCAATAGTCCGATCATAAATAAATGAGGCTGGGTCAGTTGAAATATCCGCAACAGGAGCTAAGCCCGTATGAATACCATAGTCAGAAAATATAGCGGCTTTATCCGTTATATCCTGACGGATGGCTTGCCATTCACCTGCTTGATAAAGTTCTTGTGGGGATAGTAGCGGCGTATCGACTAAATTGCTTCCTGTACTCAATCGACTCACCGTACCGCCTTCTTCATCTGATGCTATTAAAAGAGGGATACTACTAGTAGCTTGATAGCTGGCTATCTTTGCTTTTAAAGAGGCTCTTGTTTCACCTTCCATATCACGACTGAATAAAACATAACCACCTAGATGGTACTCTTTTATGTCATTTAATTGGTTAGCTTCTGGTACTCGGACTAAAAATAACTGACCAACTTTTTCTTCTAAGCTCATCTCTGCTATTCTTTGATCAATAGTCACTGCCGCTTTAATCTCTGCTTTCTTTTCTTTTGTTTTCTCTTCTTTCGTTTCATCCTGTTCATTTTTCATTAACTGTTGATCTTTAGTTGGACTTATTGACTCTGTTGTCTTATCAGTCGGCTCTTTCTCAGTGACTTCTATTTCTTTTTTTACTTTGGCTTCTTGTTTAAAACTTGTTGCACCAGCATAGAGACCAACTCCTAGTACAATAATCCCCACTAGTAACCCTATTATTTTTTTCATTTACTCGACTACTTTCTTTGTTTAAGCTAGGTGCATCTAATTACCATCATCCACGACTTCAAAGTTATCAGTGCCACCTAAATCTCTTATTTTTAACTGTTGATCTTCTTCATCATAGATAAATGTAGCTTTTTTATATCGGAATATTTGCGTAATACTATCTTGATCACTATCTTTATACACAGTTGTGTACTCGATTAAGTACCGTACTTCATAGGTATTATCCCCTACTTGTTGCACTTCTTCTACACTAGCTTCTGCACTTAAATGATCCTTACTTTTAGCTTTTCTGACACTGTTAATAAACGTATCAAAATCAATAAACTCAGCATTACTCTGCCCATTTTCAAAATGTGACGCTAAATCTGTGATTGCCCGTGCATTATATGAGCCGTAAGAATCATCTGTATAAGATGAAAAATTATTATAAATATTGTCTAATTCATACTGAATATCATCTTTACCTTTAACTTCTTCTAAATCTAAATTAAGTTCTGAGTAATCAGAATTATAATTTTCAGCCGGATAGTCATATTCACCAATTTCTCTTTTATCAGTTGTCATCTTAGACTCATCAGGTAAGGTTTTAGAAATTTGAACAGTCATACCTTGGTGCCAGACCTTATCTTTGACTGTAAATTCTCCATCCTCCAGTTCACCAACTTTTTCGCCATCTAATAACACATCACCTGTATCAGTATTTGAGATGATATCAAAAGCTACTTTCTGGATAGCCATGTTCACACTCGTATTCTCCTGAAACGAATCGTTCATAAAGCGTACTAAATTAACACGTGAGGTATTTTTTTCTTTCTGACCTTTTAACGCTCCCTCAATATCATACTCACCTGGAGTTAACGGATCAGAACTCATTTGATACTCATCAGAATCTGATTTCCCAACTACCTCATCGTCTATCTTAAATTCAATATTTTTTTGATTAGCTGTTAACTCTAGATAGACCGGTTCAATATAGAAATTATAATTGTCAAAGAACAGAAATTTACTTCCCTCCTGTTGCATTGATAAATCCCCTATACCATTGATAGCATAAGGTGAAGAATTTAATGTGTTGACTAGTTCTGAAAACTCTTTTTTATGTTTTTTATCAGCATAATAGTCCGTATACTTAGTCAAATTTTGTTTATTGACCTTATAATTAGGATCATGAGTTTTTAAGACGGACGCTAGCTTAGCTGGATCATTTTCTTTAACAAGTTCAGCAAATCGTGTAGCTTGATTTTCCAAACTATAATACGACTTACCAAACGCATAACCGCCTGCTAATAAAATAACTGCTCCAATACCGGACCCTATCATTATTTTAGCTTTTTTTGACAAAGGTTTACGTGGTTCTTTGGGAAGTGTCGCTACATTTAAAACTCGTTTTGAATCATCTTTACTTGCATCATATGACTCACCTTGTTTATGTCCACATTTTTCACAAAAATTATTGGTAACATTTTGAACTAAACCACAACGTGCACAAGTAAATTGATCGTTTATTGGTGCTACTTTTTTCTCAACAGTAGGTTCTTTTTGCCCAGCAGCTTTTTGTTTCACCTTTAACTCATCTGCTTCTTTTTCCATTTCTGCCAATTCTCTAGCTTTCATCTCTGCCAATTTTTTAGAAGCAGATTGAGACTCACCACTAAGTTGTTCCTGTTTTTTTTCTATCACTTGTTTTTTTACTTCAGCCTTTTGCTCGTCATCATTGTTGACATTTTGTTCCTCAGTCTTATTCTTCAAACGGTTTCCGCAATTTTCACAAAATACCGCTTCTTCATTAAATTCACTGCCACACTTTTCACATTTTTTCATTATTTTCCAGTCCCTCTCATTTACTAAACATAGCTCACCTTACTATTTTTATAATGCCTCATGATTTTTTTCTAAATAATAATCATAAATCTTATCAAAAAATGCCATTCTTGTAACAGCTTGATACGGTCCTACATAGAAAAAGACTAAACCATTCGTAACTGACATCGCAACACGCCAAAAGAAAAATGAATAATTCAAAATTAAATACTCAAGCTTGTATCCATGCATTAGCTGACGACTTAATTTAATCGCTTGATTAGCTGATAGTGTCCGGTCTCTTTCCATTAAATAGTTTGTCATTGAATAAGAAGCACCTTTAATAATACCTGGGATAATGAATAATAGTGTCCATAAGAAAGTAAAAATACCTACTAAAATATTTGCTAAGAGCACGCGATTTTTTTCTGAACGAATAAAATAGTAATAAATACGCTTGCCATCTACTTTTCTATCATATAAAGTATTAATTGCGCACCACTCAATTACGGCATTACCTAAAATCAAGACTAATAAAGTCGCAATAACTGCAATAAAAGCAATTAGTCCCCAAATAAACCCAACAAAAGAATTACCAAAGAAGCTAGCTTCGCTCCCTTTGATTCCAGTTAAAACTGCAACTAAGATAAGCGCTATAACAATCACAAACATCCAAATCAACGTGACTGACCATTGACCAAATTTACCGGACAACTTTCTTTGGGCCAATTCTTTTAGTTCTTTCCTTGTGACATTAATCCCATGGTGTTCTTCGATCTGCAAACTACTAGCTTGATCTTTTTTTAATTCCTCAAACTTTGTATTCATGTTACCTAAAAAATCACTGGCACCTTTTTTAAAATTAGCCTCTGATTCTTCTTTTACAGCTGTACCACATTTAGGACAAAATACTGCGCCCTCTTTCATTTTATTCCCACATTCCCGACAAAACATATACAAAACTCCTCCTTTTAAATAAAAACCAGGTTATAACAGATGGAACAGCAAAAATAATACATTACTGTCCTATAAATAACATCGTTATAATTAACCTTCTATTAATATATACCCCAATATCCCATTAAAATCAAGTTGATTCGAACTATACCATTTTAAAAAGATTATTTTATAATACTTTCAACAAATTTTTGTGCCGCTTGAGATAACGGATAACTTTTTAGGTGAATAATGCCAATATGTCGTGAGGGAATCGTTTGTTCCAATGGCAACTCTATTAGTTCACCATTCAGTAAATTGGATTCTGCAAATTCCCGTAGAACACATGAGATTCCCAGATTAATCTTAGCAAATTCCATAACCAAATCATAGGAACCTAACTCAAAGATTGGCGAAATAACATGGCCTTGTTGGGCTAAAAAATCATCTACATACATTCTCGAATTTGATTTTTTTTCTAAAAAAATTAAAGGATAACTGAGTAACTCAGCGTAACTTAATGGCTCTTCTTTAGCAATCGGATAGTCTGGACTGCAGACAAAAATATCCTGAATCTCTTTACAAGGTCTAACATCGAAACGTTCATCGGCAATTGGAAGATGACAGACACCCACGTCGACCTCGCCTTCTTTTAAAAAAACCATAATTTCAGGGGTTGTACCATTGACAATTTTTAATTTAATTCCAGGATACTCGCTATAAAAACTCTCTAAATAAGGCATTAAAAAGTAACGAGAGATTGTGTCCCCTACACCAATCTTAAGTTCGCCAGTTTTCATTTCTTTAAAATTAAGCAATTTGTCTTCTGCTATTTCAATCAAATTTAATGCCGCTCGGACATGTTCTTCTAACACTTCTCCTTCTTTAGTTAAAAAAACCCCTTTAGGTGTTCGATAAAAAAGAGAGACTTCCAATTCAAATTCCAATTTAGCAATTGACTGACTAATAGCTGATTGGGTCATGTAAAGTTCTTTAGCCGCTTTTGAAAAACTTTTATTTTGGCTAACCACTTGAAAAATTCTATACAAATCTAACTTACCTACCATATTAACTCTCCTTATATCTGATATAACAAACATTAATTTTACTTATATCATAGTATTGAGGTATAGTAAAGATATAAAATATTATAAGGCAGCTAATACTTATTAGTTGCCATAAGGAGAGAGTCAATTGGAAAGAACTGTTGGAACAACTGTCCGTGGCCTACGTGGTCCAATTATTAATCAAGGAGATAACTTGGAAGAAATGATTGTTGAGACTGTTTTAAATGCCTCAAAATCAGAAGGTTTTGCGATTGATGATCAAGATGTCATTACAGTCACAGAATCAATTGTTGCCCGTGCGCAAGGTAACTATGCATCAATCGATGATATTGCCGCAGATGTTAAAGGAAAATTTGGCGATGACACTGTTGGTATTATCTTCCCAATCTTAAGTCGTAACCGCTTCTCTATTTGTTTACGTGGGATGGCTCGTGGTCTTAAAAAAGTTGTTTTAATGCTTAGCTACCCTTCAGATGAGGTCGGAAACCATTTAGTTGATATTGACGAATTAGATGAAAAAGGAATTAATCCTTGGACAGATGTTTTAACAGAAGCACAATTCCGTGAACATTTTGGTTACAAAAAGCATACCTTTACAGGTGTTGATTACATTGAGTACTATAAATCACTTATCGAAGCAGAAGGCGCAACATGTGAAGTTATTTTTTCAAACAATGCTAAAACAATTTTAGACTATACTAAAAATATCTTAACGTGTGATATCCACACACGCTTCCGAACAAAACGTATCTTAGAAAATAATGGGGCTGAGAAAGTTTATGCTATGAGCGATATCCTAACTAGCTCAAACAATGGCAGTGGCTATAATGCTGACTATGGTTTATTAGGTTCAAATAAATCAACAGAAAACAGTATTAAACTATTTCCAAATAATTGCCAACCCTTGGTTGATGGCATTCAAAACAAAATGAAAGAATTAACTGGCAAAAATGTTGAAGTGATGGTTTATGGTGATGGCGCTTTTAAAGATCCAGTCGGACAAATCTGGGAACTTGCTGATCCAGTTGTTTCTCCAGCCTACACAAGCGGCTTAGAGGGAACTCCAAATGAAGTAAAACTGAAATATCTAGCAGATAATAACTTTGCTGATCTACGTGGGGCAGAATTAAAAGAAGCAATCTCTGATTATATTAAAAATAAAGATGAAGATTTAGTTGGTGCAATGGAAGCTCAAGGAACAACTCCTCGTCGTCTAACTGATTTAATTGGTTCTCTATCAGATTTAACTTCTGGTAGTGGAGACAAAGGAACTCCTTTTGTCTATATCAAAGGGTACTTCGATAACTATACTAAATAAAAAAGCTAAGCCTAAAAGGCTTAGCTTTTTTTATTCAATATTATGTTTTTTTTTAGGCTGCCACTTCACTATTTTTTCCCATTCAAAAAAAGCTTGCTGACACTTACTATGTTTAGCATGACGATTTGGTAGAACTCGGTTGACCAGCAAAGCAATTGTCATCCCCATAATACTATCAACAACTCTTGCAAACGCATAACTATATGATTTAGTGCTAGGAATCATAAATAGAATGGTTAATAGTGTCGCACAGCCACCTACTGTCCCTTCATGATAGCCTAAATTTGATAAAACACCAATCATCAAAATAATAACACTTGGAATAGCAAGTAACTGTACGAGTTGTGAATCGCCAAAAATATTGAAAATAGTGATGACTACAACTGAAGTTAACGCACCTAAAATATTCCCAACAATCCGATGTTTGCCAAATTTGATTGTATTTTGCATGTCTTCTCTAATTGTAAAAACAGCCGTAATAGCTGCAACAACGTAAGTTTCACGTTGTAAGAGAAAGCTTAACAAAATACAAAAAAAGACACTAATCCCTGTTTTAATCGTTCGCATACCTATTTTCAACACTATCGACTCCTAACTTGTTCATAATCACGACATCTTCCATTGTAACAGTTTCTAGCCTTCGTAACTAGAGCAAATTAATTGACAAAAAAACAAACAGCATAACTCAAAGCCGTTTGCTTTTTTGAACTATTTTTCATTTACATCTAAATCCGTTGATTTCAACCAACCAGACCTAATTTGTTCACCTTGTTCATAGGATACTTTATACCAATGACCATAAGCAGTCGTCGCTTCTTCAGTAACGTCTGCTACTTTACCTTTAGCTCCAGCTGTTCTCCCTAAATTTTTAGCCCCTGGAATATACGCTCGACTATATAAAACAGCTGTTTCTTTATTGATAATCATCGTGTCATCTAACTTATTGTGTGCAATAAAGTTAACTAGCTCACTACTTCTTAGCCATCCCTCATAGACTTGATTATCATGAGTATAAGATACTTTAGACCAACGGCCATATCCTGTTGTTGCTTCTTCTCTCACTGTCACAATTTCATTTTTCATCCCACTAGTTTTACCTAAATTTTTAGCTCCTGGAACGTAAGCACGATCATATAAAACCGCTGTATCTTTCGTGATAAACATCTTACGGTTAATCACTTTTTGATTAGTTGTATCGGCTACCTCTTTTGCTTGTAACCAGCCTGATTTCTTTTCACCATCTTGATCATAGCTAACTTTATACCAATGACCATAAGCAGTTGTTGCCTCCTCTGTAACGGTGGCAAGTTCACCTTTCATCCCAACTGTTCTTCCTAAGGTTTTAGCTCCTGGAATATATGCTCGACTATACAAGACTGACGTATTTTTAGTTAGATAAACTTTTTGATTCATTTTATGGTGTTCCACAAAATTTGCTAAATCTGTTGATTTTAACCAACCTGTTTTTTTAGCACCATTACTTGTATAAGAAACCTTGTACCAACGACCATAACCTGTTACAGCTGATTCATGTATCGTCACAGCCTTATTTTTCATGCCGACTGTTGTTCCCAAATTCTTAGCTCCTGGAATATAAGCGCGATTATATAAAACTGCCGTATTTTTTGTAAGCATCATTTTTTTATTAAGCTTGTGATTTTCAATATAATTTTCTAAATCTTTAGCATTTAACCAACCTGTTTTTTTAACACCATTACTTGTATAAGAAACCTTGTACCAACGACCATAACCTGTCGTTGCTGATTCTGTCACTTTAACTTGGCGATTTTTCATCTCAAGTGTTCTACCTAAATTTTTTGCTCCTGGAATATAGGCACGGTTATAGAGAACAGCTGTATTTTTATTGATAAATTTAATTTGATTGACTTTTTTATTATTAATAAAGTTAGTAAGCTCCTTACTTCTTAGCCAACCTACCTGTTTTTCACCATTTTTAGTGTAATTAAATTGTTGCCACGTACCATGCCCATTTTTAACTTCACGAGTTAGTGTCACTTCTTGATGATAAAGTCCTTTTGTATTATCACTTGCTTTTAAACCATTAACATAGGCTTGGGGATAAATAGCCCCTGTTTTAGTATTGATAAACTTTTTAGTATTCATTTTTTTATCAGAAATAACCCCATCACTATTTTCTAATTTAAATAGATATAACTGAGTATAAGGAGTAGCTGATTTAATGTTACTCATGATATTTCGGTCATAGGAATGCCAAAATTTATTTTCATTAGAACGATTGCCCCAGAAGAAACCAATATGACAATCATAGAAAGGTTGAGAGAAATCAGGTTCAAAATAAATAATATCACCTTTTTGAGCCTTACCACTTTTCAGTAATTGATCCACTGAATTAAACGTATAATATTTACTATTTTGTCGAAGCGCATCTCGCCAGTTGTAAGCATTTGCGATATCTCCCCAAGCATTAGCAACATTAGTTATTTTATTTAAGTTAGCTCCTGAGCGTTTCATTGCTGAGGCAACAAAACCAGTACAATTAAAACCCGGTCCATAGCCATTAGGATCCCCATTAGGACTGGTACAAATAGCACTCGGCAAAGTTAACCCTTTAAACGGTGTTCCTAAATAATAGTTATCGTATTGATGACGTTCCAATTCTCCAACGATCTTAGCTCTAGTTGTACCCATATAAGCCGCTACACCTTGCTCATTACTGGCATAATTAAATGATCTGGGTGCAATCATTCCTTTACCTGCTTGGTCATAGTCAGTTGTATCTTTAATGTCTTCTAGTTCATTTTTTAGGAAGTCTTCTAAGGTTGTGGAAGCTTTTTTAGTCACTACATCAGTCGCTTTCCCTTTTTCAGCTTTAGTTTTCTCAGCTTCGACTTTCTCAACTTCGGCTTTTTCAGCTTCTACTTTCTCAGCTTCGGCTTTTTCAGCTTCTACTTTCTCAGCTTCGGCTTTTTCAGCTTCGACTTTCTCAGCTTCGGCTTTTTCAGCTTCTACTTTCTCAGCTTCGACTTTCTCAGCTTCGGCTTTTTCAGCTTCAGCTTTCTCAACTTCAGCTTTTTCAGCTTCGGCTTTCTCAACTTCAGCTTTTTCAGCTTCAGCTTTTTCAGCTTCGGCTTTCTCAACTTCAGCTTTTTCAGCTTCGGCTTTCTCAACTTCAGCTTTTTCAACTTCGGCTTTTTCAGCTTCTACTTTTTCAGCTTCGGCTTTCTCAGCTTCGACTTTTTCAGCTTCGGCTTTTTCAGCTTCGACTTTTTCAGCTTCGGCTTTCTCAGCTTCGGCTTTTTCAGCTTCGGCTTTCTCCTCTTCTTCACTAGCACTAGTGCCTAGTACCACAGCTTTATCCTCTATTTTTTTTAACGTTGTCATTTCCTTTTCCACATCTACTAAATTAACTGCGTCATCATGTTGAGCACTGTCAATAACTGACATAAGATTGGCCACTATTTTTTCATCTAACATGACTGTGGACCCTGACCCCTTGGCATCAATCTCTTCCAAAGTATTTTTTACTTCTAGTACTTCTTGATTATTAGGGTCTTCCTCCAACAATTTATTTAACAAAACAATCACATCACTCAGATTCTCTTGTGTTATGTTAATCGTTTGTTTTTTTAATTTTTCATTTGTTACTGTTATTTCTTCCCTATCCTCAATTCCATATACTATACTATTAAGCGGTAAACTACTTAACAACATAACTGATATACCAAAAATACAACCTACTTTTTTCATCTTGCTATCCCCTTTCACCAAAGTATGTAACTTTATTTTACCTCGTTTAAGAATAATATACCAATTAAATTAAAAAAGGTTTATTTAAAAAAAATTAACACTAGTTGTTTCTCAAAATTTTGATCTCATAGATTGATATTGCACTAATTAAATATACATGGTAATGTTTAATAGGTATAATAAACATTAAGGAGTCTTTTCATGAAAATTACAAATCAACAACGCACAAAATTCATGCGTCTATTTTCTAAATTTATCCCTCATAATAAAAAAATGATTGTTTTTGAAAGCTTTTTAGGTAGACAATACAGTGATAACCCCAAAGCTCTTTATGAGTATATTAAAGAACACTATCCAGATTATATTTGTTACTGGAGTATTGACCCAAAATATAAAGATAAATTTAACGGTTTAGATATTCAAACAGTCCCTAGATTATCATTCAAATGGTACTGGGTAATGTTACGTTCAAAATATTGGATTTCAAATAGCCGTTTACCCTTATGGATCTTTAAACCTAAAAAAACGGTTTATACTCAAACTTGGCATGGGACACCATTAAAAAAACTAGCACTTGATATGGAAAATATCAAAATTGCTGGAACTTCACCTGCAGTTTATAAAGAAAATTTTGTTAAAGATGCACGTAAATGGGATTATTTAATTTCTCCTAATGCCTACTCTACTGAAATTTTCAAACGATGTTTTACTTTCGAAAATACCTTAATAGAATCAGGTTATCCGAGAAATGATTATCTAATCAATGAAAATACCTCAGAAAATATTGAGAATATAAAAAAACGTTTAAATATTCCAAAAGACAAAAAAATTATTTTGTATGCTCCGACTTGGCGCGACAAATTTTCGTTTGACTTACCTTTAAGCCTGACTAATATGTCTAAAGATTTAGGAGATGATTATTTCATCATAGTACGCCTTCACTACTTAGTGACACAACGACCTAATTTAGTCGGCTATGAAGATTTTATCAAAGATGTAACTGACTACAATGATATTAGTGACTTATATTTAATTAGTGATTTATTAGTGACTGACTATTCGAGTGTTTTCTTTGATTATGCTATTTTAAAACGACCAATGTTCTTCCATTGTTATGATTTAGATTTATATAAAAATGAATTACGCGGCTTTTACTTCGATTTTGAAAATGAAGCTCCCGGTCCAATTGTCAGAACTTCTGAGGAACTAACACAAGCAATTCGTGCTAGCGAAGATGAGTCAGTACAAGTTCAGTATCACGATTTTTATGAACAATTTGCTAATTTAGAAAAAGGAATTTCTGCTAAATTAGTCGTAGAAGAAATTCTAACTAAATAAAAAAATCACCTCATTAGAGGTGATTTTTTTATTTAGTTAATATTTTTTCGTTAAACATATTAATCGCGTCAGTTTCATACTGATTATAATCAAATACTTCATACTCTTTTTCAGACGTTACTACCTGTAATAATTTTTGTGCTAAACCATAGATTGTTGGTTCAACCAGTTCACCATATCCTTTTGCTAAAATAGCATTTGGACCAGGTATATCTGTTGAAACGACCTTAAGTCCTAAGGTTAACGCCTCTAAAACAACTAAAGCTTGCCCTTCATATTTAGACGTTAATACAAAAACATCGCAGTGTTTCATCAAAGCAAAAGGATTACTCATATGACCACAGAAATAAACATTTTGAGTCATTTTATGCCTTTTCACATAATTTTTCAGTCGTACCTCTAATGTCCCAGCACCCACCAGGTATAAGAAACTATTAGGTTGAGTTTCTAGAACCTCTTTAAAACTATCTAATAATAAATAATGATTTTTCTCTGGAGACAGACGACCTACTGTAATATAGTTGACGTTATCTTTAGATGGCCAAGGTAATCCATGTAACACAACATTTTCCATAGTCGGACTAAATTTCTTAACCATTAATTCTTTAGTCACGATTCTAGTTTCCTCGACTAATTCAACATCCTTAATAGGCTCGACTGTCACTTCTTCTAATAAATCATCTGATTCTAATATTTCTGGTTTAGTTTGAATCAACTGTGTTTCATCAAAATAGTTTTCATCTCTCTCAACTTCGACCATCACTATTTCTTCCATCTCAAATTTAATCGTTTTGAAATCTTCTGCCTTTTCTAAAATACCAGCGGCATCCAAATAATTAACAATATAATCCATCTTACCTTCTAAACGGTAACGTTTTTCAAAGTTCTTTTTATTTATAATGTAACTTGTTTCTGATACTGAAATCACCTTATCGAAAGTTTCATATAACGGAAAAACAGCCTGTAAGGGAATCTTGTGTGGCCGTCTTCCTTTAACTCTTTTTTCAGTTTCAGCTAACATATCACTATGTTGAAAAATAACTTTTTTAGTTGCATCACCAAAGGATATAAACGACGTCCAAAATGAACTATAACCACTAAAATCAATCTCAGTATCAAACGTCATATTACCAAATAAACGGCGACGCTCTTGATTAAATAATAATTTGACCGTTTCCTTATCTATCTTATTCCCTCTGATTCCGCGATTCAAATACATTTGGTATTTATAATATTCTTGTAAGGTGCAATTCATATCATCCAAACCAAAAATAATATTCATCTGTTCTGGCAAACGAGCAACCGTTTCCCATTTTTCTTTCTTAGTATTGCCAACACCGGTTAAGATAACCGTAACATTATACTTATCAAAATCTAATTGCTCTGATAAACGAATAAATGATTCTGTAATGCCATTAGTGAAAAAAGCACCTGCATAAAATAAAATATTTTGTTTAGTCGATGTTAGCTGATAAGCACGTCCCTTAGCTAATTCTTGATTTTTAATAATATAATCAATCACTCTTTCACTAACTTTACCATCATCAAATTTGGCATAACGGTCAATATAAACATCATTGGTACTCTCTTTCGTTTCTGCTGAAAGAATCCCCTCAGATAAGCTTTCGATATCTCCAAACTTACCTCCTGGTAAGTCGATTAAGTCTAAATAAAGTCCTCTTTTTTCTTTATAAACATCATAGTTCTTAAAGTAAAAATAAATCGGACGATTTAATGATAGATAATCAAAAAAGATACTTGAATAATCCGTAATCAACATATCGATGGCTGGTAATAATTGGTTAGTATCAATACTATTATCTACTAACTGAATATCTGATTCTAGGTTATTTATTGCATTAAATTCAAAGTAATGAACTTTCAATAAGACTTGATAGTCTTCTCCTAAACTCTCTTGTAATAACTGAGTATCTTCAATTAGTTTATTAATGTGATCACTTTTAGCTTTCCCTTTAGTCGCAAAATCATTGTAGGTTGGCGCATAAAGAACTGTTTTACGTTGTGGATCAATCCCTGCTAATTTCTGAACTTCTTTTAGCTCTGACTCCTTAATAAAATGAAAGTCAGTACGTGGAATTCCGGTTTCTAAAATCGTGCCTCTATAAAGGTTAGTTGCATCTTGCGCTTTTAAAATTGTGTCTGTAAAGAACTGTGATGGACTTATAAAGTAATCCGTATGTAGAATGTTTCTTAAAACATTTTTATGCGTGTCTCGACGATTAGAAACAATGTCTACACCAATTGTTTTATATGGTGTCCCATGCCAACTCATAATCATTTTTTGTTCCGCACGCTTTGAGAAAAACCAAGGGAAGGTTGTGTCTGTTACTAAATATTCAGATGTCGCTAATCCTTTGACATATTCTTTTGAATTTTTTATAACAAACATAACACGCTTATCTTTTGCATACTGCTTGGGAACACATGTCATATCTTTGACACCCCAGATAAACTTCCATTCATTAAAATAACTATCTTGATACATTTGTTCAAATAGCGCTAGGGCATTCCCTGTGACACTATCTCCACTATAGCCTTCTAAAAATACTGTTTTCGATACTATTGGTTCTTTAATAAAACCACTAAAAAACATCTTCCGTCTAAAGCTCTCAACGTTTTTAGCTTTTTTTAAAGGATCTAATACGAAATTAATTTTTCTTTTTAAAATCTTCTTATTCATAAGTTAATGGTCCCCCTACTACTTATCCTATATTTCTTAATAGGTTTTAACATTTTATGCTATAACTTTTTAATTATATCATACCACAATAAATTAAAATATCGGTAATTCCTAAAACAAAATAGATTAGAAAAAAGCTACCCATGGGTAGCTTTCTTCTAATCTAGGTCAGTTGCTTTTAACCAACCTGCTTTTAATTTATTATTTTGTTTATAACTTGTTTTATACCAAGTACCATAACCTGTTTCAGACACCTCTGTTACGGTTACTTTTGTTCCTTTTAGACCTGTTGTACGGCCTAAATTTTTAGCTCCTGGAGTGTACGCCCGGTTATATAACACGGCTGTATTCTTATTAATAGTCATCTGTTTAGTTATTTTTTTATTATTAATACTCTCAACCAATTCAGATTTTCTTAACCAGCCAACTTTTTTATTACCAGCCTGAGTATAGGCAACACGATACCAATCTCCATAACCTGTCAAAGCTTCTTCTGTTACAGTTACCACTTTATTTTTCATAGCCGTTGTTCTACCTAAATTTTTAGCTCCTGGAATATATGCTCGGCTATATAACACCGCCGTATTTTTAGTAATAAACATTTTTTTATTAACTTTATTATGCTTAATAAAATCAGCTAGTTCTGTTTTTCTTAACCAACCATCCTTTTTAACTCCGTTCACTGTTCCTAAAACATGATACCAGACACCACTAGGCGTTTCTGCTTGCTCTGTTACCGTCACTACAGTATCTTTCATACCAGTTGTCTTACCTAGATTTTTTGCTCCTTTGACATATGGTTTACTATATAATACCGAGGTTTCTCTTTTAACAAACATTTTATTATTCATTGTTTTGTGATTAATAAATTCTGAAAATTCTGATTTTTTCAACCAGCCTTTTTTTAATACCCCTTGATCTTCATAAGTAAACTCAAGCCATGTCCCATAACCATTGGTTACTTCTTTGGTAACAACTACATTTTGCTGATACATAAACTTAGTTGTTCCTACTCGGTTCATATCTTTTGTGTAAGGTCTTGGATAAATCCAGGCTTCTTTACTATTAATATAAAGAGTCGTATTTAACTCTTTTTCCGAAATAGTAACATCCTTAGAATCTTGTAAGGCTCTAGCATCAATAAATTTACCATTCCCTAATTCATAAACCTTCACACCTTCTGATGTTACCAGTTCATTCTCAACAAAGACATCACTCCCTTGAGGGTAGTACTTTTTAATCTGTGATAATTTTTCTGCGCCCTTAGTATGATAAGGTTTTGTATAGAAATAATACCCATCATCTACAACCTTATATTTTTTACCAATTTTTGTAGTAGAAACGATCGTCGCATATTCTTTTTTGTCTTCCTTAATATCTTTATATTTTTTTTGAATTAGTTCAAAGAATTGATTAATATCATATCCCCAACTAGCAAAATATTGAGTTGGATCTGAGTGGTCGGTTCCACCATAGTATTTACTCACACCGTCATGTGTAATGATCGTTCCTTCACCACCATTAGCATCTCCTAATGAAGGAGTTAGACCGTATAAATCTAACTGGGTCGCTACCCAAAAAGCATCATTATTAACTGATCTAGCAAATTCATCAAAACTATGCGCTCTTACTAATTCAATATGCATCATATAAGCATTGGCCACTGGGCCTGCTCCGTAACTAGCTGAATCAGTTGGAGCTGTCTCGATTATTTTATCACCAGAAGCATAGGCATGTACAAAAGCATTTTGATAGTTGTTGAACATATAGGTCACTTCATTTTCAATCGTCGAATTAGGATTAGCTGTTTCATGGATAACAACACCTTGAGGTGAGCCTTCAGCATAATTTAAAATTGGAGTAGAACCAAATCTTGAATCAATAATCATCTTAGGATTAACAAATCCTTTTTGGGCAATATATGAGTTAACATCTTGATAAGTAGTGGCTTGTCTTTGATTGATAGCCTCTTCTTCGTGATGGTCATGTGTTCCCGTCCCATTTTCCCCAACATACATTTCCATTTGTTCTGGTGTTAAGTTATCAATTTTTTTCTGAATTTCAGCACTTGGACTTTTAAATTCTTTTGCTGATTTAATAAGTGATTTTTTAGCTTCGACTTTTCTAGTTTCCGCTTTTTCAGCTTCGACTTTTTCGGCTTTGGCTTTTTCAGCTTCTACTTTTTCCGTTTCGGCTTTTTCAGCTTCCACTTTTTCGGCTTCGGCTTTTTCAGCTTCTACTTTTTCCGTTTCGGCTTTTTTAGCTTCGGCTTTTTCGGCTTCGGCTTTTTCAGCTTCCGCTTTTTCTGTTTCGGCTTTTTCAGCTTCTACTTTTTCCGTTTCGGCTTTTTCAGCTTCTACTTTTTCCGTTTCGGCTTTTTCAGCTTCTACTTTTTCCGTTTCGGCTTTTTCAGCTTCCGCTTTTTCTGTTTCGGCTTTTTCTAACTCACCAATTGTTTCAGCTAGCATCTCTGTCTTATCTGGAGAATTTTGACTTACATCGGTCAAGATAGCTAACATATCATCTGTCTTATCACTCATTTCTGCGCTATCTTCTAGATTTTCTTCATCTAATTCTGCAAAGAAATTTACCAATTCCTCTTTAATGTCATAATTAGCCTCCGTTGATAAATCTTCCTCTGTTAAATTAGTTAAAAACGGAATAATGACTTCCTTATGTAACATTAAAAATTGAATATCATCATTTTTATCACTTTCATTATTTTCTGAATAAACTGACGACTCAACCTCACTCGCAACTACTGATGATAGTGGCGTAACATGCCCTAATAACATTGTGGACATTAACAAAATACAACCTGTTTTTTTTAACATAAAATCTCCTTTTTCCTTTTTATTTAACTTTTATTTATGTGCTCTAATCAAAAATAAAGTTAGAGTAACTGACTTATTGGCGATTGATAGTGACGCAACAACAAGTAAAATCATTCACGAACACCTCTAATTTACGTCCCTATATTTTAACAAATGCTAGCCATGTTTACTATGGTTATTCTTCAATGTAATTTATCTGTAATATATAGTTAAAGTTGTATTTAAACTAGACTTAATAATAGAGTTAAACTTAACAAGTTTTATTAGTGTCATAAATTCACAAAAAAATGTTGTATTCATCACTGACTTATTAATAGAAAGTAGTACAGATAGGTAATATGCCCTCTTTTTAGATATTTACTTGGCTTTTTTATGCTCTAACGCTTAGTCTTAATGATGGAACTATATGTTGAAAAAGGGACTAAAAACAAAGCAAGTAGTTGACTTGATTTCATTAAATAAAAAATAGCAGCCTATCTGGCTGCTATTTTTTATTTAGTAACAGAATCTGTTTTTTTAGAGGCCTCTTTTAACTTTTTACGCATAATAATTAAAATAATTAATAAAAGTAGTAATAATAATAAAATAAAACCAATCATTAATTTCATTGTTAAACTCATATGTTCCACACTGATTGATTCTTTATTTAATGTCTTGGCAACATCACTCTTAATTTCAAATAATTCATCCCATTTCCAATCACCATAAGGAGAATTCACTTTGATATGGGCTGTATAAGTTCCTGCTTCATACCTATCTTTTCCCATTTCAATATAATGATGGAAAGTATTATTAGGCGCAAATGACATATTTTTTATGTTGTCTTGGTATAATACTTTTTTGTCACCTTTTTTAGTCACCCTCACACTGTAGTTGGCTTCAGGTAATAAATTATTAATAGGATTATCTAAACTAACTTTTAAGGCATTACGTCCCCCTATTAACTCAGGCATAACCTTGTTAAAGGTTAAGTCTGCGTCAATATTAGTTTCTGATTCAACCACAACTACTGGAATCGAATAAGAAAAAGCATTTTTGATCATTCCTTTAGCCTCTTTGTCAGGCTCTTGTTCTATTAATAAACCACCTAATAAGATACCCGGAAATTCTTTTTCTGGTAAGGGAATGCTAAATTTAATTTCTTTCTTTTCTTTTCCTTTCAATTCAAATTGTTCCGAGTAATTTGCCATTTTAGCTAAAGACCACTCTTTAGTTAACACTTTTTGATCAGCTGTATAATTCACAACCCCTTGATTATTTGTAGCGGCATCTTTCAGTTTTGTTTTTAATGAAATAGGGTGATCACTTTCATTTTTTACATCAACGGCTATTTCAACCGATTGCCCTGCTTCACCTTTTAATTTAAAATCTGTCTGCGACTCATCCATTTTCTGTTCGGTTTGTTTAATTGTTGGGGTGAAATTCAACTTATTTTCACTCGCTAGCACAGATTTCCCTAAACCAAAACTGGTTAAAGCAATTGCCAGAAGAACTACTTTCTTACTTATTTTTAACATTTTCTAAAACTCCTTCTTAATTAATAATAGCTAAAAAAACGAGACTTTAGGGTCTCGTTTTTATTTAAAATTATTTTGTTGTTGGTGCCATAAACCCAGCTTTTTCACTCACAATAGTACTACTTAAATTCCAATTTAAAGCGGCTTTATAGCTACCTTTACGGATTTTACCTACTTCAGATTGAGGGATAACCAAGTTAATCGCATCATCTTTTCCACCAGTAAGTTCTTCACCCTTCACTTTATCTGACATCCCCATTGACCATGTTCCACGAGCACCATCTCCATTTGCACTAACTAGTGTTTGTGCATCATTACCATCTAAGTCAATCATTTCTTTTTCCCAGACAGGTTTTTCAGTTGGCTCTTCTGAGCTGTTAGATCCAGTTGCCAAAATTGGGGCTGGTTTAAATGTAATCTTAGCACCTGTAATTTTATCTTTATCTGTTCTAGTGTTATCTTCAGATTCTGATACTTGTTTTTCTAATGCTGTTGTTTTAACTGATAATGTCCAATCAGGTTCATCTTCTCCACGTAAGTCAGAAACTTGAACGAAGTGTGCCAACTTTTGATCATTTTTTCTTAATACTGGTAAGACTAAATCACCGCCACCATTTTTAATTTCATTTGCACCAAAATCAAAGTTTGATGCCCAGTCAATACGCAACGCGCCCTTGCCACCTGTTTCACCGCCACCTTCAGGTGGTTCAACTTCTTCTCCAGGATTACCAGGATCAGTTGGTGGTGTTTCTCCCCCTTCATTTGGTGTAAAGCTTACTTCTGCTTTTGTTGAAACCTCTGTTGGTGATTTTTCATCCGCACTTACTAAAACTGTACCTGTTGTTCCTAAAATAGTTGTTGCCATTAATAAACCTAAAAATTTTGTCGTTTTCATCATTAATAACTCTCCCTTTGTGTCTTTTTTTTATTTTTATATAAATATCCAGATACCGCAATTAATACCGTACCTAATATTATAAGCAATTCATTACTTTTTTCGCCTGTTTGAGGCAAATACCCGTGTTCTTTAACATTAGAATCATCTAAATGTTGCCAAGAATCTTGCTTTAATCGTGGCTCATCTTGCCTCCATTTTGTCTGTTTATTTTTTTCTGAAGAAGTCTCTTTTGATAACGTTTCTGGACAATTTGGAACCAAGGTATTTTCTTCTCCATTTGGCTTCTCTTGTTCTCCCAACGTTCCTTCTCCCTCACCTGGTGGTAAAACGATTGGTGGAATAGGTGGGCTTATCGTTCCATCATTTAAAAATTCGATACTCGCAGTTGTCCCTACCTGATTTGACACATCTGCCAAACTAATTTCACTACCAAGTACTAAAGATAGGAAAGTGACTATAACTAGTTTTATTAGTTTCATCCCCACTACTCCCTCTCCTTAGGTTGCATAAATATTGTATTCTTAAAACTATCCGTTGATGGACTTAACTGCCAGTCTAGACATGTTTCATATTCATCTTCAGCTCGTGCCCAAACTGTATTTCTTTGAGCATGAAGCTGAATAGAATAGGTAGCATCTTCTGAGGAAATATCATTAACCTGTTCTTTCAACTCATGATTACTCACACTAAAACCCGTACCATTATGTAAACTACTCAAACTCTCTTGACCTTCTGCCGTTTTTGTACGCCCATACAAAGCAAGTTGATCGGCATTAAGCTTTAAGCTTTCCTTACTAAAATCGTCAGCTCTAACCGAAAGATTCCAACCATCGGCTGAATAACGTTGATCAGAAATAGTTACTTCAACTTTAGTAGTAGCATGATAGTGTTGATTTTGTAGAGACGTAATACTTGGCTTATATCTTAAAGGGCTTGCGCTAACAGACAACCCCAAACTGCCGTCACTCACCTTAATATTTAAACTCTCAGTTAATACAGTACTATCATCAAATGAAATGGTCGTTAGCAGCGCTCTTCCTTCTTCTTTAGAAGGGAAGTAGCCAAATTTAGTTATCTCACCTTCATCTATTTCTAAATTTTTTGTAATGTCTTTTACTACTTGTTCAGTCACATCAACATAATTGACTTTTAACCCTTTATCGATTAATTTCTTTTTAAACGCCAGTTTATTAATCATTTCACGCTTTGGCATTATTTCTGGTTTTGATAAACTTTCAGCTTCTTGAATAAGTTCTTGTGAGCTAAAATCGAACTCTTTTTTAGTTAGCATTATCTTATCAGCAACCACTATCAAACTGTCTTTGTTTAACTCTAGACTGTTACCGCGACTATCTTTAATCACTACTGATAGCGGTTTTTTTATAAACTCGCCAGTTTCATTTTGTTTTGACGCTTCTTTAACAGCTTCTTTAACAGCTTCTTCCCTAGTAAAAGTGGCAGTTAACTCATTAGTTTTAGCTTTATTGGTATCACTTAATTCTTCAACTAATAAATCAGGATCTGGTAGTTTTCCTACCAAAGCATAAGTCGGATCTTTCAACTTTCCACTTGGTGGTGTCGCATCTATAATTTTCCTAGGCTCGCTTTTGGCTAGTGACTGATTGTGATTGTCTAAAAGCTCGATTGTCACATTTTTCTCTGCTACCAATATCGCTTTAGCCAATGGTATCTCAATCACTTTGGCTTGACGCTCTTGTTCCGTTACTTTATGGAGAAGGGTCATAGCCTTGTTAGACTCATCAACTAAGCCATCGCCAGCAACTTTGACCTGGATTTGTTCCACAGAATCATCTACATCAAACCCTACTTTGAGACTTGTTGTTTTGGGATTAACTGGTTTCTTCGTTTCTGGATCAAGTATTTCAGGTACTTTTTCACCAGCTCTCAGCTCACGATTTAAATCAGTTAAGACTCCTTTAAACCTAATTGCTGCTGGTATTTCAGGTTTTTCTGCTTCAATTTTTAATGTCCCCATACCTTCAGATAACTCTAATTCTCCACTTTCAGTTTCGGCCTTTGTTACTGAGGTATTGACAATAGCTGTTCCTTTGGTTTCTTTTGGAACCTTTAATTTATATTTAAAGAACACTGATTTATCTACATTAGGATTCCACTCAGGAAACTTAGGATCATAAACCTTCGCTGTTATGATTTTACTACCCACTTTATGGTCGCCATGCCCTACATTTTTAGCAACCCCCTCTTGAGTCTCTTGAGTTACTTTTATGACGGTTGGCCTCACTACTTCAAGTAAGTCACCGACATTTGTTGAGACCTCAAGAGCTTGGTACTTACCCGTCAGACCTGGCATTGGTTTTGCTTCGACAAGAGCAAAGATAACATCATCTGGTTTAGCTGAAGTTATCTTATTAGCCGGAGTTGTCTCATCCGAACTGTAGAAAGTCGTTACGATTTCTTGCAAAACACTAGGTATAAGTAATTGTTTTTTCACGTCTGATTTATCATTGCCATCATGAATATAAAGGCGAACAGTGTGTTCTTTTCCTGAACTTAATTCCTCTTTAGGAATAACAAAACTATAAGGATTATAGACACCCTTCTTACCGGAAAGTTCTTCTTTTAACTCTTTAAAGTCTTCTCTATTGTCAGTGTCAATACCATAGTATAATTTGACCTTTTCACGTGTCCCTGAATACCATTCACCACTCACTTTGACATCTCTATCCTCAGTAAATCCTTGTTTTTCTTTATCCACAGTTACAATAGGTGCTGGATTTAAATCTCCAATCGCTACGCCATATCCTACATCAATATGACTTTTGGGCTTTAATAGTTGTGGCTGTTTTTTCATAATAAGCCCATTACCATTAACTGATTTCCCAATCAGGCTCCCTTGTGAGCCTTTTCCATATATATCCCAAGCTTCAGCTCCAGGTGACTCAAAATCAGCAAATCCTTTTTTACCATAGACTTCTTCGATTTCTCTAATATCCCCTGCGAGCCAATTATTTGGAGCTATCTGCTCTTCTAAATTAAACATATAATCTACTCGATGGCCGTTGTTTTCGAGATAAATCCCTTCCCTATTACCAATCATTCTAATCGCGACTTCTTTATCTTCTGGCTTAGGTTTAATAATATCAGCTAGCTTTAATGGAATATAATTTGCCATCGAAAACTGATCAAATGATTCATTACTGATATTCTCAATTCGATGTATCACCCTCAACCGAATTTTTTCAATTTGACCTTCGTTTCCCTCAACATGATAGGTTTCAGGATAAACAATTGTTGATAATTTCAATTTATCAAAAAATTGTTTTTCGGCTGCAGTTGTAAGTCCAGTCGCCTCAACAAAAAGCATACTGGCTTTTATAGCCATCGTATCTCCAATTTTTTGAGTAGATATAACATACTTATGATTAGGCCTAGCGGTATCTGGCTGAATACTTGATGGATTGCCCTCTCGTCCAGTAAAAACACCCCCACTTGTAAATAAGAAGGGCTCGACTTTCCCCATAGTTGTAACTGGTTCACGTACAATCGGAATATCAAAACTAGGCTTGCCATCAATCGCGTCAGTCAGGCTAATATTTGGCATCATTAAACTTGGACGTTGGCCCCCTCTTAATGTATTCTCACCAGATACATTATAATTGGTTATATTAAAAATATTTTTTCCCACATACATTGTCGGACCAAAATTATATTTTAAGAATTCTTTATCATTTAATTTAACAGCAGCCCATGGCATATCGTCCTTTTTACTATCTAAATCTACCCACTTGTCACTATCAAAATCTAAATCACTCGGAATAGCATTTGTACCGTTTTCTTCGCTTTTAATTTTAGTATTTTGATTTTTTTCTTTCGCTTTTTCTTTCGCTTCTGTTTCAGCTTTTTCTTTCGCTTCTGTTTCGGCTTGTTCTTTCGTTTCTGTTTCAGCTTTTTCTTTCGCTTCTGTTTCGGCTTTTTCTTTCGCTTCTGTTTCAGCTTTTTCTTTCGCTTCTGTTTCGGCTTGTTCTTTTGCTTCTGTTTCGGCTTGTTCTTTCGTTTCTGTTTCAGCTTTTTCTTTCGCTTCTGTTTCGGCTTTTTCTTTCGCTTCTGTTTCAGCTTTTTCTTTCGCTTCTGTTTCGGCTTGTTCTTTTGCTTCTATTTTGGCTTGTTCTTTCGCTTCTGTTTCAGCTTTTTCTTTTGCTTCTATTTCGGCTTGTTCTTTCGCTTCTGTTTCGGCTTTTTCTTTTGCTTCTGTTTCGGCTTTTTCTTTTGCTTCTGTTTCGGCTTTTTCTTTTGCTTCTGTTTCGGCTTGTTCTTTTGCTTCTGTTTCGGCTTGTTCTTTTGCTTCTGTTTCGGCTTGTTTTGTTAACTCACGTAATGCATCAGTAGCTCTTCCAAGTTTTGATTGAACTGAACTATCCTCATCCTCTGTTGCTATTTCAGTCAGTTTTAGCTTATTTTGTTGCTCGATTAGTTGCTCCTTTAAAGTAACCAATTCTTTTTTTAATTCCCTAGTTAACTTTTTATCCTGACTTAAATCAGATACTTTTTTCAACAGGTCGTCATATTGCTGAACTAATTCAGATTTAACTTCTTGATTTTGTTCTTGCGTTATCGCTTTGACTTCAATCGCACTAGGAAGTAATGTATTCAAACATAATACTGATGTCATTAAAAGAATTGCCTTCTTCATCTACTAACCTCCTATCTTACAATTATGTATCTCCCTTACTTGTAGATCTCTAAAAATAGATTACGCCAAAAGTATACATTTTTTTATAAAATTATACGTATCGTTTTTTGAACAATTTGGTTCAAAAAAAAAAAAATCACTTCAAAAGCAAAGTATAATGATCTTCAATTACTTCTATAACTCTTAATTCGGGATACTTTTTATTTAACTCTAGTAAGACATCTTTTTCACTGTAATTAATTGGAAATAACATTTTTCTTGAAACATAGCCCAGTTTAGAATCTATCATCACATCAAACGTCATAAATTCTTCGAATTGTCCTATTTTTAACAACATGCAACCCCCTCCAATATCCTAAAAAATAAAATCCAGTACTATTTAGTATAAATAATACTCATCAAAAAATCTGACCTTTTTTTGACACCACCCGTTCATTTTTAGGTCCAATACAAAACCAATTCGAAATAATAATTTTATACTTAATAATATTAGCTGAAAAGCTTACTATTACAACATTCTTTATTCTAATTAAAAACTAGTCTGTTTATTTTTTGCCGATTTTTAATAACTGATTTTTAGTTTTAGGCAAAAAAAAATAACCCTTTTCCTATATAATTAATCTTTGTTAATAATAATAATAAGGAGGATAACCCTTTGTTGGATTTACTTATTAAAAAAAACGAATATAATCAGTTACTTATCCTAGGTTCTGCCCTAAGTAATTATACTGTTTCAAAAAAAACGCTTGAATCATCATTAAATTTAACTCATGTTACACTCTCTCGTTATCTAAGAAATATTAATGCCGATTTACGTGAAATTTATCCCCAGCAAAAGTCTGTTTTAAAAGTTTCTGGTGACCGTTTTATTTTTACCCAGACTGATGACCAACCTGACTACGATGTTTTTCACCAATTATTACAACAATTTTTAAAAGGGTCTACTATATTTCAAACCCTCAAATCATTGTTACTAAAAAATATTCAAAAAACTGATCTTTTAATTGAAGAATTAAATATATCACAGAGTTATTTTAATAAAATAGTCAAAGAAATTAACCGTTACTTTGAAACCTGCCAAGTCCAAATCATTCAACGAAACAAACATATTTTTTTTGTTGGGAAAGAAACTCATATTTTATATTTAGAATATTTAACACGTCAATATATCAATAAGTTTACCAAACTACCTTGTGAGTGTACTCATTATTTCCCTGAATTAATTGAGGTTATTCGTGATCACAATATCTCTGATTTAAACGATATTCAATTAAATCGTGTCAAGGAACTTCATCATATTTTCAAAAAACGTAGCGAAAAATTGAGTCAGATAACTTTAGACGACCCTGAATTAAAAGAAATCTTACTTCTTATCGTGCAAGAAAATGATCTCTTGACTGATGATATCGATTTTTCTGATTTTTCAAATGATACTCGTCTATTTGCCAACCTTTTGGCTCGGTTTAGTTCCTCTCAATTAGAAGATACTCACATGAAATCTCATATTGGAAAAAAATTGAGTCAATCACCTACAATTTTAACAAAGGATTGTTTAGCATTTATTGACATTATTTCAGCTCAATTTTCAACTTCTTTGGATAAGACGGCTGATAGATATTTTGAATTTGTCTATATGGCTCACTTGCACTTTATCTACATCCGTTTGTTTGGCACTGACTTTAAAAAACAATTTACTTTAAAACATGCTGATATTTTTCAAACTACTTGCAAAAATCAAGACATTTACTATCAACTCATGACATCTTTAGAAGATCAAGCATTGTTCAATACCTTACACCCACTTAATCAAGAAATGATTTTAAAAAACAATTCGCTCTTTGTTGATGCTAGCTATACGGCTATTCGTACCTATTTAAAGACGAGTGTCACCATCAGCTTTGATTTTATCTATCGGTTATCCTTTGAATTTTTTATTCAGCAACAACTTCGAGAAATCTTTACTGAATCATCAGTTATCTTTACCTATAATTCAGAATTAGCCGATATTGTCGTCACAGATCACTTAGTTCCTGTCAAAAAAAATAGTAAACTATTTCCTTTTATTGACACTAACTCAGAAAAATCATTAGAAAAACTACTCGCTTTAATTACAACTGTCTACAGTAAAAAAACACTTTCCAAAAATATTGACTATTAAAATAATCAAAGTCCATTTATTTAGACTATATATTTAAATAAAACAATAAATTAGCTATACTAATGGCAATGGCTCATTCATTTCAATGTAAGGAGATAATAGTCAATGTTAGAATTACTAATAAAAAAAAACGAATACAACCAAGTTGTTATTTTAGGGTCTACCCTCCTAAATAACTATCAATCTATTGCAGAACTAGTTAAACAATTAGAAATATCTAAAAGTTCCCTCTTTAGATATTTAGCGGTTATTAATGAAGAATTTAAAAAAATACATCCAGTCACACCTTCTATTTCATCAGATGGCGTATTTTTACACTTAAACAATCCAGGAAGAATCCCTAAAAATAATTTATTTGTTAGAAGTCTTAAAACTTACTTACAGAATTCAACACAATTCAAACTACTCCTAGCCTTAAGCAACTCTCATAATCTTACGACCAATAATTTACTTGTTAAGCTACACATCTCACATAGCTATTTCAACAAATTACTAAAAGAGATTAACAACTATATTAAACCAACGCAAGTTTTTATTAGTCAACGAAATAATCGAACTTATCTCGATGGACCTGAAGTCAATTTAGTAGTTTTCAAATTACTTCTAAAAAATATTTTGTTCAGTTTAGAAGAAACAACTAATTTAAACAATGATTCTAAGAATCATTCAAGCCCCTTTAATACTAAAGTATTGAAGAGGCTTTCCTCAACGCAACAGAAATCACTCTATAATATAGAAGAAATTATTTCTGAACGTAAACAAGCTGGCCACTCTATTACAATCGATGAAGAAGAAATCAAAACTTCACTGACTATTTTAAAAAAACAGCATAATTTAGTCACAACAACTCGTCATGACTATTCACCTGACTTGGTATTATTTCTTAATTTAATCACACGCTTTGCTTTTCCAAAAATTGATGAAAAATTAGACCGCATCGCAATTGCTAAAGCTTTTTTAAAAGAACCGACTACCTTAACTCAGGATACACAAATTTTATTAACTGCCCTTGATAAGGCCTATGACATCAATTTAGTTCCTGGTTCACCCCTTTATTATGATTATTTTTATCAGGGGATGATGTCCTTTTTATATTTACGGGTTTTAAATTATAACTTCAATACCTTATTTACATTGCAAACCAATAAAATTGATGGCTTTTATATTTATAATCAATCAGATTACATCAAAATAAAAGAAATAGTCAATCTCCCCATTCCTTTTATAAATAAACAAAATGAACATGTTTTTCGTGAAAATAGTGAACTCTTTACCAGTTTGATATTTACAGCTATTCGAAGAAGAAAACACACCCAATTAAATGTCTATCTAGATTTCCAATCAGAGTTATCTTTTGAAACTTATTTGAAAAGTAGAATCAATACGACATTTCACCCTGGTTGTATTTACTACTGTCAAACCTTAGCAGAGGCAGATTTAGTTGTAACTAATTCATTAGTAGAAACAGCCCCTGATCAACCTGCTTTTATCTTTCTAGACATTAATTCTTCTTTTTCTATGGGACAGTTATTAGTTCGCTTAATGGAGTTATACACTAAGAAATTAATTACACCCAGGTACGAAGCCATCGTTCAAATTAATAGCCTCTATTAAACAAGTAGCTCTAAGCCTAGAGCTACTTGTTTTTAATAAGCCATTTTGTTGGGAATAACCCCTCTGACGCCCCCTTTAGGTTGCTCACAATCCCCCTTATACCTGGGAATCACATGACAATGACAATGGTAGATAGTCTGACCAGCCACCTCACCACAGTTTAATCCAATATTATAGCCTGCTGGTTGGAACTTTTTGTCTAATAAAATCTTAGCTTGTCCTAACAAGTCAGCCATATCTTGTTGTTCTCTTGGGGTTAAGTCAAAATAATCTTGTCGGTGTATTTTAGGTATGATTAGTAAGTGTCCCTCGCTTACTGGAAATTTGTCGTAAAAAGCTAAACAAGTTTTATTTTCCAACAAGATAGCGCTAGTTTTTGCACAAAATAAACAGTATCCCATCAAACAATCCCTCCTCTTTTAATACGAGTATACATTAAAAAAGCCATCAAAGTATTGAGTCAGGACTCAATACTTTGATAGCTTGTTGATTCAATTATAGTAAGACCGTCACCGTAGCGGCAAGAATAATTAATACTAAACCGACAATAGTCACACGCATTTCTTTTGCTGATTTTTTTTGACCTAAGAACCAAATACCTGTTAATGTTGCTAAAACAACAGAAGTTTGTGAGAGGATAAAACCAGTTGCCAACCCATTCATATTTGGTTGAGCTGAAATCAAGTAAGTTAAGGCGGCAAAGGCAAAGAAGAAGCCTGAGAAGATATGTTTATAAGAGACACTTTCTGTAAAAGCTGACGTTTCTTTTCTTCCTAAGACCGCAGCATAAATGACAGCTACTAATAACATCCCGATTGATTGTGGTAAAAATGATTGCATTCCGTCTAAACTAGTTGCTTGCGGAGCAGCAGAGTATGCCCAGTAACCAATTTCTCCAATTGCTAACCAGATAACAGCTTTTTTTAAGACACTTGTATTTTCTTGGCTTTTTTCTTCAGACCAAACAGTCATACTCGCACCAATCACAATTAAAATTAAGGCAAGTCCTCCTAAGATTTTAGCCGTCATACTTGGCCAATTACCTAAGAAAAATACTCCCCATAATGATGCCCCTAATAACTGGAAGGCTGTAGTAATGGGCATAGCACGTGATGAGCCAATCATACCAAAAGATTTAAACGTAATAATTTGAGCTGATGCCCAACCCACACCTGATAGGATTGAGAAAAATAAATCGATACCTGTTGGCAACCCAATCCCTTTAATTAGTGCAAAAACACAAGCAAAAATAAAAGTCCCTAACGTTGAGCCTAAAATTTGATTGACAGGGCGTCCCCCAATTTTTGAGGCAATTGTTGGGTATAAACCCCAACCAAGTAAAGGTCCTAGACCGATTAATAGTGCTGTAACATTCATATTGTCACTCCTTATAAATTAAATAGATTTCTTAAAATACGACATTACTTTCTAACACAATATTTGCGTAAGGTGTTACCTCACCTGTTCGGATAAAAGCATGACAATTGGTTAAATCTTGCTTCATCTCTTCATGAGGATAAAAGACAATTTCAGTTTCTGGTAAGCGTGCTTGAATTTGTTCTAAAACAGTTGGATTTGCTGTTTTTATCTCTTCAGCTAAATAGACACGCTGGACTTCTAATTCTTCTAAAACATTATTTAAAACATCCATAAAACTAGGTAAACCATGTGTGACTGCTAAATCAATTTTTTCGACTGACATAGGGACAGGCATTCCTGCATCTCCAATACTCAATTTATCAAAATGTCCCATTTGAGCGATAACGCGTGAAATATCTGAATTGATTACTTTTGTTTTTTTCATAATTGGTTCATCCTTTTTTAGTTAGTCGTGACGTGCTTATTTAATTAATTCTTTTTTATAAGGAATTGATGGCTGAGCCCCAAAACGTTGAACCGTTAAAGAGGATGCTTTATTCCCATAACGAATCGCTTCTTCTAAATTACTAAAATCTGATTGTAAGATACTACTCATTGCTCCAATAAAAGTATCACCTGCTGCAGTTGTATCAACTGCTTCGACTTTAAAAGCTGGTACAATCCCATTTTTACCTTGTACATCATAGAAAGCACCTTTACTACCAACAGTAATAATGACTGCTTCAATTCCTAGATTGTGTAAGTGTTGTGCTGCTTCTTGCATTGAGGCTTCATCTGTTATCTTAATACCTGTTAAAATTTCAGTTTCAGTTTCATTTGGAATAATCATATCTGTCACTTTCAACAACTCTTCTGGCACATTCTCTAAAGCGGGTGCTGGATTTAAAATTGTTTTAATACCATGTTGACGTGCTAAGCTAAACGCTTCAATCGTGCTATCAATTGCGCTTTCGAATTGGGCAATCACAAAATCACTTTGTTTAATAATTTCTTCATTATCGCGAACTTGTTGAGGGGTAAACGTGTTATTGGCACCTGAATAAATCATAATGCTATTTTCACCATGACTATCTACCATAATAAACGCTTGCCCTGTTGATTCATTGTCCAATGTTGTGACCGCTGTCAAATCAATTTCTTCTTGAGACAATAAATCTGACATCATGATCCCCGCACCATCATTACCAACTGCACCAATAAAGAATGTCTTAGCTTCTGAACGTTTCGCTGCAACGGCCTGATTGGCACCTTTTCCACCGCCTGCTGTAAAGTGTTCAATTGCATGGATGGTTTCACCTGGTTTCGGCATTTCTTTCACTCTCAATGTTGTATCTAGGTTAATACTCCCAATCACTGTAATCGTATTCATTTTAATCGCTCCTCGCATTTTAGTTGTAGTGTTAGTATTCTATTTACATTCCCTTAGTTACGGTTATTAAAACGTTTTAAAAAACATGTAAAGACCAAATTAAAACGCTTTTATTTTGTTATTAAAACGTTTTAATAAGACAACAAAAATATAACACACCTTGAAATTTAATTCAAGGGTGCTGTTGAAAATCTTTTAATTATTTTAACAGGTAAGGTGATTTCTTGCCACCTGTCATCTGGTTTAGCCAACCGTTTTAATAATAATTCAGCCGTTTTTTCCCCTAATTCAAAAATAGGTTGGGCGATAGTGGTTAATTTTGGTGTGATATACTCACACATATCCACGTTATCATACCCAATAATACTATAATTTTCAGGAATTTTTTTGCCTGCTTCCGCTAAACCAAAATATAAACCAAAAGCTATTTCATCATTAATCGCAAAAACCCCTGTCACTTCTTGTTTTAACAAGTTAGGAACTGCCTGACGTCCACCAGCTTTTGTCAGCTCTGCCGCTATTAAAGTAACATCCTCGCCATAAATTGATCTAAATCCTGCCACTCTTTTTTGAATATTTTCAGTAGCTGCTTGTGGCGCAACAATCGCCACTTTTTTATGCCCTAATTCTGATAAATGCTCTGCGGCTAATCGTCCCCCTAAAAAATCATCTGTAAAAACTGCGTCACTCAGACCTTCAGCATACTTCTGATCCAATACAATAAAAGGATGATTTTTTGCTTTTAGATTCGCATTAATTGCCTCATTCGAAATAGCAGAACTGGCAATAATAAAGCCATCTACTCCTCGGCGACTTAATTCCTCCAAATAATCATTCTCTTTTTTCTCATCTAAATCAGCGTTACAAAGCATGGTAATATAATTTTCCCGATAAAGGACACTTTCAATGCCCCCAATTAAGGTTGAAAAAAAAGGATTGGTAATATCAGGTACTAATACGCCAATTGTTTTACTTTTTTTCACAACCATACTTTGAGCAAAATAATTGGGTTGGTAGTTTAATTCCTCTTTAGCCGCTTGAACTTTCTTCACCGTATTAGGATTAAAATGTTGGCTATGGCCATTTAAAATTTGTGAAACGGTCGCAATTGACATGCCACAGTGTTTGGCCACCTCTTTAATTGTTACCTTCTTCATTTTCATTCACTATTTCTCCTTACTATTTCCCCATTGCCACTACTTAACTCTTTAAAGAGCTTTCTTACTTATCATATCACTAACTCTTTAAATGAAAAAGACTATTCACTAAATACCGCCTATCAAATAACCACTTATTGGAACAGAAACAAAAAAACTCAGAAAGAAGACAGGTTATCCCTGGACTTTCTGAGCCTTGATTGCTTTGTTAATTATTATACTGACGGTGTTCCAACTTCTTCAGTTGACACATCACCAGCATTTAAATTCCAAGTTAACGCTGTTTTATATGTGACACCTTGGATTGATGATTGTGATACTTTACCTGGTACTACTAATTGAACCCCTTTATATTCAGCTTTATCCGTCATTTCTTGCGATTCGCCAAAACGAATCACTGACAAACCTTGTTTACCATCTTTAGCAATTGTTTGAGCGGCATCAGCCCCTGTTAATTCTAAAGTTTTTGATTCTTTATCAGTCGTTTCGGTATTCTTTGAATTGACAAGCATGATGTCATTCAATTGAATTTTAGAACCTGCAGCTAAATCAGCCACTTCTTTCCCTTCGCCATCATATCCTTTAAAAGCTGTTGCAGAAAGTGTTAATGACCATTTACTTAATGTCATTTCGTCAAGAGATGGGATACGCAGATCACTTACTTGAGCAAATAAAGGTTTGTAAGTTTCTTGACCTTCTTCTCCGTAAGTCGTTGGAACAGCACTATAAGTAACTGTTTCATTTGATACTTTTTGTTTATCAAATTGGAAATTAGGAGCAAACTCTAATTTTAGTTCCCCTTGGTTTGGATTGATCGTACCACCTGGTTTATCACCTGGTTTTTCTGGTTTTTCCTCTGGGTCTGGATCTGGATTTGGTTTATTTGGGTCAGTAATTTCTGGCTCTTTCGGCTCTTCTCCTGGATTTTCAGGATCCGTTGTACCACCAGCTTCAAATTGAATGCTACCTTCGGTTGTTAGGTTAGTTGCTGTATCTGTATCTGCAGCAAAAGCTTGAGCGCCTCCTAGAACTAAAGTTGATAATAAAATACTTGAAATAAGTGTTTTTTTCATAATATTTGCTCCTCCTAATTGGTTATATTTATTTAGACTATTAAGTGATGTTAGTTGTTTTATCATGTTATTTAAAAACTGATAGCATCAACCTATTATCATAATTAACTAATGACATTTACTATTATATCTGGGTTTAAAAAATATTTCTCATACTAATTTGCTCAACGAATTTAAAAAAATGGAGATTGACTGCCTACTAATCTTGTTATTTTTAAATCTAATCATTTTTCTCTTTAGCTTCTTTTTTACGCTTAGAAACAATCAAATAAATTAATAATAAAACAACAATAAGTAACAGCCCAAAAATGCCATACATTAAATAATTAGGTTTTTCAGGTTCAATATCCACTGCTTTTTCATTCATTTTTTTTGATTCTTTATCTGCAATGGTAAACTCTTTCGTCCAATCCCAATTACCATAAGGTGATGTTACTTTAATTGCTGTGACGTACGTCCCTGGTTTAAAGCTATCTTTTGTCCAATCAATCCCAAAATTCATTTTACTTTCTGGTGCAAATGAGACATTCTCTAGTTTATGTTCATGTAACACTTCTTTTTCACCTTTACGGGTTACTTTCCCCTCAATCGTTGCTTCTTTTAAAATATTTTTTTGTGTACTTTCAATTTCAGCCACGACTTTGTTATAACCTGAGACATTATCCGCTTTAACTGAATTTAATTTTAATTCCGCTTTACCTGCTTCATCATTATTAGACAACATGACTGGGACTGTAAAAGCATATTTATTATTAATCGTCATTCCTTCAGCCTTATCACTTTTAGACTTAGCTGAATCAGCTGCTTCTTGCAAATATAAACCGCCTAAAATAACTCCTTTAAACTCTTTAGCTGGCATCGTTATTTCTACAGGAATATTTTTAGTTTCATGCGCTTTAAATTCAACTAATTTATCAGTCTTAGCAAGCGACTCAAATTTATATTCTTTTTTATCTTTTGTTTTATCCGAAGGCGTATAGTCAATACTACCACTTGACAATGTTTTACTATCAGTTGGTGTCACCTGAATCGTACGATTTTCGTCAGCACTGTTACTAACCTTCACTTCAACTGTTGTCTTTTCTCCTGGCTCTAAACGCAAGTTATAAATACCGCTATTTTCACCCATCTGCTTTTCTGGTGCCACTGTGTCGACTTGGAAAGTCATTTCATCGGCTAAAACACTTACACTACCAGCGGTCAAACTAGCTAAGACAATCGCACATTTTATCATAAATTTTTTCATTTATTTCTTTCTCCTTTTCGTAATAAAAAAAGGCTTCCGCCTTTTTTTATCTTAATTATGCTTCAAGTTCAGGTGTCCCTTGAGAGGCTTCATCAATATCTCCTGCAGTCAAGTTCCATGTCAGTGAAGTTGTATATTCTACCCCTTTAGTAGCTGATAGTGATACTTTACTTGGCACAACTAATTGAACGCCTTTATAAGCCTTAACCTCATCATCTGTCTTCATCTCTTTAGCTTCCCCAAATCTCACAACTGATAAACCACTCGCTCCCTCTTCAACAAGAGTTGTCGCTTCGCCAGTTGTTGGCACTTTAATTTGCTCAGTTAATTTAGTTGATTCATCATTAGCTGAAATTAATGACACATCATTTAATTCAATTGTGCTACCTTCAGCTAACTCATTATCAAATGGACTTGCTGCTAACGTTAAGGTCCATGGTGTTAAAGCATCAGCTTCTTTCACACGTAAATCAGATACTTGGGCAAATAATGGTTTAGATAATTTTTCTTCCTCTTTGTCATAATTTGCTGGTGTTGCTGAGTATCTTTCTGTTTTTTTCGATACTTTTTGGGTATTAAATTGGAAGTTAGGGACATACTCTACTTTCAAACTTCCTTGATTTGGATTTTCTGTTCCCCCTGGTTTATCTCCTGGTTTTTCACCTGGTTCGCCTGGGTTATTTGGGTCAGTAATCTCTGGTTCTTTTGGCTCTTCTGGATTTTCTGGATCAACTCCACCATCTGTAAAACCAATCGTTCCTTTTGATCCTACGTTAGTCGCTGAATCTGCAGCAAAAGCTTGTGCGCCTCCCAGAACTAATGTTGATAATAAAATTGTTGAAATAAGTGTCTTTTTCATAAAATTAACTCCTCTTTTTTTTATAGTTGTTATTACTTAGTTGCAGGTGTCCCCATTGCTACTTTGCTAGCTGAACCTGATGACAATGTCCACGTTAAATCTGATTGGTACGTTGTATCTTTATAAGCTGATTGTGCCACAGCTGTTGGCACTACTAATTTAACACCTTTACTAAAGACAACGGTTGAGCGACCCTTAACCTCTGAATTAGCAATGTCCACTCCATCAGCTCCTATTCCTACCTTTTGATCGCCCTCAGCAAATGTTTCTGTTTTATTCTCAAAACCACTGTTAATAGTTGGTTGTGCAAAAACTAATGATGCACCATCAGCTAACTGTTTACGCTCTGCGCCTTCTTCAAAATCACCTGTTTCTACAAACTCACTGGCTTTTAAATTTAATATCCAACCCTTAGATGAGGCATCACGTGAATCAACTAACTGAGCGTATAAATTCATCTCTTTATTATTATTATTTGGGTTATTAAGTTTTCTCGCTGAATATTCTTTTTCTGAGGCAGCAATTTGAACTTTTCCAAAGTTAAAGTTAGGGGCAAATTCTAGTTTTAAAGGACCTTTATTAGGATTAGTTTGACCCCCTTCTCCTGGTTCTCCTGGATTTTCTGGATCAATAATAACCGGTGGTTTAACTTCTTCTCCACCTTCTCCAGGTTTTTCTTCTCCTTCACCTGGATTTTCTGGATCAACAATAACCGGTGGTTTTCCCCCATTGTCAGCTTCTTTAAATGTTATTGTTCCCTTTGTATCAAGTGCCCCTGGCTCTTCACTTTGAGCTGCTGACGACACAGATGCCCCTAAGACTAAACTTGATAATAAAACGGTTGCTAAAATTGTTTTTTTCATATTATATTCCTCCAATTAGTTTTTAAATTTATATCTAATATAAACCATACTACTGGCGATCATCGTTAATAATACGCCTATATTAGTACACTCATTGGTCTCACCGGTTTGGGGTAAGTTACCAATGAACTGTTTCTGATTATTAGTTGGGTATTCGGTTGAAACTGGTTGCCACCCACCACCTAATTGAGGTTTCTCCTCATTGTTAGCTGATAGTTGACCACTACCTAACTCATTCCCTTGACACGCTACTCCGCCACTACATAAAGGGGGGCAACTAGAGCTATCATTGCCTTCATTAGGACAACTATCCCCCTCTTGATCTTTAGGTGGTGGACACTCTTGAGGCTTTTCAGTTTCTTCCGGCGTTCCCGGTAATGGTTTATAATCGGTCCAGTCAAATGAGACACTCGCTTCAGAAATCACTTCTGTCGGAGAAATTGCCTCAGCTGATGCAAGAGTTCCTTGAAATACGCCTAAACTTAGCAACACTAAGCCGCTTTTTAAAATAAATTGTTTCATCTAAGCACCTACCTTTTGAGGAGTACCCATATCGGTATTAGTAATAACATCTCCTGTTGGAGTATTAAATGTTAAATCGGTTGTATAACTTACAGCTTTTAATTCTTGATTACTATTAGCTGGGACACTTAGAAACATTTGATAACTTTTATCATTTTTGACTTCCTTGCCTGTAAAAGTCAGGTTTGCTTTTTTACGACCGTATTTGTAACCTTTGACTGGATAGATTAAATTTCCGGTTTTTTCCTCAGGGGTCAAACGAATCACATTACCTGTTTTGTCTTTAAAGTTAATACCTAAGTGATTATCAATTTTTCGTGGGCCTTCTTCAGTTGACTCATAAAAACCTGACATGGTAACACTCATACCTAATTTTTCATCGATTTCAGGATATAATTTACTTTCGTCTACTTTACTGTTATAAGGTCGGACATCTGTAAATGTTAAGTTTCTATCCTGAGCTAAAGGAATATCTCTAGCTTCGGTCCTAAACGTTATGTTCCCAAACTCAAATCCTTCCTTATCCATATGA
Source organism: Vagococcus intermedius (assembly GCF_029144185.1). NCBI lineage: Bacteria > Bacillati > Bacillota > Bacilli > Lactobacillales > Enterococcaceae > Vagococcus > Vagococcus intermedius. Next base: position 313,633 of record NZ_CP110232.1, on the reverse strand, counting down.
AGAGCTGTTTTAGATTTAAATTTAACGCTCAAACTAAGCGTACCAATAGGCCATTCACTCTTTATCATACGAGTGTTTTTCTGCGAAAGGCTCTGATTTTCCCACATATCATAAAAACTTGGATGATCAGCTCTGTAAGCCAGAAGCGCGAGGTTAGCGTCTACTACACCTGGGGTGTTAATTCTTATCCCGTACTCTTCTCGATCAAGTCCATTGTACATAATATCAAATGACTTTTCCCAAGCTGGAACTGCTAGGAGGTTTATTTTATCCTGTAACTCCTGCAAAGGAATGTCTGCTTTTTCAGCTACTATCGTATCCAGTTCAACCCTAGGTATTTTTAAACCCGGTAGAGTTCCTACATATCTATAGTTTTTATCTGGAACATCCTTGCTCCTACTAAAAAGTTCTGTATCTCCCACTGCGTTGATAAAAAATGGAATGAAACTTTCAGTTTTAAAATTATACTCATACGTTGATAGTCTTTGAGGCTCAAATTTTTTTCTTAATAATTGTTCATTTTCTTCTTCATCGTTGCTAAGTGGAGGATACTTATCAATCGAATTTAATGAGTACCATGACTTCTTTTCACTACCATTTGGATTATTTACTTGCACCTGCTGCATATTAGGTGTAGATAATTGAAAAATTTTATCTCGGTGTATAGTCCTAATTCCCTCACCCGTCCCCCCGTAAGTTTTAATTAATACCTCTCTAATAGAACGTATTTTTTTGTATGGTATATTGTACGCACCTTCAACTGGTAGGCTATCAACTACTGTATTTTTAAAACTTGTATTACCCTTAGTGTTAGCCAAATTAAGGGTTGCAGGTAAATAAGTATCTAGATGTAAGAGAAAGTCTGAACCATTAGCTGATTCATAAGGATTGCCAGGTTCATCCGGAACTAAGGACTGACTTTTGTGCTTATCGCCATAACCAACCCGTATTTTGTAATGTTCAGCATCTGCTTTAACTGGAGTGATCACTAATTTCGCTTTAGCTCTTGGTCCAGCCTGACCTAATATTTGATCAGTAATTACAATACTGCCTTCTTTAATAACAAACTTAACTTTCACATCAAATGTTATCGACTCCTCGACTAACTTCGAGGTATCATCACCTGGTACTGAAGGATGTTTACCCGTCACAGTAATAAAAGTATCCTCCCCATTTCTCGCGGATGTTTTATACAGTGATTTTTCATCCCAACTCTTTTCATCACTATTCGATTTTAATTTCAAATCAGTCCATTCTTGATTGTCTACCTTAAATTTTCCCTTTTCAAATAGATCAGTCGGTTTAATATCATTAATTTGAAACCCAACATAAAAAGTATCCTTAGCCAATTTATATTCAACTGGTCTAGTTTTATCAGGTAGTTTAATGTTAATTGGGGTGTCTATTTTATAGGTTCTTAGTTTTTGGATTTGCTTCGTATTAAAAGTATATGACACTTTAGCATTAAATGTTGCTTCTTTTTTTCCCATAATTTTTTCATACTCTTGATTGGAAATATCAATTTTGATATCACCCTTTAAGTCAATTATATATTTAGGATCAGGTGTTGTCGCTTTATTAGAGGCATTCCACTCATCATGAAGCTCCTCGACTAACTCAGTCGCCTTAAGTTGTACATGATCTTTAATACTCTTTATAATTTTTTCTTTACCTCCCGCCAAATACATCTCATCTTCTTTAGATAAATCAATTGTTTGAATATTTTCACCATCGTCAGTATCCAGACCTTTTACTCCAGGCTCTATTGGATCAGCAATAAATCGTGATAAAGGCAAGTGCACTAAGTTATTACTAGATCTCCCAACATTAGATAGTAAGAAATACTGAGTATTTTGACGATAACTCACCTCGTCAGCAGAAGATTCTGAATCATCTGAATTTAATTTTTTCATATACTTACCATTATGACTAATATTTTTACCACCAGCTTTTAATCTTATTAACGTCCTCATATGAGATGCGTTTAACTTATTATGTACGACAAGCTTATTCATTTGGTCATTGAGAGACTCAACATTAAAGTAATCTTCTCTTGATAAAAGCTCCTTACCCTTTTCATTTGTATTTATTTGACTTTTAAAAAAGTAAGGATTATTCGTAACCCGATAGTTTGATTTTTCTTGGAAATTGCGATCAATTAGGTGATTTTCAGCAGCAGGAGGATTCTCAGGTAGTATACTTTTAAAATCAAACATAAAATCATAACCTCCCACCTCTGATAATTTGTGAGGCAAAATTTTATTTTCAGTTCGAACAACTGGTGCATATATTAATCGAGAAGGGTTGCTAACCTGTGTGGACCTATCGCCATAAAAAATATAAACAGGCGTCTTTTGTTCCCCATTAGGAGTCAGTTCACCTATCCCATAATAATTATCTGGTAATACAAAAGTAATATCTACATCAGGGACTATTATAGTATCTAGTCTAGTTAAATCCTCCCACATGACTATCCTAAATGAGACTGTTTGGACTTCTGGAACCGTTGAATTTAACTTAGTACTTACATAACTTGAAGCATCATTGTAAGTGTCTTCTCTGTCAAAAGGATTATGAAGGTGCGCTTCAGCAGTTCGATGCATTCTCTTTGTCTTTGTATTATAGATTCTTGTCAAGATTAACTTGCTATCTACGTAATCGCCATCAATTGATTGTTCCTCTTCAGCAAGTTTAGTCCCAACTAGAGCTTTAATATCTTTTTTAATATAGACACGCCAATCACCTGTTTCATAAGTGCGCTCTTCACCTTCTTTTAACTCTAATTCTTTAGGATCAGTAACTGGTTGAGAATAATTTTCCCTATCTTTCCCTTCGGTTTTACCTTCTTCTTTGGCTTTCGCTTCTTCTTTGGCTTTGGCTTCTTCTTTGGCTTTCGCTTCTTCTTTGGCTTTGGCTTCTTCTTTGGCTTTCGCTTCTTCTTCGGCTTTCGCTTCTTCTTCGGCTTTAGCTTCTTCTTCGGCTTTAGCTTCTTCTTTGGCTTTCGCTTCTTCTTCGGCTTTCGCTTCTTCTTTGGCTTTCGCTTCTTCTTCAGCTTTGGCTTCTTCTTTGGCTTTCGCTTCTTCTTTGGCTTTCGCTTCTTCTTCGGCTTTCGCTTCTTCTTCGGCTTTCGCTTCTTCTTCGGCTTTCGCTTCTTCTTCGGCTTTCGCTTCTTCTTTGGCTTTCGCTTCTTCTTCGGCTTTGGCTTCTTCTTCGGCTTTGGCTTCTTCTTTGGCTTTGGCTTCTTCTTCGGCTTTGGCTTCTTCTTCGGCTTTGGCTTCTTCTTCGGCTTTGGCTTCTTCTTCAGCTTTGGCTTCTTCTTCAGCTTTGGCTTCTTCCATAGTTTCAAGTTGGGCGAGTAATTGCTTGTGCTGCTCTTTATTAGTTTCAATCTCATCTAAATCAACTAAAGAGATCCCCTCTGTATCTCCCACTAATTCCTTGCCTTCAATAATCGCTTCTATTTTGTTCCTCAAATCAGGCAAATCATCTGATTTGGAAAATGGCTTCTTTTCCAACAAGTCAAGTCTTTTCAACATATCACTATAACTATCTCTGACTTCTTTAGTTTTTTCTGTAGTAGTGATGGCTTGTACTTCTATCGCCGTCGGTAATAGTGCATTTAAGCCTAAGATAGATACTGCCAAAATAATAGTTTTTTTCATCATACATTTCCTCCTAACTAAACATCTTGATAACTTTTTTATTTTATTTCTAATAAATACACCTCAAACTTCTAATAGTTACGCTTTCAATTGCAAAACATATTCAGCTTCAAATATATCTTCTATCATTAATTCTGGTTGCTTTTTTTCCAGTTCAACCCGCACATCTTCTTCCGTATAAGAGATAGGAAAAATCATTTTACGCGTTATATTGCCTATTTTAGATTTAAATACAATATCAAATGACATGTAATCAGAAAAATATTGCTCATTCATATTTACTTTACTCCTGTCTTTTTTACCAAATTCTGTGCATTTTATTTACTTTTTAGAGCACTACTTTATTATATTTTTATTTAAGTAACATTTCTTATTTTAATTTGCTTTTGTAAAAACAATTTTGGAGATATATTTCATTTTCGTTTTTCTCAAATAACTTACTTTGATCCTGTTCTAGTCAACCCTTTTTTTATTTAACCAACTATTTAAAATAGAAATCCCAGAAATAAAGACTTTTATCTCATTTTTATTGTGTTTATTCTTTTTTTAAAAAAAATAGTCAGGATAAGTCTTTATTGTTTTTATATAAAAACAATACTTCACAAACTTTTATTACACTATTTTGATTTTACCGACTCTTTTTAAGATAAAAAATAATCTTTATTTAACAATATAATCATTTAATGAACACTAAAATAAATTCACCAACGAATTTATTACTAAAGGAGATTGACAATGTTAGATTTACTAATAAAAAAAAATGAGTATAACCAGATAGTAATCCTAGGTTCAGCAATTAGCGAATGCACCTTACCTAAAGATATTCTTGAAAAAAAACTGGATTTAACCTCTTTTACCCTAACTCGCTATATTCGAAATATTAATACAGATATTCAAGAGTTTGATACCTCAAAATCTGTGTTTGTTACGATTAAAGGGGATACTATTTGTTTAAATAATCCCAATGACTTGCCTATTTACACCTTATTTAACCAAATACTATCAAAATTTTTAAATGAGTCCACGGTTTATCAAACGCTCAAAGCCTTATTATTTAGAAATAAACAAGCAACCGATACTCTCATCGACTCCTTAAATATTTCTCAAAGTTATTTCAACAAAATAATCAAATCGATTAATGAATATTTTACAATATGCGAGGTCCAAATTATTCAACGTAACAAACAAATCTTTTTTTCAGGGCCAGAGACGCATATTTTATTTTTAGAATTTTTAATTCGCCAATATTTTAATAAAATTGAAACGCTACCTTGTATTTGCAAGCATCAATTTCCTGACTTGATTGATTTAGTCAGAGACCATACCCTTTCTGATCTCAATAGCATTCAACTCTCACGTATGAATGAACTTCATCATATTTTCAAAAAAAGAAGTGAACATCTCACTAATATTAAAATTATGGATCCTGAAATAAAAGAAGCACTCGAAACAATTACCTCACTTTCTGATTTGATTGTCGATACACCAGATATTCCTAATTATTCACAAGATATGCGCCTTTTTTCTAACTTACTACCACGAGTGATGTCTTCTCAACTGGAAACACCTGCTACTAAACGTCAAATTGGAATGAAACTCGCTAAATCACGAACAAATTTTTCTAAAGATGTTGTGACTTTTGTTAATACTATTATTGAGCGTTTTATTGATAATATGGACTTGAATTCAAATGAATATTTTGAATTTATCTATATTGCTCATCTTCACCTTATTTATGCTAGATTATTTGGATCTGACTTTAAAATCCTCTTTAAACTTAAACATGCCCATATCTTTGACTTAGCTGCTAAAGACCAACCTGTTTATAATGAATTAGTCACGTATTTTAATAATCCTAATAATTTTTCTGACATTAATACCGTTAACAAAGTAGCAATTATTTCAAATCGTGCCTTATTCATCGATTCGACTTATACTGCAATCCGTAGCTACCGTTATACCTCTGTCACCATTAGCTTTGATTTTATGTACCGTCTATCCTTCGAATATTTTTTACAAAATCGTTTACGTGATATCTTTTCTGAATCAGCCCTCATTTTCACTCATAATTCAGATAAAACAGATATTATTGTGACGGACCATATTATCAAGGTCCCACAGGATACAAAATTATTTACTTTCGTGGATACTAATTCTAGCCAATCTCTAGATAACCTGTTGGCTATGATCACCAAAACATTTAACCACAAAATTATGGCTACTGAAGCCTAAAAAAAGCAAGTGATATTTTCTCACTTGCTTTTTTACTTATAGGATTAACAATCACCCGTAATAAAAATAAGGTGACCCTCTTAAGAGGGTCACCTTATTTTTTAAATGTTACTTAATTAATTTCCAAGCAGGATTTCCGTCAGGCGTTGATCCTTTACTCCAATAATTAGCTTCATAGATATGTCCTTTATATGTTACTTTATCACCTAATTGGTAAGCTTTTAACCCAGACCATTCTGCTGGCTGTTCACCTTCTACTTCAATTTGTTCCCAAGCATCACTTGCATTAGGTTTATCGCCTTTTGTCCACCATTTAGCTTTGTAAGTATGTCCCTTATATGAGACTAAATCGCCCTCATTATAGACTTTATCTGACTGCCACTCAGGCTGAATATCTCTTTTGCTTTTATTAATTTTTAAATCAGTTTCTATTGAGACACTATCTTTTAAGTGACCAATATATTTTGAAGCATCTCGTTCCACAGTGTCAGTTGCCGTTAACGTTAATTTATCAATTGGTTTTAAAGCTTTCATTTGGAAACGATAATGACGGTTTTGACTAGATTGAATAAGACTAGGATGATACTTATTGTTCACATCCTTAACTAATAAGCTATCATCATTTAAGGTAATATGTGAATCGTCTACAGCACGATATTGTTTCCACTCATCGCCTACCATCATACCACCTGTAATACGAGTTTCAAATGTATTTGGGACGTATTCAACAACCCCACTGCCTTTTTCACCCCAATTCAATTCATGTTGACTATGAATAAAGCCATTTGTTGTTTCCTTAGAACCTTCTAACTTACGGAATGCAAAACTGCTTTCATATTCAAAAATATCACCTTTTTCAATAGGTTGGCCTGGTGAAGTTAAATTTTTCAATTGTTCACCTGATTTATCTGGACTGATAACTGACTTGTAGTCACTAATCGTTAAGTTTTCAGTCACAGTCGTTGAATCTTCGTTAAAATCAGGATACTTAATTTCATCACGTTTAATAATATCTGTGGCAGTCACCGCTAGATTTTTTACACCTTCAAGTAATTCTACTCTAAAACGATAATGTCTCGTTTGTGAACCACCTACACTCCCTAAATCAAAAAGTTTAATGCCTTGATCTTCTGTCGTCACATGGTCATCTGAGACTGATTTATATTTTTTCCAATCACTCCCAATTTGCATCCCACCTTCTGTACGCATTTCAAGGCTACCTGGTACGTATTTCATTTTACCAATACCTTGTGTCCCCCACATAAATTCATGTGCAGCATGTGAAAAATTTTGTGTATTGATGCCTGGTAAATTATAATCTACTTTAAAACTGCTCTCAAATTCGATGACATCACCTGCATGTAACTCCTTGCCTTGCGTTGTTAAATTGGTGATACGATCTGTCTTCGTATTCGGAATGACAATAGACTTATCTGGTTTTTTAACCGTCATAGCGCTAGTCGCTTCTGAAACGTCTCCGCCTACTTCAGCCGCTTGCCCTCCTTCAGATAATAAAACTGTTGAAAATAACACAGCTGATAAAAATAGAGTACTTCTTTTCATAATAATCTCTCCCCCATTATTGTTTATTGTCCTGTGTTTTGTTTTTTTTACAAAACGCCACTGGCTTTACAAATATGAGATTATTATACTTGAATTTTTTTGAAATTAACTATCAAGATATTTACAACTACTTTATTTTCTTGCCTGCTCTTTTTTTTTAGAGCCAGTAACTTTTTACAAAAAAATAACAGCAATCCTTTTAACTAATAGCAATTGCTAAAAGCCAGATAACCAAACATTGCTAACTGTTGTCTTACTTTTTTTAATAACAGTCCCACCTTCTTTGCATTAATAGTTTTCTTAGCCTATAATAAATAAGCCTATAAAACTTAATAAAGGAGCTAGCGTATGTTAGATTTATTAGTAAAAAAAAATGAATACAATCAAATTGTCGTCTTGGGATCGGCTCTTTCAAATAAAAAAAAAACAGTTCCAGACATTCAAGAACAATTAACTATTTCTAAAAGCTCATTCAATCGCTATCTCAACAATTTGAATCACGATTTAACCTTATTTTTTGACGAAAAGCTCGAGTTAGTATCTGATGGTTATCATTTAACCTTAGTTAATCCAACTAATCAGTCTAATCATAATGTCTTCATGGCGACCTTAAAATTTTACATCAATCAATCCACAACCTTTAAAATTCTTTTGATGCTCTCTTATCAAAATCCCTTAGAAGTCGAGATGATATTAAATGAATTGCATATTTCTTACAGTTACCTCAATAAATTAATAAAAGAAATCAATCAATATATGTGGCGTACTTCAGTTTCCCTAACTCAACGCCAAAAAATGCTGTCTCTAGAGGGACCTGAGCTAAATGTCGTGGTGTTTATAATCGGATTGAAATTGGCACTATGGCGATTTGATCCCACTCATGATGTCCTACTTGAAGTGACTAAAGGTGATTATTATTACGAGTCAACGCATTTATCTCATTTAAATACGCTGCAAACTAATCGATTGGCTTACGTTGCCCAAACAATACTTGATCAGCCACTTTCCGATTCTAAGATTGATATTACTGACAGTGAAGTCAATGAGTTGTTACTTATTTTAACCTCTTATAAAAATGTTATTAAAGCTGAAGGACATCCTTATTCCGATACAGAGCTTCTTTTTCTCAATTTATTAACGCGAATACTCTGTCCTAAGATAGATAGCTTAGATGATCGGATCGCCCTAGCCAAATTATTTTTAAAGGTTTCAAATAGTATTACTAAAGACGCTTTAAATCTATTAGATTTTATTAGAACTGAACTTTTCCCTAAAATTCAACTTGATAGTGATGATTATTATCATTATGTTTATCAAAGTATTATGTCTTTTCTATATTTAAGATTGCTCGACTATAATTTTACTGATCTCTTTACCCTTCAGACTGATCGTGTACATGGCTTCTATATTTCTGACCAACCTGAATTAAACAAAATTAAACAAAATCTTTCGCTTCGAATCCCTTTTGTTAGTGATAAAAATAAACTGATTTTCGTTCAAAACCACTCACTTTTTACTAGTGGCATCTATACAGCCTTACGTGAAACAAAAGCAACTACCCTCAACTTGTTTATTGATTTTAAATACCAAATTTCTTTTGAATTATACTTAAAAAAACGATTGGAACAACTCTTTTCTAAAGATATTATCTGCTATTTAGATAATATTAACCATGCGGATATTATTATTACTGATTTTTTTATCGAAACGCCTAAAGACAAGTCAGGATTTATCTTCGTTGATACCAATTCGATTACTGCTATGGAAGACTTGATGGTCAAACTTACAAAAATCTATACTCAAAAATTACAAAAAGCAAGGGAACCACTCTAATGTGGCTCCCTTGCTTTTATTTTTCGTCAGCAATTTTAGTTGCCTGAGACAACTTCTTAACTTTATAAATTAGGTAACCAATAATTAATAAGACTAAAATACCGACTGCTATTAGCCAATAAAGCCAACTTGGTAGCTTCTTCTGAACAGCCCCCTCATTAAGCTCTTGGGCTACTTGGGTAGTGATCTTAAACTCCTGATTCCACTCCCATTTTCCAAATTCCGATTCTGCTATGATATGTGCTAGATATGTTCCTGATTTAACTTTCTTATCTGTCAATTGAACACGATGAGGAAATATCGAATAAGGAGCTAGCGTATTATTCGATTTCTTATCTGTCACTAAGACTTGTTTCGAGCCCTTTTTACTAATTTCGGTTGTCACAGTGATATCCGGGATGATATTCGGCTTTGTGTTTTCTAACGGAATTTCTAAAGATGGGTGTCCACTATGTGTGCCTAGTTCGACCTTATCTAAAACAAGTTCTGCTTTCACTTGTTCATTGGTCATTGACACCATCATTTGAACAGGATAGCCCATCTGATTGTGAATTGACATCCCACTTTTATCTGCTTGATTTGGCTCACCATCTCCTGTATCTAAAATAAAAATACTACCCAAAATAATACCTGGTTGAGCTTTTTTAGGCATCTCTACCCAAAATTTTAAAGATTCAACACCCTTAGCTGGCACTTTCAATTTTTTTGGTACAGTGACCAAATCAGTAAATCGATTAGGTATTTCTTCCGATAATTTTGGCTTAGCATTAGTATAATCTATCTTACCATCAGTAGCTGTGCCTGCATTAAGAGCCGTTACGTCTACGACCTTATCTTTATCTCCTTTATTAGTTACCTGAATCTCATATTCTTTTTTTTCTGATTCCTTCATTTGGACATTAAAATAACCTTTAACATCCCCTTGCTGATTACTAGGAATGACTGGTTTGACACTAATTGTAAAGTCATTGGCGTGGGCAGTTAAAGGGATCATAACTAAAATTACTACTCCCAAAATCATCCCTACCATTCTTCTAGTCATAAAGACCCCTCTTTTCTTTTCGTTAATAAAAATAAGAGCCTAAGCTCTTATTTTTATGTTTTATTTACTTGGTAAAGCAGCTGTTTGACCATTACTTTCAACATTTGCTTCTACTGTCCAAGTTAAATTAGACGTATAATCAACTGTTGCTTGTGCTTTACGAGCATCTTTAGCTGGAATATCCAGTGTTGTTTTACTTAAATCGAATAAAAATTGGCTTTCACCCTCTGTTGGCGCTTCAGCAATTGTTACAGCAGCATCGCCATTAGCATTAACAGCAGCTGGAACACCTTTAGCATCTGTCTTAGAACCATCTGAGGCAAAGATATCTTTAACTGTATTTTCAATATTAATCACTAGACCTGTTAGTGAAGGAGAAACTGCTTTCGTTTCTGGATAACCAGGTGTTGCTGAGCCATTTTTAGTTGAAAAATCGGTTGCTTGTAATTTAACAGTCCAACCTGCTCCATTACCTGAAAAATCTGTTAAGCCTGCAAAAGCAATCGCAGCACTTTCTTTAATCAATGGAATATCATTTTTACCTTGTCCAACCTTTTGTTTTTCAAAACGAAAATCTGGTACTGATTTATCAGCCTTATTAACTAAATTACCTTCCCCATCAAGGTCTTGTGGTGTTACAAATTCTAATTTACCTGCTTCAAAAGCCACACTTCCTTTTGAATCATTCTTGTCGCTCACTTCAGCTGCATTAACAACTACTCCTGCTGACATACCTCCTACTGTGATAACTGATACTAATAACCCTGTTACAAATTTAGACATATTAATTTCTCCTTTAAATGTTTTTATAATTTATAATCAAGAAGTTTCCTTCTAATATAGCTAACTAACCACACACTTGTTAGCAAGAAAACGCCACTTGGTATGCTAGTTTTCTCTCCTGTTTGTGGTAAATTTTGAGGCATTTCTTGCTTCCACGTTTCTTTTTCAGTTAGATCGTCCTTATCTTCTGCCAGATTTTCTGATAGTTCTGGGTAAAGGGGACGTTCCGGAGCAGGCAGAAAACTGACACCTGCCTGACTTTCCACTTGACTATCATACTCCTCAGCCACAACAGGCCACGTCATATAACTTCCAATAACCAAGACAACCACCATTCTTAACAAAATAGTCAGCCAATTTTTCATGCCGTCTCGCCTCCTTTAAGAGGAAGTGCTTGGCTATTATCTGATGGTGTTTCAAGAGAGGTATCAGACACCGTCCACGTGATAGTCGTGTCATAATTTAAGAGCTTTTTAGCCCAACGATAACTATGGGGAGCTACTAATAATTCACTTTTCAGTAACTGATTATTTTCTTTTGTTTGAGTCTCCCCAATGACAAAATGTTCCTCTTGACTCATCAGATACTCCGATAATATAGGAGTTGCTTCTTGCCTTATTTCTTTACCATTTACTAATAATACTAGTCCTTTACTAGGGAGGAGCGTCGGCCCTTTAAACTCGCTCACTTTGGCAATTAACTGCCAATTAGGTTGATAGGCCGTACTTTTCACCACTAGATCAATTTGACTATCCTGTGGCGCTAAGACTTGTTTAGCTGGTTGCAGTTTACCTTTAAATGCCAAGTCTCCCTTAACACTTTCCAACCAAGTCTGACCATCATATCTGATGTAAACAGTCTGCTCTTTCTCTGTAAAAGGAATAACTAACTCGTCTTCCTCATTAACTGCTTGATCCTTTAAACTATTGCCACGATAACTAAAATGTTTACCCGTCAAGTTAGTGGTTACTTTCAATTCCGTTTGTCCTTCTTCAGGAGTAAAGGTTTGCGATGACATATTTGGTAATAATTCTTGATCATTAGTTTTATCATAAACATATTGAATCGTAATCGGTTCTGCAGCAACTTTTTCAATTTGAAATTCGTCACTACATTCAGCCAAGCCATTTTCCCCAATAGCATTAGCTCTTAGCTGTCGCTTACTTTCGGTCCCAGCTACTGCCTTCATTTTGAATGTCAACGTTTCACTATCCCCAATGTCAACCGAATCAGTCGCTGAAAAACTGACACTTTTCTTATCATCAGAAACAGTTGCTTCTTTTCCTTCCGGGCCTTCAATGAAAGTTAAAGCCTCGCCAAAGTCTGAATAATCAATAGTTGTTACGATATTTTTCCAAGACATGTCACCACTTTCAGCTTTATTCGTCACACTAACTTCTAGATCCGTTCCAGCTGGTACAGGTTGATCGCCCTCAATTAGGTTGCCATCTTTATCTTTTATTTCAATTGTTTGAGCTACTTCAGGTGACTCTGGTAAACGTGACATTGCCACTGCATTTTTGGCACCATTTCCTCCAGTTGATCCTGTGAATCCCCAATAAACATCTGTTTTTGGCGTCGCTGCCAACGACCCTTCCATTAGCCCAATTTTTAACAAACTACTATCAGTTATTTCTTTATAACCTTTGCCTGTCTCAGGATCCAACCAAGTCAAGGTATAACTCAGATTACCTTTAACTTGTTTACCAGCAATTCTTTCCCACTTAACACTAAATTTTTTCCATTCGCCATCTGACAATGAACTTCCAACAAATTTTGTTTCCATATGTTTAACCGGATATTGTTTAGGATCAGACCAGTCTCCTTGCATGTAAACAGACGTTGGCTGAGTAAAAGCTATATGGTCTTTGGCTTCATCTCCTGAAGGGGAACCTGATACGCCACCGTCACTTTCTCCACTATTATAGAACGTATCCATTTCAATAGTTGCCGCGCCCTCTACTTTATTACCGTAGATTCCCAAACCTTGTCCTTTAAGTCCTAAAGTTTTTTGGCCTTTTGAGCCATCTATCTTAGAAGATAACAAGGTAAAAGTAATACCATCTGCAGCACTAGTTCCTTGATTTCCAAAATAAAGATAGGCTTCTGTTTCAAAACTTTTTTTCAAAGAAATTTCATTTTTAGACCATATAGCACCTGACTGATTCGGAGCATCCGAAATATTCAGAATTTTTCCGTCTTCTGAAACACCTGGAAAGCCATCCCCAACAGGATCAGCAAAAACCTCGGATAAAGGTAAGGTATACAGTCCTTTGGGTAGTGGTGGTACTTCCGTTTCCGAGCGTGTATTGAAACTTTCTTGTCGTTTTTGCAGTTCTTTCTTATCTACTTTTTTTTGAGTAGGTGCTTCCTGTACCCTTTTTTCTTCTTTTTTTATTTCAGTTGTTTCGGATTCTGCTGCTTCACTTTCAGCCTCTTCCTCAGTTCCTGATTCCTCTACTTCACTTTCAGCCTCTTCCTCAGTTTCGGATTCTTCTGCTTCACTTTCAGCCTCTTCCTCAGTTCCTGATTCTGCTGCTTCACTTTCAGCCTCTTCCTCAGTTTCGGATTCTTCTGCTTCACTTTCAGCCTCTTCCTCAGTTTCGGATTCTTCTGCTTCACTTTCAGCCTCTTCCTCAGTTTCGGATTCTTCTGCTTCACTTTCAGCCTCTTCCTCAGTTTCGGATTCTTCTACTTCACTTTCAGCCTCTTCCTCAGTTCCTGATTCTTCTGCTTCACTTTCAGCCTCTTCCTCAGTTTCGGATTCCTCTACTTCACTTTCAGTCGCTTCCTCAGTTCCTGATTCTTCTGCTTCACTTTCAGCCTCTTCCTCAGTTCCTGATTCTTCTGCTTCACTTTCAGCCTCTTCCTCAGTTCCTAATTCTGCTACTTCACTTCCAGTCTCTTCCTCGGCTTCTAATTCTTCTTTAGTTTTGTTATTTTTCTCATATCTACTCATTTCAGTCTTAGCGTCTGCTTCCACAAAACTTAGCGTAGCTGTATTCAAACATAACAATGACGACATAAGTACGATAAACTTTTTCAGTTTTATCTCTTCCCCTCATTACTAGATGGATGATGATAATCTTGCTTATTTCATTTAAATAATCCGAATTTCCTTCTCATAAGGGTATTCACGAGTAATCGGTTCATCCCTTTAAAATTAAATTAAATAACATTAATTTAAAAAATATCACGAATCATACTATTTGTATAATACTCTAATTACAAATAAACATAATTATTGTCGATATTTATCGTTATTAAATAGCAATTTATTCAGTTATGATGCCCTAATTTTCTCTTTATAGGTATTACTTTGGTTCTTTATCTTTGCAAAGTGTGATTGCTGTTACGATTGCCACTTTTTACACTGATTTTCTATTTTTTATACAAAAAAGTATAAAAAAAGAATGAGGGGAATCCTCATTCTTTTTTGGTTATTTCTTTAATTGTAATAAACTTCATCTAAAAACAAGGCTTGAGCAGGTAAGGTCATCCCTGCATCTTGCCGGATTTTTTTTTCAAAAATGTCATCTATCTGATCTAAAGACATCTTTCCTGACCCAATATCCAAAATAGTCCCCATTAAAATTCGAACCATATTATAGAGAAAACCATTTCCGACAAACTGAAACTGTACCAACTCTCCTTCACGATGTATCGAGATTGATTCTAATTTTCTTACCGTCGATTTCTTACTTTTTTTAAGAGATGAAAAACCAATAAAATCATGCTCTCCCATCAATTTTTGACACGCTTGTGTCATTTTTTCATCATCTAATTGCTCTGTATAATGAAAACTATACTGACGTTTAAATGCTGAGGGAATAGCCGTATTCCAAACGTAATAACTATATTGTTTACCCGTTGCATTGTATCTCGCATGGAAACGTTCTGGTACTAATTCGACTTGCTTAATAATAATATCTTGTGGCAATTGATGGTTTAAACAAGTTAGAATTTGA
The DNA here is from genome assembly GCF_029144185.1 of Vagococcus intermedius. Classification (NCBI taxonomy): domain Bacteria; kingdom Bacillati; phylum Bacillota; class Bacilli; order Lactobacillales; family Enterococcaceae; genus Vagococcus; species Vagococcus intermedius. Next base: position 298,550 of record NZ_CP110232.1, on the reverse strand, counting down.
TCCGGTGACAGAGTGGTAGCTGTTTTAAAATTAGCAACTTGTCCCTTAGCATGGGTCCCGGCATCTGTTCGACCTGAGCCTATAATTTCAATCGTTTCACCGGTCATTTGACTCAAGACGCCCTCGATTTTACCTTGAATAGTCTTCTCTGAATCTCCCAAACGTTGCCAACCTAAATAGCGCTTACCATCATATTCAATGGTTAATTTTATATTTTTCATTGTACTTCCTCTCAGCTCTTAAAAATTTTTACTCATCTTTCTATCTAATTCTTCTAGATAAAAAATAACAAAGGTGTGATCTGCACACATGACTATCGAGCCTATAACCAAGTATTAATCTTCCATTTTATCTTTTATTTTAAAAAAAGCCTTAATACCTACTATTTTTCTAAAATAACTTATTCTAATCCAATAACCCTGTTTTTTTATACATATTTATTTTTACTTGACTTACTTACCAATAAATAAAATAATAATAATTTCTTATTTTACTTTAGACATATAACGGTAAACACTTGGTTCAGACATCTCTAATCGTTTAGCTACCCCTGCTACGCCACCTTTTAATAAAAAGACGCCCTTATCACTTAATTCAGTAATAATCGCTTCTTTTTCTGATATTTTCAACTCCGTAATATGTTCTTCATCATACCTATCTAAGACACTATCAATTAAGGATGTCATTAATTCTTCGATACTTTGGCCTAGTTTTTCATGTTCTTCCGTTTCTTCCGGTTTAACTGCCATCACACTGTCTAACTTAATCATTTTGTCCAACGTATCACGCATTTCAACTAGATTAGAGACTAAAACATTAATACATAACATCCCAACAAAAGTATCATTTTCATCTTTAATAAAATAACTAGAAGATCGACAAAGTTTTCCATCCGTCGTGTACGACTTATAGTTAGTACTGTAATTACTTGTTAGGTATTGCTTATCCTTAATTTGTTTTAATGCCATGTCTGTTAAAGGACCACCAATTTTACGATTACTTAAATTTCCTGACAGTGCCACAATTGAACTGTCTGGCGAACTAATATCATGTAATAAAATTTCACTGTCCTCACCGAGGATGTCATGGATAAAAGGAACTAATTGTTTATAATAAGAAAAAATTATCGAATCTTTCATTTTTACACTCCTAATCAAGGTTATAATAATTAATTATACCAAATTCCTTTCAAAAAAGCTCCTCGGTTTTTAAAACGTTCGTTAAAATCAAAAAATTGAATGCGTCACATCATTTCTACTATATTAGGCTTTAAAAAAACAAATGACTAATAAAAACGTTTACTAAGATTAGTTGACATGTTTAATTATCTGTTGTACTATACAGTCAAGAACAAAAATTAAATAACAAAAACTCCTTAGGGACTAGTAGTTTTATTATTTTTTCAGAGAGCTGATGGCTAGTGAAAATCAGTAAAATAATGAGATGAATTCCACCCCTGATAAAGAGAATAGAGATGATTTATTCCGCTTGACTAGCGTTAAACAGTTTATTAAGTGCAGTGTGTTTGTTTACTATGACACATTGAATCTGGGTGGTACCGCGAATTATGTAGATAGAGATACTCATTCGCCCCAATAGAACAGTGTTCTATTGGGGTGGATGAGTTTTTTTTATTATAAAAAACAAGAATGAAAGGAATGGGCATCTTATGTTAGATATTAAAAAAATGAGAAATAATTTTGACGACGTAGCAAACTTACTAGAAAATCGAGGCGTGGATAAATCAAGTCTAGAAAATTTCTTAGAACTAGATCAAACAAGACGCGACTTAATTCCTCAAGTTGAAGAGAAAAAGAAACAACGTAACCTTCTCTCAGAAGAAACTGCTGTATTAAAACGTGAAAATAAAGATATTACTGAAAACATTACTAAAACAAAAGAAATTAATGAAACCCTTAAAGACTTAGAAAAAGCATTAAACGAGGTCGAAACACAATTAGATGACTTAATGGTATCACTACCTAACTTGCCTCATGAAACAGTACCATTTGGTGATGATGAAGAGGACAACGTTGAAGTACGACGCTGGATGGAACCAACTGCTTTTGATTTTGAACCAAAAGCACATTGGGAAATTGGAGAAGCTTTGGATATTTTAGACTTTGAACGAGGGGCTAAAGTAACTGGTAGCCGCTTCCTTTACTATAAAAAACTTGGTGCTAGATTGGAACGTGCTATTTATAACTTTATGTTAGATACTCACATCCATGAACATGGTTACCAAGAAATGCTGACACCTTATATGGTAAATAGTCAATCAATGTTCGGAACGGGACAATTCCCTAAATTCAAAGAAGATGTTTTCCAATTAGCTGATTCAGATTACACGCTAATCCCAACATCAGAAGTACCGTTAACTAACTACTATGCTAACGAAATCTTAAAAGAAGCGGAGTTACCAATCTACTTTACAGCTCTAAGCCCTTGCTTCCGTTCAGAAGCTGGAAGCGCTGGTCGCGACACACGTGGATTAATTCGTTTGCACCAATTCCACAAAGTTGAAATGGTTAAATTTGCGACAGAAGATACTTCTTATGATGAGTTAGAAAAATTAACCCTTGATGGAGAAGATATTTTAAAACGTTTGAACCTACCTTACCGAACTATCACTCTATGTACAGGTGATATGGGCTTCTCAGCAGCTAAAACATATGATATTGAAGTTTGGATGCCAGCTCAAAATACTTACCGTGAAATCAGCTCATGTTCAAACTGTACTGACTTCCAAGCAAGACGTGCAAAAATCCGTTACCGTGACCAAGACGGTAAAGTTAAATTAGCACATACTCTAAATGGTTCAGGATTAGCTGTAGGACGTACGGTTGCCGCTATCCTTGAAAATTATCAAAATGAAGATGGCACAGTAACCATTCCAGAAGCACTTCGTCCATACATGGGTGGCGAAACAGTGATCAAAGCTTAAGCAGGACGTCATTAAATAAATATAATACCCCGTCGCCTTTCCTTGATTAATTAGAAAGACGACGGGGTTAAATTTATAAAAAAACACTTGGGTGGGTTTTACAACCACACTCAAGTGTTTTTTATTTAACATTAAAAACTTCGTTGTTATTAATGTCTAATCTCCGAAGATACGTTGCTTCATTGCTTTCCCTTCCGGAGTTCCGGCAATCCCACCTAAACCTGTTTCACGAAGTTCACGAGGTAAGTTAATCCCCACTTTACGCATCGCTTCTACAACTTCATCAGCAGGAATCTTGTTATCAATACCAGCTAATGCCATATCAGCAGCAATTAACGCATTTCCGGCACCAATGGCATTACGTTTCACACAAGGAATTTCTACTAACCCAGCTACTGGATCACAAACTAATCCTAGCAAGTTTCCTAAAGCCATACCAAACGCTTCAGAAGACTGTCTAGGTGTACCGCCAGCCGCCTCAACAGCTGAGGCAGCGGCCATCGCTGAGGCACTCCCCACTTCAGCTTGACAACCGCCCATGGCGCCTGCAATCATGGCATTATTAGCAACGACCATACCGAATAAACCAGAAGTAAATAAGAAACGAATCATTTGTTCTCTTGTTAGCTCAAGAGTATCTTTAATTGTAAATAAAACACCTGGAAGCGTCCCACTAGCACCTGCTGTAGGGGTTGCACAGATCACACCCATTGCCGCATTCACTTCATTAGTTCCTAGAGCACTTTGAACGCCTTTTAACATATCGTCCCCAGATAGCGTTCTCTTCTTAGCACGATAGTTTTTCAATTTAACCGCATCTCCACCGGTTAAACCAGTTGGTGAAAAGACACCATCTCCTTCACTAGAACGCTTAACAGCTTCTTCCATCGTTTTTAAATTGTAATCCATGATTTCCCAAACTTCTTCAAAACTCATTTGTGTTTGTTTCATCTCTTGCTCAATCATTAAATCCGATAAGGATTTACCTGTTTTTTCTGCTTCTGATATAAACTCTTCAATTGAAAAATACATCACTCGTCAGCTCCTATTCTATTTATTATAGTAAGATAATTTTTGAGTCACTATCTAAATTAAGTAATTCTTCTCGTAAAACTTTGGATGGTTGTGAGTTCAAATCAAGTTGGAATAAGAATTTGTTACCATTTTGATAGCGCGTAATCGTATTGACCTGAATATTATTTTCTTTTAATTTAGCTTCTAAACGTGATTTAACTGTTTCATCTTCAGTAATAGTAATTAAGATTGGCAATGTTCCTTGAGGTTCAATGACAAAACCGTCTAATTCAATATATTTCACTTCAATAGTTCCACCACCAACAGAGATACCTGTCACATGAATTTCGCGATCACCATCTTTTAAATTGACACACGCCGTATTGGCATGATTAACTGGACTATCACCTTCCATTTCGATAAACTCAACATCAATACCTGCTTCTTTAGCAATTTCTAAAGCGTTTGGCACACGTGAATCATCAGTAGCAAACCCTAAGATACCACTAACAATCGCATAGTCTGTCCCATGGCCTTTATGTGTTTCAGCAAAAGACTCGTAATATTTTACGATGACTTTTTTAGGTTGTGTTTGGAATAATTTGTTTGCCACAATCCCAATGGAGATTGCTCCGGCTGTATGTGAACTAGAAGGACCAATCATGACTGGTCCGATAACATCAAAACAGCTCTTAAAATTAATAACTTTTTTTTCTTTTTTTTCTTGGTTATTCATGGTATATTCCTCCTATTTTTTTATCAAATTAAACTGCTGCTGTGTTTCTAATCTCATCCATTGTCACGATCTTATAATTTTTGAAGACTAGGTAACCTAAGTAACCAAAAATCAAACTATTAATAAATACTAAAGCTACTGCTGTTAAGGTTGGAACTAATGGATTGTTTCCTAATGTTACTAATAAACCAGCCCATGGCGTTGCCATCCCTGTAACAGGAATTTGTAAACCAAAGTATGTAATAATCATACCATTAATCGCTCCGGCAATCGCGTTAGTTGCATAGATTGGTACTGGATTTGAACTAATAATATCGATCTGTGTTAGTGGTTCTATTGCAACAGCAAAGGCTGTTGTGTCATCCCCAAAGCGCATTTTTTTAAATAACATACCATTTAAAATTGAATTCCCGAAACAACACATTGCACCAACTGCCATTGGCACACCAGTCAACCCAATTAAAGCTGTTAAAACCATAGAACTTAATGGTGTCATTCCCACAATTGGAATAATCATTCCTAGTGCAGCTCCCATAACATATGGGTTACCATCAACGGCTGTTGTAATCACGGCACCAATAATATTTAAGACACCCATAACCATTGGTTGTAACATATCAGCTAAAAAGTAAGCTGCTGTTGGAATAACTAAAATCATAACAATTAAATCAATACCTTCTGTCACACGTTTTTCGATTTGTAAGACAACAAATGAAAGTAAGTAAGCTGCGATAAAAGCTGGTAATAATTTAAATTCAATTAAAGACACACCCATAATAACTGCAAAAACTGGACTAATTCCAAATGTTAGCGGGACTAAAACTCCGGCTGCAAGACCACCTAAGCCACCCATTACTTCACCAATATGCGCGACGTAATCTAGATGAAAGACACCACCAACTGCATAACGTAGAAATGCTTCTGCTAAAAAGGTTGCACACGCTGCTCCTGACAAAGCCCCTAAAGCTTTTTTCCCGCGTGGTGCTTTGAATGCGAATAAAGACATCGCTCCTAAAACTAAAAATAACATAATAATACCAAATAAAATTTTCATGTTTCTCTCCTCCTAGAATAAAATGTGTTTTTAAAATTCCTTCTATTTAATTGTTAAAATTTTAACCATTCTTTAATAATTTATTATTATTGTTTGTGTCATCTCTCCTTTCGAGATAATAATTTATTATTGGTTTTCATCAAAAAAAGATAGCGTTATCATTTAGCTATATCATTTGATTGTTTACTCAAACACAAATTAACACCCTTTAAGCCTGGCGTCAATGGGGTTAGATATCGTTTTCATTTAACGTTTGTTTATTGTTTTAAACATCGACAATAATTTATTATTTTATAAGATAATAAATTATTACATGCTATTTTAATAATAATTTATTATAAAATAGAAAAAATCGCTAGTTTTAAGCACTAAATCCTCCCTCTTTACCATCCATCTCTTTTTTTCATTAATTTGAGACGACTTATCTAAGTTACCTTTGTTCGCAAAACACTCTTTAAAAGTATTTTTTTGCAAATCTTAGATATCGGCTATTAATGGCTGATATTAGACAAATAAGTCAACGTATTTATTAACTATCTTAATTTCTATAAACACTCCTAATTTTTCTCTAAAAGCTTAAATACCTTATAAATCTGCCCGATTTTTAATTTTAACGAATGAAAAATAGCGAGAAATCCCTTTTAACTTCGATGTTTTTAACTCTCCTTAATCATTTTGTCTATTATTCTCTTCTTTTGATTCAAAGGTAGCAAAATTAAAGCAACTTCTGGTTCTTTTTCATGATATTATTAGAATCTGGTTAAAACCTAGCTATCCATTAAAATAAGACAAGAGGCTTTTAGCTAGGTACTATAAGTCTCTCTGTTCAAAAAAAGGAGTTTTTTATTCATGAAAAAAGTATTTTTATTTTCAACCGTTCTGTTCGGAATGTTCCTAACAGGAAACACAAGCGTCGATGCTGCTTCAATTGAGAGTGCTGACAAAATGCCTGATATTTCACAAGAAAAAGTGATGGTCGGCTATTATCAAAACTGGGCATCTTATGGGGATGGCTACAAAGGTGGAACTGCTAAGTCAATGAACTTAACAGACATCAATAAAGACTACAACGTTATCGATGTTGCCTTTATGACTGGTGACGCCTTACCGACCTTCAAACCTTATAACATGTCTGATGCTGAATTTAAGCAACAAGTAGCAGAGTTAAATGAACAAGGTCGCGCTGTTTTAATCTCTTTAGGTGGTGCTAATGCTCAAATCAGCCTACACAAAGGGCAAGAACAAGAATTAGCTGATAGAATTATTGAATTGGTTAAAACATATGGTTTTGATGGTCTAGATATCGATTTAGAGCAAAACGCTATTATCGCTGATGACAACCAAACAGTTATTCCTGATGCTTTAAAAATTGTCAAAGATCACTATAAAAAAGAAGGTAAAAACTTCATTATCACAATGGCACCAGAATTTCCTTATTTAAGAAATGGTGGCGCTTATGAGTCATATATCACTCAATTAGAAGATTATTACGATTTTATTGCACCACAACTATATAACCAAAATGGCGATGGGATCTCAGGTTCTAACGGTTGGGTAGCTCAAAATGATGATGCGAAGAAATATGAATTTTTATCAAGCATGACTGATGCTTTAGCAAATGGAACAAATGGTTTTGTTAAAATTCCTGCTGAAAAATTAGCTTTAGGTCTACCAGCTAATATTGATGGTGCTGCAAATGGCTTTGTTAAAAATCCTAAAGATGTTTACCGTACATTTGAAACAATGGCAAATACTGGACATGAATTAAAAGGGATTATGACATGGTCAGTTAACTGGGATGAAGGGGCTGACAAAGATGGCAAAAGCTACAATGGGCAATTCGCTAAAGACTACCGTGATTTAATTCATGGAACAACTGGCGAAAAACCTGAAGTGCCAGAAAAAGATACAGAAGCACCAACTGTTCCTACTACTATCAAAAAAACTAACATTACAAAATCAAGCATCGCTTTCACATGGACTGCCTCAACTGATAATGTAAAAGTTGATCATTACAACATTTATCGTAATGATAAATTAGTTGGAACAAGTCGTAGTACTGACTTCTCTGACACTGATTTAAAAGATAATACAAGCTATAGCTATCAAGTATCAGCTGTAGATGCTGCTGGAAATGAATCAGCTAAATCTAAAACAACAACATTTAAAACATTAGAAGATATTAAAGATACTGAAAAACCAACAACTGTTACAAATGTTAAAGCCAGCGACATTACAAATACTAGCTTGACATTGAACTGGAAAGCAGCTAGTGACAATGTTGGGGTCGATCACTATGTGGTTTATCGTGATGGTAAAGAATTAAAAACTGTAACAGGAACTTCTCTTAAAGAAGCTAACTTAACAAAAGATACGACTTACAATTATCAAATTACAGCCGTTGATGCTGCCGGAAATGAATCAGCTAAGTCTGATAAATTATCAGTAACGACAACAAATGAAGAAGTTTCAACTGATTCATGGGATGCTTCAGCAATTTACAATGAAGGCGATACTGTTACCTACCAAGGAAATACCTATAAAGCAAAATGGTGGACTCAAGGGGATAAACCTAATTCTTCTGACGTTTGGGAATTAGTTGATGGTTCTGATGAGTGGAGCAAAGATAAAGCTTATCAAGGTGGCGCAATTGTCGAATACGATGGCCATACTTACCAAGCAAAATGGTGGACTCAAGGGGACAAACCTGATTCTTCTGACGTTTGGGTATTACAAGATAAATAAGTAACATAAAAAAAGAGACTCACCTAGGTGAGTCTCTTTTTTATATTGCTTATTTCCCTTTAAATGTTCATTAAAATAACACCAGCTATAACTGTCACAACGCCAATTAATTGAATCATTGAAATAGACTCCCCTAATAGGAAGTATGATAGGAACATGATTAAAATATTAGTCGCTCCTAAACCGATAGGAACAATTTTACTCACATCATTTTTTGATATGATAATCATCCACAATAAAAAACTGACAACATACAACGTCAAACCAATTCAATTAAACTTAAATATGACAATTTTAAACCAATATCTGAATGACTCATTTTCTTTTAGCAAACTAACTAATGGTAACTATAGTTAAAATCCATAGCTATTTTCATACCTTTTAAGTTCCTCTACAGTAGCTTCATACATTGGTAACTCCTCTATAGCAATCATTACTTCTTCGTAAGCTTTTTTGGCTTCTTTATTTTTAATACTTGACAGCTTCCCTTCAATTGCATCATGAACATCTATCTCACCAATTTCATCATTGATTTTAGTATATCTTACCTACTAAAACTTTAATAATGCACTAGTCATCGCCAACTCCATGATAGTTGTCATGAGTTGGACAGCTCAATATTACGCTATTTTTAATAAACGTTTTTCTTTATAAAACGATAATTCAGAACAAATTAGTTATGAAAAAATTTATTCTATGCTACTCTTAAATTGTTTATATTAAATAATAGGAGGTTGTATTTTGTTTGCCATATTTTTTAAGAAAAATGAACTTCGAACAATGAGCCTTTTGACCAAAATAGCATCCCAATCTTTTGTGGCAAAATCCGATTTAATAGCTACCTTAGAGACTACTAAAACTACATTAAATCGTGATATAAATGAACTCGATACTATTTTAAAAAAATACCCTGACATGCCACAGATATTAAATCATCGAAATCATTTAAAGCTACTTCCAGGTAAAAAAAATTACAATATAAATTCTTTATTACTCGTAGTCATTCACTTATATTTACAAAATTCGTATTCATATCAAATTATTCAAACGCTTGTCACCTCTAAAAAAATTCTCTTGCAAGATTTTTGTGAAAAAATTGCTATTTCAAAAAGTTATTTTATGCAAGTTTTAGCTAATTTAAATGATTATCTAAAAGAGTATCACTTACAAATTAAAATAAAAGATAATACTGTTCAGTTTGAGGGGCCGATTGAAAATATTTTTTTCTTCTCTTTTTTAATGATGGATGCTCATACTAAATTATTTCACATGCATGATTGTCATTATGTCAAAACACTTCAGGATGTTGAAACCAAATTAGCTCAAGATATCAATGCAAATTTCAACCCTGTCAATACCCGAAAAGCGCTAAACTTATACTATCAGTTTGAATTGTACAAAGACGAATTAGAAGCAATGGTCATGACTAATCCAGATTCATTTGACCTTACTAAAATTTTCGAAGAATTTTATCCTATTTTTGATGCCGAATTACCTGATCAATATCGTGCTTATTTATCTTTTTTAGTAAATATTTCCTTCACACAATTGCGAAATGAAGAGCAACATATCAAAACACTAGAAAAGTTAAATCATCACAAACATCCCTTAATAATAGATGCTGCGGAGATAGCCAATGTCATGCTAACCCTAATCCCTCCTCTTCCTCCTTCTCAACAAACTATTTTTAAGGGAACAATTATTACAAATTTTATTTATCTACTTACCTTTAATAGTGAATTAAAAAGACCCTTTAATAATGTTCAACTACTTCGTGACATCCTAGATGAACAAGAACGTCACGTCCCTGTTAATTTAAAAGATAAATTAATCCAACAAGAGTTTAAAAAACTAAATCTCAATAACTTATTACCACTCTTTTTTGAGCACCTGTCTATTTTTGAATATGTTTTAGAAATATTTTATTGGCAAAATACTCAAACAAAATTACATATTTACTTAGATTTTGAAAATAGTATTATCTTTGAAGAACATTTAAAAAATCAGCTCAATCAATTATTTAACAAAGATGCCCTGATTTTTGACCAGACAGATGACTCACCAGACATCATTGTTTCAGATCAATTGTATAAGACAGACCAGGCTAAGTATTTTTTTTACTATGCAAGTATACAATCTGAAACATTGTTAGAAGAATTATTAGCTTTTCTAACTAAAATTTATTTTGACAAAAGAAAAGATAATTTAGCAGCTAAAACAAAAAAAAGCACACTATTTATTTAATAGTGTGCTTCTTTTTATTTTCTTCGTTTAGTTAATAAATAACTTGTACCCATTAATAAAGCTACTCCTGTTAACTTTAGGATTTCCGAACTCACTTCTCCTGTTTGAGGTAAATATTTACTAGATAAACTAGTTTCTTTATTTGATGGTTTAGTCTCTTTTAATCTTTCATCAGAACTTTCCTTAAGAATAGGTCTTGACGTTAATTGCTCGTTTGTCGCTTTTTCTGGTTTTTTAGATATGCTTATATTCTTTGATTTTCCCGGTGTTTTTGATTCTTTTGATATTTCTGGTTTCTCCGGTGTTTCCGGTTCTTCTGGTTTCTCCGGTGTTCCCGGTTTTCCTGGTTTCTCCGGTGTTCCCGGTTCTCCTGGTTTCTCCGGTGTTCCCGGTTCTTCTGGTTTCTCCGGTGTTTCTGGTTCTCCTGGTTTCTCCGGTGTTCCTGGTTCTTCTGGTTTCTCCGGTGTTTCTGGTTCTTCTGGTTTCTCCGGTGTTCCCGGTTCTTCTGGTTTCTCCGGTGTTCCTGGTTCTTCTGGTTTCTCCGGTGTTTCTGATTCTTCTGGTTTCTCCGGTGTTCCCGGTTCTTCTGGTTTCTCCGGTGTTCCCGGTTCTTCTGGTTTCTCCGGTGTTTCTGGTTCTTCTGGTTTCTCCGGTGTTTCTGGTTCTTCTGGTTTCTCCGATGTTTCTGGTTCTTCTGGTTTCTCCGGTGTTTCCGGTTCTTCTGGTTTCTCCGGTGTTTCTGGTTCTTCTGGTTTCTCCGGTGTTTCTGGTTCTTCTGGTTTCTCCGGTGTTTCTGGTTCTTCTGGTTTCTCCGGTGTTTCTGGTTCTTCTGGTTTCTCCGGTGTTTCTGGTTCTTCTGGTTTCTCCGGTGTTTCTGGTTTCTCCGGTGTTTCTGGTTCCACTGGTTGATTTTCAACGGTTACTTCTGTTGTGTATTCCGTTTCTTTGTTCTCTTTGACGTCTACTTTGATTGGTTCTTTTAATTGTTCATAGCCTTCTGGTGCCTCTACTTCTTCTAGATAATACTCACCCAAAGCTAAGTCACTTACTTTTACTTGACCCTCATCGTTAGTTACCAGTTTCTCTTTGACAACCTGTTTGTCGCTATCTAATAGATTAAAGACAGCTCCTGATAAGGTCTTAGTTGTGTCATCACTTGATACTTTTATGATCACTAATTGTCCAAGTGGGGCAGGTACTGCCACTGGTTGATTTTCAACGGTTACTTCTGTTGTGTGTTCCGTTTCTTTGTTTTCTTTTACGTCTACTTTGATTGGCTCTTTTAATTGTTCATAGCCTTCTGGGGCTTCTACTTCTTCTAGATAATACTCACCCAAAGCTAAGTCACTTACTTTTACTTGACCCTCATCGTTAGTTACCAGTTTCTCTTTGACAACCTGTTTGTCGCTATCTAATAAATTAAAGACAGCTCCTGATAAGGTCTTAGTTGTGTCATCACTTGATACTTTTGTGATCACTAATTGTCCAAGTGGGGCAGGTACTGCCACTGGTTGATTTTCAACGGTTACTTCTGTTGTGTATTCCGTTTCTTTGTTCTCTTTGACGTCTACTTTGATTGGCTCTTTTAATTGTTCATAGCCTTCTGGTGCCTCTACTTCTTCTAGATAATACTCACCCAAAGCTAAGTCACTTACTTTTACTTGACCCTCATCGTTAGTTACCAGTTTCTCTTTGACAACCCGTTTGTCGCTATCTAATAGATTAAAGACAGCTCCTGATAAGGTCTTAGTTGTGTCATCACTTGATACTTTTATGATCACTAATTGTCCAAGTGGGGCAGGTACTGCCACTGGTTGATTTTCAACGGTTACTTCTGTTGTGTGTTCCGTTTCTTTGTTTTCTTTTACGTCTACTTTGATTGGCTCTTTTAATTGTTCATAGCCTTCTGGTGCCTCTACTTCTTCTAGATAATACTCACCCAAAGCTAAGTCACTTACTTTTACTTGACCCTCATCGTTAGTTACCAGTTTCTCTTTGACAACCTGTTTGTCGCTATCTAATAAATTAAAGACAGCTCCTGATAAGGTCTTAGTTGTGTCATCACTTGATACTTTTGTGATCACTAATTGTCCAAGTGGGGCAGGTACTGCCACTGGTTGATTTTCAACGGTTACTTCTGTTGTGTGTGCCGTTTCTTTGTTCTCTTTTACGTCTACTTTGATTGGTTCTTTTAATAGTTCATAACCTTCTGGGGCTTCTACTTCTTCTAGATAATACTCACCTAAAGCTAAGTCACTTACTTTTACTTGACCCTCATCGTTAGTTACCAGTTTCTCTTTGACAACCTGTTTGTCGCTATCTAATAGATTAAAGACAGCTCCTGATAAGGTCTTAGTTGTGTCATCACTTGATACCTTTGTGATCACTAATTGTCCAAGTGGGGCAGGTACTGCCACTGGTTGATTTTCAACGGTTACTTCTGTTGTGTATTCCGTTTCTTTGTTCTCTTTGACGTCTACTTTGATTGGCTCTTTTAATAGTTCATAACCTTCTGGAGCTTCTACTTCTTCTAGATAATACTCACCTAAAGCTAAGTCACTTACTTTTACTTGACCCTCATCGTTAGTTACCAGTTTCTCTTTGACAACCTGTTTGTCGCTATCTAATAAATTAAAGACAGCTCCTGATAAGGTCTTAGTTGCGTCATCACTTGATACTTTTGTGATCACTAATTGCCCAAGTGGGGCCTCTTTCTCAGCTTCATTTTTTATTGTTAATGAGGCTAAATGGCCTATCATTCCTTCTTCACCTTCAAAAACTGATAATTTATGAGGTGTTTCATCTAATATATAACCGGGTGGAGCTTGTCTTTCAATAATTGTATACTCACCTGGTAATAATTTAGTCGTATTAGTTTTACCAAATTCATCTGTTACAACGGTATCTACTAAATTATTTTTGCTATCATAAATAGTAAACATCGCACCTGATAGAACTTTTGTTTCATCAGCAGCATCTAGTTTTAATAATTCAATAACGTAGTCTTTATCCCCTTGACCTTCAGCTTCCCCAATTAGATTATCTAATTCAAAGTTTTTGATGTCTCCTTCTGGAGCAGGTTCTTCAACACCATCAGCACCTTTGTAATAAGCCACTGATTCATTACCAAATTTAGCCAAACTAGCATCGGTTACTTGTGTTTTGTAGGTCACATCAAAACCTGTCTCATCAATATAAGGTGAGTTAATGATTACTTCAAAGCTATTACCATCAAAGGTAATATCACCAATCCCTTTGGCTCTCAACTCATCTAGTGTATAGTGGCTATAACCGTTATCTGCACCATTTGCAGTAATTTCAAAGGAGTCTTTAAGAAGATGATGTCCTTCTCCTACCTTATCGACAATTTTAATTGATTCAGAATAGCTCTTTTTAGCTGGATTTACAACCAAATACCACGTTGGTTTATGGTGGTCTCTGTCAGCTGTTCCCGTTTTATAATAAAAAATATCAGTACCTTCACCCGTTTCTGGACGAGTTATCGTCACAGTCTTTGGCGGTAACCCTGTACCTAAATCCCCTGAAACACTTGTTGCATTTGCAGCATTGCTTTCTGATAGCCCCATTGTATTAATAGCTGATAATTTTAATTTAAATGAACCTTGAATATGCTGTAATTCATTAACATTATCATCAAAGGTCAATACAATACTTGTATCTGAAGCTGTTATATGACCGATTACCAAGCCGTTTTCATCTTTGACTGGCAAATTATTTTCCATGGCTGTTAATTTTGCCATACCTTCGTCACTAATAGTCGATGGGAGTGTCAAGGTTAAAGTATCTCCACCTTTTATCTCAACTCCCTCTAATTCTTTAAACTTAACAGCTAATCCTAAGTGATCTGTCACATCCACCGTATCCGTTGGCACAGCTGGCATAGTATGGATATCGTAATAACTGTAATCAATCACGATCTTGTTATTTAATTCTTGAAAAGGACTGATTTCCTCCCCAAATGCCACTAAGGTTGGGCTGAAGTTTGCTAATATAATACTTACCAACATTACTATCCTTGTAAAAAACTGCATATTACTCCTCCTGTATATTTCTATATAGACGACATAGAATTATTTGACTCTCTATCCTTTTTAGTGATCACTTACCTAGGATGATCGAACACTAAAAGATAATTTTCATGAAACAATCATGAAAATAAACGTCGTGATATCTATCTTACAGGATGATCGTGAGGCTTTCATTACGTAATTTTGTTCCTAAAAAACCAATTTTCCAGACTTTTTAATTCAAAAAAAATAAGGATTATAAAATAAACAGCCTTTACATTGAATAAAACTCAGATAATAATAGCTTTAATTTAATAATAATTACAAACATCACGATAAATAAACAGATAAAAATTTTTAGTTCCATCATTTTTTATTATAAATTTAATTTTCATAATAAAAAAACAACTACTTGATTAGAGTAATTGTTTTTAATATGAGACGCATTAGCCGATTTTTTGATATAAATTTCTTCAAGCTAATTAAAATGCTATTAATGAGTGACACGATACTATTCAGAAAACATAACGTAATCCTCCTTCATTTCACTAGAATCTAATACGCTTTCAATTTCTTGCAAGTCAGATAAATTTTTTTCTGACTTAACTAAAGCCTCTTCTAACTCACTTAATTCTTTTTTTAAGTCTGCCAACTCCTGCTCATCAGCTTGGGGACTCATTTGCTCTTGAGTCGGAGTTGTTGGTGGGTTAGTCTGTTCTAATTGGCTGCACCCACTTATAATAAAGCTGGTACTGACAGCTAAAAATAGTCTGACTTTTTTCATTACGCTCCCCTTTCATTGCTTTTAATCCTTATTGTCCAACTCAACTTAATTTCTTGTTCTTGATTCAGTCTGTTAGGTTGGTAACTCACACCACCTACAACTCAATTAAAGAATAAATCCCTAACAGAATAACATAGGCCACAACCTCATAATAGGACTGACTCTATCAGTTTCCCTGAGTTCCTTAACCCAAATACTCCTCAAGGAGTATTCTGTTAACACGTCACTCTATCACGCTGACTTTTTTACCTACAATGATTACATCCGCCAGACGCCAATTAGAAATAACACACCTATGATAAGTAATATAAGTGATAAACAGCCTCCCATCTTAACTCCCTCCGCTCCTAAGTATCTTTACACGCTGTTTTCTACTTAATTGTACCTCTTCCTTAGGATTAAAAAAAATAAAAAGCAATGCTAATCAATTAGCATTGCTTTTATTAACTCTAACCAGTTATCATCTTCTGCTCAAATCACTAGCTTCTCACAATAATTCGTCTTTAACTTTAACATAATAACCAATCTCTACAACTTCTTTTACATCTAAACAATGAGGAGCGGCACTTAAATATGCCTTAACGGTTTCTTCAGAATAATCAATAGAAAAGCCAATATTTTTAATTTTTGCTATTTTGTTATCTTTCCTATAATACACATCAAATAAAATGCCATCTTCACAATATTTATCAACCTTCATACTATTGACCTCTTTTCACAAATATACCTTCATCTACTGCACCACTAGGATTCTAATTACACTAATTAACTTGCATTACAGCTCATTTTTATAAACTGCTTCTCTTAAAACATCACAATTATTATAATATCAGAAAATATGTCTGTTAATTTTCAATTTTTAGGTACTATTACTACAGTTTAGTATTTTTTTAGTCATCTTTGTTTTTTTATAGTATATTTAGTTAGATAACTAAATAAAAATTAAGGAGGACTATATGGTACCTATACTATTTAAACGCAATGAACTTGAAAATTTAAATATTTTAACTTCTGCTTTATACAATAGCCTAGACACATCGCTTGATTTTGTTGGAAAGCACATACTCACTGATAAAAGCACGGTCCATCACAATCTGAAACAATTGAATGATACCTTTAATAATTTGGGTTATAATACTATCAAAATCAGAACCATCGATAATAAAATTATTGTTGACGGTAAAAAAGATATTATTTACAATAATTTGTTACGTGATATTTCTTGTGAGTATTTTTTAAATTCGCCCGTCTATCGTATCATTGAACTATTATTGAATAATAAAACGTTAGATAAAGATAGCGTCATACAAAATGCTTATGTATCTACCAGTTATCTAACTAAAATCATGACTAAAATCAATCTTTTTTTCGCTCCAACTGGAATTAAACTGGTCTCTCGAAAGGGTAAATTAACCTATGTAGGTCCTAGCATCACTAAATATTACTTAGACTGTCGCATTCAACGTGTCTTTACAATTATCCCTTCTAAAAATCAAAACAAAAAACAGCCTATTTCAAATACCCTAACGTCATTTAATAGCGACTTCGAACAAAAAAAAGCAGTTATTTTAAGTCATTCGTTGAATGCTCATTATTCAAAAAATGATCCGTTCTTTAATAATCCAATTGTTATCCAATTATTAGAAGTTTTTATAAAAATCAACGATATCCACCAACAAACTCCCATTCCTACCATCCAGTCACAACAAACAAAATTGGCTATTAATCTTGTATCACGTCTCTCTTCTGATCAGATTGATACTGATAAAGAACGTGGTCTGATTGGACAAAAACTAATACAACTACATCAGCTAGTCCCAGAAAATTCTCTATTAGCGGACAGCTTATATATAACTGAAAAATTTTGTGAACTATTTGATCTCCCTAGTGAAAAAATATCTCAACTAAAAATGAAGGCTCTTTATTCTATTACCTTATACTTACTAGCTTATTCGACTTTTCAGTGTAATGTAGACCAACTATTCTATTTTATACCTGATTTTGTTATCAAAAGAAATCAAAAAAAACAGAAAGAAACTGATTTTTTACTAAAAAATTTAGTAGCTGATCCGAAATTATCCGAAATTTCTCAAAAGGCATTATTAACTTATCAGTTCGAAATTAGTACTAGTTTAGAAAATATTTTGCCAATTGATTATCAACCACTAAAAATATTCATAGGAATTAATACACAATACTATGGTCGTGAACGTCTTATTACACGTATTCATCAATTTTTCTCAAGTCAGAGTATTCAGATTGTACTAAATACTGATGAAGCGGATATTTTTATCTGTGACTATATCTTAGAAATTGGCAAAGAAAGTTCTTTCTTTTTACTCATTGATATTAATTCAAGCGATTCTATTAAATTACTCATTGATTTTATTACCGAAAGTCTTTTGAAAAGACAAGTTAGACTTTCCTAGAATCCTTAATCAACTCATTATGATTTAAAATATCTGTTTGAGCTAAATTTCTGATATCTGATAGCTAAAAACTTCCTTAATTATTAAAGAGATGGACGAAGTAAATTAGCATTTTTAATAATATCTTCTTCACTGCTGCTAGCAAAGATACTCAATACACTTAAAATAAATTTCAAATAGTTTTTATTATCAAATTCAGTCATCACATCACTAATCAAATAAATAAAGGTATCCTCATTTTTAAAGGATATTGTATCGGGGTTATCTGTCACAATAATATTAGCTTCACTCATATCAGTACTTAACATCACTTTATTACTATTAAACACTTGGCTTATAGCCTGTCCAAATAGTTCCGTAATGAAAATAGAGTCCATTATTTCAACATAAACCGATATAGTTTTAATCATTTTACTTTTTTCAAGACATGGTTTAATCACGAGTAGAAGGGTTTCGATTGTACTCATTTTTAAAGACAAGTTACTCTTTGAAAGTAGGAGTAATAATTCGCTCTTTTCTTTAGCAATCATATTTTTATATTTTTTTAAAGTCGCCTGATCAGACATAGTTAATAATAATTCCTCAGGGCTCACTTCTATTAAGATAATCAATTTAATTAGTTCGACTAAATAAAATGTCATATATTCGATTTTAATTTGAGGATAATTCCTACTATAATAACTAATTAATTTATGACAAAATTTCACCAAGTCTCCCCCTTGCTGAACTAGTTCATAACCTATGAGTTTTAACTCATCATTAGTAGGTTTTTCAACATAAATACTAGTGAACATACTGTAGATTAATTCAATATTTGAGCAAACGTCATCCTTTTTATAAATTTTTAAAAGATAGGGTCTTAACGGGTCAATAATCTCATCATCTATTTTATTATTCAAAAATTTATTCAATGTAACCAGATGACCCGACGGAAAAAATTTACAAAATTGAAAGGTTAACGCCATTATTTTATTAGCATCGCCATAGAAATTAACCGACTTTTTATTGATTCTTATCGTGACACCAAATTTTTCTCCTGACTCTTTATTGAAATTACCAATTAATTTATATATATAACTGGTTGAAATACTTAATGAGTAGACAATATCTTCAACAGCTGGCTCATCATTTGCTATGAGATATTTGACCAAATGAAAGATATTAGATTGTGTTAGTAAATAATTTTTATAGACATATAAAATAGTTTTTTTATAGTATGACTTTAAAAACCTATCATGTATTTCTTCAGTAAATGAATAAGTTAAATTATTATTGATTTTTAACGGTATCTCACATATTTCTAGGTCTTCGTTTAGTGCTTTGATTCTATGAGGTAAATTTTCAATTGTCTCCTTATTTGCAGGATTTAAAACATAATCTAACGTAGCATATTTTTCTCGTTGAGTATTATTAAGTAAAATTCGTAACACATTGTCTCCTCCTTTAATTGAGTTATATCGGTTGATTTAACTCATGACCACAGAAACGCCCTTATCAATAAACTATTTTAATAATTACATCAATCTGATTTTAATTTTCTCTCTCATACTTTCTGTTCTAACTAAACTAATCAGTCATCCTATTCATAGAGGGACAGGCACATCTATTAAATAGACTATTTATGAACATTTGTTCAATATTATTAGTTTGTAATCGAAACAAATGATTTCGTACAAAAAAAAACAACAGGCTTCTTTTAATAGAAAGTCTGTTGTTTAGGGATTTTAATTCTTAATTTTTAAACATCTTAGGTGTCATTTAATCATTTGTTTTTTTTACAGTTATAATTTAAAATTAGCATAATATCGCTTTTCATGCAATATTTTTTTGGACACTATCGAAAATCCCACTAGTTGTTCCAGTAGATACTAAGATAAAATGGCTGATCAATGGTATACTTTATCTCATGATCAGCCCAGACAAAGATAATAAGAGAGGCGTTATCCTATGAAAACCATTGCTTATGCAAGAATTAGTACCCATCATCAACAACTTGATGCACAAATTAGCGCTTTACAAAAATATGGCTATGATCAAATCTATACAGAACAAGAAAGCGGTCGTAAAACCAAACGTATCCAGTTAAATTTAGCTCTTTCCTCTCTTGAACCTGGCGATACTTTTGTTATTTTTAAATTAGACCGACTATCACGCGGAACCAAACATTTACTAGAATTAATCGATTTTTTTGCCGACAATAATATCAATTTTGTCAGTATCCAAAATAATATTGATACTGGAACCCCTATGGGAAAATTTTTTTTCACTATAATGAGTGCTTTTGCAGAAATGGAAGCTGATCTGATAAGAGAACGTGTCATTTCAGGGTTAGATGCTGCCAAAGAAAGAGGCGTTACACTAGGAAGACCACCTAAAAATAAAAATAAGGACCACGTCATTCAACAATTTTTAGAAACCAATCTATCAGTTGCCAGAATAGCTGAGCTTAATAATGTCTCTCGTCCTACTGTTTACCGATATTTAAAATCTCACGATATTGATTATAAAAATAGAGTCTTAGTAGTCAGTGAAAACAAATAAAAGTTAGTATACTTTAATACGGCTTTCTTGCTTCCCTTCACCTAATACTAAGGGGCATAAAAAAGAAGATGCTGATTTCTCAGCATCTTCCTTCTAATAATTACAGATAACTACTTATATGTACTGTTTCTAATAGTTATCTCAACACTATTATTAATGACTATTCCTATCATCTCAATCAAAAGAAATCATTTCTATATTTCTTCTCAGTGTATCTCATCTTATTATACTAAATCTTATAAGACTTCCCAAACTGTACTGTTTGCGCTTGGTGTATCGCCTTGTGTCCACCATTTAGCTTGGTAATGAACGCCTTCATACATTACTTTAGCTCCACCAGAGTAAGCTTTACTAGAATTCCATTCAACAACCTCACTAGTATCAACTAATTCCCATGCTTGACTATCAGAAGGTACATCGCCTTGTGTCCACCATTTAGCTTTGTATTCAACACCCTTGTAGACTACTGTATCACCTAAATCATAAACTTTTGATTCATCCCAAGTCGTTTTATTGCCCTCTTCAGGTGGTGTTGTTTCAGCTGTTTTTGTTTTAAGTGTTAATTTGTTAGATTTAGCTGATTCGTTCCCAGCTTTATCAAATGCCGTCACGGTATAGCTGTAAGTTGTATCAGCTTTCAAACCAGCATCTTTATGACTTGTCCCAGTAACAGACTTAATTTTTTTACCATCACGATAAATATTATAGCCTTCAACTTTAACGTTATCTTCTGACTTAGCCCACATTAAATTAATACTTGATTCTGTTTCACCCATTGAGTGCAACCCACCAGGGACAGTTGGAGCGATAGTATCATCTTCTTCTGTTTGTTCTTTTAAGGTTGTCACTTCTAATTGATTACTTGCTTTTGAGATGTTTCCACTTTTATCAATTGCTTTAATTGTATAGTTATATGTCGTAGACTCTTTAACTGTTTTATCAGTAAACTGTGGTGTTACACTAGTCCCAATTTGTTTACCATCACGATAGATCATATACTCTTTAACACCTGATTCAAAATCTTTTGATTCATTCCATTTTAAGCTAACTGAATTGTGGAAAATATTAGTCGCTTCTAATACTGAAGGCGCTGTTGGAGCTGTAATATCTGGTTTAACTGATCCTGCTCCTTGAACATTCACATCAATGGCTTGATAGAATGACATATCTGTATCATTAATATCCCAAACAGCATAGACAACATGATACCCACTTCTATTTTCTGGGATATCAATTTTATGTGTCAAATCTTCTGGTGGCTCAACGCCCTTACCTTTTGGTAAATCTTGACCAATTGGTTGCCCTTCAACTTTAATAACTTCCATATCATCTAATGTTAATGGTGCATTTGGATTCCAACCTTGCTTAGTCATGTAATAACGATAGCGGTTAGTTTTATGAACTTGTGTATGGTGCCATGTGAAATCATTTGAACCTGTTTTTATATTGTTTTTAACCCAACGGTCTGACGTTTGTTCATCTAAAGACCCGTATCTTGCTAAGCCTGCAGAGGCTAAGTGACCATTTAGTTCCCCAGAATCTAATTTGGAAGTAGGCGTCTCAATTCCTTGTGGGTTATTCAAAATATCCTGTTGATCTCCCGGAATATTTCCCCAAGTAAAACCATTTTCTGTAGCATTTTTAACACGACTGACTGGATTAACCACGTAACCATGTGCTAGTGCTTCCTCTGATTGAAATGTTGCTACTAAACCTAATAATGTAGCACTAATTGTTAATGATGCAATTAATGTTTTTTTCATAATATCTCCCCTAACTTTTTGATATAATTCAGTCTATCAGTTTAAATACAACCTATCAATATCACGTTTTAAACCTAAATCGTTCATTAAACGAGACAAAAAAACGTGATAAGTTTTTTTGTCTATTTACTTAACTCCCATAGATCCGAGTCATCGTATACCTGTTAATAATTGGTGTTAAGAGGTTCATTAAAAGAATTGCCACACCTATTCCCCCTGGCAAGTCTATTATAATACGTAAAATTGCTGTCAAAACACCACACCCGATTGCAAACAAGTATTTTCCTCGATCTGTATAAGGTGTAGTTGTATAGTCAGTGACCATAAAAATTGCCGCGAAAACTAAAGCGCCGCTCAAAACATGCGCACTAGCAAATCTAAAGTCCCCACTATAAAGAAACATCGTTCCAAAACAACTAAAAATAACTAAAAGTGGCACCCAAGGATTGATAATCTTTTTAAAAACTAAGTAAAGAAAAGCTAAAATTAAAGCAGCTTTACTAGTCTCTCCCACAGGACCTCCCAAATTAAAACCAAAAAATAAATCTGTCCACGAATAAAAATCTAACGGAAGAGTTGTCCTAAAATATCCGATTGTTTCAAGCGGTGTAGCAGTAGTCACAACATCTGTTCCAGGACTCACCCAGTTTGTAATCCAATCAGAAAAAAATAATTTTAACAAGACACGTGCATAGACAGCAGGATTAAATAAATTATACCCAATACCGCCACTCAGCTCTTTTATAAATAAAATGGCCAAAAAATTCCCCACAATTAAAATCCAGACTGGGACGGTAACTGGTAACGTTAAAGCAAGTAGCCAACCTGTAATCGTAGCAGTTAAATCATTACTTTGATCCGATTTTTTACGAAAATAGTGCCAACTCATTTCCAAAAGATTAGCAATTAAAATACTAATTACTATCAAAATTAATACTTTAAAACCAAAAAAATAAACTGCTGCTACTGTTGGAAATAACAAGGCAATCATTACTTGCTTCATAATAGCCAAGGACGTAACAGAAGATCTAATATGAGGTCCCGACATCACTTTATCTCTTAATACATAACTAAACTCACTCATTTTTTCTCCCTCTCAATTTTCTTCAAAATCTCACTTTTAGCCTGCTTAATATCTGACAAAATGTCAATTTTAGATGGACAAATATAGCTACACGCACCACAATCAATACAATTAAGTGCTCCCAATTCTTGTGCTCTTGCTAGATTTCCTTCACGGTAGGCTTTGCTAATTAAAATTGGCATTAATCCGACTGGACAACCATTAATACATTCAGAACATTTGATACAACTCGTTTCTGTAGGAATCAGACTCTCTTCGGATGATAAACAAGTAATTCCTCCTGTTGTTTTTAAAATAGGTTCTGACAATGATGGCAATAGACGTCCCATCATTGGGCCACCCATAATCACTTTTTCTGGTTGCTTACTAAAACCTCCACACTGCTCAATTATCCATTCGACTGATGTCCCAATTGGTACCCTTAGATTTTTTTTGACTGCAATCGCATCTCCAGAAACGGTAATGGTTCTTTCCGTTAAAGGTAATTGCTTATAGACAGCTTGGTAGATTGCATAAATCGTTGAAATATTAGTTAAACAGATAGACAAGTCTTTCGGTATACGCCCCAGTGTTAATTCTTGTTGACTAACATTTTTTATTAAAATTTTTTCAGCTCCTTGAGGATAGTGATTACCTACTATCTTCAAAGTAATATTAGCTTGTTCTAAAGGCTCTTTAATAAAAGCTAAACTTGCTAATTGATGTTTTTCAATAACTAAAGTTATATGTTGATACTTGTAAGTGTCTCTCAACAAATTTAAAACAGCGATTACTTCTTCTAGATACTCACAAATAACACGACGATCAGTTGTTAAAAATGGTTCACATTCTGCTGCATTTATAATTAATGTGTCACATGTTGACCCTAAAAATTTAACATCTGTCGGAAACCCAGCACCACCTAACCCAACAATCCCCGCAGCAGCTATCACTTTTTCTAACGTTTCTTCTTGAGCTAACAATTCAAGTTGATTAAGATAATCATTTTCTATTTTAATAGCCTTCACTTGACGCTGACCGATCATTATTTCTGTTAATTGGGTGACTTTACCAGAAATTGAACTATGAATATTAGCCGAGATCAAGCCATCACGTTCTGCTAACAAGGTTCCTTTTTTTACTTGATCGCCTACCTTCACAACTGGTTTTGCTTCTTTTCCAATATGCATACTCAATGGGATTAGCACTGATGGAGGCATGTCCCCCTCAACACTCTTTAACTGATTTGTTTCCTCTTTGTTTTTTTGTAACTTAATTCCCCCTAAACGGAGTTTCAAATTTAACATATGGCCTCCCTAACGATAAATAATTAAATAATATATTACACCTATGATTAAAAGTAACGTTTGCATCACTATCATTTTTTTTCTACTCGACAACTCTTTTTTACACCCCTTTACGTGCCTTCATTTCTATCTTATCAGTCCTTAAAATTTACATGTAACAGAAACTTCTGATTCTACAGCAAGCGTCATTCCCAATTTCAAATGTTTATTTTCTGAAAGATTTCAAACATTTGTTGATTCTAACACAGATAACTTTTCAATTGGGTTTTAAAGAGTAATTTGACCCTATCGAGAAAAGTTGTTCTATCCTATTTTCTCGATACAAAAAAAATATAAGCAATTTTAGCGATTGCCTATATCTCTCCCTTAACCTTATATTTAAATTTTTATTGTCATTGTGTTCAATTTTTTTAATCAGTGACTATACGTAGCAATACGTTCGCTATCCCCATTCATTTGTTTCCTATATTGCTTCAAACTCCCTTCTCTTATCTCTTCTTTATTTATATAAATACCCCTGTAATCATTACTCACCTAACCTGTTCTAGCAAAAATCAAACGACACGTGTCCCTAACAAGTATCTTAGATTGGTCTCTTGATTTTGATGACACCGTATTAAATGTTCCAAACTCAGAACACCTTACATAATGACAATTAACTATGGTACACTTTTTTATAGAAGATAATTTATATAATCAAAAAAGAAAGCGAGAACGAACATGAACAAAACTTTATTAGGCTTCCAAATATTTTTTTATGGCACATTTTTGAGCATAGTGATTGGCATTATCTCTTTTATTTTTATCTATTTAGAAAGTAACATTTCTCACTATCTTTGGCACTTTTTACTTAATGAGACGTCATTAAAATACTTCGCTATATTAGTATTCTGTTTACTAGGAGGCTTAGTGGTTGGACTTTTACGTTTGAGATGGGGCGATTATCCCAAAATAGCCCATACGACTATCCAACAACTGAAAGAACAAAAAACGGTTGATTATCAACCTATTTTCAAAAGTTTAACGGTAGCCTTTTTTATTTTAATCTTTGGTGCCGGTGTTGGACCAGAAGCGACATTATTAGGAGCACTAGTTATGTTATCTGTCTGGCACGCCGATAAAATTAGATACATCCTGTTTAATCAGCAAACACTTGCTACACTTCCTACACTTCAAAAAATTGGTCGCATCATTCATCCAACCAATTATTTAACAACCTATACAGCTGACAAAATTGATTCTACATTAACACCACTAAAAAAGTATTTCAATTTATTATTTATTATGATTGGCATCACAACCTTCATTATATTAATGAGAGTCACCAATCAACCATCGTTCATTAGTTATATGGGAGAATCTCATTGGCAGTTTCATGATTTTTTATTATTTGTTCCACTTATTATTTTTGGCTTTTTAGTTGGGAAAACGTACACTGCTTTTTCTAAAAAAATAACTATTTTGTTCACTTTTTGGGCTGAAAAACCTGTGAAAAAAACGCTTATTGGCTCTCTTGCCATCTTTATTGTTGCAATGTTGACACCTAACCTCCTATTCTCTGGCCAAATTGCTATGGGCAATATTCCAACCGACTATACCTTATTTTCAGTTCTGACCTTAGTCCTAATTGTTAGTGTGAACTTACTTTTTTTACAAATTTGCTTAAACACTGGTTGGATAGGTGGCGATATTTTTCCCATCGTTTTTTCAGCCTTTATTTTAGGTTTTGGTATTTCTCAATTATTCCCAACAGTTGATACCCTTTTTATTGTCTCAACTGTCGCCAGTACAATGACCTTTACTATACTAAGTTCATCACTTATTGCTACTTTTTTTATTGCCCTCTTTTTCCCACTTAAACTTTTTCCTATTATCGTCCTCGCTGTTTTTGCATTGAAATCATTTCAATCTCTTATCAAAAAAAAATAGTTTCGATAGTATCCACAAAACATAAAAACAGAGTGATTTTCAGTCATACTTTACTAACTTATAAGATGCTGCTGCATTATTCGATACTATTTAAGCACATTAAGCTCCTATCAAAAAAAAACGCTGATTACTCAGCGTTTATCTCTAACTATTCTTGATATTACATTTAGTATCTGATACTAAATGTAATAATTAAACTGTCATTTTTTTTCAGATTTACTCAGTGCCATGTATCCCAAACTTATTAATAGGATAAGTAAGGTGCTACAAGTAATGGCTAAACCAATTAATAGCCCTGGCTCTTGATAAGTAAATACAACTTCATTATCACCACTATCTAATTCTATTCCTGCAAATCCATAATTAACACACTGAATGTCTGTAACTTTACCATTAACTTTAGCTTGCCACCCCGGTTGATATGGAATTTTAGTTGCTAACATAGCCGTACCCTTCGTAGAAATAATACCTTCTACTTTATTTTTTGTAAATTTAATATTTTTCAATCTGTTAAGATTTAATTTTTCTATTTTTTTATTTATTATATTCTCGTCTTGCTGTAGTGTTAAAAAATGTAAATTAGAGATGCGTAAATCATTTTCACTTTTATTACTAAAGCTAACTGAGCTAGACATGTTATTATCTAACTTACCCATATAATAACTTTGTCTTTTTATTTTTCGATAACCATTCCCCGACAGCTTTCCTTCTGAATAGATTCCTTGAACTAGTTCAGTGCCCTTTACTCTAAAGTTTATACTAGCATCATCAAATAAAAACATGTTATTTATATAAAATTTCAAGTTATCATAAGGTGTCCTATTGCCAGTATTTATTCGTTTTAAACGCATCTCTTTAGGTACAAATACTGGTGAAGCTTCATCAAAAGATAAAAAAACATCTTTCTTATCTAGATACTCTACATCTAATTCTACATTGTAATCATGGCCTGCTAAAAAGGTGTATCGGTTATCTATAGCTTTTAATTCTTCACCTGTACTTTTATCTTTAATTTTTATTATTTTTTGTTTCACTTCATCATACTTTGGTTTGTAATGAGATGATATATCAGTTTTATTTTTGGTTACAACAGTATCTAATAACATATTCAAACGAGCTGGTTGACTTAATTTTTCCGCTTCACTTTCTAATATACTATCCTGAGATGCGTAAGCAAATGGAACAACACTATTAGCTTTCGTAATTTCAATATCTTTAGAACTCTCTTTTTCTTCTATCTTTTCATAACCACTAGGGTGATATGAGTTAGTTTTACTCACATAATATTTAACACCCATAAATCTTAACAAGATCGGCATATCTTTTGTAACCACAAAAGGTGCTGATGGAAAATTTTCATTGCCAAACCCTTCATAAAGCATCGTATTTAAATATTTGTTTTCTATACTATTATACGAGTTTAATTGATAGACACCTAACAAACTAGAAGTGTTTCCTCTAAAAAATTTCGTTGGTATTAAACGATCAACATTAGACATATGTAATCTTTGATCTGGTTTTGTCTGTATTATATTTTCAACACCTACAAAAGAATCAGCTATACTTTTCTCTAGATAATCGGCTGTTCTCGTATGCTTATCGATTCTAGCAATGCTATTATAAGAATGATAGGACCAAACATTACCAAAAATATTAAATATGATGATAGCGGCTAAACATAACTTACTCATTTTCAGAGTCAATAAATTCAATTTGTTACAAAAAATAATGACTAAACATAACATCATACAAATCAAAGGAAGCGTTAGATTCAACTGAGCCATCTTAAATTTTTCGCCTATAAATGACAAAATAATTATCAAAATATATAGCCATATAGAAATAGTAAGATCTTTTTTCTGAATATTTTTTAAATTATCCAATACAAAACCAATTGATAGTGCTATTGGTACATTCCAAATTAACATCCAACGCTGAACCGGCGAACCCATTCCACTCATAATACTTGCCAAATAAGGGCTTAGAACAATTATAATACCAATAATTAAACTACCAGCCAGCACACGATACTCTTTTATTCGTCTAAATATAAACACGCTAGCTAGTACGAATACTACACTATAACCTCCAAAGAAATTCAATGCTCTTCCGCCGTTCATATTGATTAAATCCAAAGGTAAACGGAAATAATATTGCATATTATAAATCATCAAGTCATTCGCAAAAATATCTTCTCCACGGCTCATAAGACTTACATTATATAATACTGGGATAATGTAAACAGAAACTAACCCTATCACAATAAACAATGCCACGATAAATGGTTTTATAAACAACCAAAATGATTCTTTTTTCTGATACACGTTAAAATAAAGTAATACAAGATACAATAACCCACCAATTGCCATCAACCATGCAAAATAAAAGTTATTAATGATTGCCCATGCGGTAATAAGAATAAATAAGTTAATTTTTTTATTTTTAACCACCAAATCTATTCCTAGTAATAACAAAGGAAAAATAATCATAACATTAATAAAAAAAGGATGCCTCGTAATATTCATAATTACCAAAGGAGAATAAGCATACGCAATTGATGTTACAATCAATGCCGTTTGACCTTTTAATTTGGTTCTAGCAAAAATGTAATAAGCTATACCTGCTAAGTACGCTCTCAATAAAACTAAAAAACTAAACCACTGAACCAAATATTTTGTAGGTGATAAAATTGATAAATAACTAAATATATCACCTAAATTGTAATATACATACTTTGAAAACCAACTACTACCGACACCATATGTCCAGTCCCACATAGCTGGAAATTCACCATTTTTTATTATTGATAACAATTCTTCTCTAAAATTTTTAAATAAAGTATAGTGTTGGCTAAAACCATCCCCCTCATAAACTAAAGCATAACCACCAAATATTACTGGAAAAAATACAATTGATGTGATTCCAATAAAAAGAAGTGTATATAGGATAATAAAATTACTTTTCGCTAATGTTGGAGAGTAAATATTGTCACTAATTTTCTTAATTGTATATATCAAACTCAATATTAATATGCTACTAAGAATTTTAGAAGCTAGTATGGGAAAGTTTATTATATGTATTCCACCAAAAAGAAAAAAAGATTCTAATGCATAGGTTGCTAGTATAAACACGATGTATAATATTCTATACTTGTTCCTCATATATCCTTCTTTATTAGAATTATAATAAACCAGATTAACACCTATAATAGCCAATAGCCAACTAATATTATTAATACTTTGATAACCCCATTCAGTTAGTCCATATAGACTCAGAAAAAAAATTAACGATACCACAACTAATAACAGGGCCCTAGCTATATATTTTTTTATTAGCTTTTCTATCAACGGCCCCTCTTTTAAATCTTTACACATTACTTCTCTTCCTCTCTATCCATTTCTATACTATTAACAGTACTATAAAAGTACTCTTCTTTAAACTAATTTTTGACACCTATTTACTTCTCTCACCAAATAGCAGGTTGATAATTATTTTTATAAGGGAGTAATCGTGACCACTATAAATTTTAATACTCTATATTCTATATGTTGTTGTTCTACAAATTGTAGTTGGGCTTATTATTAAAGACAAAAATGTATCCTATGCCTTTTTCTTAAAATAATATATAGTATAAGAGAGGAACACTATATTGTAGTGTTCCTCTCTTACGATTTTATACAACTATCAGATTTAACTATCAGAA
Source organism: Vagococcus intermedius (assembly GCF_029144185.1). Classification (NCBI taxonomy): domain Bacteria; kingdom Bacillati; phylum Bacillota; class Bacilli; order Lactobacillales; family Enterococcaceae; genus Vagococcus; species Vagococcus intermedius. Next base: position 268,266 of record NZ_CP110232.1, on the reverse strand, counting down.
TAATTTTAAGTATAGCAAAAATCTGCAGCATTCAACCTATTTTCTAGCTGTTCCCATGTAACATACATCTCTTTTTAAAAATTTTTGATAATTTTTTTCTTGATTTCAGAAAATTCTTCTGCTGTGATAATATCATCTGCTAATAATTTTTGATATTTAATAATCGTCTCATGGGCAGTTAATTGAGAACTTATGCGAGTAGCTTTTAGTTCATCAGAAAATGAAACTTGCTCATTGACTGCTTCCTCGACTGTCTGGTCACTAGAGACTTGCTCATTGACTACTTCATCGACTGTCTGGTCACTAGAGACTTGCTCATTGACTACTTCATCGACTGTCTGGTCACTAGAGACTTGCTCATTGACTGCTTCCTCGACTGTCTGGTCACTGGAGTCTTGCTCATTGACTGCTTCCTCGACTGTCTGGTCACTGGAGTCTTGCTCATTGACTGCTTCCTCGACTATCTGGTCACTAGAGACTTGCTCATTGACTGCTTCCTCGACTGTCTGGTCACTAGAGACTTGCTCATTGACTGCTTCCTCGACTATCTGGTCACTAGAGACTTGCTCATTGACTGCTTCCTCGATAATATTTGGAATCTTCACACACAAAACAACTTTATTATTTTTTAAATCTAATAGAAAGACCTCTACCGCCTCTGGTATACTGCCTTCCTTACCATGTGTCGTAACCCCATACCTAAATAAATGATGCTTGTCTTCTGAATAATTAAAAATATATTGGTCAGCATAACGCTCAAAATCATCTAAAGATAGGGTTAGTGTGCGATCATAGTTTAGATACACATTGGATAGGGTCTCCATGCTAAGCCCCTCTATTAATCGATACTCTAGATTTTCTCGTTCAATTTTCTTTTGTCGATCTTCATTGCTCATAAAACCATTGTCCTCAACCCGATAACCTAAAGCTGGATTGCTACCAGAATTTAACATTGCCGTACCTGGAAATAATAACCTAGGAACATCAACACCCTCACTTAACGCAAAACGAAAAGGTAATAAATGAGTCCGATGATATCTGGCTTGACCTGACCCTTTATTATATTTTTTGATTAAGTCCCAACCTGGGACATTAGCTAATTGCCTTTCTTCATTTGATCTTACAAAGTAGCCAGATTTGATTAATTTTTTATTATTTAATAAGTCATACTTAGTTAAATCAATCATAGCACCCATTCCATATTTCGAAATATAGGGTGTATTTACTTCTAAGGGACTAGGGTCTGATAATCTTTTTTCAAGACTTTGGACACTATTAACTAGTAGATAACGCTCCTTAAGCTTATACCTTTTATATAACAATTCAATCTCGGATGTTCGAGGGCTAGCTTGCGATTTTGGTTTTACTAGTGGTTCTTCTTTTTTTCTAAATGGCCTCGTGAAAAAGTCATAGATACCAAATATAATTGAAAAAATGAGTCTTACCGCACCTACCAATATAGCATAGACAATATGTAACACTCCTATTAACATTAATGATCCATAAAAAATAGGTGGTCCAATGATCATTAAAATAACAACAATTGCAATTAATGTAAAAATTATAGTCATTCTCTTCTACAAACTCCATTCACAGTTCTTTATTTGAACTAGAGCTTTCCTCCTTATTTTCTATTATTTGATGGCAGACAATCTGATTATTAAACTTTTTGAAAAATGATGTCTTCTTAAAGTAATTATATCTTATTTGTTAAGGTTTTTAACTATTTTTTATAATTATTACTAGTAATAATTATAAAAAAAAACAAATAGTTTAAAAATAACTTAAAATCATTTTTCCTTATACTTGTGATTTTTACTATTCAATCTAAATAATGGTGTTGAGCCTCATGTAGTTTCTCATGAAATAGCCAAAGGACTAGTTAAAATCTACCACCTCTAGTAATCTATCTTTTCAATTGATTATGAAATATTAGCTTCTCTCTTGATTTTTGTATAATAAAAAAACAACTAACACTTGTGGTTAGTTGTCTCACAATTAAAATATATAGTATAGTTGATACTATTTATTAGCGTCATTCATCATTTAGCAACTCTAGCTGACTAGCTAAATCATCTATATATTATATTTTTTCAATAGGAAGTTTATATTAAGTATTTAGTCAGCTTTATCATGCTGATTTAACTCAGAAGTTTCATTCACTTTTTTTGATAATTTTCTAACTTTATTAAGCAGATAGGCTACTATCAACAGAATTAGTAGTCCTCCACCAATCAAATAATATTTAAGCTTTGAGACTGGTTTTTGAACAGTTTTCTCATTAATTTCTTTTGCCTTATCATTGCTTACTGTGAAATCACGCTTCCATTCCCATTTCCCATACTCAGATGTTGCTTTAATATGAGCTTGATAGTCTCCAGGTATTAACTTATCCTTGGACAGTTGAACCTGATAAGGAAAAATTGCTTGCGGTGCCAACCGATTGTCTTCTTTGGTCTTTTCTATGATGGGTTTATCTGAACCTTTTTTATAAATTTTCGTTGTTACCTTTAAATCAGGAATAATATTAGGATTAACATTTTGGATTGGAATTTCTAATGATGGATGTCCTGCGTGCTGTCCAACTTTTACTTTTTCCAAAGCTAACTCAGCCTTCACTTGTTTTTCAGACGTGGTTACCATCATTTGAACTGGAAACCCCATTTGATTTTTAATCGTCATACCACCTGTCTTGTCTTCCTCAGATTTGGCATCACCTTTATCAAGAATAAAGATACTCCCTAACACAATACCTGGAAATTTATCTTTTGGTGTACTAACTTTAAACTCCAGATCTTTCGTTTCACCCGCTCCAATAGTCAATGTTTTCGGAACAGTAGCTAAATCAGTGAATTTTACTTTTATATCAGGCACCAATCTCGCTTTATCGTTACTATAATCAATTGAACCATCTGATGCTGTCCCGGCATTTACTGCTAAAACATCAACTGTCTTTTCAGTCGTCCCCCCATTACTGACTTGAATCGTATATGTTTTTTCTTCTGATTCGGACATATTCACGTTAAAATATCCGGTAACATCACCAACCTGATTATCTGGAATAACTGGTTTTACACTGATGGTAAACCCTTCAGCATTTGCTACCATTGGGATAAACAAACATACAAAGGTAATCATCACTGCTATTACTCTCTTTTTCATCTTTTTGTCTCCTTATTAATACTATTTAAAAAAAATAAGGACCTAAGTCCTTATTTCTTCATTATTTTACTGGTAATGCTCCTTTTTGCCCACCTGCATCAACGCCGGCTTCTACAGTCCAAGTTAAATCTGATGTATAATCAGCAGTTGCTTGTGCTTTACGAGCATCTTCAGCAGGAATTGTTAGTGTTGTGTCAGATAAGTCAAATAAGAATTCACTTTCACCATTTTCTGCAGATGCGATTGTCACTGCTTCTTTACCATTTGCTGCAACAGCAGTATTCTCTACACCTTTAGCATCTGCTCCTGATTCAAAAATATCAGTAACAGTATTGTTAATAGTGATTACCATTCCTGTTAACGATGGTGATACAGATTTTGTTTCAGGGTACCCTGGTTCAGCATTTTTATCTTTACCAGTACCAAAATCAGAGGCTTTTAGTTTAACCGTCCAGCCTTTACCGGTACCGGTATAATCAGTTAATCCTGCAAATGCGATATCACTGCTACCTTTGATTTGTTTAATCGTTTCATTAGCAACCCCAACTTTTTGTTTTTCAAAACGGAAATCTGGCACTTCTTTTGTAACACCGTCTTTGTCTTTTGGTGTAACAAATTCTAATTTCCCAGCGTCAAACATTACGCTACCTTTTGAGTCTTTTTTCTCAGGCGTTTCTTCAGCATTTGCCACAAATCCTAAAGCTGATCCACCTAAAACGATTGATGCTACTAATAAAGCATTAACTACTTTTTTCATATTATTATTCCTCCATTTGTTTGTTTTTTTTATTTTCAAGAAGTTTTCTTCTGAAATACCACATCACTACTGCTAAACTAATAATACTTAAACCGTAAACAGGGGATAATTTTTTCTCCCCTGTTTGTGGGAGTTTACCTGGTTCTTTTTCTACTGTTTCTCGATCTGATTTTTCAGGGAAAGGCTCACTTTGGGTATCATTCTCATCTGGATAAAGAGGTAATTCAGGGTTGGGTAAGAAACTAATCCCTGCGTTACTATTTCGTGAATCCTCTGTGGCTTGTGTCTGCAGACTAGATGTCAATAATAAACAAATCATGATACTTAATGAAAGAACAACACGAGGGAGTTTATTGTTCATCCTCAGCACCTTCTTTCAGCGGTAATGATTGTTTTTCTGTTGTGACAGATTCAGCATTTTTATCCTCTAACGTCCAAGTTAAGGTCGTTACATAATTTTTAGCTGGCTTAACCCACTTAAAACTATTTGGACCTACTGAAAGCCTAGCAGGTAACCCTTCGGGAGTCCCAATGCTAATCTCTTTAGCTGACGAGGTCTCTGGTTCGTCAAAAAGTTCTAAACTCTTGTCTGAAACTACCTTATTATTAATATTTAATATTAGACCGTTATCCCCTTCTGGTAACCGCTCATCTTCTGACTCAAAAGGTGTACCACTCACTTTTAATTGCCAATTTGGCTCAAGTTCGGTGCTCTCTACTTGCATATTAATGTGATCTGTTAGTTGATCCAAAGTTTGCGGTTCTACTTGCATTTTCCCTTTAAAAGATAATCCTCCCTCTAATGAAGAAAGCCACGTCATACCATCATATCTCAAATTCACTACTTGTTCTTTTTGATTAAAGGGGATTGTAAGTTCACCTTTATCATTGATCTCTTTTAGCCCTAAATCATTTTCAATATAATTAAAATGATTTTCAAGTAAATTAGTAGGTACTAAAGCCGACTCCTGTTCTCCTTCTGGCGTATAGGTTTTACTTTTAACTATTTCTTCAGGAAGATACTCGTCATCTGATCCATTATTGTAAACATAATTGACAGTAACAGGTTGACGATCAAGTAACTCTAAATAAACAGGTTTTTCTGATTTCGTTACCCCGTTTTTACCTTCAGCTAAACCAGTAATCATATTTTTATTCCCATCTTCAAGCTTCGCCATGTCTTCAACAACTAAGTCTAATTCAATTTCTTGATTAGGTTCATAACCATCATTACCATTAACACTACCCTCTACTGATACTTTAGCTATTTCTTCTCCCTCTTCTTCAACTAGCGAAACATTTGCTGTTCCTGCCTCTTCTTTTTTATTAGAACCTTCTTTATATTTATAAATTCTAGCCTGAGAACTTTCCTTATCAAGTGTGACACCCGTAGGTAATCTCAATGAAGTTGTCACATTTTCCCATTTTTTAACTTTAATATTTTCTTCTTTATCCTCAACTATATTATTAACTTTTAAAGTTAGCTTCTCTTTATTAGCAACTTGGATATCAGCTGTATACTCTTCATCATCTGCTTTACGTTTTTTAATAGCTAATTTTTCGTTTACTTCAGGGTCATCTGGTAATTTAGTAACCGCAATCGCAGATGAAGCAGACATGCCACCGGTCGCACCTGTATATCCCCAGGCAACTTCATGTTCACCATTCTCAGCAGAAAAATTAAATACACTATCTAAATCAGAAATATACATCTCTTGTTTAGAAGACAATCCCCCATTATCAATAGAAGGATTCTCTGATTCTGGCTTATTGTCTCGTTTAACATAGGTTACTTGAATATCTGTCTCCATAATTATTTTTCCGCTATTTTTAGTTTCAGGTTCCCAAGAAAACTTAATTTTGTGCCATTTTCCATCACCTAAATCAGCTTTAGGAAATGATAAATCTTCATGGACTGGGTCTTTTCCATTCATTTCATACCCATACCCTTTTACAAAAGCCATATGTGATCCCATAATATTATACTTATATGGTTTCGGCCCTAAATAACTAATCACATCATTATCTACTGAGCCCTTATCATTTGTATTTCTTGGATTCAAATGAGTGTCAAACTCAAAAGAGATGGAATTATTTATCCTTCTTTTTAATGCAGGAGTTGATGTACTACTTATATCACCAATATAACCATTTACTCCTAGATAACCACCTTCTAAATTACCGTTTGCCGCATACCAAGCACCTTCCATACCTTGGTCTTCAGCATTTTTACCGTTCTCATCAGCTTGCAAAGTGAATGTTATCCCATCAGCAATATCGTGATTAGGGTTGCTCCGCTTTCCTAAATATATATATGATTCATAGCTAAATGGTTTATCTAGACTAACAAATTGTGTTGACCATATTGAAGTAGATGTACCACCATCAGGTGTAAGTTTAGCGTCTGTTAGTTGTAACACCTTTCCATTGTAACCAATTTCTCCTTGAGTCCCATGGTTCGGTTGATGATTCAAGTCCTTCTTACCGTTCTTCACCGTATGCTGAATGATGTTCGGTGGATTGAACAAATCCTTAATGGGTTGTACATCTTCTATTTTATTTCCAAATATATCAATTAAGGCCGGGATATCATCTCCAATTGTATAGCCTTCTTTTGGTTTTATACCTTTGTTTATGTTATTTTCAATCTTTTTAGGCGTGTTTGTTTGCTTTTTAACTTCATCTGTATGCTTAGTCGCCTGTTCTTCTTGTGAGTCTTCTGTTTCACTTGAAACTTGTTCTTCTTTTGGATCATCTGTTTTCTTTGAAACTTGTGTTTCTTTTGTTTTAGCTGTTTTCTTTGAAACTTGCGCTTCTTGTGTGTCGTCTGTTTCATTTGAAACTTGTTCTTCTTTTGGGTCATCTGTTTTCTTTGAAACTTGTGTTTCTTTTGGATCATCTGTTTCATTTGAAACTTGCACTTCTTGTGTGTCGTCTGTTTTCTTTGAAACTTGAATTTCTTGTGTATCGTCTGTTTTCTTTGAAACTTGAACTTCTTGTGTATCGTCTGTTTTCTTTGAAACTTGCGCTTCTTGTGTGTCATCTGTTTTCTTTGAAACTTGTGTTTCTTTTGGATCATCTGTTTTCTTTGAAACTTGAACTTCTTGTGTATCGTCTGTTTTCTTTGAAACTTGCGCTTCTTGTGTGTCGTCTGTTTTCTTTGAAACTTGCGCTTCTTTTGTGTCGTCTGTTTTCTTTGAAGTTATTTGCTCTTCACTTACTACCTTTTTATTCTCAACTTTTTTTTCCGTTTCTGAACTTAGCTCTACGGACTCATTGTCTTTTTTTAAAGCATCGAATGAATTTAACTCTTCTTTGACTTCATAAAAATCTGTTGCTTTATTTACAGATTCTTGTGCCAGACATTCTGTCCCTGAAAAAACAATCGATTGTGAACCTAATATTCCTAGCGTTATTAACATTTTAATTTTATTAAATTTCAATCTTATCTCCTCGATTCAAAATTAAAATAAACCTTCTTTATTACATATTCCCAGTCATATTCGCTACAATTTTGTTAATATATGTACAAATTAAAAAATAACTATTAAAATAAAATAGTTTGATTATTATACAAATTTGATACGATGTGCAAATAAATTGTATAATATACGACCTATTTTGTAAATGAAATTTTCATATATTTTTAAACCATTCAAAACAGACTTAATATCGTCCTATTAAAAAATAAACAAAACAAATTTTCAATATACATATTTTTTAGACAATATACATTTTTATCAAAATAGTGATAAGATCTATCACTTAAATAATCTTATATAATTTTTATTTCTTATTAATTTAACTGTCTATTGGTCACATATTTCTTTGACTACTAAAACAATATTTCAGTCATTACTCTTCCAAATACCTCTCATTTCACTTATGTAAAACCACCTAATACAGATTAGCATTCAAAAAAGCACTGATTTCTCAGTGCTTTCGCTGGGTTTACTTGTCATTTATTTAGTCCAGTGATACTTTTCTAGATACATATCTAACTATAAAAACCTCATTATTTATGATAGGCATGTCCGTGAATAATTCGGAAACAGCGATAAATTTGCTCGGATAGTATCAAACGCATCAATTGATGAGGATAGGTGACACGACCAAATGAAATTTTTTGATTGCTGCGCTTCATCACTTCCGAGGATAATCCTAGTGAGCCACCAATCACAAAAGTTAAGGTACTTTTCCCTGATACAGTGACTTTATCCACAGAAGCTGCAAATTCTTCTGAACTAAAGTTTTCCCCATCAATTGCTAAGGCGTAGACATAGTCACTTTCACTGATTTTACTAAGGATTTTTATCCCTTCTCGTTCTTTTAACTGGATCATTTCTGTTTCACTTAATGTTTCTGGGGCTTTCTCATCAGGAACTTCGATAATTTCAAATTTACAGTACTTTCCTAGTCTTTTTCCATATTCCTCAATGCCTTGTTTTAAGTACTTTTCTTTAAGTTTCCCTACAGCAACAATTTTTATTTTCAATTCAGTCATTCCTTTACATTAGTCTCTTTCTACTCAATACTATCTAACTTTGAATAAAAAGCAACCTAAAGTTATACACATTACTCACAACTTTATACACAAGCAACTAGAATAACTCACTTTTTAGAGTCCTTTATTTTAGGCTTTTTTAGAAGTTATTAACTTATTAACACTATTGTGGATAAAACTAGTGGATAAACTACTTTTATTAAAGCGGTTACGAGTTATCCCCATTTTTATATTTTAACTATTTTCACCTGTTTTCTCCAATAAGTTTTCATAAAATATTCAAATTAAGATATTAGACTAATGCTATAAGAAACAGGTATACTAGATCTATAATAGAAAATAAAAGGAGGGAATGGTGTTTTACACCGAGTAATATGAAAAAAGATGTCACACCACATACAAAACAAACTGGCGAACGAAAACGATTTTTAACAGGATTGCTTGGAGGGATTATCGGCGGATTAGTGACCGTAGGCGTTGCCTTTACTTTTTTTAATCCCATGCCTTCAAACGACAAGCCAGTTAGCTCTTCAAAAGAAGATAAACAAGAAACAAATGTCAGTTCTATTAAATATGACGTAGACTCTAACGTCTCAAAAGCGGTTGAAAATGTCCAGGAAGCGGTTGTCTCTGTCGTGAATCTTCAGAAAAAAGAACAATTAAATGATTTTAGCCGTTTCTTTGGAGCGAAAGAAAATGAAGAGTCACATACAACGAATGACGAATTAGAAGCGAGTAGTGAAGGGAGTGGTGTTATTTACCGTAAAGATAAGGACCACTCTTATATTGTGACAAATAACCACGTAGTAGATGGTTCTGATGCCTTGCAAGTTTTATTAAATGATGGGACTAAGATTGATGCTAAACTAGTTGGGAAAGATAGCTATACTGACTTAGCCGTCTTAGAAGTTCCAAGTGAGAAAGTCAAAAAAGCAGCTGAGTTTGGTGACTCTGATAAATTAAAAGTAGGAGAGCCAGCGATTGCTATTGGTTCCCCCTTAGGATCAGTTTATGCTAACAGTGCCACTTTAGGAATTATCTCTGCTAAAGATCGTAAGATTACAAATGAAAATGAAAGCGGCCAACCCGTCAACATCAATGCTTTACAAACAGATGCTGCCATTAATCCTGGTAATTCTGGTGGCCCACTGATTAATATCGCCGGGCAAGTCATTGGTATCAACTCTATTAAGATTGCTCAAGCAACTAGCGGCGTTTCAGCTGAGGGAATGGGCTTTTCAATTCCAAGTAATGATGTTGTTTCAATTATTAGCCAATTAGAAAAAGATGGTGAAGTGAACCGACCAATGTTAGGGATTACAATGAGTGATTTGGCAATGATCAGTAAAGAACAACAAGAAAATATCTTAAAACTTCCTAACGACGTTAAAAACGGAGTTATTGTACGTAGCTTACAATTTGCCTCTCCTGCTGAAAAAGCTGGTTTAAAACAATATGATGTCATTGTGGCAATCGATGGTAAAGAAATCGAAAGTGGGACTGACTTACAATCTATCTTGTACAAGAAAAAAGTTGGAGAAACAGTTGAGCTTACTTACTACCGCGAAAAAGAAAAGAAAACTACAACCGTTGAATTAACTTTAGATCAAGCTTCGGCCCTTAAACAACAACAAAAAGAATAAAAAAAACCAGATGACTTAGTCATCTGGTTTTTTTAAATCGAAAATAATTCTGAAGCTTGGTCTGGATCAGTATCATATATTTTAAAATCATGATTGACACCCAGTCCTTGTTCTTTCAAACTATTTTCCATCGTCATATGAGCAAGTTCTTTCATATTATTCTCACGACTAAGGTGCCCTAAGTAGATACGTTTTGTCTTATCTCCCAAAACGTCACCCATAACTAATGCCCCATCTTCATTGGATAGATGGCCCTTGTCACCTAATATCCGTTGTTTTAAACTCCACGGGTATTTACCCATTCGCAACATACTTAAATCATGGTTACTTTCCATCAAATAAGCATCAGCATTTCTAACAACCCCTCGGACTTGTTCGCTACAGTAACCCGTATCGGTCAAAATAACAAAAGATTTATTATTACGTTGAAATTGATAAAATTGCGGGGCCGCTGCATCATGAGACACACCAAAACTTTCAACATCCATATCGCCAAAAGTTTTAGTCTTACCCATCTCAAAGATATGTTGATGCTCTGGTTTGATTGTCCCAATATTTTTAGCCATTGCTTGCCATGTCAGTTCATTAGCGTAGATATCCAAATCGTATTTACGAGATAAAATACCAACACTATGGATGTGATCTTTATGTTCATGAGTTACCAAAATACCATCTAAATCTGCTGGTGACCGTTTGATATCTCCTAAAAGACTGGTTATTTTTTTACCACTCAACCCTGCATCTACTAAAAATTTTTTCTTATCAGACTCGATATATAAGGCATTACCTGTACTACCGCTTGCCAAGATACTTACTTTAAATGCTTCTTCTTTCTTCAACACTCAATCAGACTCCTTCAAACTATTATTCTCACCTTACCATACTTGAATTATTTTTTCACTTCTGAGACATTGGGTGAAATAATTGAATTTGCAAAAGCATTAACACGCTCCATATGAACATTTTTCTTGTTATCTTTAATTAACACAAACCATGCTGGCACATACACATTTTTACCACGAATCGTAAAAATTCTAGTATAAGCTAATTGCGTTTGAAGAATGCTCCCCTCATAAGGAATCTTATTTCCCATATAAAGTGTATCAATCGCTTCTTTTTCAGTAATTAATTCTTGTTTTTCACGTAATGGTTCAATTTCACTTAAATGAGATTGCATAAAACCTGTCACTAATAGACTCCCTTTTGATTCTTCCACTTCTTCTAATACTAATTCTGACGTTTCGTCATTAAATGGTAATTCTTCATAGATCTGACTAAAAGTACGAACCTCTTTATTATCGGTTAATTTATGTACAGATTTATAATCTTTCCCTAAAGCAATCTGAGGGTTTTCTTTAATAAAGCTTAACCATTCTTTATCTGACAACTTATTAGATATTTTTTCTGGTGTACTGAATGCCATCCCAAAAGTATATTTATTTTGACTTTCTTTTGGTGTGTAGTCATGCTCAATTTCGGTGAAATCAGTTGCAGCTGCACTGAGATAATAGCCTTCAGATACGTCTTCTGACAGCTTTTTAGGGAAGCTAATCTTATCGGATGTTAGGCGGGTTTCAATTGTGGCCACGCTATTAACTTCCGTATTTTGCGCTTGATTGATTTTCCCTTGATAGTACGAATAACAAAGAAATAAATTTAAAGACAAGAAGGCACATAAAAAAATCAATTCAATTCGTTTGAAATCCATTATTTGCCACCTTCTTTCTCATCCACACTATGACCAATCTCAGTCAAACTCTCCCAAGTACCATCTAATTTAATGTACCAATCCGGCACTAAGTCAACTACTTGTCTCGTCTCATTGTTTGTTTCCCAACGATAACCTATTTGGAGATCTTGGATATCACGTTTCGTGATACCTAATGTGGTTAATTCTTTAATGGTATCATCTGTCCCTTTTAGAACAACTTCCTCATGTGAGGGAATCGGAACCTGAATTGTTTCTTGATTCGTCAATACTTTAACATTGTTATTATCTTTTGAAACAGAGATCCGTCCTTTGCTATATTCACTAAAAATAGGATAGCCTTCAACATAATTGCGATAGGTCACATTATTATCACTGCCCTCAAAGTAGCGAAGTGTTCCCATCGAAGTCCCTATGTTTTTCAAATAGAAAAAACTATCTTCAAAAATCGTATCGGTATCATAAGAACGACTCATCACTTCATCAAAATGCCCGGTATATTTAACTTCTCCAGTATCATATAAAACTGTTAACGTCCCACCATCCGCTGTCATCAAATTGACGTCTTTACTTTCATCGTTTTCTTCATTTGAAATCACTTCTTGTCGATCATCAAAAAAAGCTTGTGAAAACGTCGTATAAGACTGTGTTGCCAAAATATAGCTGTATTTTTTCAGTTTGATTTCATTTTTAAATTCATAAAAAACTGGTAGCTCACTTGACGGATTCATGACTGGTAACAAACGGCTACTTTCAGCTTTAATCATATCTTTTAATTCGCTCATCTCACCAGACAGCTTTAATTGATAAACTTGACGATCATCGCTATCTAAAAAGTGCAGTTTACTCTCATCTAATGACACAACTAGGCGATGAAAATCAACCGAACTCTTTAGTTCCTTATCGGGCTCAACGCCATTAATTTTCAAGAAGTACGTCACTGAGATTGGGCTAGACATAATCATATCGAAAGACCCACGTTTACTAGCTGGTTCTAAGTATTTTTTTCCTAAAGAAATCGTGATCTTCCCTTTCATACGGCTGACCAATTCTTTTGTCATACTTTGAATTAAACTTTCCTTATTCGTATAGTAATGGCCACCATCGCTTGAATGGTAGACTAATTTAACTGGTAAGAAAACATCTTTCGGTTGTTTAGTAACAAGAGATTTTTCTGGGTTACGTTGCTGATCATGTTCGGTACTTCCAGCATTTGTCCAAATCTTCCACGATAAAATCAAACTAATAAAAATCATTAAAATTAGCATTATCCGAATTATTTTACCTGATACCTTCATTCCCAATCATCCTCCTCTATCGGTTCATAAGGGAGTGATAGATAGAAGGTTGAGCCTTTTCCTTCTTCACTCTCAGCCCAAATAGTGCCACCGTGATCATTGATGACTTCCTTAGAAATGGCTAGTCCCAAACCAGAGCCTCCCATTGCCCGAGAGCGTGCTTTATCCACACGGAAGAAACGATCAAAAATACGCTTCACATCTTTTTTAGGAATCCCCATCCCTTGATCACTCACACTTAAAATGACATTGTTATGAGTCTCCAATAAGGTACACGTGATTTCACCACCATCAGGCGAATATTTTAAAGCATTGTTCATAATATTGTCCAATACTTGCATCAATCGATCTTGATCAGCTTCTACCCAAATGACACGACGTGTAAATTCACGCTTAATCGTATAATTTTGATTTTCTTTATTAATCATCATTTCAAAACGATCTAACACAAAATTAACTAATTCATTTAAATTTAATAGTTCCTTTTGTAAGGGACTACGCTGTGAGTCCATTCTTGATAGATTTAATAAGTCGTTAATCATTCGAATCATACGATCGGTCTCAACTAAGGAGACATTGATAAATCGTGGCGCTATCTCAGGATCTTCCCAGGCACCATCCGACAAAGCTTCTAAATAACTACGCATACTCGTTAAAGGTGTTCTTAATTCGTGAGAAACATTGGAGACAAACTCACGACGTTCGCGTTCATTTTTTTCTTGTTCGGTTACATCATGTAGGACACAAACTAATCCACTAATAAAACCAGATTCTCGTCGAATCATCGCAAAATCAGCCTTGATGATTGTCTCATCTTCCTCACCCTCGTGATTTATCGTCAGCAGTTGCTCATTTTTACCCTCTAACAACTCACGCAAAGTGTAATCTTCTTCTATATCCAAAAGATCTAAAATTGAACGTCCCACACTTGTTTCGTGTTTTTTTTCCAATAAAAGCAAGGCTTTTTCATTGATAATAATTACTTTACCGCGACGATCGGTTGCCACAACACCATCTGTCATGTGCGATAGCACACTATCTAAGCGATGTCGTTCCGCTTCTAAGGTCTCTTGTGCTTCCTCGACTCGTTCTGATAATTCATTAAAGGTCTGAGCCAATTGACCCAATTCGTCTTGACCATGAACTTCCAACTCACCACTATAATCACCTTGAGCAATTCTTCTAGCTTGATGTTGCATCTCACCAATTGGCTTAGTAATTGTTCTTGCCACTAATAAGGCAACAGCTAAAGAAATCGTCATTGCAATCACTGAGGCGGAAAAGAAAAGCAAGGTAGTATTATTAATTTCACCATATTTACTTTCAATATCGCTCTTAACATACACGCCACCAATAACAGCATCTCCTGCTGGCGAGCGAATTTGTTGAACATTAATATAAACTCGCTGTTTTGTTTCACTATCCTTTTGTTCTTGCCGTTTTTCAGTAAAATCATTGAGTGCCGCTATATCATTTTTTTTCCCAATAATATTTTGATTATTGGCATCACTTGACGCTCGCACGATCCCCTTATCGTCAACAACTCTAACTTCATAGACATCTCGTTTGGAGAATTCATTGACTGTTCGTTTTAAAACAGCATCTCCCTCTTCATCTCCTGCAATTAATTCAGTGCTAAGGTTAGAAGCAAGGGACTCAACTTGGACGTTCATTGTTTCTTTAAAAGTAGTCAAAGTATTTTTTTCCAGTTCACGAATAAAAATAGCCCCGATGATCTCTACTGAAATTAGTAACAGTAGGACAAACACCATGGCTATTTTAAAGTGAACAGATTGGAAAAAACTAATTTTTTTCCTCATGTTCATTGCTCCTAATCTTGTTCGGGATTTCGTAAGTAGTAACCAACACCACGACGCGTCACAAGCCATATTGGATGACTCGGATTATCCTCAATTTTTTCACGTAGGCGACGAACTGTCACATCAACTGTTCTAACGTCGCCAAAATAATCATAACCCCACACTGTTTGCAATAAATGCTCACGTGTCATCACTTGACCAAGATGTTTGGCTAAGTAGTGTAATAACTCAAATTCACGATGGGTCAATTCTATTTTTTCCCCACGTTTTGATACAATATAAGCGTCTGGATGGATGGTTAAAGCGCCCACCTCCAACTCATTTACTTCTTCTTCTTCTTCAACTGCCTTTGAACTGGTTTGACCATGGCGACGTAAGTTGGCTTTAACACGTGCGACTAGTTCACGATTAGAAAATGGCTTAGTGACATAATCATCTGCCCCTAACTCTAATCCTAATACTTTGTCTATTTCAGAATCTTTTGCCGTTACCATGATGATTGGCATATCATAGTTTTTACGAACTTCGCGGCAAACTTCTAACCCATCAATCTTTGGTAACATCAGATCTAACAAAATCAAATCTGGTTCAACTTCCTTAACAGATTCAAGCGCCTCCTCACCGTCATAAGCGGTAAAGACCTCATATCCTTCTTTAGTTAAATTGAACTTAACAATATCCGAAATCGGTTTTTCATCATCTACTACTAATATCTTTTTCATGACTTTTCCTCCTCATGTTACTGTCATCTTACTACTACTAAGGATATCTTATTCATTATACCTTATTTTGGAGTCAGATAAAACCTTAGGTAACCTTATACTTGCCATGACAAGTATACGCTTCTTAACTTAATGACCACTATAACGCTATATGTCTTTATAGCTAATTTCTTCTAAATCTAATACTCTCTTTTTCAAATTTAGCCCACCAGAATACCCACCTAGCGTTCCATCCTTACGAATAACACGGTGACATGGAATTTGTAATAAAACTGGATTTTTACCAATCGCAGTTCCAACTGCTCTAATAGACTTAGGGCGATTAATCATAATAGCAATTTCTTCATAGGTCAAATGACAGCCGTAAGGGATACGTCGTAAGGCTTGCCAAACACGTTGTTGAAACTCAGTTCCGACTAAACTGATATCTAAGGGCAACTCAAATTGTCTCAACTCTCCGATTAAATATCTTCTTATTTGAAGTATATAAGGGGCGACTTTTTGCTGATTTAATTTCACTTGCTCTCTCTTTGGATTGACCTTGGTCATCTCTGGCATTCCGACTCCTAAATAACGTAGCCCCTGCTCACTGATTAAGACAACCAATTCGCACTCCTCTATGAGTAGACAATCATAATATAAACTCAATTCACTCCACTCCTATCACTTTTATATCTCGCAATTAGCCTCAAAAAGCCAACCCTAGCATAAACACTAGCATTGGCTTTTTTTTATTACTTACTAAACTATAAAATGAGATGGCTTTTTAATATAAGGTAAATACAACTCATGCATCGCACGTGAACTAGCCGTGTATAATAAATTTAATTCATGTTGACTAGCAAAACGTTTAGCAGAAGCGTCATGAACTACAACAACATCAAATTCTAAACCTTTAGCTAAGTGAATCGGCATGATAAACTGTTGACCACTTAAGTCTAATTTTGTTGAATCAGCAATTAACGTCACCCCAGTTGGTTGATTTAATTGTTGATATAACTTACGTGCTTCATTACTATCTTTAGTTAAAATAACTTGACGTTGATCCACTTGGCAAGAAGCAAGACGAACTTTTAAATAGTTTAGATAACTGTCTAAATCTAATATTTCTTTAATTTCTGGTTCTTTCCCTGGACGATCAATCACTTCAACGCCACTTTCATCTCCACCTAATAAGTGTTTCATAAAATGACTTATTGGGCCACTTGAACGGTAAGATTTCAGTAGCTTGACTGAGGTCACTCGACGTTTATCACCTGCAAATAACGCCTCAACACGTGAAAACGTTGTTCCTTGAGCAAAGATAGACTGATAACCGTCTCCAACTAACGTAAAATTAGCTTTACCGTAAACTTTAGCTAAGAAATAAAGTTGCGCCTCACTGTAATCTTGTACCTCATCCAAAACAACAAATTTGGTTTGTGTATGGTTCCCACGATCCACCATTAAATAATTTAAATAAGCAAATTCAGTCGCTTGATCTAAAGACATCGGTTGTTCTAAAGGCATCCCGACAGCTAATAAATAATGACTATCTAAATCTAACCAACGATAGCTCTTGATAGCTTTACGGATCACGCTATAACGACGATGAACTAATTTATAAATAATTTGATCAATCTGCTCATCTTCATTTTTTTCTCGGCCCTTACTCTTATCACCACGACCTGGACCTTGAGAAAATAACTGATTGTATTCTTCATTACTTAGGTTTTCTAATTCATTTCGCCATTTGGGTTTTCGACTTTCTGTTTTAATATAACTCATTAGTGCTTCCTGCATTTTTTCTTGTAAATAACCTAAACGACGGTATAATTCAACTTCCTTCGGCAAAGCCATCAACGTTTGACGCATCCATTTAGCTGAAATAACAACTTCTGAACCAAGCGTTAACGACTGAAAGTCTAAATCGGTAGCATCTAATTCCCCTACATAACGTTCAATCTCTAACATATTTTCTAAAGAATCCATGACCCGATAATTCGTTAATTGAGATTCTAATTCCTCAATATGGTGATTTTTACCACGGGTTCTCATCAGATCACGATACGTCATTTGGCGAGGGTTCTTTTCACCTAAACTTGGTAACACTTCTTCGATGTATTTACTAAACATCGGATTTGGCGATAGTAATAAAACTTGTTCTGGTCTCAAATTATCTTTATAACGATAAAGTAAAAAGGCGATACGTTGTAGAACCGTTGAAGTCTTTCCACTCCCTGCAATCCCTTCAACAATTAAAACATCACTTTTAGTATCACGAATAATCGCATTTTGTTCTTTTTGAATGGTGCTCGTGATATCTTGTAATTTTACTGATGACTCTTCATTTAAGACTTCTAGTAACATGGGATCTTCAATTGCCGTACTAGTATCAAAGAAATCCATTAATTTATTTTTGGTCACTTTTAACTGACGACGATTTTTCAAATCAACTGGAACTTCGCCCATTGGCGCCTCATAAGAAGTCTGCCCCAAATTATTTTCATAGTATAAATTAGCAATCGGTGAACGCCAATCATACACGTACTGTTCATGATTTTCGTCACTAAACCCTGCTACTCCTATATAAAACTCATCTGTTTCTGTTTCTTCAGGATACAAAACACTTAACTTAGCAAAATAAGGACCAGCCATTAGTTGCTTAATATTATTTTTTTGTTTCTCTAACCACTCACGTTTATAATTTAATTGCGCAAGTTCTTGGTTTTTTTGTTCCACTTGAATTAATGACTCAAAACTATCAGCTGCTGAAGAATTATTCATGCGGACATCTTCTGATAAATTCTTTAAAAAACTACGAGAATCTTCATCAGCTTCTTCGGCTTCATTTATAACCTTTCGTTCCATCTCCACTAGCTTTTCATATACCATTGCTAAATGGGCTTGTTCTAATTCCCACTCTGTCTTTTTAGTCATTCTCTTACCTCCGACCACTTTGTCTTACGAACAAATAATTTTACGCTCATGTTTAAGATAAGTCAATGATATAAAAAATTAATTATAAGACTTAGTGTCAAAGCAAAGTAAACGCCTTCTTTTATCAGTGTTTTTATCACCTAAGTCTTACCGTGACTTTTACGGCAGGATTTGTTATTTTAAAAGAAGAATAGCTTTTAAAAAGCTACGACTGAAAGGAATGGTTTGATGTTTAAAAATTATGGTCCCCTCTGTGCCGCCGTTTATGAGCTGACAAAGCCTATTGGCAGTGAGCTAAATGGAGATATTACTTATTACTTAGAACGCTTAGAAGGCCGTCATGGTCCCATATTAGAGGCGGGTGTAGGGACTGGTCGGATGCTAATTCCTTTATTGGAAGAAGGCTTTCAAGTAGATGGCGTCGATCTATCAGCTGATATGTTAGAAAAATGTTCTCAAGCCTGTCATCAACGTCACTTGACCGCAAATTTAATTCAAGCAGACCTTGCCACTATGGCTTTAGGCAACTGTTATGACACAATCATTATGCCCACTGCCTCTTTTTCTTTACTTCCTTCTGAAGAAACGGCGTATCAAGTTTTAACAAACTTTTTTGACCATCTCGTACCAAAAGGACGATTAATTATCGATTTAGATCTACCTTTTTATCCAGAGATAGGTGAAGTCTCTACGACTACTTACTCTATAGATAAAAAAACCGGCATTACGTTAGAACAAAAAACACTTGCAATTGATTGGTTCCACCAACACATTGTAACCTACTTAAAATATGAAAAATGGACAGAAGGTTCTTTAATCGCAACTGAGCTACAAGATATGACAATGAGGTGGTATGGGTTAAGCGAATTTAAACTAATGTTAGAAAAAGTTGGATTTGAAAGTATTACACTCTCAGCAGATTATGACTATCTAGCCCCCCCCTAGCAATAGCAATCAAACCTTTACCTTTGAAGCAATAAAACCGTAACAACGCTTACTAAAAAGACACTCAAAAGCATTCCATCTACTTATAAAACTTAGTACAACAAACAAGTCCTACAAGGTGGTTTTTTTCACTTATAAGGAGTAAAATACGGGTAAAGATTCTTGGTAACTTATGACATTCTCTAGTCATAAAAAAGTTAGTTGCGTCATGTTTTGTTATTAATTCTTACAATCAGAATAAAAAAATGACAAGTGAGGTAATTGTATATGGGATTGAAAAATTATATCGAAAAAAACTATGAAGATGAAACACGCCAAGCATTGCTCAACGAGTGGCGAGCACATAAAAGTCTTTTAAAAGGAAACTTTTATGCTTGGGAAAACGAATATCTAGATTTAGGCTATCACCAACAACAAACACTAAGTATCGTGGCATTTATTCAGCGGAAAATCGAACGCATTATTGAAAATGCGCAGCATTTACGAGAAGAAGAAAACCAAACCCTGCAGGAAAAAGAGCAAGATCTCCCCAACTAAAAAAGCTTGAAACCTTAAATTTAAGGTTTCAAGCTTTTTTTAAACAATAACCTCTCCATAAGGCATCTTAAATTTGTTGATACCCTTGATACAAAAAGAAGAGCGCTAAGATAATCGCTAACACGCCTATTAAGGATAATTTAGATACCGCTCCTACCCAAGGTTTATGAGCATACTTAATATACTGTCCTTTAATCGCTTTATGTCTGCCAATCCCTTGTAAAATAACACCTAAAAATAGCAATCCTATCCCAATAAATATCATGATAACTCCTATCCATAACATTTTAATATTTTTAAACAAAAAAGAGACAGCGTCAATCGTTTTCTAAATGCTTGCGCACCAACGTTTGACCTGTCTCATGGGTTTGGCACCCATGGGTTGTGGGGGGTTCGAACCCTCGACCCACGGATTAAGAGTCCGTTGCTCTACCAACTGAGCTAACAACCCGACTACATTTACAATTTTAGCACTCTCGTCGTCATGGTGCAAGCCATAAGCGCAAAAAAATAAGCCCCAAACGTGACTTATTTTTTTGAACGTCCAGATTTCGCTGGACAATCACAAGCATCACACTCACACGACCCTTTTTTCAAAAAAAGTGAGCGATATATTATATATCCTGCCGTACCAAAAATGATGACACTTAGCACAATTGTTGCTATCATTTAACCCTGTCCCTTCTGTTAAATATCCTCTAACGTAACCACCTCAGCCTTAGTCGGTCTCATCACACTATAGATTAAACTACCTAAAACACCGACTGCTACTATACTTAACCAAGTTATTCCTTGTCCTTCTATCAGTATGCGACCGCCTTGGTAAATAATAAAACTAATAGCGTACGCTAAGCCACACTGAAATAAAACAGCAATAAGCGTCCATTTATAATCCGACATTTCGCGATGAATGGCTCCGATAGCTGCAAAACATGGCGCACATAACAGGTTAAAAACCAAGAAGGAATAACCTGAGACTGGAGTATAAATAACTTGCAAAGCCGGCCAAATTTCTTGACCTGCCTCAGATACATCACGACCGGCACCAAACAAGACGCCAAAAGTTCCAACTACATTTTCTTTTGCTACAAGTCCAGTAATGGTCGCTACAGCACTCCGCCAATCCCCCCACCCTAGAGGAACAAATAAGTAAGCTAAGACACTTCCTAAACTAGCCAAAATACTTTGATCTTCTGAGACAAAATGTAACTGCCAGTTTACATTAGAACTAAACCAAATAAGGATACTCGAAACAAAGATAAGCGTGCCGGCTTTTTTGACAAACGCTTTACTTCGATGCCAAGTTTGTTGCCAAACTCCTTGAAATTGTGGCCAATGATAGGCTGGTAATTCCATAATAAAAGGGGCAACGTCACCCCTAAACCCTCGCGTTTTCTTTAACATAATACCTGAAAAAACAATCGCTAACACACCGATAAAATAAGCCGAAGGCGCGACCCATGAGCTAGCTGGAAATAGTGCCCCTGCAATCAAGGCTATAATTGGTAGCTTAGCAGAACATGGCATAAATGTGGTAACCATAATAGTGATTTTACGATCTTTTTCATTTTCAATGGTACGACTTGCCATAATACCAGGTACGCCACATCCTGTAGCAATCAACATTGGAATAAACGACTTACCCGATAACCCAAATTTTCTAAATAAACGATCCATAACAAAGGCTAGCCGCGACATGTAACCACAATCTTCTAAAAAAGAAAGACAGAGAAATAGCACCATAATTTGAGGTAAAAAACCAATTACTGCACCTACTCCAGCTACAATCCCTTCTAAAATTAACCGTTGCAACCATTCAGCTACTTCCAAATAATTTAAGCCTGCTGCTAAATAATTTGGAACTAATACACCAAACAGCTGATCGTTTAGCCAATCAGTGCCAGCTGTGCCAATGGTTTGAATCGACAAATAGTAAACAAACCACATGAGACCTGCAAAAATGGGTAAAGCTAGAAATCGATTGGTCACGACTTGATCAATCTTATCACTCACTGTCAACTTAAATTCTTTATTATTCACAACACATAACTCAACTAATTTGGTAATAAATTGATAGCGTTCATTAATCACAATACTTTCGCTATCATCACCAAATATTTTTTCCGTAATCGTGATAATCTCTTCAATCTCTTTCCAATCAGCTTGCGAAAGTACTAAGGTCTGGCAGACAGCCTCATCTCGTTCAAACAATTTAAGGCTGTACCATCGGTACTTATTCTCGCTTATTTTTTTCGTAGGTTCTGTTTGAAAAGTTGCCTTATGCAAAATTCCGATTATTTCTAAGAGTGCAACCTCTAAGCGCTCATCATACTGGATACCGATCCTTTGAGAAGTATTATTTGACTCAATTGCCGTTAAACTTTTAGCAACTATTTCAGATACCCCTTGACCTTTAACAACACTCATCCCGACAACATCTGTCCCTAAGCCATAAGATAACTTACTTAGATTTATTTCTTTTTCTTGTTTTTTTACCACATCTAACATATTGACTCCCACTACGAGAGGTAAGCCAAGGTCCAATAGCTGTAGCGTTAAATAGAGATTACGCTCCAAATTACTCCCATCTACAATATTAATAATTGCTTCTGGCTGTCCTTCCACCAAATAATTACGAGCAACAACTTCTTCTGGTGTGTAAGGAGATAGGGAGTAAATACCAGGTAAATCTTGAATCATGATGTGATCAGCTTGTTTATAGTAACCTTCTTTACGTTCAACCGTTACACCTGGCCAATTTCCCACTGATTGACTCGAGCCTGTTAAGGCATTGAATAAGCTAGTTTTACCACTATTCGGATTCCCCACCAAAGCAAGCGATAGTTTATTCATCTTAGAACTCCTCTACTATGATAAATTCTGCTTCTGTTTTTCTTAAAGTTAATTCGTAACCTCTCACACTAATTTCAAGTGGATCGCCCAATGGGGCTACTTTTCTTAAATACAGCGGGGTTCCTTTCGTTAACCCCATATCCATCAAGCGGCGACGGATTTTTTTATCTCCAACAATTTGTGTTACTTTTACTTGCGTCTCAACTTGAGCCTCAGACAATGACCATGTTGTCTTTTCACCTACACGTTCGTCACTCACCATAATTTGACTAACCACCTGCTCACTCATCGCAAGACGTGTGTCTCTTAATAAAATAATATAATCGCCATGTTTATTTTTTGAGACAATTCTAATTGGTGTCCCACTAATTAATCCTAAATTGGCCAAATGACGATTAGAAACAGTCTGATTTATAATTTCAAGTACAAAATATTGTTTTCCTTGATTGCCCTCTATTAATCTAATCACTCTATCACCCATCTATCTTGTGATGATATCACATATTTTATTTAATCACCTTTTATTGAGAATCATTATCATTTACATCTTTTATACTACTCTTCCCCTGGAAAGGTGTCAATAAAAACCCAGTCTTTGCTCATTCTTTCTCAATATTTTTTATACTTATTATTTGTCCTAGCTTTACACGACTACTAGATGTAGTAGCACCACTCTTTCGTTTTTTTTAAGAATTAGCCTAAAGCTTGTTATCACCCACTTTAGATCTCGTATGGTATAAGAACGTCACAAGAGTAAAAAAAGACTTATCCACATGTTTATCCACTGAAAAATAAAGAAGAAATACTAATCTAGAGGCTTTTCGTCTAATTCTCCACAAACACCATGACTTGTATTCCACAGAACCCCCACATACCATATATTGTGTTTTTAGTCTTTTTCATTCTTGACTTTCCCAAGATACAGGGTATACTAAATATAGAATTAAATCGGAGGTAAGAACTATGACAAACATTACATTATACACAAAAGATAACTGCCCTCAATGCAAGATGACTAAACGTTTCTTAAGCGATAAGAACGTTTCATATAATGAAGTAAACATTGATACTGAACCACAATATGTAGAGTGGTTAAAAGAAAATGGCTACCGTAGCGTACCCGTTGTCACAGCAAATGAAGACATCTCAATCGTTGGCTTCAGACCAGATCAATTACGTTCTTTAGCTGTTTAATAGCAACTGTTCCAATTCACCTTATCGACACTCAAAATCGTTCGCTGCACATAACTAGCGGGCGATTTTGTTGCGTTTTATCTCGTAATCCCTTATCTCTTACAACTATTATTACCTAGGAGCCAAACAATAAAGTTGGTTCTAAAATAAAATCTAGTATAATAGATGTTTGAAGAAAAAATTTAAGAAAGTAGTGACTAAAAGTGAGTTTAAAAAAATTAACTGATGTTAGCTATTTCGAGCTAAACAATGAAATTAACCGCCCAGTTGATGGCCAAATTCCTTTGCACAAAGATAAAGAAGCACTCGTTGCCTTCTTTAAAGAAAATGTCGAACCTAATACGATGACATTTTCAACAACTGAGGAAAAAATCAACTACTTAATCGATCATGATTTTATTGAGACAGCGTTCATTAAAAAGTATTCAATGTCATTTATTGATGACTTATATGCCTTCTTAAAAGAGCAACATTTTCAATTTAAATCGTTTATGGCAGCCTATAAGTTTTATTCACAGTATGCCTTAAAAAATAATGAAGGCACAATGTATCTTGAGCGTTATGAAGATCGTGTCGCTTTCAACGCACTTTATTTTGCCAATGGTGACGAGCAATTAGCCATGAATATTGCCGATGAAATGATTCATCAACGTTATCAACCGGCGACTCCTTCTTTCTTAAATGCTGGACGTAAACGTCGCGGCGAATTAGTTTCTTGTTTCTTACTACAAGTAACAGATGATATGAATAGTATTGGGCGTTCCATCAACAGCGCTTTGCAATTATCACGGATTGGTGGCGGAGTTGGAATTTCATTAAATAACTTACGTGAAGCTGGCGCACCTATTAAAGGCTATGAAGGGGCTGCTAGTGGCGTTGTTCCCGTTATGAAATTATTTGAAGATAGCTTTAGCTACAGTAATCAATTAGGTCAACGTCAAGGTGCAGGGGTTGTTTACTTAAACGTCTTTCATCCTGATATTGAAATGTTCTTATCTACTAAAAAAGAAAATGCCGATGAAAAAATTCGGGTTAAAACCTTATCTTTAGGATTAAATGTCCCAGATAAGTTTTATGAATTAGCACGTAACAATGAAGACATGTATTTATTTAGTCCTTATAGTGTTGAAAAAGAATATGGTATCCCCTTCTCTTATCTAGATATTACAAAAGAGTATGACAATTTAGTGGCTAACCCTAATATTCGTAAAGCTAAAATCAAAGCCCGTGACTTAGAAAATGAAATTAGTAAATTACAACAAGAATCAGGTTACCCTTATATTATCAATATTGATGAAGCTAATCGTCAAAATCCAGTCGACGGTAAGATTATTATGAGTAACTTATGTTCTGAAATTTTACAAGTTCAGACACCTTCTATTATTAATAATAAACAAGAATACGATGTTTTAGGGACAGATATCAGCTGTAATCTAGGCTCTACTAATATTCCTAACTTAATGGCGAGTACTAACTTTGGTCAATCCGTCCGTACTATGACACGTGCCCTAACTTATATTACCGACGCCTCAAGTATTGACGTTGTTCCATCAATCAAAAATGGCAATGACTTAAATCACACAATCGGTTTAGGCGCTATGGGGCTCCATTCTTATTTTGCTAAAAATCAAATGGAATATGGCTCTCCTGAATCAATCGATTTTACTAATATTTATTTTATGTTACTAAACTACTGGACATTAGTTGAAAGCAATCAAATTGCTAAAGAGCGTCAACAACGTTTCTATAATTTTGAAAAATCAACCTATGCTGATGGTTCATACTTTGACAAATATATTGAAGCCAACCACCAACCACAGTTTGATAAAATAAAAGCCCTCTTCGCTGATATCTTTATTCCAACAGCCGAAGATTGGAAACAATTAAGCCAAGACGTTCAACGTGATGGGTTATACCACCAAAATCGTTTAGCAGTTGCACCAAATGGCTCAATTTCTTATATTAATGACACGAGTGCTAGTATTCATCCGATTACACGTCTTATTGAAGAACGTCAAGAGAAAAAAATCGGAAAAATCTATTACCCTGCTCCTTACTTAAGTAACGAGACATTACCTTACTATACTTCAGCTTATGATATGGATATGCGCAAAGTTATTGATGTCTATGCAACCGCTCAACAGCACATTGATCAAGGTATGAGCTTGACTTTATTTATGCGTTCAGATATTCCAGAAGGCCTTTACGAATGGAAGACAGACACAACCAAACAAACCACACGTGATTTGAATATCTTACGTCACTATGCCTTCCACAAAGGGGTTAAATCAATTTATTATATTCGTACCTTCACAGATGATGAAGAAGAAATTGGCAGTAATTCATGTGAAAGCTGTGTAATTTAAGGGAGGAAAAACAAGCTATGAGTCAAACGTATTATGAAGCAATTAACTGGAACAGCATGGAAGATATGATTGATAAATCAACTTGGGAAAAGTTAACGGAGCAATTTTGGCTTGATACCCGTATTCCTTTATCAAACGACTTAGATGATTGGCGTGCTTTATCAGAGTTGGAAAAACAAACAATTGGTTATGTATTTGGTGGTCTTACGTTACTTGATACTATCCAATCTGAGAGTGCCATCGAAGCTATTCGCCCTGATGTGCGAACACAACATGAAGAAGCTGTTCTGAACAATATTCAGTTCATGGAATCTGTTCATGCTAAAAGTTACTCTTCAATCTTCAGTACTTTAAATACCAAAGCTGAAATTGAAGAAATTTTCGAATGGACTAATACTAATGAATTTTTACAAAAGAAAGCTAAAATGATTAATGATATTTACCTAACAGGGACACCTTTACAAAAAAAGGTAGCTAGTGTGTTTACAGAAACCTTCTTATTTTACTCAGGTTTTTTTGCGCCACTTTACTATCTAGGTAATAATAAGTTGGCCAATGTAGCAGAAATTATCAAATTAATCATTCGTGATGAATCTGTTCACGGTACCTATATTGGTTACAAATTCCAATTAGGATTTAATCAGCTACCAGAAAATGAACGGACTGAAATGGAAGATTGGATGTATAACTTATTATATGAGCTATACGAAAACGAAGAAGGCTACACTGATATGTTATATGGCGAATTAGGTTGGGCTGAAGAAGTCAAAACATTCTTACGCTACAATGCTAATAAAGCCCTAATGAACTTAGGAGTCAATGCTTTATTCCCTGATACTGCCAATGACGTCAATCCGATTGTAATGAATGGTCTCTCAACGGGGACAAGCAATCATGATTTCTTCTCACAAGTCGGTAATGGTTATTTACTAGGTAGTGTAGAAGCTATGAAGGACGATGATTACCTAATTGGTCTGACTAAATAAAAAAAGCCCTTAGGGGCTTTTTTTTTATAATAATTGTAATAACTCACGTAACTCTTTGATTTCATAGGTCGGGATAATCTTAGTCTCATTAACTACTCCCAAGGGATTGTACCAACATGTTTTAGAACCAGCCAAGTTACCACCTTTAATATCTGCACTTAAAGAATCTCCTACAATCAATGTTTCTGAACGCTCTACACCAGGCAAACGTTCAAACACATAATCAAAAAATTGAGGCATCGGTTTTTGAAAACCAGTATCTTCAGAAACAAAAATCGCTTCTTTAAAATAAGTTAATAGTTCTGCTTTTTCTAAACGACGATATTGTGTTTCAGAAACACCGTTTGTGACAATCCCCAGACGATATTTTTTACTCAGTTTTTCGATTACTTCAAATGCTCCAGGTAATAAAATAGCTTCTTCCTTTAAATAACCTCTAAATAACCGATCCATCTCGTAGCCATCTCGTTCTAAGCCACATTTTTTAAAAATATATGTAAATCGTTCACTTAAAACTTGTTCTCTTTTTACCAATCCCTGTTCAAAAGCAGCCCATAGATCATGGTTTTTAAGTTCATATATTTCAAACAATTCTGGGGTCATCGTTATCCCTTGAGCATGAAACATTTTTCGCAAAGCATTTTGTTGCCCTTGTTTAAAATCTAATAATGTTTGATCAACATCAAATAAAATCGTTGTATATTCTGACATTCTCTAACTCCTTATAGACGTAAAAAAACTTTACTACTAGCCAACTAGTAGTAAAGTTCACGCTTATTTTTTAAAATAGTGTTTAGTTTGTTCTAACGCACTACGTTCCATTACTAATTGACCATACTCTTCTAAAACTTCTGGAGTCAAAGTTACTAAGGCGGCAAACTCTAAAACTAGTCCTAACTCATCATAGACTTGTTCTTCTGTCATTTCTTCTAAGTCAAATGTTAGATGCAAATAATAAACATCACCCTCACCAGACATACGATATAAATCACTCGTCATATTTTCAAACTTAGCACGATGTGCTAAGACAATCAAATCTTCAAAGCTCGCTAAACGAACGACGGTTTCAATCGTGGTTGGTGCTAGTACGCCATCCTCTGTTTCTTCCTTTTCAGTAGACTTCTCGCCACTTCTAGCAACTAATGAGCCTTCGTCTAAATTAGGCTCAGAAATCGGCAAACCTTCCCCTATTTGACTCTTGATAAAATCACTAAAATTGTCCTGATTTAAAATTTCTCCAATTTCTGGAAAATCATTTTCACCATCTACCAACACATTTTTACTAATAAATAACTCTAACCCATTCCGATTTGGTAGCACCTGAAAAGTGACAGCATCTGTCTCTTGGAACTGCTCATCAATATCGACCTCTTCTAGAATACTATAAAAGAAACTTTCAATTTGCTTGTGATTACCTAATAAATCTAAAAAAGTAATCCCTCGTGCTTCTAAATCTTCATTTTCAATCAACACTCGGATTGTATTTTCATTAATGCGTTCCATTTCCATATGGCTACACCTCTCTTCTTTGAACTATCTGATAGTTATATTTTCTTTATCTCTATAGACACATTGTAGCCTAAAACCCTAAAAAGTAAAGAAAAAAATCTACAAAAAGACCTCGTCCGGTGACGAGGTCATCTATTATTGACTATAAGCCTGCCATTAACTGCGCTTGGCGTAATTCTAATGCCCGAACTTCTCTTGGTAAGAATCGACGAATCTCATCCTCATTGAATCCAACTTGAAGACGTTTTTCATCAATCATAATAGGACGACGTAACAAACCAGGATTTTCTTGAACTAATTTCAATAATTCTGGTAGTGACAAATCATCGAAATCCATATCTAATTTTTGGAAAACTTTCGAACGTGTTGAAATAATTTCTTCAGTACCATCCTCTGTCATTCGTAAAATATCTTTTAATTCAGTTAAATCCAAAGGTTCTGAAAAGATATTACGTTCCTTAAATGGGATTTCTTGCTCTACTAACCACGCGCGCGCTTTACGGCAAGATGTGCAGCTTGGTGAAGTATATAATGTTAGCATAAATGTCACTCCTTTAAAATGAGTTTTATGACTACAATTCCTGTAGCTCTTGTATTCATTATAACCTATTCACACTAAAAATACTACCCTTAAATTAACTTTCTCTAATTTAAAACGCAATTAAATCCATGTTTGTTCACACTTTCCCCCTTGAAACCCCTTTATTACAAGGTTTCACTCATTAATTTCTCATTTTGTTTTTTTTATCAAGTGTTATTTTAATAACTAAGCGTTTCAACTGTCTTTTTAATTTTTTTTCCAGTATAATTAATAAAAAAACAATGTTAGGAAGATACTAAAATGGATACTATTTTTTCTGGAATACAACCGAGTGGCATTCCCACTATCGGTAACTATATTGGTGCTATGCAACAATTTATTTCGCTACAAGATGACTACAACTGTTACTATTGTGTCGTAGATGAACACGCCATCACCGTCCCACAGGACCGCTTAAAATTACGAGAACAAACTCTTAGCTTAGCTGCTTTATATTTAGCAGTTGGCTTAGATCCTAAAAAAGCCACAATCTTCATCCAATCTGAAGTAGCTGCTCACGCTGAAGCAGCTTGGATTGTTCAATGTAACACAACAATTGGGGAATTAGAACGCATGACACAGTTTAAAGATAAATCACAAAAAAATGGACAAACCAGTGTTAGTGCCGCTCTTTTAACCTATCCACCACTGATGGTTGCCGATATTATCTTATATGGTAGTAATTTAGTACCTGTTGGCGAAGATCAAAAACAGCATTTAGAATTAACACGTGATTTTGTTGATCGCTTTAACACTCGTTACGGTTCTGAGAAACAACCAATTTTGGTCAAACCTGAGGTTAAGATTCCAAAACATGGCGCTCGCATCATGAGTCTACAAGATCCAACTAAAAAAATGAGCAAATCAGATACCAATGCTAAAGGCTATATTTCAATGCTTGACGACCCGACTGTCATTCGGAAAAAAATCAAATCAGCTGTTACAGACTCTAGTGGTAAAATTGAGTACGATATCGAAAATAAACCTGGTATCTCTAACTTACTTACTATCTTCTCAGCTATGACTGGTCAAAGCGTGACTGAGTTAGCTGAGCACTATGCGAACTCTGGTTATGGACAGTTTAAGACTGATCTAGGCGAGGCAATCGTTGCTGTTCTTGAACCTATTCAACAACGTCAAAAAGAATTGCTTGCTTCTGATGAATTGGATCTTATTTTAAATGAAGGGGCTGAAAAAGCCAATAAAGTTGCTAAAAAAACTTTACAACGTATGCGTAATGCCGTTGGTTTAGGTCGTAAAGGACGCTTATCACTATAATAGTATTAATTTTATCTTATCGAATCCTACACTGATGCTTTTTTAAGAGTCGGCTGTCTATGGACCCGATTACATAAATCATCTAAAAAAGACTGTCACAATTTAGTGACAGTCTTTTTTAATTAACCAACAATCGTTAACTCTTTTGGATAATGATTTAATAATTCATAACCATCTTCTGTTGCTAAAACTAAATCTTCAATGCGAACTCCCACTTCTCCTGGAATATAAATACCTGGTTCTACTGAGAAAATCATCCCCGGCTCAACGACGTTATCATTCGTACCTGAAACATCCCCCGCCTCATGACACTCAATGCCAATAAAATGACCCGTACGGTGAGTAAAATACTCGCCATAACCTTTTTCAGTAATATAATCACGAGCTGCTGCATCGATCTCACTAAATTTAACGCCTGGTTTAACTAATGCAATGGCACGCTTATTTGCTTCTAAAACAGTCTCATAAACTTCACGACTCTTATCTGACACTGATTTATAGAAGAATGTACGCGTCATATCTGAACAATAACCCTCTTTAACGCCACCAATATCTAAAATAATGCTATCGCCTTCTTTAACCCGAGACGCATCTGTTTCATGATGCGGATCTGCTCCATTAGCACCATAAGCCACAATTGGCTCAAATGAGAAGCCTGAATTACCTAACTCATCATAAATATCTGCTAATTTTTTACTCATCTCTAATTCTGTTAATTCTTCTTTAATTAGAGCTTGTAGGCGATCCACTGCCTCATCATTATCTTTGGATGCTGCACGCATCAAATCTTTTTCAGCTTCTGTTTTAATAGCACGTACGTCATCAGTGATTTCTGATCCAATCACAAATTTTGTTGCGTTACTTAGCTCCATCAATCTCAATAAGAAGTGTGACGGCCAATTTTTATCTACTCCCATGACTTGACTAGGGTCTAATTCATTTAAGAGACAGGCTACACCGTCATCCGTATCATCTATCGATACTAATTTAATCCCCATATCATTTTCAATTGGGAACAATTTATTAATGACTAGGATGTGTTCCCCAGAAGTTTTTAAAATTAAGACTAACATACGCTCACCAGGATGAATCCACTTACCTGTTAAATAAAAAATAGTCGCTGGGTCCGATACTAATAACTGTGGGACTTCACGTTCTTTCATTTTGGCGATGACTTTGTCGAGACGTTCTTGATTCATTTCTGTTTCCTCCTTGTATAAGCTATTGTTAATTAATTTTATCACGTAAATTTATTATAACACAGCAATCATAAATTCATTGTTCATAATGACTGCCTTTCCTAATAAAAAAACGTACTAAGCAAGCCCTTAAAGCTCATTTAGTACGTTTTAATTTAATTAATATAACAAATTGACTAAGTCAGCTACTTCAATATTACCAAAATATTTTTTCAAATCAATGGTTTCAACTGCTTCTGTGATACTTGGTTTATCGTATTTGATTCCTTTTAATTGTTCTTCTACATCTTTAATTTCACCTAACCCAAAGAAATCACCAAAAATTCTAATATCATTTAAGGTCCCACCAGAAACATTCATTTTTGCTTCTACCGAGCCAATCGTAAAGCGTTCTCGTCTGACTAAATCGAACTCTGGCGAACGGCCATAATTCCAATTCCAATTGCGATAATAGTTATCAGAAATTTGATTGATTTTTGCCCAATCATCCTCAGTTAAGGTATACGTTTTAACCTCATCTAAATTTTCTACACCAAAGATACGCAACAAAATATCTTGACGAAAATCAATAGTTGTCATTCCTTGATACTCATCAGCTAAAAATGGTTTAATATTGGTTACACGTGAGCGAATTGATTTAATTCCTTTTGATTCAATCTTATCTTTGCGGACTTTTAAGGCATTAACAACTTCATTGATATCACTGTCAAACATGATAGTACCATGAGCAAACATTCGCCCATTAGTCGCATACATCGCATTTCCTGAAAACTTACGATCATCAATCACTAAATCATTCCGGCCTTTTAGTTGTGCACCCTCGACTCCCATAGCGTGCAGAGCATCTATAATAGGTTGCGTCACTTTAGCAAAATCACGGAAAGATTCACCATCATCAGGCATGATAAAACTAAAATTTAAGTTACCTTTATCATGATAAACAGCTCCGCCACCGCTTAATCGACGGACCACGTGAATTCCCTTTTCTTCTACATATTCTTTATTAATTTCTTCAATCGTATTTTGATTCCGTCCAATAATAATTGACGGATCATTGATATAAAATAATAAGATCGGTTCTTCTAAAGGCATTTCTCTCATTAAAAATGTTTCGATTGCTAAATTAATACGTGGGTCTCTTTCTTCATTAGGTACATACAGCATTGATAAATTCCTCCTAAATTGTAACTGTTAGATTTTTTTCTGCTAAACACACTGACACTTTACTTCCCGAGGCTTCCTTAGCTTCTTCCAATAGCTTAGTTAAATCCTTATCTTGAGCTAAGTGGCTTAAAATAAGTTGTTTAACGTCTCCTATAGCAGCCATCAAACCGACTTCATGAGACGTAAAATGAGCATGATGATGTTCATTCCCTTTAAATAAATAAGTATCTGCAATTAAAATATCAGCATTTGCTACAAACTGGTTAAAACTAGCTAAGTAACCAGAATCAGCCGTATAAACTAAAACTTTTCCTGTTTTTATTTCTTCAATCCTCATGGCGAAACAAACTACTGGATGAACAGTCCGTAAAAAAGTTAAACGGAACGGACCAATAACAAGACGATCATGCTCTTGATAACCGATACCTTTTGAGACATCTGGCAAACTAAGACTTGAGAAATAAGCATCCTCCATATGACCATAAATAGGTAATAATTTTGGTGTTACCGTGCTGTTATGCAATTGACGATAATATTGCAGGACACCTAAATCAGCAATATGATCGTGGTGATAGTGGGAAATAATAACCGCATCCAAAGTTAATGGGTCCAAATGTTCTTGTAAAACATTGAGCGTACTACTTCCAGCATCTATCAATAAACTAAAACCCTCTGACTCTAATAAATAAGAACTTGTCCCTTCATTGTTCCAAGGATAACCTCCCCAATACCCTAAAACTGTCACTTTCATTTACTTCGCTAACACCCTTTCTGACCTCTTTACTTTATACTTAATTATAGCATTTTAAAATAAAAAAGCTCATAAATCAAAGATTTACAAGCTTTCTATCACTTTATCTCCTCTATAAAAACATTTTTGTTTTTATTAGTACTGACAAAGTTTCGCAACTGTGTCTTTATCTAAACGACGGACTACTTCAGTAACCAATTTCACAGTATTTAAATAATCGTCTTCATGGATAACTGACGTATGTGAGTGTAGATAACGTGTCGCTACTGTAATAGCTAATGATGGGACCCCATTGTTAGCTACATGCTGACTCCCTGCATCTGTCCCACCACCAGGGATTACTTCTAATTGATAAGGGATCTCTAACTCATCAGCAACATCAATAACAAAGTCGCGTAACTTACGATGAGGAATCATTGACGCATCAAAAATAATAATTTGTGGCCCCTTACCTAATTCAGACATTGATTCTTTTGGTGTCATACCTGGAGTATCTCCAGCTGTTCCAGTATCTAAAGCAAAAGCAATATCCGGTTTAGTTAAATTAGTACTTGTCTTAGCTCCGCGTAAGCCAACTTCTTCCTGCACATTACTACCAGCAAATAAGATATTAGGATGTCCCTCTTTTGCTAAGTTTTCCAAAACTTTTAATGAAACAGCTGTCCCAATACGATTATCCCAAGCTTTAGCCAATAAGAACTTAGAGTCATTTAAACGACGGTACTCTGTATGAGGGGTTACCATATCTCCTGGACGGATTCCCCATTCCATCGCTTCTTCTTCACTTGTAGCCCCAATATCAATAAACATTTCAGCTACATCATATGGTTTATTACGCACATCAGCTGACAATACGTGAGGTGGTTTACAACCAATTACACCATGAATTAACTTCCCAGCAGTTGTTTTAATTGTAACTTGTTGGGCTAACATCACTTGCCCCCACCAACCACCTAATGTTTGGAATTTTAAAAAGCCTTTTTCAGTAATTTGGGTCACCATAAAACCGACCTCATCCATGTGTCCCATAATCAAGACACGCGGCCCGTCTTTCTCACCCGCATGTTTTGCTACAACACCACCCAAACCGTCATACATCATTTTATCAGCATAAGGTGTTGCATATTTTTTAAAAATCTCACGAACTTCCTCTTCATTTCCTGGTACAGCACGTGCATCTGTCAATTCTTTTAAAAATAGCTCTTCTTTTTTATCCAATATCGTCACCTCTTATTTTCGAATTATAAAGCTCTTTTATTATATCATTTTACTAATTTTAAAGAAACTAGTTATCTTGGACCACTTTATGCCTTCCATATCTAAGCAAAAAACCAGTTCTTAAAAGAACTGGTTTTTCTAATTTAAATTAGTTGGCTTCATATTCTGCCATTCTTTTGAATAGTAATCATCATTTAATTGATAGTTAATAGGTTTTGCTTGCACATCTTTTAAAAATGGTGCAACAGCTTTATCCATCTCTAACCAACCACGCCAACCAATATGAATAGTATCTTCCATAAAATAATCTTCACCACGTCGTTCAGTTAAATCAAGAATATTTTTAAACCCTTGATTCTTTAATTGGTGATTAATCTTGAGACTAAACTCATCTAACATTTTAGTTGATAAGCCTGTATAGTCTGACCAACGTTCATTAACAGGTGGAATGACGAATAGAACATCCATCTTTAATTTGGCAACTTCATTTAAAAATAATTGGAAATCAGAAAATTCGACTGATTGACGATAATCAAAATCTTCTTGAGCCCCTTTCAAGGTACCTTCGACAGGGGCAATCCGTTTTTTATAAAATTTATCTGTGATTTGGTACGGATTTGTTTTTGTTTTTTCTTGGCCAGTATTATAGGCTAACTGATCTAGTTTATGAAAATCATAAGTAGCGGGTAACGTCCGCATCCCTTTCATAATCTTACTGTCATGGTCGATTATCCCGACATGACCAAATAATTCATCTTCACGACTTAGCATATTAATTTTCAACTGACACATTTTCTTTTGCGTAATAGATAACTCTTTACCTTCAGCAATTTGTTGCAGCACTGCCTTAAGGGTTGCATCTGAGGCAACGTTTTTAAAACGCAATAGACGTTTTGCTGTGTAACGTTCCATCTCATCCGTTTTTACTGTTTTCACCGCCCAACGATAAGTCTGAAGTGGTGAAAAATAAAGTGAAAACATCTCTTTGCTAACCCCACCTTTAACAAACCACTGAGGTGAAATAACAAATACTGCCTTCTTACCGTGCATTTCTTTAGCCATCGACTCTAACATAAAGAACTGTGAAAGGGATTGTGTCCCTGCCGCGCCTAATAAAAAAGGACGATAATTTCGATTATATTGTTCTGCTAAAACTGACGGATGAAAAGCATTGAAACGACTAAACTCTGATGACCCAAAAAATGGCACATATCGGGGATCTTTCATCGCTTCATTTTTGATGATATCCCCTTTAATAACATTGACCGCCATAGAATTAGCCGCTGTTGCAGTGAGCGTCGAGTCAACTTTACGAAACTTTAGTGGCGATAAAAATATGCCGCCTAAAATCAACAGTGCCAAACAAAGTGGCCCAATTGTAGCAAATAATTTCTTTTTAAAACTCATCGTTACATAGCTGCTACTTTATCAATAATTTTTTGTGGAGTTGTCCACTCATCACGATCAAATTCTGATACTGGTACTGTTACGCCACACTGCCCCTCTAATTCGACTAAAAGTTGAACAGTTCCTAACGAATCTAGCAACCCCTCTTCAAATAAATCGACTTCTAAATTATCTTTCACTTCATCTGTTCCGGTTAATTCTTCTAAAATATCTAAGATTGTTTCTTTCATTGACATCTGTTATTTCCCCTTTAATAATTAATTTTTTTAACCAAATCTGGCTTTAATAAGTGTATCTAAAAATCCTGAAAAGATTAAGAAACTTAGCGCTACCGCATGGAACGTTCCGACTACTGCTAGTCCATGAGTAAAACGATTGCTTGGAATCTTATCTTTATTTTTCTTTTTATAACGTAACCAAACGTCTGTCAGGCAAATTAAGGTCGCATGGTATAACCCGTAAACTAGATAATACCAAGTTAAACCGTGCCATGCACCCATCAATAAGAATAAAGCGAAGTAACCAACATTAGAGGCAACAATGCGACTTTTAAAGACCTTCTTCTTAATCAAGGTAAACATTAAACGCATATAAACATAGTCTCTAAACCAAAATGATAATGACATGTGCCATCTGTTCCAAAACTCTTTAATATTGTGACTTAAAAAGGGCTTGTTAAAGTTAATTGGTGTTTCATACCCCATAATATTACTGGCTCCTACTGCAAAAAGACTGTAGCCAGCAAAATCAAAAAACAAGTATAAGCTATAAACATACATTGTTCCTAGTAAACCTAGAGACAGACCACCTTGCTCAAGAGCAAAATTCTTAACATGTGGCAATAATTGAACACCTAAAATATACCCGATAATAAATTTATATAGAAATCCCATAAAAAACATTTGAATGCCATTAGCTAATAACGAGACATACTTGTCACGATCTGGTGGGTTCAATAAGTCTTTCTCAAAACGTCGATAACGATCAATTGGTCCTGAAGAAATTGTCGGGAAAAAAATTAAAAATTGTAAGTATCGTCCGACATGGTACTCTTTAATTAAACCGTCACGGATTTCCATAATCATCTGAACCGCTTTAAAGGTCAAGTAAGATATTCCTAAAAAGCCGATAAAAGTTGGAATTGTTTTTAAATCTGGATTGGCTGAAACAGCATCTATCATAAAATTACGTTCTAATATAAATGGAATAACCTTAACCAAAAATAAGGGTAAGATGGCTAGTATCACTGCACTATAAAAACCGATATTGCTATTTTTTCTCTGGCGATGACCAAAATACCACCATACCAAGAACGTTTGCCAAGCAATATAGATTAGTAAGGCAATCCCTTGACGTAAACTAGGTCCACCAAAACTCATCCATAAAAAGAAGACTGTCAAAACATTTTGGTACCACATCATTCGTTTTCCTCTTAATAGCTGAATAACCAAAGGAATGAGCGTAATACCTAAAATAATAAAATAAAAGGGGTTCTCATATGGCGATAAATAAAACATCATAGAAGAGCCTTTTTCTAACATATCTAACATGGAGGATTCACCTCGTTGATCAATCCTTTACGATCAACTTTGCCATTTTGAGTTAACGGTAAGCTTTCAACATAAATATATTTTTGCGGGATCATATAGTCCATGATACTCATCTTTAGTTCTTCTTTGATTGCCTTAGAAAGTTGATACTCTTTATCAAAATGATGGTTATTTGGCACGATAAAAGCGACTAATTGTTGTACTTTATGATCATGATATTTAGGCACTACTGTTGCTGCTTTGACATAAGAAACTTCTGCCAAATGATGGTCAATATCTTCTAACTCAATTCGATAACCATGGAGTTTAACTTGGAAATCCATCCGACCTTGGTAGAATAAGACGCCTTCTTTCAACAGACCAGCATCTCCCGTATGATAAGCTTGTTGGCCTTCGAAATTGTAAAATACTTCATCTGTTTTTTCTTGATTATTAAAGTACCCCTTAGAAACACTTGGGCCAACAATGACAATTTCACCAACTGTTCCCTCAGGTAATATCTGACCGTCTTCATCCATAATATAAATAGCTGTATCCGACTTAACGCGCCCAATCGGTAGCCGTTGAAAGTTTTTTAAAACATCTTCTGTAATCTCAATCTCGGTTACAGCGACTGTCGCTTCAGTTGGACCATAGGTATTAAAAATTTTCGCTTGTGGGAATCGCTCTCTAAGTTTCATTGCCGTCCCATGTGTCAATTCTTCCCCACAGAATAGAAAATGACTTAGACTCGTCATCTCCTCGCCATTAAAACGAGGATCCATCAAGCAAATATCGACAAATGATGGTGTTGATACCCATATATTTAAGGTCATCTCCGGTAAGACACTAAATAAGGTTTTAAAATTATTAATCATCTCTTTCGTCAATGGCGCTAACTGGCCTCCTGATAACAAAGCTGGATAAACATCCATCACTGATAGGTCAAAAGAATAAGGGGCTTGGGATAAGAAGGTTTGCCCTGTTTCCAAACCAAAATCACTTAACATCCAATTGGTATAACTGACTAAGTTATCATGACTTATTTGCACACCTTTAGGAATCCCTGTCGTCCCTGAAGTGAAAATAATATAAAAAGTTTCATCAGCTGTGACATAATTAAGCTCTGAAGGGGCTTCTTTTCTATCTAATATCTTTACTAAAGAGGGACTCGTTACTAACTCAACTTCGTCATCTCTCTTTGATAGTGGCCAATCTTCCCAAGCAATAATAGCGGTGAAATTAGCTACTTCAGTGATTAAACCTACCCGATCAGCTGGAGTATGACTGTCAATTGGAATATAAGCATGCCCAGATTTGGCACATGCCAAAAATGTCACAATCATCTCAAATTCCAATCCGCCATAAACAATCACTGGCAACTTATTTACATGGTTTTTTTCTAGATACGCCGCTAAACTATCGGATTTTTCTTTCAATTCTAGATACGTATGACTCACGTCTCCTGAGCGAAAGCAGGAGTGTTCTGGGTTACTAATTGCCCACCCATCAATTCGTTTTACGATATTATTTTGTAATTCCATATATTGCTATTCCTTTCTTATCTCATTTTTCATTTTATTAAAACTCATTGTAAATAAAATTCCCACCATCAATATGGCTAAAATGATATAAGTAGATTAACACCAACATTATGGCTAAATAAAATAATGTTTTACCAAAAAAAATGAACCAATAATTAACTGTCTCATCCGCACACTTTGTTCTCAATTTTTCAAACATATTAGCCTCCCATGTCTATCTGTCTATTTTGATTCTTCTTCATCACTAATTTTTCTATTTTTCTTTATTATATGTCAATAAAAATAGCTGCACATCGTGCTTTTGATGGATAAAAAAATACTACTAAAGTCCTACTACCACAACACTTTACCCTAGTCATTTTAACTCCTAGAAATTATACCATATATCCTCTAATTTCTTATTTAATAATTTCTTAAAAAAAAAAGACTTATTAAAAATTAAACGACTAGCTCTTATTGACAATTTTATTATAATTTGAAACGGTACTTAAATAAAAAATCAAATAGATGACTAACATGATACCTCTAGCCAGCCAAGTTAGCGTTTGATTACTGCTCGGCAATAAATAACTTAAGGCCACCAAGGCATACTTTCCGTGTAAAGCAGCTATAATAATTGGGACGAAAAAAACAAGTGCATTTTGTCGGTAGATACTTCCCTTGATCTGTGACTGAGTGACGCCAAGCTTTCGTAACATTTGGTAACGAGAACGCTCTTCCTCCGCCTCTGATAATTGTTTTAGCATGATAATACTGCCAGTTGCTATCAAAAAAATACTCCCTAAAAAAATAGCCGTATACACTAATAAACCAAATTGGGTTCGATTATTCTGCAAATCTGGGTATCTTGCAACGACGACCTCCCGCGTTAATCCGAGATAGTCGTCCCTCTGAACCATGGCTTGAGGTACCTTTTCTTCATAAATAGTGTCATTATCTTCTATTAATCTTAATTTAGTAGGAGGGAATTTCCTTACAACCTTTTTATAGACTGCCTCATCTGACAACTTATTGTGGCTTCTTATGAAACTTAACGTATATTTTTTTTGCCCTTTTAACTTGTCCACTTGTGACTCGGCCATAATAAAGGTTGGCAGATTATAGCGAGCACGCATTCTCCCACCTAATTCATCAATCATTACATTTTTAACTTTAAAAGAGGAAGTAAACCCTTCAAACTTAATAGTGGAAAATGTCCTGTTCCACGCACCTTGACCACCATAAACCACACCTTCTAAATAAATCACTTCTGTCTCTTTCAATTTAGCTAGCGTCTTTAGGTGTGGATTAATTGCTTGTAAGTCAGCATAATTTTTTTCACTGATGATATTGAATGGGCCCTTCGCAGTCGTCTGTTCCTCACTAAAGGTTTGCACAAACTCGCCTTTCAATAAAGTGATTGGCAAATTAACCTGTTCTAAGTTACTCTTCTCCCTTTCTAGACTGCTTAATTTTGTCACTAACTCGTCACTAAGTGTCTCATCCACTATAAAATTAACAGGATTGTCTTTTTCTGCTGCTTCTATCCCAAAAGAATACACGTTAGTCGCTCCGCCAATTGCAGCAATAGCTGTTCCTGATAAAACAGCAATTGTCCCTAGTAACATAGCATTTTTACGAAAGTTAAAGCGTAAATTACCGGTTGTTATCATATGAATATCACGATAGTAAAAAGATTTTATCTTTTGTAACATCACCAATACAATAGGCAAAAAACCATAAAAAATAAAATACGTCCCGCTAACGCAGTAAGCTAAAATGCGAATCACACCAAAGAATAGCCCCATCCCATTTTCATAGTGTTGATTCAATATCATCGTATAGTCTGATAAATGTGCTGCACGATAATATCCTAAACACACCAAAAAAATACCTAAAAAACCGATTAACCACGTAAAGAGTGTTACCTTAATATAGCGTTCTCCTTTGGTAGCTGATCGAAACAAATCAATTAAGTTATAGCGATAAACTAAATAAATACCTCGCAGAGATACTAGAAATAAAATGATTAGGTACATTCTAGTCGTTTTTTCTACTGCCCCTAAGTTAAAGACAAATCGACTATCCATTTCAAGAGACAAGGCTTTAACCAGCATCATTGAAAATAATTTAGAGAAAATAATACCTAAAATCAAGCCGATAATCAAAGAAAATAAACCTAAGACTAAATTTTCTAAAAAAATCATCAACCCAATCTGATAACGACGCATTCCCAATAAACTATATAAACCTAACTCATTCTTACGTTTATTGATAAACAAACTATTGGCAATATACATAAATACAAAAATAAATAAAGCAATCATCGCACCACTGGCTTGCAAAGTTGCGGCCAAATTCCGATTAGCGTGTAGTCGTTGTAATAAACTCTGATCTAAACTCATCGAAATAAAGCTATAATAGACCATTACAGAACATGCCATACTTAAACTATAAATCAAGTAATTTTTGAATTGCGTCTTAACATTTTTTTGAACGAGCCTAATAAAGATCATAGCTTATGCCTCCACCAATCGCCGTTTGCATGTCCATTATTTTTTGAAAAAATTCTTTCCTAGTTCCTTGACGAACGATTTCAGAAAAAATAGCCCCATCCTTAATAAATAAAATCCTTTGACAATAACTAGCGGTAAAAGCATCATGAGTTACCATCAAAATAGTGGCCTGCTCTTGTTGATTAACGGCTGTTAAATATTGTAACAATTCCGTTGCTGATTTTGAATCTAGTGAGCCGGTCGGCTCATCTGCTAAAATTAATTTAGGCTGTGTAATAAGAGCCCTGGCAGCCGCAACACGTTGTTTCTGACCAATCGAAATATCCACGATTGCCTTATCCAATAAATGCTCAATCCCTAAAATTTTAGTGACATATGTCACTCTTTCCATCATCTCTTGATACCTTATTCTTTCCAAAGCTAAGGGTAACAAGATATTATCTTTTACATTAAGTGACTCTAACAAATTAAAATCTTGAAAAATGAAACCTAACTGCTCTCGTCTAAACGTAGTCAATTTTTTCTCACGCATTCGTGTGACGTCCGTTTGATTAATTAAAATTTTTCCAGTTGTTGGTCGATCAATAGTTGAAATTAAATTTAATAAGGTCGTTTTACCTGCTCCACTTGGCCCCATAATCCCTACAAATTCACCTTGATCAATCGAAAAAGAAATATCTTCCAAGACTCTCACCGGATTTAATTTTGTCCCATAAACTTTAGTAATCCGATCGATTTCTAAAATAGCTTGTTCCATCTCACCCTCACCTCTTCTCAATTCTTTTCAATTAAGTATAGCAAGTCATCAGAATTCTTACCATCTATGTTACTTACAACTGACTCTTATACTCTTACAAATTCGTCACCTCAGATGGCTAACGTACTGCTGTCTTACTAAAAAAATGATATAATACATCTAATAATTATCAAATTTACTACTTGGAGGACAACGAATGTTTAAAATTATGATTGTCGAAGACGAAGAAAATATTCGAGACTTATTAAGTGATGCCTTAGAAAAATGGAACTTTCAGACTTATGCCACCACGGATTTTAACTTAGTTTTAACTGACTACTTAGAACAACAGCCTCATCTGATTTTATTAGATATTAACTTACCTGTTTACGATGGCTTTTACTGGTGTCAAAAAATAAGAGATATTTCAAAAGTCCCTATTATTTTTATTTCTAGTCGTAATACCAATATGGATATGATTATGGCAATGAACATGGGTGGCGATGATTTTGTCAACAAACCGTTTTCTATGGATATTTTAATCGCTAAGATCAATGCGCTACTACGACGCACTTATAATTACAGCGAACAAGCCTCAGAAATTCTTGAACATAATGGGATATTGCTCAATATGGAAAATAGTACCTGTCAAATTCAAGATACCACCGTTGATTTGAGTAAAAATGAATACAAATTACTCTATCATTTAATGAAAAATCACGGGAAAATTTTAAGTCGTGAAAAACTACTACGAAAATTGTGGGATGACGAACGTTTTGTTGATGATAATACACTCACTGTTAATATTAATCGCTTGCGCAAAAAAATTGAACAAGCGGGGATTAAAAACTACATTGAAACCAAGGTTGGCCAAGGCTATATTGTCCCTTAGTTACAATTAAAAAGAGAGGACTACCATGACACTATTCAAATTTTTAAAAGATAAACGTAGTATTTTATTTATATGGCTATTATTTCTTTGTCTCACTTGCTTAATACTATGGCTCACACCTAGCGTTCATATTAACTGGGATGCGATCCTTTACCTTTTTATTCTTCAATCTCTCGTGCTAATTGTGTATCTTACTTTAAGCTTTCGCAAGAAAAAAAACTGGTTTCAACAGTTATCAGAACCAGCTTTTAATTTATCGGAACCCGAATATTTTGAGTTTCAAACCCTATCTGAAGAACATAAATTAATTGCCAATTATCTAGAGGACTTGATGACTCAACAACAAACTGTGCTAGAGCAACAGATTACCGCTCAACAAGAACAACGTGATTTTATTGATAGCTGGGTTCATGAAATAAAAGTTCCTTTAGCCTCTATCAAACTTATCACGGAAACAATTGAGGAAGAGATTCCTGAACGTCAATTTTATCAACTGGAAAATAATACCCTAAAAATTGAAAGTTATGTCGATCAAGTACTATATTACTCCCGTTTAGATAGCTTTTCTCGTGATTATTTAATCCAAGAAAGCTCCTTAAAACAAATTATTCAACCTGTTATTAGACAACATGCCAATTACTTCATTGAGCACAATCTTCATTATGCGGTTGAAGGACCAGATTTTGAGGTGTTAACTGATAAAAAATGGCTCGCCTTTATTTTGAATCAAATTATCAGTAATGCGATTAAATATACGCCTGATAACGGTCAAATTACACTTAAACTCTCGCATAATGAGCGTGGTACTTGGTTGGAAATTAGTGATACCGGTATCGGGATTGCCCTTGAAGATCAACGACGTGTCTTCGATAAAGGTTTTACAGGTCAAAACGGTCGGAATCAGACCCACCGTTCAACCGGATTAGGACTTTATCTAGCTAAAAGTTTAGCAAAAAAATTAGGACATCCAATTTACCTAGAATCAACAGTTGATAAAGGAACAACCGTTAGCCTTTTATTTCCAAAAATAGCCTATTATACAGATGGTGTTGAAGAAAAATTACTATAAAAAAGAAGTGCCCTTTAGGGGGCACTTCTTTTTTATATCATGTCACCTTTAGCAATTTTTTCAAACTTAGTTGTGCCATCTACACATTGATCCCAAATGACGGCTTCACCCATTATTAACGATTTTTCCACATCAATAATT
Source organism: Vagococcus intermedius (assembly GCF_029144185.1). Lineage (NCBI taxonomy): Bacteria > Bacillati > Bacillota > Bacilli > Lactobacillales > Enterococcaceae > Vagococcus > Vagococcus intermedius. The sequence goes on along the minus strand of NZ_CP110232.1, from coordinate 223,340 downwards.
CGTTGATTACGACTCCCACGAAACTGCAAATTCAAGTCTAATAAGTCTTGTTCAAAACGACCATCAACTAAAATATCAATCATCTTTAATAATTCTAATTTATCTTCACTTTCTTGAAGTAGCTCTTCAAAGGTGTAGCCACTCCATGACCAAATATCTTTATCGCTCCCAAATTCCTGACGAATTCTGGTTACCAAGGAGAGACAAACCTCAGTATTTAGGAAAGGTTCTCCTCCTAGTAACGTCATCCCTTGAACATAGTCTTGGCTTAAATCAGTTATAATTTGATCCTCAAGTTCTTTAGTATAGGGATTACCATAGTTAAAATTTTGAATTGCTTGGTTGTAACAACCGGGACAGGCAAATAAACACCCGCTGACATACAAGCTACAGCGAACTCCTTGACCATCAACAAAATTAAAAGGTTTGTAATCAGCATAATAATGGTGACTGTATTCTTTTGATAACCACTCTTTTGGTTTTGGATGACGCATATGCTCCCAACTTTCTATGTTAAGAGGAGACTATCAGATCCCCCTGATAGCCTCCTTTCTTTTATTTTAAATGTTTTACTCTTGATGAAATTTCCTTGTGACGACCATTTACCATCGGTCTGGCTTGTGGGTTACCTAAATAGCCACAGGTTCTCTTAACTACATCGCATGATTTTGGATCGCGATTGCCACATTGAGGACATTCGAACCCACGAGCTGTTGGCTTAAATTCACCTTCGTAGCCACAATCATAACAACGATCGATTGGGGTATTCGTTCCCAAATATCCAACACGATCATAAGCATAATCCCAAACAGCTTCTAAGGCTTTTGGATTTTGTTGCAATACTGGGTACTCACAATAATGAATAAACCCACCTGAACAATATTTAGGATAGTCCTTTTCGAACTCTAACTTTTCAAACGGGGTAGGGTTTTTACGGACATCGTAATGGAAACTATTGGTGTAATACTCTTTATCAGTAATATTTTCAACAACCCCAAATTTTTCACGATCCAAGCGACAGAAACGATCTGTTAGACTTTCACTTGGTGTTGAATAAACACTAAAATGATAGCCATATTCATTTCCCCAACGATCAGCACACCCTTTTAATTTACGCATAATATCTAAGGTGAATTCTTTCGCTTCTGGCTTAGTTTCCCATTGGCCACCAAAAAATTCTGAAGCCACTTCGTATAAACCAATATATCCCATTGAAACAGTGGCACGTTTATTTTTAAATAACTCATTGACTTCTTCATGACGTTTTAGACGTTTGCCAAAAGCCCCATACATATATAAGATTGGCGCATTAGCTGGTGTAGCCTCTTTGCAACGTTCAATTCGGTAGACAAGGGCATCTTTCATAATGTCTAAACGTTCTTCTAAAATACGCCAGAAAGTTGCTTGATTGCCATTTGACTCTAAGGCAATTCTCGGTAAGTTAAGCGTCACAACCCCTAGATTCATTCGACCTGAATTAACTTCTTGACCGTTTTCATCTTGCCAGCCTTGTAAAAATGAGCGACAGCCCATTGGTGCTTTAAAACTACCTGTCAACTCAACTAATTTATCATAATTTAGCACATCCGGATACATTCTTTTGGTTGCACATTCCAAAGCTAATTCTTTTACATCATAATTAGGGTCTTCTTTCATTAAATTGACGCCTTTTTTCATCGAAAAAATTAGTTTTGGAAAAATGGCTGTCCGATGTTCTTGACCTAAACCTTCTATTCTAATTTTTAAAATTGATTTTTGAATTTCACGCTCAAACCAGTTTGTTCCTAAACCAAACCCTAGTGATGTAAAAGGGGTTTGCCCGTTAGAGGTAAACAACGTATTAATCTCATATTCTAAACTTTGCATGGCATCATAAATATCTTTACTCGTTTTAGCTTTAGCATAGGCATCATGTTGTGTCTCATCACTAATCCACTCTTTAGCGTCTTGCAAATGCTTTTGATAATTACATTTGGCAAAAGGCGCTAATAACTCATCGATACGATCTGCCGAACAGCCACCATACTGACTAGAAGCAACATTGGCAATAATTTGGGAGATTTGGGCTGTCGCCGTCTGGATAGAGCGCGGTTTTTCCACATCAGCATTCCCAATTTTGAAGCCTTCATTTAACATACCTGAAAAGTCGATTAGACAACAGTTAGTCATTGGTGTATATGGATGGTAATCTAAATCATGGTAATGAATATCCCCTTTTTGATGGGCATTTGAAATATGAGCGGGTAACATTTTCAACCCGATTGATTTCCCTACAATACCAGCTGTTAAATCACGTTGTGTATTAAAAACATCACTATCTTTATTAGCATTTTCGTTGACCACCGTTTGATCTTTATCTAAAAGCTTGCCAATAGTGACATTAATATCAGTCGCTTGCGTTCGCTCAAAATCACGATTGGTTCGGTAATTAATATATTCTTGGGCTAAGTCATGAGACTGTTCTGCTAATAAGAAATGCTCGACAACATTTTGTACCTCATATATTTTGACATTATCATTAAAACGTTCAGCAATTTCTTTGATAACTAAGGTAACAATGTGCTGTATTTTTTCGGCAGATTCTAAACTTACTTCGCCTGAAATTTTTTCTTCTGCTTTTAGTAAAGCATCATATATTTTTTGTGGATCAAATTCAACCAACCGGCCATCACGTTTCACGACTTTCATCTGCTTCAATTTATTATCTATAATAAAAACATTTGTATTATTTTGAACATTTAACCCCATAACTAACCACTCCTTCTTTTATTACATCCCCTATTCTAACTGAACAGACCATTCTTTTCAACTATATATGGTGCTAATTTTAATAAAAGAACAAAACGAGACACTATATATAGTGTCTTGTTTTGTTTGATAATGAACTTTGTGGAAATTGTGAATTATGTTAATAACAAGTATTAGTAGTGACAAATTAAGCTCTTTGTTTAAAATCATTTGTTAAAAACAGATAAAAAGTTTGTGAAATCACAGCCATTTTAAATTTAATTGAAACAAAAAAAACACCTCTCACTAGGAAAGATGTTTTTAAACTTATTATTTAGCTAATGCATCTTTAGCTTGGTCAGCTAAAGCAGTGAAAGCAACTGCATCGTTAACTGCTAAATCAGCTAACATTTTACGGTTGATGTCGATTTCAGCTAATTTTAAGCCGTGCATCATTTTGCTGTAGCTTAAGCCATTCATACGAGCAGCAGCGTTGATACGTGCGATCCATAATTTACGGAAATCACGTTTTTTCTGACGACGATCTCTATAAGCGTAGCTATAAGATTTCATCACTTGTTCTTTCGCTGTTCTATATAATGTATGTTTTGAACCGTAGTAGCCTTTCGCTAACTTAAGCGTCTTTTTACGACGTTGACGGGTTGTAGTACCACCTTTAACACGTGCCATGGTTATTTCCTCCTCGAGTTATGTTACGATAATTCGTTATAGTTTTTAAGTTTGACCTTTTGAGTAAAATCTCAGTCATGGTCATGATCATTTTTTAAAGCAGCTTGGTTAACAATTATTTCATACGAGCTAATTGTTGACGGATACGTTTGTAATCGCCTTTTGAAACCATTGACGCTTTACGTAATTGACGACGTTGTTTTTTAGTTTTTCCGTGGAAACGGTGACTAGTGAAGGCACGGAATCTTTTCAGTCCGCCACCACCTGTACGTTTTACACGTTTAGCTAAACCGCGGTGTGTTTTTTGTTTTGGCATCTTTATTTCCTCCTCAAAATCATCTTACTTTTCTGTTTTTGGTGCTAACATAAGAAACATGCTTCTGCCGTCCATTTTTGGTTTTTGTTCAATGTCGGCTAAATCTTTGTTTTCGTCAGCAAAACGCATTAAGACATCCTGACCAATTTGTTTGTGAGTAATGGCACGGCCTCTGAAACGGATTGAAGCTTTCACTTTATCTCCTTTTTCAAGAAACTTGCGTGCTTGGCGTAATTTTGTATTAAAATCATTACTATCGATTGTCGGACTTAATCTTACTTCCTTAACGTTAATTACTTTTTGGTTTTTACGAGCCTCACGCGATTTTTTTTGTTGCTCAAAACGATACTTACCGTAATCCATGATGCGGGCTACTGGTGGTTTCGCTGTGGGTGCAACTACTACTAAATCTAAGTTCGCATCTTCCGCCATTTTTAAGGCTTCAGCTTTAGTTTTAACGCCCAATTGTTCGCCTGTATCTGAGATTAATCGCAGTTCACGTGCACGAATACCGTCGTTTACCATCATATCCTTTGCTATGGTCATTCACCTCTCTGTTGTTTATTTATTCGAGTTTCAGACAGAAAAAAAGAGTCTTCTTTATGAAGACCCCGCAATCGTTCCAGCACAAGTTGACACTTGACTCTGAAAAAGTTATCTAGCCCAGTGATTCAAATCAACTCAGGCGAGAAGCGGGTGCTTCTGCTTAATTCTCAACTTAATCAGTATAGCAAGTTCTACTTAAAATGTCAACATTTCCCTTAGACTATCAAAAAAAGACCACGATATCTTACCTTTCGTGGTCTTTTAACTAATTAACTTTAATTTGTACGTAAGATGTCTTCATATTGTTTTTGCGAAATCAAGGCCAACTCATCAAACTTAAAGTCGGGCTGATAAACCTGATCTTCTTCTAACAAGAAGTGAGACATGCCATAATAGATCCCTCGAGCAGAGTTTTCAACAATCATTGCATCTCCTTCATAAAATACAGGGTACGAGTCGCTTCTCTCATCTACAAAATCACCTTGAATCAAGTCATGATTAACCACAAAATTTTGATACTCACTTTCATCAAAGAAGATATCCGTTCTTTCTAAAATAGAATCGGACAACTTACCATGGGCCAATAAGACTCTAGTCAACTCAGGTAAGTCGGTCGTAATGACTTTGGTGCCAGCAGCGATTGCCTCTAACGCGACTAAACCTAAACCTTCATAATAGGAACTTAAAACAAGCGCATCACACTGTCTAACTAAATTATATGGATTTTCCATCCCATCAAAAATGTAAACACTCTCACGCATAGCAGCTTTTTGTAAGTATGACAACACAATTTTTTTAGTCATCCCATGAGGTGAAATCATCACCAAACGACTATTCGGATTGTCTTCATGCAATTTTTCAAAAGCATATAGGATCCGCTCAACACCTTTTTCAGGACTATATCTACCAAGATAAACATATGTTTTTATCTCTGGGTTAGCTAAATCTTCTAACAATTTCATTTTAGTATAGCCATAAATATACGGTAACATATTAAACTGATACTCAACTTCATAACCTGTTGGTAAAACCTGACTCGTTTCCTCATTAATCAATGGTAAACTTTGCTCTAAATAAGGAAAGTTGACTTGTTGTTTTGAAAGAATATCACCAAGATGGGCGTCAGCTACCCCGTACTCTAACACAACTTTTTCAATAGAATCAAGCAAAGGGGTCTTAACTGTCACAGTTTTATTTCTGATATCAGACCATAGTGATACTGTTGCCAACTCCCTAACTAATTTGTCTCCTAAAAAGTTAGTAGCGGTTTTAACTTTTCCTTTTAAAAATGGGTATTTAGTAACAAGTGACTCCCCAATCAAATGGTTCACAACCGCTATATCATCTACTGTTTTATAAGTTTGTAATAAAATTTTTCGTTTATAATTTTTTTTCTTCTCATATTCTTCGACCATATCTGTATGGCAAAAAATAGTTTGTTTGATGCCTTGATCATATTCCTTACCACCAATCACTAATAAAGCTGAATTGGCATCAAATCCTGTAAAATGAATAAACTGCGCTAAGTCTAAATGACTAAAAACACGCTCAAACTCACGTTTAAAGACGCGCTTGATATATCTAACAATCAGACCATCAAGGGGTTTAGGTTCTTTGTTTGTCGTATAGTGTTTATTAAATAGTTTCTCGTAAAGAGTAGCGACAGGACCACCGTGTCGTTCGATATACGTCACATGCTCCGGCAGATTTTCTAATTTATGTGCATGTTTAGCGCCAACTTTTCTATTTTCAATCATTAAAATAATATTTGTATCGTCTACCTTATATTCATCAATAAAGTTAAAAAACGATTTGGATATGCCATTGTCCCACAAGGCACCTGCAAAAATAACAATATTCTTTTTATTATTCCTAGGTAGGTAGCACTCAATAGTTGACGCTGTTTGGCCATTCAAAATATAGTCTAAAACTTGATTGCTTCCCTCTTTATTATCTTGTCTTGTAAACATTTCAGCTAATTCTGCATAATCTGCTGTTCCATCTGTTCTCATACTATCTATCAGTTCTGGCACTGTTTGACATTCTTTCAGACCCAATTCTTTAACATTTTCGTATACGCCACGACTAGCAAAATATTTTTCTTTGTCGTAATTAAATAAAATGATTTTTTTATCCGTATTGAATAAATCGAAAAAGATTGAAGAATAATCTGTCACAATAACATCCATCAGCGTTATAAATTGATATAAATCAGCTTCTGGGAATGCTTTGATATGTTCGAACTTCGTAAAATCAATTCCTGCCATTGCTTGGGCTAGTGGGTGTAATTTGACAAAAAATGTTTCGTCTGCTGTCAGAGACTGATCAATAGATGTCAAATAACTTAAGTAAGTCTCTTGCCCACCATCGCGCCAAGTAGGCAGATATAAATAATGTTTCTTTGTAGTGATATATTGACCATATACCTCGGTGGCCTCTGTAAATAATAAAGAATTTCGAGGCGATGGTGCAACCAAAACAGAAGTATCGCTAATGTCTTTTAAGTTAAAAGCATTAATCATGACATCTTTTGTATGCTCGTTGCTCACAATAACCGCATCAGCTGCAAAAAAGTTATTTTGAACATTTCCAAAACCAGTTGGTTTAATATCTTTCCCTAAATATTTTTGAGGTGTCCCATGCCAAATAATATTGTATTTTTGCTCTGGTCTTTTACTAAAAATTGGAGCAAATGTTGTGTCATTAATTAAAAATTCACAACGCGCCATTTTTTTAAAGTAATCAACAGAACCATAATCAATTATAGTGGCATTCGTCAATTTATTTAATGCTAAAATCGTTGTAACTTGTTCTCTTTTCTCTGGGACAACAGCCACATATATTTTATCCAGTTGATTTATTGTGTCAGCTTTTAATAGTGCCAAAATATGCCCGTCAATTCCTTGACCTTTAGCTGCTTCCAATAAAATGGTATTTTTCAGAATATTTTTTCTACGGTTACGAATATAAACCGTATCAGTTAGATGTTTTTTTAATTTTTTTTTATTCAAGAAGTAACCTCCAGTTATTTAATTTATAACATTCTCTCGTTAATCTTTATTGGCTTTGCTATCTCTTACTTATTTAAAAATCTTCTCTACTACTCTTTTAGTTGCTTGTCCATCTTCAAGTTGTGTGAAACGTTCAACAAATTCCTCTGGGACTGATAAACGATTACTTGCTTGAATTGCCTGAATCACCTCATCTGTCGTTGTCACAATTGGACCGGGAGCTTCTTTTTCAAAATCAAAATAAAACCCTCTTAAGACATTTTTATATTCTTCCAGATCAAAACAATAAAAAATCATCGGACGTTTTAACACGGCATAATCAAAGAACGTACTTGAGTAATCTGTCACCAGTAGGTCACTAATAAGATAGAGATCATTAATATCTGGATAATCTGTCACATTTTTAACAAAATCTATTTGACCATCAATGCCTGTCACTTCAGTTACCAAATAATGGAGACGAATTAATAAAAAATACTCTTCTCCTAACGCTTGTTGCATTTTTTTCAAATCCAAGGTTGACTCAAATTTAATCCCATCACGCCAAGTTGGGGCATATAGAACAATTTTTTTGTCCTTAGGAATACCCAATTTTTCTTTAATCTTAGTTTGATTCTCAATGGTATGATAGTTGATTAGATAATCATTTCGTGGATACCCTGATTCAATCATGTCATTTTTAAAATCAAAACATTGTTTAAAAATAGCACTTGAATAACTATTAGGTGAGATTAAATAATCCCATCTTTGGGTTTCTTGACGAAATTCCTCTTGATAAACTTCAGGATTTCTCAAAGTCGATGTGCTCATATCCATATCTAAAGCCAATTTTTTCAAAGGTGTACCATGCCAAGTCTGTATATACGTCGTTTTTTTAGGTTTTGTTACCCAAAGAGGGATTCGACTATTGGCTATCCAATAATTAGCTTTTGCCATGATATAAAACCACTTAACGGTCCCTTTTTTTATTATTTCTAACTCTTCCGGAAATTTATCAGCACTTTTTTTATCTACACTCCAATAACAGCGATACTGAGGATAATACTTTTTTATATAATCATAAATTGCACGTGGATTATCACTATATTGTCGCCCTATAAAACTTTCAAATACAATAATCTTAGGATTGACAGGTAGAATCCAAGTAAAAAATTTACTTAAATAGTTAGCGACCTTTTCACTTTTTTTCATTTTTATTAAAGCTCCTTTTACCCGTCAGTTTACTAAATAAAACTGACTCATTCCTTCCAATAATATCACTTGTCTAAAAACCAAGCAACAACACAACAACTCTTACCCAAATCTTTTTTAACAATTATTCAATAAATCGGATAAAAAAAGTCACTACTAGAAATAGTCTTCTAGTAGCGACTGAAAATTTACTATTTAGTTTCTTCAGGTTTCTCTAATAATACTTTACGTGACGCATTCACGCGACCTTGTTTATCGATTTCAGTGATTTTAACATCAATCATGTCACCCATTTTAACAACATCTTCGGTATTAGCTACACGCTCATGTGCCAATTGAGAAATATGAACCAAAGCATCTTTTCCTTTGAATAAGTTAACAAAGGCACCAAATTTTTCAACGCGAACAACTTTAGCATGGTACGTTTCGCCTACTTTAGCTTCTTTCGTTAATTCTTCAATAATTTCGATGGCACGTTTAATCATTGGAGCATCCGCTGAGGCAATGCTAACATTCCCATCTTGATCAATATCAATTTTAACACCCGTCTCATCGATAATACCATTAATAGTGTCGCCACCCTTACCGATAACATCTTTAATCTTAGCTGGATCAATCTTGATCATTTCAATCTTAGGTGCATACTCACTCAATTCTTCACGTGGTTCAGCAATCGCATCTGTAATCACATTTAAGATTTCCATACGTGCTTTTTTAGCTTGAGCTAAAGCCTCAGTTAAGATTTGTTCAGTAATTCCTTCAATTTTAATATCCATTTGTAAGGCAGTGATACCTGCTTCTGTTCCAGCCACTTTAAAGTCCATATCACCTAAGTGATCTTCTAGACCTTGGATATCTGTTAAGACTGTATAGTCATTCCCATCCATAACTAATCCCATTGCAATCCCTGCAACTGGTGCTTTAATTGGAACACCTGCATCCATTAATGCTAAGATACCACCACAGATACTTGCTTGAGACGAAGAACCATTTGACTCTAATACTTCAGATACCACACGAATTGTGTATGGGAAATCTTCTTCAGATGGAATCACTTGGGCCATTGCTCTTTCGCCTAAAGCACCATGTCCAATTTCACGACGACCTGGGGCACGTGTTGGACCAGTTGAGCCTACACAGAATTGTGGGAAATTATAATGGTGGATGAAACGTTTAGTTTCTTCTGAACCTAGACCATCAATAATTTGATGCTCTCCTAAAGGTGCTAAGGTAACAGTTGATAACGCTTGGGTTTGACCACGTGTAAATAATCCAGAACCATGGGTACGCGGTAATAAGCCAACTTCACTAGCTAGCGGACGAATCTCATCAATCTTACGACCATCAGGACGGATTTTTTCGATTGTGATTAAGCGACGGACTTCATTTTTTTCCATATCTTCAGCAATTTGACGGACTTCTTTGAGCTTTTTAGCCATTTCTTCATCGTCTGCTAATTTTTCTTCATACGTTTCAATAATCTCAGCTTTAACCGCTTCAATATTTTCTTCACGTGCTAATTTTTCTTCAGTTTGGATCGCTTCTACCATGCGCTCTTTATAAGCAGCATTGATTTCAGTTGCCAATTCTTCTGAAACTTGTAACAAGGTAATTTCCATTTTTTCCTTACCAAGCTCAGCAACAATCTTTTCTTGGAAAGCAACAAGTTCTTTAATCGCAGCATGACCGAACATTAAAGCACCTAACATATCTTCTTCAGATACTTCTTTAGCACCACTTTCAACCATGTTAATCGCGTCTTTTGTTCCAGCAACACTTAATTCAATATCTGATAACTCGGTTTGTTCCACAGTTGGGTTCAAAATATACTCTCCATCAACGCGACCAACGTTAACACCTGCAATTGGACCATTAAATGGAATATCTGAGATACATAAAGCAAGAGATGATCCTAACATCGCTGACATCTCTGGCGTACAATCTTGCTCAACACTCATGACAATATTAGTAATTTGAACGTCATTACGGAAGCCGTCAGCAAACATCGGACGAATTGGACGGTCAATTAAACGAGCTGTTAAAGTAGCATGTTCACTGGGACGTCCTTCACGTTTGATAAAGCCACCTGGGATTTTACCAGCCGCATACATTTTTTCTTCATAATTAACTGTTAATGGGAAAAAGTCCACATCTTTAGGTGCCTTTGATCCAACTGCTGCTGTTAACACAACTGAATCCCCGTAACGTACTAATACTGACCCATTGGCTTGTTTTGCTAATTGACCGACTTCAACTGATAAAGGGCGGCCGCCCCAATCCATTGAAAATACTTTTTTTTCTGAACTCATTGATTTGCTCCTTCATTTTCAAGCAGCCTGTCTCAGTTCTACTAAACAAATGTCAACACCCAACTTAGCTGGCGTTGGCACTGCTCTCATTTGTATAGTAGTCTTCATTAACAGTACTGCTACCTTATTTTTATTTTAAATCATAAAAGAAAGCGAGATTCGAAACGAACCTCACTTCCTCTACTGATGTCAGTTATGATTAACGACGTAATCCTAAACTTTGGATTAATTCACGGTAACGAGCTACATCATTGTTACGTAAGTAAGCTAATAAGTTACGACGGTGACCAACTTTTTTCATTAGGCCACGGTATGAATGGTGATCTTTTTTATGAACGTGTGAATGATCGTTCAAGTGGTTGATTTCAGCAGTTAATACAGCGATTTGTACTTCTGGTGAACCAGTATCTCCTTCATGACGAGCGTACTTTTTGATGATTTCGTTTTTTTGTTCTTTTGACATTGCCATTGTATCCACCTCTTTCTAAAATTTCACCCGATAACTGAGTAGACCGTTGGTGATTCGACAAACCAAGTAATGGGCGGTATGAATTTTCATACAATATTACTTTACCTTAATACCTAGTTAATTGCAAGTAGATTTATTCATACCCCTATCTGGTGAAAAAGTCTTTTTTCACTTGTCACACCGTCTTTTATTGCACCTATTTAAGCAAGTTTACCTTCTAAATTTTTCTTTCATTCTATGCCTATTTGTCAACCAATTCCCTATCTTTTTTTTGGTAGAATATGATACAATAAAGTGATGTAAAAGACGATTATATCTGGAAGATTGTTGCTAATAGTTAGCTCTATTTTTGATAACCGCACAGATTAATTTTCATTTAATAAGGAGAGATAAATAATGATTAAAATGACTGATATTATTCGTGAAGGTAACCCTACTTTACGTGAAGTTGCCTCTGAGGTTGTCTTACCCTTATCTGAGGAAGACAAGCAACTAGGCCAAGACATGATGACCTTTTTGAAAAATAGTCAAGATCCTAAGATGGCTGAAAAATACAACTTACGTGGTGGCGTTGGATTAGCTGCACCACAATTAGATATTGCTAAACGTGTGATTGCTGTCCATCTACCTAGTAACGACCCAGAAAACCCAACCCCCTTACTGAACGCTATTATGTATAACCCTAAAATCATCAGCCACACTGTTCAAGATGCTTGTCTAAGAGATGGTGAAGGCTGCTTATCTGTGGATCGTGACGTGCCTGGATATGTCGTTCGTCATGCTCGTATTACAGTAACCTATATTGATGAAAATGGGGAGACTCAAAAGAAAAAATTTAAAAATTACGAAGCGATTGTTGTCCAACATGAAATTGATCATTTAAATGGAGTTATGTTCTATGATCACATTAATAAACCTAATCCTTTCGCTATTAATAAGGATGTCCTTATTATTGACTAAACAAAAAAGAACTTGGTGCTGAGGCATCAAGTTCTTTTTTATTTAGATTAAATGATATTTTTTAAGAGCTAACGCGATTCCGTCTTCATCATGGCTGGCGGTGACATCATCGGCAACACGTTTAACCGTTTCTGAGGCATTGCCCATGGCAATACCTAGACCGGCATAATCTAACATTTCGATATCATTATCTCCATCACCAAACGCAATAATATCTGCTTGAGCGATGCCTTGTTGGCGTGCTATTAAACCTAAGGTTTCTGCCTTAGACCCCGTTGCTGCAATCACATCCAGTCCATCTTCGTTCCAGCGTGTAAATCGCAATTTATCTAATACCGGTTCAAAGAGCTGTTCTGTTTGACGATCACAAAACATAATAGCTTGATAGATAGCGTCTTCTTCTTCAATATCAAACTCATACGACGCTTTAAATTCACTATAGCCTTCTTGCTTTTCTTGATTTCGTTGATGAATAAAAGGACCTTGTTGCTTAACATTATCTAATGTTTGATAAAGGATATCAATTTGCTCTTCATTAGCTAAGGCAACCACTTTTTTCAACTCATTCTTATCAATGGGAAAACTATGAGTCAACTCATTCTGACAAAAAGCGTAAGCCCCATTACAAAGAATATAATTCTCCACGCCTAGTTCTGAGATGACTTCTTGTGAGGACATCAAGCTACGTCCTGTCGCTAGGGTGACAAAATGACCTGCCGCTTGTAACTCTTTAATAGCTTGAATGCTACTTGGCAACAATTTTTTATTTGAATCATAAAGTGTGCCATCGATATCAAATGCTAATAACTTTTTTTTCACGTTTGAAAGCTCCTTAATTTACAACGGTTAAGTACTAGTAACGCCAACTAGCGCTAAAAAATAATCACGACTAGAGTTGGGACCGCTATTCTTACCTTTACCGAATTGATACTTATAATAATACCACATTATTTATTACTAAATATGATGTTAATCATTCTGCCTATCTGATTTAGTAATAAAAAAGTAGCCCAAAAAATTGGACTACTTTAGTTTAACTTAAGTTAATAGAAAAAAAAGTTTTAACATCATTGGTGCAATAAAAACTGTGACCACACCGGTCACTCCAATTGCTAAACCAGACATCGCCCCTTCAACTGTTCCTAATTCCATGGCTCTAGCAGTTCCAATAGCATGTGCTGACGTCCCTAAAGCAACTCCTTTAGCAACCGGTTCATCTACTCTTGCCATGCGTAAAATACTTGGTCCAGTGATCGCTCCGATAATCCCTGTGATAATCACAACAATAATCGTAACAGTTGTAATCCCATCCATTTTGGATGAAATCTCAATAGCAATAGCGGTTGTCACTGATCTAGGTAAGATAGAGGCTACTAGAGACTTATCGTATTTAAATAATACAGCGAGACACGTCGTTAGCAACGTGCTAAATAGTGAGCCTAAAATAATGCCAGATACAATTGACCGCGCATGATGTTTTAATAAATGGAAAGATTTGTATAACGGAATAGCTAACGCAACCGTAGCCGGAGCAATTAACATATTAAGAATACTTCCCCCAACATAATAATCATCATAGGTGATACCTGTTATTTTTAAAAAGGCAATAACTGCGACTATTGACACAATCAGTGGATTAAAAATTGGCCATTTCAACCAACCTGCCAAAGTCCGTGAACCTAAAAAAATCGCGATTGATAACACTAAACCAAATAAGGGATTACTCGTCAATTCGTGTAACATGTCCTTGTTGCTCCTCTCTGTCCAATTCTACACTATCGCCTTCAAATTTACGCTTGACACCTTGAACTATCCTACCAACGACTGCCATCGTTAAAACTGTCGTGATGATAGTAATGATCAATAATGACCACCATGTTTCCCTAATAACCGGAAAATAAACCATGATACCAACTCCCGCTGGTAAAAATAAAATACTCAAATTATCTAATAAAAAAGTCCCTACTGTGTCGACTTCTTCAACTTTTACAACTTTAAAGTACAGAGCTGTAAATAATAATAACATCCCTATCACACTTCCTGGAATCGGCAAGTTAAAGAGTTTCGAGACAATTTCACCTAGATAGGAAAAACTAATGATCAATAAAAACTGTTTAAATAACTTCATGTCCACTTCTCCTCCAGACTTTACTTAATTATTATATAGCAGATTTGTTAAGTTTTGCTATGATTTTCAAAATTTTTCATTAGTTTTCAAAAAACTTGAAATAACCCTTATAAAATGAAAGTTCATTTTGGAAACCTCCACTCAAAACATGAAATTATATTTCTTTTTTAATATTTTTTTATAAATATATTGAAATATTATTTCTTTATTGTATAATGAAAGCGTATTAAAATGAAATGGAGGCTCTAATATGTTAGGTTTTTCAGTTTTTTTAGGTGAGGATTTGACAGCCGATACTCAAGCATATATCAAAAATATGAGCAAACAAGGGTTTACAGGTATCTTTACTTCTCTTCATATCCCAGAAGATGATGCCACTAAATATGCTGCTCGTTTAACTGACCTTGGGGCACTTGCCCAAGAATTAAAGTTAGATTTAATGGTTGATATTTCAACTAAAGCACTAAATAGTATTGGACTAGACGTTCAGACCGACCTCTTGCAAATAAAAAAAATGGGCATCACTGGTCTTAGAATGGATTATGGCATCTCAATGGAAACGATTGCGACAATTTCAAATGAAATGACCGTCGGTTTGAATGCCAGTACCTTAACGGAAAATGATGTCGCACTACTCAAATATCATCAAGCAGACTTTGAACAGATGGAGCTTTGGCATAACTACTATCCTCGACCAGAAACAGGTTTGGCACGTGAGCATTTTATAGAAAAAAACAACTGGCTACATAACTTAGGGTTATCAGTTATTGCGTTTGTTCCTGGCGATGGCCAATTACGTGGACCGCTCTTTGAACACCTTCCCACTTTAGAGGAACACAGAACCACGCATCCTTTAGCAGCAGCAATTGATTTACTAGACTACTGTCAAGTTGATGCCGCTTATGTAGGAGATTCAAGCCTAACCTATGAAACTCGCCAACAATTTTCAAGCTACTTTTCCCAAGCAACCATGTCCCTAAGAATTGCTGAGACAATCGAGACACATGCTCATTTATTTATTGGGACACACACTAATCGCGTAGATGATGCCAGAGATGTGGTTCGTAGTCAAGACGCTCGTTTTAAAGAAATCCCTTTGATTGAACCGGAAAATACCGCGACACGTTCAATTGGCTCTGTGACGTTAGATAATACCAACTATGCTCGTTACATGGGCGAACTACAAATTTGTAAAACCACTCTTCCGGCAGACCCTAAGGTCAACGTAGTTGCGACTATCATTTCAGAACATCGCAATCTTATCAACTATATTAAACCAGGACAACACTTTACTTTATATAAAAAAGGGGAAACTAACTAATGAATTTAACTAATTTAACAACAGAAACTAGAAACCAACGAACACTTAATTTAGATCAGATGAGCATCCAAGATATTTTAAGCATTATGAATGAAGAAGATCAAACAGTGCCTCAAGCTATCAAGCAATCTTTGCCACAAATTGAAGCGGTAGTCACTAAAATTATCGAAGCATTCAATCAAAATGGTCGTCTCATTTATATTGGAGCCGGAACTAGTGGCCGCCTAGGGATATTAGATGCAGCTGAATGTGTTCCAACCTTTGGGACAGAACCTGAAATGGTTCAAGGTCTAATCGCTGGTGGGATGAGTGCTATGACCGTTGCAGTTGAAGGCGCTGAGGATTCTCAAACCTTAGCAAAAGAAGATTTAGCAGCTATTCAATTGACTAATAAAGATATCGTTGTTGGGATTGCTGCAAGCGGTCGTACACCTTATGTCATTGGCGGTTTAACTTATGCCACAGAAATTGGTGCTGAAACAGCAACTATTTCCTGCAATACGAATGCAGCGATCAGCAAATTTGCTAACTACCCTATTGAAGTGGAAGTAGGTCCAGAAATCTTAACAGGTTCCACACGTTTGAAATCTGGGACGGCTCAAAAATTAGTTTTAAACATGTTATCAACGGTTTCAATGATTGGGATCGGCAAAGTTTATAAAAATCTGATGGTTGATGTTAAACCCACGAATGAAAAATTAGTTGAACGTGCCAAACGCATTATTATGGAAGCAACTGACTGTTCTTATGAAACAGCTAGCGAAACATTTATCTTAGCAAACGAAGATGTTAAATTAGCGATTGTCATGATTTTAACAAATTCTAATCAAGAAACAGCAGCTGCACAGCTGGTTAAAAGCCACGGTTTTGTCCGAAATACTTTAAACTAATAACTTGAAGGAGTGATTAACATGACTGATAAAATTAAAGCAATTGCCACGGGTATCTACGATCATGTAGGGGGACCAAGTAACGTAACAAAAGTGGTTCACTGTATGACCCGAGTAAGAATGGGGATTAAAGACTATAACTTAGTCGATTTAGAAGGGCTGAAACAAGTCAAAGGTGTCATGGGAATTGTTGAAGATGATACCTTGCAAGTCGTCATTGGCCCAGGAACTGTTAATAAAGTCGCTTTAGAAATGGTCCAAATGGTTGGGGTCAATTTGGGAGATACTTTCCCAGATACAACTACACAAAACCTTAGCAACAAAGATGCTGTTGAACAAAAAGCGGCCGAAATGAAGGCTAATGTCAAAAAGAAAAATCAAAAACCTTGGTCTAAAGCTTTAAAATCTATTTCTAACATCTTTGTGCCACTCATTCCTGCCTTTGTCGGTGCTGGTATTATTGGTGGATTTGCCTCTATTATTGGAAATCTCCTAACAGCAGGAAGTATTTCTGGTGACATGTGGCTGAATATCGCAGCAGTAATGAACATCATAAAAAATGGTGTCTTTGCTTATCTTGTGATTTATGTCGGAATGAATAGTGCCAAAGAATTTGGTGCCTCACCTAGTTTAGGGGGCGTTATCGGAGGTGTAACGATGCTTACCGGGATGTCGCCTGAGGCCCCTCTTCCTAACATTTTCACCGGAGGAGACTTGGCAGCTGGACAAGGTGGTATTATCGGAGTAATCTTTGCGGTTTGGATTATGTCATTTATTGAAAAACGATTACGTAAAGTTATCCCTGATTCTATTGATATTATTGTAACGCCTACCATTACTTTGTTAGTGATGGGACTAGCAACCATTTTCTTAATCATGCCGATTGCCGGGGCTATTTCTAACTCCTTAGTTGGGGTTATCAATTGGATTTTAGGAGTCGGCGGTGCCTTCTCTGGTTTTGTTCTAGGTGCTAGCTTCTTACCAATGGTTATGTTTGGCTTACATCAAATTTTAACCCCTATCCACTTAGAAATGATTGAACAAACAGGAAGCACTCTCTTATTACCTATCTTAGCAATGGCTGGAGCTGGTCAAGTTGGTGCAGCTGTTGCACTTTGGCTAAAATGTCGTAAAAATTCAGAATTAGTTGAATTAATCAAAGGTGCTTTACCTGTAGGTATATTAGGTATTGGTGAGCCTTTAATTTATGGTGTTACCTTGCCACTAGGACGTCCTTTTGTTACTGCTTGTATTGGTGGCGGTATTGGCGGTGCGGTACTTGGCTTATTAGGTAATATTGGTGCTACCTCAATTGGCCCAAGTGGCGTTGCCTTAATTCCTCTAATAGCTAACGGACATTGGTTAGGCTACGTAATTGGCTTACTTGCTGGTTATGCTGGTGGTTTCCTTGCCACTTATTTCTTTGGCACTACAAAAGACATGCAGTTAGGTAAATAATATGAAGAAAGCTATTATTTTTGATATGGATGGCGTCCTGATTGATTCTGAACCATTCTATCAAAAACGTCGCGAAGATTTTTTTAAACACTATGATATTGTCCTAAGTCCCGCTCAACAACAGGAATTTATTGGCTCCAATCCAGATGACATGTTTCGCTTCTTATTTCCAAATGATTTAAAAAGACAACTGGCGTTAAAACATGACTACCTTAACTATAAACATGATCACGTTATATCTTACACAGATATTATTAACCCTGATTTAGTTAACACACTTGAGCGGCTAAAACAACATCACTTAAAAATAGCGATTGCCTCATCTGGCTCCTTAGAATCGATTCAATCAGTTTTAAAAGCTAACCATTTATTAAATACCTTCAATGTTATTGTTAGTGGCACACAATTTGAGCGTTCAAAACCTCATCCTGCTATTTATCTGGAAACATTATCTCAGCTGAACCTCTCAGCATCAGAGTGTCTTGCTATTGAAGATTCAACCCATGGAATCCAAGCTGCTAAGTCCGCTGGTATTGAGGTCTTAGCTTTGAGAGAGACACGTTATCAGACTGATCAATCACAAGCCACTGCAACTATCGATTCCTTGTTAGAGATTTTGAATTGGCTTTAATGTAACAAAAAAAGACAGACATTTCTTATTGTATGTCTTTTTTTTTATGTGTATGATATGGAAGGAGGAACTAATTATGCCTAATAATATTTTATTTACTATTCAAGAAAAAATGGAAACTTTTTCAAAATCAGAAAAAAAATTAGCGAGTTGGATCTTAGCTAATTCATCTGAAGTTATTCATATGACAACAAAATCTTTGTCAGAAGCTACAAATGTCAGTCCTGCGACAATTGTTAGATTTTGTTATTCACTTAATCTAAATGGATTTACAGACTTAAAGCTAAATATCTCAACTCATCTTCCTCAAATCAAAGAAGATCTATACAGCGATATTATAAAAAATGAAAATATTTCGCAAATCAAAAAGAAACTGAACTTTAAAGTAGGCCATGCCTTTGACGAAACAATTGATAAACTAAATGATGACATGATTGAAGAAGCAATCGCTGCTTTAGAAGCTGTTGATATGGTTTATACCTATGGTATTGGTGCCTCAGGTTTAGTTGCTGAAGATATTTATCAAAAGTTAACAAGAATCGGGAAAAATGTCTTTTTTACCAAAGATGATCATTTATTAGCAACCGCTCTTGTTAGCAATCCTACCAAGTCACTATTATTTGCGATTTCAAATTCAGGCCAAAAAAAAGAAGTCATTGCCTTAGCAAAAATTGCCAAGGAACAAAATATTCCAGTAATTATTCTGACTAACGCTGAACAGTCACCTCTAGCACTCCTAGCTGATATACTTTTACTAACAGCTAGTAGCGGTGAGGCGCCTTTAAGAAGTTCAGCTACCAGCTCACTACTTGTCCAACTTTTTACCATTGATATTCTATATTCAGCCTATGCTTCTCGCCATTACGAAACAGTCATGGCGCGCTTAAATCAATCAAAAAATGCTATAACAAAATTAGATACCTAAACTTCTCTAGATAACTACCTTCACCTTGACCTTTCATAGTCTAATAAGGTATAATTAAATTTGTGTAAAATAAGCAGCTAGAAAATAGGTAGCTTGTCAACAGTTTATCGCCCATGGAGGTTCAATTGTGTAACCACGGCTGCAAAGGTGAAGATTGAAGGATAAACTGAACAGATACTAAAATTTTCAAGAAATTATTTTACTCCAAAACAACTATATATATTGGAGGAATTTTAAATGTCACGTTATACAGGACCAAGTTGGAAAATTTCACGTCGTTTAGGTATTTCATTATCAGGAACTGGGAAAGAGTTAGCTCGTCGCCCTTACGCTCCAGGTCAACACGGACCAAACAGCCGCGGTAAAAAATCAGAATATGGTTTACAAATGGCTGAAAAACAAAAATTACGTCATATGTTTGGCATGAACGAACGTCAATTCGTTAAAACATTCGTTAAAGCTGGTAAAATCAAAGAAGGTAAACACGGTGTTAACTTCATGATCTTATTAGAACAACGTTTAGACAATGTTGTTTACCAATTAGGTTTAGCGACTACTCGTCGTCAAGCTCGTCAATTAGTAAACCACGGTCATATCACAGTTGATGGTAAACGTGTTGATATCCCTTCATACCACGTTGAAGTTGGTCAAGTGATTTCAGTTCGTGAAAAATCTCAAGATTTAGTAATCGTTAAGAGCGCTGTAGAGTCAGCTTTAGGACGCCCAGCTTACGTAAGCTTCGATACTGAAAAATTAGAAGGTAGCTTATCTCGTTTACCAGAACGTGAAGAGTTATCACAAGAAATTGACGAAGCATTCATCGTTGAATTCTACAACAAAAAACTGTAAGAACTTTCTTACAAACAAAAAAACTGTACGCCTTTATTGGCCTACAGTTTTTTTATTTTTATAACACCATCACCAGTTGCCTATGTAAACCGGAAGTTAGAGTAATAGTCAAATTCACTTTATTTTTTTCAAACTCATACCTTACCTCCCCCACAGAATAAATTATGTTCCCAATTGATGTTTTCTGATTTTTCAGCAAATGTCCCTCCCTAAGTTTCTGAATCGTGATATTTTTTAAAACCTCGACTTGATAAAATTGCACAGTTTGCTCATAAGCTAGCATCTCTTGACGATAATTTGCTAAAACTAATAGAGACAATGCGCTTAACAATAAAAAAACAACGATACACGAAGGTAAAATCCCCCCACTATAACGCGATGTATTGATAAGTAGCATTGTTTCACCTACTTTCTATCCTTTTTCATTTACTGTCTATCGGTGCCATAAAGGAAAGACAGCTTGATAACTTTTACCATCTTGCATCTCAACAGCCAATACTACCCCTTGACTTTCCTCGACAAACTTAGCTTGAGAAACACCTAGTAATAACGCATCATATCCACCACGTTTTTGTTTTTTTATTTGACTATGATAATTTTCAATGATTAGCTCATTATCTATCCCAGTCTCATTTAAATCTTTAAAAACGATCCTCTTTGGTTCAACTTTTACTAATTCCCACTTTTTAGACGTGTTGGCTAACTGGATCAGAAACAAATGCCAGGTCAACTCCGAACTTAAAAAATCCCCGTCACTAGTTTTATTCATTAATTTAAGTCCATCCATTAGCAATAA
Organism: Vagococcus intermedius; assembly: GCF_029144185.1. Taxonomy (NCBI): domain Bacteria; kingdom Bacillati; phylum Bacillota; class Bacilli; order Lactobacillales; family Enterococcaceae; genus Vagococcus; species Vagococcus intermedius. The sequence continues at coordinate 202,123 of NZ_CP110232.1, read as the reverse complement.
TAAAACCATCATCATAACAGCCAACGCAATGACACACTCTAATAAAGTCAGTCCTTTAGTCCCGTCACTCTTATCTTTTTGAAGCTTGCTGATAAATAGCATATTTTTTACCTTTCGTTTCAATCCCTAGCCCCATCAACTCTTGATCTTGATAAAAAAAATTGCCCACTAACTCGAGCCCATTGCTTACTTTGATTAACTCTTGATCGGAAGCAGCTTGATCGACCGCTATCTCAGATAATTCCATCAAAAAACGGGCAGCTTCTAGCTTTTCTCGGTGAACCGCTCTTTGTTGTCCCATAAAAAGAAACAATGGTAAGATACCCACTACCAATAAACTCACCACTACCATCGCTATTAAACTTTCTAATAATAAATACCCGTCATTTTTTTTATAATATTTTTTTGGCAAAACGTCCACTTCCTAGGTAAAATTGATATTGTATTAGTTGATTATGCCATTTTCTTTGAAATTTGAATGATACAATTTTTTGTATATTGCCACTACCTGCTTTAAACGTGACTGTCGTATTAGTTAAAATCGTCACACTCTTTGGCACTTGTAATATTTCTCTTATTTTAATACCTCGACCATCAACTAGAGATAAATCGATGACCTCTTGGCCGACTTGTGCTTGTACACGACAAATTTGATAATGCAGAATCGCTGCCGTCTGACTTCTCACCAAGCTTCGTTCAAAACTTTTAAAAAACAGGCTTTCTTCATTTTTTTCTTGCAACGCTTGCCCTTTTAATACAGGCAATAAAATAAGAAAACTGACTACCAATAAAACCAATAAGGATTCCAATAGAGTATAGCCACGATTGGTCTCGAATACTCTAGTCATCTAATTGTGCCAAATTAATTCCCAGCTCTTTAGCCTTAGCAACTTGTTGCTTTGTCAAATAATGATCTGCTAATAACTTTTCATAAGTTACTGGATCACCTTCATTCATCCGATAAAGTTCTGCCTGTGTTTTGATTACTTGTGTAAAAGCTTCATCACCACGTGCTGTTATTTTACTTTGTTGTTTGGCTAGATTTGGAACAAATAGCAGAATTAACACTGCAATGACGAGTAAGACTACTAACATTTCAATTAAGGTGAACCCATCGTTATTTGTTTGTTTTCTTTTTTTCATAACATCTCATCCATTTCTTGATAAATTGGTAACAATAAAGCACCATAAATAACTAAAATCAAACCAGCTACAATAATAAAGGTGACTGGTTGAATCCATAACATAACACGCTCCAAACGTTTATTTAATTCTTGCCATAAACGTTTACTGTAAATGACCAACTCATCTCCCAATTTCCCTTTAACCTCTCCACGGTGAATAATAGTTGCAAATTCTTTAGTGAAAAATGACCAGTTGGCTATCTCTTGATACAGTGGATGTCCCTCAGCTAGTCCTTTATCTAATTTTTTTGATACGTCAATCATCAATTGGGCATTCCCATCTACTTGCATTATTCGTAAAATAGCTTGTAACTCTAAACCATGTTTGAGTAACATTCCCCATTCATTGGCAAAAAAAGAAGTATAATAATAACAATAAAATTTTGAAATTCCTGGTATTCTACTATAAAAAGTACTCCTTTTAATCGCGTTATTTCTCTTAAACTGCCAGTAAAAAAGTCCACTTAAGAGTGCGAGGAATCCCCCTACTCCTCCTAAAAAAAAGGGTAAATTGGTTACCGCCTCTAACAAATGACTCTTCTTTGAACTTCCTTGAGTCATCACCGTCAATTGTGGAACCAAGAGATACCTCATTAGTAACATCATACCGACTAAAAAAGTAATTAATAGAAGTGGATACGCCAAGACTTTCAATAGTTGTTCTCTTTGATAACGCTCATCTTTAGTTTGAACGGCTATATATGTCAACGTTCCAATCAAATCACCATGAACGCTAGCTAAATAAAGTTGTGTGACTTGCTTATCTGTATAGCCTAAGCTTGCAAAAGATTTATGAATAGGCTCACCTAAGGAAAAGTTTTTGAGTAAATTATCAATTCCTTGGCGATGTTTAGGCAATAAATCTTTCATAAAAGCTAAACTCTCTTGCATCGTAAAACCAGATACTAACAATTCTCCTAACAGTTCAACAAATTCAAAACGAGCTTGACGATTCCATCTTACCTCCATATCTAACCCCACTCTTTTCGACAAGTTTCTGAGGAAATATAGCCACATAACCAGGCCTTGACTAGTTGCTTTCGCCAAGTTAGATAGCCCGGTATGGCCACCTCTTCACTCTTTTGAGGATAAAAAATAGAATCAAATAAAATAGCATGCTGGGAACTTTCCGTTGCCTGCTCTTCACTCTCATTTTTACACAAGGGTAGCAACTTTTGATAAATGACACCTGCCAAACACTGTTCAATATCAACTTTAGCAACCCCTAATTCCTCCAACCTAGCAATAATTCCTGTCTTATCCATGCCATGAATCGTTGTAAAGATGGTATGGCCCGTCAAAGCGCCTCTGACAACAGCACGCGCCGTCTCTTTATCCCTAATTTCTCCTACAATTAAAATATCAGGTCGGTGACGTAAGCAAAGCTTTACTAGCTCTTCATAACTTTGTTGAATTTTCATGTTGACCTGTAACTGTAAAAATTGCCCTTCACTCAATTCTACTGGATCTTCTATTGTGATTACTTGTTGCCCCTCTGCAATAAACTTCTTGGCTAAACGATACATCGTTGTCGTTTTTCCTGAACCTGTCGGACCCGAAAATAAGAAAAGTCCAGTTCGACCTAGTTCTTGTTTTATTTGTACCAGCTGCTTCGGGAAAAAATAATAATAAGCATGATTTTGATCATCATGTAAAAAACGAATCACTAGGCTTTCTCTATTACGATAATCGCCAACGGAAGAGACCCTTACTTTGGCTTGCCCTTGCTGATATTGACGAACCTGACTAGCCCCAACTTGAATCCGTCTTTTTTCAGAAACATCCATATCAGCTAAGTATTTAAAATATAAAATCAGTTGCTCTCCTTGCTCTTGTCTCAGATGACTAAAAACTTGTTTCATTTGATGAAAACGATAAGAAATCTCATAGCCTTTTGCCACTGGAAAAATATAAACATCACTCGCTTGCCGATCAAATCCGACTTGTAAAAGATATTCACCATACTCTTTTATAAAAATCCCCTCCTCATCTTTAATATTAGCAATCTCTTCTTATTTAATTTTAAATTAACTTTTTAAATATTTGTATGAACACAAGCCTACTCTAACAGATGACAAATAAAACAAAAAAAGAGACCTATAAAGGTCTCTTCAACATTATTTTTAATTATCAGCTGAGGTAAAAACTTCAGAAACATCATCGTCATCTTCTAACGCGTCAATTAATGTCTCTAACTTCACTTTGGCTTCCTCACTCATCTCTACAAGAGTTTGCGGAACCATTGTCAACTCAGCTTGAGCTAATGCGTATCCAGCTTCAGCCAAGGCATCACGAACTACTGGAAAATCAACAGGTTCGGTATAGATTTCAAAAACATCTTCTGATATTTGTAAGTCCTCACCACCTGCTTCAATCACTGCCAGCATCATCGCATCTTCATCTACATCAAGCCCCTCACGAGCAATTGCCAAATAACCTTTACGATCAAACATATAACTAACAGAGCCGGTCTCACCTAAAGAGCCACCATTTTTATTAAAAGCAACCCGAACATTAGTCGCTGTCCGATTGCGATTATCAGTTAAAGTTGTTACTAAAATAGCTACTCCCTCTGGTCCATATCCCTCATAAGTAACCTCATCATAATTCTCACCCTCACCAGCATTACTGGCTTTTTTTAGAGCACGTTGAATGTTATCATTTGGCATATTCGCAGAGCGAGCCTTGTCTAACATCATCCGTAGTGACGGGTTTGAGTCTGGATCAGGTCCTCCACTTTTTGCTGCTACATAAATTTCTCTTGATAACTTTTGGAAAACTTTACCACGTTTAGCATCTTGCGCGTTTTTTCTACCTTGAATATTCTTCCACTTAGAATGTCCTGCCATTCTCAACACCTTCTTTCACTCAGTACAGATGTTAACTTATCTGCCTACTCTTTCATTCTATCAAAGATGTGAGCTTAGAGCAAAAACCTAGCGTCTGCGCCATAACATCACAATGATACATAATATAATAGCCGTTGCCGCTCCAATACTATCCAGTATGACATCTTGAAATAACGGACTCCGACCGCCAGTTAGCATTTGATGATATTCATCTAACGCTGCATAACCTGTAGCTGCCAACCAACTAACTAAGCCCGTCAAGGCCATTTGATTGATACGATACTGTAGACCTAAAAATCCTGCTCCACCTAAAATAAAATAGGTCAGAAAATGAGCACCCTTTCTAACAAAAAACTCAACAAAACCAAAATAACCTTTAGCTTCCATACTAACTGGACTACCAGCATAATTAAACTGAATTCCTGATAAGGTCTCTGCAAAAGGCTGACCAGAAAGAACACGACTTAAAAATGAAATTTGAGACTGTTGTTCATAGGTTTGCGATGAACTAAAAAATAAGATCACCATGACTAGTAATCCTAGCCAGATATAGAGATTACGATTACTTGTATTATTTCCTTTTGCCAAAACAACATCACTCCTTACTTATCTATTTATCCTACCGAACTGATTAAGATTTAGCAATCGTTTCTTAAAATATTTAAGAAAACTTCACAAGAAAAAAGCCTGAGACTTAGGTCTCAGGCTTTTTTAGCTAACTAGTCTTTATCAGTTAATAAAGCATCCTCAGCTGCCATTTTCGCTTCGATATCGCTAATGCTATAAACATTTTCGCTTGCGACACCAACTTCTTTTGGCTCCATGTTACGGTAAGTAGGCATACCTGTTCCGGCTGGAATAATCTTACCAATGATAACATTTTCCTTAAGTCCAAGTAATGGATCTTTCTTACCACGGATTGCAGCATCTGTCAGAACACGAGTTGTTTCTTGGAATGATGCGGCTGATAAGAAACTGTTAGTTTCTAATGAGGCTTTAGTGATACCTAACAAGACTGGACGACCAGTTGCTGGTGTGCCACCGGCAACAAGTGTGCTATAGTTTTGTTCTTTAAATTCTGAAATATCAATTAAAGTACCTGGTAAGATATCAGTATCACCTGGATCCATAACACGGATCTTACGTAACATTTGACGTACCATTACTTCAATATGTTTATCGCCAATTTCTACCCCTTGCATACGGTATACTTTTTGTACTTCACGGAGTAAGTAAACACCGACAGATAAGACATCACGAATTTGTAATAATTGTTTTGGTTCAATTGATCCTTCAGTCAAAGGCTCACCACGATGAATCATATCGCCTTCCGCTACTTTCAAACGAGAAGTATAAGGAACAGCGTATGTTCTTGTGTCAGTATTACCTTTAATTGTAATTTCACGTGTACGAGTAGCAGCATCTTCATGAATATCAATAACATCACCTGTTACCTCTGTCACAACTGCTTGCCCTTTCGGATTACGTGCTTCAAAGATCTCTTGGATACGAGGTAAACCTTGTGTAATATCGTCTCCAGCAACCCCACCTGTATGGAACGTACGCATTGTTAACTGAGTACCTGGTTCACCGATTGATTGGGCAGCAATTGTACCAACTGCTTCACCAACTTCGACTTCCAGACCAGTCGCCATGTTACGACCATAACAGTGTTTACATACACCATGTTTAGTGTTACATGTAAAGACTGAGCGGATAGTTACTTTTTCAACACCAGCATCAATAATTTGTTTTGTTAGGTCCTCAGTAATCATTTCATTCGGTCCAACAATCACAGCCCCCGTTTCTGGGTGCATCACTGATTTACGAGCATAACGTCCTAATAAACGTTCTTCAAGTGTTTCGATTACTTCGTTACCTTCTTTAATCGCTGTCACGTCTAACCCACGGTCAGTGCCACAATCGTCTTCACGAATGATAACATCTTGGGCTACGTCTACTAAACGACGCGTTAAGTAACCTGAATCGGCTGTTTTAAGGGCTGTATCGGTCATACCTTTACGAGCACCATGTGTTGAGATGAACATCTCTAAGACCGTTAAACCTTCACGGAAATTTGAGATGATTGGTAATTCCATGATACGTCCATTCGGAGCGGCCATAAGTCCACGCATACCAGCAAGCTGCGTAAAGTTAGAGATATTACCACGGGCTCCAGAATCACTCATCATGAAGATCGGGTTTTTATCATCTAGACTTTCCATCAGTTTTAACTGAATTGCGTCTTTGACACCATTCCAAATACCAATAACGCGTTCATAACGTTCATCGTCTGTAATCAGACCACGACGGAATTGTTTTGTAACATTTTCAACTTTAGTATGAGCTTCTTCAATCAAAGCTTGTTTTTCATGTAAGACTACGATATCAGCAATCCCTACAGTCATACCAGCGATAGTTGAGTGTTTATAACCTAAATCTTTCATTCTATCTAACATTCTAGATGTTTCAGTAATCTTGAAGCGTTTGAAGACTTCAGCGATAACATTACCAAGATTTTTCTTCTTGAATGGTCCGACTAATTCTTGCTCTTTAATATGAGCTGGAATATCTGTCCCGTTTTCTACAAAGTATTTATCTGGCGTTTGAATGGTTAAGTTATAATCAGTTGGTTCATTTAAGTAAGGGAATTCAGGTGGCATAATCTCGTTGAAGATTGCTTTACCAACTGTTGTAATCAAGGTACGTTCTTTTTGCCAATCAGTAAATGGTTTTTCTGGCATTGATGACGTTTGTAACCCAATACGAGTATGCAAATGCACGTAACCATTTTTCCATGCTAATTCAGCTTCTTGAACGTCACGGAAGATCATTCCTTCACCTTCACGACCATCTTCTTCCATTGTTAAATAATAGTTACCAAGGACCATATCTTGAGATGGTGTAACAACTGGTTTACTATCTTTTGGATTCAAGATGTTTTGAGCGGCAAGCATTAACATACGAGCTTCTGCTTGAGCTTCATCATTAAGTGGCACATGAACCGCCATTTGGTCTCCATCGAAATCGGCATTATAAGCTTCACATACTAATGGGTGAAGACGGATAGCGCGTCCTTCAACAAGAACTGGTTCAAAGGCTTGGATACCAAGTCTATGAAGCGTAGGTGCTCGGTTAAGTAAGACTGGATGTTCTTTAATAACATCTTCTAATACATCCCAAACTTCATCTTCTTGACGTTCGATTTTACGTTTCGCATTTTTAATGTTGCTTGCGATTTCACGTCCAACTAATTCACGCATCACAAATGGCTTGAATAATTCAATCGCCATTTCTTTTGGTAAACCACATTGGTACATTTTTAAGAACGGTCCAACAACGATAACGGAACGTCCTGAATAGTCAACACGTTTACCCAGTAAGTTTTGACGGAAACGACCTTGTTTCCCTTTCAGCATATGTGAAAGAGATTTAAGTGGACGATTACCTGGTCCAGTTACTGGACGACCACGACGACCGTTATCAATTAGCGCATCGACTGCTTCTTGTAACATGCGTTTTTCATTTTGAACGATAATATTTGGTGCCATTAAATCTAATAAACGTTTCAAACGGTTATTACGGTTAATCACACGACGGTATAAATCATTCAAATCAGATGTCGCAAAACGACCACCTTCTAATTGAACCATTGGGCGTAAATCTGGTGGAATAACAGGTACAACGTCCATAACCATCCAACCAGGTTCATTGCCTGAACTACGGAATGCTTCTAAAATATCTAAACGACGGATTGCACGCGTACGTTTTTGACCTGAAGCTGTTTTTAATTCTTCTTTTAATTCAACTACTTCGCGCTCTAAATCAACTGCATCTAATAAACGTTTAACAGCTTCGGCACCCATTCCAGCTTGGAATGATTGACCATATTGTTCACGTTTTTCACGATACTCACGCTCAGTTAATAATTGTTTTTTCTCTAAAGATGTATCACCCGGATCTGTTACTACATATGATGCAAAGTAGATAACTTCCTCAAGGGCACGAGGGCTCATGTCTAAAATAAGACCCATACGACTTGGGATACCTTTAAAGTACCAAATATGTGAGACTGGAGCAGCTAATTCAATATGAGCCATACGTTCACGACGAACTTTAGAACGTGTTACCTCAACGCCACAACGGTCACAGACGATTCCTTTATAACGGATTCGTTTATATTTACCACACGCACATTCCCAATCTTTTGTGGGTCCGAAGATACGTTCACAAAAAAGACCTTCACGCTCTGGTTTAAGAGTACGGTAGTTGATTGTTTCTGGTTTTTTTACTTCACCATATGACCAGCTTCTGATTTTTTCTGGAGAAGCTAAACCGATCTGCATGCTTTCGAATTTATTTACATCGATCAAAAGGTGTTCCCTCCATTTCATGTTATAACTACAATTTAGAGAATCTCTATGTTACCGGTAGTCCGGTGACAGTACACCTCTATACAATAGAAGTAACTGTCACTTTCAACCCGTTCACTAATGCTAGTCCTTAAAAGACTAACGATCAATTAATCTTTCTTCTCTGCATTCTTTGCTGCTTGTTCTTGTGCGTATTTTGTTAACGCGTCAACGGTAATTAAATCGTCTTCTTCGTCATCCATGTCACGCAATTCAATTTCTTGATCGTCAATATCAAGTACTTGCATATCTAAACCTAATGATTGTAATTCTTTGACTAATACGCGGAATGATTCCGGTACACCTGGTTTTGGAATTGGCTCACCTTTGACGATAGCTTCGTATGTTTTCACACGACCAACAACATCATCAGATTTATACGTTAAGATTTCTTGAAGGGTATACGCAGCACCATAAGCTTCTAGTGCCCATACTTCCATCTCACCAAAACGTTGTCCACCAAATTGTGCTTTACCACCAAGTGGTTGTTGTGTCACTAATGAGTAAGGTCCTGTAGAACGAGCATGTAATTTGTCATCAACCATGTGGGCTAATTTCAACATGTACATCACACCTACAGATAGACGGTTATCAAATGGTTCACCCGTACGACCATCATAAAGAATAGTCTTAGCATCTTTTGCCATACCCGCTTCACGAACTGTTGACCATACATCTTCCTCGTCTGCTCCATCAAAGACTGGCGTTGCAACGTGGATACCTAATTGACGAGCAGCCATACCTAAGTGTAACTCAAGTACTTGCCCGATATTCATACGTGATGGTACCCCTAATGGGTTAAGCATGATGTCAACTGGCGTACCATCTGGCATAAATGGCATGTCTTCCTCAGGCATAATACGAGAGACAACCCCTTTGTTACCATGACGTCCGGCCATTTTGTCACCTTCGTGAATTTTACGTTTTTGAACGATGTAAACACGAACTAACATATTAACACCAGGTGATAATTCATCCCCAGCATCACGTGTAAAGATCTTAACATCATGAACGATTCCGTCACCACCGTGAGGAACACGTAGAGAAGTATCGCGAACTTCACGCGCTTTTTCACCGAAGATAGCATGTAATAAACGCTCTTCAGCTGATAATTCAGTCACACCTTTAGGTGTTACTTTCCCAACTAATAAATCACCATCTTTAACTTCAGCCCCAATGCGAATAATTCCCATTTCGTCTAAGTTTTTAAGCGCGTCTTCCCCAACATTAGGGATTTCACGAGTGATTTCTTCAGGTCCTAATTTTGTATCACGAGCTTCTGATTCATATTCTTCAATATGGATAGATGTATACACATCATCTTTAACCAAACGACGACTCATAATGATCGCATCCTCGTAGTTATACCCTTCCCATGTCATGAAGGCAACTAAGACGTTTTGACCTAAAGCCATTTCGCCTTCTTCCATTGATGGGCCATCCGCTAAGACGTCACCTTTATCAACTTTTTCACCTAAAGTCACGATTGGACGTTGGTTATAACACATACCTGCATTAGAACGGCTAAATTTAATAATTGAATATTTATCAAGTGTGCCATTTGAACGACGAACGCGAATTTCGCTAGCATCAACAAATTCAACAACACCATCATATTTTGCGACTAAGGCTGAACCTGAGTCATGAGCTGCTTTATATTCCATACCAGTTCCGACAAACGGTGAACGTGGTTGGATTAGTGGCACAGCCTGACGCTGCATGTTCGCTCCCATTAGGGCACGGTTGGAGTCATCGTTTTCCAAGAAAGGAATACAAGATGTCGCAACAGCAACTACCTGTTTAGGAGACACGTCCATGTAATCCACTTTATCAACTGTGACTTCCAAGTTTTCACTTTGGATACGGGCCATTACTAGCTCTTCAGCAAAGCTACCATCTTCTGTCAATGGTGAGTTAGCTTGAGCAACCATATAATGATCTTCCTCATCAGCTGTTAAGTAATCAATATGTTCTGTTACACGACCTGTCGCACGATCAACACGACGATAAGGTGTTTCGATGAAGCCATAAGCATTGATCTTAGCGTAACTTGATAAACTATTGATCAACCCGATATTCGGACCTTCTGGCGTTTCAATCGGACACATACGACCATAGTGAGAATAATGTACGTCACGAACTTCATAACCCGCACGGTCACGAGTCAAACCACCAGGCCCTAAGGCTGATAGACGACGTTTGTGAGTCAACTCTCCTAATGGGTTAGTTTGGTCCATGAATTGTGATAACTGTGATGAACCAAAGAACTCTTTAATTGAAGCAACAACCGGACGGATGTTAATTAATTGTTGAGGTGTCAATGTTTCAGTGTCTTGAATAGACATTCTTTCACGTACCACACGTTCCATACGAGCTAAACCAATACGGAATTGATTTTGTAATAACTCACCTACTGAACGGATACGACGATTACCTAAGTGATCGATGTCATCCACTTTACCGATATCTTCTTGTAAGTTAAAGAAATAACTCATTGAAGCAATCACATCAGCTGGAATAATTGTTTTACACTCTGCTGGAATTTGACCATTACCAATTACATTGACAATACGTTCAGGATCTTTTGGTGATACCACTTTGATCACTTGAATTGTCATTGGATCAGTTACCACACCATCTTCTGATGGGTAGTAAGTCACGTTGTTTAAACCAGCATCTAAGTGTTTTCCTAATTCGTCCATGATAGTATGAGTGATCACAGTACCTTTTTCGAATAAGATTTCACCTGTCTCAGGATCCACTAGCGTTTCACCCAAGGTTTGGTTTAAGAGACGTGTCTTAAGACTTAATTTTTTGTTGACTTTGTAGCGACCTACCGCTGCTAAATCGTAACGTTTTGGATCAAAGAAACGAGCATTCAGTAAGTTACGTGAACTATCTGCTGTTTTAGGCTCGCCTGGGCGTAAACGCTCATAAATATCTTTTAATCCTTCTTCAGCACGTGTGTCTGTTGGATTTTTGTGAATATCTTTTTCTAACGTTAAGCGTAAGCTTTCATTATCTCCAAAGATTTCTAAAATAGTATCATCTGATCCAAATCCTAACGCACGAACAAGAACAGATAATGGAATTTTACGCGTACGGTCAATACGTACGTATGAAATATCTTTAGCATCTGTCTCCATCTCCAACCATGCTCCACGGTTAGGAATAACAGTCGTTCCAAAACTTTCACGACCATTTTTATCAACTTTACTGTTGAAATAAACACCTGGTGAACGGACTAACTGTGATACGATAACACGTTCTGCCCCGTTGATAATAAAAGTTCCCATTTCAGTCATCAATGGGAAATCACCAAAGAATACTTCTTGGGCTTTGATTTCACCGGTTGTTTTGTTGTCTAAACGTAATGTAACGTGAATTGGTGCTGAATAGTTTGCATCATGTGCACGCGCTTCTGCTACTGTATATTTAGGTTCTTTCAATTCGTACCCAACAAATTCTAATGATAATTTATCACTAAAGTCCTTGATCGGTAAGATATCTTCAAACATTTCTCTTAGACCTTCGTCTAAAAACCATTGATAAGAATTCGTCTGAATTTCAATCAAATCTGGTAATTCTAACACTTCACTGATTCTTGCGTAACTTCTACGCTCGCGATGTTTCCCGTATTTTACTACGTGTCCAGCCAAGCTCTTCACCCCTCTGAATTATTTATTCAAAACACCATCTTTATGTCATTTTTGTAACATTTGTTTCAAAACACTAACAAAAATATTACACAAGCCTTTTAAGGCAAAAAAAAACCAAAAATAGAACATTCTCTTTTTTTTGAGCTTCTACTTTTGTTTTCCTATTAAAAAACACAAAATGGACAATATTTCATTCCGTATTTCCTTGTTTTCAGATAGCTTTTGCAAATAATAATTATACTTTCTTATTAAAGTTTTGTCAAGCTTTCTTCTATATAACGAAGAAATTTTTGACCGTAAATAGATGCCCCTCATTTTCACTGTAATATTTCATTTTCAGAAAATGAAAACTTCTAGTGAAAGTAATCAATTTCACTAGAAGTTTAACGTGTTTATTTAGTGCTTTGTAAGATGTAATACCCTTTATCTTTGGTCAAGGTTGCGACGTTACCAAAGACTTCGGTCATTTTTTTAGCAGCACTTGGTGCGCCTTGTTTCTTTTGAATCACAACTGTCAGCGTCCCACCGATTGCTAAACGTGGATAGGCTTCTGTTAAAATACTATGAACCACTTCTTTACCTGCCCGAATGGGTGGATTACTCAAGATAGCCGCATAATCTGTTCCTTCCACGCTCTCATAAATATTCGAAACATGAATCTCCACATTATCAATTCCATTTTTAATCGCATTTTGTTGTGCTAGTGATACGGCACGCTCGTTAATATCGACCATCTCAACTGTTCGTTCTGATTGGAACGCAAGCGATAAACCAATTGGACCATAGCCACAACCTAGGTCTAAAATCTTGCCTTCAGGAAGGTCAGCCTCGCTAAACGCATCGATCAAGACACGAGACCCAAAATCGACGGTCTTTTTAGAAAAAACACCACTATCGGTTGTAAACTTAAACTTCTTTCCTTTCAAAACAAACTCCCACTCAGCTAAATCATGAGGGGTGCTAGGTTGGTTAGTATAATAATGATTGTTGGTTGCTGTCATCTCTTATTTCCCTACTTTCTTTGCGACTTCGACATTGATCTGTGCAGCTAACAACTCATAACCAGCACTTGAAAAATGTAAGCCATCTTTTTGTAACAACGTTTCTGGCTCTGATTGTTCAAGCATAATAGTTTGCATATCAATGAACGGAATATCGTTCATCTCAGCAAAGGCTCTCGCGCCATCAGAATAACGTTTGATATCTTCAAGCCGATGATCTTGCCCATGAATTTTTTGAGAAGCATAAGGTGTCCCTAGTAAAATCACCTTGTCTTTGCCAATCCATTGAATAATTTCTCTTAAGTTGACCAAATACGTTTCTAAGGAGACATGGTTATATGTCGCCACATCGTTAGCTCCAAAAAAGACAGTAACATAACTCGGTTCATAACGCAGAACATGTTGATCTATTCTCTTTAAGGCATCAATAGTTGTATCGCCAGGTATCCCTGCATTAACAATTTTTAACTCTGGAAAGGCTACAGCTACTCGCTTTGTCAAGGCATCTGTGATTGCTCCCTCACGGTAGCCTGCCGTAATACTATCACCAAACAAATACAATGTTGTCATCCTACTCACCTGTCTTTTCATTATTTTATAACAAGATTACTTTGTGTTATAATTCAGCTAGTTTTAATATATAGAACCTATAATAGCATGATAGAGGAGTTTTTTGAATATGAGCAACACAGAACGTTCTGTAAAATTTTGTCGCGAATCACGCGTCATTCAAACCCATCGAGTTTTTCCAACTGATTTAAATTCACACGGAACACTTTTTGGTGGAAAGTTAATGTCTCTAATTGATGATACTGCATCCATCTCAATCACACGCCACGCTCGCCGTAATGCTGTCACCGCTTCAACTGATCGTTTAGATTTTCTACACCCCATTGGCGAAAATCACTCTGTCTGCGTTGAAACATTTGTCAGTGGTGCTGGTCGTAAATCAATGGAGATTTTTGCAAAAATCATTGGTGAAAACTTAGTCACAGGTGAGCGTTATTTGGCAGGAACTTGTTTCATGACTTTTGTTGCTGTGCCATCAGTCGAAAAACCTGAAACGGATTTTACTGTACCACTTGTTCAACCTGAAACTGAAGAAGAAATAATGGTCGCAAGCGGTTATGAAGAACGCCGTCGTCGCGGATTACAAGAACTAGCTTTTCACGAAGAATTCTCGAAAGCCGTTTCATTAGATGTCCCTTGGTACTAAGCCACTGGCGACCTTTTAAAAAATAACCGATTATCATTTTTTTTGTTCAAAAAAAAAGATATTTAAACAAGATTATGATAGAATAGTCCTAATAGACAGATAGTTGTATTTAAAAATTCCTGGAGGCACCCATTGCTATGAATAGCTCAAAAAAATTTCATCAGTTTTCTCGTGAAGAGTGGCAGAGATTTTACCGTAACGGTATTCCCCCTCTGACTGAAGAAGAACTGCAAGAAATCAAAAGTTTTAACGATCGCATCTCACTACAAGATGTGCAAGATATCTATATGCCGTTGACTCACCTCATCCATATATATATGAAAGAGTATGAATCATTACAACTTAGTAAAGGGTTATTTATGCAGGCCTATCCTGGTGTCACACCATTTATTATTGGTGTTGCTGGCAGCGTTGCTGTTGGCAAGAGTACAACCGCTCGTCTGTTACAAATGATGCTTTCACGAATATTCAAACGCCGGAATGTTCAACTTGTGACAACTGATGGCTTTTTATATCCTAATGCAGTCCTTGAAGAAAAAGGTATCATGTCTCGAAAAGGATTTCCTGAAAGTTATGACATGGAGCACTTAATCGGCTTTTTAGAACAAGTCAAAAGTCGCAAAGAAACCATCGACATCCCAGTTTATTCTCACGATGTTTATGATATCGTTGAAGATGAGACTGTCACAATCAATGAGCCGGATATTTTAATTGTTGAAGGCATTAATGTGTTACAATTACCTACTAACGAACAAATCTATATTAGCGACTTCTTTGATTTTTCCATCTACGTTGACGCTGAACCAGAATTGATTGAAAAATGGTATTTGACACGCTTTGGCGCGTTATTAGACTCTGCCTTTTTAGAGCCTGATAACTTTTATTATTCTTACGCCATTGGCGATCGTGAGGAAGCGTTCAAGATGGCGAAACAAGTCTGGAAAGATGTTAACTTGAAAAATCTTGAAGAATACATCTTGCCAACTCGTAATAACGCCAATGTCATTTTGCATAAGACGGAACATCATCAAATTGACCAAGTCTTTATGACAAAATATTAGAGAGTTCAATCTCACTTACACACGTTAAAAAGCTGACTTTTACAGTCGCTTAATATAAAAACTACTATAGATAAGGGTGAAGTTCAGTGACCAACGTTGCCAACATGACAACATCAGAAAAAGTAATCGTATTGGATTTCGGTAGCCAGTACAACCAATTAATCACTCGACGCATTCGTGAATTCGGTGTTTTCTCAGAATTAATGAGCCACCGCATCACTGCTGCTGAGGTTAAAGAAATCGCACCAAAAGGAATCATCTTCTCAGGTGGTCCTAACAGTGTCTACGGCGAAGATGCCTTCAAGATTGATCCAGAAATCTTTGAACTTGGTATTCCAATTCTAGGTATCTGTTACGGTATGCAATTGATGACTGACCACTTTGGTGGAACAGTTGAAGCTGCTAGCAAAAAAGAATACGGCCAAGCATTTATCGACATCCAAGGTGACGATACTGGCCTATTTAACAACTTACCAACTCGCCAACAAGTTTGGATGAGTCATGGTGACTTAGTAACAAAAGTCCCAACAGGATTTGAAATTACAGCTACAAGTGCTGATTGTCCGATTGCGGCAATGGCAAACAAAGAGAAAAACTTCCACGCTGTACAATTCCATCCAGAAGTCCGTCACTCAGAATATGGTAATGACTTATTACGTCACTTTGCCTTTGATATCTGTGGCTGTGCTGGCGATTGGACAATGGATAGTTTCATCGAAACTGAAATTGCAAAAATCCGTGAAAAAGTTGGCGATAAAAAAGTATTATTAGGACTTTCAGGTGGTGTGGATTCATCAGTTGTTGGGGTTCTTTTACAACGCGCTATTGGCGATCAATTAACTTGTATCTTTGTTGACCACGGTTTACTACGTAAAGGTGAAGGCGACCAAGTAATGGACAGCCTATCTGGTAAATTTGGCTTAAACATTATCCGTGTCAATGCCAAAGATCGTTTTATGGAAAAACTTGCGGGTGTTTCTGATCCAGAACAAAAACGTAAAATCATCGGTAACGAATTTGTTTACTTATTTGATGATGAAGCTACTAAATTAGATGGTATGGAATTCTTAGCACAAGGAACGCTTTACACAGACGTTATCGAAAGTGGAACTGAAACGGCTGAAGTGATCAAATCACATCACAACGTTGGTGGTCTACCTGACGATATGCAATTCAAACTAATTGAACCACTAAATACTTTATTTAAAGATGAAGTCCGCGCTTTAGGAATCCAATTAGGAATGCCTGAAGAATTAGTTTGGCGTCAACCCTTCCCAGGACCAGGTCTTGGTATCCGTGTCCTTGGTGAAATCACTGAAGAGAAATTAGAAATCGTTCGCGAATCTGATGCTATCTTACGTGAAGAAATCGCCGCTGCCGGTCTTGACCGTGACATCTGGCAATATTTCACTGTCTTACCAGGCATCCGTTCAGTCGGTGTGATGGGTGACGGTCGTACTTATGATTATACTGTTGGCTTACGTGCCATCACATCAATTGATGGGATGACAGCTGACTTCGCGCGTATCGATTGGGATGTCTTACAAAAAATCTCAGTTCGTATCGTCAATGAAGTCGCTCACGTTAACCGTATCGTGTATGATATTACTTCTAAACCACCTGCAACTGTTGAGTGGGAATAGTAGCCGGCTAACGTTGTTTTAAGATGTTGATACAGTAGGCTTTAAAACCAATTGTTTATTACATTTTTTCATCAAATTAGATACATAACCACAAAATGTAACCCGTTTTGTAACCTGTAAAGTCAGTCGAGAAATCGGCTGGCTTTTTTAGTAAAAAAAAGAACTAGATATCCTAGTCCCTAAATCCGATTTCTGTCGTTGAAAGTTCATCTGAATCGTTATATAAACTTTTTATATCTTCTAACAAAATTCCATTGTTATCGATAATAGAATTAATTACTTCTAAACCAATTTTTATTGAAAACTTATTTTTTTCTTTATTTAAAAAATTTGTTGAACTTTCTTTATATGTTTTTTGCATATATGGAATTAAAACACTATATAAATAAACCGGTATCACTAGTTCCAAATTACTACTATTAAAATACATCATTGATTGATTTAAAAATAGAGTTATATTAGATTTATGGTCTATTGAAAATACAAATTCACCTTCAGCACTCGTGATTCGTACTGTTACATTTTTAAGTATTTCACCATTACTAATAAAAGCTTTCGTTATTATCAACTCTGATGTTTGATCAGAAGAACTTTTAAAAATATTGTGTTCATCTACAGAATTCCCAATAAAACCACTAATATTATTTAACTTACATTCAGCAGATAATTCTCCTTTAAAAAGACTATATTTATAAAACAACCAGTTAAATAAATCAGGTTCAATCTGATATTTTTTATCAACTTCTTTAATTATATTTTGACCAATTAATTTTTGTACTCGGTCAATATGTGATTCATTTGAAGAAAAAATCAGTAAGTATATTGAACCTCCTACTTCAAAGAAAATAACTCTAATAGTCGCATCATTTACCCTATCTTTTTTAGGTAAAATCATTCCTTGAGCGTTTTTTTTCTTTCTTTTAGGATATTCAAGGTCAGCATAAGCTTCTAGCACTTGTACCTCAATTGCATTGTTTTCTTTCTCACTCAAGACTATGTTTTCTAACTTTATTCTATCTTTATCCCAAGTATAATAAAAGTTTTTTTCAGCAACCGACATAGTGATTGCTTGTTCCATATCTCTCTTCGAAATAAATAATGGTTCTGAAAAACTTCTATCTAAGATAGTTTTTTTTACTTCATTAAGATTAGTATTTTTGTCTAGTAAAAATAATCTCATAATCAATTTTGAACTTGCCACTTATGCTACCCCCTTACAAATAATATCTATTGTTTTATAATCAATCTCAATTTTTTTAGTTACTAGCTTAGAAATAGTTCCATGTTTACAGGCAGAAAAATCATAATCTAAATAGGTTTCTGAGTCGTGAGTTCTGATAGGTTTTATAAGAAAATTTTCAGATAGAATATGTTTTCTTCCATAGAATCTTTTTCCAGTAGTATTTATTTGACTCAATAATTTTATTTTTATAGACCTGTCTGATATTTCAAATGATGGATTTTTACTTTCCCAACCATATTCATAATAAATATCAAGAATTTTAGGATTAAAATAAATGTTTACTTCAATTCCTATATATTTCAGTATAAACACATTTATTTTTCCCTTAGGTTCAAATTCTACCTTAAGTTTAAACTCTTGTTCCTCGTATTCTTTTCCAATTGGTGCAAATTCAATAGGTGAAATTATTTCTTTATCTTGTTTTGTTAAAATAATTTTTATTTTGGGTTCCTCAAGATTTTTTACAATAATTGTAGAAACTAACAGTAATAACATTTTGACAAGACCGACTCCTAGTGTTACTACAGCACTCAATACTGTTTTTTGGAATACATCATTCGTTAATCCAATACTATCTAGAAATGAAAAAATAAAATTATCACTATTTGTAATAATAAATGCAACAACTGTTGTGATAACAAATGTTTTCCCCAAAGATGAAAACTCTTTTTTAAAATTTATCGATTCTTTCATAGTATCGCACCGTAACCTAAGTTCAGCACATCTAGCAAGTTGCTAATTACTTTCTTATCTTTCACTAGTGCATCTTCATCTATTTCGATAACACCATTTCTTTTTACACTAATAATAAAATTATTCTCAGAACGAAAAGTTACTTTAAGTAATCTAAAACTCTTATGTTTTAAAATATATTCTATAACGTCTGTTTCAAGTGCTTCACCTTCCAAAACAATTGATAAATCTATATTTTCAAATTGGCAATCAATCATATTAATATTTAAGTTCTCACTAATAGATATTAAATAAGAAAATTTATTATTATTTATTAAAGCTTGCTTAATAGAATCGTGTACAAACATAGTATATATTCTATTCTCATTAATCCACTTAGAAAATTTTTCTGGGGAATACGGAATTGCATATGAGTTTTGGTAGTTCCCAATCAAAAAATCATTTCTTCCCAATTTCTTATATAAAGGTAAAGTTTTTCTTTCTTCTTGTAACAAAACTTTATAAAACAACATCTTATTCGCCTCCTTTAATAATTTAAACTAAGTTGTCACAATTATATCAGTAAAATATACAAATGGATACATCACTAATGGGAATGAGCTATTTTTAGATTATTGATCATTTAGTAAATCACTTATTTTCAAACACTGAATTAGTAGATTCTCTCTTTCTTTAGGATTTAGTTTTTTCACCCTATCTAATTCTCTATTTTCTTTAACATCAAATTCAAAAAATTCATTATATGACATATCAAACGCTTTAATAATCCTATCCAAAGTTGGTACCGAAAGATTAAACTTACCATTTTCTAGTTTATTTACATACCTAGCATCTAAAGACGCTAGCAAAGATAACTTTTCTTGACTAATTCCATATCGTTTTCTTAACTGCTTAATTCTTTCGATTAATGGTTGGTTTAAATCACTCATTTATCTCGCCTCCTCACTATAATGCTAGTTTTTATCACTAAATAAAACCACTGGCAGAAAACGAAGTGTTATATAGCTATTTTTGACTACTTTCGGTGATATAGATTTGTAAAAGAAAAAATTAGGAGGAATCAAAATTGAAAAATATTAAACTTGTAGTAATTAGTTTAACAGCATTTGTTTTACTGTCAGTGTTAGGTGGTTGTGGTAACAAAGTTAGTGGTGAATACACTGGCTACTCTACCGGAGATAATGGTGCCAAATGGCGATATGTTTTTGATGTGAAAGGAAGTAACGTGACATTTAAAACATATAATCAGTTAGATACTGAAATGGACTCACTTAAAGGAAAGTTAAATGATGACAATTCCAAAATAGCTTGGGAATCAGAACAAACACAGGAATGCGAATTCTTTGAAGATCGACTTGTAGTCAGCAATGGCGATGTCTTTTATAAAAAAGGAAGTTCTAAAGGGAAAGACTTAGAGAAAGAATGGGATAATCGAAAAGTATTGAGTGATGATGAGCTAGAAAATAATGAAGATGATGAATCTGATGGTTTCTACGATTAATCATCTTATCATTTCCAAAATTAAAATAGTATTAATTTATGTGCTTATGGAGGTCTAAAATGAAAATTCAAACACTATTATCACTATGCCTTACTGGTTTTCTTCTGGTTGGATGTGGAGATAAAAAACAAGAAACTACTAAAAGTTCTAAATCATCAACAGTACACACTACTTATTCATCGAAAAAAGATGATTCTTTTCAAAAAGAAAGTACTACAATGTCAACAACTTCAAATGAAAGTATAGATATTAAGAAAGAATTAACTGAGGAACAGGCACTCGAAATTGCAAGTAAGGTTGCAGATGATTTTAAAAAACAAATATTAGGTACTTTTAAAGATAGCGACACGAGTACTAGCTGGGGAAGTACTATCACAATTCAATTCAATGAAGATAATTCTATTGTTATGACAGAAACAGACAATTCTTTTCAAAAAACAGATTTAACATATAAGGGAACTTGCAGTATTGAAATATATCCAATTGCTTCTACTTTAATGAAAAAAATAGAAGATTCATCTTTTGAGGAAGAGCAAGAAATAATAAATAAAAGTCTTACCATATCAACATATAAGGATTACACTAATTTTTTAGAAAAAAAAGAACTATCATATATTCCTGTAGAAATCGATACCACTATCAATGGATTTAAAGGTTCTGAAATAGACAATGAGAAATTTTCCTCTCAAGCTGAGTTTATATATGAAAACTTCAAACTTGAGATGTCATACAATACAAAATTATTTAAATCAGCAAAACAACGATTCTTAACAAAACAATAATTTTAAGTTAGCCATTTGTGGCTAGCTTTTTTATTTTCTTTTATTCAAATAACTTCTGACAATCGTATAATACCTACTTAAAAAAACCGGAAATAACCAGTTAAACATAAATTCGTTGTGACCTTAGTCACCAGATTTATAAAAAGCATGGCAAAAACGTAATTAATTCGTAATCAAAAAGAAACCAAAATAAGCTTTTTGTAACACAAAACCTCTATTAACTACTTTTTTTGTAACAAACTTCTATTAATACCTATATATAAGCATTCATATTGAAATGTAAACGTTTTCGTTCTAAAACAGGCATGTTATATTAGCTTAACCGGCAAACAAAATAGAATACTTAAGACTTTAGATTCAAAAAGTAGCAGTATTCTTGATATAGACATCCATTTATAATTAATTTAAGGTTTAAGAATTTGGCCAGTCCTCATACCTAAATAATAAAAAAATTACAATACAAGGAGAGATTCTCATGAATAACACTTTATCAATTACTAATGTTTACGCTAATCAGCTAAAATTTGACGTGACTAAAACTATTAATGGTGAGACTATCAAAATTCCAAATGATATTCTTGTATCTAAATGCAAGGTAGCTCCTAAATTCGTTAAGTCAGGTGATAAGTATGTTGCTACTGATGAAGTTAAACATATTGAAATCATTGGTGTAGATAGTCAATTAGCAAAACTATTAGAACAACAAGGACATGCTCCATCTAGCCTTCAATCAATTGTTATTTTGCTTGATGCCACACAGGAAAATATCGAACTTGGTAATAAATTAGTAGCTGAAATTGATGGAACTCAAAATGAGTCTATTATTTCTGTACATAATTATTATGCAACAAGCAAAATTATCGATACTGGTCGTTATCAAAATATCGGGTTTGATTTACGAGCTACAACTGCCACTCAAGTTCCAATTACAACAACAAAATCACTAGATAACTCTCAAAAAGCTACTAAGTAAACCTAGTATCATTTAACTATTTAGGGCCTTAGACATATTTATCTAACGCTCTAAGTGGTTATCAAATAAATCATTCGGAAAGTGGGAAATATTGTGAACCAAAATCAAAATGAACAAAACATTAACACTAAAGGAGAATACGCTAAGTATGTCTTTGACCAAATTGAGCATGTATTCCCTGACTATTTTTCAACAATCTCATCACTAGAGGTTGACTGCAAACCTGAAGAATTTGCGCCCTACTTAGAGTTTATGAATCATTTATTAAATGCCTATCAATTGGTTCAATATCACATTGTTGGCGTAAAGGAGGAAAATTAAAATGAATAACTTAACACCTATTTCAATCTATGAAGAATTTTACCAAATCACTAGTAGAGCAATTCAAGCCTTACCTCAAAATTTAGAAGAAGCATCTCAACTAGACACCATGACAATTAAGAATATGATTTTAATCAATCGGTTCGAAGTATTTGCAGAAGCATTAACCGTTGCCTTAAACGAATTTGAAGGTGCTATGCGCCGTTCATAATAAATCATTCTAATCAGTTTGCTAAAATCATATGAATATTGCTATTCTTCGTGGTTTGCCCCGAAGAAGCCTCTTTGAACAACGACTGAATATTGCAATCCGAAAAGCTTAACCGATACTCATTGGTTTGGTTTATCAGTCTCTAGGATGTGTAAAGACATTACGCAGTGAGCCGTTTAGGCTCCGAAGTAAATGTCACACAACTATAGAGACTGTTACCAAATTCATTTTGAAAAAATTAGATGAGGTTAAGCTCAGAGGTTTGCACAATGAAGTGCGTTGGAAAACTCGGCTTATTTATGACAATTAGCATGGAGTAAATAGCTAAATCCAATGGAATAACTTAGCTAAATAACTAATCCATTGATATTTTATATTGTGTGTTCCAATAGTGACAAAAAGCTTGATAGGATTGGCAACTGAGCTTGTTATGTTGCCAAAAACTACTGTTCCAAAAAACTATACGAGCATGTAAGAGCCTAATGCTCAGTATACTTTACAAAAAAAGTAAATTGGAACAGGTAAATTTAACTTCTGTTCCAAAAAAGAAAAGTATTGAAAACCATGACAAAAAATCCAATTGATGATTTAAAAAGTAGAACAATCATGTATGAAAATCAAATCGAACACTTAGAAAAATTAGGTCTTCCTACAACTCGTGATGAACTATTTGAGTATTTCAAACAGGTATATAAACCAAAAAATATTGCTGTTATTTTACATGATAAGGATTTGAATGAAAATGGAGAATATGCAAAACCACACTTTCACGTTTCAATGAGTTTTGAAAACCCAATGTCACTTGTAGCACAAGCCAACAAAATTAATGACGTTCATCAAAATTTTACGGCATTTAATCGACAAGGTCGCTATAACTTTGAGAATTTATTTTCTGATCTTTGTCATCGGACAAAGAAATCACAAAGTAAATTTCAATACCCACCCCATGATGTTAGAGCTTCTTTCGATTATCCCGAGTGGCTAGAACAGACAAAGAGTTCAGTAAGTATTTCTAGAACCGTTGAAATCAATAATCTATTAGAAGACTTTGGACAAGAAGTGATTACTTTGAAAGACTTACGCAACAGATTAACAAATCTGGAATTTGCCAAAAATGAACGCTTAATTAAATCACTTCGGAATTCTATTTCAGAAAAGAGATTTGAACTCTTTAAAGAAGAAATGATAACAGAAAACAAGACAATTCAAGCATTTTATTTTTTTGGTGATACTGGCACTGGCAAGACAAGAGATTCTAAAGAAAAATTCGCAGACGATTGTTTTGTTACAGGTTCAAATCGTGATTTATTTTCTAATTACGACGGACAAAAAACAATTATTATAGACGAACTAAGACCTGAAACTATTACTTATGACGAGTTGCTAAAAATTTTAGATCCTTTTAACTTTGAAAATGTTGTTGGTAGTCGTTACTTTGATAAAAAGTTAGTGGCAGAAAATATTATTATTACAACACCCTATGCTCCATACGAGTTTTACAACAAAGTACAAGGTTCCGATATTATTCACATCATCAAAACTGAAAAAGGTGTTGTTGAAACTGTCAGTTCTGACAACCCTGATAAACCTGAACAGTTTTATAGACGCATTAATATTTTTAAATTTGAAAAAGAAGCTATTATCTCAATCTATTTCAATGACGAAGTAAAATCATTTGAACCTTTACTAAACCAACAGGTTAAAAACAAATGGTCTACAGAACAGACTTTTACAACTAAAAAAGAGCTACTTGATTCATCAAACAAGCTATTCGGAGGTGATTAAGATATCACAATTGTGGAAGTCCGCATCTAAAGAATTATCTCGCAGAACAAGCCAACATAATTTGTCTGAATTTTCTGAATTCCGTGAATTGTTCTTGCTAAGTCCTAATTCACTTCTTGAATTTCAAAAAGTTAAAAAATGGAGGCAAAAGAACTTTCCTCGTAAAAAAGGAAGACCTCCGACTGGATATGAATCTCACCAAAGTTTTTATAATAGATACAAGCTAGAATTTCAAATGCTCCTTGACCCTCTCAACTCACTTGGTAAAATGCCAATTAAAGAAACCTTAGGAGGTATATCAAATGACTAAACCAAAAATTGACCGAACAACTGGATATAAAGGTATCTATCTTTATGATCCCTCAGCTACTTCTAAACGTTACTATATTCAGTTTAGATATGGAAAGAATCCAAGAACAGGAAAACCTGTAACCATTAAAAGAATGGTTGATTCTGATGGTTCACACATCACTTCACTAAAACGTGCTCAAGATTATCTAAAAGAACTAAAAGAGGAAGCTGATAATGACATTAGATTAAACTATGATAATCATATGCTCTATTCCGACTTTATGAATAAAGTTTATATTCCAGCATACAAAACTGAAGTTCAAGAGAACACAT
This sequence comes from Vagococcus intermedius, assembly GCF_029144185.1. Classification (NCBI taxonomy): domain Bacteria; kingdom Bacillati; phylum Bacillota; class Bacilli; order Lactobacillales; family Enterococcaceae; genus Vagococcus; species Vagococcus intermedius. The sequence continues at coordinate 176,965 of NZ_CP110232.1, read as the reverse complement.
TTATTACAAGGAAGAATAATTTAAATGACATTCGGAATCGATTTGGACACCTTGCTTTAAAAGATATCTCACGTCAACACGCACAAGACTTTAGAACTTATTTACTTACTTCTAAAGATGATGGTGGTTCAGGATATTCACAATCTACTGCTAGTTTAGTCTTTGGTATTTTCAAACAAACTTTAGACAAGGCTGTAGAACTTGAGTACTTAGGGTTTAATCCTACACATAATATTAAATCTATTCCTAAAGGTAGGGCGCAAGTAGCTTATTGGACCATAGAGGAATTTGAAAAAGTAACTTCTCAAATTTATATTGAAGATTTTTATCAACATTTACATTTTGTTATGTTACGAACCTACTTTACAACTGGAGTTAGAGTTAACGAAGGCTGTGCTTTATTTTGGGAAGATATAGATTTTGAAAAGAATACTCTTAGTATTAATCATATGTTGATTATGAAAAATAAAAATGACTGGGAACGAAAAAAAGGAACTAAGACTAGTAATGGAACTAGAATTATTTCACTTGATTATGACACTATTAACATTTTATTAGATTGGAGAAAGCGACAAGCAGAAGTTTGCGAGACTAACTTTATTTTTAGTTACGATGGAAAACCTATGCAGAAATCTACTATTGGACGATTCATTGAACGTTATTCTAAATTAGCCAACGTTCATAGAATTCAACCAAAAGGTTTAAGACACTCTCATGTTTCGTACTTAATCAATGATTTCAATGTAGATATTCTTATGTTAAGCAAAAGATTAGGTCACTCTGGGCCTGAAATTACATTTAAACACTACGCTCATATGTATCCTAATAGAGATGAAGTAATTGCTGAAAATATTACAGGTAATATTAGTATTAAAACATCAGAAAAAAATCAATCCAATTTCAATGGCAATCAGAATCTAAAACTCAAATAATTTTTAAACAGAATAGACATTCTATTCTGTTTTTTTCATAATCTAAAGTTTAATAATATATGTTATACTTTGCATACATCTGTTACTAAAAGGAGATATATTATGAATACAGAATTAGATACGGCTCTAAATGAAATTTCAGATTTAAAAAACTTAATAACTGAATGGCACAACAACAAAACAGAGGACAATTTTTCTAAAAAAAATTTTACAATATTAGAAAAAAATAGTTTGGATTTATTAGATGAAATCGAATATATTCTAAAAAATGATTTTAGTAACTATGTTTCTAATAATACCACAGTTAACTTTTGGGAGTTAATTACTTCTATATATTATAATATTTCAACTACTGTAAGAACCGAATTTAGATCTTTACATGCCTTGTATACCAATTTATACAATATAAAAAATCAAATAGAAAAAATAAAAGCTTTATTTATTATATCTGAAGTAAAAGATACTATTGTAATTGTAGGAGCAAATGGTAGTGGTAAGTCATCATTTGTGAGTAATCTAAAAGATACCAGTCTACCAAATTTATTTGTGTTACCTGCTCAAAAATACTTATTTTTTAGTAAAGATACTCATAATAGGCATGATGTTACCATAGACTCATATCAAGATATATTAATTAATACTAACCAAATAGATATTGGTAAAAAAGACTCTGGCTCATTCGAACTAAGTCGCACTTTTACCTATCCATTCTCTTACTTAATAACTGCACTAGTTAAAGAGTATGCAGATATTACTACACGAAGACATAGAAATGAGGATAAATTCGAAAATAAGATACCTCTTTGGGATACTTTAGAAACTATATGGAATGAGTTAATCCCTAATATTTCTTTCAATATAGACTCAAATGACAGAACTATTACAATAAATAAAAATGGTCAAAAATACGATATAAACGGCTTAAGCGATGGAGAAAAGTGTATTCTTTTTTATATTGGAAATATTTTAATCGCACCGGAAAATAGTTATATAGTCGTAGACGAACCTGAAACATTTTTAAATCCTTCAATTTATAATAAACTTTGGGATTTACTTATTTTAGAAAGACCTGACTGCCAATTTATTTTCACCTCACATACAATGGACTTTATAAATAATAGAACTAATAGTACTTATGTATGGTGTAAGGAATTCGGTTATCCTGATATTTTTGAAATGGAAGTACTTGACAAAAACATTGATTTTCCAATGACTTTATTAACAGAATTAGTTGGTAGTAGAAAGAAAATTTTATTTTGTGAAGGTGATTATGATAGTTGGGATAATCAAATTTATTCTAAATTATTCTTAGATAATTATTATGTAAAACCTGTTAAAGGACATAAAGATGTTATTCAATATACTAAAGGATATAATGAGATCGCTAGCTTACACGGAAACACTGCTTTTGGAATAATTGACAGAGATTTCTTCAATAATAGAGCAATCGAAAAACATGAATCTAATAACATTCTCCTACTCCCTTATAACGAAATTGAGATGTTTTTATTAGATGAAAATATTATAAATTCTGTATTAAAAAGTACAAATTCACCAGAAGAATGCACTCAAAAATTTGAAAATTTTAAAAACGAATTTTTCAAAAAAATAGAAACTAGAAAGAATGTAATTATACTAAGTATGGCAAAAAATCATATAGACACATTAATTGAAGGTAGTTTGGTTGAAAATTTCACTTCGAAAGATGGTATTTCTAATCATATTTCTATGATACCTACTAAAATTAATGTTGATCAAATTTATAATGAAATTTCAGAAAAGATTACCCATCTTCTTAATCAAAAAGACTATGAACAACTCTTACAAGTTTGCAACCTAAAAGGTGAAATACTTAATGGTCTTGGAAACACTTTACTTGATAGTAATTATGCTGAGAGAGCTATTAAACGAATTCAACTTGATGGTTCATTGAGAGATACCTTAAAGAGCAAATACTTCAAGAATTTAATAAATTAATACAGTAGAGACACAGATGTTTGTAACCCTCATTGTGTCTTGATTAATTTCATCATTCTCCAATACAACCAATATCTAGATATACTCTGCTCATTTATATTTTTTATTAATATAATTATTTTTGTTAATTTGTAACCCTGACTGTAACCCTCACTTTTTCAAATCATTCAAACAGAATACTCGGTTACTTTTTAACATTAGCTGATTGATTAGAGTGGGAATAATTAACATATCCTTAGAAATCCTTTATTTAAAGGGTTTCTAAGGCTTTTTTGTTACTTGCGATACCAATCTGATACCAATTTGGGAATAAATTATACTAATGGATGCATACTTTCAGCTTTGACTGACAAATTAATCCCTCTCCCTTGTACATACGGATGACACGTTAACCCTCAAATCTCACTGACCATTTATCTTAAGTTTAGTTAGTTACTATCTAATAACTTTTTAACATCTTCTACCAATTGTGTACTATCTAAATAATCTGCTGTCCACAGCACTTTTTCTAGCAACCGTCTTCCTATTTCTTTATCCTCGTATAAATACGCTAGTTTCCCTTCATAAAATTTAGCAAATAAACGAAAACCTTGGAGGTGACTTCCTTTACTAATAATAACCAGCTGTGTTAAATATTTTTTTGCCAACACAATCTCTTCTTCTAAAATCAACCGAGCAGTGACATTGCTGTAAAGTACAGCCTCTACTAATTGACCACCTGGATAAAATCGATACCTTCCAAGACTTGGAACGACTTCATTCAAAAGTCCCATAAATTGTGCTACCGGTAAAATATAACAACTATTCGCAAAAAATTTCAAATCTTCATAATTCCAATTCTCTAACCTTGAAAAATAATTCGCGACAATTTTCTGAATTTCACTTGATAAAGGCTTCTCCTGAGTTACAATTGCTAGTAATTCATAATTAGCTACAAGTGTCTCAGATAAATAAGTATCTGGACTAAGTTTTAAAAGGTTGTTAAAAAAAGGCAACTGATTAGCATTCCACGTCTCAACACATAACTCCTGCCATTTTTTATCTTCTTTAGGGAGATTGTTATTTGTGATCCACTTGAATTCTTCCATCGTTATCGTTAATCGCTCTAAGATAGCTTCAAACTTCTCGATTGCAATGGATTGCTCTCCTTTTTCAAAACGAATCGCATTGGTCTTCGAGCAAATATTATGATAGACAACTTGTAACTGTTGCCCTTTTGACAAACGAATACGTCTTATGATTGGTCCATACAGCATAACTGGCTCCTTTCCGGTCACTAATTCGTGACCTAAAATCTTCAAGACATGTGGCTAAGATACAATTGACAGTGTCCAGATAGGAGTGACTTTATGTTGAAATTAATCCAGAACTATCCGCTTTTTACAAAATTAATCAGTTTAAATTTAATGTCCAAGCTAGGTAACAAGCTTCTTTACACTGTTCTTTTAACTCTCGCGTCACAATTAAAACAAGGAAATCAAGCTATTATGATGGTTAATTTATTTGAAACACTGCCCCTACTTTTTAGTTTCTTTTTAGGAACTCACGCTAATCATATCACTACTAAGCTAAAAATAAGCAGTTACAATTCATTAAGTCAATTTATTTTTTATTTACTCATAGGCTATCTTCTTAGCCTAAGCCTAACCTTCAACCGTTTAGCTTTTATTGTTTTTCTCAAATCAGCTGCCTCACTTCTCATGATATTTACCTCATCCTTAACAACGCCTTTCACAAAATTATTGGTACTCAAAAAGGATCTACAAAGAACTCAAGGAATTATCAGTCTATTCACCCAACTTGTGAACACGATAGGAAACACATTAGGGGCTTTCTTATTTGGCTTTTTATTACTCTCTACCATTGCCTACCTGAATGCTGGACTTTTTTTAATTGTCTGGATTGGCTACAGTTTGGTTTCACCTAAACTAAGGGGAGTGGAAAAAACACTCCCCCTACTCAAAAAGAGACACTCTATCTTTAAAGAAAGTCTCACTATTTTCGATACACTCACTAAACAAAAAAAGTTAACGAGCGAGTTGGGACAACTTGCCATTATCAATGGTTTTTTCGGAGGCATCATGCCACTTTTCGTGATGTATCTGACTGCCAATGATTATCACACGCACCATTCTCTTCCACTAATACTAGCACTTTTCTCAACTCTTACTACCTTTGGGCTCATTATTGGAGCAGCTTTTAGCATACAACTTACGCGTCATATCTCACTTTCAACGTACAATATTTTTTCTACTAGTTTTATGATTCTCACTGTACTTGGCTTTTATTTAAATTCACTTCCACTTATTTTTATCACCATTTTCACGTTGAGTATCCTAACAGGTTCTCTTTCGCCACATTTTTCTTCCCAATTAATTTGGACTTATCCTGCCGAAACACTAGGAGGTATTGTTACCACTGTCAACTCACTGCTTGCTTTAATTTCTCCTATAGCTGGGTTAACATTTCCTTTTATTGCATTACTCAACCTTAACTACGCTTATTACGCTCTTTTTATTTATTCAGGCGGGACTTTTATTTTAATAAGACTCTCTCGTTTAAAAATCACATGAAAAATGTAGGCAATCTGCTAGAGTAGTACTAGAGAATGTTAGTGCGTTTTTTCATATGTACATCATTAAAAAAAGCTTCTATTACAGACTATCTTAAACAAACAAATAGCCACTCATTAAAACTAAAAAAGTCTATCGACTCACGGTGATAATACATCAACTTCAAATAAAAAAATGACTTTCAAATCATAGATTTTCGAGTGGTAAGATAACCAATAGCCTCGTAACTTTTACTTATAAGAGGGTTAGGCTCTCTTTTCATATTCTATTACTACCAATATGATACCAATTTCTGAATAAACTAGACTAATGGATACGTCCTTTCAGCTTTGAATGATCAATTCATTCTTCTTCATTACATACGAGACTTACACCTTCCATTTATCCTATCTGTTCATTTTCGTTCACTATTCTAGTCACTACATTCAGTTCGTCCACACTTGGCTGTTGTCTCAGTTAGCATTAAATTCTTGCTTAACTTCTCTACTAAATCAAAGTCTTTCATTTTCACCTTTTATCACCTTTAAATTTTCTTTTCTTCACATTCACTTCTTCGGCAATTGATACTAAGTCTATTAATTTATTTATTACTATCTAAATCCAACTTGATTACACTCATATTCTAGTAATTTTTTACCCAAAAAACGGTATTTAAAACGCTTTCTCGAGTCTCTTTTGATGCTACAATAATAGTACATGAATGACTTCAGGTAGATACTAATATTTGATAATTTAGACTATTAGATATCAAAAAATCAAGATGAAATGAGGATTTTTTTTGAAAATCAAAATGTTTAAATCTAGCCTTTTGCTTCTGTTACTTAGCCTTTTATTTGGAATAGTTATTTTTCAATTAGAACACTATTCACTAAATAAGATAAACCATTTTTTTAGGTATACGGATAACTATTCTCCTATAAAAATACCTGTCAAAGTAACCAATACCAATGAGAATGAAAAAGTAATTACTATTATAGACAACGTTTCAAAAGAGAAAAAATTAGTTAATCTATATAAAGTAGTCAATCAAGGCTATTCTATTAAAGAAGGATTCAATTTTACTTTCTTACCAAAACAAGAAATAACACTATATATTCCTAATACAAATAAAAAAATGACGGACACCCCTCCCCTTAGTAATGCCTTACTATCTATTGAAACAAGCGATAATTTAAAAAGTAAAAATGAATTTGAGTGGCAACTTTTTATAAAGACAACAGATAAAACTAGGTACAAAGATGCGGTAGAGTCTCTGAAAAATCTTTATAATAGAGAGTTCAATGTGAGCTATACTTATCAAGATTTTGCAGATTTCGACAAAAGTCAAAGTTATGACTTAGGAATAGATACAGACCTTTATAATATTTCCACCTATTTAAAGATCGGAATAGTTTTCTTTACCGTCATGTTAAGCTTTTGGATTTTTTCAGTTAATAGCAAGATTCATATTTTACGACAAAATGGTTATTCTATTGTAGCAATTATAAACAACCTTATCGGTGGAAAGTCTGCCATTTTTATTTTTACATCAATTGGTTTAGTCACGTCTTTATTAGGAACCATTTCAATTAGATACTGTATCGACGTTACTATAATTATTGGCTTACTCCTATCATTTCATTATTCTTGGTTAATAATAATGGTATATGTCGTAGAGAAATTAAATCGAAGAAAAAAAGATAGTCAAAATAAAATTGAAAAGTTTGGTATTAATTTATTACCGACCACTATAAAACTTATTTTTTTGATGATGTTAGTCATAACTAATATAGATTTAGCAAGCATTATAGATCAAGCATCTGATTTAACTCTTAATAAGGAAGTATCTAGACAAGTAACTGAAGATAATTATCATGTTTTTTTCCCAATCGTTGTTGGAAAAAATCAAATTGATTTTTTATATGATCAGTATTATGGAGAAGAAGAAGAAGGGCATATCTATCGCTATTTAAACCAAAAAGGAAGCTTGCTAGTAAATATAGAAGGATACAGTTTTAAAGAAAATGAAATATTTGCAAGAGAGATCCAACTTAATCCGAATTATTTAAAAAAATTCACTATTTTAGATGAACATAATCAGCGAGTCTTAATAGAAGAGGACCAAAAAAATAGAATATTGCTAATTCAAGAAAAATTCAAGAAAAATGATGCGGCATTAAACAAAATAAAAGAATACTATTTTAAAGAATTACCACAATATGATAAAAAATTAACCACTATTATCTATATAAAAGACAAACAACCTATCTACAGTTTTGTACCTAATCATCCATGGATTGATGACTACCCTATTTTGAATATTTTAACCATAAAAAATAGTGATAGTTGGGAAAGAAATATCTTTAATGGCGATAAATACCCACCACTCAAAATAAAAACGGATAAAAAATTAATTAGCGACCTTAATGTCATATTAGATAAGTATAACATGACAGATAATTTACCTTCCTTTATACCATATCACAAATCTGACATCACTCTAATAAAAAGACTATCTGGTTCATTGGCCTCTTTATTAACCAGCTCTTTATTAACTATCTTTACATTTTCTATTGTTTGCTTGTTAACTACTGTCTCTTTTTTTCAATATCATAATAAAAAGTTTTACTTACTAAGATTACATGGTTATTCTTTTTTTAAAACATATGAATTAGTATTTTTATTAGTGGCATTTGAATTAATTATAGGTTTATCACTAGCTATATTCTTGTCTGAAATAAACAAAGAATTCATTATTAATATATCTTTAGCTATGCTACTTAATATAAGTATCGTAAGTATGACCTTATTATTTGTTGAAAAAAGAAAAGTTAATTAATTTTTCAAAGGAGCGCACGATGACTAAAAATGAAATAATAGCTATACACAATATCGAAAAAATAAGACACGACAAAATAATTTTTTCGATAGATAATTTGACTGTAAATACAGGCGACTTCGTCACGGTTAAAGGCCCCAGTGGTTCTGGAAAGACTACTCTATTGAACATACTAGGAATGACCGATACAGTTAGTTCCGGAGAGTATTTATTTGAAGGTGTTGAGGCAAGAAAACTAAAAGAAAAAGAAAAATTGAAAATAAAGAGAAATAAAATATCTTTTTTATTTCAAGATTTCGGGTTAGTCGAAGAAGAAACAATCAATTTCAATTTAGAAATAGGCTTAAAATACAGCGATTTGAATAAAAAAGAGAAAAAAAAGAAAAAAAAAGAAGCACTATGTCGTGTAAATTTAAATAAAAAACTATCGACCACTATTAGTAGTTTATCTGGAGGTGAAAAACAAAGAGTAGCACTGGCTCGAATTATTTTAAAACCTTCCATACTTATTTTAGCAGATGAACCCACAGGTTCTTTAGATTCTTTAAATAGAGAGATAGTGACTGATATTTTATTACAACAAACAAAAAATGGGAAAGGAGTCGTAATTGTAACCCATGACGAAGAAGTGGGAAAAAAAGGAAATAAGACAATCCATTTTTAAGTTTATTAGCTTTTAAGAATCCCCTATCTTGCTTATAAAAGACGTAATTTTTCTAAAATCAGCCTTACACAAAACCATGGAGAACCCTACAATTTTTTAAAATTTAAATGCGTCCTCAGATTAATTAGGTAAACACGTTCTAAAACTAGTTTCAGCTAACACCTTTTAATGCACTCACCTCAAAAATAAGGTATATTATTAGATGAGGTGATTAACATGGGAAAATATTTATTTGATAATAAAGGACAAGCAGCTATTACAAACTATCACGAAAAAAACAAACCTGGAAAACTAGATAAAAAACAACAAGTAAAAGCGCTTCGTGAAAAAATGTTAAAGAATAAAAAGAATACTGACAAGTCATAACAAAGTAAAAGCTTAGTTCTCAATTCTTGAGAGCTAAGCTTTTTACGTTTATTTTTAGTGTGACAGAGTTGGCTGCTGGGTGGTATTCATCACTTAAGGATATCATGATGTCATATGATTCTATCAATAATAAGAAACAAGTTAACATACGTACTTGGTTTGCTACACGATTGTGATATTAAATCAAGTAGGTATTGTTTTTCAAGTAGCTTCCCTCCCAGAAATAAAACAAAAATAGACCCTACTAGAGCACCTACTTACTACTATATTTGCCTCTGTTAACCTTGATTAGTCCTACTATTCTGACAAAGTGATTAGTTAGTATCTTAGTCACGACTTTCTATAGATTTTTTGACACAACAATAGATAACCATCAGCCACTTAAGACTGAGTAAAGATAAACTTAAGTAAGGTTGAGGCGTTCGAATAACACAAAAAAAGAGACCTACATAGGTCTCTTTTTATCTCGCTTTTAAGCAGCCTATACATAGTAGATAACCCGCAAAGTCCCCTTGTTTTTGGCGAGCCTGTTCCACATTGACTAGCTCCTCATACCACGAAGCATCCCATGACATTTGTCCCATGTAACGAGCTAGCGGTTTTAAAGTTGCCATAAAGCCATTGTGCAGAGCCGTCCGTGAAGCATCCATTTGTTGTTTTTGCTCCTTCGTATAACTTAACCAATCATTGCGTTTTTTGACATACTCTGAGGCGGATTCAATCACCGAGGACCATAAAAAGTTAAAATCTTCATCCGTGCTATCTGCTGATCCGTGTATTTTATTATACAAAACCAACGCCTCCTCAAATGACAAGGCATTTTTTTTTACCAAATAGTCTTCATAATTAAACATAACGACTAACCTCCTTGATGTGTTCACTTTTGCTACACTTTATAGTACCGTGATTCTAGTATCTTGTAAAATATATATAAAAAACATCCTCATGAGGGTACTCACAAGGATGCAGCGACGCTATTTTGTAAATCACTGGGGGAACTTAACCAATATATTGCACAGTATTTTCAATCGCTAATAAATTTTCACGATAGACACGTAATTCATTTCGATTGATATCTCCTTGCTCAAAAGCATCTTGAATTCCATCTCTTTCTAATTGAATCGCATAAGTTAACCACTCATCTACACTATCGACTGATGATTTTTCCCGATTCGGCCCACGTTGTTTTAACCGCGCAAAATAAAAATCAACTAACTCTTGTGGGTACTCATCTGGTTCTAACTCTTGTAAATGATTCAAGACATAGGTTCGATTACTATCTTGTAAATACTCACGCTCAGCACGCCGTTCCTCAAAACTCAATGGACGAAACTTTATAAAACGCAACTTTTTACGAATAATTCGGCCATAAAACATATTGTTGCGATATTTTTGATCACGAGTCAAACGATATAACCTACGATTTAAACGCCTTAAATGCATAAAAGCGGTTTGAAAACTAATCGCTCCTTCTGTCACTTGTAGCAACGTATCGGCAAACTTCCAGCGTAAGACATGCTCCATTAGACGGTCTTGACTATCGCCTAATTCATCTGAGTTAAGTAATGTCATAATCCGATCATTGTACATCGTAATCACTCGTTCAATGGCTAAATGATTCTCTGGGGTTTCTTGAGCTTTCAATTGTAAAATAACTTCGCGTAAAATAGCAATTTCTTGATCATGAGCCATTCTATCTGAAGTGACTTCTTTTTCCTCTGCAAAGAGTGGCATAGCAAAGTTAGCTAGTATCAAGGTCGTAATAATCACACCACCTGCAATACTAATCATCAACTCTCGTTGCATGAAAGCCGATCCATCCCCTAAGATAATCGGTAGGCTCAAGGCACTGACTAAGGTAATTGTCCCCCTCACACCTGAAATGGTATATAACACAGATGTCTCCAAAATATCCTGACTGGTTTTACCTTCTGTCTTTTCAAAGTTTCTAAATAAACAAAAACATATAAAACGAATGGCTAATAAAATAGCCGTCGTACTTAAAATATAAGCAATTAGTGTGACGTTATTAATATTATTATTTTCCCAAACAACACGAATCACTCGTGGTAATTGCGTTCCCAATAGTACAAAAACTAAGCCATTCAAACTAAAACTTAACATTGACCACGTATTCTTTGATAAGACATTTAATTGGGCAACTTCTGGTGTCACTTTTTGATAACTAAAGGAGTAAACAATCCCCCCACTAACTGCTGCTAAAATGCCGTTGACCCCAAAATGTTCTGCGACTAAAAAAATACCGAAAGGTAATAATAATTCTAATAACAAAAAGGACACATTACTTTCAATCCCCAAGCTACGAAGCCATCTCACAAGTTGCATAGCTAGGAAACTAATTAGAATCCCTACCAAAATCCCTCCTAGAGAAATTAGTACAAAGCTCACACTGGCAGTGGTAAAAGAAAAGACGCCGGTTAAAAGTGCCGCTACTGCAAACTGGAATGATACCAAGCCCGAAGCATCATTAATTAACGATTCTCCTTCGAGAGTATGTAAAATCTTGTTAGGAATTTTAACTTTTTCTGCCAAAGCTGAGACTGCCACTGGATCAGTCGGTGCCAAAGCTGCTGCCAAAGCAAAACTAGCTGCCCATGGTGCATTTGGTATTAACCAATGGATAAACCAACCTAACAATCCTACTGTGACAAAAACCAGACCAATCGATAGAACTAAGACTGCTTTACGTCCTTGCCATAACGACTTTTTATCCACGTTAGCCCCATCATTAAATAACAATGGTGCTAAAAATAATAGCATAAATAATTCTGATCCTAATTCAAATGAATGTAGCCCCGTTGGAATAGAAATAATCACTCCTAAAGCCACTTGAATCAAGGGTATAGCAATGTTTGGTAAAAAGCGACTAATGATATTAGAGGCTAATACCATCGTTAGCATTAATAAAATCATTTCAACAATCTGCATAAACGACCCCCTATACTAGTTTTAAGTAACTAGTTATTTTTTCACCTTCTATTTTATAATACTTACTTACAAATATATAGAAATATGCACAATCAGCTAACGGTTGTTTTTAATTACATAAAAAAACTAAAGTTAGTAAAGCTCTCCTAACTTTAGTTTCGTTACATTTTCAACTTAAAACCTCATTAATCCGTTGGGCAAGTGTCTCTACATCTAATAGGCCATACTCCTGACTAGATAGAGCTATCACTGGAATAGTTGGAAATTTCTCAGCAATATCAGCCTGAGCATAAGCATAGGTCGGCGTTAATAAGATGACACATCCTCGGCTTGCTTGTTGTTCAAGTTGATCCGAACTGTAACTTTCGACTTCCATGACACGTCCTTGTTTTTCTAAGATATTTCCCAATTTTTTTGCTAATAATTGCGTGTGCAATAAGCCTTTATCCGAAATAAAACTAAATACCAAATCAAAAATCAAAACCACGTTTGCTTTTTCCTCAGTTTCACTTATCACGTCTAGCTTAGTATCTGTCATCTCTTAACCTACCCTCTCTTAATCTTGCTAACTATCACACAGTTGACGGAGTCTAATGAAAATAATACCTGTTCTAATTACGTTCAGTATACACATACTCAGCTTTAATAACTAGTTTTTACCATTCTAAATGACTAAAAACCTGATTCACAAGGTTTCCCTAAAATGAATCAAGTTTTCATAGACTGTTACAAAAGGTTTATCTTAGGTGCTGAGACAGATTTTAGTGTTACTATTTCCTGACCTTGTAAACTAGTAACGTGATAACTTATTATTAAGTATGGAAATCGGACTTCTTTTTACCAAAAAAGTTAAGCCTTTTTATCTGAGACCGTCACAATCGTCTCTTTTGCAGCATAGGTAGGCATCGCTTTAAACAATTGTAATAAAGCTGGTGTTTGATTATGCGCTTCGATTGCTGCAGCATCTCGCCAGTTTTCAACCATCACAAACTTGTTGGCTTCTTCAAAAGATTCATATAGCTCATAGGCTAAACAACCTTCTTCGTCTCTAGCTGAGGTTAAAAGTACTTTGGCATCTGCTAAAAAATTTTCGCGTTGCTCGCTTTTAATAAAAAATATCGCATTGATAACTTTCACTTCTGACACGCTCCTTTTATTTAAACGTTGTAATTTTTTCTGAGGCTAAACGAACTGATTCGTACCCTTTATCGACTGCTTTACCTACTGATAAAATCATAACTGGGACGTAACGCTCTTTGTCCATATCAAAAGCTTCTGCTAATTGATCTGCTTCAAAACCACCAATCGCATTGGTATCATATCCATGATGACGAGCAACTAACATAAACTGCATCGCCGCTAAACTTGCATCAATCTTAACCACATCATTCATCTCTTTTTTAGAAAAATTTTCATAAAAAGGTAAAATTGCCGCTAATTGTTGATCACGAACCTCACTTGGCATTTTCCCTTCGGCTACAGCTTGACCATAAATTTCTTCCCCATACTCATGGCATTGCATATCACCAAAGATTAAAACCATTGCTGATGACGTGTTATTTTGACTGCCATTAAAACGAACTAGAGGCAGTAATTTTGCTTTGGCCTCTTCAGATTCAACCACAACAAAGCGCCAAGGTTGCATATTGACTGATGAAGGGGCTTTTGTTGCTTCTGAAATCATTTCTAACATTTCTGCTTGAGAAATTTTAACCGTTTCATCATAGGCACGAATTGATCTTCTTCCGAAGACAACGTCATTAAAATCATTATTTTTTACATTACTCATTTATTTTTCCCTCTTTCTTTCTCTCCATATTAACTTAAATAGCTTTAATTAGAACTTCAATATTCCCTTGGGTCGCCTTTGAATAAGGACACGTTTGGTGAGCCAATTCTAGTAACTCTTGGGCTTTTTCTAAAGAAACCCCTTCAATATGCCCTTCTAATTCAACACCCAATTGAACGTCTGGCAAATCAGATTTGCTCACATTATATAAACTAACAGTGGCACTGATAGTTGACTCTCCCACCACCTCGTGATGTTTTTTGACAAAATCTAACGCACTATTAAAACAAGCACTATAGCCTGCAGCAAATAATTGTTCTGGGTTCGTTGCACCCTCAGCTTTTTTGCCCGGTGGTAAAATATCTAACTGAAATAAGCCATCAGTTGAATGAACTTCACCCGCTCGTCCTCCTGTATTAATGACTTTTGTTGCGTATACTTTTTTCATGTCACTACCTTCTTTCCACTCGATAAATTAGATTGTACACAATCTAATTGTGTTTGACAAGTGTTTTGTTTTAAAAAAAAAGCTGTTATCCTAAGATAACAGCTTTAACTATCTCATTATCCTTACGACTCGCCAACATGATAATTGCCACGTAAATAATCATTATATCCAAAAATAAAACTCTCAATTAAAACAAAAAAAGTTGAGGTAGTTTGTAACCACCAATCAGTTAAATCAGGACTCTTACTACTTCTAGCGTACAAGCTATAAGTTGAATTTTTTGATAACCAATTACTTTTATAGTTAGTAATCGATACTAAAAAACTTTTTTTCAAATTTAAAATATTAATAACACCTTCTAGGTCCGTGTTTTCACCAGATAATGATAAGACAAAAATCATGTCTGATTCACCTAATTGTTCAAGCATTCTTTTAAATTCAGAACTTTTAGGATTACCAGGTATCAAAGAAACATTTTTTCCTGTTAATAATAGCTGCCTTTGAAGTTCTAAAGCTTGATTCTGTTGCGTGACCCCAGTTGTGATCACAAATATTCGTTGAGATAGTTCAATTTTTTTATAAATACTTAACCAATCTTCTTTTCTGATTGACTCGATTAACTTTTCTGTGTCACTCAAGACTTGGTTTAAAAAATGATGACTTCCTCTTGCTTCACCACCATCTTGTGATTCCCATTTAATAAAATTACGTAACTCACTATATCCTGTAAACCCTAATTTTTGAGCAAAGCGGATCACTGAAGACTTGGATGTTAAACTTAATTGAGAAAACTCTTTAATACTCATATCCCCTACCTTCTTGCGTTGATCTAAGATAAATTCACAAATATACTTGTCAGTATCACTCAGTTCATCAAAGTGAGTATTGATTAGATCATTTAATCCCACAATTTTTCCTCCCTAATAAAAAAAGATAAGCATATACAATGCTTATCTCCTTTATATCATAAATTTGTGGAATAGACATTAATTTAATGTTGGCCAGTAATCTTTATTAGCCTCAACTAAATCATCTAAAATTGCTCGCGCGATAGTGGCATTAGGGACTGTTTTTGATAAAGTGATTGCTTGCAATAATTTTTGATACGATTTATCTAAATAAGCAGCTACCACTAATTTTTCAACCGCAACTTGTTGCTCAATCATCCCTTTTTGGAAATAAGGGATATTCCCCATAGCCAGGGGTTCATAGCCTCGTTTACTTACTAAACAAGGGACTTCTACCATCGCATCATTTGGTACATTTGCAATTGCTCCATTATTTTCGACAATTAACAACATTCTTTCATAAGTATTATAAGCTAAAGCACCGGCTAGTTGGACGATAAATTCAGCATGTTCCCCTGCCTCAATCGTCGTATTTTCAGCTGTGCCTTCCGTTGCAATCCGTCTACATTCAGCAAAAACATTTTTTTCACGATTAGCCATTACCTCGTCAGCCCTAGTAAAATCTGGGTTTGAATGTGCTGCAATTTCATCTGGGAATAAATAATATTTTAGATAAGTATTTGGTAGTGTTTCGGGATCAACGGCATAAATATCTTTAGCCTTTAAAAAAGTATCCATCCAACTTGCTTCTTCAAGTAACGGATTATCATTAGCTTCACCCGCTGGGCCATATCCCCATTTGGCAACATGTTCTTTTATTTGTGGCATTAAATCATTGCCCTCTTTGTCTAACATTTCTGTCCACCAACCAAAATGATTTAACCCATAGTAACGATCGATAATGTCGTTGCCATCTTCTAACCCTATAATATCAGCGATCCCTTTTTTAATAGCTACTGGCATATCACAAATATTAATTATTTTAGAATTCGGTTTTAAAATTCTAGTTGCTTCAGCCACAATCGAAGCTGGGTTAGAATAATTCAACATCCAAGCATCTGGTGAATATTTTTCCATATAATCAACCAGCTCGATAACACCTGGAATTGAACGCATTCCGTAAGCAATTCCTCCTGGCCCACATGTTTCTTGACCAACAACACCATGCTTCAGTGGTATTTTTTCATCCATAGCACGCATTGGTAAGCCACCCACTCTGATATGTGCCATAACAAAATCAACATCACTAAAAGCTTCTTCTGGATCTGTTGTTGAAATAAATTCAATTTCAGGTGCTCGTTCTCTGACGATGATTTCACAAGCATCCGCTACGATTTTTTGACGATCATAATCATTATCATAAAATTTCAATGTTTTCAATGGGAATTTATCTTGATTTTCGATTAACATCATTACAATCCCTGCAGTATAAGTACTACCTCCACCGGCGATGACAACTGATTTTTTTTCTAACATATTTATTCCCTCACTTTTCTTATTGTTTAATACATCTCTAGTCTATTAGTTATCTTAAAATATTCAACCGTTTTCATTACATCTGGAACTAGGTTCACTGTGTGACACTTATTCTAAACCTAAGGCTTCACACACCTCTTCTTTAAAGGGTTGCACTCCCATTCCAATAATAACTTGGACATTTTTTTCATTCATGACAACGCCTTTACATAAACTGATTTTTTCTAATAACACTTTATCAACCTTCTCTGGTTCCTTAACTTCAACTCTCAAACGCGTAAAGCAATTTGTAATTTCTTCAATATTTTCTGCCCCACCTAAACCACTGATTACTAAATCAATGTCGCCTTGCTGATTGACCTGCGCCTCATTAATTGATGCAACGTTTGTTTCTTGCCCATTTACACCAACAACAGCTAGCTCTTCCTCTCTACCTGGTGTTTTTAAATTGAACTTCTTAATTAAAAAGACAAACACAACATACCAGACAACCGACATTACTAACCCAACAAGTACAAATAAATATACTTTTGTTAAACTTGGACTAAAGACTGAATTAGAAACTACGGTATCAATGATGCCATCTTTAACAAAGGTGCGAATACCTAACCCCCAAATTAATGCCTCTGAAAATCCAGCTAATAAACTGTGAACAAACCATAGTAAGGGTGAGGCAAATAAAAAGGTGAAATCAAGCGCTTCAGTAATACCTGCTACAGTTCCTACAAAGGCAGCGGGTAACACCATTCCTTTCACTTCATCTTTTCTTGATTTTTTAGCACAATGAATTAAAGCTAAAGCAATTGGAATACAAGCAAATACTTTAGAAAAACCGAATAAAGCAAAACGAAGTGACGGGTCTAATGTAGTAATAGTTCCTACATTTGCCATTTCAGCATAAAAAATATTGACTGCACCTGTATACATTTGCCCATTAATCTCAGCTGTTCCACCAATCGCAGTAAAACAAAATGGCATCCATAATAGGTGATGTAAACCTGTTGGAATTAAGAAGCGATTTCCAAACCCATATAAGAAAACACCAAATAATCCAGCACCTAAAATCACACCTGACAATGATTCAATACCATTATTAATAACCGGCCACACATAAGATAAAATAATAGCTAACACTAATGTAATCGGTATCATAATAATAAAGGCTAAACGTGGTCCTGCATAAATACTTAGCATATCAATAAATTGTTTTTCAGAAAATTTATTATGAATATAGGCTGTCACACAACCTAAAATCATTCCTAAAAAGACATTCATATCAACCACTTGAAACCCTAAAACGTAACCCTGTCCTGTCCCATAAAGACCCATAGCACCTTCTTTTGCTAACATACCATGTGTTGTTAACCAGGCATTATTGGCTGCTAAAAAAATTAAGAAAACGATAACTGATAAAACGCCAGCCTCCATTTTATTTTTTTTAGCCATAGATGATGTGATAGCAATACAGAATATTAACGCTAAATTATTCAACATGCCGTCCATCATACTTTTAATTAATAACCCTAATTGCTGAATAAAACTTGGCATAACTTCTAACTGCATAATAACTGAAAACGCTAAAAACAGCCCCATCACTGCCATAAATTTAACAGGAATTATAGCCGATCTGGAAAATTTTTGCATTGCCTCTTTCATTAAATCATCTCTCCCTCATTCTTTTTTCTTCTCTATTAGCATACCTATTCGTGATAACGGTTTCAACAAAGTTCACCCCTTTTGGACTTAGGTCTCACCACTTGAACCTGTTACGATTGTAACTACATAAAAAGACTAACATTAAAATGTTAGTCTTTTGCCATAGCTAAAACTGCTCATCTAATAATTCAATTTCTTCGCCAGCTGCCACCCGTTCCTTAATAGCTCTTTTTCCCCAATCTGACATGCAACTCATTAACTTTCCTAAAGATTGACCTTCCTCAGTTAGTTGATACTCCACTTTGGGTGGGATTTGTGTGTAAATTTTTCGATTAACAATCTTATCTTGTTCTAATTCACGTAATTGCTGCGTTAACATTTTTTGCGTAATTTGTGGAATCTTGCGTCGTAACTCGCTTGTTCTCAATGTTCCTTGACGTAGATGGCAAATAATAATGGGCTTCCACTTACCACCAATCAGATCAAGCGTTGCTTCAACTGCAATATTGTATGTTTTTTTCACTAATGATTCCTCCAATTCATTTATTTTCCAATAGGCACTTTTTAGTACCTACCGCACAAAAAAGTACCTACTTACTTCTAAGTCCTGTTCATTGTACAATAACCTCGGTATTAAAAAAAGGAGGCATTAACTTTATGACAACATCATTCACCTCATTATTTACACAAAGTACTTTAAATAGCGGTGCTACCCTTGATTCAAAATTTGTTATGGCCCCAATGGTGGCAGAAGGTTCTTCCTTTGAAGGTTACGTCGGTTTAGATGACCTAGCTTATTTCAATCGTCGCTCAAAAACAGCTTCTCTTTTAATTACAGGTGCCACTGCTGTTGCACCTTATGGAAACGCCTTTGGTTATGGTTTAGCTAGCCTTGATGATTCTTACTTGCCTGGTTTAACTGATTTAGCCAAGACTATGAAACAAGATAATGCTAAAGCCGTCTTACAATTATTCCATCCTGGCCGTGAGGCTCGTTATAGTTATCAAACAGAGGGCGTTGCTTATGGTCCTAGTACTAAACAATTTTCTTTCTTAGACTATCCAACTACCGAGCTATCTAATGAACAAATTGAAGAAATGATTCAAGCTTTTGCTCTTGCAACTTCTCGCGCCATCCGAGCTGGGTTCGATGGAATTGAAATCCATGGTGCCAATCACTATTTAATCCAACAATTTTTTTCAACAATTTCTAATACACGGATTTATATGTCTCAGATTTTGCTAATTACCAAATAGAAGCACCCCAAATAATTTGGAAAGATCCACCTTCAATCAATGATTGGCGACTATTCGGTGATACTTTAATTGCTATTAGAAAGGATAAATAATTGATGAAACCAGTGATACTCTTAATATCAGGCTTAGCCTTTTTTAGTTTTACTCAATCAATGTATGCCGTGACACTAGATAGTAAAGAAGTGACAATTATTATCGAAGGAGATCAAGAGCAAAGATTTAGTGATAGCTCAAGCAGAATAACTAAACAAGGAACTATCCCCATTGTTTTAGAAAACAATGCTGTAACCACACTTTTAACAACTAATCAATTTAATAACTACCCATTTCTAACTGTTTTTAATAGTCAAAAAGAAACATCTCACGAAAGAATAACAACCGATGCACAAAAAAAAATAGCGACAGTTACTCAATCTGAGGTCGATACTACTGTACAAACAATACCCACAGAAAAACAGATAAAAAATCATACACTTTTTCCTAGTGACTCTATTGTTATTTTAAATCAAGAAGATGATTTACTACCTGATTACAATTTAGCCAAGCATTCTTATCTAGGGAATTTGATGGGTGCAACTTCTCAATCTATTAACCGCTAAAACTTAAAAGTTAATAACTCCTAGATTTGAAACCTAATAGATTGTTAACTTTTCTCAATGTTATTCAGCCATAACTTTAAAAAATGCGACTAGTCTACCCTATCTAAGGAAACTATGGGACACGCTTATTGTAGATTCTCTTCAAAAATCATTTTACTAACCTATACTATTAGCTATCAAGGGCTATCTACAACTAAGTTATTTTTTTCACCATAGAAACTCTTGTTTGACAAGAATTTCTTTTTTCATTACACTGAGTTTATATTACATACTAGGGGTGCGCATATGACAACAGAACATCACTCTTTAGAACAGAGCATTTGCTTTCAGCTTTATGTTTCTTCTAAAGAAATTATCCGTCTTTATAAACCTTATCTAGATAACTTCAACCTAACCTACACAGGTTTTATTGCCATGATGGCCATCGAAGATGGGATGTCTGTTCGTTCATTAGGTGAAAAATTATTTTTAGATTCTGGGACACTCAGTCCGTTATTAAAAAAGTTAGAAACACAGACTTATCTCACAAGAATACGTTCAACTAAAGATGAACGTCTCATGGTCTTGCACTTAACTGAAGCGGGATTAGCTATTAAAGCTCAACTACCGGCTATTTCTGAGAAAATTTACAAAGAAATTCATCAGAAAAACCCAACTATTGATTATCCCAAACTTTTAAACTTACTAACACAATTAAATACTACTTTTTAATAAAAGAACGTCTCCAATAGTAGTCATTGGAGACGTTCTTTGTTAATCTATTAAGTTAGCTAACTCCTTAGCAGAATGAATATCAATAACTAGTGTATTGGCATAACCACCAGTTAAAGCAGCGTGAATGGCAGGAACTTTCCTCTTACCACCCGCTACTAAAATGGTATCTGCTTTATCTTTTAATTCTTCCAACTCAACCCCAATTGTTCGACTGTTAATCTCTTGATTCGCAATTTTACCTTCTTTTGTAATAAACCGGGATAAAATATCTCCCACAGCTTCTTTTTGTAAGGCTAATATTTCATCCTGATTGAAATAATTTAATTGAAATAACATGGAATGACGCTCCACACTACCGACTGTAAACACAGCAATTGAGGTTTTACGACCTTGCTCCATCAAATATTGCATGTGGCTTTCGCGCATCACTAAGTCTTTTGTTTTTTGATATTCAAAAATAACTGGTAGAGGTAAAATTTCAGATTTAGCATGGAAAGCTTTTGTGAATAAACTCATCACTTCATGTGAGTAATTGGTAATAGAGGCATGGGATTCGCCGCCTTTTAATTGAACAATATTAGTATTACTTAGGGGCATTTCCCTTAATTCCTTAGCAACAGCATACATGGTTTCACCAAAACCGACTCCAATCATATCTCCATCATGGACAATCTCTTGTAGATAATTTGCCGCTTGCTTGCCTAAATTTTGAGAAATATTGACCTCATCATTGGAATGGGTATAGGTTATAATTACTTTTTTCAAGCCATAGTGTGTCAATAATAATTCTTCCAATTTTTCTGAATCATCAAAAGGATCTACTATCGAGATCTGAACATATCCTTCATCCTTAGCAAACTGCAGCAAGCGGGAAACAGTTGGTCTCGAAAGCCCCATTTCTTTAGCGATTTCACTTTGATCTAGTTCACTATCATAATAATATTTCGCTACTTGTACAGCTTGTCTAATCTTCTTCCGATAGGCATTATTCACGATAATCCTCCTTAATTTCTCCGTTATTTGACATATTTCCACCTTGATTATAGCACAGATCAGCCTTGCCCCAACAAAAAAAGAGTAGGAAGCCCCTACTCTTTTAACGAACTATTTACCGATAATTTTAATACTTGCGCTTGTACCTAAACGTGTAGCACCAGCATCAATAAAGGCATTGGCTTCTTCAGCATTATGAATCCCACCTGATGCTTTTACTTCTGTTTTATCGCCAACTGTCGCTTTCATTAACTTAACATCTTCTAATTTTGCCCCACTTGTTGAAAAACCAGTTGATGTTTTAACAAATTCAGCACCAGAGTTCATAACTAATTCACTCACTTTAGCAATTTCTTCATCTGTTAATAGTGCTGTTTCGATAATCACTTTAACCAATTTACTTGAAGCATGTGCTACTTCAACAACGGCATTGATATCATTTTGTACAGCTTCATAATTTTTACCTTTTAATTCACCGATATTGATTACCATATCTAACTCTTCAACACCATCTTCAATCGCTTGTTTTGCTTCTGCTACTTTAATAGCAGTTGTATTGGCTCCTAAAGGAAAGCCAATAACACAAGCTGGTTTTACAGTTGTGCCTTCTAATGCTTTTGAGACACGCGCTACCCAATAAGGATTTACCATTACTGTGGCAAAGCCATGTTCTTTTGCTTCTGCTACTACACGGTCAACATCTGCTTCGGTTGCAGCTGCACCTAAAATTGTATGATCTAAATATTTAGCTAACTCCATCAAAAAAACCTCCTCTTGAAAGTAACTTCATCTTACCACTGTTATTTACATTTGTAAAATGTTATTTTTTTACATTTTTGTACATTTTTGAAATTACTTTCATTTTTGTTGTTTACATTTCTAAAATAGATGTGTATGCTATAAGTAGAAATAATACTAATTTATAGGGAAGTGATTCGTAAGCTCGTCATTTTTTAGTTTTTTAATCAAATAAATTATTGGAGGCGTTAAAACTATGAGTCAACAAGAACCAAAACAAAAGAAATCATTTCATTTATTTAAACTAAAAGCTACCGAAACTGAGGAGGGTTATTTAGACCGTATCCCTTGGTTCCAATTTATTTTATTATCACTTCTATTTCCACTTTGGGCAGCAGCAGCTAGTTTGAATGATATTTTAATCACACAATTTAAAACCGTTTTCACTCTTAGTAATTTTGCAAGCGCTTTTGTTCAGAGTGCCTTTTATGGCGGGTACTTTTTAATTGCTATGCCAGCTTCGAATGTTATTAAGAAAACCTCATATAAATTTACAATCTTAGTGGGACTATTACTTTACACAATTGGCTGCTCTTTATTTTTCCCTGCTTCACACGTGGCTACCTATAGTATCTTTTTAGTTGCTATTTTTGCTATCGCAATTGGTCTTAGCTTTTTAGAGACAGCAGCTAATACTTATAGCTCATTATTAGGACCGAAAGAAACTTCTACTTTACGTTTAAATATTTCACAAACCTTCTATCCAATCGGAGCTGTATCTGGTATTTTATTAGGTAAATATTTAATCTTTAGTGAAGGTGCTAGTTTAGAAGAACAAATGAAAGGGTTAACAGGAACTGCTCGTATTCAATTTGGTGAAGAAATGCTGCAAAAAACCTTGTTACCTTATAAATTTATTATCATTATTTTAATTGTCATGATGATATTATTCGCCTTAACTGAGTTTCCAAAATCTAAACCTAAAACAACAACTAACGAAAAAGATGCTAAAATATCAGAAACCTTAGCTTACTTAGCTAAGAATAAAGAATTCTTAAAAGGAATTGGCACACAATTCATGTATATTGGGATGCAAACAGCGGTTTGGTCATTCACTATCCGTTTGGCAATGTCCTTAGACCCTAGCATTAACGAACGTAGTGCTTCAACTTATATGGTATTTAGTTTTATCGCCTTTTTCTTAGGTAAAATGTTAGCAAACTTTTTAATGAAAAAAATCTCACCATCAAAAGTATTGTTTATCTTTAGTATCCTTGGTTCATTATCATTACTTTACATTATGTTCGTTCATAATATGTCAGCTGTCTATTTCACAATTCTTGTCAGTGGCTTATTCGGACCATGTTGGGCTACTATTTACTCACAAACCCTTGATACTGTCACAGATAAACGTCATACTGCCACAGCAGGTGCGATTATCGTTATGTCTATAATTGGTGGAGCTGTTATTCCATTGATTCAAGGTTTAGTAGCTGACTGGACTGGTTCTATGTCACTTTCATTTGTTGTATCACTTGTTTGCTTTATCGTTGTTATTATTTATTCAAAAAATAGAATGAAAAAAGAAGCATAAATTTGAGGAGGAATTCAAATGATGACCCATACTATGTATCTATCACACTCACAATTTTCTAAAACAAACTCTATGATTTTTAAAAATAGCCAGTTTGAAATTACAACCTTCACCTACCCTTCAGGTGTCGAAGCCTTAACACTAAAAAATAGTAAAGGCCATTTGACGGTTTTACCTTATATGGGGCTAATTATTTGGGATGCTATTTTTGATGATATCTCACTTAAAATGACCGATATGTTTTCGCAACCTCTACCGGGTGACAACATCGCGGATACCTATGGTTGTTTCCAATTTAACTCGGGACTTTTAGCCAATGGAACACCTGGTCCTGAAGATGACTACAATTTACATGGAGAATTTCCAACCGCAAAAATGGATCGTGCTTACTTACAAATTACGGACGAAACAGTTACAATTGTTAGTGAATGTGAGTATGTTAAAGGCTTTGGCCACCACTATTTAGCAAAACCAAGTGTCACTCTTCATCAAAGTTCTGGTCTGTTTGATATTAACATGGCAGTAACAAACCTATCTAAATATCAACCAATGCCTTTACAATATATGTGCCACATGAATTATGCCTATGTCGAACAAGGAACAATAACTCAAAATTTCCCAGATGAGTTATTCAAACTACGTGAATCAGTACCTGGTCATGTCCATCCAACGGATGAGTGGTTAGCCTATAATAATGAATTAAAAGCAACCGGCAAACTAATTAATTATCTAGATGATAGCAAACGCTATGATCCAGAAATTGTTTTCTTTACAGAAGATTTAACAAAACATATTGAAGATGTTGAATTTAAAATGAGTGTTGGTCAACGTGAGTTTATAACACAATTTAAATCAGCTGAGTTTCCAATTGTTACACGCTGGTTGTTATTCAACCCTGATCAACAAGTCGCTGCTTTTGCTTTACCAGCAACTAGTCGTCCTGAAGGCTTTACAGCTGCGCAAAAAGCTGGTACGCTAATTTACTTAGAACCAAATGAAACACAAACCTTTACTGTCAAAACAGGTCTAAAAGACTAAAACATATTTTAAGGAGAACAAAACATGACTGATATTACTGTAATTGGATCAAATATGATCGACTTAATCACCTACACAGAAAAAATGCCTTTAGAGGGTGAAACTATTGAAGCACCAGAATTTGAAATGGGATTTGGTGGCAAAGGGTCTAACCAAGCCGTAGCTGCGGCTCGCCTAGGATCAAAGGTTTCTATGATCACAATGGTTGGAAATGATAGTTTTGGAAAAGAACATCTAGCTAATTATCAAGATAATAATATTGATGTAACAGGGGTTGGAATTGGGACTAAAAGTAGCGGAACAGCTCCAATCTTTGTCTCACAAGACTCTAGTAATCGTATTTTGATAATCAAAGGTGCAAACAACGAATTAACACCGACAATTCTAGATACTCATTTAGATACAATCAAACAGTCTAAATTGATTGTTTTGCAGCAAGAAATCCCACTAGAAACAAACTATCATGCGATTGAACTAGGTGAAAAACTGGGTATTCCTGTTTTATTAAATCCGGCTCCTGCTAGTGAACATTTGGATTTAGAACATGTTAGAAAAGTCGATTTCTTTATGCCAAATGAAACTGAATTGGCAACCCTAACTGGCTTACCAACTGAGTCATTAGATGAAATAACTTTAGCGGCTAAATCATTAGTAGAACAAGGCGTTAAACATGTCATCGTTACCTTGGGCTCTCGTGGCGTCTTATGGATTAACAAAGATAACGACATGGTGATTCCTAGTGAAAAAGTACACGCCATTGATACTACTGGCGCAGGCGATGCCTTTATCGGTGCCTTTTCACACTACTTAACACAAGGTGAAGACATTCCGGAAGCTTTAAAACATGCTAATCACTATGCAGGTATCTCTGTTACTAATCGTGGGACACAAAAATCATATCCTACACTTGCCGAAATTTAATAAAAAAGCTGTAAGTCTTATGGAC
This sequence comes from Vagococcus intermedius, assembly GCF_029144185.1. Lineage (NCBI taxonomy): Bacteria > Bacillati > Bacillota > Bacilli > Lactobacillales > Enterococcaceae > Vagococcus > Vagococcus intermedius. The sequence continues at coordinate 150,590 of NZ_CP110232.1, read as the reverse complement.
TTACAGCTTTTTTATTTATAATCTTTTCCTAAATATTCTGATTCAAAGTCTGCCAAGAAGGTCATCATCACTTGCTTGCGTTGTTGACCAATTTCTTGCGCTTTTTTCGTATTTAATAACTCTGGTAATAACAATAATTTTTCATAAAAATGGTTAATCACTGTTTGATTAACTCGATATTCTTTTTTATCTTGTAACTTTCTCGGTAAAATAGTTGAATCATGCATTTTATGCCCAGCAAAGCCACCGTAATAAAAAGTTCGAGCAATTCCAATTGCTCCAATCGCATCCAAGCGATCAGCATCTTGCACAACTTGTGCTTCAATTGAAAGCTCAACTTTCTGCTTACCTAAATGATTACTAAATGAAACATTATCAATAATATGAAATAAATCATTAATTTCATTTTTTATAAAACCCAATTCACTTAAAAATAAGACTAAGTTACTTCTGGCCTCACTCACATCTTCCACAAGTTTATCATCCATCAAATCATGTAGATAAGCTGCTACTACCACCTTAAAATAATCACAATCTTCTGTTGCTGCTAATTCCTTAGCCAATTTTACTACTCGATTAATATGATCCATCCCATGACCTGAAGAATCTTTAGCTAGAATACTTTCTACATAAACTTTGACTTTCTCTAATAGTTGTTCTTGATCCACTCACTATTCCTCGCTATTCAGTTTATTTTATATATTTTTGACTTAGCTTAAAATAGCACAGCTGTTGATATTACTCAACTATTTTGACAGGTTTTCTTTTCCCAACTAAATTCAAAGTCAATTTGATAGGCTTCTCGGACACTTACTAATGACTCTCTCACTACTTTATTGAGTGGTACCCCTGTTTCCAATCGTTCTAAATAAGCTAAATACTCTTTTTCACCTGCTGTATAAATACGGTCTTCGCCTTCTGCTTTTTTTGACGCACGTAAGCTTCTTAAAATATCTCCTGTTATTTTTTTGAAATCATCTGTTTCTGTAAATGCCTTGATATCAATGGCTAAAAAGAAATGTCCTAAATGATAACGTTGTGGGGCACCCGACTCTGAAACTCCCGATAATTTCTGTAAAAACATTCCACTTTGAAGTGCTGCTGATAAGACTTCAACGACCGTAGCATAACCATACCCTTTATAACCACCCAATTCTTCACCTATACCGCCTAAAGGTGTTAAAGCGCAAGTTCCGTTACTTAATCCACTTAGTGCTTTTTCAGGATCTCGGACAGCCTGTCCCTCTTGATTAACGACCCAACCATTAGGCATTTTTTTGCCAATTCTAGCATAATGCTCAATCTTTCCTCTTTGTGAAATAGATGTAGCACAATCAATTACAAAAGGGAATGCTTCATCTGTTGGAAAACCAATAGTTAAAGGATTCGTCCCTAACATACTTTCAACTCCAAACGTCGGAGCTATAGAAGGGCGAGCATTCGTACCAGTAAAACAAATCATATTTTTTTTAGCAGCCATTAGGGCGTAATAACCGGCAATTCCGTAGTGAGTAGAATTACGAACTGCTACCATTCCTAATCCATACTTGGTTGCTTTATCAATTGCCAGTGACATCGCTTTAACACCTATCACATGACCTAAGCCATCATGTCCATCTAACACAGCCGTCGTCTTGGTTTCTTTTATAACCTCAATGTCTGTTTCCGTTAAGAGTGTACCATTATTAATACGATCGATATAAATTGGTTTAAACCTCCCTACACCATGCGAATCAATTCCACGCTTATCAGATTCTATTAATACTCTAGCACATGTCTCAGCCTCATCTAAAGGGACACCTGCTGCTTTAAATCCCAATGTCATAAACGCTTCTAGTTGTTCAAAGCTTTCATACACTACTTCTTCCATCTCTCACGCCTCCTTGTCTAGTCACACATTATTATTACTAATTTTACCAATTAATACCTTTAACTTTAGCCTTAGTATAACTTAATTAAAATCAAACAAAGGTCAATATAGCTCCTTTCTTCATCCATTTTTTGTAAAATAACAGTTGATAATAGTAAATTCTTACACATCATTACATTCTCACCAAGTTACAATAATCTCTTCTTCATCCCCTATATTTTTACACTTAGTTAATTTTTTGATAATACATTCTAAAAAACATCTTTGAAGTATATGATGACTTTAAAGGAGGAGTTAATATGAATGAAATCAAATGGAACCGTTTATTGAAACTACTATCGGTATTAATCCCAACATCCTTTACTTTTTTTGTCATCCTTGATAATGCTATTTTTGCTTGGAGTGATAATTATCAATTTGTCCAACATGTTATGTCCATGGATACTGTTGAATCAGTCGTTCATTGGCGTGGTATTCAAAATCCTACTATTTGGAAAATCGCTTATAATTTTTTAATCACCTGTGAATCTCTCACTTTTTTTATTGGTATTTTAGCTTTATATAAAATGATAAAAGCTTTTAATGAAGATAAAAAAACATTTGAAAAAGCTAAATTTTGGGGCTATATTACCTTAATTCTAACTTTAGCAATTTGGTTTTTTGGCTTTATCGATTTAGGAGGAGAATGGTTCAAGATGTGGTTATCCCCCTCTTGGAATGGTCAGCCTATTGCTGCTTGGTTATCTATTATTTTTATCAGTCTACTCACTTTATACCAAATGCCTGAACCTAGTGAATTTACATAAAAAAAAGCCAACTCACTGAATCTATGAGTTGGCTTTTTTTATGACCTCTCTGATCTAACTAGAGAGGATTTTTTATCTATCTAATTTTAATTAGATATTATTTTTTTCTTCTGAAGAATACGAATGCACCAGAAGCTGCAACTAAAGCTGCACCTAATCCTAAAGCAACACCGTTAGACTCTTCACCAGTTTGTGGTAATTTACCTTGGTTAGAACCTTTTCCACCATTAGCTTTAGATCCGTTAGAACCTTTTCCACCATTAGCTTTAGATCCGTTAGAACCTTTTCCACCGTTTCCGTTAGATCCGTTTCCACCGTTTCCATGTTCACCATCTGAATCTGAATCTGAATCACTATCTGAATCTGAATCTGAATCTGAATCTGAATCACTATCTGAATCTGAATCTGAATCTGAATCTGAATCACTATCTGAATCTGAATCTGAATCTGAATCTGAATCTGAATCTGAATCTGAATCTGAATCTGAATCTGAATCTGAATCTGAATCTGAATCTGAATCTGAATCTGAATCTGAATCTGAATCTGAATCTGAATCTGAATCTGAATCTGAATCTGAATCTGAATCTGAATCTGAATCTGAATCTGAATCTGAATCTGAATCTGAATCTGAATCTGAATCTGAATCTGAATCTGAATCTGAATCTGAATCTGAATCTGAATCTGAATCTGAATCTGAATCTGAATCACTATCTGAATCTGAATCTGAATCTGAATCTGAATCTGAATCTGAATCTGAATCTGAATCTGAATCTGAATCTGAATCTGAATCTGAATCTGAATCTGAATCTGAATCTGAATCTGAATCTGAATCTGAATCTGAATCTGAATCTGAATCTGAATCTGAATCTGAATCTGAATCTGAATCTGAATCTGAATCTGAATCTGAATCTGAATCTGAATCTGAATCTGAATCTGAATCTGAATCTGAATCTGAATCTGAATCTGAATCTGAATCTGAATCTGAATCTGAATCTGAATCTGAATCTGAATCTGAATCTGAATCTGAATCTGAATCTGAATCTGAATCTGAATCTGAATCTGAATCTGAATCTGAATCTGAATCTGAATCTGAATCTGAATCTGAATCTGAATCTGAATCTGAATCTGAATCTGAATCTGAATCTGAATCTGAATCTGAATCTGAATCTGAATCTGAATCTGAATCTGAATCTGAATCTGAATCTGAATCTGAATCTGAATCTGAATCTGAATCTGAATCTGAATCTGAATCTGAATCTGAATCTGAATCTGAATCTGAATCTGAATCTGAATCTGAATCTGAATCTGAATCTGAATCTGAATCTGAATCTGAATCTGAATCTGAATCTGAATCTGAATCTGAATCTGAATCTGAATCTGAATCTGAATCTGAATCTGAATCTGAATCTGAATCTGAATCTGAATCTGAATCTGAATCTGAATCTGAATCTGAATCTGAATCTGAATCTGAATCTGAATCTGAATCTGAATCTGAATCTGAATCTGAATCTGAATCTGAATCTGAATCTGAATCTGAATCTGAATCTGAATCTGAATCTGAATCTGAATCTGAATCTGAATCTGAATCTGAATCTGAATCTGAATCTGAATCTGAATCTGAATCTGAATCTGAATCTGAATCTGAATCTGAATCTGAATCTGAATCTGAATCTGAATCTGAATCTGAATCTGAATCTGAATCTGAATCTGAATCTGAATCTGAATCTGAATCTGAATCTGAATCTGAATCTGAATCTGAATCTGAATCTGAATCTGAATCTGAATCTGAATCTGAATCTGAATCTGAATCTGAATCTGAATCTGAATCTGAATCTGAATCTGAATCTGAATCTGAATCTGAATCTGAATCTGAATCTGAATCTGAATCTGAATCTGAATCTGAATCTGAATCTGAATCTGAATCTGAATCTGAATCTGAATCTGAATCTGAATCTGAATCTGAATCTGAATCTGAATCTGAATCTGAATCTGAATCTGAATCTGAATCTGAATCTGAATCTGAATCTGAATCTGAATCTGAATCTGAATCTGAATCTGAATCTGAATCTGAATCTGAATCTGAATCTGAATCTGAATCTGAATCTGAATCTGAATCTGAATCTGAATCTGAATCTGAATCTGAATCTGAATCTGAATCTGAATCTGAATCTGAATCTGAATCTGAATCTGAATCTGAATCTGAATCTGAATCTGAATCTGAATCTGAATCTGAATCTGAATCTGAATCTGAATCTGAATCTGAATCTGAATCTGAATCTGAATCTGAATCTGAATCTGAATCTGAATCTGAATCTGAATCTGAATCTGAATCTGAATCTGAATCTGAATCTGAATCTGAATCTGAATCTGAATCTGAATCTGAATCTGAATCTGAATCTGAATCTGAATCTGAATCTGAATCTGAATCTGAATCTGAATCTGAATCTGAATCTGAATCTGAATCTGAATCTGAATCTGAATCTGAATCTGAATCTGAATCTGAATCTGAATCTGAATCTGAATCTGAATCTGAATCTGAATCTGAATCTGAATCTGAATCTGAATCTGAATCTGAATCTGAATCTGAATCTGAATCTGAATCTGAATCTGAATCACTATCTGAATCTGAATCTGAATCACTATCTGAATCTGAATCTGAATCTGAATCTGAATCTGAATCTGAATCTGAATCTGAATCTGAATCTGAATCTGAATCTGAATCTGAATCTGAATCTGAATCTGAATCTGAATCTGAATCTGAATCTGAATCTGAATCTGAATCTGAATCTGAATCTGAATCTGAATCTGAATCTGAATCTGAATCTGAATCTGAATCTGAATCTGAATCTGAATCTGAATCTGAATCTGAATCTGAATCACTATCTGAATCTGAATCTGAATCTGAATCTGAATCTGAATCTGAATCTGAATCTGAATCTGAATCTGAATCTGAATCTGAATCTGAATCTGAATCTGAATCTGAATCTGAATCTGAATCTGAATCTGAATCTGAATCTGAATCTGAATCTGAATCTGAATCTGAATCTGAATCTGAATCTGAATCTGAATCTGAATCTGAATCTGAATCTGAATCTGAATCTGAATCTGAATCTGAATCTGAATCTGAATCTGAATCTGAATCTGAATCTGAATCTGAATCTGAATCTGAATCTGAATCTGAATCTGAATCTGAATCTGAATCTGAATCTGAATCTGAATCTGAATCTGAATCTGAATCTGAATCTGAATCTGAATCTGAATCTGAATCTGAATCTGAATCTGAATCTGAATCTGAATCTGAATCTGAATCTGAATCACTATCTGAATCTGAATCTGAATCTGAATCTGAATCTGAATCTGAATCTGAATCTGAATCTGAATCTGAATCTGAATCTGAATCTGAATCTGAATCTGAATCTGAATCTGAATCTGAATCTGAATCTGAATCTGAATCTGAATCTGAATCTGAATCTGAATCTGAATCTGAATCTGAATCTGAATCACTATCTGAATCTGAATCTGAATCTGAATCTGAATCTGAATCTGAATCTGAATCTGAATCTGAATCTGAATCTGAATCTGAATCTGAATCTGAATCTGAATCTGAATCTGAATCTGAATCTGAATCTGAATCTGAATCTGAATCTGAATCTGAATCTGAATCTGAATCTGAATCTGAATCTGAATCTGAATCTGAATCTGAATCTGAATCACTATCTGAATCTGAATCTGAATCTGAATCTGAATCTGAATCTGAATCTGAATCACTATCTGAATCTGAATCTGAATCTGAATCTGAATCTGAATCTGAATCTGAATCTGAATCTGAATCTGAATCTGAATCTGAATCTGAATCTGAATCTGAATCTGAATCTGAATCTGAATCTGAATCTGAATCTGAATCTGAATCTGAATCTGAATCTGAATCTGAATCTGAATCTGAATCTGAATCTGAATCTGAATCTGAATCTGAATCTGAATCTGAATCTGAATCTGAATCTGAATCTGAATCTGAATCTGAATCTGAATCTGAATCTGAATCTGAATCTGAATCTGAATCTGAATCTGAATCTGAATCTGAATCTGAATCTGAATCTGAATCTGAATCTGAATCACTATCTGAATCTGAATCTGAATCTGAATCTGAATCTGAATCTGAATCTGAATCTGAATCTGAATCTGAATCTGAATCTGAATCTGAATCACTATCTGAATCTGAATCTGAATCTGAATCTGAATCTGAATCTGAATCTGAATCTGAATCTGAATCTGAATCTGAATCTGAATCTGAATCTGAATCTGAATCTGAATCACTATCTGAATCTGAATCTGAATCTGAATCTGAATCTGAATCTGAATCTGAATCTGAATCTGAATCTGAATCTGAATCTGAATCTGAATCTGAATCTGAATCTGAATCTGAATCTGAATCTGAATCTGAATCTGAATCTGAATCTGAATCTGAATCTGAATCTGAATCTGAATCTGAATCTGAATCTGAATCTGAATCTGAATCTGAATCTGAATCTGAATCTGAATCTGAATCACTATCTGAATCTGAATCTGAATCTGAATCTGAATCTGAATCTGAATCTGAATCTGAATCTGAATCTGAATCTGAATCTGAATCTGAATCTGAATCTGAATCTGAATCTGAATCTGAATCTGAATCTGAATCTGAATCTGAATCTGAATCTGAATCTGAATCTGAATCTGAATCTGAATCTGAATCACTATCTGAATCTGAATCTGAATCTGAATCTGAATCTGAATCACTATCTGAATCTGAATCTGAATCTGAATCTGAATCTGAATCTGAATCTGAATCTGAATCTGAATCTGAATCTGAATCTGAATCTGAATCTGAATCTGAATCTGAATCTGAATCTGAATCTGAATCTGAATCTGAATCTGAATCTGAATCTGAATCTGAATCTGAATCTGAATCTGAATCACTATCTGAATCTGAATCTGAATCTGAATCTGAATCTGAATCTGAATCTGAATCTGAATCTGAATCTGAATCTGAATCTGAATCTGAATCTGAATCTGAATCTGAATCTGAATCTGAATCTGAATCTGAATCTGAATCTGAATCACTATCTGAATCTGAATCTGAATCTGAATCTGAATCTGAATCTGAATCTGAATCTGAATCTGAATCTGAATCTGAATCTGAATCTGAATCTGAATCTGAATCTGAATCTGAATCTGAATCTGAATCTGAATCTGAATCTGAATCTGAATCTGAATCTGAATCTGAATCTGAATCTGAATCTGAATCTGAATCTGAATCTGAATCTGAATCTGAATCTGAATCTGAATCTGAATCTGAATCTGAATCTGAATCTGAATCTGAATCTGAATCTGAATCTGAATCTGAATCTGAATCTGAATCTGAATCTGAATCTGAATCTGAATCACTATCTGAATCTGAATCTGAATCTGAATCTGAATCTGAATCTGAATCTGAATCTGAATCTGAATCTGAATCTGAATCTGAATCTGAATCTGAATCTGAATCTGAATCTGAATCTGAATCTGAATCTGAATCTGAATCTAAATCTGAATCTGAATCTGAATCTGAATCACTATCTGAATCTGAATCTGAATCTGAATCTGAATCTGAATCTGAATCTGAATCTGAATCTGAATCTGAATCTGAATCTGAATCTGAATCTGAATCTGAATCTGAATCTGAATCTGAATCTGAATCTGAATCTGAATCTGAATCTGAATCTGAATCTGAATCTGAATCTGAATCTGAATCTGAATCTGAATCTGAATCTGAATCTGAATCTGAATCTGAATCTGAATCTGAATCTGAATCTGAATCACTATCTGAATCTGAATCTGAATCATCTACAACTACAGTATGAGTGATTTTGTTACCTTCATGTTTAATACCATCTTTATCTTCACCATGTAGCGAGATAGTTACTTTTTGTCCTTCAACTAAAGTATCAACTCCAAATTGACTTAAATCAATTTCTTGCTCTTGACCTGGTGTTACTTCAACTGTTCCTACTTTTTTACCATCTACATAAATATCTAATTCATATTTTTGATCTTTATCTGTTGGCTCTTCTGGAATTTGAACTGTGATTGATGAATCTCCTGCATTAACATCATCAAATGTTGGATCTACAATTTTCCAATCTTCCGCAACAACAATCATTTCTGATTCTTCACTGTTTTTATCTTCTTGTTCATTTTCATGACCAACTACAACAGTTGTAACAACGTCGCCTTCTTCTAATGGACGGAATCCAGTAATATCAACATCACGTTCTCCACCATTGGCATCTGTATCATAACGACCAACTTCAATACCATTAACATAAACAATTGTTGTATAGGTACGGTTATTAAATTTATTTTGTTTTGGCGTAGTTACATGGATTTTTGTATCACCAGCTTCACCTTGCTCAATATCAGCAGGATTAACTACCCATTTTTTATAATCTCCATCGTCTTCAGTAAATTTACCAACGATTGTTTCGGCTACAGAACTTTCTTTTTGTCTTAATTCAAAAGCTTCTGGTGTTTCGCCTTCGCCTTCTTTAACATCTTCTGTACCAATGATTTGAGCTGTGATAACATCTTTTTCATTTAATTCATCTATTCCACCAGAAGCTTCTCCAGTTAAATTGACAAACCAGTTTTCACGATTCCCTGTTAGATCTTGTGCGTCTACTAATGTTCCATTAACCCATACTTTTAATTGATAAGTACGATCATTTTGTAAGTTTTGTAATGGTGCCATACCTGTAATTTGTGTTTCTGAATCATAGGCATCTGAAATAATTGGCGCATTTACAATCCACTCTTCAAATGGCACTGTTTCACCAATTGTATAGTTAGCATCTGCTGAGTAACGGTCATCTTTTACCCCATTACCTTCTATTAATGTTTCGACACCATGAACTTTAGCTGTAATTAAATCGCCATCTTTTACATATGATCCGAAATCAAATTCCCAGTTACCTTCAGAATCAATTTCAACACCTTCTCTATAAAGATTGCCATTTACATATAAGTCAATCGTATAAGTTGATTCATGTTCGTTTCTTAAATCTTGAATCGTTTGACCAGTAAATTTCTTGTTATCTTCCGTACGAATAGTTGTTGGTTCAACTTTATTTTCTACCCAGTTATCTTCATAGATTTTTTCTCCACCGGCTAATGAGTACTTAGCTTGACCGAAATCTAAACCAACGTTACCACCAAGTGATTTATAACCAAATGTGAAATCATAACTTGCAATACGTTCTACTTTTTTATCAGTATCCGCATGCCATTTAGCCAAATCAAGAGTGACACGTGTTTTTTGAACTGTACCTAAGTCAAGAGATACTGGATACCATTTATCACTATAGAAAGCTTTAGCTCCTTTGTCATACTTTGGAGTAACAGTTTTCCATTTAGAGCCTAAACCTGACCATTTAACCTCGTATTTAATATACTGTTTCCAGTTATCATTAGTATCAATGAACTCAGCTGCTAATTCAGCAGGAATTCCAAATTGAGAACGGTGAGTTACGGCAAGTCCACCACCTACGGCTTGTAACCCTTGCCCTTCCATGTAAATAACACCAGCAGTATCTTCAAATACTTTAATTTTATTTCTCCAGTCACCTACCCCAAGGTAAGGTGAAACACCAGTACCATCAGTAGCTGTAGTTGTTGGTACCTCAGCTGCAAATGATGTTGCCATCCCTTGAGTTGCTGAAACCCCCATACTACCTAAGATGGCAGTTGTTAATACTAAATTCTTTGCATTAAGTTTTTTATTGGACTTTGCATTCATACTTTTACGGTAATCAATTTTACGCATAATTTGTTATATTCCTCCCAATTGTTTGTTAGATTTTTTATTTCTTCTATTAAATAGAAATAAAACAGACATAAAAATTGCAAACTATTATACGAAACATACGATAATAATTTGCTGATTTCATCAGTTATCTGCTCAATTACGTTAGTAACAAGAACAGTCTGATGACATAAAGATAGTATACAAATACTCACTAAGGAGCTTTTTTCTAAATTTTAAATTTCTTTATATTTTATGATAAAAAAGATGTTAAAAGTTCGATATATCAACATATGTACTGCCTATCATGCTAAAAAAAACGTATGCATATTTTTAGTAATATCTATTTAAATACCTTTTTAATGAATTTTTTCCATCTCAAAAAAATTATTTCATCATCATTAACCTATTTCATAAAATCTGACACACATTCATATTCCTTTCATTTAATACACAATTATTATTGTCAAATTCTAAGCTAACGTGCTATCATTAGTTAACTTGAAAAAAGGAGTTGACTATTATAATGAACGTAGAAGAATTAGTAGCTAAAGCTAAAGAATTAATCGGTGATAATAAAATTGAAGAAGCAAAATCATTTATCGAAGAACATAAAGATGATTTAGGTGAAAAAGCACATGCCTTAACAGCTTTATTAGGTGACAATGCTGATGATATTTTAGGCAAAGTTAAAGGTTTATTCGGAGGTAAATAATCTACAAAAAAAGAAACTATTTCAGTTGAAATCGTTTCTTTTTTTGTACCTTTTATGATATTGATATAATAAAAACCATATGATATAGTTTTAGTAACTAGATTAAATAGTAATGGAGAAAAATATGTGTGATTATGAAAATAATTGGCAGTTAAACCTACAAAATATTCATCTTCCAAGATGGGATGAGTTGCCCGATATCGATATCTATATGGATCAACTTGTAACGCTTGTAGAACGTTATACAGAACCCTTTAAAGTCAACCAATCAACGCACCCACTATTGACCGCTTCAATGGTTAATAATTATGTCAAACAAAAATTGATACCTGCTCCAATAAAAAAACGATATGATCGGAGACATATTGCACGTCTCATCATTTTAACAATTTTAAAGCAAGCTTTTGATATCGCAATTGTTCAAAAAGGGATTGAATTACAAATCAAACGAAATCAAGATTATGCTTTAGCTTATGAACAATTTTGTAATCAAATGGAGGAAACTATCCAGCTATTTTTTGTAGATGAAAATACGGTGAAATTCGAGTTAGATGTCTTAGATACAACTTATCAACCTATACAACTCGCAACCATTGCCTTAACATCTAAACTAGTGACAGAGAATATGCTAAATCAATTAACTAAAAAATATCAAACTAAACCTGACAATAAGGAGTACAAAAATGACTAACTCAATTGCTTTATTAGTAGATTCTGGAATGGATGTACCTAAGGAAGTACTACAAAAAGAGGGCGTTTATGAAATCCCACTAAATATTATCTATAAGGATGCCGTTTATACGGATAAAAAAGATATTACTGACACTGAGATTTACGCACGACTTGATGAAGAGATTCCTTCGACTTCACTTCCATCTGGCCAATCAATTTCAGATATCCTAGAAAAAATAATTGCTGATGGTTATACAAAACTAGTCGTAGCAACTATTTCTAGTGGCTTGAGTGGCACGCACAATGCTTTAAAATTAATGTTAGAAGATTTCCCTGAACTGACTACTGTGATGATTGATACTAAGTGCATTGCCATCGGTGGCGGTTTACAAGGTGTCTATGCCAAAGAACTAATTGATAGTGGATTGGATTTAACAAGCATTCGTACACGCTTAAACGATATGGTAAAAAATGCCCGCGTTTATTTTAGTATTTCAACACTTGAATATCTAAAAAAAGGAGGCAGAATTGGGCTTGTTTCTTCTGTCATTGGTTCTGCCTTAAACTTGCATCCGGTTATTTCATGTAATGAAGATGGTGTCTATCATACCATTGCCAAAGCACGCGGACGTAAACGTAGTCTTGAGAAAATGATTCAAGATGCAGAAGCCTTTGTTAAAGATCATTCTTCTTATGACATTGGTGTAGCTTATACTGCCTGTATAGAAGATGCGACAAAATTAGCAGAAACATTAAAACAACGTTTACCTAACTATAACCATTTCTACTTCCATCCAGTTAGCCCCGCCTTAGGAATTCATGCAGGACCTGACGGACTTGGTTTCGGTATATTAGCCCGTTAATACAATAAAAAAAAGTAGGAAAAGATTGCCCTTTTCCTACTTTTTATTTGGGTAAAATAATTGTTACTTTAAACATATCTCCATCCACATCGATTGTAAGTTGCCCTTTGTGAAGAGTCACGATGCCATTGATAATGGCTAAACCTAAACCTGATCCTTCAGATTGCCTCGCCTCATCACCACGAGTAAATCTTTCAACTAAAGAACTAGCTTCTTCATTTAATTCATAACGAGAAATGTTTTTAATTTGTATCATCACTGTCCCTACCTGTTCTGTCACTTTAAGGTAGACTCGTGTTCCAGGTAACCCATATTTTATAACATTTCCAAAAAGGTTGTCAAATACCCGCCACATCTTATCTCCATCTACTTTAATAGTCGTTGCTACATTAGGAAAATTAGTGATGAGATGTAACTGTTTTTCCGCCATCTCTTCTTCATACTCTCCTAGTGTTTGCCGCAATAATTGCTGTAAATTTATCTCTTTAATGTGTAAAGTAACATTACCATTATTCATTTTAGTTACTTCAAATAAATCATCGATTAACTGTTTCATTCGTTGTGACTGTTTATTAATGATAGCTAAATACTCATCTCTTTCCTTATTTGAAAGAGTCTGATCAGTCAATAGATCACCATAAGAAATGATAGAGGTCAGCGGTGTTCTTAAATCATGACTGACATTAGTTAATAACTCTGTTTTAAGTTCCTCAGTCCTTTCATTCATGATTACTGTTTCTGACACCATCCGTTCTAATTCTGATAAATCCGTGATAACCTCTGTTAAAGCATACTTAGTATGATGTTTTTTTTGATAAATCGTCATAATTTTGTTAACTTGCTCAATGACTTGACGTATTTTATTTTCTCTATAAGTTAATAATAAAATAACAATAATTAATAGACCAATCGCCAGACTCAAAAACGTAATTTTCCTAAATAATGACCCTACTGAATTCTCATAAATAAATTGATATAATATTGGTATCACAATCAACGTTCCAAATACTAAAACAGTTACTTGAATATAGGTCGGTAATTTTTTGAAAAACAAACTTGCTGCTTTGGCCAAAAAATAAGAGGCACTATTATTGAACTGATCTTTAATCGTTTGATAGCCTTCTTTTTTTACTAAACTAAAGATAACTCCTTTGACAATAATACTGACCAATATTATCGAACCATAGCCTATAAGAAAAATCGCTATCGCAAGTCGCCAATCGGTTGTTGTTAGATACTTTCCTAGGCTTGCCACTGTAAAACTAATAATTACAGTTAACCAAATACTTAATAGAAATCTTATATCAATTGGGATTTTATATAACCAATGACATGTTCGATCATATAAAGGTAATTTCATATAAAAAATTAAAAGGATCCCCCCCACAGTCATCACGATTAAACCTAATATAAATAATACTTTGCCATAATTAATTAATCTTAACTCATCATAAAAAAAATCAGCACCCTCTGATCCTTTTACAAAGGTTACATAACCTTTTAACACACGTGGTTCATTACTATTCCACCAAATTTCTTCTAATTCTGGTGGAGCAGCTACACCTATCTTTAGAGGTGAGACGGTACCGATACCACGTTTTTCTAAAATTCTTTTAATTTCTAAATCAGGCAATTGTCCTCGTCTAGAAATATTTTGAAACACTTTCCCCTCACTACTTGTTAAATAATACAAATAATTATTATTTAAACTATTAATAGTGCTGGTACTATGGCTAATGACCTCATCTCGTAATGATAGTATCTGGTCTACTTTAGCAGTAGCGATTTTTTCTCTGACAGCTTTTTCATCAGTGAAATTTTCAATAACATCATTGATTTTACGTTGTCTCTCTTCTGTTAATTCTTTTTCTAAATCACTATTTTTAGCACTTTGGGCTCTTTCTATTTCTAAACGATACTGTCCAATAACATCATTTACCTGACCTTCAAAATCACCAAATGAATAGCGATAACTTTCAACTTGACTATCGCTAATATCAGCAGCGGTAATGGTTTTACTACTAAATTTACTCAAAAAATCTTCGATATAAAGTGAACCAAATTCTTCTTGGCTGATGTAGTCTGTTATAATATCACTGTTTTTCTTAGTTAAAGCTCCTGCTGTCCTAATCAAAATAACAGTACTCATCAATAGCAGCGCTGTAGCTAGACATAGTAATAATTTATTTTTCGATCTTATAGCCAACACCCCACACCACCTTTAAATATTCTGGTTCTTTAGGATTTTTTTCGATTTTTTCTCTAATCTTTCTAATATGAACCGATACAGTGTTGTCTGAATTAAAACTAGGTTCTTCCCAAACTGCTTCATATATCTCATCAATCGAATAGACTTTACCTGGATTTTTCATGAGTAATTCTGTTATTTTAAACTCGGTTTTTGTCAGTCTAACCGGACAATTATCCACACTCACTTGCTTCGTTTGATCGTCAAGCTCTAGCCCCCTCACCTTTAGTCTATTACTTCCTTCTAACGTCTCACCTTCATACTCACCTAAAGTTAAATAGCGACGCAGTAGTGATTTGACCCTAGCCATCAACTCCATCGGACTAAATGGCTTAGTCAAATAATCATCTGCACCAACTTGTAACCCTTGAATTTTATCAATATCTTCAGATTTTGCACTTAACATTAAAATAGGTATATTACTAATTTCACGAATTTTTTTAGTTGCTTCGACACCATCTAGAATGGGCATCATGACATCAATAATTGCTAAATGAATAGGGTTACTTTCGATTAGTTTAACAGCATCTAATCCATCACTTGCTTCCAATACTTGATAATCTTCTCTCTCTAGGTAGATACGAATAGCATTTCTAATTTCTACATCATCGTCTACAACTAAAATCATTTTGCTCATATCATTTACCTCCACATCTTATTAACCAACTTCTACATTATACCTAAGCAGACTCTTTTTTACGCTCTGATTTTCTTAAACCTTCCTTAACATCACTAGCTTAAGCTGATAGATAAAATAAAACAAGTGGTATTAACTACACCACTTGCTTTATTTTATGAATTATAGTTTGTTAAACGCTTTTTCTTGCATATCTCTAATTGTTTTAGCCGATTCTAACATTTTTTGTTTTTCTAAATCATTAAGAGGAATTTCAATCACATTTCTAATCCCCTCACGATTAATCACAGCTGGTGACCCGATATACAACTTATCCAAACCATACGTTCCTTCCATATATACAGATAAAGGTAAGATCGCATTTTCATCATCAAAAATTGCCTTGGTAATCCGTGCTAAAGCAATTGCAATCCCATAATGAGTAGAGCCTTTTCTTTCGATAATCTTATAGGCAGCATCACGAACATCTGTCACTAATTCTATCAACCGTTCTTCTGTTACCTCAGGGTGTTTTTTAACCCATTCATAAATTTGCAACCCACCAATGTTAGCATGAGACCATACTGGAAATTGAGTATCACCATGTTCTCCTATAATATAAGCATGAACATCTCTGGCATCAACATCAGTAATTTTAGCTAACGACCGACGAAAACGGGCACTATCAAGTGAGGTACCAGAACCTATCACACGATTGCTTGGCAAGCCTGAAAATTTCCAAACAGCATAAGTTAAAATATCAACTGGATTACTTGCTACTAAGAAAATACCATCAAAACCACTAGCCATGATATTATCAACAATCTCTTTGGTAATTGTTAGATTTTTATTAATTAAATCTAAACGTGTCTCATTCTCTTTTTGAGCCGCCCCTGCTGTGATAACTATCAAATCAGCATCATGACAATCCGCATAGGTCGCAGCATATATTTTTTTAGGAGACGTAAAAGCTAAGCCATCTGATAAATCTAAGGCATCACCTTCACTTTTCCCTGTATTAAGATCAATGATTCCTAATTCTCGCCCAATATTTTGAGCAACTAAAGCAAAAGCATAACTTGAACCAACATCGCCTGCTCCAACTAAAATTATTTTTTCCTTTTCTTTTCTTTGCCCCATCTAACCACTCCTTCTATCAACTAAAGATATCTTTCCCCTTATTCTACCCTTTTTTTCTATTTAATAACAATTTATTGTATTAAAAAACAGCCAAGTAAGTAACACCTAACTTGACTGTTTTTTATCGATTAAATTTTACCTTCAGCTTTTAATTTAACTGTCAGTTTTTCTAACATTTCTTTTGTCATACCGTCTAGATCAAATTTAGGTGCAAAATCCCACTCATCTTTGGCACAGGTTGCATCAATTGAATTTGGCCATGATTCGGCAATTCCTTGACGGACTGGATCAACATCATAACCCATTTCGAATTCTGGCATAACTTTTTTAATTGACGCTGCAATTTCTTCTGGTGTAAAGGCCATTGCCGTAATATTAAAGGCGTTACGGTGGACTAAACGGTCAGCATCTGCCGTCATCAATTTGATGATAGCTTCAATCGCATCATCCATATACATCATATCCATTGACGTACCTTCTGCGATAAACGATTTATAAGAACCGGTTTTAAGTGCTTCATAATAAATATCTACAGCGTAATCAGTCGTACCACCACCTGGCTCAACTTTATAAGAAATCAACCCTGGGAAACGTACAGAACGTGTATCCACACCGTATTTAGTATGGTAATAATCTGCCAATAATTCACCAGCAACTTTAGTCACACCATACATCGTTGTTGGGTGCATAATATCGTCTTGCGGTGTATTATCTGCTTGTGAATCTGGACCATAAGCCGCAATTGATGACGGAGCAAAGAATTTAGTATCTAACTCGCGAGCAATTTCTAACCCATTCATTAGACCAGTCATATTAAGATTCCAAGCAAAGGCTGGACGTGCTTCAGCAGTTGCTGATAATAAGGCTGCTAAGTGAATAATAGTATCAACGTCATTTTTTTTAGCCAAATCTAAAAATTTATCATAGTCTGTAACATCAAGAACTTCGAAAATACCTTCTTCACAAACAGGGCTTCCTTCTATTGAACGAATATCTGTTGCAATGACACTATCCATTCCATTTTCTTGACGCAAACGATAAACTAATTCTGAACCAATTTGGCCTAATGAA
This sequence comes from Vagococcus intermedius, assembly GCF_029144185.1. NCBI lineage: Bacteria > Bacillati > Bacillota > Bacilli > Lactobacillales > Enterococcaceae > Vagococcus > Vagococcus intermedius. The sequence continues at coordinate 132,773 of NZ_CP110232.1, read as the reverse complement.
CCGGTAACTAATACTTTTTTCATATTATATTATCTCCTTAACAGTTAACTAAGTGTTAACATTATTTTATTGTTTAGATTAAGTCAAACTCTTTTCCAACTTTTTCATAAATAGCTAATGCCTTGTCTAACATTTCAGTTGTATGTGCAGCTGTTGGCATGTTACGAACACGACCTGTACCAAGTGGAACAGTTGGGAAGACAATCGATTTAACATAGACACCTTCTTCATATAAACGTTTACTGAAATCTTGCGCTTTTTGTTCATCACCAATAATCACTGGTGTGATTGGTGTTTCTGTGATACCCGTTTCAAATCCCATAGCTTGTAATTTTTCTTTAAAGTAAGTAGCATTTTCCCAAAGTTTTTCATTTAAGCTAGTATCTTCATCTAAAATTTGTAATGAACGTTTGGCAGCTGCTGCATCGGCTGGCGTTAAAGCTGTTGAGAATAAGAATGGGCGAGAACGAACTTTTAACCAGTCAATTAATTCTTGTTTCCCCGCAACATATCCCCCTACAACACCAATAGCTTTTGATAATGTTCCAATTTGGAAATCAACTTCTTTTTCTAGACCAAAATGTTTTACTGTACCATGACCATGTCCTAAAACACCTGATCCATGAGCATCATCAACGTATACCATTAAATCAAATTCTTTTGCAATTTCAACAATTTCTGGTAATTTACAAATATCACCATCCATTGAAAAGACACCATCAGTAATGAACATTGCTTTTTCATATAAACCTGACTCACGTACTTCTTTTGCTTTTGCTGCAAAATCTGCCATATCTGAATGATTAACACGAACAATTTTAGCTCCTGATAAACGACAGCCATCAATAATTGAAGCATGATTCAATTCATCCGATAAAATAACGTCTTTTTTACCCATAACTGCTGAGATAGCTGCCATATTACAGTTAAAACCTGATTGATATGCAATAGCGGCCTCTGTTCCTTTGAAATTAGCTAACTCTTTTTCTAAATCTAAATGAACTTCTAATGTCCCATTAATCGTACGAACAGCTCCTGCTCCTGCTCCCCATTTATCTAATGCGTCTTTAGCAGCTTTTACTAAGCGTTCGTCTGTTGCTAGGCCTAGATAGTTATTTGAAGATAAGTTAATCAATTCTTGTCCACCAACTGTAATCATTGGACCGTTAGCACTTTGTAATGGTTCAATTTCATTGTAAAGACCTTTTTCTCTTAACTCAGATAAATTTGCTTGTAAAAAATCATGTAGTTCTTTGCTCATAATAATTTCCTCCTCTTTAATATTCTTATATAATCATAACACGATTACTAATTATTATCTTTCACATACCCTTATACTATTAATAACATTAAATGAACCTTTACATCAACCGCTTTCAAGACATCCTTAACTAATTATAATTAATTTAGTCATTTTCTTATTTTAAACCTTTTACTATGAAATAAATTATATGCTCAATCCCTTTTATATCTTAATTTTTAATTATTATTAACTATAAAGACATGCTTTTGACAACCTTAATGGAGAACAAATAGTAACCTCCTAATAGATTAATGATTTAATTTTTTTTACTCACTATATAAAATTAATTGCATCACAAACTCTTCCTAACACAGGTTTCAGTTTTACTCTCTAAAAAATATTTTACCTTTATATGATGCTATTTAAGCAAGGGAACATTCTAAATTTAAACACAACTGACCTTCCATAATATTTTGTGACATAAATAGTGTGTACTATCATTTTGTATCCGTTATCTTTTGTGAAGTAATTGCTTAATGTCTTTAATAGAAAATAAACAAGACTTACGACTCATCAAAAATCAGACCTAAGATGGACTCCTTTTTCCTAGTAAACTGATATAGTTAAAACAAGTTAAAAACACAGGAATAGGAGGCAGACATGATGACTAATCAACCCGTTACAACAACTATTTTCAGACTTATTGGCTTTAGTATTATTATTTACTTATTATTAACCGTTCTTGGTGGTATTCTTGGATTCGCTTTCCATATCTTACTACCTATGGGACTAGCCTTCTTATTATTTCGTTTACTTTTTAATAAAAATAAAGTATCTACTCATTACCATAACTAACGCAAAAAAAAGTTCAAGCAAGTGCTTGAACTTTTTTTTTAACCTAATGCCACATCTAACACCATCATAATAATAAATCCTACCATGACACCAAAAACAGCATGATGATTTTTACTAGAAGAATTTTGTTGAGCTTCAGGAATCAGCTCCTCTACTACGACATAAATCATAGCTCCTGCTGCAAAAGCTAACGCATATGGTAAAATAGCTGTTAATTTAGTTACTAAAATAGCACCAAAAACACCCGCAATTGGCTCAACAATACCTGATGCTTGCCCATAAACAAATGCCTTCCAACGACTCATTCCTTCTTGTCTTAAAGGAATAGAAACAGCTGCTCCTTCTGGAAAATTTTGAATCCCTATTCCAATAGCAACTGAAATCGCAGCTAAAACCCCTGCCGTTGGGTCCATCATTTGATTAGCTGCTCCAAAAGCCACTCCTACTGCTAGTCCTTCTGGAATATTATGTAATGTGATTGAAAAAACTAATAAAATTGTGCGTTTTAAATGACTTGGTAACCCTTCTTTTGCTTTTTCAGGACCAAAATGCATATGGGGGATTACTCGATCTGCACCATATAAGAAAAGTCCTCCTAAAGCAAAACCCAATCCCGCTACTAACCAGGGAATATCCCCATTAGCTTCGGCTTGCTCGATTGCTGGATCTAATAAAGACCAAAAACTTGCAGCAATCATAACACCTGATGCAAACCCTAACATTAAATTTAATATGTCTTTCTTTATATCCTTAAAGAAAAAAACCAACGCAGCTCCTAATGCTGTCATACCATATGTAAATAAAGTTCCCACTAAAGCTTGTTGCCATGCACTTAATGTTAATAACCAATCTATCATTAAGACACCTCCATCTCCTACAATTAAAAATATATTATCATTATAGTGTTATCTTATCATATGTTTAAATAACGACAAAGTATTTACATAGCCGATAATTTTATTCTTTTAACTATAAGAAAAAATCCCCAATCAATAAATGATTGAGGAAATAGATGTTATTTGATTAGTAATTATTTTGCAAAACGGGTAAGTTGCTTTTGTAAGACCACGTTGTGACCAAGAAAATACATTATGAAAACTTTTATTGGGAATTGAATAATATTTTTTCCAACACGTAGAGGAAGTTGAGCTATAGCAATGGGTCCCATCATCATATACAACCATAGTGTATTTAGAAAAATATCTACAATTATAGTCACTAATAAATTAGCAACAATGATTCGTGACCATGTCAGTTCTTTTTTATAAAAAAACCAGCCATAAATTACTCCTGTTAAAAATGTTGAAAATGAAAAACCTGGGAAATAAGGTCCTGTCACTGGAAATAAAGATATTCCCACAAAATCTGATAAAAGCGACCCTACACCTGTCAACATTGGTCCAAAAGTCATCGCCATTAAAGCTGTTGGAATAAATGAAAAACCAATTCTAACAAACGGCGTTTGGATTGAAAGAAATCGCGTTAAGATCAATTGAAGTGCCATTAACACCCCCATTAACGCTATTTCTCTAGTAGTAATTTTTTTTGAAAACATTTGCGCATCTCCTTAATAGAGTTGCTACACTTATGCAGCGAATGCAAAAATAAAACCGCGAACCCTTACAAATTAACCAGATGCTTACATCACCCTTTATCAAGCCGCAGTAGCTTAAGATTCCCAACCATCAATGACTGGGCTAATAAATCAGTTTATTTTTTGTAACAGTTCTTCGTTCAAATGGCAACATCCCATCCATTCAACACTTAACGCTTTATTTTCTACTCTGATATTTTTGGTATCTCTACCGTCTTCAACTATACCACAAACACTTGTATGAGGCTATTTCACCAGCTAGATTAACCTAAAAAAAATAAGCTACTAGCTACGAATGTACTAGCGGCTTATTAAAACGTTTACAAAAATACAAAACTTGCACTTTTCATTATAACTACAAACAATTTAGTTATCAAAACTTAAAGGCTTTAATGTCGCTTCTTTTTGGATTGTTCTAAAATCTAATAATCCTTTTGATAGGCCTCTAATTAATACTTCTGCTGAACCGATATTAGTTGCTAAAGGCACCTCATAAACATCACACAAGCGAATCAATGCATTAACATCAGGTTCATGAGGTTGAGATGACAGTGGATCACGTAAAAATATGACCAAATCTATCTTATTCTCTGATATAAGTGCCCCAATTTGTTGATCGCCTCCTAAGGGACCCGAATTAAAGCAATGAATCTCTAAACCTGTTGCCTCCATGATTTTTGTCCCTGTTGTCCCTGTTGCATATAATGTATGTTCTTTTAAAATAAACGTATACGCTGTCGTCAACTTAATCATCGTTTCTTTTTTTCGATCATGTGCTATTAAAGCAATATTCATAACAGTCACTCCTTTCACATATTCTTATTGTAGCATATTAACTTGAATTATTATGACTATTTGGCACTATACACAGATTTAAGTATTTTAATTGTGCAAAGTTGCCATACAAAAAGATAACGCTTTCATTTATACTCTAGTTAGGGCAAGTTAAATAAGAATATGGAGGAATCAGCATGGTAGAGATTGCATTAAAAGGAATTCATAAAAAATATGATAATAATGAATGTTATTCCGTAACAGATTTTAACTTAAATATAAAAGATCAAGAATTTATTGTTTTTGTCGGACCCTCTGGTTGTGGAAAATCAACTACTTTACGTATGGTTGCAGGGTTGGAAGATATTAGTGAAGGTGAGTTATTTATTGGAGATAAACTAATGAACAATATCGCCCCTAAAGATCGCGATATTGCGATGGTCTTTCAAAACTATGCTTTATACCCTCACATGACCGTTTTTGATAATATGGCTTTCGGTTTGAAGCTTCGTAAATACCCTAAGGAAGACATCAAACAACGGGTTGAGAATGCAGCTGAAATATTAGGTTTGACTGATTATTTACAACGTAAACCAGCGGCTCTCTCTGGAGGACAACGTCAAAGAGTTGCTTTAGGCCGTGCTATTGTGAGAGATGCTAAAGTCTTTTTGATGGATGAACCTTTATCAAACCTGGATGCAAAATTACGAGTAGCCATGCGTGCTGAAATTGCAAAACTACATCGTCGGTTAGAAACCACAACCATTTATGTCACACATGATCAAACAGAAGCTATGACAATGGCTGATCGCATCGTCATTATGAAGGATGGATTCATTCAACAAATTGGTTCCCCAAAGGAAGTCTATGATACACCAGATAACGTCTTCGTTGCTGGTTTTATTGGCTCACCTGCCATGAACTTTTTTAATGTTTCTTTAAATGAAGGTATTATCTCAAATAAACATGGTTTGAATTTGACCCTACCTGAAGGAAAGTATAAATTATTAAAAGAACACGGCTATGAGGGAAAAGAGCTCATATTCGGAATTAGGCCTGAAGACATTCATAGTGCTCCGATTGCCTTAGAGACTTCCCCTGAGTCTGTTGTAAAATCAGAAGTAGTTGTAGCAGAATTATTAGGAGCTGAAACCATGCTTTACACTCTTGTAGGCGATACAGAATTTATTTCAAAAGTTGATGCTCATGAAAGTTATTTACCTGGTGAAGTGATTGAACTAGCTTTTAACCTTAATAAAGGTCATTTTTTTGATAAACAAACAGAAGAGATCATTCGCTAATATTTTACTAGTTGATACTAAAAAAGTGGTCTCCTAAATTCAATGGAACATGAGAACACGCAAAAAAAGAAACACAGTTCATGTTAACTGTGTTTCTTTTTCATTCAATTAATTATGGAGGTTAACGGGATCGAACCGCTGACCCTCTGCTTGTAAGGCAGATGCTCTCCCAGCTGAGCTAAACCTCCTGAAGATCATTCCTACATGTATGCGTGGCAACGTCCTACTCTCACAGGGGGAATCCCCCAACTACCATCGGCGCTAAAAAGCTTAACTTCTGTGTTCGGCATGGGAACAGGTGTATCCTTTTTGCCATCACTACCACACTTTACATATAAGAAAAAAAATAAACTCACTTGAGTTTAGTCTTAATAATATCTAAGCGTGGCGACGTCCTACTCTCACAGGGGGAAACCCCCAACTACCATCGGCGCTAAGAAGCTTAACTTCTGTGTTCGGCATGGGAACAGGTGTATCCTTCTTGCCATCATCACCACACTCTTAGATATCTATTAAATTGAGTAATTGCTCACTCAAAACTGGATGTTAAAGTTTAATCAAAACATTCCTTGATCCTACGTTTAAATTCTTGGTTAAGTCCTCGACCGATTAGTACTAGTCCGCTCCATACATCACTGTACTTCCACTCCTAGCCTATCTACCTGATCGTCTCTCAGGGGTCTTACTTTCCGAAGAAATGGGAAATCTCATCTTGAGGGGGGCTTCACGCTTAGATGCTTTCAGCGTTTATCCCGTCCACACGTAGCTACCCAGCAATGCCCTTGGCAGAACAACTGGTACACCAGCGGTGTGTCCATCCCGGTCCTCTCGTACTAAGGACAGCTCCTCTCAAATTTCCTACGCCCGCGACGGATAGGGACCGAACTGTCTCACGACGTTCTGAACCCAGCTCGCGTGCCGCTTTAATGGGCGAACAGCCCAACCCTTGGGACCGACTACAGCCCCAGGATGCGACGAGCCGACATCGAGGTGCCAAACCTCCCCGTCGATGTGGACTCTTGGGGGAGATAAGCCTGTTATCCCCAGGGTAGCTTTTATCCGTTGAGCGATGGCCCTTCCATGCGGAACCACCGGATCACTAAGTCCGTCTTTCGACCCTGCTCGACTTGTAGGTCTCGCAGTCAAGCTCCCTTATGCCTTTGCACTCTGCGAATGATTTCCAACCATTCTGAGGGAACCTTTGAGCGCCTCCGTTACTCTTTAGGAGGCGACCGCCCCAGTCAAACTGCCCATCTGACACTGTCTCCCGCCACGATAAGTGGCGCGGGTTAGAATGGTCATAACACAAGGGTAGTATCCCACCAACGCCTCCTTCGATACTAGCGTACCGAGCTCTACGGCTCCTACCTATCCTGTACATGTGTCACAAACATTCAATATCAAACTACAGTAAAGCTCCATGGGGTCTTTCCGTCCTGTCGCGGGTAACCTGCATCTTCACAGGTACTAAAATTTCACCGAGTCTCTCGTTGAGACAGTGCCCAAATCGTTACGCCTTTCGTGCGGGTCGGAACTTACCCGACAAGGAATTTCGCTACCTTAGGACCGTTATAGTTACGGCCGCCGTTTACTGGGGCTTCAATTCTGAGCTTCGCATAAAGCTAACCCATCCTCTTAACCTTCCAGCACCGGGCAGGCGTCAGCCCCTATACGTCATCTTTCGATTTTGCAGAGACCTGTGTTTTTGATAAACAGTCGCTTGGGCCTATTCACTGCGGCTGGTCCGGAGACCAGCACCCCTTCTCCCGAAGTTACGGGGTCATTTTGCCGAGTTCCTTAACGAGAGTTCGCTCGCTCACCTTAGGCTACTCGCCTCGACTACCTGTGTCGGTTTGCGGTACGGGCAGTTGTATTCTAACTAGAAGCTTTTCTTGGCAGTGTGACATCAGAAACTTCGGTACTTTATTTCCCTCCCCATCACAACTTGTCCTTGAAGACGTAAGCATTTTACTCACATCAAGACTTGTTGCTTGGCCACACACTTCCAGTCGTGTGGATTTCTTAGCCTACTGCGTCCCTCCATTGGTCAAACAAATACTACTGGTACAGGAATATCAACCTGTTGTCCATCGCCTACGCCTATCGGCCTCGGCTTAGGTCCCGACTAACCCTGGGAGGACGAGCCTTCCCCAGGAAACCTTAGTCATACGGTGGACAGGATTCTCACCTGTCTTTCGCTACTCATACCGGCATTCTCACTTCTAAGCGCTCCAGTAGTCCTCACGATCTACCTTCAACGCCCTTAGAACGCTCTCCTACCAATGTACAAAAGTACATTCCACAGCTTCGGTAATATGTTTAGCCCCGGTACATTTTCGGCGCAGGGTCACTCGACTAGTGAGCTATTACGCACTCTTTAAATGGTGGCTGCTTCTAAGCCAACATCCTAGTTGTCTGTGCAACCCCACATCCTTTTCCACTTAACATATATTTTGGGACCTTAGCTGGTGGTCTGGGCTGTTTCCCTTTCGACTACGGATCTTATCACTCGCAGTCTGACTCCCGGATATGAATGGATGGCATTCGGAGTTTATCTGAATTCGGTAACCCGAGATGGGCCCCTAGTCCAAACAGTGGCTCTACCTCCATCATTCTTAATCCGAGGCTAGCCCTAAAGCTATTTCGGAGAGAACCAGCTATCTCCAAGTTCGATTGGAATTTCTCCGCTACCCACAGCTCATCCCCGCACTTTTCAACGTACGTGGGTTCGGTCCTCCAGTGCGTTTTACCGCACCTTCAACCTGGCCATGGGTAGATCACATGGTTTCGGGTCTACGACAACATACTCAAGCGCCCTATTCAGACTCGCTTTCGCTACGGCTCCGACTCTTCATCTTAACCTCGCATGCTATCGTAACTCGCCGGTTCATTCTACAAAAGGCACGCCATCACCCATTAACGGGCTTTGACTTGTTGTAGGCACACGGTTTCAGGATCTATTTCACTCCCCTCCCGGGGTGCTTTTCACCTTTCCCTCACGGTACTGGTTCACTATCGGTCACTAGAGAGTATTTAGCCTTGCGGGATGGTCCCCGCGGATTCCGACGGAATTTCTCGTGTTCCGCCGTACTCAGGATACTCATAGGTGTGTGATCAATTTCGCCTACGGGGCTTTTACCCACTACGGCTGACCTTTCCAGGTCGATTCGACTATCCATCACAACTACCATATTTGAGTCCTACAACCCCAAGAAGCAAGCTTCTTGGTTTGGGCTCTTACCGTTTCGCTCGCCGCTACTAAGGTAATCGAATTTTCTTTCTCTTCCTGCAGGTACTTAGATGTTTCAGTTCTCTGCGTCTCACCTCATATACCTATGTATTCAGTATATGATGACAGCCTATGACAGCTGCCGGGTTTCCCCATTCGGAAATCTCTGGATCATAGCTTACTTACAGCTCCCCAAAGCATATCGGAGTTAGTCCCGTCCTTCATCGTCTTCTAGTGCCAAGGCATCCACCGTGCGCCCTTATTAACTTAACCTAATTTACTAACATTAATGTTAGATTTTTGACTTCCACATGTAGCGATACATGCTCCATCAATCCTTTAAACAGCGTTTTGAACTTTGTTTAAAAACTCTTATGAATAGTACTAATGTACTTATCATCAACGCGGTGTTCTCGGTTTGTTTTGATTAATTATATCTTTAACTATCCAGTTTTCAATGAACAATAAGTTTGAGAGTAGACCTCTCAAAACTGAACAAAGTGACTTACCTGTAGGATTCCGTTATATTCCTTAGAAAGGAGGTGATCCAGCCGCACCTTCCGATACGGCTACCTTGTTACGACTTCACCCCAATCATCTATCCCACCTTAGGCGGCTGGCTCCAAAAGGTTACCTCACCGACTTCGGGTGTTACAAACTCTCGTGGTGTGACGGGCGGTGTGTACAAGGCCCGGGAACGTATTCACCGCGGCGTTCTGATCCGCGATTACTAGCGATTCCGGCTTCATGTAGGCGAGTTGCAGCCTACAATCCGAACTGAGAATGGCTTTAAGAGATTAGCTTGGCCTCGCGACCTTGCGACTCGTTGTACCATCCATTGTAGCACGTGTGTAGCCCAGGTCATAAGGGGCATGATGATTTGACGTCATCCCCACCTTCCTCCGGTTTATCACCGGCAGTCTCGCTAGAGTGCCCAACTTAATGATGGCAACTAACAATAGGGGTTGCGCTCGTTGCGGGACTTAACCCAACATCTCACGACACGAGCTGACGACAACCATGCACCACCTGTCACTTTGTCCCCGAAGGGAAAGCTCTATCTCTAGAGTGGTCAAAGGATGTCAAGACCTGGTAAGGTTCTTCGCGTTGCTTCGAATTAAACCACATGCTCCACCGCTTGTGCGGGCCCCCGTCAATTCCTTTGAGTTTCAGTCTTGCGACCGTACTCCCCAGGCGGAGTGCTTAATGCGTTAACTGCAGCACTGAAGGGCGGAAACCCTCCAACACTTAGCACTCATCGTTTACGGCGTGGACTACCAGGGTATCTAATCCTGTTTGCTCCCCACGCTTTCGAGCCTCAGTGTCAGTTACAGACCAGAGAGTCGCCTTCGCCACTGGTGTTCCTCCATATATCTACGCATTTCACCGCTACACATGGAATTCCACTCTCCTCTTCTGCACTCAAGTTCTCCAGTTTCCAATGACCCTCCCCGGTTGAGCCGGGGGCTTTCACATCAGACTTAAAGAACCACCTGCGCTCGCTTTACGCCCAATAAATCCGGACAACGCTTGCCACCTACGTATTACCGCGGCTGCTGGCACGTAGTTAGCCGTGGCTTTCTGGTTAGATACCGTCAAGGTGGGAACAGTTACTCTCCCACTTGTTCTTCTCTAACAACAGAGTTTTACGATCCGAAAACCTTCTTCACTCACGCGGCGTTGCTCGGTCAGACTTTCGTCCATTGCCGAAGATTCCCTACTGCTGCCTCCCGTAGGAGTCTGGGCCGTGTCTCAGTCCCAGTGTGGCCGATCACCCTCTCAGGTCGGCTACGCATCATCGTCTTGGTGAGCCATTACCTCACCAACTAACTAATGCGGCGCGGGTCCATCCTTCAGTGACACCCGAAAGCGTCTTTCATAGTTCTGCCATGCGGCAAAACCAATTATGCGGTATTAGCACCTGTTTCCAAGTGTTATCCCCCGCTGAAGGGTAGGTTACCCACGTGTTACTCACCCGTCCGCCACTCTTCTTATATGAAAGGTGCAAGCACCTTTCGAAGAAGCGTTCGACTTGCATGTATTAGGCACGCCGCCAGCGTTCGTCCTGAGCCAGGATCAAACTCTCAATAAAAGTTATGATTAAGACCGAAGTCTTTAGCTCATTAATGATTGCTAGCGAATTACTTCACTATACAGTTTTAATATAAAACTGATAAAAATTTTTGTGTTGTTATCTTACTAAAAGATAACATCCTACACGTTTGGTTCGTCTTACTTTGTTCAGTTTTCAAAGGTCTAAATCTTGTCGCTTTAGCAACTCATTTATAATATCATGTTTAGTTGTCATTGTCAACAACTTTTTAAAATATTTTTTTGAGTTGTTTCAACGAAGCCTTGCGACTTGTTTTAGCAACTTAATCATAATATCACGCTTAGTTGTTGTTGTCAACAACTTTGTGACATTCTTTTTAAAATTCTGTTACAAAAACATTTCGTTGTTGTTTTAGCAACCTAATTAGAATAACACCTAGCTGATTAACTGTCAATACTTTTTTTACATTTAATTCTAAACTAGTTAACCTGCTATAGTTTTCTCACTAACATACTGACTCTTGCTTTTATTATCTTCTATATATAGCACATAATAAGTTCTATCTAAAAAATCGCCAACTAAAAAGTTGAGCGACTTTTTTAATTACTAGTTACCAGATCTTTTACCTTCTATTAGTATTGGCAAAGCTAGCTGTCCATTTAATTTTAAAGCTAAGTAATAAGCCAAACTAAAATCAACTAAACTATGAATGATACCACCTATACCGATTAGCCCACATACTACATATAAAAATCCCTGATCATATACTGCTCCAGACATATTTCCTGTAAAGAAAAAAATGGAAACAACTAATAATTCAACTAAACTATGAATGATAGCAATAAATATATTAAAACCAATAATTTTGACTGTAGAAGATGTCATACTTGGTTTTCTTTGTAAAATTGCTGCACCAATGACTGCAAAACAAACATGTGATAACGCACGGGCTGCTATAATAACTGGGAAAGATAAGAAGAAACCAAAAGCTGTTCCGAGCGCGACTGAAATAGCAACTCCTGGGGATATAAACATGGCTAAAAAGACTGGTACATGACTTGCTAAAGTGAAACTAGCCGGTCCTATGACCACTTTTACTGGCATCACAATCGGAATTAAAATACCTAAAGCTACTAATACTGCTGAGAAAGTCATCTTCTTTACATTTGAATACATTTTCCACCACCTTTTGTGTCTTGACACCTTTACTGAGATAGTACCTTACGCACCTTCATGTGTCAAGACACTTAGAAAATAAAAAAGACGATTGTCAGACAATCGTCTTTTTTTGATCAAATTAGTTGATTTTTACTTCTGCCAGAGCATTTGATAGATCTGCAAACTCTTGTAACGATAATGTTTCTCCACGACGCTTCGGATCAATTCCTGCAACTGATAAAGCAACTGTCAGACGTTCTTTTGTTTCTTCTTCTTTACCGTAAGTTGCAAGTAAATTATTCCACAATGTTTTTCGACGTTGGTTAAAAGCGGCTTTCGTCAATTTAAAGAAAGCACGTTCATTTGTAACTGTAACAGCTGGGGTTTGACGTCTAACTAATTTTATAATAGCTGAATCAACATTAGGTTGTGGTACAAAGGCTGTTTTTGGCACAATAAAAGCAACAGAAGCTTCCATATAGTATTGAACAGCAATCGATAATGACCCATAAGCTTTAGTACTCGGCTGTGCAGTAATACGATCGCCCACTTCTTTTTGCATCATGACAACCATTTCAGCAACATCTAAATTTGACTCTAGAAAATGCATCATAATTGGTGTTGTAATATAATATGGTAAATTGGCAACAACCTTAATTGGTAAATCTTCTTCAAAAATTTCTTTGGTTACCGTTACTAAATCGGCTTTTAAGACATCTTCGTTGATAACTGTCACATTCGGGTACGGTTCCATAGTTTCATCTAATACTTCAATTAAACGACCATCTATTTCAAAAGCAAGTACTTGCTTAGCATAGCGAGCTAAATGCTCAGTTAAAGCACCAATTCCCGGCCCTACCTCAATAACGTTAGTTTTTTCAGACAAGTCCGCTGCAAAAACAATATTCCGCAAAATATTAGGTTCTGTTAAAAAATTTTGACCTAAACTTTTTTTGAAAGAAAATCCATATTTTTTCAGGATCTCTTTTGTACGACTTGGAGTTGCTATTTCTTTATACTCCATCTTTTTCCTCCTTTAAGACCACTTCCATAGCCTTGTTTAATTCGACTTCTGTAATTTGAAACATCTTTAGACGTTTACAGAGTTGTTTTCCATTAGTATAACCGATTCTCAAGTAATCACCTAATGCTTCTCGACGCTTTTTAGCCTTCGCGCCAGCTATTAAACCATAGTCTAATAGTAATTGTCGTGGGATTTCAAAAGTTTGACTAGTATCATCAAACGCCTCATATGGTGACAAAACATTCTTTAGCGCATCCAAAATAGCTTCATCACTAGCATGTTCAACCCCTAAACTGCTTCCTTTTTTCTGTGGTGCACCATCTTTTCGAGAAATAAAAGCATGTTTAACTTTGGGGACTGCAGCTGTAATAATTTTCCTGATTTTTTCACCAGAAAAATCAGGATCTGTAAAGACAATAACTCCTCTTATTTCTTGGGCATGTTCTATCCTCAGTAAAATGTCTTGATTGATTGCTGATCCAATTGTTTCAATCGTATCGACCTCAACAACTTGTTGCAAACGTTTTGTATCATCTTTTCCCTCAACTACAACAATTTCTTTTATTTTTAATTTTTCATTCATTTTAGTCTAAATAGTTTATGGGCATTTTTACGTGTTGTATCAGCAATTACCTCTAAACTATCTCCTCTTAATTCTGAAATTTTTTCTACAACATATCGTGTATAACCAGGCTCATTTCTTTTGCCTCTATAAGGAACTGGGGCTAAATAAGGGGCATCTGTTTCAACTAACAAACGCTCCAAAGGGACCTCTTTAGCTACTTCTTGAACTTCAGCAGCTTTTTTAAAGGTTACCACACCACTTAATGAGATATGCATCCCTAAATCTAAAAAACGTTTCATCCATTCTGTGTCTCCACTAAAACTATGCATGATGCCACCTATCTCTTGGACATTTTCATCTTTTAAGATTCGGTAAGTGTCTGCCATCGCTTCTCTCGTATGAATACTGATGGGTAAATTCATCTCACGAGCAATTGCAATTTGACGGCGAAATATCCGCTCTTGTACTTCCTTAGGATCTTCCATCCAATGATAATCTAGACCTATTTCTCCTAACGCGACTACCTTAGGTAATACTAATTTTTCCTGTAAATCTGTTTCGATTTCTTTGGTATAAGCCCCCGCTTCTGTCGGATGCCACCCAATAATACTATAGATAGAAGAATGGGCAGTACTTAACTCTAACGACTTAATGATTGTTGGTGTATCAAAACCAACTACTGCCATTTCTGTTACGCCTAATTCAGCCGCTCTAGCCATTGTTTCCGGTACATCTTCTGAAAATTGTGCGACATTTAAATGAGTATGTGTGTCAAAAATCATATTACTCTCTCCTTTAAACTATTTTTCCCTAACACAAAACGATTGAAAACTGAAGTAGCTTTCAATCGTTAGTGTTGTTTTATGCTATAACAGAACCATTAGGAACACCTTTTGGTGCTTCAATCAACTGTAATTTACCATCAAACTCAGCTGATAAAATCATTCCTTGGCTAATTTCACCACGTAATTTTCTTGGTGCTAAGTTAGCTACAACTAAAACTTTTTTACCAATTAAATCTGCTGGTGCTGGATAAAATTCGGCAATACCTGATAAAATTTGACGATGATTTTTATCGCCCGCATCTAACCTAAATTGAAGTAACTTATCTGCACCTTCAACCTTTTTACAATCAATTACCTCTGCTACTTTTAACTCAACTTTATCAAAATCGTCATATTTGATTGCTTTATCTTTCACACTAACCAATTCAGTTTCTTTAGGATCCCAAGTAAAATCTTCTGCTGTCTCTGCTGCGACTGTTTCATTCATTTTTTCTTTGATATAAGCCACTTCTTGCTCGGTATCAAGACGTGGGAAGATTGGCTGACCTTTACTGATAACTTTTACATCTTCAGGAAACTCACCAAAACGAATGTCCGTAATAGACATTTCGGCATCGTGTAATCCTAATTGTTTAAAAATTTCTTTTGGCGCTTCTGTTAAAACTGGTTGTAATAAAATCGCAACTATACGCAATGATTCAGCCAAATGTACCATTACACTGTCTAATTCTGCTTTACGCTCAGGATCTTTTGCTAAAACCCAAGGTTCAGTTTCGTCAATATATTTATTAGCGCGTGAGATCAAGGCCCATACTTCCTGTAACGCAACACTAAATTCCATATTATCCATAGCTTTATGGTACTTCCCAATGATATTCGCCGCTGTCGTTGATAATTCACTATCAAAATCAGTGACTAGAGAAGCATATTTAGGTACTTGTCCTTCACAATATTTATTGATCATGGCAATCGTCCGATTCAGTAAGTTACCTAGATCATTAGCTAAATCATAGTTGACACGTGCCACGAAATCTTCTGGTGTAAACACACTATCATTTCCAAAAGGAATCGCTCGCAATAAGTAATAACGTAAGGCATCTAAACCATAACGTTCTACTAACATTTCTGGATAGACAACATTCCCTTTAGATTTAGACATTTTACCATCTTTCATAACAATCCAACCATGAGCATATACTTTTTCTGGCAATGGTAAATCTAATGCCATTAACATTATTGGCCAATAAATAGTATGGAAACGCACAATTTCTTTCCCTACCATGTGAACATTGGCTGGCCAGAATTTTTTGAAATTACTATCATCTTCACTGCCATAACCTAACGCCGTAATATAATTAGATAGGGCATCAATCCAAACATATACTACATGTTTTGGATTACTTGGCACAGGTACTCCCCATGAAAAAGTTGTACGTGTCACTGCCAAATCTTCCAAACCTGGCTTAATAAAATTATTAATCATTTCATTTTTACGAGAAGCCGGTTGGATAAAATCGGGGTGCTGCTCATAGTATTCTAGTAATCGATCTGCATACTTACTCATTCTAAAGAAATAAGATTCTTCTTTTACTAGCTCTACCTCATGACCGCTTGGTGCTTTTCCACCAATCACCTTACCATCAGAATTACGATAAACTTCTTCTAATTGACTTTCAGTAAAGTATTCTTCATCTGATACTGAATACCAACCTTCATATTCACCTAAATAAATATCGCCTTGTGCTAATAAACGTTCAAAAATTTGTTGGACACGTTCAACATGATCTTTATCAGTTGTCCGAATAAATTTATCATTTGTAATATCTAAATCTTTCCATAATTTTTGCACATCAACTGCCATCTCATCAACATATTGTTGTGGTGAAATCCCCATTTCTTCTGCTTTATTTTCAATCTTTTGTCCATGTTCATCTAAACCTGTCAAATAAAAAACATCATGGTCCGTTAAACGTTTATATCTTGCAATAGCATCACAAGCAATCGTTGTATATGAACTGCCAATGTGTAATCTCCCACTTGGATAATAAATCGGTGTCGTAATATAAAATGTCTTTTTTTCTGTCTTTGTCATAGTCAGAACTCCTCCTTGAATCAACTACTTACCGTCGATTTTTTACTGCACATAATTATATATCAGTATACCATAAAGCTTAGCTACGACTCAAAAAATTTATGATAGTTTCTAAGTATGTTCTTAAATATCTTTTATCAAAGTAACATAATCCCTCTCTCCATTATCTCTTAGTAACCATTGATTATTTTCCACATGCGTGAGTTAATTAATTTTCAGATCCAAATTTCAAGTTTATGATTTTACAAGATAAATTAAAAACACTAGCATTATATAAAAATAACCTGTATATTAATAGCTAAACTATTATGACATTCAATCACTTGGAGGGATATTATGCAAAAAGCACTTGTCAAAGCCTTACCTAAAATCGAATTACATTGCCATCTTGATGGATCAGTTAGGCCTCATATATTAGAAAAGATTGCACAAGAAGAATTAATACCTTTGCCTTATAAAGGACAGCTTTTAGCTGAAAAGTTAATAGCTCCTGAAGATTGCCCTAGCTTGTCTATTTATTTAGAAAAGTTTGACTTAGTTTTACCATTTTTACAGACTGAATTTGCCTTAGAATTAATTGCTTATGACTTAATAGCTCAAGTGGCAGAAGAAAACGTGACCTATATTGAGGTTCGCTTTGCACCACTTTTATTTAATCAAAAAGGATTGAATTTAACTCAAATAATAACTGCCGTTTTAAAAGGTCTCGCTCGTGGCAAAAAAGAGTTTGGCGTTCAAAGCAATGCTTTATTGTGTGGTATGCGACACCATACCATAGCTGATAATAAACAAGTGGTCCAAGCCGTATCTGATTTCTCTCAAAACGGGGTCGTTGGTTTTGATTTAGCTGGTGATGAGGCTAATTATCCAACAGAAAATTTTTCAGACGTCCTCAACTTTGCCAAAGAAGCCAAGCTACCACTAACCTTGCACGCTGGTGAAT
Source organism: Vagococcus intermedius (assembly GCF_029144185.1). Classification (NCBI taxonomy): domain Bacteria; kingdom Bacillati; phylum Bacillota; class Bacilli; order Lactobacillales; family Enterococcaceae; genus Vagococcus; species Vagococcus intermedius. The sequence continues at coordinate 115,157 of NZ_CP110232.1, read as the reverse complement.
GTGGCTGTCCACACAACGTCATGACCTCAATCAAATTAGGTGCAACACGGATTGGACATGGTATCGCTATTCAAAAAGATGAGACTGTTATCAAAACCTGTCTGGAAAACCAAACTGTTATTGAGATGTGTCCAACAAGTAATTTTCAGACGAAAGCCGTCACTCACTTAGCCGACTATCCTTTTAAAAAATTTCTAGATGCTGGTTTAAAAATTTGCATCAACACTGATAATCGAACTGTCTCAAATACTACGCTAACAGAAGAATATTTAAAATTAGAGGCGTGGTACGGTATTGATTATGCCTGTTTAGAAAAATTAAATCACCATGCTATTGACGGCGCCTTTATCGATTCCAAACAAAAAGAAATCTTACATAGTATCATCACTCATGGATATAGTACCTCTATAAAAAAAACGATAAGCTAATTGCTTATCGTTTTTTTCTTTGAATGTTTTCTCGTTTCATTGACGTAAATGACCGTTTTAAAACTTTCCACATGTTCTCATCACTATACATCAAAGCCGTTGAACGATACATATTGGCTGAAAATTTCAACAATACTAATGTAGATACTATTAAAATTAATAACGATATGATAATGCCACGACTTTCCACTGTACCGCTAGCAATTCTAGCTGGCATTGTAAAAGATGAAAAGAACGGAATATAAGACGTCACTTTCATAATTAAATGTTGGGGATTACTCATACCAAACATTGTACTAATCATAAAACCGAAAATAGTTAAATAGGTCACAGGCGAAACTGATTTTCCCGCATCTTCTGCTTTTGAAACTAACGACCCACATAAAGCAGATAAAATCGTATAAATAACCACCCCTAAAAGAAGGTAAATCAAATTATACCCTAATAGTCCTCCTAATAATTCTTTCAATGAGACAGTTTTTAAAAAATCTTGAATGACAGACATATCTTTTGCCAGCATAAAGCCCCCCACACCTAAAACAAAATACACTAATACTTGAGTTAAGATGACTAAGAAAATACCCATGATTTTTCCATAAAAATGCTTAGCTGCCGATGTGCTAGATAGGATAATTTCCATCATCCGTGTGCCTTTTTCAGAAGCTACTTCTGTAGCCGTTACTTGGGCATACATCAGAATAATCATATACATTGCCAATCCAATAAAAACAGAGCCCGCTGACAAAGCTATTCGATTTAAACCCTTTTCTTCCATCTTACCTTTTTTAAATTCGACTGTTTTCGTTTGTAACTTGGCAGGTTCATTCAATCTTTTTAAATCACTCGATGCTAAATTGATACTCTTACTGATTTTAGCAAGTTGCATCGTAGTGAGAGCTTGTGTTATTTCTAATTCATCACTTGTTCCTAGTGACGTAGAACCAATATAATCCCCTGCTATTTTATCAGTTTTATCATCAAATTCAATCACTAAATAACCATCAATTTCTTTATCTTTCATAGCAACTTGCGCTGCTTTAATCGACTGGACCTCTTCTTTCACTTTAAAATGAGTTTCTTTTAAATAAGTTTGGCGTATTTCCGTATTATTTGAGATAACGGCAATATCAGAAGTATCATTAAACTTGGCGCTAACTAAACCAATCAATAAAGAAAATCCTATCATTAAAAAAGGAGCTAAAATCATAATCACAAAAGAGACACTTTTAACATTGCGTTTGTATGTTTCAAGTGCTACTACCCAAAATTTATTCAACGTGTTCACCTACTTTCAATTTAAAAATTTCTTCTAAAGTTGGCGGTAATTGGTTGAAAACTGGCATGTAACCAAAAGCAGCGGCTTTTTCAAAAATTTCTTTCCCGACTTCTGGTGTCGCTAACTCTGCCTCTATCATTCCATCAGGTCTTAACTTGGCATAATTAACACCTGAAATAGCGGCTATTTCAGAAAGTTCTAACTGAGATTCAATCAATAAGTTTGTTCGACCAAACTGCTGTCGAATATCGTGAACCTTACCATCTAATACTATTTCACCATTTCGTAACATAATCAAATGATCACAAATTTTTTCTACGTTATCCATGTTATGACTAGAAAAAATAACACATGATCCCTTATCTTTTAATTCAATAATACCATCCTTCAATAACTCTGCATTAACTGGATCTAACCCACTAAAAGGTTCATCTAAAATAATCAATTTAGGTTCATGTATTAGCGTAGCAATCAATTGTACTTTTTGCTGATTCCCCTTAGAAAGTGACTTTACTTTATCAGTCTTCTTCCCTTTCACTTTAAATTTCTCCATCCAAAAATCGATCTTGGGAATAATTTCTTTTTTACTTTTGCCACGTAGTTTCGCAAAATAAATCAACTGTTCTTCAATACTAATTTTAGGATACAAGCCACGCTCTTCAGGTAAATAACCAATAATATTGTAATCTTTTTCTGTAAGTGGCTGACCCTTCCATAAAATCTCCCCTTTATCAGGTGTCAAAAAATCCAAAATCAAACGAAAAGTAGTCGTCTTTCCTGCACCATTTTGCCCAATTAATCCTAAAATCTGTCCTTCTGGAATCGTAAACGAGACATTGTTAACAGCTGTCATGTCCCCAAATTTTTTGACTACTTGCTTTACTTCTAACATCTACATTCCTCCCTCTCTACCATATTTCACATGGTAAAACAGCTTGACTAGTTTCAAGCATACCATTTTAACAAAAAAAATAATACTAACCTTCTATATTTTCACCTAGATCAAAGTGTTTTCTTAAATTAACTGCGACATTTCTAGGTATTCCAAGTCCTTCTAACTCTTCTTGAGAAGCTGCCTTAATATTTTTTAATGATTTATAATGTTTTAATAATAACTTTTTCCTCTTTGGACCAAGTCCATCTACGCCATCTAACTGAGATGAAAAACTATTTTTACTACGAAGACTCCGGTGAAATGTAATCGCAAAACGATGTACTTCCTCTTGGATACGTTGTAATAGAAAAAATTCTGATGAATTTCTCTTCAGCGTTACTACTTCTAAAGGATTTCCAAATAACAACTCACTCGTTTTATGTTGATCATTTTTTACTAAACCTGCTATGGGAATACTAAGTCCCAATTGATTTTCTAAAACATCACGTGCTACTTCAACCTGCCCTTTACCACCATCAATGATAATTAAATCTGGTAAGTCAGACTCTTCTTTAAGCAGACGTGCATATCTGCGATAAATTACTTCTCTCATTGAACCATAATCATCTGGTCCCATTACTGTCTTAATTTTATATTTTCTATAATCGCTTTTACAAGGTTTACCATTTTCAAATACAACCATTGCAGAGACTGGATTAGTTCCCATTGTATTAGAATTATCAAACGCTTCAATTCTATCTAAGGGTATCCCCCCCAAAGCTTTACTCAATTTTTCAATCGCTCCAGTAGTACGTTCTTGTTGACGGCTAATAATATCAAATTTCTCTTTTAATGATACCTCAGCATTTTTATTGGCAAGTAATACTAGTTTTTTCTTATCACCGCGTTTAGGTTGCAATACTCTAGTTAATAACATAGCTTCTACGCTCTCTAAATCAACATTGTCTGGTATCAATACCTCTTTTGGTAATATATGTTGCTCTTTTAAATAAAATTGACCGATATAGGTTAAAAAATCTTCTTCTGGCTCGCCATAAAAAGGAAAACGAGAAATCTCTCTCTCAATTATCTTTCCTTGCCTGACAAAAAAAACTTGAACACACATCCATCCTTTATCGACTGCATAACCAAAAATATCTCTGTTTACAAAATCTGTAGTAGTCATTTTTTGCGGCATCATAATTGTTTCAATAGAACTTATCTGATCACGATATTCTGCAGCTTTTTCATACTCCATATCTTCAGCAGCGCTGGACATTTTTTTATTCAATTCTTGTCTAATTTTATCATAGCCACCATTTAAAAATAATTTAATTTCTGAAACCATCTCCTGATAAATCTTGGGATCTACATCAAATACCCCGGGACATAAACATTGGTCTAAATGATAATATAAACACGGTTTTTTTGCTGTCAAGCTACATTTTCGCAATGGATAAAGTTTATCTAATAATTTTTTTGTAGCATTTGCTGCTTTTACATCTGGATATGGGCCAAAATATAGAGCTTTATCTTTTTTTATTTTCCGTACAATTTGCAATTGAGGATAAGCCTCATTAGTTATTTTCAAAAATGGGTAGCTCTTATCATCTTTTAACATAATATTATATTTAGGGTTATTTTTTTGAATCAAATTTATTTCTAATAATAATGCTTCAATATTCGACTCTGTTACAATGTATTCAAAATCCACGATTTCACTTACTAATTTCTCTGTTTTAGTATCATGGCTTCCTGTGAAATAAGAACGAACTCTATTCTTTAAAATTTTAGCTTTTCCTACATAAATAATAACGCCATCTTTGTCTTTCATTAAATAACAGCCAGGTTGATCCGGTAGTAAGGCTAATTTATATTTAATTTGTTCATTAACAACCATCAAATCCCTCCAACTTTCACTTATGTATAGTTATATTTTACCTCGTATTTTTACATATTATGTTTATTATAACCCAATTATCTTCCTGCTTCATATTCTATGATTTATATTTTACTTTTACATTTAATATTAATAATAGTCATCGATTATTGCGTACTTACTTATTAGGAGGTATTATCTATGATCATTTTTTTTATCATGTTTATATTTGGTTGCTGCATGGGTTCCTTTATCTCTCTATCATTAGAGCGATATTACACTACTGATTCAATTTTAACTCCACGCTCCTACTGTTTATCATGTCACAAGATACTTCCTTTTTGGCAATTAATTCCATTGTTATCTTATCTATTACTTAAAGGTCGCTGTTTTTATTGTAAAAAAAAGTTTAATAGTTCTAATTTTTACATAGAACTACTCACTGGCACTCTATTTGTTCTACTTTCCTATATGATACTATCAAAACCTTCCAATCTCCCAATCATTTCATTACTTTTTTTTAGCTTTTGGTTAACTTTTTTTGATCTTTATTTCTTTATCGTTGAACCTACACTTCTTCTTATCAGTACTATTCTTTCATTAATATTTCAACTCTACTTTAATGGTTTTCATTCGATTCACTTAACAGATTTTTTTCTTCTTTTCATTTTCTTCTATTTATATTATCAATACTATCCTAATAACATTGGTCTAGGTGATATTAAACTATTATTAAGTTGGGCCCTTATATTATCAAATTATCTCTTGTTGATGACTATTTTATTAGCAGCCGCCTTAGCTATTATGACATTCTATTTATTACCTAATTTTAAACCTTGCCACGGCTTACCCTTTGTCCCTTTCTTATTTGTCTCACTACTTATAAATTATTCTCTCTTATAAAAGTACAAAAAAAGCTAACCCGTATGGGTTAGCTTCAAATTTTAATTTTAAAGTACACGTACTGCAAAATCTGGTGTGAAGTATTCTACTGATCCGTACGTTACACCTTGTCCTGGTGCTGGGGCATGGATATATCCGCCTCCACCAGTTGAAATTGCTACATGGTATGTACCACCATGACCACCCCAGAATAATAAATCTCCTGGCTGTGCTTGTGATACTGAAATTTGAGTTCCAGCACTTTCTTGAGGAACTGTAAACCCACCAATATCTCTACCTGTTACTTGTAAATAAACATAACGAGTTAAGCCTGAACAGTCAAAAGAATCTGGTCCTTTTGCTCCCCAAACATAAGGTTTCCCTAAATGTTTTTGAGCTTCTGCAATAATTGCAGCACCATTAGCTGACGGTGCTGGAGCTGGTTCTGGTGTTGGCTCTGGTTCCGGTGTTGGAGCTGGTTCCGGTGTTGGAGCTGGTTCCGGTGTTGGAGCTGGTTCCGGTGTTGGAGCTGGTTCCGGTGTTGGCTCTGGTTCCGGTGTTGGCTCTGGTTCCGGTGTTGGAGCTGGTTCCGGTTGAACTTCTGGTTCTGGTTGAACTTCTGGTTCTGGTTGAACTTCTGGTTCTGGTTGAACTTCTGGTTTAGCTGGTTCTAAATCAGTCATTGGAACTGTATCAACTTTTGGAACATCAAGCATCAATGCTTCCTCTTCAACTACTGGAGTTTCTTCAACTACTGGAGTTTCTTCAACTACTGGAGTTTCTTCAACTACTGGAGCTTCTTCAACTACTGGAGCTTCTTCAACTACTGGAGTTTCTTCAACTACTGGAGCTTCTTCAACTACTGGAGCTTCTTCAACTACTGGAGTTTCTTCAACTACTGGAGTTTCTTCAACTACTGGAGCTTCTTCAACTACTAGAGCTTCTTCAACTACTGGAGCTTCTTCAACTACTGGAGTTTCTTCAACTACTGGAGTTTCTTCAACTACTGGAGTTTCTTCAACTACTGGAGTTTCTTCAACTACTGGAGTTTCTTCAACTACTGGAGTTTCTTCAACTACTGGAGTTTCTTCAACTACTGGAGTTTCTTCAACTACTGGAGTTTCTTCAACTACTGGAGTTTCTTCAACTACTGGAGTTTCTTCAACTACTGGAGTTTCTTCAACTACTGGAGTTTCTTCAACTACTGGAGTTTCTTCAACTACTGGAGTTTCTTCAACTACTGGAGTTTCTTCAACTACTGGAGTTTCTTCAACTACTGGAGTTTCTTCAACTACTGGAGTTTCTTCAACTACTGGAGTTTCTTCAACTACTGGAGTTTCTTCAACTACTGGGACAACATTTTCAATTAATGTTGGGACATCTTCAACCGGTTGCATATTAGCATTTTCTAAACGTTGTGCTTCCGCTTCAGCTTTTAACTGTAAGAACTCATCACGTTGTGCTTCTTCAGTAGCACGTTCAGCAGCGATTTCATTAATTAAAGCAACTTGGTAATACTCTTGATCTAGTAACTGACCTTTAGTAGCTTCTAATTCAACAGCATTAGCATTTAGTTGCTCCATTTTCTCTTCTGCTGAGTCTTTTTTCTTCTCAATAGATTTTTTATCATTTTTTTGTTGTTTCATTAACTCATCATTAGCGCTTACTAATTTAGTAGCGGCTGCTACACGAGTAACAGCTGATGATACTGAATCTGATGTTAAAACGGCATCAACATAGCTAGTAGCTTTGCCTTCTACCTGTACTGAGCGAGCTTGTTTTTTAATTGAAGCATCTCTCTTAGCAATCTTTTTCTCAAGATTTTTAATATCTTTTTTCAGTTTTTTGATTTCTTTACGTAATGAACCTTGTTCTTTATGTAAGTCCTCTGCTTGACCTTTAATTGATTCAATATGAGCTCTTACAGCTGCTAAAGTTTCATTTGCTAAAGCCTCTTTGGCGTTTAATTCATTAATCTTCTCGTTTGACTTTTCAATTTTTTCATCAAACTCATCGGCAAGACCTACCGCTGGTGCTACAACTGTTCCTAAAACAATCGAGCTAATCATTAATGCAGACATGATGCGTTTCTTCACGTGTCATTCCTCCGAATTTTTCTTTTTTATAAGTATTTACTCTTAACCTTTTCTTAATCAACATCTGAATTGTAACACAGTTACATGTCAGTGATATAATATCTATGTTACAAAAACATTTCAAAAGCGCTCACCTAGGATAATTAGTTAGTCACCGTGATTATTTTTTTCAATGGATATACTAACAATAAGAACATAACAACATTAAACAATAGTGTTGGTCCTAAGTTTTTAGCAATAAACTCAAAAATGTTACCATTAATTAATTTAAATACGACAGGCAGCATATACGCACTAGTATCCATGATTGTAATAAATACAACTAAACTAATACTGATTGAAACAATCGACGGCTCTATATATTTAAACACCATATAAATCAGCAACACTGTCAACGGTAACGATACCATATTTATCCCGACTAAACTATAATAATACACATCAAATAGAATCCCTACACAAACAGATAGAATCATCATATACCGTTTAGAAAAATGTAAACTAGCTAAAATCAACCCTAATAATAAAAGATGACTATTAAAATAAATGGTATTATCAGTTAATAAACGCAAATTATTGCTAATCTGTCCATCTAGTAACATTACAACAACCAAAATAATCGGTAAAGTCATTTTTATAAGACTCTTTTTTTCAATATTATCCATCATAATTATTCATCACTCTCTATCGCACGTTGAACAACTGTTACAACAGAAATATCGTACATTGATGAAGCTGGTTTAACATAGACTTCTTTATTTAAACCAAACTTACTATCTTTAATCTTTTTAACCTCACCAACCAACAACCCACGCGGTGATGTTTTACCCAGACCTGACGTTGTTACTTTATCGCCAACTTTTACACCCTCTAAAGATTTGAATTGTCGAACAACAAACGCCTCTTCTTCTTCACTATATTCTTCCATCAATCCATAAGTTTCTGCTTCTCCTTCAGGTGATAACATAACTGGAAAATGGTTTGTATTTTTGTTCGTCGACGTCAATAACTCAACTTTGGCTGAGTGTGCATTGGCTGATAGTACACGACCTATCAATCCCTTATTACCTAACACTGGCATATCAACATCAATACCATTTTTGGTTCCTCTATTAATAATTAATATATCTTGCCATGTATCTGGTGATCGACTAATCACAGCTGCATTTACCTTATCATAACTTGAGATTGTTTCATTTAAACTTAACTGTTCTTTTAATTCCTTAACCTCTTGTTTATGTGTTTGATTTTCACTCTCAAGTTGCACATACTCATCTAAACGACGTTTCAAGCGCTCATTATCATCATATGTACTAAACAAATTACTAACCGAGTGAACACCATTGTTAATTGCTTTAAATGGAAATGCCACAACTTTATCAACTGTGGCCGTCACATCATTTGTTAATGACTGTACGAGTCCGACTTCTTTTGACTTATTTCGATTTGTTGAACTAACACTGACTAGAAACACAACAATAACCACAATAATGATTGCAATGATGATATTTTTACTCGAATTTATTTTTTTCACTAGCCCACCTCAAATTCCTTTCTAATTCATGCCATAAAAGACACACCTGCCAATTATTTTAACATTATTCGTTAGTTTTTTCTATAAATGATTGCTCAAACCTATCAATATATCGCTCCTAACAACTGTTTAACTTGCTATTTTAAAATAAAAACAACTAAAAAAGAGTACATCTGTCAGATAGATGCACTCTTTAAATTTTAGTTAACTTTTATTTGGCCTTATATGCTTGTATAATAATTTCCTTTAACTCGCTAATTAACGGCTCTTTCGGATTGGCTGTTGTACATTGATCCTCATAAGCTAGTTCAGCTAAACGATCCACTTTACTATCTAGGTGGTCTTTGGTAACACCTTGAGCTTTAAAACTCATCTCAATTCCAACACGCTTCCCTAAATCTGAAACAGCTTTAGCTAATGATTCGACTAATTCAGCAGTAGTATTACCAGATAAACCTAAAAACTTAGCAACATCTGCATAATCTTGATCCGCTCGGAAATAATCATACTTAGGAAACATAGCGTGTTTTGATGGATCCTTAGCATTATAACGAATAACATGTGGTAATAAAATAGCATTCGTACGTCCATGAGGAATATGGAACTCCCCTCCACATTTATGAGCAATTGAATGAGAAATACCCAGAAAAGCATTAGCAAATGCCATACCCGCTAAAGCAGAAGCATTATGCATTTTTTCACGATTTTCTTCATTAGGATGATCACATGACGCTTCTAAGTTCTCAAAAACTAATTTGATAGCTTGCAAACTTAACCCACGGGTATAATCAGAAGCCATTACTGATACATATGATTCTAAAGCATGCGTTAAAACATCCATCCCTGTGTCTGCAGTAACTGATTTAGGAACTGACATGACAAACTGCGGGTCAATAATAGCAACATCTGGCGTCAACGCATAATCTGCTAATGGATATTTAACACCGGTCTCACTATCAGTAATAACAGCAAACGGTGTGACTTCTGATCCTGTTCCCGATGTAGTTGGGATACAAACGAATTTTGCTTTTTCGGCTGTCGGTATTTTATAAGCACGTTTGCGAATATCTAGGAATTTTTGTTTTGCTCCAAAAAACTCAGTATCAGGGTGTTCAAAGAACATCCACATCCCTTTGGCAGCATCCATAGCTGACCCCCCGCCTAAAGCGATGACTGTATCAGGTTGGAAACTAACCATTCGTTTTGTTCCAGCGTAAACGGTGTTACTTGATGGATCAGGTTCTACATCTGAAAAGACTTCTATTTGTACCGTATTTTTACGTTTACGAAGTGTTTCAATCACACGATCTGCATAGCCAAACTTAACCATTCCTTCGTCACAAACCAAGAAGACACGTTCAACATCTGCCATTTCTTCTAAATAATTTAATGAATTTTTTTCAAAATAAATTTTTGGCGGTAACTTAAACCATTGCATATTATTTCTCCGTTTCGCTACAGTTTTTATATTAATTAAGTTAATTGATGAAACATTTTTAGAAACTGAGTTTTTACCATATGAGCCACAACCTAAGGTTAATGATGGTACCATCTCATTATAGATATCACCAATCCCACCTTCTGAAGCAGGCGTATTAACTAAGATGCGACATGCTTTCATCTTCAAGCCAAATTTAATTTGTAACTCTTCATTTTCAGAATGAATCACGGCTGTGTGTCCTAAACCAAACTCTTGCATTTTTTCACATAACTCAAAAGCATGTTTTTGGTCGTTAGCCTTAATCATTGCTAAAACTGGTGATAGTTTTTCTAGTGATAAAGGATACTCTAAACCTGCACCCGCTAATTCTGCTACTAAAATTTTAGTTCCTGTCGGAACTTTAATGCCTGCTAGTTTCGCAATAGCCTCAGCTGAGTTTCCAACAATTGCTGGATTAACTGCTGTTTTTGCTTCATTCATCACTGTATTTTCAAGTTTTTCTAATTCTGAAGATTTGACAATATAAACTTGGTGTGACTCTAATTCACGTTTAACTTCTTCATAAATTTCCTTATCTACAATAATTCCTTGCTCTGAGGCACAGATCATACCATTATCAAATGATTTAGAAACGATGATATCATTGACCGCACGTTTAATTTTTGCTGATTTTTCAATATATGCTGGAGTATTTCCTGGTCCTACACCTAGAGCTGGTTTCCCTGTTGAATAAGCTGATTTTACCATGCCAGAACCACCAGTTGCTAAAACAATTGCAACACCTGGATGATTCATCAACCCGCTTGTAGCATCTAACGAAGGCTGTTCAATCCATTGAATACAATTATCAGGAGCACCCGCTGCAACAGCTGCATCGCGGACAATTTTAGCAGCTTCAGCAGAGCATCTTTGAGCACTTGGGTGGAAAGCAAAGATAATTGGATTACGCGTTTTAATTGAAATCATTGCTTTAAAAATAGTCGTTGAGGTTGGATTAGTTGTCGGCGTCACCCCACATACAACACCAACTGGTGCGGCGATTTCAACAATACCTTTTGTTTCATCACGATTAATTACTCCCACGGTTTTATCATCTTTAATACTATTCCAAATTGATTCTGAAGCGTACATATTTTTAATAGCTTTATCTTCATAAATACCTCGACCAGTCTCTTCGACTGCCATTTTAGCTAATGGCATATGTGCATTCAATGCAGCCATCGCCATTTGATGAACAATATTATCTACTTGCTCCTGAGTAAATTCTTCCATCACCTCTAAAGCTTTGTTACCTTTACTCACTAATTCATCTATCATATTATTCACGTTAATCGTTTCTTTTTTGGCTACCATTATGAATCCCCCTTGAAAATTTTCTTTTGTTACTCTTTTCACAATTTATCATACTACACGTTTTATTATTTGTAAATAGTTTTTTGTGATTTTAATCACAAAACAAACAAAACAACTCTGTCAGCCTTTAAACAAGGTGTTTTGACCCTTTTTAAAATAGTCATACCCTCTCTTTTAAGGATGTTTTTTCTATTGTGATTAAGATCACTTTCTTTCTAATAACATGAAAATAGGTTTCATGAAAAATGAAAATAAAAAAAGCCTAAAGATTAATCTTTAGGCTTTTAAACATGTATCTTATATGATTATTTTTGTTCCTCAACAATTGCTTCCGTTGCGTCAACTTCTTCTACTGTCTCGACTTCTTTAACGATTTTATCTTCTTTTACTTCTACTGCTGGCTCTACTGTAGCAGTTTCTTCAGTTGGCGTAACTGTCGCAATAGCAACACGGTTAAACTCTAAGAAGATACCTTCGCAATCTAAGATCACAGTACTTTTTTCCGTATTAATTTCTGAGACAACACCATGTAAACCACCGATTGTCACAACTTTACTGCCAACATCCATACTATTTAATAATTCTTGACGTTGTTTTTGTTGTTTCTTTTGAGAACGGGTCATAAAAAACATCATACCCCCTAATAATATTAAGGGAAGTAACATTGTAGCATTCATTATATTGCACCTCTTTTTTCTATTTTATCTCTTCTACTCTAACAAATAATTAGCTAAACTACTAGTTTTTTACTACTTTTAACTAAAAGTTTTTGGCATTTTTTTCATTAAAGCCATATTCTTCGAAGAATGCTTCACGGAATTCTAATAAATTATCATCCATAATAGCTTGCCTTACCTGCTTCATCACGTTTAATAAAAAGTATAAATTGTGATATGACGTTAAGCGAATACCAAACGTTTCATTGCATTTGATTAAATGACGAATGTACGCACGTGTATAATTACGGCATGTATAACAATCACATTTTTCATCTAATGGTCTAAAGTCCTCAGCATATTTAGCATTTTTAACAACCAAACGACCTTGGCTTGTCATACATGTTCCATTACGTGCAATCCGTGTTGGCAAGACACAATCAAACATATCAACACCATTAATAACACCATCAATTAGCGAGTCTGCTGTTCCTACTCCCATTAAGTAACGTGGTTTATCCGCTGGAATAATCGGATTTAGGTACTCTAAGACCTGATTCATTTCATCTTTAGTTTCTCCTACAGATAGACCTCCAATAGAATAACCTGGGAAGTCCATACTGATTAAATCACGGGCACTTTGCTCGCGCAAATCTTTAAAACCAGCACCTTGAATAATACCAAATAGACCTTGACGATCTTTATTAGCATGAGCCTCTAAGCCGCGTTCCGCCCAACGACTCGTTCTCTCTATCGAACGCTTAACATAATCATGACTTTCATAAAATGGCGCACATTCATCAAAGCTCATCATTATATCTGGCCCTAATTTATTTTGAATTTGAATTGCTTTTTCTGGGGATAAAAACATTTTAGACCCATTAAGATGATTTTTAAAACTGACACCTTCTTCAGTAATATTACGCATTTCTGATAAAGACCAGACTTGGAAACCACCTGAATCTGTTAAAATACCTTGATCCCAATTCATAAACTTATGTAAACCACCGGCTTTTTCAACTAAGTCTTCTCCCGGTCTTAACCATAGATGGTATGTATTGCTTAAGATAATTCCTGCACCCATCTCTTTTAGCTCTTCTGGAGCAAGAGTTTTAACTGTCGCTAATGTTCCAACTGGCATAAACATCGGTGTCGGGAAGGTCCCATGCGGGGTGATAATTTCACCTAAACGTGCACCTGTATGTTTTTCTGTTTTTATTAATCGATAACGAATGGCTGGTTCTGTCATTACGTTGCCCTACTTTCTTTACTATTTGTTTATTTGAGCAAGTTTCCCTTTAATCTACTCAATCAAAGTTCACTTACTAGACTTTTTTAGTATAACATTGACATGAGTATTAGACTACCGTTTCAAATTAATAACGCTTTCTATTTTTCAAAAAAAAGCAATCTTATAAAGTCGATTACTTTTTAATCCTATTATCTAACAAACATAGCATCTCCAAAACTAAAGAAACGATAACGATTTGATACAGCGTGATGGTAAGCTTTCATTGTTAAATCACGTGTGGCAAAAGCACTAACCAGCATCACCAACGTTGACTTCGGCAAGTGAAAATTAGTCGAAAAGGCGTCAACTAATTTAAACTCATAGCCTGGAGTAATAAAAATATCTGTCCAGCCACTATCAGCCTGAATTTCACCATTAAATTTTGTCCCAATGGTTTCAAGTGTTCTAATTGAAGTCGTCCCGACTGCTATAATTCGGCCACCATTAGCTTTAATTTCCCGCAAGGCACTAGCTGATTCTTCAGTTAATTTATAAAATTCACTGTGCATCGCATGATCTTCAATCGACTCCACATTTACAGGTCGAAAAGTCCCCAGTCCAACATGTAAAGTTAAATAAACTAATTTTACACCTTTTTCTTCTATCCGTTCTAGCAATGCTTTAGTGAAATGTAACCCAGCTGTGGGTGCTGCTGCAGAACCATTCTCCTCAGCATAAACTGTTTGATAACGGTCTGGGTCTTCTAAACGTTCTTTTATATACGGAGGTAAGGGCATTTCACCTAAAGATTCTAAAATTTCTAGAAATACACCTTCATATTTAAACTCAATAATACGGCCACCATGTTCTAATTCCTCTAAAACTTCTGCTCGTAAGCGACCATCACCAAATGAGATAATTGTTCCTACCTTTGCTCTTTTAGCAGGCTTGATCAAGGTTTCCCATTTGTTACCTTCTGTGTTTGTTAATAATAAAACTTCTAAATGACCACCTGTTTCAGGTTTTTCACCATATAAACGAGCCGGCAATACACGAGTATTATTCATTACAAGAGCGTCACCTTCATTTAATTCATCTACAATGTCATAGAAATGCTTGTCTTCAATACTACCTGTTTTTTTATCCAATATTAATAATCTTGATGCTTCACGATTTGCTAAAGGCGTTTGGGCTATTAACTCTTCTGGTAATTCAAAATCAAAATCTGCTGTTGTTAATGTCATCTAACATTCACTCTTTCTACTTAAACTTTTATTCTCTTGTGTTAGTTTATCACTTTTCCAATCTTAATGCGACCACCCTTTAAGTCTCATTCACATAAAGATAATAACTTGATTACTTTGCTTGAAAGCACCGTAACCAAGTTATATTAATCAGTTTCTATATAAGGATAACCTAAGTGATCATACGCAAGTCTTGTTGCCAATCTACCACGCGGCGTCCTCTTAATAAATCCTTTTTGAATCAAATAAGGCTCATACATATCTTCAACTGTTTCTGTTTCTTCACTGATATTAACTGCTAGCGTACTTAAGCCGACAGGGCCCCCTTGATATAATTCAATCATTGTTTTTAAAATCTTTTGATCCACATAATCCAATCCTTCGTGATCCACTTGTAGCATTAATAATGCTCTATCAGCTAGTTCACGATTGACAATTCCGTTACTTTGAACTTGAGCGAAATCCCGTACTCTTTTTAATAAGCGATTAGCAATCCGAGGGGTGCCACGTGAACGGCGGGCAATTTCATAGGCACCGTCTTCCATCATTTCTGTCTTAAAAATAGTTGCTGACCGTAAGACAATTTCCTTCAAATCATCAGTATCGTAATATTCCATATGCGAAATAATACCGAACCGATCACGTAAAGGGGCAGATAACATCCCTGCCCTAGTAGTAGCCCCTACCAAAGTGAACGGCGGAAGCGCAAAGTGAACAGGATGAGCAGTTGGGCCTTGACCTACCATGATGTCGACATAAAAATCCTCCATAGCCGAATATAACATCTCCTCAGCTACTCTAGGCAAACGATGTATTTCATCAATAAATAATACATCCCCAGGCTCCAATTCATTCAGTAAGGCCACTAAATCACCAGGACGTTCGATTGCCGGTCCACTCGTCGTCTTAACTTGAACACCCATCTCATTAGCTATTACTATAGCCATCGTTGTTTTTCCTAAGCCCGGTGGTCCATATAATAGGACATGATCCAAAGATTCAGAACGGTATTTGGCAGCTTTTATATAAATTTCTAACTCTTGCTTAACTTTTGCCTGACCAATATATTGTGATAAGTATTGTGGTCGTAAAGATGATTCACTAAATTCTTCTTCAGCTGTAGCTTCTTGCGAGACAATCCTTTCATCTGACTCTGACACTTAGCTCGTCCTCCCTATTTTTTCATTAATAATTTTAATCCTTGGCGTAAATAGTCATCGGTTGATTGTCCCTGAGTTTTAGCTAATTCTTTAGAAATACGTTTCAATTCTCGTTCGCTATAGCCTAAAGCAGAGAGCGCTTCTAAAGATTCCTCTAAGTATTTCCCTTCACTACTCTCCATCTCTTCAATAGAGAACAGTACATCCTGACCTGATAAACCAGTGACTACAATATCAGATAATTTTCCTTTCAAATCTAAAATCATTTGTTGCGCTGTTTTTTTCCCAACCCCTGGGAACTTTGTTAGAAAAGCTGAATCAGCTGATTCAATTGCTGAAACTAAACCCGAGTGATCTTCGCTAGCCATAATTGCTAAAGCACTCTTAGGGCCAATCCCTGAAACACTTATCAACTTAATGAACAGTTGCTTTTCTTCCAAATTAGTAAAGCCATACAAGGTCAAAGAGTCTTCTCTGACGACTTGATAAAGATAGATGATTACTTCTTTCTGTTCCTTTAAATTGTATAAAAACGGATTCGCTACTGCAACTTGATAGCCAATGTTATTTGTTTCTACTACAATATAATAAGGACTGACAAAAGTAACAATCCCTTTAATATATTCATACATAATTGTATCCTCCATTTAAATAAGTACATACGTTCCCTTAATTGTAACATAATTATCGATACCGGCATATATCCCTAAATCAAAAATAATGTTCTCATGATACCAACCATATAAAAAAAGAGAGTCCGACCAGAGACCCTCCTTGAAGTTAAAATTCTTTTAACATTTGATTAACTTGACCAATTGGAAAACCTACGATTGCATAGTAATCTCCCACAACCTCTTTTACAAAAACGGAAGCCGGACCTTGGATACCATAGGCTCCCGCCTTATCGAAAGGTTCTCCTGTTTGAACATATTGTTCAATTTCTTGAAGACTAAGTTCGAAAAAAGAGACCGTTGCTGTGAAGACCTTTGTTAACACCTTATTCCCTTGGCGTAGACAAACGCTAGTGTGTACCTGATGGTGTCTGTCACTTAATTTGGATATCATGACAACAGCTTCTTGATCATCTTTCGGTTTCCCCATGATTTCATCCCCTAAAGCGACAATTGTATCGCTTCCTATCACAATATGATCAGGATATTGTTCAGAGATAACTTTTGCCTTTTCTTCAGCCATAGTCGTCGCATAATTTTTTGGCTCTATTCCTTTAGGAATTGTTTCATCAATATCTGCAGGTATTGTTTTAAATTCTCGGGTAATATATCCCAAAAGTTCCTTACGACGTGGCGATTGCGATGCTAAAATAATTTCCACTACTATTCCGCCTTTTCAATAAATTAGTCTCTCATCATTAATGAGAGTCTTGAATACGTTTAAACATTTTTTCCATATCCTTATTATCAAAATGAATTAAAACTGGACGACCATGTGGACAATTAAAAGGATTGTCACATTTGGCTAAGTCTAATAATAACTGACGTGCTTGCATAGTATCTAAGTGATGATTAGCCTTGATTGATTGCTTACAGCTCATCATAATGGCCGTATCTTCACGAAATTTTGCAACACTCAATTTACCAGAATCGATAACTGTCTCAATCATTTCTTTGATAATACTATCTTCCTGACCTGCTGGATACCAGGTAGGATGCGAGCGACAGATAAAACTTGTCTGCCCAAATGGTTCTAAATTAATTCCTAACTGACTTAATAACTCACTCTGTTCTTGAATTTTCAACCAATCTGTTTTAGGATAATCTAGAACCAAAGGGACTAGCATTTCTTGTAAATCTGAACTGACCTCGCCTATTTTTTTACGAAAATATTCATATTTAATTCTTTCTTGAGCAGCATGCTGGTCAATGATGTATAATCCCTCAGAACTTTGAGCAAACAGATAGGTGCCATGCATCTGGCCAAAATATTCCAACTCTGGAAAACGTTGCCTCTGCCCGACCTCACTGTCTTCTTCAACAAGTGATGAGTCTGAATATTCTAAGCCAAAAGGATAGTTAAATAACGTATCATCGACATGGTCTAAATCAACTAAACGGACTTGATCAAGTCCTTCATCCGGCCTACCTGACAAGTGAGGTGACGTTATTTCCGTTTCGGTGATTGGTTCTCCTGCTGGATCTTGGGCTATAAGCGAGTCAAAACTTTGCGACGATTGAAGAGAAACTCGAGGCTCTTCGACGACCGGCTCAATATGCTTCAACCGATGATTTTTTTCAACCATAGAATCTGAATAACGGTCTTCAGACTCTATGGAAGGAATATAAAATTTCCCTTCAGTCGCATCATAGGCAAGTGAACTTCCTTTAATAGTTGTTGGGGCATTCTTTGTCTTGGTTTCTTTCAAAGAAACCATCTCATCTGATAGTTTATCTTCTGCATCTATTGTCCCAAGTGGTATCTTAATTTGCTCTAACTTGGTCTCTTTTGGTAATTTCTTTTTAAATGTTTGTTCCAAATCAGCTCTTGGGATTAATTGTTTTTCGCTTAAAACACTTTGGATTGTGTGAGAAATCAGATCCATTAATTCATTCTCTTTACTAAGACGTACTTCTTGTTTAGTAGGATGGACATTTACATCTACTAATAATGGATCCATATCAATTTGGATAACCGCTAAAGGAAAACGGCCAATCATTAATTTAGAACCGTAACCTTCAACAATTGCTTTATTCAGTAAATGATTTTTGATATAGCGACCATTAATAATAATCGATAAATAATTACGACTCGCTCTTGTCAGCTCTGGTAGTGAAATATAACCACTCACCTTAAAATCTAAGTCTTCACCTGATATTTCTAACATTTTTTTTGCAGTACTCATCCCATAAATACCAGCTATCGTTTGGCGGATATCACCGTTGCCTGTAGTAGCTAACATTTTATTGCCGTCATGAACTAATCTAAAGGCAATATATGGATGACTCATTGCTAATCGATTTACAATATCACCTACATTAGCTAACTCAGTTTGGAGCGTTTTAACATATTTTAAGCGGGCTGGCGTATTAAAAAATAAATTTTCAACCTTCAATTTTGTCCCTTTTCGCAAAGCATTTGGTTTTGTTTCAATTATTTGACCACCTGATAACTTGACAAAACTACCTTCATTCTCGCCTGTTGATGTCTCTAATGTAATTTCTGAAACCGAGGCAATACTTGGTAATGCTTCCCCTCGAAACCCTAACGTTTTAATCCTAAACAAATCATCTCTCGTTATGATTTTACTTGTGGCATGACGTTTAAAGGCATTTAAAACATCATCTGGTTCAATCCCATCCCCATTGTCGATTACTTGGATTTTTCGTAACCCAGCTTCTTCCAAATAAATATCAATTTGAGTACTATTCGCATCTATCGCATTTTCAACCAACTCTTTAACAACTGAAGCAGGGCGCTCGACCACTTCGCCTGCTGCAATTTGATTGGCTAAAATGTCTGATAATTCAACGATTTTACTCATTTACTTACACCTCCCCCGCGACTATTCACTTTACTGTTTTTTGTAAATCATACAAGAAATTAAGAGCTGCTATTGGCGTCATTTCAAGTAAATTGATAGTCTCAATTTTTGTTAAGACCGCTTCTTGTTCAGCAGTAAGCCCTCCAAACAACGATAGTTGATCACTTTCTTCATACTCTTGTCTAGTTGTTTTACTTTCTACTACGACTGGTTCTTCAAAAGGCTCACTTATTGAGAGAGTTTCTTTCTCTACAACCGGTGGTATTTCTCTGATTGGTGTATCCCCAGCTTCTAGAGAGGCTAAAATAGTTGTCGCATGCTTTAATAAATCCTCTGGTAAGCCTGCTAACTTCGCAACATGAATCCCATAACTTTTGTCAGCTGGTCCCTCAAGCATTTTATGTAGAAAGACCACCTCACCATCTTTTTCTACCGCACCTACATGACTATTCATAAGCCCAGTCAGCTGTCCTTCTAAGGCTGTTAATTCATGGTAGTGCGTTGAAAATAACGTTTTGGCTCGGACATTGGTATGAATATAATGAATAATTGCTTCAGCCAAGGCCATCCCATCATAAGTGGCCGTACCACGTCCTAATTCGTCAAACAGAATCAGGCTATTTGGAGTTGCATGTCGCAGTGCTTCGTTGGCCTCCATCATCTCAACCATAAAAGTACTTTGTCCTGAAATCAAGTCATCTGAAGCCCCAATTCGTGTAAAAATTTGATCAAAAATAGGCATTTCAGCTGATTCAGCTGGAACAAAACACCCCATTTGAGCCATAATAACCGTTAAAGCTAGTTGACGCATATAGGTACTCTTACCAGACATATTAGGACCCGTAATAAGTTGAATCGTTGTCTCTGGTGCCATTATCACGCTGTTTGGAATATATTCTTGATGTCCCATCACTTTTTCAACCACTGGATGACGCCCCTCGACTAATGCTAAATTGTGACTAGCACTCGTCAAAGTAGGACGAACATACTGGTATTTTTCACTAATTGTGGCAAAACTTTGCAATACGTCAATAGCCGCTAATGATTTAGCGAGGTTTTGAATACGTCCTATTTCCGATTTGATACTTTCACGAACATTGATAAATAATTGATATTCTAAATCCTTTGATTTTTCTTCAGCTTCTAAAATTAAAGTTTCTGTTTCTTTCAGTTCTGGTGTAATAAACCTCTCCGCATTTGCTAAAGTTTGTTTACGATCAAAACGCTCTTCCGGCACATTTGCAAGCTGGCTCTTGGTCACCTCAATATAATAGCCAAACACTCGATTGAAACCAATTTTCAAATTTTTAATACCAGTATTTTCACGCTCTTTAGCTTCTAATTCAGCAATCCACTGCTTTCCATGTGTCATTGCCTCACGATACTGATCTAGCTGAGCATTGTAACCGTCTGCGATAACACCACCATCTGTTATAGCTAATGGAGGCTCTGACATAATCGCTTTTTTAATTAGATCAACCGCATCTGTCACTGGATCGAGACGCTCTAATAAAGACGTCCATTCACCTTTATCCAGACCTACTAAAAGATCTTTAATACGCGGAACTTGTTTTAATGATGTTTGTAATTGAATTAAATCACGCCCATTAACACTACCAAAAGCGATCCGACCAGCTAAACGTTCTAAATCATACACACTAGCTAGCGTTTCTTGTAAGTCTGATCGTTCAAAGAAGGCCTCTAGTAAACTTTGAACCATTTCTTGTCGTTGTTTAATTTTTTTCTCTTGAATTAACGGACGGTCTAACCATTGTTTTAATAATCTTCCACCCATAGCCGTTTTCGTTTCATCCAATAACCAAAGCAACGTCCCCTGCTTTTTCCCAGTCCGAATAGACTGAGAAAGTTCTAAGTTAAACTTAGAGTAATGGTCCATTTTCAAATAATGTGTTGGCTCATACACTTGCGCTTTTTGAAGGTGACCTAAACTTCTTTTTTGTGTGTTACTCAGATATGCTAATAATTTACTGATAACTTCTTTTGCCAACGGTTGTGTTAAGTCACTTGTTAGGTAACTTAGCTCGGATGTTTGAAGTGTCTCAAATTGTTCTGAAAAAACCGTATTTAAACGTTGACTTAATTTTTCCGCCAGACTATCCGGAATACTACTGCCTAAAACGACTTCTTTCGTTTGTAAACTTGACGCCTCATTTAAAACACTTTCTTTTCCTTTTAAGGTACTGACCTTTAACTCACCAGTACTTAAATCAACATAGGCAAAACCATACTGATCACTACTCATATCTGCCACGATAGCTGTTAAGTAATTATTTGATTTTGCTTCTAAACTCTTAGTTTCCATCATTGTTCCAGGTGTGATTAACTGGACAACTTCTCTTTTAACCATACCTTTAGTTGTTTTAGGATCTTCAACTTGCTCACATAGAGCCACCTTAAACCCTTTTTCTATTAAAGTTTCGATGTAGCCTTTAGCTGCATGATGAGGGATCCCACACATTGGGATTGGCTCATCAGCATTGCGGTTACGACTGGTTAAAGTTAGTTCTAACAGCTGTGATGCTTTTATAGCATCCTCATAAAACATTTCATAAAAATCACCTAAACGATAAAATAA
Organism: Vagococcus intermedius; assembly: GCF_029144185.1. NCBI lineage: Bacteria > Bacillati > Bacillota > Bacilli > Lactobacillales > Enterococcaceae > Vagococcus > Vagococcus intermedius. The sequence goes on along the minus strand of NZ_CP110232.1, from coordinate 93,011 downwards.
AAAGGCGTCTTCATAATCTTCTTTAATTTTAAAATATTGTTCCATCATCGGTGTATGTTTTGTTTTTTGTGGCACTACTTTGTCACATCCTTTGATTCATTTATATCTAGCGTGTGTTCTTTAAGATAGTGGTATAACTGAGTCCCTAGTTGTTCATTAAACTGAAACTCTAAACGTTTTGTTAAATGTTGTAACACATCGTTAGCTTCTCTTAACTTTTCACGATAACGAATAACTAAGGCGTGTTGATCAAATTCTTTTGTGAGATAATCAGCCTTCTTTATTGCTTCTTTTTCCGCAACTGGCTTACCGTAGTGAGCAAACTGAACAGCATCCTTTTGTCGTGCTTTAATCTCCTCTACTAAAGAAACAAGCCCTTGATGTCCCTCTACTTTCAATTCAATGGCCTTATACTCTTTAAAAACTTGACTATTATTTAATAATTGAATGACCTCAGCTAAGGCTTCCTTAACCTCATCATCTAATTCAAATGGTTCTGATTCTAACATAACAAGACACCTACTACTTTCTAGTCTCTAAATGGTGTATCTTCATTAATTTGACCGATGTCAATTTTTTTAGCTTTACCTGTTTGATCATCTAACTCAATCACACAATAAGATAGATTACTACGGCCATTTTCTACCACTTCGAAACGATGTGGTAGTGCTGTTCTAAACTTACCTAACACGGCATCACGCTTCATCCCTAAGATTCCATCAAACGGTCCTGTCATGCCAACATCGGTCAAATAGGCCGTCCCTTCTGGTAAGACACGAGCATCATTAGTCTGGACATGTGTGTGTGTGCCGACAACAGCAGAAACTCGACCATCTAAAAACCATCCCATCGCTTGTTTTTCACTAGTTGTCTCTGCATGGAAGTCTACAAAAATAAACGGAGTTCTTTTACGTGCCTCAGTCACCATCTCATCAATTTTTTTAAAAGGATCGTCTAAATCGACCATAAATGTTCGACCTTGTAAATTGATAACAGCTAATTCCAATTGATTAACCTTAACATAGACTATTCCTTTGCCTGGTGTTGTCTCAACTGGAAAGTTAGCTGGTCGAATCATTTTTTTGGCATCTTCAATAAACTCAAAAATATCTCGATTATCCCATGTATGATTTCCTAGAGTCACAACATCTACACCATCTTGTAAAAATTTTTTATAAATCTTTTCAGTAATCCCACGACCTGATGCCGCATTTTCACCATTTAAAATGGTCACTTGTGGACGGAATTTTTTCTTTAATTTAGGTAAGTACATACTTACTGTATCTCTTCCTAACGAACCTACTACATCTCCTACAAACAATATACGCATTAATGCTTCCTCTTCTCTTTAATATCATTCTCTATTTTAACAATTTTTAAGAGCAAAGGAAAGAAAACAAATTATCTACTTCACCTTGTCTCAGAACACAAAAAGAGACTAACCAAAGTTAGCCTCTTGATACTATTTATTTAGCATAATCCACCGCACGTGTTTCACGTACAACTGTAACTTTTATGTGGCCTGGATAATCTAACTCATCTTCAATTCGCTTACGAATCTTACGAACTAACAAAGCTGATTCATCATCTGAAATTTCATCAGGCTTAACCATAATACGTACTTCACGTCCCGCTTGAATAGCAAAACTTGATTCCACACCTGGGAAATCATTTGAAATACCTTCTAAACGTTCCAAACGCTTAATATAGTTCTCTAATGACTCACTTCTAGCTCCTGGTCTGGCTGCTGACAACGCATCGGCTGCAGCTACTAACACTGAAATAACAGAGGTTGCTTCCGTATCACCATGGTGAGATGCGATAGCATTAATCACAACAGGATGCTCTTTATATTTCTTAGCTAGTTCCGTTCCAATCTCGACGTGAGAACCTTCGACCTCACGATCAAGAGCTTTCCCAATATCATGTAAGAAACCTGCTCGCTTAGCTAATTCAACATCCTCACCTAATTCAGCGGCTAAAACAGCTGTTAACTTAGCTACTTCAATTGAGTGATTTAAAACATTTTGTCCATAACTTGTTCGGAATCTTAAACGTCCCATAATTTTGATTAAATCTGGGTGTAAGGTATGAGCACCTACTTCAAATGCAGCATTCTCACCATACTCACGAATTGTCTCATCCATTTCTTTACGTGCTTTTTCAACCATCTCTTCAATTCGAGCCGGATGAATACGACCATCTTGAATTAATTTTTCCAAAGCAATCCGAGCCGTCTCACGTCTGATTGGATCAAAACCTGATAGCACGACAGCTTCTGGTGTATCATCAATAATTAAGTCAATCCCAGTCAACGTCTCTAGCGTACGAATATTACGTCCTTCACGCCCGATAATTCGACCTTTCATCTCATCATTTGGCAATGTTACAACCGAAACGGTTGCTTCCGATACTTGGTCACCAGCACAGCGTTGCATAGCAAGTGATAAAATATTTTTAGCTTTTCGATCTGCTTCTTCTTTGACTTTTCGTTCACTTTCTTTTACCATAACAGCAACTTCATGAGTTAGCTCTTCTTCTGTTGTTGTCATAATAATGTCCTTAGCTTCATTTCTCGATAAGGCAGCAACTTTTTCTAATTCTTGTTGTTGAGCTTCAATTAATACTGTTACTTCTTTTTCTCGTTCACCAATCAACTGTTGCTTAGAATCTAGTTTCTCTTCCTTCTCTTCTAGTGAGTGTTCGCGTTTAACAAGAGTTTCATCTTTACGATCAAGATTTGACTCTCTTTGTAGTAAACGATTCTCTTGAACTTTTACTTCGTCTCTGCGCTCTTTCAACTCACTTTCAATTTCTAGTCGATACTTTTGATTCTCTTCTTTGGACTCTAATAACGTTTCTTTTTTCAAAGTTTCAGCTTCTCTTTTAGCTTCTGCTAAAATACCTTCTGCTGAATTTTTAGCACCTTTAATCGCATTTTCATGTCGATTGTTAGCGATAACAAACCCTACACCGAGACCTACAATTAATCCGATGACACCGAGGAGTATATTTGTGACCATTTGGTACACCTCCGCATAATCTTTTATATGTGTAGTTTTTAGTTGATAAAAAAACATCTACTACTTATCAATATGCCCTACTTGCATATATGTATAAAATAATTTAATATACAAACTTTATTCTAATATTAGTCGCATGGTGTGTCAACTTTAAATTACCCTTGTTTTGCCTATCCGTCCAATAATCTCTTATTAATTTACTATATCTTATCAGTTAATAAAAACGCATCCAATAAAAAAAAGACCTTGTAAGGTCTTTTTTTTATTCTTCAGCTTTTTTTTCAGCTTTTTTTTCAGCTTCTTTACTTGTTTCTTCAATATATTCCTCAGAACCAATACCGTAAGCTTGTCTTACTCGTTTTTCAATTTCTTCATACATCTCTGGATGATCTAACATATATTTCTTCGCATTTTCACGACCTTGACCGATTCTCTCCTCTTTATAAGAGTACCATGACCCACTCTTATCCACGATGTCTTGTTCAGATGCCATATCTAGTAATTCACCAGCTTTAGAAATACCTTCTCCGTACATTAAATCAACTTCAGCAATTCTAAATGGCGGTGCTACTTTATTTTTCACAACTTTAATTTTAGTTCTGTTACCGATAATATCCGTACCATTTTTTAACTGCTCTGCACGGCGTACTTCTAAACGAACCGTTGCATAAAATTTAAGTGCACGTCCACCTGGGGTAATTTCGGGATTACCAAACATAACGCCAACTTTTTCACGGATTTGGTTAATAAACAATGCTATAGTCTTTGTTTTATTGATTGAGCCAGATAGTTTACGTAAGGCTTGAGACATTAGTCGTGCTTGCAAACCAACATGGGAATCTCCCATCTCACCATCAATCTCAGCACGGGGCACTAAGGCAGCTACTGAATCGACTACTACGATATCAATGGCACCACTTGAAACTAAAGCATCAGCAATTTCTAAGCCTTGCTCTCCTGTATCTGGTTGTGATAATAATAACTCATCAATATTAACCCCTAAATTTTGGGCATATTTTGGGTCTAAAGCATGCTCTGCATCAATAAAAGCCGCTGTTCCACCCTGTTTTTGAACTTCAGCTATCGCGTGTAGCGCAACCGTTGTTTTACCTGAACTTTCAGGACCATAGACTTCAACAATACGCCCACGTGGATAACCACCTACGCCTAAAGCCACATCCAATGCCAAAGAACCACTAGGAATTGTTGATATTTGGGTATCAACTTTTTCACCCAATTTCATAATTGAACCTTTCCCAAAGTTCTTTTCTATTTTTTTTAACGCAGCATCTAATGCTACTTTACGATCATCTGCCATTACGATAACCCTCCTTGGATTTTCATCTTTTCTCACTATATTTATGATACTTTTTTTCAGCGTAAAAAGCAAGCTAAAAGCGAATGTTTGTTCGCATTCTTATTTTTCTGTTTCTTTTAAAATTTGCCGTCTTAGTAAATCTGTTCCACGCATGACCGCATGATGTCTCACTTGATTACGATTACCGTTAAACATAAATTTCTCAGCACGTGTTCCTTCTTTACGAGAGTATATACCTAACCAAACTGTCCCAGGCTCTTGATCTTCTAAAGAATCAGGTCCTGCCACTCCAGTAAAGGAAACTGCATAATCTGTCTCTAACTGTTTCCCAATTTGTTTTGCCATGTTTTCAGCACAAAATTGGCTTATAACACCATTTTCTTCTAATTTATCTAAAGGGATGCCTAATAATTGACTCTTCACCTTAGTCGCATATGTTACCACACCTCCAGGATAAACAACTGAAGCTCCTGCCACATCTCCAAGCAGACTTTGAAATAGACCTGCCGTCAAACTTTCTGCACTCGTAACCGTTTTATTTGTCTCTTTTAAGAGTTTAACTGTTTCTGCCATCAATGAATTTGTCTCACCATAGCCATAGAAAAACGTGCCAACACGGGACATAATAGTCTCTTCCATCGTTGATAATAATTTGTCTGCTAAACATTTATCGTCAGTCTTAGCTGTCAAACGTAAAGTAACTTCATTTTCTTTAGCATATGGCGCAATAGTCGGATTACTTTGGGTATCAATCAAGTCTTTTAAAACAGTCACTAAACGAGACTCCCCAATACCATAAAACCTCAATACCCTTGATGTTAATACTTCTTTTTGCGGTAATAACTGTGTCAGCAATGGAACTACCTCTTCATGAAACATTGGAATCAACTCACTTGGGGGCCCTGGTAGCAACAAATAAGCTGTCTCATCGCCTTGATAAAATGTCCCAATAGCTAAACCACGTGGATTTTTAACCACTTTACCGCCTGAAATAGTTAAGGCTTGACGACGGTTATTTTCAGTCATTTCTCGACCTATCTTAGTCATATATCGACTTATCTTAGTCATGGCTTGCTTATCAGTCTCCAAACTTTCACCTACATGAGCGGCTACAACATCTCTTGTTAAATCATCATCAGTCGGTCCTAAGCCCCCACATAAAATAATCAACTCACTGCGCCCATCAGCTAAATCTAACAATTTTTCTAAGCGCTGAGTATTGTCACCAACCACTGTCTGATAATATATTTCAAATCCTAGACTGGCTAATTCTTCCGAGATAAAGGTTGCATTCGTATTAACTACTTGTCCCAGTAATAATTCTGTCCCAACTGCTATAATTTCTGCTTTCATCGTATCCCTCTTACCTATCTATTATAGTATTCGTATTTCTTTATGCTTCTATTTAATTATATCATAGACCTTCGAGCTAAAAAAAAAGCCATAGCTTTTGCTACGACTTTTAATAAAATTATTACATTGATCCTTTAAAAACATGTTTATTTTGCCAGAAATAATCGACACCTGAATAGATAGTAAAAATCAAACAAACATATAATAAAATTTGCGCTAACGGGAAGCCTAATGCTTCAAATGGTGCATTGTTAATCATTAATAAAATAATAGCTAACATTTGTGTAGCTGTTTTTACTTTTCCAGGCCATGCAGCTGCCATGACTTCACCATCTTCAACTAGCAACAAACGTAGACCAGTTACTGCTAGTTCTCGACAGACAATAATCGCAACAATCCAACTTGCGACCTTGCCTTGGCCAACTAAAATAATAAACGCTGTCATCACCAACATTTTATCTGCTAATGGATCAGCAAATTTACCAAAATTTGTGACAAGACCTTGGGCACGTGCAATCTTACCATCCAGCCAATCTGTTAAACTTGCCACAGCAAAAATTAACATTCCTATCAATTGATTTAATGGAACCAATGTCCCAGCTATTGAGATTACTCCCCAATCAAATCCTTCACTTACTACAATAATAAATAACGGAATCATACAAATTCTGATAACGGTTAGTTTATTAGGTAAATTCATCTTTCCCACACCTCTCTAAAATCATATTCCATTGTTCTATTTTCCTTTAATTACTCGGCTAAATTAATGTCTAGATTAACATTACGTTTTAGCTGTGCGGCACCGTCTGGATTAAAATCTAAGTCTTGCCCATTCACTTTAATTTGAGCATTGCTTAAATTACCTAATGTAATCGCTACGCTGGTTGTCCCTTCAGGTAACACCACACTATCAGTGCTGTTTGCTTCCAACGTTTGGTCAAAAATATATTCATCCCCTACTTTTATCCCAATCCAACACCGATCATTAATACTTGTTAAATCTAATGTCACCGGATCACTAATATTATTAGCCGCCATATTGACATCATACCCCTCTTGACTAAGAAATTCTAAAGACATATCTGTTTGTTCCTTATTGTCCTCTGAAGGCTTGTCATCAGCTTGTTTCTCTTTAGATTTAGAAGCAGGTGCCGCTTGTTTATCAACTTGGACTTCTTTCGGTTTTTTTATCATTTCTTTTTTATTGCCTTCTCGCAACGTGATAAATCCAATTCCTGAAATAATCACAATTGCGGCAACTGTTAATAAAATCATCGGTAAATTATCCATAATAAAAGTTAGCTTCGAATTATTTTTCTCCGTATGGATATCAGCACGTGTCCCCTCAACTGATTCTGGTGTCACAATAGCCTCAGTCGGTTTTCCTTCAAAACGTGCTATCAAATATTCAGCATCCGCCCCAACTTCTGTTGCATATTGTCGAATAAAAGATTTAGCATAATAGACACTAGGTAAGGCATCAAAGTCATTAGCCTCAATTGCCTCTAAATAACGTTTTTGAATTTTCGTTGTTTGCTGTAATTCTTCTATCGTCAGCCCTCTAGTTAAGCGGGCACTCTTTAAAATTTCGCCTATCGATTTCACTTGCTCACCCTTTTTTCTTTTTCTCTGGCTCTTATCTCAGCCTTTTTCAGAATAAATAACGTTATCGCTTTCCTATTGTAACGATATTTAAGAATTAAAACTAGTAATACTAGCTATTCTTTAATATTTCGTTAGATATTAGCTGTCTAAGTTTAATGATCTTCTGGATACATATAAAACTCACTTAAGGCGTCCTCTTGAATAAAATGATCTATTGCCTTATAAATATCATCTAATGTTATACTTTCAATCACTTCAGCCATATCAAATAAAGTCGCATCACCAAACTGCATTTGGCTAAAACGATTAGCAATATATTCTAACGAATTTAAAGATTGCAGATATTTACCTAGCATTTTTTTCTTCAATAACCGTAACTTAGGCTCTGTTATTTCTGAGCTACTTGTAGCCGTCAATAAAATATCACGAATTTTCTCTACTAAACGCTCAGGTTCTTTACTATCTCCACCGAAATCTGCAAAGTAATAGCCACGATCCAAACTAAAATCATAACCAAAACTATCGTCAATTAGTCCCTCATTATACATGATTTCACGATTACTTGAAGTGTCTCCAAATAGTAACTGTAATAATAAGTTCACAGCTGTTTGATAACGTAAGAGTTCAAATCCTTCTGTAGGCAATGATTTTGTCCCTTTAAGACCTACAATCACCTTACTACGATTAACAGGCATATTAATGCTAGCTTTTTTAATAATATCGGCTGTTGTTACTTCAGGAAACTCTCGCTCAATTAAAGTCGCATCTGGAAATGATTTATTAGCCTGATTGTGGCGAATGTGAGCCATCATTGTTTCCGGCTCCATATTACCTACGACCAGCAAATTCATATTACTTGGATGATAAAAGGTACGATAACACAAGTATAAATCTTCGGCTGTAATATCAGCAATACTTTCAATTGTCCCAGCAATATCAATATGTAAAGGATGTGTCGGGTAAAGATTCCCTATAATTCCAAAAAACAAACGCCAATTTGCATCATCTTGATACATTTGAATTTCTTGACCAATAATCCCTTTTTCTTTCTCGACTGTCTCCTCTGTAAAATAGGGTGCTTGAACAAAGTCTAACAAGGTAGTAATATTTTCATTAATTTGAGTTGTACTAGAAAATAAATAACTTGTTCGTGTAAAACTTGTAAAAGCATTCGCTGAGGCTCCTTGAGCACCAAATTGTTGAAATACATCGCCATCTTCTTTCTCAAACATCTTATGCTCTAAAAAATGAGCAATCCCATCAGGAACTTCCACAATTTCATGCTCACCTAAAGGAACAAAGCGATTATCAATTGACCCATAGTTAGTCGTAAATAAGCCATAGGTTTTATTAAAACCTAATTTTGGTAATAATATGACATTTAAACCGTTAGGTAACGTCTCTTTATATAAAGTTTCATTTAATCCTGGATAATTAATCTTCTCCATTACTTAACGACTCTCCTTCCATAAAATATACTGCTTGTAGACTTAATTTTTTAGCAATAGCTTGAACATCTGCGACACTCACTGCTTCTAAACCAGCTACCCATTCTTTATCGGTCAAATTAGATTTTTTTACCTTATCAGCAAGATAAGCTGCTTCTAAGACCGAACCTGGATTATCTAACGACAAGAAATATTGATTTTTAAGCATTTCTTTTGTTTGATTCATGTCCTCAGAACTTATATCACCAGCTACTAAGCTTGCAAGTTGCTCATCTACAAGTGTCAGTACACGTTCTTTATTTTTGCTATCAATTCCTGTTTGAACCGTTATCAAGCCTCTAAAACTATCTAAAGAACTTGAAGCATAATAAGCCATACTTTCTTTTTCTCTAACATTCATAAATAACTTAGAATGGGGAAAGCCACCAAACAAACCATTAAAAATTTGCAACGCAAAATAATTGGCATCATGATAATAAACACCTGTGTGATAGCCCATATTTAACTTAGCTTGTGTGACAGAAAGCGTCTCAACTTTTTCTCTTTTTTCTATCGGAGTATCTTGTTCATAAAAATCAAGTTGAGTCTCTACTCGACGCTCATTAAATGGTAAGCTCGAAAATAGACTAACCATCGCCTCTTCTGTGACATCACCAATTACCATAATATCAACTGTATCTGTTGCCATCATCCTATGATAGTAAGCTGTAACATCTTCAAGACTTAAAGCTGTAACAGATTCTACCGTTCCAAAACTTGGTATTTTTTGGCTAGGTGATTCTGCAAAGTATAATTCTTGTAAAGCTAATGCTGCCTGACTTTGTTTATCATCATAGACTGAGGCGATATAGTCAATTAGATTCGCTTTTTCACGCTCAAATGTATCTTTGTTAAAAAGCTGTTCATCAAAATTAGGATAAAATAAAACCTCTTTTAAAAAGGAGATTCCTTCAGCTAAAACATCTTCTGAACCTGGTAAAAATTTATCATTTACAACATTTAAAACGGCACTAACTAAATGTGTGTCTCCTTTTTTACCAATATTAATACCGTAACTTGCACCATATAACTCAGCTAACTTTTCACTTAACTGCTGTTGTGTGGCATACTTCTGACTATTGGTTTCTAATAAACTCGCCAACAATGTTCGCTTACTAATAGTGTCAACTTCTAAAGGTGATGAAAAGCGAACCATTATCCGAACTGTTTTATATTTAGTTGTGGGAATAACATGTAAATTGACCCCGCGTTTAAGTTTAATACTCATTGTTCTACCTACTTTCTAAAACATTAACTTCTTGCTCTTAATCATCAAACTAAGACTTCCAAATCATCTTATAAATTCTAATACTATTTCAACTCAAAAATACCCTATAATTGTTAATTATATCTACTTTATGATAGCATATAACACGCTATTATTACACCGATACTTTGTTCAATTGAGGCCTATTTTTAAAACACTTAACTGTTATCAAACGTTATTATTTAAATTTACCTCCAAGTTAGTTATAATTAAATAACATCAAATTTATAAAGGAGAATCATCATGATTAAAGAGTTTAAAGAGTTTATCATGCAAGGTAATGTCTTAGATCTTGCCGTTGGGGTTGTTATTGGAGGAGCCTTTACAGCGATTGTCAAATCCATCGTTGATGGGTTAATTACACCACTTGTAGGATTGGTTATTCGCCTAATTACAGGTAGCAAAAATGGAACTAAAGAGATGGAAGGAATGGAGTTAGTTATTAAAGGAATTAAATTTAACTATGGTTTAGTTATTAGTGCTATTATCACTTTCTTAATTACAGCCATTGTTGTCTTTTTAATTGTTAAAGCTATCAATAAAGCTAGAACGGTAACTGGTTTTGTTGCAGAAGAAGAAGTGGAACCTGAAGCTTCTGAATTATTATTAATGGAAATTCGTGATTTGTTAGCGAAACAAAACGGAGAAACACTCTCAAAAGAAGAGTCTGTAATGATTGATAATTTAACTCAGGAAAAATAAAAAAAAACCTTATCTTATTAAAGATAAGGTTTTTTTTATTAATTTTTCTTTTCAAATAGCGGACTAACTGGTTTATTTTCATGAATACGTTTAATCGCATCCCCAATCAATTCACCTACACTTACTTCTTCAATCTTATCAATACGATTTTCGTCTGGTAAGTAAATTGAATCTGTAACAATAACTTTTTCAAGTGGAGAATTTTCTAGTCGATCAAAAGCTGGACCTGATAAAACTGGATGTGTACAACAAGCGACAACTTCTGTTGCGCCAGCATCTTTAAGTGCTTGTGCAGCTAAAGTGATTGTACCAGCAGTATCGATCATGTCGTCGATTAAGATACATTTTTTGCCTTCAACATTACCGATAATATTCATTACCTCTGCTACGTTAGCTTTTGGACGACGTTTATCAATAATAGCAATCGGCGCTTTTAAGAATTCAGCTAACTTACGAGCACGCGTCACACCACCATGATCTGGAGAAACAACAACTGTATCATCTCCTACGTAACCATTTGTAATAAAGTAATCTGCTAATAATGGGGCAGCCATTAAATGGTCTACTGGGATATCAAAGAAACCTTGAATTTGTACTGCATGTAAATCAAGTGTTAATACACGGTTAGCTCCCGCTGCTGTTAACATATTTGCTACTAATTTAGCTGTAATAGGTTCACGAGAACGAGCTTTACGATCTTGACGTGCGTAACCATAGTAAGGCATCACAACGTTGATTGTTTTAGCACTTGCACGTTTTAATGCATCAATCATGATTAATAATTCCATCAAGTTATCATTTACTGGATAGCTTGTAGATTGAATTAAATAAACATGATCGCCACGAATACTTTCTTCGATATTGATTTGAATCTCGCCATCACTAAACTGATTTACTGACGATTTGCCTAACTCTACTCCTACTGCATCTGCAATCTTTTCTGCTAATTTCTTGTTAGAATTCAATGCAAATATTTTCAGTCTTGGATCAAAGTAATGTTTTGACATGAGGACCTCCGCTTTCTATGTTTGAAAAAATTTTTGTTTCCCTATAAATAGTAGTCATTTTTCACTCGAAAATCAAGTGATTGCTCATAAATTATTTAGAATAAGGGAGTTTTTTAGCATAATTTTCTTTATTAGCTTGTTCAGCACGAGCAATCGCTAAAGAGTTAGCTGGAACATCTTTAGTAATTGTTGAACCCGCTGCTGTAAATGCCCCATCACCAATCGTGACCGGTGAGACGATACTAGTTTGGCATCCTAAAAAGACATTGTCACCAATAATTGATTGATGCTTGTTTTTACCATCGTAATTTACAAAAACTGTCCCACAGCCAATGTTAACATTTTCACCAATTTCAGCATCCCCTACATAAGTCAGATGACCAATTTTGGTTCCTTTAGCAATCGTCGCTTTTTTAACTTCGACGAAGTTTCCAATATGGACATTTTCAGCTAACTCTGCCCCTGGACGTAAACGTCCAAATGGGCCTATATCACTACCATTTTGAACAGTTGCTCCTTCAATGTGTGAAGAGGTTACTTTGATATGATCACCTAATTGACTGTCAATAATTTCACTGTTAGCACCGATTAAACAATTTGAACCAATCACAGTATTACCTTTAATATGCACACCAGCTTCGATAACTGTATCATTTCCAATCACAACATCGGTATCAATATATGTTGTATCCGGGTCAATAAAAGTGACACCATTAACCATATGTTGATGATTTAAACGCTGACGCATTGTCTTAGTTGCTACTGATAGCGCCATACGATCATTAATTCCAATTGAATCGGCAAATTCAGCCATTTGATGAGCTGTTACAATTTCACCTTGTTGTTGTAAGATACCAATCACATCAGGTAAGTAATACTCACCTTGGGCGTTATCATTACCTACTTGATCCAATGCTTCAAACAATGCTTTATTGTCAAAACAAAATGTCCCGGTATTAATCTCTTGGACTTTTTGCTCTTCTTCATTGGCATCTTTTTCCTCGACAATACGTTCGACATGTCCCTCAGCATTACGAATAATGCGGCCATATGAAAATGGGTTTTCAGCATGTGCTGTTAGAATTGTCGCTTTAGCCTCCGCTTTTTCATGTGCAGCAAATAAAGCGTCTAGAGTTTCAGCCGTAATAAGCGGCGTATCACCACAAATCACTAAGGTTGTTCCTTCTTTATCTGCTAATAATTCTTTCGTCATCAAAACAGCATGGCCAGTACCTAATTGTTCAGATTGTAAAGCATACTCACTACGTTCCCCTAAACGTTCTTTTACACTTTCAGCCCCAAATCCAACTACTGCAACTATTTTTTCTGGAGATAATTTTTCAACATTTCCTACAACATGTTCAACCATTGCTTTGCCAGCAATTTCATGTAATACTTTGTATTTTTTTGATTTCATACGAGACCCTTGTCCCGCTGCTAAAATAATGGCATAACGTTTTGTCATTTTTATGACTCCTTTAGTTTTATTTATTGAAATAAGTTCCTGGTATGACACTAATTGTTTTAGTTTGAACATCAACTTCTTCTACACATAACAGTGAATGATACTCATCAATCACACGACACCCGCTAAAGTTTGATTCGGCAAAAACCGTAATCCCAACAAGCTCGGCTTCAAACTCTTCAATTAGCCCTTTCATTCCGTTTACAGTCCCGCCACCTTTCATAAAATCATCGACGACTAAGACACGGGACCCTTTTTTCAAACTACGTTTTGATAACTCCATTTTTTCTATGCGTTGAGATGAGCCCGACACATAATTAACACTCACTGTTGAACCTTCTGTTATTTTAGAATCTCTACGAACAATTACAAATGGGACATTCAATTGATAAGAAACAGCTTGGGCAATCGGGACACCTTTGGTCGCGACTGTCATCACAGCATCAATTTTTTGATCCTTATATTTAGCAGCAATTATTTGCCCAACCTTACGTAATAGCTCTGGCTCGCCAAGTAAATCTGATAAATAAACGTAGCCTCCCGGTAGTAACCGATTTTTTTCGGATAAGCGCTCACATAATTCATTGACAATAACACGCGCTTGGGTCTCCGAAATCTCTGGAATAAAACGGACACCACCTGCTGCGCCAGGAATCGTCTCCAATATGCCGCGGTTTCTAAGACTAAATGTTCGTTTAATAATACCTAAATCTTCACTAATTGAAGACTTGGCCGAATTATATCGTTTCGCAAAAAAAGGCAACGGAATCAATGTGTGCGGATGCTCTAATAAGTATTGTGTCATATCAACGAGACGCTCACTTCTTCTGACTTTCACCATTACCACCTCTTCTCTCTTTATTTATCTAGTATTATATGATTAATCACTATAAATTCCTAGTCTTTTTGATATATTATTAGAAATTGTTCGTTTTAATCTTTCTTTTTCCTTGATAAAACAAAAAACAAGCACATTAATTGCGCTTGTTTTCATTTTTTTTCACTACTATTAAACGAAGACGTTTCCCTAACATAACTAAGAAGAACATTAGAATGAAGATAAGCGTAATCGTTGCTCCAGGTGGCGTATCAACTTCATATGACGTCACCAAACCACTCAGCATACCAATCAAGCCAATGATGACACTTATACCTAAAACCTTATTAAAACTGCTTCCAAGTCTCATGGCAATTGCGGCAGGTAAGACCATAATAGCCGAAACCAGTAGCGCTCCTGCAATCGGAATCATCACAGTAATCGCCACACCCGTTAGGACATTAAATAATAGAGACATCCAACGAACTGGTAATCCGTCAACATGAGCCGTATCTTCATCAAATGTCATTACATACATCGGACGTTTGAAGAGAATGAAGATAACTACTAAAAATAACAATAAAACGCCTAATATTTTTACCTGATCCCAGCTAATTGTCACAATCGAACCAAACAAATATTGTTGAATTCTCATCGACGAATCACCTTTGTTAGCATTCATTAACACTAGTGCTGTCGCCAATCCTCCTGACATTAAAATTGCCGTTGACACTTCTGAATAAGTACTATAAACAGTCCTTAGGTATTCCAAAATAACTGCTGATATGATTACCACTACTAAGGTGGTAATCGTTGGGTTTAAGTTGATGAAAAAACCTAGTGCAATCCCAGCTAAAGATACATGTGACAACGTATCTGCTAATAAGGACTGTCTTCTAACTACTAGAAATACCCCTAATAATGGGGCAATAATGGCCATAAAACTTGCTGCTAAAAGCGCTCGTCTCATGAACTCATATGAAAGCATCGCCATTCAGAGTCCTCCTTTCTAACTAAGCGAATATGCCGATCAGCATACTCTTTAATATCTTCATGATCATGGGTAACCATTAAAATTGCTTTATTATGTTCATGAGCATTGTGACGCAATAACTCATAAAAATCGCCACGAGAGCTTTCATCCATCCCTGTTGTTGGCTCATCTAAGATAAATAAGTCTGGGTCTGTTGCAAAAATTCTTGCCAAACAAATTCTTTGTTTTTGACCACCAGACAATTCACCTACACGACGATGACGCATTTCCCACATACCTACTGATTTTAAAGCTCTCTCAACATGTTGGTGATCACTTTCAGTAAATCGTTTAAACCAGCGGCCTCTTTGGAAACGACCTGATTGAACTAATTCTAAAACCGTACTTGGAAAACCAGCATTAAAAGAAGCAACTTGTTGCGGGATATAACCGATGCTTAAACGCTCTCCTGAAGCGTTCTTTTCTGAGACTATAACTTGACCACTTGCGGGTTGTAACAGCCCTAAAGTATTTCTAATCAAAGTTGACTTAGCAGCCCCATTCTCACCAGTTAAAATTACAAATTCTCCCGGATCTACATGATAAGATATATCTTGCAATACAGGTTCTTCTCCATAATAGAAGGTAACTTTTTGAACATCTATGTAGTGTTTTATCACACTCTTTCCCCCAATCTTTCTCAAAAATTAATTATTTTATAAATCGTAACCTTTACGTTTTAGGAACTTATCAAGAATAACACTGAATTATACAATCAGTCAAGCCTTATTCATAAAAAAAAAACGACGATAGCTCTTTATTAAGTAGCTAATGTCGCTTTTATTCTATCTGATTACTTTGTAATGTCCTAACAATATGCACATCATCGCAGAAGCCTTTCAGGCCATTGTAGACCCTTTGTGCTCTTGAGTATTTATCACATAAGGCAAAAACAGTTGGACCACTGCCACTCATCACAGCCGCATCCGCACCAAATTTCATCATTTTTTCTTTAATTTGTTGAACAATTGGGTATTTATTAGCAGTAACAGACTCTAGTGAATTTCCTACTGAGTCTATTAAGGCTTGATAATTACTTGAAAGTACTGCTTGTTTAATTGCATTAACATCAGGATGAGTCAAACTAGCTACATCTAAATCCGTAAAAATCGTCCAAGTAGAAACACTAACACGAGGTTTGACAATCACTACCCAACACTGAGGCATATCAGGTAAGGGGGTTAGGATATCTCCGCGGCCCGTCGCATGAGCCGTATTACCTCTCACACAATAAGGGACATCCGAACCAATCGTCGCCCCTAACTCAGCCAATTCTTCTATAGAGAGTCCTAGCTGCCATAAGCGGTTTAAAGCTCTTAGTGTCGCAGCAGCATCACTACTCCCTCCAGCCAAACCAGCTGCCACAGGTATCCTTTTACGTACCTCTATATGAATACCGCGTTTAATACTAAAACGCTCTTTTAAAAGGAGTACAGCTTGATAAATATGATTGCGTTTATCAACTGGCAAGAAGCTACTATCTGTTTCAATTAAGATACGGTCTTGAGGTAAGTCACGGAAAATTAACTTGTCAGCTAGATCGATACTAGACATAATCATCTCAACTTCATGATAGCCATCGTCACGTTTATGTAAAATATCTAACCCTAAATTAATTTTAGCTGGCGCTTTTTCAATAATCTCCATGTCCTCACCTACCTTCTTAATTATAATCTTTCATATTATAACCTATCCTACCAAATTAATAAATATCTAGATAGTATTATAAGCGTTAGATTTCATTTAACAAATAGGTTCAATTTATGAGCTACAACCAGTAAACAATAAAAAAAGAGTTCAAATTTGAACTCTTTTTATTTACGATGCATTTTAAATTCTAAAAATAAATCATTATAAATTCCTAAATATTCCGGACCTAAGTCATGATAGACTTCTAAATTTTTAATAACAGAATCTGCCGGATAAAATTGTTCATCTTGAGTTATTTCCTTAGGCAATAATTTTTTAGCTGCTTTATTAGGTGTTGAGTAACCAATATATTCAGCATTTTGAGCTGCATTTTCGGGACGCAACATAAAATTGATAAAGGCATAAGCACCTTCACTATTTTTAACTGTTTTAGGAATTACCATATTATCAAACCATAGATTTGTTCCTTGACTTGGAATCACATAATGTAAATGTTGATTGTTAGCTAACATCTCTGCAGCTTCACCTGAAAAAGAAACTGCTGCAGCACTTTCTTCATTAATCATATACATCTTAATTTCATCAGCAACAATTGCTTTAACATTTGGGACCATTGTCATTAACTTTTCTTTAGCGTTTGACAACTCGGCTTGATTTTTACTATTTAAAGAATGATTATCACTATTTAAAGATAAGCCTAAGACTTCTCTAGCACCATCGACTAACATGACATTATTTTTTAAAGCCGGCTGCCATAAATCGTCCCATTCTTTCATATCCTTTGAGTTAATAAATTTATCATTATAAATGATCCCCAAAGTTCCCCAAAAATAGGGAATAGAATAGGTATTATTAGGATCAAAGGCTTGATTTTTAAATTTAGCATCAATTTGATCCATTCCTTTGATTTTTTTATAATCCAACGGCTTTAACATTTTTTCTTTCATCATTTTTTGAATCATATACTCACTAGGAATCGTGATATCATAAGCTGTACCACCTTGTTGAATCTTAGTAAACATAGCTTCATTCGAATCAAAGGTTTCATAACTAACCTTATAATCCGTCTCTTCTTCAAACTTTTTTAATAAAGTAGGGTCAATATAATCCCCCCAATTATAAATCGTCAACGTATTATTCCCAGAAAAACCTTGCGCTTTTTCTAATTGATGGCTAGCGATAAATAACAGTCCAATTATTGCCACGACCCCTATTAATAAAGATTGTAATTTTTTCATAGGCTATCAACCGCCTCTCGATGCTCTTTCCGACGCTTTTTTTGACTCTTAGTTAAATTTCCTTGGCTAATCATATAGTATCCTGCAACCAATAGCATAGAGAATAAGAAAAGCAACGCACTTAGAGCATTAATTTCTAAACTAACACCTTGTCTAGCCCGTGAGTAAATTTCTACTGACAACGTCGTAAAGCCATTTCCTGTCACAAAAAAAGTAACAGCAAAATCATCTAGGGAATACGTAAATGCCATGAAATAACCAGCAATAATTCCTGGCGTGATTGAGGGCAAAATCACTTTACGAATAACTGTCCAATTGTTAGCACCTAAATCATGTGCCGCATCAAGCATTGAATCATTCATTTCTTTTAATTTCGGTAAAACCATCAAAACAACGATTGGAATACTAAAGGCAACATGCGATAAAAGGACTGATGAAAAGCCTAAACTCAACCCTAAGAATGTGAAAAAGATTAAAAAACTAGCTCCTATAATGACATCTGGTGAAACCATTAGGATATTATTCAGGCTCAACAAGGCATTTCGATAATTTCGTTTACGAGTATAATAAATCATCATTGCTCCAAATGTGCCAATCACAGTCGCTATCAAAGCCGAAAGAAAGGCTAACATAAAAGTATTTAACACAATGCCAATTAAACGTTTATCTGAAAAAACTGCTTGGTAATGCTCCAATGTAATCCCTGTAAAACGAGTCATCGTGCCTCCTGCATTGAATGAATAAAAAATCAGATAAAAAATTGGTAAATATAATAAGATAAAAACTGCAATTAAGTAAAAGCGAGACCAATTAATTTTAACTTTCTTCATTAGTGACGTCGCCCTCCTTTCTTCCGCTTTTCACCTGTTAAGAGCATAATAGCAATCATAGCAATGATTAAAATGACTCCTATCGTTGAACCCATTCCCCAATTTTGTGTCACCATAAAATGCTCTTCAATTGCCGTCCCTAGAGTAATCACACGATTACCACCAATTAACCTCGTCAACATAAACAAGCTTAAAGATGGAATGAAAACTGCTTGAACGCCACTTTTAACTCCATTCATTGACAAAGGTAAGATAACACGACGGAAAGTTTCCCAATTATTAGCACCTAAATCACGACTAGCACTAATTAAAGAGGGATTTAGTTCTTCTAAAGCATTAAAGATTGGCATAATCATAAAGGGAATTTCAATATAAGCCGCAACAAAAATAAAACTAAAATCCGTAAATAAAATTTGTTGCGACCCAATACCAATAAATGATAGAAATTGATTTAAACTGCCATGTGCACTAAATAGCCCAATAAAGGCATACGCTTTTAATAGTAAATTAACCCAAGTTGGTAAAATAATTAACATCAACCATAACTGCTTATGCTTCAACTGATTCAAAATATAAGCCGCTGGATAACTAATAAGTAATACAATAACTGTAATAACAAAGGCATAAAAAACTGAGTTAAGTGTCATACGCAAATAAGTAGAAGAAGAAAAGTAAATCCGATAATTTTCTAAGGTGAATTGTCCATCAATTCCTTTAAATGATTGATAAATAATCAATAAAACTGGCGCAATAACGAATAAACCTAACCACAGGACATATGGAATGGAATAAAATCTTTTTGATGTTGTCACATTATCTTCCTCCTATTCTTCTTCGTAACTTTCTAAACGCGCATCAAATTCTTCTTCTGATTCATTAAAACGCATGACATGAATATTTTCAGGGTCAAAGGCTAAACCAACTTCTGTTCCTTCTTGAGCCTTTCTAGTTGAATGAACCACCCACTCATTTCCTTCTGCATCATGACCGATCATTTCATAATGAACCCCTCTAAATAATTGACTATCAATTTTAATGATTAATTTACCCTGATCAATACTGGTTAAAGTTAAATCTTCTGGACGAATCATTATCTCAACGGCCTCATTAGGACGCATACCACCATCCACACATTCAAAATTTTTACCCACAAATTGTACCAAGTTATCTTCTAACATCTGTCCAGGTACAATATTACTTTCACCAATAAAATCTGCGACAAAGCGATTAATTGGTTCATCGTAAATATCAACTGGCGAACCACTTTGAACGATTTTTCCTTTGTTCAAAACAAAAATTTCATCACTCATAGCTAACGCTTCTTCTTGATCGTGGGTGACAAAAATAAAGGTAATCCCTAAACGTTTTTGAAGTTCACGCAATTCATACTGCATATCTGTTCTTAGTTTTAAGTCTAAGGCTGATAACGGTTCATCTAGTAGTAATACTTCTGGTTCGTTCGCAAGGGCTCTTGCAATGGCAACACGTTGCCGCTGGCCCCCTGACATTTCACTAATTTCACGATCTTCAAATCCCGCTAATTGAACCAACTTCAAAACTTCCATCACCTTAGCAGCTATTTGTTTCTTCGGTACTTTTTTTATGTTCAAACCAAACGCTACATTGTCAAAAACATTAAGATGTGGAAATAGAGCATAATCTTGAAAGACCGTGTTCACTTTCCGTTTATTAGCTGGAATATCATTGACCCGTTTACCTTCTAAGCGGATATCACCTTCAGAGGTTTCAATAAAACCGGCAATTAGTCTCAAAATAGTCGTTTTACCACAACCAGATGGTCCTAATAAGGTATAAAACTTACCTTGTTCGATTTCAAAACTGACATTCTTTAACACTTTTGTTTCATTATAACTTTTTGATACATTGCTAAATGTAATTATATTAGTCGTCATTTTAACTAACCTCCCTATAAATATGATTCTGTTGCGACAAGTAACAATTTACTTTTATCATTATATTGATTCTTTATTTGATGAGTGTCGGTTGCACGATAATAAATTGTCTCACCCTTTTTAGCAAAGTAGCGTCGTAATCCTATTTCAATACAAACTTCACCTTCTAACACATAGGCGAAGGTATCTGACAGTGATGGACCAAATTCTTTAAACTCTCCTTTTTCTTCTAGACTTAAAAAAATAGGTTCCATATCATTTTCATTTGACTCCGGCACTAACCATTCGACTTGATATTTCTTATCTTCATCATAGTACAAGGTCCGTTCACTTTCATCATAAACGACTTTTTGATCAACTGCTTCCTCATTAAAAAACTCTTTAGGGGTTGTCCCTAATACTTCTAATAAGTTAAAAAAAGAATCCATTGAAGGTGAACTTAAATTGCGCTCCAATTGACTAATGTAACCTTTAGTCAGATCAGTTCGTTCGCCTAATTCTTCTTGGGTTAAATTTTTTTGAATTCGTAAGTTTTTAATTTTATTACCTATATCCATGAACGTATACCTCCGAGTATAGTCAAAGTAAACTTAAAAGATAAAAATATACTTTTACTAAACTTAATGTTTACCAAGCAAAAACTAGTATACAAGCTTCATCATTAAATTTCAATCGAATTTAATGAATTTAAAGTCGCTTTTTTTCTATTTTTTTCTTATACTGAGACTAGATAACTAAATGACTACTAGGGGGATTATTATGACTCATTTCAATGCACTCGTCTTAGACTTTCAAGAAAATAATAACTTAATCGCTACTATCAAAAAACAAACTCGCCAAGACCTATCACCTGGAGATGTCCTAATTAAAGTTGCTTACTCTAGCGTGAACTATAAAGATGCCTTAGCTAGCCAACAAAATTCAGGTGTCGTGCGACAGTATCCTTTGATTCCAGGAATTGATCTGAGCGGTACGGTTATTGATCCAGGCTCTTCACAGTTTAAAGTCGGTCAAAATGTATTAGTAACCGGCTATGGACTTGGCGTCTCACATAGCGGAGGGTACAGTGAATTTGCTCAAGTACCTCAGGAATGGATAGTTCCAATTCCTGAAGGTCTAGATTTAAAAACAGTTATGGTCCTTGGGACAGCAGGTCTCACAGCAGCACTTTCAATCAATGCTTTAGAACGTCAAGGTCTCCGTCAACACCCAGAAGCAAGAATCTTAGTAACAGGTGCCTCAGGAGGTGTCGCTAGTTTAGCCATTGGCATGCTGAAAAAAATGGGCTACCATAATATCACTGCCTTATCCCGGAAAAAAAATCTTGCTAGTGACTACTTCAAAGAACTGGGCATCTCTAAAGTGATAACACCCGATGAACTAGCAACTGATACAGTACGCCCCTTAATGGCACAAAATTACGACTTTATCTTGGATACTGTTGGCGGAAAACAGTTAGAACTGCTATTACCACAAATTGCCTATGATGGTAGTATCTCACTATGTGGGAATGCTGGAGGAATTGCTTTTGAAACGACCGTTTTACCTTATATTTTAAGAGGCATCTCAATTTTAGGAATTGATTCTGTTAATATTTCACCTGAACGTCGTCTTTATATTTGGAACCGTCTAGCTCACGATATGTTACCAGACTTGCTGGAAAAAACGACGCTGGCAGAATTGTCCTTAGATGAATTACCCGATGCTTTTCAACAATTATTATCAGGAAAAATGACAGGTCGTTATTTAGTAAAGTTAACAGATTAAGCCAATCCTTAACTTCCATTAAATAAATCTAAATAAACTTGACTTTGAAGTCTTAACTTTTTATGATAGAAACAATGATTTTCTAAAATACCACCAAAGGAGCTATTATGAAAGATAGAAGAAATAAAACATACCGTTTAACAATTCGTGCCATCTTAACGGCGATTATTCTAATTCAAGGTATGGTCCCATTCTTAGGCTTTATCCCTTTGGGTTTAATTAGTCTAACCATTGTTCATATTACTGTCATCATTGCTGCCATTACTTTAGGTACAAAAGATGGGATGTTTATTGGCTTAATGTGGGGACTAACAACATTAATCAGGGCATGGACTATGCCAACGACCCCAATGGATACACTTGTCTTCACTAACCCAATTATTTCTGTTTTACCTCGTGTTATAGTTGGTCTCGTGACAGGCGTTATTTTCACCATTTTATACAAAAAAAGTCAAAAATTATCAGTTTCAACCATGATTGCAGCAGCACTTGGGACGCTCACCAATACATTCTTAGTTCTTGGTTTAATGGGGTTACTCTATACTACACCTGTTGCTGAATCATTTGGCACTACTGCAGCAGGACTATGGACAGTGCTTGGCGCAGCAATCTTGACAAATGGCGTGCCAGAAATAATTGCTGCAGTGATTATTACACCAATTATTGTCAAAGCTATTTTTAAAGCTACCTCCCTATCTCCTGATAAAAGAGATTGAAAAAAAGAACGTGCGATAATCGCACGTTCTTTTTTAAGCTTCTTTTCTACCAATAATGCGGACTTCAGTTTCTAAAACAACATTAAACTCTTTTAAAATCGTTTTCTGAATATGTTGGATTAACTCAACATAATCTGTAGCTGTTGCATTGTCAATATTGACAATAAAGCCAGCATGCTTAGTTGAAATTTGGGCACCACCCCAAATTAATCCTTGCAAGCCTGCTTCTTGAATTAATTGACCCGTATAATGACCTTCTGGACGTTTAAAGACGCTACCACATGATGGATACTCCAATGGTTGTTTTGATTCACGTAATTCTGTTAGTTCAGCCATACGTGCTCCGATAACTTCTTTTTCTCCTTTAGCTAACGCAAACCGAACAGAAATTACCACACCAGATTTTTCTTGCAGTTTACTATGACGATAGGAAAATTTCAACGTGTCATTATCTAATGTTTCAAATGTTCCATTTTCCCAAACCACGTCTACAGATTTTACAACATTGGCAACTTCACCACCGTAAGCTCCGGCATTCATATAAATCGCTCCCCCGATACTTCCCGGGATACCACAAGCAAACTCTAAGCCAGTTAAGGTATGTTCAAAAGCAAATTTAGCTGTTTCAACCAACTTGGCTCCTGCTTCAACTACCAAATCAGTTCCTTCAATTACCATCTCTGCCATATCTTCTAACATCATGACAACACCAGCAATCCCTTTCTCACGTACAATTAAGTTACTAGCATTTCCTAATACCATAAAAGGGATCGCTTCTTGATTACAATAATCAACTAATTCTTTTACTTCATTCGTATTTTTAGGAAAAGCAAGTACATCTGCCGGTCCACCGGTTTTCGTAAAGGTATAATTGGACAACGGTTCATCAAATAATAATCTCATGTTTGGCAAATCAGCCATAATTTTAGTTTTATTCACAATAACAGTTCCTTTCCTTGTCTCGTTTTATTTATTTTAGCACGGACCTTTACTTGTGACTAGTAGCACATTATGATATTTAGTAAATACAGATATTCGTGTCCATTTACTAAAAATAATTTTACTAGTGTCCACACTTTTTCCACATAGATTCTTTTAAATACTTTCTCATTCTCTCTCAAAAATGTGCACAATTAATATGTTAACATAAACTTATACACATATCCACAGGGTTATCCACAAGTTGAGTTTGAGACGTTTTATTGTCAATTACTTATTTTGACCTTTATTTAAGTAATTCCCTATGCTATAATACTAGATAATATTGATAGCAATTCATGTGACTAGATAATACTAGGCATGGAAAAGAAGATCCCCTACTTTAGAGGACCTTTCTTTTCCATGTCTATTTTTAATTAGTCAAAAAGGAGGACATCATGAAAATTATCAAAGTATTTAATCAAAATGCTGTAATGGTTTCAGATAACGACTCACAAAAAATCGTTACAGGAAAAGGGATTGGCTTTAATAAGAAAAAAAATGATCTTGTCCCTCGACACGAAGTAGAGCATGAATATTTAGCTGCAGATACTCAAAATAAGATGCAACAATTATTCCAAAATATTGATCCGGAATTCTTTATTGCCTCTGAAGAAATTATTGAAGCGGCTGAAAAAATGTTGCAAACAGAATTTAATGAACATATCCACTCCATTTTGGCAGACCATATTGCCTTTGCCAGTGACCGTATCAAAGATGGCATTGTTATTCGAAACAAACTACTCAATGAAATACAGATTTTATATCCTGAAGAGTTTCGAGCAGCAGAGTGGGCGATTACTTATTTACGCGAGCGCTTTTCACAAGACTTTACGATTGATGAAGCAGCTTATATTGCCATTCATTTTCATAGTGCCCTTTCTGGACAAGCTTCAACGAAAAAGAGTATTCGTGAAGTGACAATCATCTCCTCAATGGTCGAGGTCATCGCGGATGAATTGGAAGTGAATTTTACTGATATGAACATGGGGCTCAACTATTCTCGTTTAGTCTTACACTTGCGCTATGTAGTCGAGCGTATCTATCAAAGTAAATTTCATTCAATGGATGATGATGTCTTTCAGCTTGTCAAAACTAAATATCAACGCAGCTATAAAATTGCTGAAAAAATTGCTAAGATGGCCCAAGTTAACTACGGTTTAATCATTCCTAGTGAAGAATTGGGCTATATTACCCTTCATATCGAACGTCTGTCAGATCAGCTCCTACAGCAACACTCTTAGTTAATTTGAACATGCTTGACATGTTTAGATATAAATAAAATTTTTTGGAGGTTTTATACAATGAAGACATATTTACAACGTATGGGACGTTCATTGATGCTACCCGTAGCAGTGTTACCTGCTGCAGCTATTTTAATGGGTATCGGATATTGGATTGACCCACAAATTATGCAAGGAGGAGATCCTAACTTTATTGCGGTATTCTTAGTAAAAGCTGGTGGTGCAATTATTGATCATTTACCTATCTTATTTGCTGTCGGTTTGTCACTTGGAATGTCAAAAGATAAAGATGGCGCAGCCGCTCTTAGTGGACTAGTAGCCTTTTTGGTTGTGACAACACTGTTATCATCCGCTGTTGTTGGCCAAATGCAAGGTATTCCTGTCGAAGAAGTCAATGCTGCTTTTTCAAAAATTGACAATGCTTTTATTGGGATCATCTCAGGTCTAGTTGCTGCAACAATGTACAATCGCTTTAGTAAAGTCCAATTGCCTATGGCACTTTCTTTCTTTAGTGGTAAGCGTCTAGTACCAATTATGTCAGCTTTAGCAATGTTAGTTATTTCATTAATATTATTATTTGTTTGGCCAGTTGTTTACGCTGGATTGGTTTCATTCGGAACGGGTATTTCAAGTTTAGGGGCTGTTGGCGCCGGCTTATATGGATTCTTTAACCGTCTATTAATTCCAACTGGTTTACACCACGCTTTAAACTCAGTATTTTGGTTTGATGTTGCAGGTATCAATGATATTGGTAATTTCTGGGCAAGTACTGGTGAAAAAGGGGTTACTGGTATGTACCAAGCTGGTTTCTTCCCAATTATGATGTTTGGTTTACCAGCAGGAGCTTATGCTATTTATCGTAACGCACTTCCTGAAAACAAAACAGCGACAGCCTCATTAATGCTGGCAGCTGGTTTTGCCGCTTTCTTTACAGGCGTAACAGAACCTCTTGAGTTCTCATTTATGTTCGTTGCACCAATGTTATACTTTACTCATGCCGTCTTAATGGGGATCTCAGTTGCTTTTGCAGCATTCATGCATTGGACTGCTGGTTTTGCTTTTAGTGCTGGTTTCGTTGACTTTATCCTAAGTTCTCGTTTACCCCTTGCAAACAAACCCTTTATGTTACTATTACAAGGTCTAGTCTTTGCACTTATCTACTTCTTCTTATTTGACTTTATGATTAAAAAATTCAACTTAATGACACCTGGACGTGAAAAAGTTACCGTTGAGGCAACTGATGTAGTAGGCGTTCCAGAAGGTGGTAATAAATTTACCGGAATGGCTACACAAATTATTGAAGGCTTAGGCGGTAGTGATAATATTACTTCCATAGATAATTGTACAACTCGTTTACGTTTAGTTGTTGAAGATATGTCTAAAGTTGATGAAGCTAAAATAAAAGCAACAAATGTTCCTGGCGTTAAAAAAATTGATGATAAAAATATTCAAGTCATCGTTGGAACAGAAGTTCAATTTGTTGCCGACGAAATGTCAAAATTAAAAAAATAGTGTATACTGTGTGATAAGCTAAAAAGCTACTATATCACTAATTATTGGAGGATTTAACATGTTTAACTTTTTAAAGAAAAATAAAAAAACAAGTTTCCATGCTGTTGCAGATGGTAACCTAATTCCAATCAACAAAGTTGAAGACAACGTCTTCTCAGAAAAAATGTTAGGTGATGGCTACGGCGTTCAACCAACTAGTAACGATGTTTACTCACCAGTTGCTGGAACAATCGTAAGTGTCTTCCCTACAAAACACGCTGTCACAATGACAACAGACAATGGTTTAGAAATATTAGTTCATATGGGAATCGATACTGTTGAATTAAACGGTGCTCCTTTTGAAGTTTTTGTTAAAGAAGGTCAAAAAGTGACACCTGAAACTAAATTAGCGACAATGGACTTAGCTGAGTTAGAAAAAACAAATACAACCTCAACAATCGTTATCGCTATTACAAACATGGATCTAGTAAAAGATATGCCTACAGT
Source organism: Vagococcus intermedius (assembly GCF_029144185.1). Lineage (NCBI taxonomy): Bacteria > Bacillati > Bacillota > Bacilli > Lactobacillales > Enterococcaceae > Vagococcus > Vagococcus intermedius. The sequence goes on along the minus strand of NZ_CP110232.1, from coordinate 65,600 downwards.
TACTGAAGGACCTGTTAAAGCAAACCAAGAAGTTATCGCTATCGATGTGACAAAATAAAAAAACACCCGTTAGGGTGTTTTTTTATTACAAAAATTTAACTATAAACTGTCTTTTAAACGCGATAAAACATTATTCAAGACTTATCCACATATCAACTTTCTTTTATGCTTAGATCTCTTTTTAAGACCCTTAGTACTTTATCCACAGCCTTCTAAATATTGATTAGAATTTGTTATCCACAAAAATTACTGCCTATTTAAAAGTTACCCCTTGTTAATAACTTTTAAACGCTAATTTGACAATTGTACACAGTTATCCAAATCAAAGATAGGTACTATAATATCAGGCTAACAAATTTTTATTCTCTAAACTTGTCCACAATCTATAGAGGATCCCGCAGAGCGATAAAAAAACACCTCATCTTCACTGATAGGTGCTTCATACATCACTGGACTATCTTTAACTTACAAGTCTTTTTAATTAAAAATTTTTGGCCCTTTGCGCATATTTTTACGATCATTTTTAGGAGCATCCATTTTCTTTACGCGCCCACCTGATTGTTTATTTTTGATAACTTCTAACATTTTTTCTTTAGCTTTCATTTTTTCTCCACCTTTGAGATATAACCATAAATCATACCTATTTTTTTAATAAAAAAGACGTTCCACAAACAAAGTTGTGAAACGTCCGAATCGTTGATATAAAAATATTAACGTTTTGAGAATTGTGAAGCTTTACGAGCTTTCTTAAGACCTGGTTTTTTACGTTCAACCATACGTGAGTCACGAGTAAGTAACCCTTGAGTTTTAAGAGCGCTACGGAAATCTGGATCTACTTCTAACAACGCACGAGCGATACCGTGACGAGTTGCTCCAGATTGACCAGAGTATCCTCCACCATTAACGTTTACGAAAACATCATACATGCCTTCAGTTGCAGTTGCAGCGAAAGGTTGGTTGATTACTTTACGTAAGTCAGCGTGTGGGATATATTCTTCGATTGTTTTGTTGTTCATAACGATTTTACCTGTACCTGGCATTAAACGAACGCGAGCTACAGAGTTTTTACGACGGCCTGTGCCGATATATTGTACTTTAGCCAATGAAATTCCCTCCTTAAATTAAGTTAGTGATATCTAATACTTCAGGTTGTTGTGCTTGATGAGAATGCTCTTCGCCACCATACACATGTAATTTAGATAATTGTTTACGACCTAAAGTATTTTTAGGAAGCATTCCTTTTACAGAAGTTTCGATTAAGCGACGTGAATTTTTATCACGTAATTCGCCAGCTGAAACTGATTTTAAACCACCTGGGTACATACTGTGACGGTAGTACATTTTGTCACTTGCTTTGTTACCTGTTAATTTAATTTTGTCTGCATTGATTACGATTACGAAATCACCAGTATCCACATGAGGTGTGAATGTTGGTTTATTTTTACCACGTAGGATAGATGCTACTACTGCTGAAAGACGACCCATAGGTACGTCTGTAGCGTCTACTACATACCATTTACGTTCTACTTCGCCAGTTTTGGCCATATATGTTGTACGCACGTTTGTTTTCCTCCAATTTAATAAGTCTGTGATGTTTGACACAATAAGTTTCCGGGGCTCATCGTGGGGCAAACAATACCACTTACCATGATAGCCTTAAATAGATTTAATGTCAACAAAATCATGTTATAAATTCTGATGTTTTTTATTTTTTACTATCCTCATAATAAACTTCCATCAAATATAGACCTTCCGGATGAGCTGTAGGTCCTGCTAAATTTCGATTATGACTTGCAAGGATCGTATCAATTTCTGAAACTGGCAAGCGATTATTACCTACTTTAAGCATTGTCCCTACTAAAATCCTCACCATTTTGTATAAAAACCCATTGCCTCTAAAGGTAAATCTTAATTGGTCTTGTCCAATTTCTTCCACTTTTGCCTCATAAATAGTTCTAACTTTATTTTCAATACTTGTACCCGTTGCACAAAAAGCCGAAAAATCATGAGTTCCTACGACTTTATCAAGTGCTTCTTGCATCTTTTTAATATCTAAATCATAGGGATAAAAAGCGGCATAAAAACGTGTAAAAGGACTCTTCGGTTTCCCATAATCGACTAAATAATGGTAAGTTTTCCCCTGAGCATTGAACCTTGCATGAAAGGCTTCATCTACTATCTCAACTGACTTTACAGCGATATCATCAGCAGATTGTGTATCCAAAGCATGACGAAATTTTTCTTCATCTCGAAAATGATCCAAATCAAAATGAATAACCTGTCCCTTAGCATGGACACCTGAATCCGTTCTTCCTGATCCATGAACTATGATTCTTTTTCCATTGTTTAATTTGCTTAAGGTTCTTTCGATTTCACCTTGAACGGTCTTACCATTATCTTGTGATTGAAATCCACAATAATTAGTCCCATCATAGGCAATAATAGCTTTATATCTTGGCATAATAATTCTCTCCTTATAAAAAAGCAGCCTCTAAATTAGAGAACTGCTTACTTTGATTTTATTAATAACGTAACAGTACTAAAATCACGGTCACAATAGCAAAAGTTAGAATAACTAGGCTATCATTTTTTTCCCATTTCAATTGACGATATTTGGTACGACCTTCGCCACCTTGATAGCCTCTTGCTTCCATAGCAATGGCTAAATCTTCCGCACGATTGAAGCTACTGACAAACAATGGGATTAATAATGGAACAATTGCTTTCATTTTTTGAGCCAAGTTTCCTTCACCAAAGTCAACTCCTCTGGCACGTTGCGCATTCATAATCTTTTCTGTTTCATCCATTAAGGTTGGCACAAATCGCAAAGCAATTGACAACATTAATGACACCTCATGAGCTGGAAACTTCACGACTTTCAACGGCCGTAATAGATACTCAATCGCATCAGATAAAGCCAGTGGTGGCGTTGTCAGGGTTAATAAGGTTGACATAAAAATGATTAAAACAAAACGACTGAAAATAAACGCCCCATTCATCAAACCAAATTCAGTTAGAGAAATAATCCCAAATTCAAAATAAGTCGTCCCTCCTTTAGTAAAAAGGACTTGTAAAATAACTGTAAATAAAATCAACCAAATCAAAGGTTTAACACCACGAATGAAGAATCTCACGCTAACGTTTGATAACAAAATTGCTCCTAAAGTAAAAATAAACATAAATAAATAGGATTGCCAATTATTGCATAAAAAGATAATCCCTATAAAATAAAAACTAGCAATTAATTTCGCACGTGGGTCTAATTTATGAATGATCGAATCGCCAGGAATATAGCGACCAAATATTAATTTTTCTAACATTCTTCGTCACCTGCCTGTGTACTCGAGTCAGCTGTTTCAATTTTTTTTTGAAGCACCTCTGCTAATGCTTTTGTAGTTAGTGGTAATTCAGTAAAATCAAATCCTTTGGCTTGTAATTTTTGCGCAAATTCAGCCGCAGTTGGAATCCCTAATTGTTTATTCTTTAACCATTGAACATCATTAAAGACTTGATTAGGAACTCCTTGCTTAACAACTGTTCCTTTTTCAAGAACTACTACATAGTCAGCATAATTAGCCACATCATCCATTAGATGGGTAACTAGCACAATTGTTAAGCCAATTTCTTTGTGTAATTTATGAAACATTTCAAGCATTTCTAAGCGTCCTTGAGGATCCAATCCCGCCGTTGGCTCATCCAAGACTAAAACTGAAGGCTCCATAGCCAAAACACCCGCAATCGCGACACGACGCATCTGACCTCCAGATAAATCAAAAGGAGAACGCTCCATATAAGAATCATCTAAGCCAACTAATCTTAACGTTTTACTCACTAAGAGTAAAGCCTCTTCCTCACTTACCCCAAAATTCTTAGGTCCAAAAGCAATATCACGGGCAACAGTTTCTTCAAAAAGTTGTGCCTCAGGAAATTGAAAAACAATACCAACTTGCTTACGAATATCTTTTAAATTTTTATTACTCGTTGTAGAAACAATTTCACGGTCACCAATTCTAACTGTACCTTTAGTTGGTTTGACTAAAGCATTAAGATGTTGCAATAGCGTAGACTTACCACTGCCTGTATGACCAACAATTGCTGTATAAGAGCCTTCTTGAATGTCCAAATCAATATCAAATAACGCACGATGCTCGAATGGTGTATTAGGTTGATAAGTAAAGCCTACTTTCTCAAACTTGATGTCCATAACCACTCCACCATCCCTTCTTCTGACATATACTCTGCTGGTAGATTAATCCCTAACTTAGTTAACTCTATTTTTAATTTTTCTGGAAATGGTAAATCTAAGCCCATTTCTACTAATTGTTCGCCTGCAGAAAAAATTTCCTCAGGAGTCCCTTCTTGGACCAGTTGGCCTGCTTTCATTACCAACACTCGATTGGCATTTGCTGCTTCATCAATATCATGAGTAATAGAAATAACCGTCAATTCTTTTTCTTTTTTTAACTTTTGAATCGTTGAAATAACTTCCATACGTCCCTCAGGGTCAAGCATACTGGTTGCTTCATCTAAAATAATAACATCAGGGCTTAAGGCAACTACCCCCGCAATAGCCACGCGTTGTTTTTGTCCGCCTGATAAACGGGCTGGTTCTTTCGTTTTAAAATCTGACATTCTAACTTTTTCTAAAGCCTCAGAAACTCTCACTAGCATTTCAGAACGAGGAACGCCTTGATTCTCTAAACCAAATGCAACATCATCTTCTACTGTGGAACCAACGAATTGATTATCTGGATTTTGAAATACCATTCCGATTTTTTCACGTATCTTCCAAACATTCTCTTCATTTAAACTTAAACCATCTACTGTAATCTCACCTTCACTTGGCATGATTAGTCCATTGATTGTCTTGGCAAGTGTAGATTTTCCTGAACCATTATGACCAATAATGGCAATCCACTCGCCTTTGTTAATCGTAAACGAAACATCATTTAAAGCAAGGATTGTTTGATCTTCTTGATAGTTAAAACTAACATGTTCTAATTGTATAATTGGATTCATTACTTTCCCTCACTAGTCTAATCTATGTATCACTATATTTTAGCATTATTCCTATCCAAATAGCAGATAATATTAAAAAAAAGAGCTAACCTTAACCAGCTAGCTCTTTTTTATATTTTCATAGCTAACATCATCTTTAACACGTATAAGACTACCAAAAAACCAACAATTATTCAATATAATTGACTGAATAAAGTGATTCTTTGTTTACGTATCTGATTCTCTCAACTTTATTTCTTTTTAAATAAAGTGCTTTTGTCTATTTACGACAAGTGGTCATAGATACAAAAAAACACTTTATGATGAGTGCATACTCCCTAGTCAAAAACTAGGGAGATGCCACGAGCTAGACTCGGGGATAAATCCCCAACATCATAACACTCTAAGTGAATCATCTATAAAGTGATGGTATAGCTATTGAATTTAAACAAGTTCGATAATAACCATTTTAGCTGCGTCACCGCGACGTGGTTCTGTTTTTAAAATACGAGTATAACCACCATTACGTTCTGCATAGCGAGGTGCGATATCACTGAATAATTTTTGTAATGCAGTTTCAACCACGATAGCTTCATTTTCTTCACGTACTTCAGCAACTTCATTTCTTACGAAAGTAGCAGCTTGACGGCGAGCATGAAGATCCCCACGTTTTCCTAAAGTAATCATTTTTTCAGTTGTAGAACGTACTTCTTTAGCACGGGCTTCAGTAGTAACAATTCTTTCGTTAATGATTAAATCAGTCGTTAAATCACGCAACATAGCTTTACGTTGGCTGCTAGTGCGTCCTAATTTACGATAGCTCACGTTAGTTTCCCTCCTTATAAGAAAGTATTAATCGTCTTGACGTAGTCCTAAACCTAAATCATGAAGCTTGTTTTTAACTTCTTCAAGTGATTTACGTCCTAAGTTACGTACTTTGATCATTTCCGGTTCAGATTTATCAGTTAATTCTTGTACGGTATTAATACCGGCACGTTTCAAACAGTTGTATGAACGTACTGACAAGTCTAACTCTTCGATAGTCATTTCCAACATTTTTTCTTTCTGAGTTTCTTCTTTTTCAACCATGATTTCAGCATTTTTAGCCTCATCAGTTAGGTTTACAAAAATATCTAAATGCTCAGTTAGAATTTTAGCAGCTAAACTAATAGCTTCTTGTGGCATAATTGAACCATCTGTCCAAACGTCTAATGTCAATTTGTCGAAGTCATCACGACGTCCAACACGAGTGTTTTCTACTTGGTAGTTAACACGACGAATTGGTGTGTAAATAGAATCGACTGGCAATACACCAATTGGCATATCTTCTTTTTTATTTTCGTCTGCTTGAACATATCCACGTCCTGGTTTAACTGTTAAACGAGCACGGAAAGTAGCTCCTTCAGCAACACTACAAATGTGTAAATCTTTATTCAAGATTTCTACATCACTATCAGTGATAATGTCGCCTGCTGTTACATTAGCTGGACCAGTAATATCAATTTCAAGGGATTTTTCTTCTTCAGTATACAGCTTTAAAGCCAACCCTTTAATATTCAAGATGATTTGAGTCACGTCTTCACGTACACCAGTAACGGTTGAGAATTCGTGTAACACACCTTCAATTTGTAGAGTCGTAATCGCTGCTCCTGGTAGAGAAGATAATAATATACGACGCAGAGAATTACCTAAAGTAGTCCCGTAACCTCTTTCTAGAGGCTCGATGACGAACTTGCCATAATCTCTATCTTCATCAATTTTTGTGATTCTTGGTTTTTCAAATTCAATCATTCTTATCTATACCCCTTTCAAAACGAAAGTGTCTTGTTCAATGACGTTCTTAAGTTCACACTCAAAATGAAAGACGCTCATTAAACACGACGGCGTTTTGGAGGGCGGCATCCATTATGAGGAACTGGAGTGACGTCACGAATTGCTGTCACTTCTAATCCTGTTGCTTGTAATGAACGAATTGCTGCTTCACGTCCTGAACCTGGTCCTTTAACTGTTACATCAACAGTTTTTAAACCATGTTCCATTGCAACTTTAGTTGCTGCTTCTGCTGCCATTTGAGCTGCAAAAGGAGTTGATTTTTTACTGCCTCTGAAACCTAAAGCTCCAGCTGATGACCAAGAAATAGCATTCCCATGTACATCAGTAATCATAACGATTGTATTGTTGAATGTTGAATGGATATGTGCAATCCCAGATTCAATATTCTTTTTCACACGGCGTTTTCTGCTAACCTTTTTTGCTACCATGAAGTTCTAACCTCCTTCACTTTATTTATTATTTTTTCTTACCAGCGATAGAACGAGCTGGGCCTTTACGAGTTCGTGCATTATTTTTCGTGTTTTGTCCACGAGTTGGTAATCCACGACGATGACGGATTCCGCGGTATGAACCGATTTCCATCAAACGTTTGATATTTAAGTTTGTTTCGCGACGTAAGTCACCTTCAACTTTTAATGTATCCACTTCTGCACGGATTTTATCTAATTGATCATTCGTTAATTCACGAACACGAATATCTTCAGATACTCCGGCAGTCGCTAAGACTTTTTGAGCAGTTGTTTTTCCAATACCATAGATGTATGTTAATGAAATAACAATGCGTTTGTCACGAGGGATATCTACTCCTGCAATACGAGCCATTATGTGTTACACCTCCTATTATCCTTGACGTTGTTTATGTTTTGGATTTTCGCAAATAACCATAACGCGTCCCTTACGACGAATTACTTTACATTTTTCGCAAATTGGTTTTACTGATGGTCTTACTTTCATGATTATACCTCCTTGAATTTTACGGAGTACAATTATTTAAAGCGATAAGTAATGCGACCGCGTGATAAATCATACGGTGATAATTCTACAGTCACTTTATCTCCTGGAAGGATACGAATATAATGCATTCTGATTTTACCAGAAACATGCGCTAAAATTTCATGTCCGTTCTCAAGTTCTACTTTAAACATTGCATTCGGCAAAGTTTCGACGACTGTACCTTCAATTTCAATCACATCTTCTTTCGCCACACATAGTACCTCCTTATACTTGTTTCGCATTTTCACACGATAAAAAAATCGGTGGACGTTTGTTTCCACCTAAAACACCTCAACTCAAATATTATAGCACAAGAATGAGCTATTTAAAAGATGACAGAGACATTTTATTACACAACCATAAGATTGCTAAGGCAAAAACAAATTCACAAGAATAATGGTTACTCACTTAGCTTAAGAAATTAGATCGTATCAATAATGGCTTTAACGTCATCAAAGACAAGACTAATATCGCGATTTCCATCGATTGTGTTTAAAAGATTACCGTTTTTGTAGAAGTCTAGAATTGGTGCACTACCTGTTATATTAACAGCTAGACGATTTTTAACCGTTTCAGGTTTATCATCTTCACGTTGATAGAAATCATGACCTCCACAACGATCACACGTTCCTTCGACTTTAGGTTTATTATTAACTTTGTGATACGTAGCACCACAATCGCGACAAATAAAACGACCAGCAAGACGTTCAATTAAAACATCTTCCTCTACATGAATATTAATTACGGCATCAATTTGTTTGCCTAAACTTTTTAGAATTTCTTCCAAAGCATGTGTTTGTTCAATAGTACGAGGAAACCCATCTAATAAGAAACCAGCTTTTGTATCTGGCTCTGATAAACGATCCTTCACAATACCATTTGTTACTTCGTCTGGAACTAACGCGCCCTTATCTATATAAGATTTAGCTTCCAATCCCAAAGCAGTTTCATTTTTCATAGCATCACGGAACATATCTCCAGTAGAAATATGTGGAATTCCGTAAGTATCAATAATACGTTCTGCCTGAGTGCCTTTACCAGCACCTGGTAGCCCCATTATAATGAGATTCATACGTTTTCCTCCTATAAGTTCGAGTTAGTGCTGAGGATAATCCTCAACACACACCTCTTACTTGACGATAAAACCTGTATATTTACGTTTCATCAACAATCCTTCTAATTGTTTCGCAGTTTCTAACGCTACTCCTATGGCAATTAAAAGACTTGTTCCACCCAAACCAATCGAAGCTGGTAAGTTCCAAACATTTTGTGCCACAATCGGAATGATTGCAACAAGTGCAAGGAATATTGAGCCAACTGTACTTAATCTTAGTAAAAGTGAAGATAAATAATCTTCAGTTCCTTTACCCGGACGCACACTTGGAATATAGCTGCCTTGCTTTTGCAAGTTTTCGGCAACTTTCTCAGGATTCACTTGAACAAATGCATAGAAGAAAGTGAATGAGATAATCAGTAAGGTATACAGTATTCCACCTGGTAAGGTAGAATAATTAAACATTTCAGATAAAACTTTAAACCAAGTTTCATCCCCTTTTGTGCTTGCAAATAATTGCATGATGGCACTTGGTGTTGAAATCAGGGAACTTGCAAAGATTACTGGGATAACCCCAGCTGCATTTACTTTTAAAGGTAAATAGCTACTTTGTGGTGCTCCTGCAACACGCTTTGTGTACTGAATAGGAATTTTTCTTTCAGCTTGTTGAACATAAGTGACAAATGTTACGATAATTAGAATAGCAAGCACAAGTCCCGCAACAAATAATGCAGATTGACCTAATTTATCAGGAGAAATATTTACGAAGTAATCCTCGTAAAGATTCAGAATTCCTCTTGGTAATTGGGCTATAATCCCAGCAAAAATCATCATTGAAACTCCGTTACCAATTCCTTTTTCCGTAATTTGTTCACCCATCCAAGTTACAAGCATCGTCCCTGCAGTTAAAATGATTCCAATCGTTAAATAGGTTGTTACATCTGGCTTATCAACAAAATCATAGGTACTAGCAAATTGATTAAACCCTGCTGTTATGGCAATAGATTGAACAAAGCCCAATACTAATGTTAAATAACGCGTAGCTTGACTTAATTTACGACGTCCCGTCTCACCTTGTTTTGACCATTCAACAAATCTAGGTACAATATCCATCTGTAACAATTGAATAACGATAGAAGCGGTTATATATGGCGAAACTCCCATTGCGAACAATGAGAAGTTTTTCATAGCACTACCACTAACTGTATTCATCATATTAAATAATGGATTATCACTTAGCTGAACTAATGCTCGCGCATCAACACCAGGGACAGTGATATGAGAACCAATTCTAAAAGATAATAAAATGAACAAAGTAAAAAATATTTTTTGACGAATCTCTTTTACTTTAAAACCATCTTTCAATAGTTTAAACATTAGATCACCTCGATTGAACCGCCAGCAGCTTCGATAGCAGCTTTAGCTGAATCAGAGAATTTAGCAGCTTTCACTGTTAATTTCTTAGTTAATTCACCTTTAGCTAATACTTTAATTCCTGCTTTTTCATCTTTGATGATACCAGATTCAACAAGCATAGCTGGTGTTACCTCTGTTCCATCTTCAAATCTGTTAAGAGTTTCTAAGTTGATAACAGCGTACTCTTTACGGTTGATGTTAGTAAATCCACGTTTTGGTAAACGTTGGAATAATGGTGTTTGACCACCCTCAAATCCTAAACGTACTCCACCACCTGAACGAGCTTTTTGTCCTTTTTGACCACGGCCAGCTGTTTTACCATTACCAGATGAAGTTCCGCGACCTACACGATTACGTACATGTCTTGAACCTTCTGAAGGTTTTAACTCATGAAGTTTCATATTCTTGGCACCTCCTCTTTTAGTAATTCAAAAAATTGTTTTATACTTCTTCTACGTCCACTAAATGTGAAACAGTGTTGATCATACCTTTAATGGCAACATTATCAGGTTTTACAACAGAGCTGTTGATTTTTTTCAAACCAAGAGCTTTAACTGTATCTTTTTGGTTTTGAGGACGTCCGATAACGCTTCTTTTTAGAGTAACTTTTAAATCAGCCATTACTATGTCCTCCTTATCCTAAAATTTCTTCCACACTTTTACCACGTAATTCAGCTACTTCTTCAGCACGTTTTAAACGAGCTAAACCTTCTACAGTAGCGCGAATCACATTGATAGGTGTGTTAGAACCTAATGATTTGCTTGTAACATCAGCTACACCAGCTAATTCCAATACGGCACGAACGGGGCCACCAGCGGCAACTCCAGCACCGGCAACAGCAGGTTTCATCATGATGCGTCCACCACTGTATACTCCGATAACTTCGTGAGGGATTGTAGAACCAACCATTGGTACTTCGATTAAGTTTTTCTTAGCATCTTCAATTGCTTTACGGATTGCTTCAGGTACTTCTTGAGCTTTACCTGTACCAAATCCAACGTGACCATTTCTGTCACCAACCACGACTAAAGCAGCAAAACGTAGACGACGTCCACCTTTAACAACTTTTGTAACACGGTTAATCGCAACAACGCGGTCTTCTAATTCCAAACCTTTTGGATCAATATAAACCATGAATGGTGTTCCTCCTTCTACTAAAATTCTAGTCCGTTTTCACGTGCTGCTTCAGCTAGTGCTGCAACACGGCCATGGTAAAGGTAACCACCACGGTCAAAAACTACTTCTTTGATACCTTTTTCAGTTGCTTTTTTGGCGATTGATGCACCAACAGCTGAAGCAGATTCAGTTTTGTTTCCACCTGTAACTTCTAAGGTAGAGGCACTTGCTAGCGTCACACCCGCTACGTCATCAATTAATTGTGCGTAGATGTTTTTGTTAGAACGGAAAACGTTCAAGCGTGGGCACTCAGCAGTACCAGAGATTTTCGCACGTACGCGACCATGTCTCTTTTGGCGTACTTTATTCTTATCTGGTTTTGAAATCACAATTGTCACCTCTTTTATATTTTTATGCAAAACAACTAAAATATAAGCGGTCGAAGAACAATACTCGGTCGAAAACCTTTCTTGTCCATCTTATACACTTATTATTTACCAGTTTTACCTTCTTTACGTCGTACAAATTCGCCTTCATAACGAATTCCTTTACCTTTATAAGGTTCTGGAGGACGTACTCCACGGATGTTAGCCGCTAATTCGCCAACGTGTTCTTTGTTAGCACCCTTAACGATAACTTTTGTGTTTGCAGGAACTTCAATTGTTACGCCTTCTGGAGCAACAAACTCAACTGGATGAGAGTATCCAACGTTAAGTACAAGTTTTGATCCTTGTAATTGGGCACGGTAACCAACCCCGATAAGTTCTAATGCTTTTTCAAAGCCTTCACTTACACCAACAACCATGTTGTTGAAGTTGGCACGCATTGTTCCATGCATCGCACGATTTTCTTTATTGTCATTCGGACGTGTGAAAGTTACTTCATTACCTTCAATATTCATTGTAATATTTTTAGCGAAAGTACGAGTTAATTCACCTTTAGGTCCTTTAACTGTTACGTCATCTCCGTTTTGTGTTACTGTAACACCTGCAGGAATGATGACTACTTTATTACCAATACGGCTCATTCAAGACACCTCCTTCTAGTTTGTTTCGATTACCACACGTATGCGATAACTTCTCCACCAATGTTACGTTCTCTAGCTTCTTTATCAGTGATAACACCTTCAGAAGTTGAAATGATAGCAATACCTAAGCCGTTTAAAACTTTAGGTACATCATCAGATTTCACATAAGCACGTAAACCTGGTTTAGAAATACGTTTTAAGTTCGTGATTACACGTTCTTCATTTTTTCCGTATTTTAAGAATACGCGAATGATGCCTTGTTTATCATCTTCAATTTTTTCAACGTCGCGGATGAATCCTTCACGTTTCAAGATTTCAGCGATATCAAATTTAATTTTTGATGCAGGTACTTCTAACATATCATGTTTAACCATGTTCGCATTACGAATGCGAGTTAAAAAGTCTGCGATTGGATCTGTCATGACCATTGAACTATTTACCTCCTTTATGCGGGTTTTTTGTTACCAGCTAGCTTTCTTCACGCCGGGAATTTGTCCTTTATAGGCAAGTTCGCGGAAGCAAATACGGCAAAGTTTAAATTTACGATAAACTGAATGTGGACGGCCACAACGTTCACAACGCGTATATTCTTGTGTTGAGAATTTTGCAGGACGTTTGTTTTTAGCAATCATTGATTTTTTAGCCAAGTAGTTCGCCTCCTTTAATTATTTTTGGAATGGCATTCCAAGTTGTGTTAATAATTCACGTGATTCTTCATCTGTGTTAGCAGTTGTAACAACAACGATGTCCATACCACGTACTTTATCTACTAAATCGTAATCTACTTCTGGGAAAATTAATTGTTCTTTAACTCCCAATGTGAAGTTACCACGACCGTCAAATGATTTATTACTTACACCGTGGAAGTCACGTACACGAGGTAGAGAAACTGTTACTAGTTTGTCTAAGAATTCATACATTCTTTCGCCACGTAAAGTTACTTTACAGCCGATTGGCATACCTTCACGTAGACGGAAACCAGCGATAGATTTTCTAGCTTTTGTAATAACTGGTTTTTGACCAGAAATTAATGTTAACTCCTCAACAGCTTTGTCTAAGTTTTTTACGTTATTTACTGCATCACCGACACCCATGTTGATAACAATCTTTTCAACTTTAGGTGTTTGCATTACAGATGTATAATTGAATTTCTCCATTAATGATGGAGTGATTTCTTTAACATATTTTGCTTTTAGGCGGTTCATTCTATAGGTCCCTCCTTCCGTTCTTTACTACTTATCTAATACTTCACCTGTGCGTTTAGAAACACGTACTTTTTTACCATCGATATCTTTGAATCCAACACGAGTTGGTTCGCCGTTTGATGGGTCAATTACCATCACGTTTGACACGTGAATTGATGCTTCTGTTTCAACGATTCCTCCTTGAGGAGCCGCAGCGCTAGGTTTTTGATGTTTTTTGATCATGTTAACACCTTCAACGATGACACGATCTTGTTTAGGAAACGCAGTTAATACTACGCCTTCTTTATTTTTGTCTTTACCAGTGATAACTTTTACTTTATCGCCTTTTTTAACAAACATAATTCTTTCGCACCTCCTTTGGACAAGAATTGATTATAATACTTCTGGTGCTAGTGAAATAATTTTCATGAAATTGCTATCACGTAATTCACGAGCGACTGGTCCGAAAATACGTGTTCCACGAGGACTCTTGTCGTCACGGATGATTACACATGCATTTTCATCGAATTTAATGTAAGAACCGTCTGTACGACGAGCTCCTGTTTTACTTCTAACGATAACAGCTTTAACGATTTCACCTTTTTTAACAACACCACCTGGCGTTGCTTGTTTAACCGTAGCCACAATAATATCACCAATGTTGGCTGTCTTACGTCCTGATCCGCCTAACACTTTAATTGTTAGAACCTCACGAGCACCTGAGTTATCAGCTACTCTCAAACGACTTTCTGTTTGGATCACTATAGTATCCTCCTTTCAGATTTTAGCTTCAATCTATATAGGAAAATCTCGCTTAGATAATAACTGCTTCTTCAACGACCTCTAATAAACGGAAACGTTTTGTAGCGGATAATGGACGAGTTTCCATAATTTTCACGATGTCTCCTGTTTTGGCAACATTGTTCTCATCATGTGCTTTGTATTTTTTAGAATATTTAACACGTTTACCGTATTTTTTATGAGCGTTACGAGTTTCTACAACAACAACGATAGTTTTATCCATTTTGTCTGAAACAACGCGTCCTTGGTAAACTTTACGTTGATTTCTCTCTTGATCTTGAGTCATTCGTCTAATGGCCTCCTTCCAATGTTACTTTTCTTGTTCACGCAACACTGTTTTAATGCGTGCAATCGATTTACGCACTTCTTGAATACGCGCAGTGTTTTCTAGCTGACCTGTAGCAAGTTGGAATCTTAAGTTGAATAATTCTTCTTTAAATTCCTTTTCTTTGACAAGCATTTCGGCAGTGGTTAACTCTTTGATATCTTTAACCTTCATTCGATTCACCACCCATTTCCTCACGTTTTACAATCTTAGTTTTAACAGGTAATTTGTGAGAAGCAAGTCTTAATGCTTCACGAGCAACTTCTTCTGGTACGCCAGCAATTTCAAACATGATTTTACCACGTTTAACTGGTGCAACCCATCCTTCAGGAGCTCCTTTACCTTTACCCATACGAACGCCAATTGCTTTTGATGTATAAGATTTATGAGGGAAAATTTTAATCCATACTTTCCCGCCACGTTTCATATAACGAGTCATAGCGATACGTGCTGCCTCAATTTGGCGGTTAGTAATCCAGCTTGAATCAACAGCTTGTAAGCCGTATTCTCCAAATGCTACCTCTTTACCACCTTTAGCTTCTCCACGCATTTTACCTCTAAACTCACGACGGTATTTCACACGTTTAGGTACTAACATGATTATTTCCCTCCTTTCTCAGTGTTTTTTAGTGTTGGAAGAACTTCTCCGCGATAAATCCACACTTTAACTCCTAGTTTTCCGTATGTAGTATCTGCTTCTTCCCATGCATAGTCAATATCTGCACGTAATGTATGCAATGGCACTGTACCTTCAGAATAACCTTCAGCACGAGCGATGTCTGCACCATTTAAACGACCTGAAACTTGAGTTTTAATCCCTTTAGCTCCTGATCTCATTGTACGAGTAATTGCTTGCTTTTGAGCACGACGGAATGCAACACGGTTTTCTAACTGACGTGCAATTCCTTCCGCTACTAATTTGGCATCTAAATCTGGTTTTTTGATTTCCACAATGTTGATATGGATTTCATTAGCTTTTCTACCAGTTAATTTAACTAATTCTTTTCTAATGTTCTCAACTTCAGATCCACCTTTACCAATAACCATTCCTGGTTTAGCTGTGTGAAGTGAAACGTTCACGCGTTTTGCAGCACGTTCGATTTCCACTTTTGAAACAGCGGCATCGGCAAGTCTTGATGAGACAAACTTACGAATTTTTAAATCTTCGTGTAAGTATTCAGCATACTCTTTTTCAGCATACCATTTAGCGTCCCAGTCACGGATAACGCCGACACGAAGTCCTGTAGGATTAATTTTTTGGCCCACTGGTTGTCCCTCCTTTTTACTTCTCTGTCACTACTACTGTAAGATGACTTGTTCTTTTGTTGATTGGTGATGCTGAACCTTTCGCACGAGGACGGAAACGTTTCATAGTTGGTCCTTCGTTAACAAATGCTTCAGATACTACCAATTTTTCAACGTCTAAATCATAGTTGTTTTCTGCATTGGCAACAGCTGACATCAATACTTTTTCAATAACTCCCGCCGCTTTATTAGGCGTGAATTTTAAGATTGAGATAGCTTCTGCTACGCTTTTCCCTCTGATTAAATCGATTACGATACGAGACTTACGAGGTGAAGTACGAACTGTTTTCGCAGTTGCTCTTGCTGAAATGATTTGTTCTGACATTTGCAATTCCTCCCCTCAATAATTAGCGTTTTGTTTTTTTATCGTCGGCAACGTGACCACGATATGTTCTTGTTGGTGCAAATTCACCTAATTTGTGTCCTACCATGTCTTCTTGAATATAGACTGGAACATGTTTACGTCCATCGTAGACAGCAATTGTATACCCTACAAAGTTAGGGAAAATTGTTGAACGACGTGACCATGTTTTGATAACACTTTTCTTTTCAGAATCTTTTTGAGCTTCAACCTTTTTCATTAAATGCTCATCAATAAAAGGTCCCTTCTTCAAACTACGGCCCATGGTGAACCTCCTCTCAAATTGTATGGCTTAAGCAGCCATGAGTGTTTTATTATTTTGTTTTACGACGTCTAACAATAAGTTTGTCAGATGCAGCTTTTTTATTACGAGTTTTGTAACCAAGTGTTGGTTTACCCCAAGGTGTAACTGGGCTTGGACGTCCGATTGGTGCTTTACCTTCACCACCACCGTGTGGGTGATCGTTAGGGTTCATTACGCTACCACGTACAGTTGGACGTTTACGCATCCAACGGCTACGGCCGGCTTTACCAATATTGATCAACTCATGTTGTTCGTTACCAACTGAACCGATTGTAGCACGGCAAGTTGCTAAGATCATACGTACTTCACCTGAATTTAAGCGAACTAAAACGTATTTTCCTTCTTTACCTAAAACTTGCGCTTTAGTACCAGCAGAACGGATTAATTGTCCGCCTTTACCTGGTTTCATTTCGATGTTGTGTACAACAGTACCTACTGGGATGTTGGCAAGTGGTAACGCGTTACCTACTTTAATATCAACATTATCACCAGATACTACTTGCATTCCAACTTCTAATCCTTTTGGTGCTAAGATGTATGTTTTCACACCATCTGTGTAATGTAATAAAGCAATGTTTGCTGATCTGTTTGGATCGTACTCGATCGTTTTAACAAGACCTACAACGTTGTCTTTGTTACGTTTGAAGTCAATCACACGGTATTGACGTTTGTGTCCGCCACCTTGATGACGTACAGTAATACGACCCATGTTATTACGTCCAGCGTTGTTTTTCATTGGTTGTAATAAAGTTTTTTCAGGTGTTGACGTTGTGATTTCAGCGAAATCAGAACTTGTCATATTACGACGTCCGTTAGTGGTCGGTTTATACTTTTTAATTCCCACGTCTCTGTTCCCTCCTAATTAAAAATTAGAGTCTAGCGCTGACTATTCAGCATCAAACAATTGAATTTCTTTTGAATCTTCTGTTAATGTAACGATCGCTTTACGACGTTTTTTCGTATATCCTGCATATTTACCCATGCGTTTGAATTTCGGTTTAACGTTCATGATGTTCACGTTTTTAACTTTTACACCATCGAAAGCTGCTTCCACAGCTTGTTTAACTAAAGTTTTGTTAGCACGAGTATCCACGTCAAATGTGAATTTTTTCTCGTCCATAGCTAACATTGAAGCTTCAGTAATAACAGGGCGTTTAATTACGTCTAGTAATTCCATTATGCAAGCACCTCCTCGACTTGAGTAAGAGCAGCTTGAGTAATTAACATTTTATCGTTAGCTACTACATCCAACACACTTACGTTGTCTGCTTCTACTACAGAAACATTTGGTAAGTTGCGAGCTGATAACGCTGCAAAGTCATTTCCTTTTTCTAAAACTACTAATACTTTAGTAGATACTTCTAAGTTAGCTAAAACTTCTTTAAATCCTTTAGTTTTTGGTGCATCAAATCCTAATGCATCTACAACAACTAATTTATTTTCTGCAACTTTTTCTGATAAAACAGATTTGATTGCTAAACGACGAACTTTTTTAGGAAGTTTGTAGCTGTATGAACGTGGTGTTGGTCCGAAGACAACTCCACCGCCACGCCATTGTGGAGAACGAATTGAACCTTGACGCGCGCGTCCAGTTCCTTTTTGTCTCCATGGTTTACGTCCACCACCGCGAACAGCGCTACGGTTTTTAACCGCATGTGTTCCTTGTCTTAATGAAGCACGTTGCATGATAATTGCATCGTAAACAACATTTTCGTTTGGTTCGATACCGAAAATAGCGTCGTTTAAAGTAACTTCACCATTTTTAGTACCATCTTGTTTGAATAATGCTACAGTTGGCATTCCTTAGTCCTCCTCTCTTTAACGATTATTTCCCAGCTTTCGCTGATTTGATTTGTACTAATGATTTTTTAGAACCTGGTACGTTACCTTTAACTAAGATAACATTTTTTTCAGCATCTACACGTACAACTTCTAGATTTTGAATAGTGACACGATCGCCACCCATTTGACCAGCTAATTTTTTGTTTTTAAATACTCTATTCGGATCTACTGGACCCATTGACCCAGGACGACGGTGGTAACGAGAACCGTGACTCATTGGTCCGCGAGATTGACCATGACGTTTGATAACGCCTTGGTAACCTTTACCTTTAGTTGTTCCTGTAACGTTAATGATGTCTCCTGCTTCGAAGATATCTACCTTAATTTCTTTACCTACTTCGTAATCTCCTAGCTCAACATCTTTAAACTCTTTAATGAAGCGCTTAGGAGCCGTGTTTGCTTTTGCAACATGACCTTTCGCAGGTTTGTTCGCTAATACTTCACGCTTGTCTTGGTAACCTAATTGAATTGCTTCGTAACCATCTGTATCCATTGTTTTAACTTGTAAAACAACGTTTGGAGTGGCTTCGATTACTGTAACTGGGATTAATTCGCCATTTTCAGTGAAAATTTGCGTCATTCCTACTTTTTTTCCTAAGATTCCTTTAGTCATGAGTGCACCTCCATCCTTTTAATTGTTATAACTTAATTTCGATATTTACACCACTTGGTAAGTCAAGCTTCATTAAAGCGTCAACTGTTTTTGGTGTTGGATTCACAATGTCAATTAGACGTTTGTGAGTTCGCATTTCGAATTGTTCACGAGAATCTTTGTATTTATGAGTCGCACGGATAACAGTGTAAACAGAACGATCTGTTGGTAATGGAATCGGACCTGATACGTCAGCTCCAGTTCTATTTGCTGTTTCCACAATTTTCTCCGCTGATTGATCTAAAATACGGTGTTCATACGCTTTTAAACGGATACGAATTTTTTGTTTTGCCATCTTGTTCCCTCCTTCGCCTATTTTGAAAAGTAGACATAGCTCCACGAAAATACCGACACAGCCTCCCATGGCAATGCGTCCGGGTGTGTCGCAACCTCTCGCTTCTCAGCCGCAGGGTTTCTACTAACATCCCCACTCGCGCTTGCTATTATATAACTAGCACCTTAAACAGTATACAAAAGATAAAGCTTTATTGCAAGCTTTTTTCATGAAATAAATTATTTCATTTGTGTGTCATTCCGCAACTATTTACTGAGAAAACTCAGTGTTCTGATTATATAACGAAACACTATAAGAAAGCAACTTTGAAGTGCGCTAAATAAAAATAAAAAAAGACCTACGGCCTTTTTTATTCATTTCAAACATAATAACCTACATCGGGTTATCTAGCATTCCCGTTGTCTCATTATCAGTCTCTTGGATATTGTTACTTTCAGCTGTCGTGTCTAAGTTATCACCAGTTGGCGACCCGTTAGGCTCAACTTGTTCAGTTGGCATCTCAACCGAAGAGTCGTTATTAGTTAAGTCTTCTTGTTCTTTTTTTGCTGTTTCTTCTGCTTCTTGTTCTTTCTTCGCTACGTCTTCAGCTTCCTTTGCTTCTTGCTCTTCTTGTTGTTCTTTTCTCAAGCTTTCTTCTGCTTCTCGCTCTTCTTGTTCTTTTCTCGCGATTTCTTCTGCTTCTCGCTCTTCTTGTTCTTTTTGTCCATCATTATCTGAATCATCTACTAATTCACTTTTTACTCTATTGTCTAGAATATCTTGAACAGTAATAGCAAAATAATCTTGAAAATCTTTATCCTTTAGTTTTTTTTCTAATTTTTCTACTGATTTTTTATCAATATCGCTCTTAACATTAGCTTCTAAAAAATTACCTCCTAATAGAATAGGAGAATCAAACATATCATTTAACTCTTTTTGAATCTCCCATTTATCACCGATACGCTCAAATGCTTGCTGATCTTCTTTTGAATAATCTTTTAACTTTTCTTTAATTTCATTTATTTTATCATCTGTTAAACTTTCCGCTAAAAAGACATGTTCGGGTTCTGCATAATATTCCTCTAAGTCTAAATTAGCTTTCGGCTCAGAATTGTCTTTTTCTATTTCTTCTTTAACTGTTTTTTTCTTCTTATCAATAACCTCAACAGGTTTTTTAGTAACAATTTTACTTGTTTGAGCTTGAGAATACCACATTCCTATACTGATAGCTCCTACTGCAAATAAAAATGATACCCCTACAATTAAGTACTTATTTAAGTTTCTCATTAATTTTCCTCCTATATAACTTCTACTTTCCCTTTATTTATTTTACCCTATCCCATACTTTAACTCAATTTAAGAAAAAAAAAAAAAAAGCTAAGAGTTTCCTCTTAGCTTTTTTAAGTCTAATTATTTGATGATTTCAGATACAACACCTGAACCAACTGTACGTCCACCTTCACGGATTGAGAAACGAGTTCCTTCTTCAATCGCGATTGGGTGAATTAAGTCAACGTTGATAGCAACGTTATCACCAGGCATAACCATTTCAGTACCTTCTGGTAACTCGATAACACCAGTTACGTCAGTAGTACGGAAATAGAATTGCGGACGGTAGTTACCGAAGAAAGGAGTATGACGTCCACCCTCTTCTTTTGATAACACGTATACTTCAGCGCTAAATTTTGTATGTGGAGTGATTGTTCCTGGAGCAGCTAATACTTGACCACGTTGGATGTCTTCACGTGCAACACCACGTAATAACGCACCAATGTTATCGCCAGCTTCAGCGTAATCTAATAATTTACGGAACATTTCAACACCTGTTACAGTGATTTTAGCAGTTTCTTCAGCGATACCTACTAATTCAACTTCGTCTCCGACTTTGATAGTACCACGTTCAACACGACCAGTTGCAACAGTACCACGACCAGTAATTGAGAATACATCCTCAACTGGCATCATGAATGGTTTGTCATGGTCACGTTCTGGAGTTGGGATGTAAGCATCAACTTCAGCCATTAATTCCATAATTTTATCTTCATACATTTCTTCGCCTTCTAAAGCTTTAAGAGCTGAACCAGCAACGATTGGAGTATCATCGCCTGGGAAATCGTATTCGCTTAATAAGTCACGAACTTCCATTTCTACTAATTCTAATAACTCTTCATCATCAACCATATCCATTTTGTTTAAGAATACAACGATGTATGGAACACCAACGTTACGTGATAATAAGATATGTTCACGTGTTTGTGGCATTGGACCATCAGCAGCAGAAACTACTAAGATAGCTCCGTCCATTTGTGCAGCACCAGTGATCATGTTTTTAACGTAATCCGCGTGACCTGGGCAATCTACGTGAGCGTAGTGACGGTTTTCTGTTTCATATTCGATATGTGAAGTTGAGATTGTGATACCACGTTCTTTTTCTTCTGGAGCGTTATCGATATCAGCGTAGTTTTGAGCTTCACCGAATCCTTTTTTAGATAATACTGTAGCGATCGCAGCTGATAAAGTAGTTTTACCATGATCGACGTGTCCGATTGTACCAACGTTAACGTGTGGTTTAGAACGGTCAAATTTTTCTTTAGCCATTTTAAATGTTCCTCCTAATATATGTTTTTTATTTTCGAAACGACCCGATTGGATCATCTTCGCGATACTAATTTTACCTGATTCTTGAAAGAAAAGACAGTGTTAAATCTTATTCTCCAGAACCACCATTTTTCTTGATGATTTCTTCTTGTACTGATTTTGGTACATCTTCATAATGATCAAATGTCATTGTGAACACACCACGACCTTGAGTAGCAGAACGTAATGTAGTAGCGTAACCAAACATTTCAGCTAATGGAATCATAGCACGAACAACTTGAGAGTTTCCGCGAGCTTCCATACCTTCAACACGTCCACGACGAGCAGTAACGTGACCCATGATATCACCTAAATATTCTTCAGGGATAACAACTTCAATTGCCATGATTGGCTCTAAGATAGCAGGTTGTGCTTTCTTAGCGGCTGCTTTAAGCGCCATTGAAGCGGCAACACGGAAGGCTGTTTCATTAGAATCGACATCATGATATGAACCATCATAAAGCTTACACTTGATATCTACTAATGGATATCCAGCTAATACACCGTTATCCATAGAAGCTTTCAAGCCAGCTTCAACTGCTGGAATGTATTCACGAGGAACAACCCCACCAACGATAGCATTTTCAAATTCGAATCCTGCTCCTTCTTCGTTTGGAGTGAATTCAACCCAAACATGTCCAAATTGTCCTTTACCACCAGACTGACGAACAAATTTACCTTCGGCTTGAGTAACAGGGGCACGGAAAGTTTCACGGTATGAAACTTGAGGAGCTCCTACGTTCGCTTCTACTTTGAACTCGCGACGCATACGGTCTACAAGGACGTCTAAGTGAAGCTCACCCATACCAGCGATAATTGTTTCACCAGTTTCAGTGTTTGTTGACGCACGGAATGTTGGATCTTCTTCTGATAATTTTTGTAACGCAGTACCCATTTTATCTTGGTCAGCTTTTGATTTAGGCTCAATAGCAACTTCGATAACTGGCTCTGGGAATTCCATTGATTCAAGAATAACTAAGTTTTTCTCGTCACATAGAGTATCTCCTGTTGTTGTATCTTTAAGACCAACAGCAGCAGCAATATCCCCTGCATATACTTCAGAAATTTCGTTACGAGAGTTAGCGTGCATTTGTAAGATACGTCCTACACGTTCACGTTTCCCTTTAGAAGCATTTTTCACGTATGAACCAGATTGTAAGACACCTGAGTAAACACGGAAGAATGTTAAACGACCTACAAATGGGTCAGTCATAACTTTAAATGCTAACGCAGCAAATGGAGCATCATCTGATGATGGCACTTCAATTTGTTCGTCAGTATCTGGATCAGTACCAGTGATAGCAGCAACATCAGTTGGTGCTGGCAAGTAATCAATAACGCCGTCAAGCATTAATTGAACACCTTTATTTTTGAAGGCTGAACCACAGTAAACTGGGTAGAATTCTACAGCGATTGTAGCAAGACGAATAGCCTCACGTAATTCCGCTTCAGAAATTTCTTCACCTTCTAAATATTTCATTGTTAAATCTTCATTAGTTTCAGCAACTGCTTCAACTAATTTTTCACGCCACTCAGTAGCTAGTTCTAAATAATCCGCTGGAATTTCTTCTTCGCGAATATCTGTACCTAAATCGTTAGTATACATTTCAGCCTTCATTGTGATTAAATCGATAATCCCAGTGAATTCATCTTCTGCACCGATTGGTAATTGAACTGGCACTGCGTTAGCTTGTAAACGATCATGTAACGTACTTACTGAGTATAAGAAGTCTGCACCGATTTTATCCATTTTGTTAATGAATACAATACGGGGAACACCGTAAGTAGTTGCTTGACGCCATACTGTTTCTGTTTGAGGTTCAACACCTGATTGAGCATCTAATACAGTAACAGCACCATCAAGTACACGTAATGAACGTTCAACTTCTACTGTGAAGTCTACGTGTCCTGGTGTATCGATGATGTTTACGCGATGACCTTTCCATGCTGCTGTTGTTGCTGCTGAAGTAATTGTAATACCACGTTCTTGTTCTTGTTCCATCCAGTCCATTTGAGAAGCTCCATCATGAGTTTCTCCAATTTTATGAATTTTACCAGTGTAGTATAAAATACGTTCAGTTGTCGTTGTTTTACCAGCATCAATATGGGCCATGATACCAATATTACGAGTTTTATCTAGGGTAAATTCTCTAGGCATTCTAATTTCTCCTCTCTTGTGATCAGTGTTTCTTAAAATCAAGTTAACCATCTATTATCCGACAGCAATTCGCAAATCACGTCGGATAACAGAGAGGATTATCTTACCAACGGTAATGAGCGAATGCTCTGTTGGCATCTGCCATTTTATGAGTGTCTTCACGTTTTTTAACTGAAGCACCTGTATTGTTAGCAGCATCCATGATTTCTTTAGCTAAACGTTGTTCCATTGTATGTTCACCACGTAAGCGAGCATAGTTAGCTAACCAACGTAATGCTAATGTCATTTGACGTTCTGGACGAACTTCAACTGGCACTTGGTAGTTAGAACCACCCACACGACGAGCTTTAACTTCTAAGACAGGTTTAATGTTATCCATAGCTTGCATAAATACATCTAATGGCTCATTTCCTGTAGATTCTTTAATGATATCAAAGGCGTTATAAATAATGTTCGCCGCAGTTCCACGTTTACCGTCGATCATGATACGGTTGATTAAACGAGTAACATCTTTTGATTGGAAAATTGGATCAGGTAAAACTTCACGTTTCTGAGCTGGACCTTTTCTTGACATTCCAAATTCCTCCTTCCGATAATAAATTTTATAATAGTTTTAGTTTTGAAATTATGCTTTCGCTGGTTTAGGGCGTTTAGCACCATATTTAGAGCGGCTTTGTTTACGATCAGCAACACCTGCTGTATCAAGCGCACCACGAACGATATGGTAACGTACTCCGGCTAAATCTTTTACGCGTCCACCACGAATTAAGACCACACTATGTTCTTGTAAGTTGTGTCCAATCCCTGGGATATAAGCAGTAACCTCAAGGTTGTTTGATAAACGTACACGAGCGTACTTACGTAACGCTGAGTTAGGTTTACGAGGTGTCATAGTTCCTACACGAGTACATACTCCACGTTTTTGAGGAGCATTAGTATCAGTAAGAGATTTTTTTAAACTGTTGTATCCTTTACCTAATGCAGGTGAACCTGATTTAGTAACTTTTGATTTACGAGATTTACGAATCAATTGATTAATCGTTGGCATTTCAATTTCCTCCTTCCCTAAAGGGTTTTCTAGTACCACACATCCAGGTGGTTCATTTTTTTCGATAAAAATAAGCAAGTCAACTTGCGTTATCGTCGAAATGCTAACTGGACAGTTACACTGTACTTTAAGCACCTTACAGATAATAACATGATTTTCACTTTATTGTCAACATATCCTGGTGTTTTTTTTTATTATTTTGTAAAAACTCCCATATGCCTTTCTTTTTGCAAGGACAATCTATAAAATAGAAAGGGGATACAGTCACTGTATATCTTGATACTATTAATCTAGGAGGATCACAATGAATTTAAAACAAATGGTTGGAATTGAAGCAGCAAAATACGTAAAAGATGGAATGATTGTCGGTTTAGGTACGGGGTCTACCGCTTACTATTTAGTAGAAGAGATTGGACGTCGTATTAAAGAAGAAGGCTTAAATATCACTGGTGTCACAACATCTAAAGCTACGGAACAACAAGCATTAAATTTAGGTATTCCCTTAAAAAGTATTGATGAAGTTTCACACGTTGACCTTACAATTGATGGTGCTGATGAAATCAGTTCAGATTTTCAAGGAATTAAAGGTGGCGGTGCTGCCCTACTGTTTGAGAAAATTGTCGCAAGTTACTCAGATAAGAACATTTGGATTGTTGATGAATCAAAAATGGTAGATGACTTAGGGAAATTTCCTTTGCCAGTTGAAGTTATCCCTTATGGTTCTCAACAACTATTGAAATTATTCAAAGAAAAAAACCTTAGCCCCATCCTTCGCTTAAATAAAGAAAATGAGATTTTAAAAACTGATAGTGGTAACTACATCATTGATCTACATTTAAAAAAAATCGACAAAGAACAAACACATGATTTAGCTACTTGGTTAAATAGCTTGGCTGGTGTTGTTGAGCACGGTCTATTTTTAAATATTGTTAATCTTGTCATTGTTGGAAAAGGTACGGAACCCGAAACATTAGAAGTTTCACGCTAAATTTATAAAATAAGTTCCCAATTTAGATAAGTTTTTCACAACCCTCTTTTATTATCCACTTGACTGTATTATAATGAACCAGAAAAGATAATTTATTCACAAAGTGTGATAAGTAAAGGAGTCTTACTATGTATTCACCAGATGAAATTATGGAAATAAGCATTCAAATGGGCACTAAAAAAATCGCCAAACCCCTCCTAGCCAAATTAATTTTAGGTTTTATCGGAGGCGCAATGATTTCACTTGGCTATCTTGCCTACATTCGTGTAATTGCCTCTGTAGCTGAAGAATGGGGAAGCTTTGCCAGTTTTGTTGGCGCAACAGTTTTCCCAATTGGTCTAATTGTTATTTTATTAGGCGGGGGAGAACTAATTACCGGAAATATGATGGCAGTAGCTATCGCCTGGTTTGATAAAAAAGTCAGTGGGAAAGAACTAATCATCAATTGGGGAACGATTACTTTAGCTAACTTTGTTGGTGCAATTTTCGTAGCCTATTTCTTCGGTCATGTGACAGGATTAACAAATTCTGGACATTTTTTAACAGAAACGGTCACAGTTGCTCAGTCAAAAATAGCAGCTACCCCACTCCAAGCTTTTATATCAGGGATTGGTTGTAATTGGTTTGTTGGTTTATCATTATGGTTATGTTATGGTGCAAAAGATGCTGCAGGTAAAATTTTAGGTATTTGGTTCCCTGTCATGGTCTTTGTCGCAATTGGTTTCCAGCATAGTGTCGCTAATATGTTCGTCATTCCAGCAGCAATCTTTGAAGGACAGGCGACTTGGGGAGAGTTTATCACTAATGTTATTCCTGTTTACATCGGCAATATTGTTGGTGGTGCGGTAATGGTTAGTGGTTTATATTATTTAGCATTTAAACACCATGATTAATCATGGTGTTTTTTTATGGTTATTATTAGCCTAATTCTAAAAATAAAGATACAATAAAACGTGTTATCACTAAATTACAAAAAAGAAAGAAGTTGATTTCTATGCCAAAATTAATATTCGTTCGTCATGGTTTAAGTGAATGGAATGCTCTCAACCAATTTACAGGTTGGGTTGATGTGGATTTAAGTGAAAAAGGAATCGCTGAAGCTAAATTAGCTGGTCAAAAAATCAAACAAGCCAATATTACCTTTGATGTCGCCTATACCTCAGTTCTGAAACGTGCCATTAAAACATGCCACTATGTCTTGGATGAGTCTGACCAATTATGGGTACCTGAATATAAATCATGGCGTTTAAACGAACGTCACTATGGTGCTTTACAAGGTCTAAATAAACAAGAAACTGCTGATAAATACGGGGTTGATCAGGTGCAACAATGGCGTCGTTCATATGATACGCTCCCTCCACTATTAGCAAGTGATGATCCGAGTTCAGCAACCCATGATCGCCGTTATCATAATTTGGAAAAGCGTAGTATCCCCGGAGGTGAAAATTTGAAAGTAACTTTAGAACGAGTTATGCCTTATTGGCAAGATAATATAGCACCTAGTTTACTAGCTGGGGAAACCGTTTTAGTCGCTGCCCATGGTAATTCTTTACGCGCATTAGCAAAATATATCGAAAATATATCTGATGACGAGATCATGAATTTGGAAATTCCAACTGGTCAACCCCTTATCTATGAATTAAATGACAATTTAAGTGTCGAAAAAAAATATTACTTATAAAAAAAAGTTCCCATAATTGGGAACTTTTTTCTTTAGAAACAATTTAATAAGATTGCTTCAACATCATCTGCTGTTAATGGCACATACGCTGTTTGATCTATTGTACTATGTTCCACAGCTTTTTCTGCCATTAAACGGATTTTTTCTTTATCAATTCCAACTTCTGGTAACGTCATTGGAATATCCCATGACACAAAGCAATCTTTTAGGGCTTGTATTCCCTCTTTAGCTATTGAAAATTTATCTTTACCTTCAGTAGAAATTCCCCATACATTGACTGCATACTCTACAAATTTAGCTACCGTGTCGTCATTTAATACGTGCTCCATCCAACGAGGCGTGATAATAGCTAAACCAATACCATGGGTAATATCATAAAAAGCACTTAGTTCGTGTTCAATCGCATGACATGACCACGATCCTAATTTTCCGCGACCTGTTAAACCATTTAAAGCTAAAGAACTTGACCACATCAAATTGGCTCTTGCTTCATAATTAGTTGGATCCTCTAAGGCAACTGGTGCGTATTGAACTACGGTTTTCATCAACCCTTCTGCTAAACGGTCTTGAACACTAGCACCGGCATTTTGACTAAAGTAGCTTTCAATCAAATGACTTGTAATATCAGCTGAACCTGCCGCTGTTTGCCATTTAGAAACAGTATACGTATACGTTGGATCTAAGATCGATGCTTTTGGAATCATTGAAATACCACCTGTACTTAACTTTTCATTAGTTTCAGGGTTGGTTAGGACTGATCCACCATTCATTTCTGAACCTGTTGCTGCCATTGTTAATACTGTGACTAACGGCAAAGCCTCTTTCACTAACCCTCTGTTTTGAGTGAAATCCCATGGGTCTCCCTCATAATAATAAGCTGCTGCAATAGCTTTAGAACAATCAATAGTTGAACCACCACCAACTGCTAAAATAACATCGATCTTTTCTGCATGACAAAGTGCTGCACCTTTTCTAACAGTATCAATGCGTGGATTTGGTTCTACCCCACCTAATTCAACAATTGTAAAATCTGCATCTGGTAGCAATCTATAGATAGCATCATAAATACCATTACGTTTGATACTACCTCCACCATAAACTAACAGTACTTTTTTACCGTAAATTTCTAAGACATTTGGTAAATTTTTTAACTGACCTTCTCCAAATAAAACTTGAGTTGGTGCATAAAAATTAAAATTCTCCATTCTCGTCATTCCTTTCATTATTCCTATTTAGCATAGCCTAATTTTAAAAATTTGAACAGGATAATTACTTCATTTAACAAAAAAGTACACAGAAGTCTGTGTACTTTTTTAGTTATTCTTGAATTAATGTTTCTAGAGCAACAATCATCATATCATCGAACGTTTTTTGACGTTCTTCAGCACTTGTTTCTTCACCTGTTAACATATGATCACTTACTGTCATCAAACTTAAAGCTTTAACCTGATATTTGGCGGCAACATAATACAATACCGCTGCTTCCATCTCAATACCAAGAACACCATGTTCTCCTAAGCGAAAAATATCATCCATTGAATCTTTATAAAAAACATCATCTGATAAAACATTACCCACATGGGTTGTAAATCCTTGTTCTTTTCCTACTTCATATGCCTTCATTAATAAGTCAAAATCAGCAATTTGAGGAAAATCATGTTTTGGAAAGTCATTTCGGATAATTGCTGATGAAGTGGCAGCAGCTTGAGCCAATACCAAGTCACGGACATGAACATCTTTTTGGATTGAACCACAGGTTCCCACACGAATCATTTTTTTCACGCCGTATTCTTTCACCAACTCTGTTGCATAGATAGCTGCTGAGGGCATCCCCATACCAGTTCCTTGTACAGAAATACGCTGTCCTTTATAGTAACCTGTATAACCTAGCATCCCGCGAACCTCATTGTATAACTGGGCATCTTCTAAAAAATTTTCAGCAATGTATCTTGCGCGTAAGGGATCCCCTGGTAAAAGTATTTTGTCTGCCACATCACCTTGTCTTGCTTCAATATGAACACTCATCACAATACCTCTTTCCTTTAGTTTGAAAAATGCTTAGATATTTTTTAACGTTTCTTTGATTAATGTTTTGAAATCTGCCTTAACTCGTTCTGTTGTTTCAACAACTTCTTCATGATTCAAGTTAGCTTGCATACCAGCTGCTAAGTTAGTTACACATGTGATACCTAAAACACGCATTCCCATGTGACGTGCAACAATTACTTCAGGGACAGTCGACATCCCAACAGCATCGGCACCCATCATACGTGACATACGAATCTCTGCTGGTGTTTCATAAGTAGGTCCCGTGTATCCCATATAAACACCTTGTTGTAAAGTGATTTTTAAATCACTTGCCACTTTGTGTGC
This sequence comes from Vagococcus intermedius, assembly GCF_029144185.1. Taxonomy (NCBI): domain Bacteria; kingdom Bacillati; phylum Bacillota; class Bacilli; order Lactobacillales; family Enterococcaceae; genus Vagococcus; species Vagococcus intermedius. The sequence goes on along the minus strand of NZ_CP110232.1, from coordinate 35,229 downwards.
CACTTTACCATATTCTTTATCGTATGGTTCAGACATATCAGGGAAGCGTGGTCCTAAATCTTCATCATTTTCCCCAATCAGTGGGTTAGTTCCAGTAAAGTTAATCTGATCTGTAATCAACATCAAATTACCTGGAGTAAATGAGGTATTAACACCACCAGCTGCGTTGGTTACAACCATAGAGTGAGCACCCAAGGCTTTCATAACACGAACTGGGAAAGTCACTACTTGCATTGAATTTCCTTCATAAAAATGGAAACGACCTTGCATAGCTAATACTTTTTTACCTGACATATCTCCATAAACCAATTGTCCTGCATGACCTACAACTGTGGAAACTGGGAAATTAGGGATTTCTTCATAAGGAATGACGATTGGATTTTCAATCTCATTTCCTAACTCACCTAAACCTGATCCTAATATTAAACCAAAATCAACTTCTTTAACCCCTTTACTTTGAATATATGAGGCTGTTTCTTTTAATTGTTCACTTAATTTTTTTGTCATAATTGTAAACGTCCTTTCCTATTTCAACTCTTGTAAGAAGCTTTCGCCATTCTCTGTTGCTGTGACACCAAAATTTTCAGCAATAGTTGCTGAAATATCTGCATAGTGACCTTGAGGTAATTTTCCTTGCCCTGTCATTTTTTTACTGTAAGCTAACAATGGGACATATTCTCTTGTATGATCTGTCCCTGGGAATGTCGGATCATTTCCATGGTCGGCTGTAATTAATAATAAATCATCTTCTCTCATAGCCTCATAAATCTCTGGTAACCGCTCATCAAAATCTTCTAGAGCCTTACCATATCCTTCAACATCACGACGATGACCAAATAACGCATCAAAATCGACTAAGTTTGTGAAACTTAAGCCCATAAAGTCTTTTGCCATCACACTTAATAATTGGTCAACCCCGTCCATATTTGATTTAGTTCGAACAGAATCTGTGATACCTTGTCCATTAAAAATATCATTAATTTTACCAACTGCAATAACATCTTTACCAGCTTCTTTTAATGAATCTAACACTGTTTTACCAAAAGGATCTAGAGCATAATCATGACGATTGGCTGTTCTTGTAAAGTTACCTGGCTCCCCTAAATAAGGACGTGCAATGATTCTTCCAATCATATAAGGATCATTCTTGGTAATCTCTCGTGCATATTCACAAATACGATAAAGTTCATCTAAAGGTATAACTTCTTCATGTGCAGCAATTTGCATAACTGGATCAGCGGAAGTATAAATAATTAAATCGCCTGTTTTCATTTGATGCTCACCATAATCATCAATCACGGCCGTACCACTGTATGGTTTATTACAAACGATACCTCTCCCAGAAAATTCAGAAATTTTATCTAATAGCTCTTGAGGAAAACCTTCAGGGAATACGCGGAAAGGCGTTTGAATATTCAACCCCATGATTTCCCAGTGACCTGTCATCGTATCTTTACCTACAGAAATTTCTTCTAGTTTAGTTGCATACCCTTTATGATCTGCAATTGCTTCTACCCCTTTTAAAGGTTCAATAGTTCCTAACCCTAATTGTTCCATTTCTGGAATTTTTATACCTGCTTGTTCTGCAATATGACCTAAAGTATGACTACCAACATCTCCAAATTTTTCAGCATCGGGGGCTTCACCAATACCAACTGAATCTAATACTACTAAATGAACTCTTTTAAACATAAAAAATCCTTCTTTCTGACTTTTTTTATCTAATCCGCTAGATAATATACTTCATTCTAGCACAAACGTGCCATAAGGTAAGCTAGGCTTTCCTTGGCACGTTTCGTTAAACTATTTAGATTTAATATATGTTTTACCGATTGCTTTTGGTGCTTGTGATGTTCCAATGAACAAGACTAACACGATAATAGTTAAAACATATGGAGCAACTTGCCAGTAGACTGATGGTAAGTTTTCTAGACCTGGAATTTGCGGTCCAATTACCCCTAAACTTTGAGCTAATCCAAAGAATAAGGCTGCTCCTAGTGCTCCTAGTGGATTCCATTTACCAAAAATCATCGCTGCCATGGCAATAAAACCTTGACCTGTAATCGTTGAACGCGAAAACTGTGATGACACTGATTGAACTAGTACAGCTCCACCAATTCCTCCTAAGAAACCAGAAATTAAAACTCCAGCATATTTCATACGATAAACATTAATGCCTAATGTATCCGCAGCTTGAGGATTTTCACCAACTGCACGTAATCTTAAACCAAATTTTGTTTTAAATAAAACAAAGTAAGAAATTACTGCCACTAAAATAGCCAAGTAAGCTGGGGCTGATGTTCCTTTAAATAAAATATCACCAATAAACGGAATGTCTTTTAAAACAGGGAAACTAAATTTACCAAAACGTTCTTGGATGATATCTGTCTGACCACGATCATCAAAAATTAAACGCGTTAAGAATACCGCTAAACCAGGCGCCATTAAGTTAATAACAGTTCCGCTGACAATATGATCAGCGCGCCAATTAATTGTCGCTAACGCATGTAATAGTGAGAAAACAATACCTGTTCCACCACCGACTAATAACGCAATCCATGGTGTCATTGAGCCAAATAAATCAGCTGTAAAAAGATTGAAAACACACGCACTAAAGGCTCCCATCACCATGATACCTTCTAAACCAACATTGACCACACCACTACGCTCTGAGAATGTTCCACCTAGAGCAGTGAAGATTAATGGGGCTGAATACACAAGTGTTGAAGAGACAACAATCACTAGAAACTGTAACATTATTTAATCTCTCCCTTCTGTGCATTTTTGCCAAACCTTCCAAGTAAGTAGCTAATCACATAGCTTGCACCTACAAAGAAGATAATGGAAGCAATAACAATTTCAACAACTTCTTTTGGAATTCCAGCTCCTGGCATACTTAAGCCACCGACTTTTAAAATACCGAATAAAATAGCTGAGATAAAGATTCCGATAGGGTGACCACTACCTAATAATGATACGGCCATACCATCGAATCCAATTTCTGGAACAGCTGCCATCACATAAATATTTTGGAAAGTACCTAAACCTTCAATCACGCCACCTAACCCAGCTAAAGCTCCTGCTATAACCATCGCTAGTACAATATTTTTATTAGCATTCATACCCGCATATTGTGAAGCGAAAGGGTTAATCCCTACTGAACGTAATTCAAATCCTGCTGTTGTTTTCTTCATTAAAATCCAAATAACAATAATTGCTGCAATTGCGATAAAAATACCAGCATTCAAACGCGATCCACCTGTTAACTGCTGTAAAAATGGAACACGTAAACTAGCATTTTCACTAATAATTGGCGTCGCATCTGCATTATCAGTTAAAACATAACGCACCATGTGGTTACTGATATATAAGATTGTATAGTTTAACATAATCGTTACAATAACTTCACTTGTTCCAAATTTCGCTCTTAAAAATCCAGCAATTCCGGCATATAAACCTCCTGCTACCGCACCACCTACTAAACATAATGTTACAAGTAGGATACGTGGCATATCAGGAAATGATTGGGCTAATGAAACTGATACTAACCAACCACAAAGTGCTTGACCAGCAAGCCCGATATTGAAGAAACCAGCTGTATATGCTACTGAAAATCCTAAGGCAGTTAAAATTAATGGTGAGGCTAATCTAAAAACTTCTCCCACATTATAAGAACGACCTAAAGCTCCATTTAACATCGCGCTGTATCCCTCAACAGGGTTATAGCCTGAAACTAACATCACAATGGCTCCTAAAACTAAACCAAAGATAACTGAAATAACAGGAACAGCGAATCCATTTAATCTTGATTTACTCATGTCCGCTCGCTCCTTCCGTTGCTTGTTGTTTTAAAGTTTCTCGGGCTTGTTCAATTGTCATTCCAGCCATCAACATACCAAGCTCTTGCTCAGTTGTTTCTTTTGGATCAACAATTCCCGTGATAGTTCCTTCAAACATTACGACAATACGGTCTGAAACGTTTAGAATTTCATCTAATTCAAAGCTGACACACAAAACACCTTTACCATTATCACGTTGTTCAATTAAACGCTTATGAATGTATTCAATAGCCCCAACATCTAAACCACGAGTAGGTTGTGAGACAATCAATAAATCTGGATCACGATCTATTTCACGTGCAATAATCGCTTTTTGTTGGTTACCACCGGAAAGAGCGCTAGCTGGTACAACTTCACTCGGTGTCCGAACATCAAATTCGTTAATTAACTCAATGGCATGATTGTTAATATATTTATAATTCAGTAAACCATTTTTACTATTTGGTTCTTTATAATAAGTTTGTAAGGCAATATTTTCTGACAAGGTCATCGGTAAAACTAAACCATACTTATGACGGTCTTCTGGGACATGTCCGACACTGTTTTCAGTAATCTGACGTGGTTTAAAATTCGTCATATCCTTACCATTAATTTCAATCGTACCACTTTCAACTCTACGCATTCCTGTGATAGCTTGAATTAATTCACTTTGCCCATTTCCATCAATTCCAGCAATCCCAACTATTTCACCTGCTCGAACCTCAAGGTTCATATTTTTAACAGCTTCTAATCCGCGGTTTTCTTTTACCACTAGATTTTTCACTTCTAAAACTGGTGTAGTTGGCTTAGCCTCAACCTTCGGTGTCTTAAACGACACCGAACGGCCAACCATCAAATCTGCTAAATCTTGTGATGAAACGTCTGCTACATTTACCGTATCAATACTCTTACCACGACGAATAATCGTACAACGATCTGCTACGGCTTTGATTTCATCTAGTTTATGAGTAATAATAATCAATGATTTTCCTTCTGCTACTAACCCGTGCATGATACCAATTAACTCATCAATTTCTTGTGGTGTCAGTACCGCAGTAGGTTCATCAAAAATTAAAATGTCTGCTCCACGATAAAGGGTTTTTAAAATCTCAACACGCTGTTGCATCCCTACTGAGATATCTGAAACTAAAGCATCTAAGTCAATGTTAAAACCATATCGATCCGAAACAGCTTGGATTTCGTCATAGGCCTTTTTCTTGTCAATGGTAACACCTTTAACTGGTTCACTACCTAAAATAATGTTTTCAGCTACGGTAAAATTATCAATCAACATAAAATGCTGATGCACCATCCCGATACCTAGATTACTTGCTACTGTAGGACCAGAAATTACTTCTTTTTTTTCGTTGATAAATATTTCACCTGATGTCGGTTGTAACAACCCTGATAAAATATTCATCAAAGTTGACTTACCTGCTCCATTTTCACCTAAAAGTGCATGGATTTCGCCTCGTTTAACGTTTAAGTTAATATTATCATTTGCTTTAAATGAACCGAAGGCTTTGGTGATGTTCTTCATTTCAATCACAAATTGTGATTTTTCCACTTGATTCACTTCCTAACTATTTCGGATGAATGTTTTAATAGTTACTACTTAAGCGAGCTAATTATTTAGCTGGTTTTTCTGGGACTTCAACTTTACCTGATTTGATATCTTCTTTAGCTTTATTGACAGCCTCTTTAATTTCATCTGTTAATTGACCATCAGTCAAATCAACACCATCTTCTTTAAGTCCATATACTAAGTGATCGCCACCAGGGAATTTACCATCTTTAGCTTGATCTGCTAAATCTTGTACAACTTGAGATACACCTTTTAATGTTGATGTTAATGTTACATTTTGATCGCCTTCTTTACCTTCGGCTTCTTGATCACGGTCAACCCCAACAACCCATACTTTTTTGTCTTTATCAGCTTTTACAATATCTTTGGCTGCTGTAAAGACGCCGTTACCTGTATCACCTGATGCGTGATAAATAACATCAATACCTTTACCGTACATCGCTTCTGCAGCTGCTTTCCCTTTTGGTGCATCCCCAAATGATCCTACGTAGTTAACACTTACATCAATATCTTTTTTAACTGATTTAGCACCAGCTGCAAAGCCTGCCTCGAAACGTCCAATAACATCGCCTTCTTGCCCACCGATGAAACCTAATTTATCTGATTTAGTTGTCATTGCTGCCGCAATTCCCGCTAAATAAGCTGCTTCGTTATCTTTAAATACAATAGAAGCTACATTATCTTTACCATCGATTTGATCATCAATTAAAACAAAGTTTTTATCAGCATTAGCACCCGCCGCCGCTTCAATAGCTGGTTTTAGTTTAAAACCAATTCCAAATACTGTTTGGAAGCCATCGTTTAGGGCTGTGTTAATATTTGTATCAAATTCTGAATCAGAGTTAGATTGATAGTAGTTATAGCCACCATTACCTTTTTCTAAGTTGTTAGCTTTACCCCAGGCTTGTAATCCTTCCCAAGCTGATTGGTTAAATGATTTATCGTCTACGCCACCTAAGTCAGTAACTAAAGCAACTGATGTGTTTGCTTCATCACTTTTGCTGCCTTCTTTTTTATCATCGTTACTACCACATGCTACCAACGTTGTTGTCATTCCTAAAGCCAATACACCTAGTCCTAATTTCTTAGATAATTTCATTTTTAAAGCCCCCTGTTTTTTTATTTTATTTTACAGCCTTTTTAGCTGGAAAAATTAAAGTTGTTTTTCAGTAAATGAATATGGTAATAATTGTTCCAATGTCATATCCAATGTGCTTCCATCACCAGCAACTAGTGTTACTGGCATCGATGGTTCACAGAATTCTGCCATTACTTGACGACAAGCACCACATGGTGAGATTGGTGTATCTGTATTTCCTGCGATGACAATCTGCTTAAATTTACGGTGCCCTTCTGATACCGCTTTAAAAATAGCCGTACGCTCAGCACAATTAGTTAAGCCATATGAAGCGTTCTCAATATTTACACCAGTAAAGACTTGATTATCTTCTGTAATCAAGCAAGCTCCTACTGGGAATTTTGAATACGGTACGTAAGCGTTCTCTTTTGTTGCTTGTGCGCGGGCAATTTCTATCCACTTATCTTTTTCACACATCTTACTCTCACCTAGCCTTTTGAAATAATTGCAACGCTCGCGCTTGTTCCCAAACGTGAAGCCCCTGCTTCAATCATATTTGTAGCATCTTGTTCTGAATGGATACCGCCAGAGGCTTTAACTCCCATTTCTTTGCCGACTGTTTGACGCATTAATGCGACATGTTCTACCGTTGCTCCTGCAGTAGAAAAGCCAGTTGAAGTTTTAACAAAATCGGCTTTAGCGGCTTTTGCTAAACGACAAGCTCTTTCAATTTCATCTGCAGTCAATAGTGCTGTTTCAATAATGACTTTTACTAACGCTTTATCTTTAGCAGCTAAAACAACTGCTTCAATATCGGCTTGAACTAAATCATCTTCACCAGCTTTTAAAGCGCCAATATTGATGACCATGTCAACTTCATCTGCACCATTTTCAATAGCATCTGTTGTTTCAAAAGCTTTAACTGCAGAGGTATTAGCACCTAAAGGGAAACCAATTACTGTACAAACAGCTACTGGTTCTTGACTCAACATATCAGTGGCAAGTCTAACCCATGTTGGGTTAACACATACTGAATAAAACTGATATTTTTTCGCTTCTTCAATTAATTTTATAACGTCTGCCTTTGTTGCATCTGCCTTTAAAATCGTATGATCCATTTTTCTGTTTAATTCCATAGTCTTTGATCTCCCTTTTTATAGATACTTATTTACCAAATACTTATTCAGTAATAATCGCACGTACTAATGCTGGTTCTTCAACTTGTTCACCAATTGAAATATTGTTATACAACATTTCTTTTACATCTTCAATTGAATCCGTATTTGAATAAATTGTGACAAGAGTCTCACCTTTTTCAACTGTCATACCAACTTTTTTGTGTAGCTTAACGCCAACACTGTAATCAATTGAATCTTCTTTTGTTTTACGTCCTGCTCCTAAAATCATTGCAGCAATTCCAATGTTTTCAGCATGAATCTCACGCACACAACCAGATTCTAAAGCTGGTAATTCAATTGTGTATTTAGCTTGTGCCATTTTTTCTGGGTGATCAACGATATCAGGGTTCCCACCTTGGCTACTAATCATTTCTTTTAATTTTTCTAACGCTTTACCACTTTCTAATGCCTCAACCAACATTGCTCTCGCTTCCTCTAGCGTTTCTGCTTTTTCAGCAAGTACAACCATTTGGCTACCCAAAACATAAACCATTTCAGTTAAATCTTCTGGACCATTGCCTTTTAAGGTATTAATAGCTTCCTCAATCTCAATAGTATTTCCGATTGCTTCACCTAAAGGTTGTGACATATCAGAAATAACTGCCATTGTATTACGTCCAGCTAATTTACCAATACGTACCATTGTTTGAGCTAAGCGTTTAGCATCATCCAAGTTTTTCATAAAGGCACCATCACCCGTTGTAACGTCTAAGACGATAGCATCAGCTCCTGATGCTATTTTTTTACTCATAATTGAACTAGCAATTAGTGGAATTGAATCTACTGTTGCGGTTACATCACGTAAGGCATATAATTTTTTATCAGCAGGTGCTAGATTTCCTGATTGACCTGTTACAGCGACTTGAATCTTATTCACCAAATTGATAAATTTATCATTTGGAATCTCAACTTCAAATCCTGGAATAGCTTCTAATTTATCAATTGTTCCACCTGTATGACCTAAACCTCGGCCAGACATTTTGGCAACTGGGACGCCTACCGCCGCAACTAATGGTGCTAACACAATTGTTGTCGTATCACCAACTCCACCTGTTGAATGCTTATCAACTTTAATTCCCTCGATAGAAGATAGATCAATCACATCGCCTGAATTAGCCATTGCCAATGTTAAGTTTGTGATTTCTTCATCTGTCATATCTTTATAAAATATAGCCATTAACAATGCGCTAGCTTGATAGTCAGGAATGCTCCCATCAGTGTAGCCATCAACGAAAAATTGAATCTCTTCCTTCGTTAAAACTCCACCTTCTCTTTTCTTTTCAATCAAATCTATCATTCTCATTGTCATATCCCCCTGTATCTAATCTTTATTATAACTAACTATGTTTAAAAGGTAAAAAACAAAAATAGTAAAAGGTTTTACTAAACCTAACACGCTATTATTAACCGCTTTCATTTTGAATGATAGCATTAATAATAACACTAGTCAATATTTTTTACACTTTCTCTAATTACTAATTGTGTTGGGAAAATTTTATTTGGAATCCTCACATACGGATTTTCAATTGCGTCTACAGCGAACTTTGCTGCAGAAAAACCAATATCAAAAACCGGCTGATGAATGGTTGTTAGCGCTGGTGCTAAATATTTTCCTGTCTCTAAATCATCAAAACCAATAACAGAAATATCTTCAGGTATTTTTAAGCCAGCTTCATATATTGCTTGATATGCTCCAATAGCCATTTGATCATTACTGCAAACTAAAGCCGTTATTTCTCTATTGGATTTATGCAACAATTTTTGAGTTCCTTCGTATCCCCCTTGAATTGTTAGAAAGCATTCTTCAATATAAGCTGGGTTATAAGGAATATTATAATCTTCTAAACAATTTAAATAACCAGTAATTCGTTCTGACAATTGATAATAGTCTCCCACTTCTCTTAAAAAACCGATTTTTCTATGCCCTTGTTTAATAAGATAACTTACTCCCTCATGAACACCTTTATATTCTTCAACAATCAATTTACCCTCATTACGCGTATTTTTTCCCATGTCGACTAAGACAACTGGAATATCTTTTTTCTTACGTAAACACACTTCCATAATAAAAGGATCTAGTAAATTCGGTGTAGCCACAATAATTCCTTCAACTGATCGATACATTAACTCTTCAAATGATTTTTTTTCTAACTCTACACTGTGTTTAGAATTACATAAAATAATCATATACCCTAAAGCGTTCAAATATGTTTCAACCCCTTCAATCAGCTTAGAGAAAAACAAATCCGTTACGTCTGGGACAATCATGCCAATAGTCCTTGACCGTTTGGTTATCATACTCTTTGCAAAAAAATCTGGTTTGTAATTATTTTCTGCTACAATTCGTAACACTTTATTTCGAGTTTCTTCACTAAACCGGCTTCCTTTATTGTTTAGTATTTGCGAGACTGTTGTTATTGAAACACCCGCTTTATTGGCAATATCTTTAATTGTAAGTTTCAAGAATTTCCCAACTTTCTATATTATCCTTTTATTTCTCTTATAATAGCAAAGTTGTTTGGTAAATTAAAGAATATAAAAAAAGGCTCTCAAAAAAAGAGCCCTTTTCAACTGTCTATCCCATCAAGAAATCTAAGACATTCCAGCCATTATTAGTATTAGCTTTATACAACTCGGTAAAACCACAGCGTGCGCAACTTACAGTAATAAATTTTTTGTTTTGGACATCGAATATTTTAGCGAAGTTTCCTCCAGTAGCTTGAAATTGATCTGATACAAAGTGTTGATGTCCACATTTTTCACAATGATATTGTACTTTTTCCATAATTATATTCCCCTCTAAGTCTATTGATTTTTTTAGTATACACTACCTCTTAGCAAAGCACCTCAGACCAAGGTTTGATTTTTAATATTTATTGACAATCAAACCTTGGTCTGAGGTACAATAAGTAAAAACGGAGGGGATTACCATCACAACAAAACAAAAAGTACTTACGTTACTTTTAGCGCAACCTAAGCAAATACTCTCAGGAGAGACTTTAGCCCAGCAGTTAGGTTTATCACGAACAGCTATTTGGAAAGCGATTCAAGAATTAAAAAAAGAGGGACATAACATTCAAAGTAAATCTAAACAAGGTTATCTCTATCTACCATCTGATGTCATTAATCAAGTAGGTATCTTAAAATTATTAGATCCTACTGTACCCAATTTAACTATTACAATTCTGGATACCATTGATTCTACAAATCAACACCTCAAAAAAATGGCAATTGACGGTGCACCATCCCATAGCTTGTTACTTGCCAAAACTCAAGAAAACGGGCGTGGTCGCTTCGGTCGAAATTATTTTTCCGGTTCTTCTGAAGGTGGCATCTACATGAGTTTACTTCTGCATCCCAATCAAATACTTGCTGACATGTCACATTATACAATCATTACAGCCGTTGCCTTAGCAGAAGCTATTGAGAAAATTCAAAATCGCCCTGCTCAAATAAAATGGGTAAATGATATTTATATAGACAACCGGAAAGTGGCCGGAATTTTATCTGAGGCGGTGACAAATTTTGAGACCCAGATGATTGAAAATATTATTATTGGTATTGGCATTAATTTCTCAATTCCACTTTCTACCTTCCCTAGTGAACTACAAGACAAAGCCGGAAGTATTTTTAAAGATACACCCATTTGTGATCGTAATACATTAATTGCCTCCTTTTTAAATAATTTTTATCATCTTTTAAATAATACATCAGCTGATTATATGACCTCTTATCGAGACAAATCATTAGTCCTTGGGGAAAAAGTGAGTTTCATTAAACAACAGATTACTTACAAGGGGACTGCTATAGATATTACTGATAGTGGTGAGTTAATTGTTAAACTAGATTCTGGAAAAAATACTTATCTGTCTTCTGGAGAAATCAGTTTAACGAATTTCTAAAAAACACGGACTCCAAGGAGTCCGTGTTTTTTACTTTAAAAATAAGCTCATCATTAATCCAACTATCAAGGTTACGTTAAATATGACAAGATTTTTAATCGAGATAATAAAAGTTTTTTGTTTAACTTGTTCCTTATTAAAAGATTCTAAGTTCTTTTTAGTAAGAGGTAAAGTCAACAATACAAGTAATACTGGCCATTTGTAAATGCCAACTACTACTCCAAAAATAACTACTATGTAGCACGCATACATCAGGATATTAAATAACTTTATTCCAACCTCGCGTCCTATATAATAAGGTAAAGTATATCGATGATTTTTAACATCCTCTTCCATATCACATAAATTGTTAGCCAACATAATATTAGCAATCGTAAATACCATAGGAAGGGAGGCAATCAGTAAAATTAATAATACTTTCAGATCCCCTCTCATAACAAATGCCCAATTTTCAATTTGTAAAAAAAAGAAATTCAATTGATAAGCATTGATATAAACAGTCATCATAAAAATACCAAATCCCATCGTTACACCACTAAATAATTCTCCCAATGGCATTCTTGAAAGGGGGACCGGTCCATAGGTATAAAAAACACCGATAAAACAACAAATTCCTCCCATAATTAACAGTAACCAACCAGTTCGATAAGTTAGAATCATCCCAACTACTGCAGAAATTATGAGCATCAATATAATGAGTCTTGAAACTTGTTTTTCCTTTAAATTTGCTTGTCCTACAATATTAACTTCACGTTTATACATCTCATCTTTAGCTTTTTTATAATCCATAAAATTATTAATAGCAGTTGTTGTCATATCAAATACTAACATACCCACAAAAAATATAAGGGTATTCAGCCAATTAACTGTTCCAAAATAATTTAGTGAGAATAAGACACCAATTAGAAAGGGGAATAAACTAGCTAATTTTGTTTGTATCTCAACTAATTTTAAAAAGACACCTAAGGTCATACTCGTTAAACCTAGCCTTTCACATTTTTTATATCATCAAGTTGGTAATTCGATTCTTTATTTAATTCAAAATTCCCTTCTAATCCTTTGCTAATATATATTTTATCATCTACAGTCACAAAGATAGCTTCCACATCATCTAAAGTATTAATATGAGCCATTCCCTCTTTGACACCCATTGAGAAAATAGCAGTTGAAAGGCCGTCTCCATCAATTGATTTATTCGAAATAATTGTCACTCCAGCGATTTCATTTTTAAAAGGATACCCTGTTTTAGGGTCAAATAAATGATGGAAGGTTTCTCCATTTACAGTTAAATTACGTTCATAAATTCCTGATGTTACTAAGGATTTATTACTCTGAGTCACTGAACCTACTACCGTATTACGCGCTTGATTTGGATCTTGAACCCCAATCTTCCAATCACCATCTGCTTTACGAGGACTATTACCTAGAACATAAACATTGCCACCTAGATCTATAATAGCAGTTGTCACGTCATTTTCTTTCATCACATCGACTACTTCATCTGTTATATAACCTTTTGCAATAGCTCCTAAATCTAATTCCATTCCTTCTTCTTCTAAAAAGACGGTCTGTTTTTTATCATCTAACTTAACTTTCTCATGATGCACCAATTTTAAAGCCTCATCAATTTCTTTTTGTTCTGGCTTTCTTGCATCATCAAATCCTATATGCCATAACTTAGTAATCGTTCCAATTGTCATATCAAATCCTTCATCTGACTCTTCACTATATTGATACGCTTTTTTTATCAGTGGGTAAATATCATCTGATACTTCAACTGGTTTTATTCCTGCTGCTTGGTTAATTTTATCAATTTCTGATTTAGGATCATCTTCATTTACAGTTATTTTTGAGGCTAACTCTTTTACACGATCAAAAGACTTTTTTAAGACGGCTTCTTTTCCATCATCAAAAATTTGCATTTTTACATAGGTTCCCATTAAAAACTGTTGATCTGAATAGGCCTCATTATTAATCTTTGGCTCGGTCTTATTAGCTCCACAAGCTGTTAAAACTAATAAAGTTGCTGCTATGCCTATAGCGACTAATTTTAATTTTTTATGCATGACACTTCTCCCCTTTTTTAGATATTGCTCTATTTTACAATGGAATCGATAATATATCAAAATGACTTTAACTAATAAAAAAGCAAGCCCTAAGAGTCTTAGAGCTTGCTTTTTTAAGACAGTTATCAAACTGACTATTCAGTTACAATGTTATCAACAACAATTTTATCAGTTGCGCCTTTTTCAGCAGCATTAACTAATTGTTCAGCATACATTTGGAATGAATGTGTTGAATGAGTCGCACCTGTTACTACTTCAACTTCAGCAGGAGCACCTTTTTCTTCTAATGCTTTATTTAATTCTGGGATGAATGTTTCTGGGCTAGTACCCGCTTGTTCTTTCATCATTTTGTTATAATCTGCATCTTTTTGTTTTGATTTACCATCTTTATTCAGATTGTCATAGTTTGATTCCGCAATTTTTTTATCTTTCACTACCATTGTAAAGACAGTATGGTAACCATTTGAATCATTTTTTTCTTCCAATGTGTACTCACCATCTTTTAAATCAGCACCATTATCAATTTCAATTGTATCAGTATTACCAGCTTGAGCCGCTTGGATTAATTGTTGTGCATAATTTTTGAATGAACCTGTTGAATGAGTCGCACCTGTTACTACTTCAACACCACTAGCATCTTGTGCTGCAAGAAATGCTTCATTCAATTCAGGAATAAATGTTTCTGGACCAACACCTGATTTTTCAGTCATCATTTTGTTATATTCTTTATCTTCTGTTTTTGATTTACCATCTTTATTGATGTTATCGTATTTAGAATCAGTAATTTTCCCATCTTTTACTGTCATTTCGAAAGTTGCACGGTAACCATTATTTTCATTTTTTTCTTCTAATTTATAAGTACCATCTTTTAAGTCGCCACCAGCAACTTTTTTGGCAGGTGCTTTTTCTTCATCTTTAGCTTCTTCTTTTTTATCAGATGATTTAACTGTTTCTTCTGTTTTAGTGTCTGCTGCCTTATCATCTGTTTTATTATCTGGAGCGCATGCTACCAATAATAATGATGACATTGCTAATACTGCAAAACCTGTTAGAAATTTTGTTTTTTTCATAAGTTTTCTCCACCTTTTCTTTTGTAGTTATTTTATTCATTGTGAAATATTTTACATATTCATTCTATCTTATCCTAACTTTTAATGCAATATAAAAAAACATTTTCCTTAAAAATTTCACATAAAAAGTTTTTCAAACTTTGAATTATTAAATTATTATAATATGATGAATTAGTTAGACATACTGGCTATTTCCATATATAATAAGATAGATTGTGTAATTATTTTCAAGGCAATTATTTTATTTTATTTCACTTCAAAGGAGAGGTTATTTACTATGGCAAAAACAAAAATCGTCGTAGTCGGTGCTGGATACTCAGGCGTGTTTGCTACTAAAACACTTTCAAAAAAACTGAAAAAAAATCCAGATGTTGAAATCACATTAATTGATCGTCATTCTTATCAAACAATGATGACAGAGTTACATGAAGTGGCTGGAGGTCGTGTAGAACCTACCGCTATTCAATATGACTTACAACGTTTATTCTGTAAACGTAAAAATGTCAAACTAGTAACTGATAATGTTACAACTATCGACAAAGAAAACAAAGTTGTTGTTACTGAAAATGGAGAGTACCCATTTGATTATGTAATGTTGGGTATGGGAGGCGAACCGAACGACTTCGGAACTCCAGGCGTTAAAGAACACGGCTACACTTTATGGTCTATGGAAGACTCTATCAAATTACGTGAGCACATCCAAAAAACTGTAAAAAAAGCCGCTATTGAACCCGATGCAGAGTTGCGTAAAGCAATGCTGACATTTGTTGTCTGTGGTTCAGGGTTTACTGGTATTGAAATGATGGGCGAATTACTAGATTGGAAAGATCGTTTGGCTAAAGATAATAAAATTACAGCTGATGAAATTCAATTATTAGTAGTCGAAGCAGCCCCTACTATCTTAAACATGTTGGATCGTAATGATGCCGGTAAAGCTGAGCGTTTCATGGTTAAAAAAGGCATTCAAATTCTTAAAGATTCCCCAATCGTTGAAGTTTCTGAAGATTCTATCAGACTAAAAAATGGCGACATCATTCCAACACACACGTTAATCTGGACAGCTGGTGTTCAAGCAAATAGTGATGCTAAAGAATTCGGTATGGAATCAGCTCGTGCAAATCGTCTAGTTGCCAATGAGTACATGCAAGCCAAAGGTTTTGAAGATAAAGGTGTTTATGTTGTCGGAGATTTAGTTTATTATGAAGAGTTCGAAAATACACCTACTCCTCAAATTGTTCAAGCAGCTGAAGGTACTGGCCATTGCGCCGCTACAAATATTGTTGCTGAGATTAACGGAACTGAAAAACACAAATATAAAGGTAACTATCAAGGTTTCATGGTTTCAATTGGTTCTAAATATGGAGTTGCTTGTCTATTTGATAAAATTCACTTAAGTGGTTTCCTAGCTATTTTAATGAAACATATGATTAACTTAAAATATTTCTTAGATATTCGTTCAGGTTACTATGCATTCCAATATATGATGCATGAATTCTTCCATATTAAAGATGAGCGTAATGTTGCTCGGGGACACTCGTCGCGTAACAGCAATGTCTTATGGTCTGTACCACTACGTATCTTCTATGGTTTAGTATGGTTAGTTGAAGCAATGAAAAAAGTTGTTGGCGAAGGAGATTACTTAAAACCTTCAACATGGTTTGGAGAAGGTTCTTGGTTTACTGACACTGTCGCTTTCCCATTCCCGTGGTTACAAGATGCTGCTACAACTGGTGCCTCTGCAGCCGGTGATACTGCTGCAGCTGGTGCAACGGATACTGCAACACAAGCTGCTTTTGGTTTAAGCTATGCTTATGGTGAAGAACCAATGCTTGTTTTCGATCATATGCCAAAATGGTTCTCATCTGTTATGGAATTTATGATGCCTAATAAAGAAGTTGCTTTATTTATGCAAAAATTCATGACAATTTTTGAGGTGTTAATTGCATTAGCACTTATCGCTGGCTTATTCACTTGGTTAGCTAGTGCAACAACAATTGCATTAGTTGCTGCTTTCTGTTTATCAGGAATGTTCTATTGGGTTAACATTTGGTTTATCCCAGTGGCCTTTGCTCTAATGAATGGTTCAGGTAGAGCTCTAGGTTTAGATAAATGGGTTGTGCCATGGTTGCAACGTAAACTTGGTAAATGGTGGTACGGTGACGTAAAATCAATATATGGGCGAAGCATATAAGCTACCCTTACTAATAAAGTTCTAGGGGACATCCTCTAGAGCTTTATTTTTACTTATAGTCCATAAAATAACCGATTTTTATTAAAAACCCCACTCTTTTAAAGAGTTATTTTATGATATACTAAGCTAATCAATTGGGAGGCTTATTATGACGAAAAATAAAAAATTAATTTATATTTCATTATTAGTCGCGCAAGGTGTAATCATTGGCTTACTAGAGAATATGATTCCTTTTCCTTTCGCCTTTGCACCAGGTGCTAAATTAGGATTAGCCAACCTTATTACAATAATTTCACTCTTTACTATGTCAAAAAGAGAAAGTTTTTTTCTTGTTTGCTTGCGTTTAATCTTAACAACCTTACTTGGTGGTACTATTTCTACTCTACTTTACAGTGCATCAGGTGCTTTATTAAGTTATTTTGGTATGATTTTGACTAAGAGTTTAGGACCTAAACGAGTGAGTATTATTGGAATAAGTTCTGTTGGTGGTTTCCTTCATAACGTTGGTCAGCTGCTTACAGCTAGTTTTATAGCTCAGTCTTGGACTGTTATGCTCTATTTACCTGTCCTATCAATTATTGGTATCTTAGCAGGTTTAGCAGTTGGCATTGCTGCAAATTATTTATTAGAACATGTCAAAACATTAAAACAATTTAAAGAACATCACGAAACACAAACTAGCAACTCTTAATTGGATTATTACTATAAGGAGTTTACTCATGAAAATACACAAATTATGGAACGATTACCCTGATTTGTCCAAAGATTTAAAAAAAACATTAAAATTAATGGAAAAATCTATTAATATCTCAAATCCTGAAGTTGAAGAGGCAATTTTGACAATGATGCATTCTGGAGGTAAGTTACTACGCCCTGCCTACCTCTTGCTCTTTTCACAGTTTGGCAAAAATGTTAACAAAGATAAGATAACAGCCTTAGCAGCTGCCATGGAAACACTTCACACTGCTACTTTAATTCATGATGATATTGTGGATGAAGCAGGTCTCAGACGTAATCAAGAAACTCTGCAACATCGGTTTGGTAAAGACGTCGCTGTTTATGCCGGTGACTACCTGTTTGTCAGCTGTTTTAAAATACTTTCTAACCATGCCTCAACCTTGAAAAGTATCCAACTTAATGCACGTAGTATGGAGACAATCTTAGCTGGTGAATTAGGCCAAATGAATAACCGTTATGATACGTCTATGTCTGTAACGACCTATTTGAAAAATATTGGTGGCAAAACAGCCGAACTTTTTGGTTTAAGTTGCTCTGTAGGTGCATATGAGTCTGGTTGCTCTCCTTTATTCGCTAAAAAGTGTCAAAATATTGGGTATGCTATTGGAATTACCTTTCAGATTTTAGATGATATTTTGGACTATTCACAAGAAAGTGAACAAATCGGCAAGCCAGTTCTGGAAGATGTAAAGCAAGGGGTCTATAGTCTACCTTTACTTTATGCCTTGGAAACACATAAAACAGAATTACTGCCTTATCTCTCAAAAAAGGAACATATGACCTCAGAAGATACTGAAAAAGTCTTTGAAATTGTTCACTCTTCTGGAGGTATTGATTCAGCTAATACATTAGCTGAATTTTATACAACTAAAGCCTTAAAAGAAATTTCACGTTTACCTAAAAATGAACAAAAAACTAAAGAAACTCTTTATGACTTAACTGAATTACTTTTAAGTCGGAAACAATAAAAAAAACACCGAAAAATTTCGGTGTTTTTTTTTATTTTAATACATATTTTTTTATTGCTTCTGCTACACCATCTTCATCATTTGAAAAAGTTTCTAAATCAGCTACTGCTTTTAATTTGGAAACTGCGTTAGCCATAGCAACTCCTTTACCTGCTGCTTCAATCATTTCTAAATCATTTTCATTATCCCCAATTGCCATTGTTTCAGCTATTGGAATATTTAAATACTCAGCTAATTCGATTAAGGCTAAACCTTTATTAGCTTGTTTGTTTAACACTTCATAATAAAATGGCATACTCTTACTAACACTATACTTATCAGTAAACCATGTTGGAACTTTAGCAATAGCAGTATCTAAAAATTCAGGGTCAGCCACCATCATCATTTTTACTACTTCAATATCATCAGTCATTTGATCAACCGAACGATAATATAGTGGCATATTAACAAGACTGGCTTCATGAATTGTATAAGGACTGATATGTTGATTAGCTGTGTAAATTTTCTCACTATCAATCGTATGGAGGTTAACTCCCAATGAACGTGACATCGCCTCAATCTCAATAAAATCATCATGGGACAACCCATGAGATGCAATTGCTTTTTGTGTGTCAGTTTCCTGCACTAAAGAACCATTATATGTAATGACATAATCACCTTGTTCTTCCAAATTAAGCTCTTTTAATATTTTTACAACACCAGGATATGGTCGACCTGTTGCAATCACAATTTTAATTCCTTGCGCTTTTGCCTCAGCAATTACTTCTTTAGTTTTAACAGTTATTTCATGCTTTGAGTTAATCAATGTTCCATCAATATCAATTGCTACTAACTTAATTCCCATTCAAAATTCTCCTTCAACTAATCATTAATCGTTACTTCTTTATAATACCTCATCTTTAATATTACTTAAATACCCATCGATTGTTTCCATCACTTTTCTTAATGACCCTTCTTCAAATGGTGAATTTAGCTTAGCTAAATTAATAATTTCTAAAAAGGTCTTCGTCCCCCCCACTTTGCAAATGCTCATGTAATCATTCCAAGCACATGGATCTTTTTCTATATAGGCTTTCTGCCAAAATTGAAAAGCACAAACTTGTGCTAAAGTATAGTCAATATAATAGAAAGGTGAGGCAAAGATATGACCTTGACGATACCAATATGTCCCCTTTTCTAAAAAGTTATCGTGACTATAGTCACGTTCTGGGCAGTACATCCTTTCCAATCTACGCCATGTCGTTTTGCGTTCTTGTGGTGTCATTTCTGGATGTTCATATACTTCGTGTTGGAAGTGATCAACTAACACGCCATAAGGTAAGAATTCTACGGCATCAGATAAATGAGAATAGTAGTATTTTTCAGTTTGCTCTTCAAAAAATAAGTGCATCCATGGCCAGGTAAAGAATTCCATGCTCATAGAATGAATTTCACAACTTTCATATGTCGGAAAGACACACTCTGGTTCTTTAATCCAACGAGACTGATAAACTTGAAAAGCATGCCCTGCTTCATGAGTCAACACATCAATATCACCTGATGTTCCATTAAAATTAGCAAAAATAAACGGAGCTTGATAACTTGCAATAAAATCACAATAGCCACCACTTTGTTTACCTGGCTTACTTAATACATCTAGCAATTGACGGTCCATCATTTGCGACATAAATTCACCCGTTTCAGGAGACAACTCTTGATACATAGTGACCCCTTTGTCTAAAATTTCTTCAGCTGTTCCTTTCGGTATAGCATTGCCCTCACTAAACTCAATAGGCAAATCATAATGATACAATGTTTCTAATCCTAAGCGTTCTGCTTGTCTTTTATACAATTTTTGAGTGAGTGGAACAACCTGACTTAAGATTTCTTTTCGATAACTTTCTACCATATTACGATCATAATCAAAACGATTCATCATATCGTATCCCATTGCTACATAATCAGGATAACCTAACTCTTTTGCCATACTAGTCCTAACTTTAACGAGACTATCGTAGATCTCATCTAATTCAATTTCTTTACTAGCAAAAAAGTGACTTCTTACTTGATCAGCAGCTTGACGAACATGACGATCTGGACTTTGATAAAATGGGCCCAATTTAGGTAACGGCATTTTTTCATTATTAAACTCTACTTCTGCCGTAGCTAATATTTTTTCATAACGACTAATCAAATTATTTTCCGTTTGAGACAATTCAATAATTGCTGGTGAAAAAGTTTTAAGCTGATTTTCTGCTATTAAAAAAAAAGTTGCTGGGAATGTTGTTCTCAATACTTCTTGATGTGGCGACGCTAATACTCCACGATAGTAGTCCGTAATCAATTCTTCATATAACGGCGCATATTCATTCCAATAATCATTTTCTTCATTATAAAAGGTATCTGTTATATCAATTGAGTGTCTAATATTGCTAATGATTTGTTGCGAATTAATCTCGCTATTTAATAAATTTAATTCTTCAGCTAACGTCACAGTCAACTTTGCATCAGCTATTTTCAACTCTTCTATTCTAGCTCTCATTTGCTTTTTGACTTCATCATAGTTTGGACGTTTATAACAAAATTCTGAAAACTTTTCCATTTAGCTCCAACCCTTTCAATCTCATTATTTTCTAATCTTTTTTATTATAACACTACTTCTATTTAAAACCTTGTAAATACCTTGTAAAAGCATAAATTCCTCGTTATAATGCAAAGAGGTCTATCGAAAAATTACGATAAAATATAGAATAAAGAATAGAGGAATGACATGATTACTGTATCAAATGTCAGTTTGTTATTAACTGACCGAAAATTATTTGAAGATGTTAATATTAAATTTATCCCAGGTAACTGTTACGGGTTAATTGGTGCCAATGGTGCTGGAAAATCTACTTTCTTAAAAGTTTTAGATGGAACAATTGAACCAACAACAGGTACTGTGATTATGGGCCCAGATGAGCGCCTAGCCACATTAAAACAAAATCATTTTGATTATGAAGAAGAAACTGTTATTGCTACAGTTATGATGGGGCACAAACGTTTATATGAAGTAATGCAAGAAAAAGATGAAATTTACATGAAAGAAGATTTTTCTGATGAAGATGGTATTCGAGCTGCTGAATTAGAAGGAGAATTTGCTGAATTAGGCGGCTGGGAAGCAGAATCGGAAGCGGCTATGATGCTTCAAGGATTAAATATTCCTGATACTTTACATGATCAAAAAATGGCTGAACTTTCAGCTGGTCAGAAAGTAAAAGTTTTACTAGCACAAGCCTTATTTGGTAAACCTGACGTTCTTTTACTTGATGAACCTACCAATGGGTTAGATACACAATCTATCGCTTGGTTAGAAGAATTTTTAATCAATTTTGAGAATACAGTCATTGTTGTTTCCCATGACCGTCACTTCTTAAATAAAGTTTGCACACATATGGCTGACTTAGACTTTGGTAAAATTCAACTTTATGTTGGTAACTATGACTTTTGGCTAGAATCAAGTCAATTAGCTTCTAAATTACAAGCCGATCAAAATTCTAAAAAAGAAGAAAAAGTAAAAGAATTACAAGACTTCATTGCCAGATTTAGTGCCAATGCATCTAAATCAAAACAAGCAACTTCACGTAAAAAAATGTTAGAAAAAATTACAATTGACGATATTCAACCCTCTTCACGTCGCTATCCTTTTGTCGGATTTAGTCCCGATCGTGAAATTGGAAATGATTTACTAACTGTTGAAAATGTTTCTAAAACAATTGATGGTAAAAAAGTTCTAGACAATATCTCCTTTACTTTAAACAAAGATGACAAAGTAGCTTTCATTGCTAATACGGATATTGTCACAACAACTTTATTTAAAATTATCATGGGCGAAATGGAACCAGATGCAGGCACTGTTAAATGGGGTGTAACAACAACCCAAGCTTACTTACCAAAAGATAATTCAAGCGAATTTGATAATAATTTACCTATTTTAGATTGGTTACGTCAATATGCTGGTAAAGAAGAAGATGACAATACCTTCCTACGTAGTTTCTTAGGTAGAATGCTATTCTCAGGTGATGAAGTAATGAAACCTGTTAACGTTTTATCTGGAGGAGAAAAAGTCCGTTGTATGTTATCTAAATTAATGTTATCTAAATCTAATGTCCTAGTCTTAGATGACCCAACTAATCACTTAGATTTAGAATCAATCACAGCACTAAATGATGGCTTAATGGGATTCAAAGGCTCAATTTTATTTGCCTCACATGACCATCAATTCATTCAAACTTTAGCCAACCGTATCATTGCTGTTTCTGATAAGGGTGTTGTTGACCGTGCTGAAACAACTTATGATGAATTCTTAGATAATAAAGACTTACAAAAACAAGTCAAAGCATTATTTGCAGTCTAATCATTACAGGTACCCTTGTGGTACCTGTTTATATACTAAAAAAGTGGAGGTAGATTAAATCTACCTCCACTTTTTAGTATATAACTCTTAAACTTGTGCCCAAACATCTTCTAAAACATTTGTTTGATTACGGTCGGGGCCAACTGAGAAAGTTGAAACGCGAACGCCCACTAATTCAGAAACACGTTTAACATAATTACGAGCTGTTTCTGGCAATTCTTCAAGTGTACGACACCCTGTAATATCTTCTGACCAACCAGGCAGTTCTTCAAAAATTGGTTTACAGCGTTCCAACTCTTTTAAGCTTGCTGGATAGTAATCAATGACATTTCCATCTAACTCATACGCCGTACAAATTTTAACTGTTTCCAAACCACTTAAAACATCAATTGAATTTAATGATAGATTAGTAATCCCTGAAACACGTCTTGAATGACGCATCACCACTGTATCAAACCACCCAACACGACGAGGGCGTCCTGTTACAGTTCCAAATTCACGACCAACTGTTCTGATTTGATCACCAACTTCATCAAATAGTTCCGTTGGGAAAGGACCATCACCAACACGTGATGTATAAGCTTTACAAACACCTACAACTTTGTCCACTTTAGAAGGTCCAACGCCACTACCAACGGTAACACCACCAGCAACTGGGTTTGAAGAAGTAACAAAAGGATAAGTACCATGATCAATATCTAGCATAACACCTTGAGCACCTTCAAATAGCACATGTTTATCACTATCTAAAGCATCATTTAAAATAACTGAAGTATCTGTTACATACTTTTTAATTTGTTGCCCGTATTCATAATACTCTTCAAAAATATCTTCAAATTTTAATGCTTCTGCTTCATATAATTTTGTGAAAACACGATTTTTATCTTCTAAATTAATGCGTAACCGTTCTTCAAAAACTTCACGATCTAATAAGTCAGCCATACGGATGCCTACCCTTGATGCTTTGTCCATATATGCTGGTCCAATGCCTTTATTAGTTGTTCCAATTTTATTATCACCTTTAGAAGCTTCTTGTAATGTATCTAGCTGAATATGATAAGGTAAAATCACGTGTGAACGATCAGAAATACGCAAATTATCTGTTTTAATTCCACGGTCGGATAAATATTTTAATTCCGTTACAAGTGACTTAGGATTCACAACTACACCATTACCAATAACACTAATTTTATCTTGGTAAAAAATTCCTGAAGGAATCAATTGTAATTTGTATGTCTCACCGTCGAACTTAATTGTGTGTCCTGCATTATCTCCACCTTGATAACGTGCAATAACCTCTGCATTCTCACTTAAAAAGTCAGTAATCTTACCTTTACCTTCATCGCCCCACTGTGTACCTACTACAACAACTGATGACATATGAACACCTCATTCTCTTTTTTTTATGATCAAGTTTCCTTGTTTATTCTAACAAGGCTAGAGTTAAAAATCAAGAAAATTATCGAACATTTATTTTCATAAACCCTTTATGAAACTTAATTCCCTTACATTTATCTTTTTTCAAAACACATAAAAAGAAAAACACGAACATTAGTATTCTGTTCGTGTTGATAATGATGAAAATTTATTGTACTCCTTGATAAATAACAACTCGACTGTTCCTCTAGCACCACTTCTATTTTTTTCAATGATGACTTCTACAATATTATTGTCTTCTTTTTCTTCCGTATCATCATCGCCTTCTTCGTCACGATAATAATCATCACGATACAGGAAGGCAACAATATCAGCATCTTGCTCAATTGATCCTGATTCACGAATATCACTTAAAACCGGACGCTTATCTTGACGCTGTTCAACACCACGTGACAACTGAGATAGGGCAATAACTGGTACTTTTAATTCTTTGGCTAGTTTTTTTAATTGTCGTGAAATTTCAGAAACTTCTTGCTGCCTATTTTCTCGTCCAGTACCTTCGATTAATTGTAGGTAATCAATTAGGATAAGTCCTAAATCACCTTGTTCTTGCGCTAACTTTCGACACTTAGCACGAATTTCAGTAATTTTGATTCCCGGTGTATCATCAATATATATATTGGCTTTAGAAAGACTTCCCATTGCCATAATCAGATTTTGCCATTCTTCTTCATTCAACTGACCAGTCCTTAAATGACTCGCTTCAATTGTTCCTTCTGCGCATAACATTCGATTAACTAGGGAAGAGGCTCCCATTTCTAAACTGAAAATCGCCACACTTTTATCTGTCTTTGTTCCTACATTTTGAGCAATATTCAAGGCAAAAGCTGTTTTACCAACAGCTGGTCGTGCTGCAAGAATAATCAACTCTTCAGGTTGTAACCCCGCTGTCATTTTATCTAAAGCGTGGTATCCCGTTGGTAAACCTGTAATCTCTTCATCTTGTTGCGATAATCGATCGATCTCTTCAAATGTATCATTTAAAACTTCTGAAATTGATAAAAAGCCACTACGATTACGTTTCTCTGAAATATCCAAGATTTTTCTTTCAGCATCGTCTAAAATTGTTTCAACTTCATCATTTTGTTCAAAACCCTGACTAACAATTTCTGTAGCAGTATGAATTAGATTACGTAACAATGCTTTTTGTTCAACAATTTTAGCATAATGGACAATATTAGCTGCTGTGGGTACCGCCATTGCCAACTCAGATAAATAACTCAAACCACCGATATCTTCAATCAGATTCAATTGTTCTAATTTATCTTTAACTGTGATGACATCAATTGCATTTCCTACATCATTCAAACCAATCATTGTTTCAAAAATAATTTGATGACTACGTCGATAAAAATCTTTTACTTGTAAATATTCCATAGCTTCAATAAGCGAATCAGCATCCAAGAAAATTGATCCTAAAACGGCCTGTTCAGCCTCAATATTTTGTGGCGGTACTCTATCTTGTATTACATCACTCATTAACTGTCTCCTTCAACTATCCTTCTTCTATCTTAGAGAAGTTTCAATAACTTATACAAATGGAAAAAGCGAATGAAATATTCGCTTTTAATTAGTCGCAATCACATGTACTCTTAAATTTGCTGTTACATCATGATGTAACTTAACTGGTACACTACGATATCCCAAACTTCTAATTGGTTGTGGTAAATCCATCTTACGTTTATCTAATTTGATACCATGTTCCTTATTTAAGGCCTCTGCTATCTGTTTAGAAGGAATCGAACCAAATAGGCGACTATCTTCTCCTGCTTTAGCTTTAATTGTTACTTCAAACCCTTCAGCTTCTAGATGTTTTTTTAATTCAATTGCTTCAACTTTAATCTGCTCTTCTTTCTTATCTTGAGCTTTTTTCTGACCTTTTAAAGCACTAATACTACTTGTAGTAGCTTCTTTGGCATGACCATTTTTTATTAAGAAGTTTTGAGCGTAACCTGATGCTACCTCTTTCACTTCACCTTTTTTACCTTGTCCTTTTACATCTTTAAGAAAAATAACTTTCATTTCAGTTTCCTCTTTTCTCTAACTTCTTTGATTAAACTTACTTTTTGTACTTTGATTACTCTTATTTTACCACACTTTTAGCTTCCTATAAATGTTTATGAATTTCAAAAAAATATTTTTTAGACAAAAAAGAACCGATGCCTAAGCATCGGTTCTAAACTATTTACTATTGTTCTTCGCCTACGAATGGAAGTAATCCCATGATACGTGCGCGTTTAATAGCAACTGTTAATGTACGTTGGTGTTTAGCACATGTTCCAGTTACACGACGAGGTAAGATTTTACCTCTTTCAGAAATAAATCTACTTTTTAGTAATTCAACTTCTTTATAGTCAACGTGGTCTACGTGGTTAGCACAGAAGTAACATACTTTACGTCTTCTTCTTCCGCCTCTTCTTTGTTGAGCCATCATATTCCCTCCTGTTCGATTTTAGAATGGTAAATCATCATCAGAAATGTCAATTTGTGACGCAGAACCAAATGGATTATCATTTGCTT
The DNA here is from genome assembly GCF_029144185.1 of Vagococcus intermedius. Lineage (NCBI taxonomy): Bacteria > Bacillati > Bacillota > Bacilli > Lactobacillales > Enterococcaceae > Vagococcus > Vagococcus intermedius. The sequence continues at coordinate 8,303 of NZ_CP110232.1, read as the reverse complement.
CACGTGTGAAACTTGGCATTTCTTGTTGTGGGGATGATGGTGATTGGTTAAACGACTGATTGCTTTGTTGTTGATAACCACCTTGTGCTTGGCTTCCACCAAACCCAGGATCTTGATTTCTTTGCTCACTGGCGTTTTTAGATTCTAACATTTGGAAATTCTCACAAACGACTTCGGTAACATAAACTCTTTGCCCTTGTTGGTTCTCATAGTTACGTGATTGAATACGTCCTACAACACCAATCAAAGATCCTTTACGAGTATAATTAGCTAAAGTTTCTGCTGGTTTTCTCCAGATTACACAATTAATGAAATCAGCTTCACGTTCTCCATTTTGGTTAGTAAAATTTCTGTTTACTGCCAAAGAAAAAGTCGCAACTGCTGAGCCACTTGCTGTATAACGTAGGTCGGGATCTTTTGTCAAACGGCCGACAAGTACAACATTGTTAATCATATCTCCATCCCCTTTTCATTAAGATGTTTCACGTGAAACATCTTAGTTTTCTTCTTTAACGATCATATGACGTAAAATGTTGTCATTGATTTTAGCTAAACGATCAAACTCGTTGATACCGTCAGCAGTTGTTGAAGAAACTTTAATGATATGGTAGATACCTTCACGGCAATCTTTAATTTCGTACGCTAAGCGACGTTTTTCCCAATCTTTTGATTCTAAAATTTCTGCTCCGTTGTCTTTTAAAATAGTATCAAAACGATCAACTAATGCAGTTTTAGTTTCTTCATCAATGTTTGGACGAATGATGTACATAACTTCGTAATTCGTAACTTGGTTCATTGATATTTCACCTCCTCATGGACTTTAGGCTCTATTAAATATAGAGCAAGGAGAGTGTTCCTTTACAGATCACTCACATCTTGCAATTATACTATTAACTTACCTTAAAATCAAGATTTTTTTATAATAATCAACCTACCTCATTGAAGTAAGGTTGAATAATTATTACTTTTTACTTATTTCTTGATTATCAATTGCGCCTGTTTCAGTGTCAGTTACTATAGCTTCTTCAATAACTTCTTCTGGATCCACTTTAGCCATTGTTGAAACTAGAGCATCTTCCTCTAAACGAATTAAACGAACACCTTGAGTGGCACGTCCGGTTTGAGAAACAGTATCTACGCTAAATCTAATAATAACACCTTTATCGGTAATCAATAAGATATCTTCATCACCATTGACTGTTGTTAGTCCTGCAAGAGGTCCATTTTTCTCAGTTATATTGGCTGTTTTAATTCCTTTACCTCCACGACCTTTAACAGGATACTCAGCTCCTGAAGTGCGTTTACCATAACCATTTTCAGTAATCACTAAGACTTCTTTCTGTTCATCAATAATAGCCATTCCTACAACGAAATCGTCATCTCTTAAGCGAACACCACGGACACCCGTTGCCGTTCGACCCATATCACGAACGTCATTCTCATCAAAAGTTACTGAATAGCCTAAATGCGTCCCGATAATAATTTTTTTACTACCATCAGTCACACAAACATTAATCAGTTCGTCATCGTCACGTAAACCAATAGCAATCAAGCCATTACTACGAATATTTGCAAATGATTTAGTTGAGGTACGTTTTACAACTCCCTTACGTGTTGTAAAGAATAAGTACTTATCTTCCGTTGCTTGACCTTCAACACTAATAATTGCTTCAATTTTCTCAGACGAATTGATACCTAAAAGATTAATAACAGGTATTCCTTTAGCTGTACGACCATATTCTGGAATTTCATAGCCTTTGGCCTGATAAACTTTTCCATTATTAGTGAAAAATAGTAAGGTATCGTGAGTTGAACATGACACTAGATTTTCAACAAAATCATCATCGTGCATCCCCATACCTTGGACACCACGGCCTCCACGTTTTTGAGCTCTAAACTCAGAGTTCGCTAAACGTTTAATATAACCGTTATGAGTCAAGGTAATTACAATGTCCTCTTCCTCTATCAAATCTTCATCTTCAAGGCTTAATACTTCCCCTACAAGCAATTCTGTTCGTCTCGCATCATCATAACGATCTTTGACTTCTTGTAGTTCAGTTTTAATAATTTCAACAATACGGTAATGATTGGCTAAAATATCTTTTAAATCAGAAATCAAAGCTAATAGTTCTTGGTATTCTTTTTCAATTTTATCGCGTTCTAAACCGGTTAGACGGCGTAAACGCATATCTAAAATTGCTTGAGCTTGACGATCTGAAAGTGCAAATTCTGAAATCAAACTTGCCTTAGCAACATCATCAGATTCTGAGGCCCGAATAATACGAATAATTTCATCTATATGGTCTAGTGCAATACGTAGCCCTTCTAAGATATGAGCACGTGCTTCGGCTTTGTCTTTATCAAACTCTGTTCGACGACGGATTACTTCTTCTTGATGGGTAATATAGTGTGATAAAATTGATTTTAAACTCAAAATTTTAGGTTCTCCATCAACAATCGCCAACATATTGAAACCAAAGGAATTTTGCAGAGCTGTCATTTTATATAAGTTATTTAAAATAACAGATGCGCTAACATCACGACGAACTTCAATGACTATTCTCATCCCCTCACGCGATGATTCATCACGTAGGTCAGTCATACCTTCAATACGTTTTTCACGACTCAACTCAGCAATACGCTCAATTAGCTTCGCCTTATTTACCATATAAGGTAATTCGGTCACGATAATTCGCTCTTTGCCATTAGACATTTCTTCAATATCTACTTTAGCTCGAACTGTAATAGATCCTTTACCTGTCTCATAAGCCTTTCTAATACCCGATTTGCCCATTACAAGACCACCAGTTGGGAAGTCAGGTCCAGGTAGCACCTCCATCAACTCCATAATTGAAGCATCTGGATTATCCATCAAGAGCGTTGTCGCATCAATAACTTCACCTAAATTATGTGGTGGGATATTAGTCGCCATACCAACTGCAATTCCTGTCGTACCATTTACTAATAAGTTCGGGAAACGAGCTGGTAGAACTAACGGTTCTTTTTCAGTCTCATCATAATTTTTACCAAAATCAACCGTGTTTTTATTGATATCTCTTAACATTTCTAAAGCAATTTTGCTCATACGTGCTTCGGTATAACGCATTGCTGCTGCACCATCACCGTCAACTGAACCAAAGTTACCATGACCATCTACTAGCATTTGACGGTAACTAAAAGGTTGAGCCATCCGAACCATTGATTCATAAATAGCACTATCACCATGAGGATGATATTTACCCATTACGTCTCCAACGATACGAGCCGATTTCTTGTGTGCTTTATCGGGTGTTACACCTAAATCATTCATCCCGTATAAAATACGACGGTGAACAGGTTTTAACCCATCTCTAACATCTGGTAATGCACGAGAAACAATAACACTCATCGCATAATCAATAAATGAATCTTGCATCTCACTGGTCAGATTGACGTCTTTTACATTTTCTCTTATTTCATCTGTCATGAAAACTTCTCCTTAATTTAGATATCTAAATTTTTAACATAACGAGCATTTTCTTCGATAAAGTTACGACGAGGTTCTACTTTGTCCCCCATCAACATCTCAAATACTTGATCGGCCTTAATTGCATCATCAACTGTCACACGTAACATTAAACGTCTCTCAGGATCCATTGTTGTCTCCCATAATTGGTGATCATCCATCTCACCAAGTCCTTTATAACGTTGAATATTTGGTTTTGGTGTTGCTGGTAATTCTTCAATAGTATTAGCAAGATTACTATCAGCATCTTTCCCTGGTTGAATATACGTAATATTTTTTCCTTGCTTAATTCCGTATAAAGGCGGCTGTGCAATATAAACATAACCTGCTTCAACGATTGGTCGCATGAAACGATAAAATAACGTTAGTAATAAAGTTCTAATATGAGCCCCATCAACATCGGCATCGGTCATAATAACTAATTTATGATAGCGAGCTTTCGATATATCAAAATCCTCACCAAATCCTGTTCCCATTGCTGTAAACAAAGAACGGATTTCTGTGTTTTCTAAGATTTTTTCCATACTAGCTTTTTCAACATTTAATATTTTACCACGAATTGGTAAAATTGCTTGATACTCACGATCACGACCTTGCTTAGCAGAACCACCCGCAGAATCTCCCTCAACGATAAATAACTCTGATTTTTCAGGATTACGGCTTGAACAGTCAGCTAGCTTCCCTGGTAAATTACTGATTTCCAAAGCACCTTTACGACGTGTGACTTCACGTGCTCTTTTAGCGGCTAATCTGGCTTTTGAAGCTAAAAGTCCTTTTTCAACTACTTTTTTAGCAACAGTTGGATTTTCCAACAAGAATTTATTAAAGGCCTCAGAGAATAGACGATCGGTAACTGTTCGCACTTCTGAATTACCTAATTTTGTTTTAGTTTGTCCTTCAAATTGTGGTTCAGGATGTTTTATTGAAATAACTGCTGTTATTCCTTCACGTACATCTTCCCCGCTTAAGTTCTCTTCATTCTCTTTAATCAGTTTTTGTTTACGCGCATAGTCATTAATTACACGAGTCAATGCCGTTCTAAAACCAAATTCATGTGTTCCACCTTCATAGGTATGAATATTATTAGCAAAACTTAATAAATTCGTATGATAACCATCAGTATACTGAATTGCAACTTCAACAGTAATATCTTGTTGCTCACCTTCAGTATAGATTGGCTCTTCAAACAGAACTGTTTTATTTTCATTTAGGTGTTCAACATAGCTCTTGATCCCACCTTCATAATGAAATTCACGTTTTTCTTCTTGACCTTCACGCTTATCCTCAATCGTCAACTTTAAACCACGATTTAAGAAAGCTAACTCACGCATACGTGTCGCTAATTTTTCATATTCAAAATCTACTGTTTCCGTAAAAATCTCTGGGTCTGGTGTAAAGTGAACGGTCGTACCATGCCGATCAGTTTCACCAATAACTATTAAATCATCTGTTACTTTTCCTTGTAAGAATTCTTGATAATGAATTTTACCATTAGTATAAACTTTAACATCTAATTGTTTAGAAAGAGCGTTAACAACAGATGAACCAACACCATGTAAGCCACCTGAAACTTTATAACCGCCACCGCCAAACTTACCACCGGCATGTAGTACGGTGAATACTGTTTCGACTGCTGGACGTCCTGTTTTAGCCTGCATTCCTACTGGAATCCCACGTCCATCATCTACAACAGTAATACTACCATCAGGCTCTATTTCTACATTAATTTCTGTACAAAATCCAGCTAATGCCTCGTCAATCGAATTATCGACAATCTCCCAAACTAAATGGTGTAAGCCTTGACCACTAGTTGAACCGATATACATACCTGGACGTTTTCTTACCGCTTCTAATCCTTCTAAAACTTGAATTTGACTAGCGTCATATTCCCTTGCTTTATCATCAGAGTATTTTTTTATTTCTTCTGTCACTCTTACTCACTCTTCCTCTCTACCTTGCCATTAGTCACCATAAAAATATCAGGACTACTTTGTAAACGATGAGTTAAATGTTGTAACGTTGTCGTTGTGACAAACGTTTGAACTTTTCCTTCAATTGTTTTTAACAAGTGAATTTGACGCTCATCATCAAGTTCACTCATGACATCATCTAATAATAAAATTGGATATTCCCCAATTTCTGCTTTAATTAATTCAATTTCTGCGAGTTTCAAACTTAAGGCAGTCGTTCTTTGTTGCCCTTGAGAACCAAAAGTTTGAACATTTTGTTCACCTATAAAAAAAAGTAAATCATCACGATGAGGGCCGATGATTGTAGTTTGTTTGAACAGTTCTTTGTTTATATTTTTTTCTAAGTCATCTAGATAAATTTGTTGAACCTCTTTTTGCGAATGAGTTTCGTCAATTTTAATACTTGGTTGATAACGAATACTTAGAGCTTCACGATTCTCCGTAATACCTTGATGAATTACTTGCGACCATTTCTCAAGCTTCTGAATAAATTGATACCTTAGGTATAAAACATGGCTGCCTGATTCAGCCAACTGTTCTGATAGAACAGAAAGATACGCTTCATCGACTTCCTTAAGTCCAGCTACTTGTTTTAAATACTTGTTACGTTGTTTTAAAACTCGTTGATAATTCGATAAATGATACAAATAAAGGGGACTGATTTGCCCAAGCTCCATATCAATAAAACGTCGTCTAACTTGTGGTGCTCCTTTTATTAAGTAAAGATCCTCAGGAGCAAACAAAACCACATTCAACTCGCCAACATAATCACTTAGCTTTTTTTGTTCAATATGGTTTAGTTTTGTTTTTTTACCTTTCGTGGCTATTGCCATCTCCATACGAATGGTTTGATTCTTTTTTTGGACATCCCCTACAATTCGAGCATAATCTTTATCCCAAGCGATTAATTCTTTTTCATGACTCGTTCGATGGCTACGCGTCATTGCCAAAACATAGATACTTTCCAATAAATTGGTTTTACCTTGAGCATTTTCTCCCAAAAAAATAGTTAACGATTTAGTAAAATCTAATGCAAGTGTTTCGTAGTTACGATAATCTTCTAAATGAATATTAGTTAATTTCATTTAGCTGGTCCTCACTACTCTCATCTGTCATTTTTTCCATAAAAAAAGTACCTTCTTCAGGTATTTCAATCATCATACCAGCGTATAACTTACGACCACGACGTGTTTCTAATTCGCCGTCAACAAACACAGCATTTTCACGTAAATACCATTTCGCCATTCCACCACTTGAAATTATCATGGTTTCTTTCAAAAATTGACCTAATGTAATATATTCTGCTTTTAATTTAAACTTTTCTTTCAAAATTTCACCTTCTTAATTGAAGCATTTTCTTCTTATTATTATACCTTTTAATTGCTTAAATTACAAATTTACTTGTTTTTATTCGATTTTTAGTCATTGTATGATAAATAGATAGTTTTTATCCTAAAGAGAGTAAATAGGCTTAAATCGAGTTTTTTGGCGTTTTTAAAAAAAAGACTGCCTTTTTAGGCAGTCTTTTTTAGGTAGTTCTAACTGGAGTAATCAATTGAATAAATGAAATACTATTGTCTACTGGCTCCAAAGTAAACGGCCGTACAGGTGAAATAAACTTAACAACCACGTCGATTCCACCAAATGCTTTCAATGCATCTTTCATATAATCTGGATTGAAGGAAATTTCTAAAGGCTCTCCATTTAAACTCAAATAAGTTAACTCTTCTTTAACATTCCCAATCTCTGGGGAATTACCAGAAATAATTGCTTTATTACTATCAATTGATAATTTTACAATGTTATTACGTCCTTCATGTGACAACAGTGAGGCACGTTCAATAGCTGCCAATAGTTTTGGAACACTAAATTGAATCTCTGTACCAAAGTTATTTGGAATTAAACGATCTGTATCCGGATACTTCCCTTCTAATAATCGAGAATAAAAATACATTGTTTTGGTTTTAAATAAAACTTGATTTTCCATAATACTTATTTCAACTTCTTCTTCTTCATCTTTAAATGAACGAGATAGCTCCAATAAACTTTTACCTGGTACGACAATGTCAAATCCTTCTGCACCAGATTCCATCGGAATATTTCTTTGACTTAGTCGATGACTATCCGTTGCCACAGCTAGTAAATTAGCATGCTTTAATACAAAATGAACTCCTGTCAGTATAGGGCGACTTTCTTGCATCGAAACTGCAAAACCAGTCTCAGCAATCATCTTGTTTAAAACTCTCACTGATATCTTTAATTGGTTGTTTTCATCCACAATAGGTAAATGCGGATAATTATCCGCAGACAAGCCATTAATAGTGAAACGAGCCGCTCCTGATGTAATAATTGCTTCATTTGAAGGCAATACTTCTAATGTGAAAACTGATTCTGGTAATTTTCTGATAATTTCTCCAAAAAAGCGTGAGGGTAATACCACAGCCCCTGTTCGTTCAATTAACATTTCCGCTTTAGTATTAGTATTACTTAAGACCGTTTCAATTGAAATATCAGCATTACTTCCTGTTAAAGAAAGGCCATCATTAGATAAAGCTAATTTGACACCAGTTAAAATAGGTATCGTTGTTTTTGATGAGATGGCACGCTGAACTGTTGATAATTCATTTAAAAAAATTGATCTATTAATTGTTAGTTTCATAATAGTTAAGCACTCCTTATTTAGTTTATTTTATTATATTAAAAAATAGTAGTAGTAGTAGGCACTGTTAGTACTGTGGAAAACTCGTTCTAAAGCTTATTTATGAAGCCGTACCTATATGTGAATAACCTGTTAATAATTTTTTAATAACTTTTATGTTATCCACAAG